>NZ_CP011412.1:0-1309648 GCF_001007875.1 Sedimenticola thiotaurini | reverse complement strand
GAAAGGGGACAAGGTGGACTACGTAGATATTATCCAGGTGGCGAACATTCTCAGCCACCAGGGAACTGAACAGCGCTGGGCCGGCCTGGATATCAGCAGCAACCTGGCCTGCATACGGGTGGGCCTGGACCTGATTGCAAACCTGGATAAATCCGTGCAAGTTGAAGAGGACGAGTCGGAACTGAGCGATATGCTGAACTGATCGGTCGCGGATGGTTTTACTTTTTTGAATCGCGCATAAAAAAAGCCCGGGGCCAATCGGTCCCGGGCTTTTTTGTGTTTGGAGCGGGAAACGAGATTCGAACTCGCGACCCCAACCTTGGCAAGGTTGTGCTCTACCAGCTGAGCTATTCCCGCATCAATCGAAGGCCGGTATTCTATTGATTATGATTGTCATGTCAAGCGCTAACTGAAATTTCTGGCAGATTTTCGAGCGGTTGACGGATTGGCCGCCAAGGGGCATTCCGGTCCGGTTATCGGACTGTCCGGCAGATTGATTTCTCTACTGATCGGGCCATTGAGGAGCGCCCGGAACCCGCTCCCCAAACCACTGGTTCAGTGTTGCGTGAGACCGCTCCAGGCCAGCAGGGCCGGGTAATTCTCCAGCAGCAGTTTGGCGCTGATCAGGATACAGACCAGCACGATCATGGGGCGGATCAACCGTACGCCCCGTTTCAGAACCAGCCGGGCGCCAAACCGGGCGCCGATCAGTTGTCCCACTCCCATGATCAGTCCGATGCTCCAGACCACGTGACCGCTGAGAATGAAAAAGCTCAGGGAAGCAAGATTGCTGGTCAGATTGAGTACCTTGGTGTGGGCGGTAGCCCGGGTCAGCCCAAAGCCGAGCAGGCCGACAAAACCGATGGCAAAGAATGAACCGGCACCCGGCCCGAAAAAACCATCATAAAAGCCGACACCAAACCCCACGGTCAAGGAAAACAGCCAGGGTGTGATACGGGCGTTGCGATGCTCGTCGCTGATGGTTGGGGAGAGCAGGAAATAGAGCGCCATGCCGATCAGCAGCAGCGGGATGATACCGGCCAGAAACTGGGTGCTGATCCGCTGCACCACCAGGGTTCCTGCCACGGCACCGACAAAGGTGCAGGCGATCATCAATTTCAGCTCACCCAGCTTGATCAGGTCGTTGCGGATGAAATAGAGCGACGAGGAGAAGGTGCCAAAAGAGCCCTGCAACTTATTGGTGGCCAGGGCCTGGGTGGGTGGCATGCCGGTGGCGAGCAGGGCGGGCAGGGCGATCAGTCCACCACCGCCGGCGATTGCATCCACCATGCCGGCCAGCAGGCCGGTAACAAATAGCAGAATCAGGAGCTCCGCCGACAGTTCAATAACGGACATAATGGTTGGTCCACAGTGGCGTTTCAGGCATGATTGGCACCCGGCGCAAATAGCTGCATGTTAGCCGAGTTGAGTATGGCAGCATACACTGAATGGCATCCCATCACTTTATAACCGACAGACGCTCTACGACTAGGGGATACACCGCAATGAAGATCAAGATTTATACCACCGGTGGCACCATCGACAAGATCTATTTTGATCAGAAGAGTGAGTTCCAGGTGGGCGAACCGCAGATTGTGGAGCTGTTGCGGGAAGCCAACATCACCTTTGATTACGAGTTGGAATCCCTGATGCGCAAGGACAGCCTGGATATGGATGATGCAGACCGGGCGCTGATCGCGGAGCGGATTCGCCAGGATCCGGATTCGCGCATTCTGCTGACCCATGGCACCGATACCATGGTGGAGACCGCCCGGGCGTTACTGGGGATCGAGGGTAAGACCATTGTCCTGGTCGGCTCCATGCAGCCGGCCCGGCTGCGTTACAGCGATGCGGTTTTCAATATCGGTTATGCGATTGCCACGGTGCAGATGATGCCGCCCGGCATCTACGTGGCCATGAACGGTCAGGTGTTCGATCCGTTGCATGCGCGCAAGAATGTGGCTGCACACCGGTTCGAGGCGGTCTGAGCCGTCACGGCTGCCAGGCAGCGGACGCTTCGGTGCCTACCAGGGTCTCATCGATCAGCAGACCCACTACCTCCCGCAGTGCCTGCTCATGCTCCATGCCGTCGGCCAGTGCCGTCTCGTAAGCCCTGACCTGACGATGGGCGCTGGTGCCTTCCCGGACAATGGTGCGCATGTGGTTCAGCTCCTGTTGGCAGCCGAAAAACTCCCCATCCTCCTGTAACAGCTCCAGCACCTCATCCATCAACTCGTCAAACTGGACAATGGTCCCATGGCCAAAATCGATCAGCCCCTCGTCGATCCCGTAGCGGTGGGCACGCCAGCGGTTCTCGTTGATCAGAAACAGGCTATAGCGCCGCCAACGCTGATTGCTGCGGCGGAGCCGGTAGAGCATGCGCAGCCAGCAGCGATAGAAGGCCGCTACGCAGAGCACATCATCGAGCCGGGGGCAGACATCGGATATGCGCATCTCCAGGGTGGAGTAACGGTGGCTGGGGCGGATATCCCACCAGATCTTGGAGGCGTCCTCGATAACGCCGGCCTTGACCAGTACCGCGATATGCCGTTCGTACTCCCCGTAGCTGTCGAAATAGTCCGGCAGGCCGGTTCTGGGCATGCCGTCCCACAGGGAGATACGATAGGACTTCAGGCCGGTGTTGCGGCCGCGCCAGAAGGGCGATGAGGTGGTGAGCGCCAGGATATGGGGCAGTATATAGGTAGCCTGGGACATCAGGTCGATGCGCAGGTCGTCGTCCTCGATGCCGACGTGGATATGCATGCCGCTGATCACCAGCTGCCGTACCACCTCCTGCAGGTCGTTGGCCAGTTGGTTGTAGCGTTTCTTGCGGGTATGCTCCAGTTGGCTCGGTCTGCCAAAGGGATGGGTGGAGGCGGCAACCAGTGCCAGGTTGTGCCGTTCGGCGACACCGGCCACGGTACGGCGCAGATAGGCGAGATTCTCCCGGGCCTCGGAGAGGCTGTTGCAGATCTGGGTGCCCACCTCGATCTGGCACTGGAGGAATTCCGGTGAAACCTGGTCCACCAGCAACGCCTCGCACTCTTTCAGCATGGTCTTCGGTGCCTGGCTGATCAGATTGCGGCTCTCCCTGTCGACCAGCATGTACTCCTCTTCGATACCGATGGTAAAAGACGGTTCCTTCATGTGCCCTCCAGGTCGACCGGTTTATTGCTATGGTGCTCGTCAGGTAAAGGTCATCCGAGCCAGGATCGGTTTTAGATGGCTATGGATGATTTCGGCCCATTCAGTGACTCCCGCCTGTTGTCCGATCAGATCCTGGCGGATCTCCATCAGCAGATGGGGGTAGCCGTTTTTCTCCGCATGCACATCCATGGTAAAGCCGACCGGATTACGCGCATGGTACGGCTCATTGTCACCCACGTTGAAGCGTTGGGCGGCTTTCAGGCTCTCCAGCATAGGCTGGGCGATCCGCCGGTCCCGATCCCACAAAATGCCGATATGCCAGGGACGGCTGAATCCCTTGAATATGGGGGTGAAACTGTGAATGGAGCAGAGTATCGGTGTCTGGCCCCGACTGACAATTCTGCCCAGAATATGTTCGATCTGGTTGTGATAGGGCCAGAACAGGGCCATCTCTCTTTGCCTGATCTGGTCCGGCGTCAGGGCGTGGTTACCGGGAATCTCGATATCATCGCTGACCTCGGGTATGGATGAGCCATCACCCGGGTGTCTGTTCAGGTCGATCACCAGGCGGGAGTAGTTGGCCAGCAGGGCCGTTGCGTTGAAGTGACTGGCCAGCAGGCGGGTCAGCTTCTCACAGCCGATGTCGTAGGCGACGTGCATGCCCAGAATATTGAGATCAAGACCCAGATGGGCCAGTTTATGGGGCACCCGATTACTGGCGTGGTCACAGACCAGCAGCAGCGGGGATTGGCTCTCACTGTTTAACTCCTCCCAGGCCGGCGGCTCTTCCGGGGTGAGGAGATCCTGGTGGGTCGGGGTCTGTGCGGTATCTGGGCGTTCCAAGAACCTTGTCCTGTTCGCTGTGGCGCCTGTGTCTGCGCCCTTATATGTCAGTATATCTGATGGAGAATGGCTCCACCAACGGAGTGGTCACCGGCATTGTCCGGTATCAATAACCCTGTGCCTGGAAAAAGGTATTTGGGTACTTTTGGCCTCAAAAGTGCTTCGCCAAAGGCCGGCTGGCCGGGCGAAATTTGTTTTACAATGAGGATTCCGGTCCTGTGGACAGGGTTACTTTTAGGGGTAAAAGTAACCAAAACCCTCGCTCCACCACGCCACCCCTGCGGGGTTCCCTGCGTTTCTCGCCAGCGACGGGGCGCGCATAACTCGCTGCGCTCAGACAAATGCGCGCCGTTTTCCGTCGCCGGCTGCGATACTCGGTGGCGTGGAAGTCGGACTATCCTGCCGGCCCCGAACTCCGGGTTACCTGCTTTATGGCGAACAAGCCGATTGGCAGACTGTATGATAGTGCGCCAACCCCGTTCAGCCTGTCGAGCATCGCAGGACTGAGCGGAATCAAGCGTGAAATTGTCTGAGCCGCAACGCGGCGAGTTTTTTCACGCGCCGCTCGGGCCGAGAAGCGCAGAGCACACGCAGGGCAGGCTGACCGGGAAAGGCTTTTGGGTACTTTTGGCCACAAAAGTACCTCGCCGAAGGCCGGCTGGCCGGGCGAATCCCCTTCAATCGGCCAATGTTCTCTTCGCCGTTATCCTCGCAGAACCTTTGATCCTGCACCGGCGCTGATCAGGCTTCAGCTGAACCGCTCTTCCGCCAGCTGATCAGCCAGCACATCGGTGGGTTTGTGCTGCTGTTCGGCGCGGCTGAAGATCTCCGTCAGGGTGTCGCCGATACCATCCACCTGTTCCATCACCTGCTGCGGATCCATGTCCGATCGTTCGTAACAGACATCAATCACTCCGCCGGCGTTGATCACATAGTCCGGGGCGTAAAGTATGCCCCGTTCCATCAATGCCTGGCCGTGGCGTTTGTCCGCCAACTGGTTGTTGGCAGCCCCGGCCACGATTCGGGCCTGCAGGCGCGGGATGGTGGTGTCGTTAAGAATCGCCCCCATGGCGCAGGGGGCGAACAGATCCACCGCCTGATCATAAATCTCCCCGTTGGCCACCGCCACGGCCCCCAGTTCGTCGACTGCGCGCTGCACTGCCGCCTGATTGATATCGGAGACCCAGAGCCGGGCGCCTGCGGCGCGCAGCTGGCTGGCCAGGTGATAACCCACGTTGCCCAGGCCCTGAATAGCCACCCGGACCCCCTGCAGATCATCCCGGCCCAGGCGGTATCTGACCGCCGCCTGGATGCCCACAAAGACGCCCCGGGCGGTAATGGGGGAGGGGTCGCCGCTGCGCCGCTTGCCGTCGGCATCGAACTTTTCCGCAATGCCGGAGATATGGCGGGTCTGCTCACTCATCAGCAGCATGTCCGGAACACTGGTGCCGGAGTCCTCCGCCACGATGTAACGACCGCCCAGGCGTTCCACCGCCACGCCCATGGCGCGGATCAGTTGCGGGGTTTTGTCGCTATGTGGATCGCCGATGATGACCGACTTGCCACCTCCCAGGGGCAGGTTGGCAATGGCGGACTTGTAGGTCATGCCCCGGGAGAGTCGCAACACGTCATTCAACGCCTCCGCTTCACTGGCATAAGGATACATACGGCAGCCGCCCAGGGCCGGTCCCCGGTGAGTGTTATGGATGGCGATAATGGCCTTCAGCCCCGATGTTTTGTCATGGCAGAAAACCACCTGTTCATGGTTGTCGAATTCGTGATGGCTAAACAGTTTCATTGCTTATTGTCCTTTGTTTTTTGTCAGGGTTGTTGTCACGCGGCCTGCTGTGCTTCCAGCGTGTTTCCCAGCAATTGGTTAAGCAGTGCCTGCTGTCGGATTGCGGCCTGCTCGGCTGCGGCCTGTTTGACATGGCCGAAACCACGAATCTCCTCCGGTAGTCGAGCCAAAGCGATGGCGGTCTCCAGGTTATCCCTGTTCAGCCCAGAGAGCAGTGTCTCCAGGGTGGTTTCGTAATCCTCGATCAGTGCCCGTTCCAGCTGCCGGTCGGGATTGTTGCCGAACGGATCCAGGCGACTGCCGCGTAACACCTTCAGGTGTCGCAGCAGTCCCAGCATTTTCAGCATCCAGGGGCCAAACCGGCGCTTCCGGTGTTTGCCGGTTTCCGGGTCAGCCTTCGACAGGATTGGCGGATCGAAATGGAATTCCAGGTGGAAGTCGCCTTCGAACTGGTTGGCGATCTGTTCCCTGAATGCGCGGTCGCTGTAGAGTCGGGCCACCTCGTATTCGTCCTTGTAGGCGAGCAGGCGGGCATAGTTCTCCGCTACGGCCTCAGTCAGGCCACTCAGTCCAAGCACCTGCTCCCGCTCCCGCACCCGCTCCACCAGCTGGCGATAGCGTCTGGCGTAGGCGGCGTTCTGGTGATCGGTCAGGTGTTGGCTGCGGTGAGCGATCAGCTCATCCAGGGTTTTGGGGGCTGCAACGGCCGGCTTGTCCGGCGCGGCCAGCTGCTGTACCGCCTCCAGATCGACCGCCGCACGGCGGCCCCAGAGCAGGGCGCGCAGGTTGTCCTGGATCGACACGCCATTCAGTTCGATGGCCTTTTTGAGCGCCTCCAGGGAGAGGGGCAGATAGCCCTTCTGCCAGGCGAAACCCACCATGAACAGGTTGGCGCCGATGGCATCCCCGAGCAGGGACTCCGCCAGCTGGCTGGCATTGATGAACTGGGCATGCCGGGTGGTCTTCTCCAGTTGGGCCTCCAGGGCCGGGGCCGGGAAAGTGAGATCCTTCTGTTTGATGAATCCCGAAGTCATGGCCTGGTGGCTGTTGATCACCGCATCGGTCCGTTCCGGGTTCAGCTTGGCCATGGCTTCGAAACCGGTGGCCACCGCCAGATCGCAGGCCAGCAGGGTGTCCGCCTGACCGGCGGCAATGCGCATGGCGTGGATATCCTCAGGTTTTACGGCAATTCGGATGTGACTCACCACGGCACCGTATTTCTGGGCCAGGCCGGTCATGTCCAGCACCGTGACGCCGCGGCCGTCGATGTGGGCCGCCATGCCAAGCAGGGCGCCGATGGTCACCACGCCGGTGCCGCCGATCCCGGTCAGCAGGATGTTGTGCGGACGCTCCAGGCCGGGCAGTTCAGGGAGAGGCAGATCGGGCCACTCCAGTCCGTCCGGCTGGCTGGCGACCCGTTTCAGCTGGCCGCCGTGCACGGTGACGAAACTGGGGCAGTAACCCTCCACACAACGCATGTCCTTGTTACAGGAGGATTGATCGATGGCCCGTTTGCGACCGAACTCGGTCTCCACCGGAATGATCGACAGGCAGTTGGACTGGGTGCTGCAGTCGCCGCAGTTCTCGCAGATGGCGCTGTTGATAAAGGGACGTACCTTGGGATCATTCAGCAGCCCCCGCTTGCGCCGTCGCCGCTTCTCGGCGGCACAGGTCTGTTCGTAGATCAGCACCGACACCCCCGGGGTTTCACGTAGCTCGCGCTGCACTTTTTCCAGGTTGTCCCGGTGATCAAACGTGGTGTCCGGCGCAAACTCGGTGCGGTCCTTGAACTTGTCCGGATCGTCGCTGACCAGGGCGATCCGTTTCACCCCTTCCGCCGCCAGTTGTCGGCTCAGCTGCTGGACGCTGAAGCTGCCGTCCACCGGCTGGCCACCGGTCATGGCCACCGCGTCGTTATAGAGGATCTTGTAGGTGATATTCACATTGGCCGCCAGGGCGGCGCGGATCGCCAGCACACCGGAGTGGAAGTAGGTGCCTTCACCCAGGTTGGCGAAGATGTGTGGGGTGTCGGTGAACGGGGCCTGGCCGATCCAGGGTACACCTTCGCCCCCCATCTGGGTAAAGGTGTCGGTGCCGCGATCCATCCAGGTGGCCATGTAGTGACAGCCGATACCCCCGGTGGCCCGGCTCCCTTCAGGCAGCAGGGTGGAGGTGTTGTGGGGACAGCCGGAGCAGAAGTGGGGTACCCGATCCAGGGTGACCCGGGGCAGGGCCAGTTCCGCCTCCTTTTTCTGCAGGAAGTGGAGTCGCTTCTCGATCACTTCGCTCTGGTGGAAACGCTCTATCCGGGCGGCGATCACCCGGGCGATGCGGGCTGGTGTCAGCTCCCCGGCGGAAGGCAGCAGCCACTGGTTGGACTCGTCGAACTTACCCACGATCTTTGGTCGGACGGCCTCCTTCCAGTTGTACAGCTGCTCCTTGATCTGGTTTTCGATCAGGCCGCGTTTCTCCTCCACCACCAGGATCTCATCCAGCCCCTCGGCGAACTGTCTCACTCCTTCGCGCTCCAGGGGCCAGCTCATGCCGATCTTGTACAGGCGGATGCCGATCTGCGCCGCCATGGTCGGAGTGATTCCCAGATCCTCCAGCGCCTGCATCACATCCAGGTAGGATTTGCCGGTGGTGGCGATGCCCAGCCTGGGGGTGGGGGTGTCGATGACGATCCGGTTCAGCTTGTTGACCCGGGCGAAGGCTAGGGCGGCGTAGAGCCGATGTCGATGTTGCAGGCTCTCCTGTTCCAGCGGTGTGTGGGGCCAACGGATATTCAGTCCGCCCTCCGGCAGTTCATAGTCGTCCGGGATGGTGATCTGCACCCGCTTGGGATCGATGGATACCGAGGCGGAGGTGTCGACGGTTTCGGCAATGGTCTTCAGCGCTACCCAGCAGCCGGAGTAGCGGGACAGTGCCCAGCCGATCTGCCCGTAATCCAGAATCTCCTGGACTCCGGCCGGATTCAGCACCGGGATCATGGCGTCCATAAAGGCGTACTCGGTCTGGTGCGGCAGGGTGGAGGATTTGCTGTTGTGGTCATCCCCGGCGATAACCAGCACGCCGCCATGGGGCGAAGTGCCGGCCGCATTGGCGTGTTTGAACACGTCACCGGAGCGATCAATGCCCGGCCCCTTGCCGTACCACATGCTGAACACGCCGTCATAGCGGGCCCCTTCAAACAGATTGACCTGCTGGGTGCCCCAGACAGCAGTAGCCGCCATATCTTCATTCAATCCGGGCTGGAAGTTGATGTGGTGTTGATCCAGGTATTTGCCTGCTTTCCAGAGCTCCTTGTCCAGACCGCCCAGGGGGGATCCGCGGTAGCCTGAAATGAAGCCGGCGGTATTGAGACCGGCCTGCTGGTCGCGCTGCTGCTGCAGCATCGGCAGACGGGTAAGGGCCTGAACGCCGGTCAGGTAGACACGACCAGTGTCCAGGGTGTACTTGTCATCGAGTTTGATATCAGCCAATGCCATATGAGGATCTCCCAAGGCCTGCTTCGGGCCCGGTGGCCCGATAGAGTCAGTCGCCGACGATCAGATACCAGGCAACGGCGTGAACCGCTGCACCTTGGTCGTGCGGCCTGTTTAAATCGATCAGACGTTGCGGCTAGCTGATCGGTGCGGATTGGCCGGGAGAGGCCGCGTAACTGGATGGGTGGTAGGGATGGTCGGGTGGACAGGTCCACCGGGTGGATGTGGCATTTATCATTTTTCAGTTCTCCAACGCGGGGTCGCCGCTTTTGGTTGCTGCCCGGACCGGTCGGTTCGGGCTGATCGAGGCCCTTTTGGGGCCTCCTATCAGTGCTTGGTAACGGCCTGGGTGAGGCGCGTTACAGTCAGACGATAAAATACCTTAGTAAATGCGTCAAGTTTAACGGGACTGCCCCTGGGCCGGGGCCGGCACCGATCCGTTGCCGGCATGTTCATCCGGGGACGGTAGCAGTGGCCCGTTAGCGGCTGTTCAGACAGGGGTCAAGACGAAGTTAATGGAACTGGATGGCGTGCTTTTCCAAGCACAGGCGGGTGGACTGTTAGGTCGGGATGCAGGTGAGGATGATATGGAAAGGTGGGCACGGAGATGGTGCCCACCCTGGAATTGTCGGTTTAGATTCGGTGGCGGGTTTCCACCAGGGAACTGCCTAGTTGTCATCGACCTGGTTGATAAAGGCGCGAATCCGGGGTGCGATCTCCTCGCGGAAGCGGCGGCCATTGAAGATGCCGTAGTGGCCGACGCTTGGCTGGGTCAGATGCTCGTGCAGTGGCGCCGCCGGACAGAGCTTGTGCGCCGCCTGGGTCTGCCCCGGACCGGTGATATCGTCCAGCTCCCCTTCGATGGTCATCAGGGCGGTATCCTTGATCAGCTCCGGTTTTACCAGCCTGCCGTTGCACTCCAGGATCCCTTTCGGCAGATGGTGTTCCAGGAAAACCTTCTGGATCGTCTCCAGGTAGAAAGGGGCGTCCAGATCCATGACAGCCAGATACTCGTCGTAAAATGCCTCGTGCTGGGCTGCGCTGTCTCCATCACCTGAGACCAGGTGATCAAAGTAGTCGTGATGGGCCGAGATGTGCCGGTCCAGGTTCATGGAGAGGAAACCGGCCAGCTGCAGGAAGCCGGGATAGACGCTGCGACCGGCACCGCGACGATTCATCGGCACCGTGTGAATGGTGTGGCGCTTGAACCAGTTCAGGTCACGGTTCTCGGCAAAATCGTTCACTTCGGTCGGGGTCTTGCGGGTATCCACAGGGCCACCCATCAGGATCATGCTGCGGGGTACCTGTTCCTGGTCTTCCGACATCAGGGCGACAGCCGCCATGGCCGGGACCGAGGGCTGGCAGACCGCCATCAGGTGCACATCACCGTCGAAGTAGCGGATGTACTGACGCAGATAGTTCACATAGGTGTCCAGGGTAAAGCGACCTTCTGACAACGGAACGCTGCCGGCGTCGTGCCAGTCGGTGATGTAGACGTTGTGGTCGTGCATGAACTCCCGGACGGTGCCCCGCAACAGGGTGGCGTAGTGACCGGACATGGGAGCGACCATGAGCAGATTGGGTTTGGTTGGATCCGGGGTGCCGAAGCGCAGCAGATCTCCGAACGGGTTGCGGATCACGACCTGCTCTTCGATATCCAGGTCGAAGGCGGGACGGGAGTAGGGACGGGTATAGCGTTCCAGCAGGCGGCTCGCCGCATGCCACTGTTTTAACCAGGGATTGTCTTTGGTTAACGCGGCATTGATAAAAGCATAGAAATTGACCGAACGGGCCCAGAAAGCGCCCATGGCGTGGAGGTTGTAAAGCATAACTATAACTCGCCGGTATGTCTCGAAGGGGCACTACAGTACCCTCGATAATGCGGTGCAGCAACAAGCAATTAACGAGAGATAACACAATTAACCCATTGATAGTTTGACAGTTACCGATAGTCGCAGATGTAACCGATTGAATTTTATTGAGTAAGGTCTATATAACTTGAAATCCAAGGGGTTTTTGTTGTCAGTTCGAAATGATTATCGCCTGGTGGCGAAGCTGGAACCCCACAATTATCAGGTTTTTATTGGCCGGTGATTGAGCTATAGCTATCAGACAGATTCCAGGAGAACAGTATGTCCAGTGAAAACCCGAGCAAAAAAACATCCCCCTTTGAACGCCCCACGGATGACGATCTGCGCGGACGCCTGACCGATCTCCAGTACCAGGTGACTCAGCAGGAGGGAACCGAACGGCCGTTCCAGAATGAGTTCTGGGATGAAAAACGGGACGGACTCTATGTGGACGTGGTGAGTGGCGAGCCGCTGTTCTCTTCCCGGGACAAGTTTGATTCCGGCACCGGTTGGCCCAGTTTCACCCGACCGGTGGATCCGGCCCATATCGTGGAACGCAAGGATAATAAGCTGTTCATGGAGCGCATCGAGGTACGCAGCAAAAACGGCGACTCCCATCTTGGTCACCTGTTCCCAGATGGCCCGGCCCCCACCGGGTTGCGTTACTGTATCAATTCTGCCTCACTGCGCTTTATTCCGCGGGAATCACTGGAGGCGGAGGGCTATGGCGAATATCTCGAACTGTTTGAGTGACCCCGACCCATCTGCAACAGCTTGACACTCTCCAGCGGACAGCCTAGTCTTTGCGGGAGCGCCGATTTATCTCAGATTGCGGGCGCTATAAAAATGCGGCTAAAGCGAGGAACACCTGCTTTGGCTGTGCGGCCAGGCGGGTTTTTTCATGCCCGCTGTTTTTTTATTCCAGTAAAGGTATCCCTAAATGGCACAGGCGAAAGACGAGTGGGGCTTGGCGACACGAGCGATCAGGGCCGGACACAACCGCACCGCCGAGGGCGAACATTCCGAACCCATATTCACCACCTCCAGCTTTGTGTTTCAGAGTGCTGCCGAGGCGGCGGCCCGATTCAGCGGTGATGAGCCGGGTAACATCTACTCCCGTTTCACCAATCCGACCGTGACCTGTTTTGAACAGCGTCTGGCCGCCCTGGAAGGGGGCGAAGCCTGTGTTGCCACCGCCTCCGGTATGTCGGCAATTCTCTCCACCTGCATGGCGCTGTTGCAATCGGGAGATCACATCGTCTCATCCCGCAGCATTTTCGGCGCCACCAATGCCCTGTTCAACAAGTACCTGTCCAGAATGGGCATCACGACCAGTTATGTACCGTTGAACGATCTGGCCGCCTGGGAGGCGGCGATTGGTCCCAATACCCGTCTGCTGTACGCCGAGACCCCGTCCAATCCACTCACTGAACTGGGCGATATAGCGGTCCTGGCGGATCTGGCCCACTCCCATGGTCTGTTGCTGGTGGTGGACAACTGTTTCTGCACTCCGGCCCTGCAGCAACCGTTGGCGTTGGGGGCGGATATCGTGATTCATTCCGCCACCAAGTACCTGGATGGGCAGGGGCGTTGTGTCGGCGGTGCCGTAGTGGGCGATGCCAAGCGGGTGGGGGAGGAGGTGTTCGGTTTCCTGCGTACTGCGGGCCCGACCATGAGTCCATTCAATGCCTGGGTGTTCCTGAAAGGATTGGAGACCCTGCGTCTGCGTATGCTGGCCCATTCCGAGAATGCACTGGCCCTGGCCCGCTGGCTGGAGCAGCAGGCGGCGGTTGAACGGGTCTATTACCCCGGACTCCCCAGCCACCCGCAACACGACCTGGCGCAGCGTCAGCAGAAGGCCGCCGGTGGCATGCTCTCGTTTGTGGTGAAGGGTGGGCGAGAGCAGGCCTGGCGCCTGATCGATGCTACCCGGATGATCTCCATTACCGCCAACCTGGGGGATACCAAGACCACCATTACCCACCCGGCCACCACCACCCACGGCAAGCTTACAGATGAGGAGCGCCGTTCGGCCGGCATCGAAGAGGGGCTGTTGCGTATTGCGGTGGGGTTGGAGGATATCGAGGATATCCAGCGTGACCTGGCCACCGGTTTGGGCGGGTAGTTCCATGCAGGATAAGGCGTTGCTCGATATGTGGAACCGGCGTCATGCCGAGGCGGAGAGTCTGGGGCAGGTGGCTGACGTGCTGGAGCAGAATATCCATCTGGCCAGCCCAGGCGGCCAGGCACTGGATCTGGCCTGTGGTCGTGGTGCCAATGCGCTCTACATGGCCAGGGCGGGATTCGATGTGACCGCCTGGGATCTCTCCCCGGTTGCCATCGAGCGGTTGAATCAGGCGGCGCAGCAGGCCGGACTCGATATCCGTACGGCAGTCCGGGATGTGATTGCGCAGCCACCGGAACCGGGCAGTTTCAATCTGATTCTGGTCAGCTATTTCCTGGAGCGGAGCCTGGCCAGGGCTATTGCCGCCGCCCTGAAACCGGGGGGGCTGCTCTATTACCAGACCTACAGCCGCGCTGCTGTAACCGATGCGGGGCCATCTTCACCCCACTACCGCCTGGATGACAATGAACTGCTGACGCTGTTTCCCGCCCTGAAGGTGCGGGTCTACCGGGAAGAGCGTCTGCTCGGGGATAGGGAGCAGGGCTGGCGGGACCGGGTCATGCTGGTGGCAGAGAAGGTCTGGACCAGGCGCCGCTGATCCTGTTCCCGGTTGCTGTTTCCTGGAGATGCCCCGGGAGTTGGATGATAATGTGGGACAAATCGTCATGCCTGCTGGCTGGGATTGTTCAGCCTGATTGATGGTGGCATCGCCTGTCATCGAGGAGAGCAACATGAGTAAGGCACTCCCCCATGTCCGTGTGAGGGACATAATGGATACCGGGTTCGGCCTGATCGAAGGGAGTGCCACCGTTTACCAGGCGCTGCTGATGATGAAGGAGCTTGGAGCATCCTTTCTGGTGGTGAACCGGCGCCACGAAGATGATGAGTATGGCCTGGTGCTGGTGTCGGATATCGCCCGGCAGGTACTGGCCGTGGACCGACCGCCCAAACGGGTCAATGTGTATGAAGTGATGACCAAGCCGGCGGTTTACGTGGATCCCGAGATGGATATACGCTACTGCTCCCGTCTGTTTGCCCGCTTTGATCTGATCCGGGCTCTGGTGGTGGAGAAGGGACAGATGCTGGGTGTTATCAGCCCCAAACTGCTGGTACTGGACGGCATCTTCCTTGGTCTGGATCAGCAACGATAACCGCCAAATGCAACGCCACCGATTCAGTATTGATATCAGCGCCGACACTTTCCTGCGCTACTATCGGGGTGTGGCCAGCGCGGTTATCGTGCGGGGCGAGGATGGGCGGACCATTCAGCTGCCGGCTAAACACTTCCGCCCTTTCGTCACCGCCGCCGGGGTTTCCGGGCGTTTTGAGCTGTTGCTGGATGCCAATGGCAAATTGATTGAATTGAGACGTCTATGATCAGAATTTTCCTGCTGCTATTTGCTGTCTGCCAACCTCTGCTGGCGTTTGAGCTGCGCTATGTGCCCGCCGACCAGGCGATGGATATGGAATCAGTAGGGACCGGTACAGACGACCCCGAGGCACTGCCGGATGGGGTGGCCAGCGTGGGAACGGGGGCAGTGAGCCGGGCCTGGCTGGTGTTTCCCACCGGCCGCTATGATCACGCTATCCTGGGGGATGGGATTGAGGCGTCGGGGGTGAGGGTAGAGCGGGCCTCCGGTGAACGCCAGACGCTCCGGCTCCCGGATGGTTCGGTTTTTGAGGATCGTTATCCCCGCCTGGCCGATCTGGATGGGGACGGCGAGGATGAGCTTGTGCTGGTGCGCAGTTATCTGGAGCGGGGCGCCGCGTTGGTAGCGTTAAAGAGCACGCCGCAGGGCCTGGAGATCCTGGCGGAATCGGCGCCCATCGGCCTGGCACACCGCTGGCTGAATCCGGTTGGCACGGGTGATTTTGACCGGGATGGTAGCGTCGAACTGGCGGCGGTGGTCACTCCCCATATCGGTGGCGTTCTGACGCTCTATAAACGGGACGGTGACCGGCTGGTGCCGGCATATCGGATGGCCGGCTTCTCCAATCACCGCATCGGTTCGAGCCTGCTGGGACAGTCGGCGGTGCTGGATCTGGATGGTGACGACATCCCCGATCTGGTGGTCCCGGCCCCCGGCTTCCGCGAGCTGCGGTTTATATCCATAGTGGATGGGGCGTTGCAGGAGGTCCGTAAGCTGTCCCATAGTAGTCCCATCGTCACCGCCCTGGAGATTGTGGATCTGGACGGGGATGGGGATCAGGATCTGCGTTACGGCCTGGCCGATGGACGGCAGATAGAGCTGTTGTTGCCCTGACAAGTTGCAGCCCGCCCCGGATGGATCATTGTGCAGGGGAATCCCGCTGATCAATGAATCGTTATGCCCTGTTGCCCACTGTCTTGATAAGGTGAATTGGGTAGTGCTTTAGAAGAAGCCGACCATGATCGGCTATGGAACGAACCGGATGAGTTATGCGCACTGTTGCGACCAGTCTGATGTTGTTGTTAACCCTGTTGCTTGCTGGTTGTGCCGGGCTGAAACCGGCCCAGCCGCCCGATCTCAATATTACCAATGGCCACCTGTTCGGTATCACCCGGCTGGCGTTTGAGCCCACCGGTACACGTATCGCTTCAGCCGGATTCCAGGGCGATCTGGCGGTCTGGTCGGTGCCGGCCGGCGAGTTGCTTGGCAGGTTCAAGTGGCACGATAAACCGGTCCGGGGGCTGGCCTGGCTCCCTGGTGGGCAACTGTTGAGCGCCGACGAATCGGGCTTGATTGTTATTTCTGATCTGGCCGACAAGCGGATTCTGCATCAGCATGAAACGTCATCCGGGCTCACTTCGCTGGCCTACCTGGCCGGGGCGCATTTGGTTGTGGCCGGTTATGAGGATGGTCGGGTGGTCACCCTGAGCTATCCCGATCTCACGGGGCAGGGGCAACGGGAACTCGGCTCCGAGGTGGTGGCATTGGCCAGCGATCATGCCGGTGAGCGGCTGGCAGTCTCCACCGACGATCGGCGGGTACGGCTGTTCGATTCTAACCTGACAGAGATCCGGCAACTGGAGTCTCCCTCGGGCACTGCTCTGGAGCTGCGTTTTTCTCCGGATGACCGGGAACTGGCTGCCGGTGCCTGGTACAGGATCTTCTACTGGGATCTGGCCACCGGTGGCATCCGGGCTCAGACAACCGAACACTGGGGGGCGGTCACCTCCATCGACTACCACCCCGCTGGTGATCGACTGATCAGTCTCGGACGACATACCGATGCCAATCTGCGCCTGGTGACGACGGATGGGGGGAAAGTGTTGCGGAGATTGCAGGGGCATCGGCTCTGCGGTGCGGCGGTACGCTTCAGTCCCGATGGCCGGTTTGTCGCCAGTGGCAGTGATGATGAGAGCATCCGCTTGTACGATCTGAACAAGCCCTATCGGCCCCAGCGGGTAGGTAGGAACTGGTGATCCGAAGCCGGTTGGAAAAGCGTCGCCCGGGGCGCAAAAAAACGTTCAACAAAGAAAAAGGGTTAGTGACCGCTAAGTCGCTAACCCTTTTAAAATATGGCTCCTCGGGACGGGCTCGAACCGCCGACCTAGTGATTAACAGTCACCCGCTCTACCAACTGAGCTACCGAGGAATGTGTCGAGGCGCGTATACTAATCACCTATTCCGGTGGGGTCAAGAGTGGACGGAAAAAAGTTTTCATTTACCACATCACACCCGGATTCGGAGCGGATTATCAGGGACAGTCGATTGCTGAACCGTCGGGTTTGGTGGATGACAGGCGAGGTCGTCCGGTGTTGGAGAGAATGATTGCCCGTGGCTCAACCGCTTGTCGCTGATCGCAGAAACTCAGGGTCAGGTTGTAACCCGGTGACATGCCTCGCGGGTTGAACAGGATACGTTTGCGGCCCGGGGTAGAGCGGATGGTGATCCGGTCATCCGGTTGCTGAACGTGGCGAATCAACTGGTCGCCGTTATCGACAGCGTTGCTATTGTTGCTGTCTTCCACCAGGATGTAACCCTGCTCCCAGACGGTGCTGTCGAGGCAGTCCTGGCCGTTCTGGCTGGGGCAGAGAATGGTGTCTTTGCCACGGGTGATCGCCTCACTGCGGCCCAGCTGCAGATGGCTGATCATGGTGTTGATTGAACTGGCCCGGGTGTTGGTTCCAATCAGTGCCCCCATAGCCGGTATCGCCAGCGATAGGGTGATGCTGGCGATGGCCAGCGTGGTAAGTAACTCCAGCAGGGTGAGCCCTCCACAGTGACGGGAAAGCCCATTCGTATGGGTTTTCATGATGACACTCCTATGTCGGGATGTGGCACAATTCCATTGCGCCATGCGGAGCTGAATTTACCCCGATAAATTTGGGGAATGGATAAGATTGTTGTGAAGCCCGGGTAGGATATTTCTGAATTTAACTCCTGGCGGCCGATCGCTTGTCGGCGGTTCGTTCAACCCCGTTCGGACAGGGCGCGGCGGTTTTTTTGGGTTCCATTGTTAACCGGTAATTATTGATAGATATGGCCAAGGCGTTCCAACTAGTCTCAGATTTCCAGCCCGCCGGTGATCAACCGGAGGCTATTCGCCAGCTGATTGAGGGGATTCGGGATGGTGAGGCAGGACTGACGCTGCTCGGTGTAACCGGTTCGGGCAAGACCTTTACCATCGCCAACGTGATCCAGGAGCTGCAGCGCCCCACCCTGATCCTGGTGCACAACAAGACCCTGGCCGCGCAGTTGTATGGGGAGATGAAAGAGTTCTTTCCACACAATTCGGTGGAATACTTCGTCTCCTACTATGACTATTTCCAGCCTGAGGCTTATGTTCCATCTTCAGATACGTTCATTGAAAAGGATGCCTCGATCAATGACCACATCGAGCAGATGCGACTTTCTGCCACCAAGGCACTGCTGGAGCGGCCGGACACTATTATTGTCACCACCGTCTCCTGTATCTATGGTCTGGGTGATCCCCGTTCCTACCTGAGCATGGTGCTCCACCTGGTACGGGGCGATCAGCTGGATCAGCGGGATATCGTGCGCCGTCTGGCGGAGTTGCAGTACACCCGCAACGATGTGGAACTGCACCGCGCCACCTACCGGGTGCGGGGGGAACTGATCGATATCTATCCGGCTGAGTCGGATGGCGAGGCTGTACGCCTGGAGCTGTTTGACGGCGAGGTGGAATCAATAGCACTGTTTGACCCGCTTACCGGCGAGATCCTGCGCAAGGTGCCCCGTTATACCGTCTATCCCAAGTCCCACTATGTGACCGAGCGCGTCACCCTGCTGGAAGCGGTGGAGAAGATCAAGCTGGAGCTGAAGGAGCGGCTGGAGCAGTTGCGGGACGCCAACAAGCTGGTGGAGGCGCAGCGACTGGAGCAGCGCACCCGCTTCGATATCGAGATGATCCTGGAGTTGGGCTACTGCTCCGGCATCGAGAACTACTCCCGTTATCTCTCCGGTCGCGAGGCGGGGGAGGCGCCGCCTACCCTGTTTGATTATCTGCCGGATAACGCCCTGCTGGTGGTGGATGAAAGCCATGTCTCCATTCCCCAGGTCGGCGGCATGTTCCGCGGCGATCGTTCGCGCAAGGAGACCCTGGTGGAGTACGGTTTCCGGCTCCCCTCGGCCCTGGATAACCGGCCACTGCGCTTTGAGGAGTTCGAGCAGCGCTCCCCCCAGACCATCTATGTATCGGCCACTCCACGCGACTATGAGCTGGAGCACTCCGGGGCGGTGATTGAGCAGGTGGTCCGTCCTACCGGCCTGGTGGACCCGGAACTGGAAGTACGTCCGGCCGGCAGCCAGGTGGATGATCTGTTGTCAGAAATCAATCTGCGTATCGCGGTGAACGAGCGGGTGCTGGTTACCACCCTGACCAAGCGGATGGCCGAAGATCTGACCGATTATCTGAATGACCACGGCATCCGGGTCCGCTATCTGCACTCGGATATCGATACGGTTGAGCGGGTTGAGATTATCCGTGATCTGCGGCTTGGCGAGTTTGATGTACTGGTGGGTATCAATCTGCTGCGTGAAGGGTTGGATATGCCGGAAGTCTCCCTGGTGGCGATCCTGGATGCGGACAAAGAGGGTTTCCTGCGTTCCGAGGGGGCGCTGATCCAGACCATCGGCCGGGCCGCGCGTAACGTCAACGGCAAGGCGATCCTCTATGCTGATCGCATAACCGGCTCCATGCAGCGGGCGCTCGATGAGACCAACCGGCGCCGGGAGAAGCAGGTTGCCCATAACCTGGCACACGGAATCACACCCCAGAGCATCACCAAATCGGTGGCCGATATTCTGGAAGGTGCCCGGGCGGGCGGCCCGATGTCGGCCAAGCGCTATGCCAGGGTGGCGGAGGAGGAGACGGAGTACGGTTCCCTGTCGCCTAAACAGATGGCCAAGCGTATCCAGGCACTGGAGAAGCAGATGTACCAGCATGCCCGGGATCTGGAGTTTGAGGAGGCCGCCAGGATACGCGATCAGATCAAGTCGCTGAAAGACAAGGGGTTGCTGGCTTGACCGGTCAGGTCTGAGGGCTGGTTCCCCAACTTGCCGGCAGTATGAATTTCAGTATCCGGACCCCCAGGCGCTGCAGATAGTAGCCGATCGGTGTGAAGAGCACCCAGGCCAGCAGCAGCAATACCGGCAAGCTGGAGCCCACCAGGTTGTCGGTCAGCCAGTGAGCACCGGCCACCATGCGCGGCAGCAGGATCAGGGCGCCGATCAATGCCGCTGTCAGGCCCCAACGCCAGCGGGCGAAGAACCAGACAGAGCCGACCCAGATCAGGGTGACGATTCCGTGGTCACCCGGAAAGCTGCCATAAGAGAAGTCCTTGGCCTTGATATGGGGCACCAGTTCACTCAACCGGTAGGCCGGCTCCAGTACCAGCGACGGGCTGAACCGCTGCATCGCCAGTAACTCCTTGTAGAGGCTCAGTAATTCACTCTGGCTCAGCAGGATAATGAAGGACATGACGCCAAACATGCTGAGGCGCTCGATACGCAGAGTTCTGGGACCGCTGAAGATAAACAGAAAGAAGAACAGGATCATACCCAGCCCCACCACCACATCGGCAGTCTTGGTATTGAGTGCAGCCCAGAAGCCGACCTGCCAGTCGCCATCGGCCAGCAGGCCGTTGAGCAGGAAGAAAAGTTGGTTGTCCAGGGCGTCCCAGAGTGCCCGGGTCGGTTCAAACAGCCAGCTACCAAAAAGCAACAGCGCGAACAGATGGCAGAGGAAAAAGGGCAGGGGGTACCAGACGCGCCGAATTTGCTGCACAAAACCACTCCAGATGGTAAAGAGAGCGGGTTTTAGCCCCTATTCCGGGGGAAGTCAACCGAGTGCTGTCTAGGGGTCAACCCCCCGCCAACATTTTTTTCTGTCCGAAACGGTTTTTGCTGCTTGCATAAGCGGTCGGTGGCCGTGTATTATGCGCCCTCTTTTACAGGCGCGTAGCTCAGTTGGTTAGAGCACTACCTTGACATGGTAGGGGTCGTTGGTTCGAATCCGATCGCGCCTACCAACACCGGGAAAGCCCCCGTTCATGCGGGGGCTTTTTCTTTCGTCCATGAAGGGACGAAATCTGCACAGTAAAGCAGTGATCAGGGTTATAAGATCGGTTAGTCAGCAGTCTGTCTGCCCCGGTACACGGGGTGAGTGAAAAGCAGGAAGCGCGACCACACGACTGAAACCTGTGTTAATCCTTGCGGCCTGCCCGGCAGGCCGCTTCTCATGGATCGTTTTGATCCGTTGTAATTCACGTGGCCTCTCGTATGGGTCACCACTGAGAGAGAGAATAAAATGCCTGTCATTACCCTCCCCGACGGCTCCCAGCGGAGCTTTGATAACCCCGTTTCCGTACATGATGTAGCTGCCTCTATCGGACCGGGCCTGGCCAAGGCTGCACTGGCCGGGCGTGTCGATGATCAACTGGTGGATACCTCTTTTCTGATTGAGCAGGATAGCCGGCTGGCGATTATTACCGATCGGGACGCTGAAGGCGTGGAGGTGATCCGTCACTCTACTGCCCACCTGCTGGCCCAGGCGGTGAAACAGCTGTTCCCCACCGCCCAGGTCACCATCGGCCCCACCATCGAGGATGGGTTCTATTACGACTTCTCCTATGAGCGCCCCTTCACGCCGGACGACCTGAAGGCGATCGAGGCGCGGATGAAGGAGTTGGTCAAGGCCGATATCCCGGTCACCCGGTCGGTTATGTCCCGGGACGAGGCAGTCAAACTGTTCCGTGACATGGGGGAGCAGTACAAGGCGGAGATTATCGAGTCGATTCCGGCCAACGAAGAGCTGTCGCTCTATACCCAGGGCGATTTCACCGATCTGTGTCGGGGTCCCCATGTCGCCCGTACCGGGCAGTTGAAGGCATTTAAACTGATGAAACTGGCGGGTGCCTACTGGCGCGGTAACTCGGACAACGAGATGCTGCAGCGGGTGTACGGCACTGCCTGGCGGGACAAGAAGGAGTTGAAGGCCTATCTGCATCGCCTGGAAGAGGCGGAGAAGCGGGATCATCGCAAGCTGGGCAAGGCCCAGGATCTGTTTCATCTGCAGGAAGAGGCCCCCGGCATGGTGTTCTGGCACCCCAATGGCTGGACCATCTACCGGGAAGTGGAACAGTACATCCGCGGGAAGATCCGCAAGGCCGGCTACAAAGAGATCCGTACACCGCAGATCGTGGATCGCAGTTTGTGGGAAAAATCCGGTCACTGGGACAAGTACCGGGAGGATATGTTTACCACCAAAGCGGAAGAGCGGGATTTTGCCATCAAGCCGATGAACTGCCCCTGCCATGTGCAGGTGTTCAACCAGGGGCTGAAAAGCTATCGTGACCTGCCACTGCGTCTGGCCGAATTTGGCTCCTGTCACCGTAACGAGGCGAGTGGCACCCTGCATGGCCTGATGCGGGTGCGCAATTTTGTCCAGGATGATGCCCATATCTTCTGTACCGAGGATCAGATCCAGGATGAGGTCTCGGCCTTCGTGGATCTGCTGTTCGAGGTCTATGCCGATTTCGGCTTTACTGATATCCAGATTGCTCTCTCTACCCGCCCTGAGAAGCGGGTGGGCAGTGACGCAGTCTGGGACAAGGCGGAAAGCGCCCTGGAGCAGGCGTTGAACGCTAAGGGGCTGGATTGGCAGCTACAGCCGGGCGAGGGAGCCTTTTATGGACCCAAGATCGACTTCTCCCTGCGGGATTGCCTTGGTCGGGTCTGGCAGTGCGGCACCATGCAGGTCGATTTCTCCATGCCGGGGCGGCTGGATGCCAGCTATATAGCGGATGATAACAGTCGCCAGGTGCCGGTCATGTTACACCGGGCTATTCTCGGTTCGCTGGAGCGTTTTATCGGGATTCTGCTGGAGGAGTCGGCGGGCGCGTTGCCGCTCTGGCTGGCGCCGAATCAGGCGGTAATTATGGATATTACCGACCGGCAGGCCGATTATGTGAAAAAAGTATCCGAAATGCTGGATAATCAGGGGTTCCGGGTACAAATAGACTTGAGAAACGAGAAGATCGGCTTTAAAATTCGCGAACATACTCTGGCAAAAGTTCCCTACCTGTTGGTAGTGGGCGACCGCGAGATGGAAGAGGGAACAGTGGCCGTACGTACACGGGGCGGCGAAGATCTTGGCAGCATGACCGTCGAGGCGTTCGCGCAGCGCATGCGGGACGAAATCAGCCGCCGTTCAAAATAAAGGCTTACCAGTTGAAAGCACCGGTTATCGGTGCTTTTTGTGTTGGTAAGCTTAGGTTCTCTGGAGGAACTGAGTTATCGCTGCACCAAAAAGAAACCGGATGAACGATGAAATCGACGTCCGTGAAGTCCGTTTGATCGGCGCCGATGGCGAGCAGGTCGGTATTGTCCCGCTGGAAGAAGCCATGGGTGTCGCCGCAGAGAGTAATCTCGATCTGGTCGAGATTCAGCCCAATGCGGAACCGCCTGTCTGCCGTGTCATGGACTACGGCAAATATGTTTTTGAGGCAAAAAAGCAGAAATCAGCGGCCAAGAAAAAGCAGAAGCAGGCGCAGGTTAAGGAGATCAAATTCAGGCCAGGGACTGGTGAGGGGGATTATCAGGTCAAACTACGCAACCTGATACGTTTCCTGAATGACGGGGACAAGACCAAGGTAACCATGCGGTTCCGCGGTCGTGAACATGCCCATCGGGAACTCGGTCTGGAGTTGCTGAAACGTGTTGAGACAGATCTGGCTGAATACGGTGAAGTCGAACAGCAACCTCAGATGGAAGGCCGGCAGATGGTGATGGTTCTGCGTCCCAAAAAGTAAGTATCTTAAAATCGAGATCCAAAGATCGAGACAGGTTGATGCCGGTACCACGCAGGTGCTGGGCAGAGGCCCCGATCGGCGGATTAAATAGCGGAGTTACAAGTAATGCCAAAGATCAAGACAAATCGCGGCGCTGCCAAACGGTTCAAGGTAACCGGCAACGGCGCTATCAAGCGTGGCAAGTCCCACCGTCGTCATATCCTGACGAAAAAGAGCACCAAGCGTAAGCGTCAGCTGCGTTGCCCCTCACAGCTGCACAAAGCTGACGTGGCCGTAGCACGTCGCATGATTCCGTACGCCTGAGCCGATAGGAGACTGAACAGATGCCTCGCGTAAAACGTGGTGTACAAGCACACGCCCGACACAAAAAAGTGCTTAAAGCGGCCAAAGGTTATTATGGCGCCCGTCGTAAGGTCTATCGCGTAGCCAAACAGGCGGTGATCAAGGCCGGCCAGTATTCCTACCGTGATCGTCGCCAGAAGAAACGGCAGTTTCGTGCCCTCTGGATTGCCCGTATCAACGCCGGTGCCCGCGCCAACGGACTCTCTTACAGCCGTATGATCAACGGCCTGAAGAAAGCCGGTGTGGAGATCGACCGCAAGATGCTGGCCGATCTAGCTATTTTTGACAAGCCGGCGTTTAGCGCCCTGGCAGAACAGGCCAAGGCCAGTCTCTCCAGCTGATAGCTTGTCATTGCGACCGGAAGGTTCCGGCGCATTAGTGTGACAACGACAGGGGAAAGGCCTTTTGGTCTTTCCCCTTTTGTTTTGTGTGCAGTGTCCGGTCCGGCAGGTTCCTGGCGCTGGCTCCAGATGAGGACCCTTTTGATGGATTCTGAATCCAATATTGAACTTTCTGCCCTGGTCGATGAAGCGGCCGGTCTTATTGAGCGGGCGGATAAACTGGCGGCCCTGGACGAGGTACGGGTGCGCTATCTCGGCAAGAGCGGCCTGTTGACGGCCCAGCTCAAGCAGTTGGGTAAGCTCCCGGCCGATCAGCGACCGCTGGCGGGGCAGGCCATCAACAAGGCCAAGCAGGCGCTGCAGGGCCTGATCGAGCAGCGCAAGAGTGCGCTTGAGCAGCAGGCATTGGCCGAGCGCCTGAGTTCAGAGCGGGTCGATGTGACGCTGCCGGGACGTGGTCTGGGGCAGGGTGGTCTGCATCCGGTATCCCGAACCCTGGCACGGATCGAAGAGCTGTTCTCCCGGGCCGGATTCGCCATTGAAGAGGGGCCTGAGATCGAAGATGACTACCACAACTTCGAGGCGCTCAATATACCGGCGCACCATCCCGCACGGGCCATGCATGACACCTTCTATTTTGACACCCATCTGCTGTTGCGGACCCATACCTCGCCGGTGCAGATACGTACTATGGAGAATGCCGGTCCGCCGCTGAAGATTATCGCGCCGGGACGGGTCTACCGGTGTGATTCCGATCTGACCCATACCCCGATGTTCCACCAGGTGGAGGGGCTGCTGGTGGATGAGGATGTCTCTTTCGCTGATCTGAAAGGGGTGTTGTACGATTTCCTGCAGAACTTTTTCGAGCGCGATCTGAAGATTCGCTTCCGCCCATCCTATTTCCCTTTCACCGAGCCGTCCGCAGAAGCCGATATCGAGTGCGTGATGTGCGGTGGTGAAGGCTGCCGGGTGTGTAGCCACACCGGCTGGCTGGAGGTGCTGGGCTGCGGCATGGTGCATCCTGAAGTGTTCCGTCATGTGGGTATCGACAGCGAGAAGTACACCGGTTACGCCTTTGGTATGGGAGTAGAGCGGTTGACCATGTTGCGCTACGGTATCAATGACTTACGGCTGTTTTTTGAGAATGATTTGAGATTCCTCAGGCAGTTTGCCTGAGTGATCTTCCGGACCCGGCCCCATGTCGGGTCATTCGCGATATTCGGAGCGCAGTAGGCGCCCCTTAGGATTGGATAAGAGATTATGAAATTCAGTGAAGCCTGGTTGCGTGAGTGGGTAAACCCAGCCGTTTCGACCACTGAACTGGCTGACCAGCTCAGCATGGCGGGGCTGGAAGTGGATTCGGTCGAGCCGGTGGCCGGCGAATTTGAAGGTGTGCTGGTGGGTGAGGTGTTGACCCGGGAGCAGCACCCCAATGCGGACAAACTGAGCCTCTGTACGGTGAATGTGGGCAGCGGTGATCCGTTGCAGATCATCTGTGGTGCGCCCAACGTGGCGGCCGGCCTGAAGGTGCCGGTTGCGGTGATCGGTGCCGTGCTGCCGGGCAATTTCAAGATCAAACGGGCCAAGCTGCGCGGACTGGAGTCCCAGGGCATGATCTGCTCCGCCTCGGAACTGGGCCTGGCAGCCTCCTCTGATGGCATACTGCCGTTGCCGGCAGATGCCCCGGTGGGGGATGATTTCAGAACCTATCTCGACCTGAACGACCAGGCGATCGACGTGGATCTGACGCCGGATCGGGGTGATTGTCTGGGTCTGGCCGGTATCGCCCGGGAAGTCGGTGTGATCAACCGTACCCCGGTTACACCACCCGCCATGGAGCCGGTGGAGGCTGTGAATGATGAACGGTTCCCGGTCTCCCTGGAGGCGCCTCAGGGCTGTCCCCGCTATCTGTGTCGGGTGATCAAAAATATCGATCCGGCGGCCCAGACGCCACTCTGGATGCAGGAGCGGCTGCGCCGCAGCGACCTGCGTCCCATCAGCCCGGTGGTCGACGTGACCAACTACGTCATGCTGGAGCTGGGGCAGCCGATGCATGGCTTCGACCTGGCTGAACTGGAAGGTGGCATCCGGGTCCGCATGGCGGAAGAGGGCGAGAAACTGGTGTTGCTGGATGGTCAGGAGATCACCCTGCGCAGCGATACCCTGGTGATCGCTGACCAGGCCAAGCCGGTCGCCATTGCCGGCATCATGGGTGGTGAGCATTCGGGCGTCAGTGACAGCAGTCGGGATGTGCTGCTGGAGAGTGCATTTTTCGCCCCCACCATGATCGCCGGGAAGGCGCGCAGCTACGGCCTGCACACCGATTCATCCCACCGCTTCGAGCGGGGTGTTGACCCGCAGCTTCAACGCCGTGCCATAGAGCGGGCCACCCAGCTGCTACTGGCCATTACCGGGGGTGAGCCCGGGCCGGTGGTGGAGTCGGCCGATGAGTCCCTTATAGAGGCGCGTCCGGAGATCCTGCTGCGCCGTGCCCGGGTGGCCAGGGTGCTGGGCCTGGAGATTGATGATGACACCATCAGCGACATCCTGACCCGCCTGGAGATGCAACTGGAGCCGGTAGCGGAGGGCTGGAAGGTGACTGCCCCCAGTTGCCGTTTCGACATCAGCATCGAGGAGGACCTGATCGAGGAGGTGGGTCGGATCTACGGTTATACCCGGATACCGACCCGGCGCAATTCAGCGGCTACCGCCATGCAGTCCGAACCGGAAGTGGCATTCAGTCTGCGTCGGGCCAAGCAGTTACTGGTGGATCGGGATTACCAGGAAGCGATCACCTACAGCTTCATCAGTCGCGGGATGCATGACCTCATCGACCCGGCGCATGGCACAGTAGAACTGGCTAACCCGATATCCTCCGATATGTCGATCATGCGCACCACCCTCTGGGCTGGTCTGCTACAGACGGCCATGTATAACCAGTCACGTCAGCAATCCCGGGTAAGAATATTCGAGTCCGGTCTTAGGTTTATTAAGCAAGATGATGATATTAAACAGGAATTGATGCTTGCTGGTCTGGTTTCCGGGGCTCTGCAGCCGGAAAGTTGGGCCGCTCCTGAGCGAAACGTGGATTTCTTCGATCTGAAGGCCGATCTGGAGGCGTTGTTCGCCCTGACCAGTTGTGCAGACGAATTTCGGTTCCAGGCGGAGACCCACAATGCACTGCATCCGGGGCAGAGCGCCCGGATCACCCGGGGGGATGAGCAGGTCGGCTGGATCGGTAAACTGCACCCGCAACTGGAACAGAAACTGGATCTCTCTTCCGGGGTCTATCTGTTCGAGATCGGCCTGAACCGGCTGATGGAAGGCCGCTTGCCTGCCTTCAAGCCACTCTCCAAGTACCCTTCGATCCGGCGTGATATCGCCATCGTGGTGGATCAGGCGGTCGGTTTTGACCAGATTCGACAGACTATTCGTGAATCGGTACCGGAAATTCTGAGAGAAATTCTGATTTTTGATGTCTATACTGGTGAAAAGGTAGACTCAGGACGAAAAAGTCTCGCTTTGGGCTTGATTTTACAGGAAAGTTCCCACACTCTTACCGATGAAAATGTGGAGCGTGTAATGGCGCAGATAGTCGCCGCGCTTGTCGAACGCTACAATGCACAACTGAGAGATTGAGATATGGCTTTGACCAAGGCGGATCTTGCCGAAAAACTTTTTGATGAACTTGGCCTGAACAAACGGGAGGCCAAGGAGATGGTTGAAATGTTTTTTGAGAAAGTGCGCATTTCCCTACAGGAGGGCTCACAGGTTAAATTGTCCGGTTTCGGAAATTTTGATCTGCGTGAAAAGAAAGAGCGCCCTGGCAGAAATCCGAAGACCGGGGAGGAGATCCCAATTTCAGCGCGCAGGGTGGTGACGTTCCGCCCGGGTCAAAAACTGAAGGCGAGGGTAGAAGCTTATGCTGGAAGCAAGCAGTAATACTGCCGATCTGCCGGCGATACCCGGCAAACGCTACTTTACCATCGGTGAGGTGAGTGAGCTGTGTGGTGTGAAGCCACATGTGCTGCGCTACTGGGAGCAGGAATTCAGTCAGCTGAAGCCGATCAAGCGGCGTGGTAATCGCCGCTATTATCAGCGCCATGATGTATTGATGATCCGCCAGATACGCAGTCTTCTGTACGATCAGGGCTTTACTATTGGTGGAGCGCGTCAGCAGCTCTCTGGAGAGGGGGCCAAGGAGGATCAGGATCAGAGTCACCAGATCGCCCGGCAGCTGCGTGCGGAACTGGAAGAGGTGTTGCAGATCCTCAAACGCTGATTCCTGCAGCATTGACAACAGTGTGCATACCGCCTAGTATGCGCGCTCAGTTTCGGGCGGTGGCGCAGTCTGGTAGCGTGCTTGTCTGGGGGACAAGTGGTCGCAGGTTCAAATCCTGTCCGCCCGACCAAACGAAAAAAAGGGGTGTCCGCAAGGGCACCCCTTTTTTGTTGTTTGGGTTGGAGTCCGCCCCGGTTTTTACCCCGGCCGCGTCTGCTGGTTCAGGCGGAGTCCAACAGTTCCCGATGCCGGAAACAGTCCAGGGTGTGGTCATTGACCATGCCGATGGCCTGCATGTAGGCGTAACAGATGGTGCTGCCGACGAACTTGAACCCGCGCCGTTTCAACTCCCGGGACATGGCATCCGACTCGGGTGTGGTGGCCGGAAGCTGCTGCAGTGATGGCCAGTGGTTGATGATCGGTTCATCGTCCACAAAGCGCCAGATGAAGCTGGCAAAGTCACCGTATTCGGCCTGAATATCCAGGAACAGTTTTGCATTGGTGATGCTTGCCATCACTTTCAGGCGGTTACGGACGATGCCGGGATCGGCCAGCAGTTGCTCCACTTTGCTGGCGTTATAGCGGGCGACCTTCTGTGGATTGAACTGGTCGTACACCTTTCGATAGTGGTCCCGCTTGCGCAGTATGGTAATCCAGGACAGACCAGCCTGGGCGCCCTCCAGAATCAGGAACTCAAACAGGGTTCGGTCATCCCGGCAGGGCACGCCCCACTCCCGGTCGTGATACTGCTGATAAAGGGGATCTGATCCGGCCCAACCACAGCGTTGAATGTTGCTTGGCATGACGTTATTACCTGCACGGGATAAGCGCATGTTTTATGGAATAAAGCCGCTTTATCGGCGGCAGTTGGGTGTACCGGCAGATGATCCGGATCAGAGCTCTCCATCTCCGCTGGTATGGGCCATATCGGCTGTTCCGTGCCGACCGCCGGTCGCCCGATGATAACATCGCTGGCTGGGTAAGATCTGTAATCGCTTCGCAGATGATGGCTCCAGGTGTACCTGTTTGTATCCATAACCCCTTTGTTGGGAAATTAACCACTTCTGCTGGGCTCTGCTCGGCCTTAATTTCCAGGCACCGCTGTTTAACTTGTGAATAGGGGGATAAATCCCTTGTGGATTTTCATGTATGGATTAAAATGGCCGCCTCTGAAAGGTGCCCGCTACGGGTTAATAGGGAACTAAGGTGCGCCTCATCCAGGCAACTCCTTGACTGTCCTCGCAACTGTAAGCAAGTAGTCCGGTCTCATTACGCCACTGGTCCGATGATTGGGAAGGCGATACCGGGTAATGATCTGCAAGTCAGGAAACCTGCCTTTCACGCGTCGCATTTCTACCGAACGGGGTATTCAGTAGAGCGGTCTTCCGTTAGCTGACGCATCCACGCAGGTCGGAAAAACCTGTGCTTGTATGCAGTCCCGCTGTGGCCATGCCCGGGTAAGGCATTCCCATCACTCGCAAGTCTTTTTCCGTCCTGCATTGTCTTTAGAATGCACTCCCGCAGTGGAGTAACGGAGAGGCCTGTAATGACCTGCAAGAAACCTTATTCACCAGCCGTTCTATCCACACTTTGCCTGCTATCGCCTATTGCGCTTGCTCAGGCAGCCACTTCAATAAATACCATCAACGTGACCGCCTCTCGAATGTCTCAAACGGTTGATGAGACCCTGGCGTCAGTGACGGTGTTGACCCGAACGGAGATTGAAAAGAGTCAGGCCCGGGATATTACCCAGTTGCTGGATGGCATCCAGGGACTCAGCATGAGCAATAACGGGGGGCTGGGCAAGACAACCTCAATCCGGTTACGGGGCACCAACTCCAACCAGGTTTTGGTGTTGATCGATGGTGTCCGTATCGGCTCGGCTACCCTGGGAACGGTCAGTTTTCAGGATATTCCGCTGGCTCAGGTTGAGCGCATTGAGATCGTCCGGGGACCCCGCTCCCAACTCTACGGTGCCGATGCCATGGGTGGGGTGATACAGATCTTTACCAAGCGAGTGCAGTCCGGAACCCAGATAAATGCTGATGCGGAGTACGGTTCGCACAATACCCGTCGTCTGGCCCTTGGGGTAAACGGCAGCCAGCATAACCTGGAGTACGGTTTTAACCTGTCTGATCTGCATACTGATGGATTCAGTGCCCTGAAAAACAATAATCCGGATGACGACGGTTACGATAACCGGGCTTTTTCCGGCCATCTGGGCTACCGTTTTTCCAACGGGCTGAAGCTCACGGTCAGTGCCCTGCGGGCCAAGGGTGAAAATGAGTATGACAGCGCCTGGGGACCGGCCAATTTCTACGACTCCGAGTCGATACAGCAGTCGTTGAACGGCAAGCTGGAATATTCGCCCAATGATATTTGGGATATATCGCTTTCAGTCGGCGAAAGTCGAGACGAAATGACCAGCTATGTGAATGATGTTTTCAACTCGTTCTTCAATACTAAACGCCGTCAGTTTACCTGGCAGAATGATGTGGCTCTGGGTGAGGAGAGCATTCTGACATTCGGTTTTGATTACCTGCGGGACGAGGTGGCCGGCACCAGTAACTACAGCGTAAACGAGCGGGATAACAAGGCGGTATTTGCCCAGTACCAGCGGGAGTTCGGGCGCAATGATATCAGCATCGGGCTTCGGCATGATGACAATGAATCGTTCGGGACCTACAACACCGGCAGCATCTCCCTGGGACGGGAGTTAACCGAAACCCTCCGGCTGGTAGCTTCCTACGGAACCGGCTTTCGTGCTCCCACATTCAATGATCTCTATTACCAGGATCCCTGGGGATCCAACGGTAATCCCAACCTGACCCCGGAAGAGTCGGAAAGCTTGGAGTTGTCTCTGCGTGGCAAGCCGTCCTGGGGCAGATGGAACATCAATCTGTTTCGAACCGATATCGACGATCTGATCGATTGGGTAGAGGTGGCTCCCTTCACCTATCAGCCACAGAATATTGGCCGGGCCCGGATCAATGGTATGGAGGCGGGGGTGACCACAGAGCTGGCCGGCTGGGAGATAAGCGGCAACCTGACCCTGCTTGATCCGCGAAATCGTATAACCGGTAAGCAGCTGACCGATCGCAGCAAGCGGTCCCTGCGTATCGATATTGACAGAGCCTTTGGCAGGACCGAAGTAGGCGCCACGTTCAATGCCCGCAGTCACAGCTTCAGTGACACGGACAATACGCTGCTCACTGATGGTTTCGGTACCCTGGATCTGCGGGTGGCACAGCATTTGACCAGCGAGTGGACCCTGCGTGGGCAGATAAGCAATCTGTTTGACCGGGACTATGAGACCATCCGCACTTATAATACCGGCGGCCGGGAACTGTTTGTTTCTCTCCATTACGTGCCAAAATAGTCCGACCGGTTAGATAGTCGAGGGCGGAACCAGGATCGGGGCGCGCAATAACAGGGTTGTTGCACGCCCCGATCCTGCTTTTAGTCGTCAGTCGCGGGCGTGGTGGAAGATGCGGGTATCGGTCATAGAGATCCAGGGAATTTGGTTGGCTTTGGCGATGGCGGACTTGACCCGTCGGGACAGGTAATCAGGAATCAGTTTTGAATCGGCGTCTACTCACTATTCTGTTTTTGATGTTGTTTGCCGTTGCTGTCAGTGGCGCCGAACGGCCTGGCCGGGTGGTCTCCATCAACCTCTGTACCGACCAACTGCTGCTGATGCTGGCTGCGCCGGAGCAGATCGCCTCGGTCAGCCACCTGGCCCTGGAAGCCAACAGCTCCTTCATGGCGGTGCAGGCGGCCAATTATCCGGTCAATCATGGCAAGGCGGAGGAGATCCTGGCCCTCAAGCCGGACCTGATCCTGGCTGGCGCCTATACCGATCGACCGCTGATTGCCCTGTTGAAAAAACTGGGCTACCGGGTGGAACAGTTAGCCCTCTCATCCAGTATTGAGGATGTTCGTCACAATATCCGCCTGATTGCCCGCCTGATCGGCCGTGAAGCAGAAGGACGGCAGATGATCCAGACGATGGATCAGCGCCTGGATCGTATAAAGCAGTTACGGCCCAAGGTCAGGCCACGCGGCGCTTTTTATCAGCCCAACGGTTACACCAGTGGCCGGAACACGCTGCAGCACGCGGCCCTGGAGCTGGCCGGCTGGGAAAATATCTCAGCTCAGGAGGGGGTGGTGGGCTATGGCGCCATTGACATGGAGCGGTTGATCCTGGCCAGGCCGGTGCAACTGTTCACCTCCTCTTACTCACCGGGTACTTACTCCCGGGGACAGCAGATGCTGGAACATCCGGTGCTGCGCCGGCTGACCCAGGGCAGGGCGCCAATCGAGGTGGCCTACCGCTACTGGATCTGTGGCGGTCCGATGATCGCTGACGCGGTGGAGATACTGCACCGGAGTCTGCCCAGGTGAACCGCCCGATAAATATACCGCATGGCAGGCTGGTCCTGATGCTGGGTCTGTTGGTGGCGCTGCTGTTTGTCGCTTCACTGTTCTTCGGTTCCAATCCCCTGCCGGTGTTGCAGGCCGCCCGGGAGAGTCTGTTGGATACGCCCACCGTGCTCGGCCTGATCTTCGCCGAGATCCGTCTGCCCCGTGCCCTGATCGCCCTGTTTGCCGGGGCTACCCTGGGTCTGGCGGGTGCCGCCATGCAGGGCCTGCTGCGGAATCCGTTGGCCAGTCCAGGGCTGATCGGCAGTGCCAGTGGAGCTGCTCTGGGGGCGGTTGGCATGCTCTATTTCGGGATGGGGGCCCTGTTGCCACTGGCGGTGCCTATGGGGGGTATGGCCGGGGCGCTGCTGGCTACCTTCCTGGTCTACCTGATGGCGGGACGGGAGGCCGGTACCCTGACCCTGATCCTGGCCGGTGTTGCCATCAACGCCCTGGCGCTGGCCATGATCTCCCTGCTGCTGAACCTGGCACCGAGCCCCTATGCGGTGCGGGAGATCGTGCTCTGGATGATGGGGTCGATAGCCAATCACAGCATGCACGATCTGTGGATACTGCTGCCCGGCGTGCTGCTGGGCTGGGCCATGCTACTGGGTACCGGCCGGTCGCTGGATGCCTTGACCCTGGGGGAGGAGACCGCCAGTACCATGGGGATCTCACTCACCCGGCTGCGCTGGCGTATCTTTCTGGCGGTAGCCCTGTCGGTGGGTTCGGTGGTCTCCATTACCGGCTCAATCGGTTTTGTCGGCCTGGTGGTGCCCCATCTGCTGCGGCCCCTGGTGGGCTTTCAGCCATCACGACTGTTACTGAGCAGCGCACTGGGTGGTGCGGCACTGCTGCTGGCGGCGGATATCACTACACGGCTGTTCCCGGTTGGCACCGATATCAAGGTGGGGGTGGTGACCTCCCTGGTGGGGGCGCCGTTTTTCCTCTATCTCATAATCAAAAGTCGGCGCTATCAGCTATGAATCGACTGCAGGGTGAAAATCTGCTGGTATCCCTGGGTGGGGTATCTGTGCTGAAGGGGGTCGATTTCAACCTCAAGGCGGGTGAGATGCTCGGTCTGATCGGACCCAACGGGGCGGGTAAGACCACCCTGCTGCGGGTACTGGCCGGTCTGTTGAAGCCCGCTTCAGGCAGTCTGTTCTGGGGCCGGAGCGACTATCTCCAGTTGTCCCCCGCAGAGCGGGCCAAACGGGTCGCCTATCTGGCCCAGAGCGGTACGGCCCACTGGCCCATGAGTGTGGAACGGCTGGTCTCTCTGGGCCGTCTGCCCCATCTGTCCGACTGGCAACGGCCGGGTGAGGCGGATGAGGAGATCATTCAACAGGTGATGGCGGAGACCGACCTGAGCGATTTCCGCACCCGGCAGTTCGATACTCTGTCCGGCGGAGAGCGCTCCCGGGTGCTGCTGGCCCGCGCCCTGGTGGCGGAACCGGAACTGCTGCTGGCGGATGAGCCGGTGGCGGCGCTTGATCTGGCCCACCAGATTGAAGTGATGTCGCTGTTGCAGTGCTATTGCCAAAGAGGCGGATCGTTGGTGGTGGTACTGCATGACCTGCGCCTGGCTGCCCACTACTGTGACCGGCTGATGCTGTTAGTGGCGGGTGAAACCCTGGCCGATGGAACGCCGGAATCGGTCCTGACCGGCGATAACATGGCGCGCGCCTTCGGGGTGCGCCTCAGCAGCGCTGCCACGTCGATTGCGGAGACCCTGAAGCTGCCCTGGGAGCGGAGTCGCTAGACAATGAATCTGCTGCTGCTCGATCAAGCGGATCTGCTGGAGAGTGACGTTGCGATCATCCGCGATCATCGGTTGCAACATCTGCTGAATGTTCACCGCGCCTGCCCCGGGGATCGTCTCAAAGCCGGACTGCTCAATGGCGAGATGGGCCAGGCGGAAATTCTGCGCCTGGATGGCCAGCAGGCGACACTGCGCCTGATGCTGAATGAAACGCCACCCAAACCCTTGCCCCTGATCCTGGTGCTGGCACTGCCCCGTCCCAAGATGTTGCGTCGCTGTCTGGGTATGGTGGCTGAACTGGGCATCAAACAGCTCTACCTGATCAACAGTTATCGGGTGGAGAAGAGCTACTGGCAGAGCCCCCTGCTGTCACCGGATGAGATACACCAGGCCCTGCTGCGGGGATTGGAGCAGGCCAAAGACACCCGCCTGCCGCAGGTGCAGATACGGCAACGTTTTAAACCGTTTGTGGAGGATGAACTGCCCGGATTGGTGGCGGGCAGGGCCGCACTGGTGGCCCACCCCTATACTGGTGGCGCCGGTAATCCTCCGTTGCCCTTGAGCCAACCGGCGCTGGTCTGTGTCGGACCAGAGGGTGGATTCATCTCCTACGAGGTGGAGAAGTTGCAGGCGGCTGGTTGTCGGCCGCTGGCATTGGGTGAGCGGATCTACCGGGTGGAGACAGTGCTGCCCCTATTGGCGGGTCGACTGTTTGGTTGATGGAGGGCCACTGCAGATAGTAGTTCAGCAGGCGGATTCAATCGTGCTAGAATGATTTATTGCTTATATTTTTGTAAGCTATTGAATATAAAGTGAATTATATGTTTTTTGATACCTATCTCTGGGCCTATCTGGTGGCCATTATCCTGCTCACGGTGGCACCCGGGGTGGATACCCTGCTGGTGATCAGAAACAGCGTTCGCGGCGGCTTCAGGGATGGGGCACTGACCAGTTTTGCCATCTGCATGGGGGTATTCGTGCATGCGGCGGTCTCTGCCGGGGGTATCTCCCTTATCCTGATGCAGTCGGCCCTGATGTTCTCCCTGCTCAAACTGGCCGGTGCCGGTTACCTGGTCTGGTTGGGAGCCAGGAGTCTCTACAGCGCCTATCGTGGGGAAGCGGGCCTGAAACTGGAGTCTGGAAAGATCCGGCACCGGCAGGTCAGCGCCTGGACCTCCCTGCGGGAGGGCTTCCTCTCCAATATACTGAACCCCAAGACCGCTATCTTCTACATGGCGTTTCTGCCCCAGTTCATCCAGCCGGGCGACCCGGCCCTGACCAAGTCCCTGTTTCTGGCCGGCTTGCACTTTGTCATTGCCAATATCTGGCAGCTTGCGCTGGTGCTGATGGTGGGACGGGTAACCAACTGGCTGGCCCGCCCCCGGGTGGGGCGCTGCTTTAACAGCCTGACCGGGTCGGTGATGGTTCTGTTCGGTATTCGCCTCGGCTTTGACTCCTGACCGCTATACCTCGTCCTCAAGCCATTCAATCAGGTAGTAGAGACGGAACCCTTCGGATGAACGGGAGGGACCGTACACCAGGGCGGGAAAGTGCTGCTCCTTTGCCTCGGCCTGCTCAATGGCGCTGCTGCAGGAGTCCACGATCTGCACGCAGTTCTCGGCAAACCGGGCCCGTTTCTTACCGGGGGCGTAGATCACCGCATACTGTTTATTGACCACCGAACTGGCCGGGTCGTTACCGTGGGTTCTGGGAAATTTCATTAAAACACCGCCTGTTGCCAAGGAACGCTTTCAGCTTAACGCGATTGCAACCGGATGAAAAATCAGCCCTGTTAATCGCTGAATAGTTGCAGTGGATGGTGGATTACAGCTGTTGTCGCGGAACCGGCCGGTTACGGGGAGATTGATTGCAGCACCGGACAGGTGAGCAATCTTTTCAGATCCGGCAGTTGCTCCAGTTCACGACGGATCTGATTCAGGCGCTCCATGGAATCGGTTTCGGCAAACAGGATCAGGTCCACCTCGCCACTCAGGGCGTGTCCGGAGCGGAGTTCCGGGATGGCCTGGATGGCCGGTAGCAGCTCATCCAGTTTGAAGGGGGAGAAGCTGAGCTGGAAGTAGGCCTGAACTGCTTGCCGGCCGTTCTCCGCCAGTTTGAGGGTATAGCCCTGGATAATCCCCCGCGCTTCCAGGCGTTGTATCCGCTCTGCCACCGCGCTGCGAGAGAGGCCGATATCACGCCCGATAGCGGCCAGCGATGCCCGGGCGTTCTGTTGCAGGCGGCTGATGATCTGTTGGTCGAATTTATCCACTACACGATTATGGCGAGTTCGGGGGGCTCCCGTCCAGCACTCTCCTGATAGGCGATTTCACGGAAATAACCGACATTTACCGGTCAATAACCGGCCTGTTTACAGCTGTGTTGTGGCTTGGTCGTCAGTAGCATGGGCGCCAGATGAGCAGCACACCCGTCAACTATCCGCCAGCGGCTCCACTTGCCGGCGGGATCAAACAGAGGAGCGCGTCGGTGCCCAACGAAACCAGCTGGCATTACCAGAATCAACAGCTTTGCATGGAGGCGGTACCCGTGGATCGCATGGCGGAAAAGGTGAGTACACCGTTCTACTGTTACTCCGCGGCGGCAATCCGGGGTCGTATTGGGTTGTGCCAATCCGCCTTTGAAGCGATCGGTGCCACTATTCACTATGCCGTGAAGGCCAACAGCAACCTGGCGGTGCTGGGGCTTATGGCGGAGGCGGGACTGGGTGCGGATATCGTGTCGGAGGGTGAACTGGTTCGTGCATTGCAGGCGGGAATTGAACCCCGGACCATTATCTTCTCCGGCGTCGGGAAAAGGCGTGCGGAACTGCTGGCCGCGTTGGATGCCGGCATTTTCCAGTTCAATCTGGAGTCGCTCCCGGAGCTGGAGCAGTTGGCTGATCTGTGCCGCACCCGGGGATGCACGGCCAATGTCTCCATCCGGGTCAACCCCGAGGTGGATGCGGCCACCCACCGGCATATCACCACCGGAGTGAAGGGCAGCAAATTCGGAATACCCATTGAACAGATGGCGTCTGCCCTGAATCTGATCGCCGCCAGCGACGGTTTGCAACTGCATGGCCTTGCGGTGCATATCGGATCCCAGATCGTGGAGCCGGAGCCCTATCGCCGCGCCTGCCGGCGTCTGCGGAGGTGGGTGTTCGACATGCGGGCCCAGGGGCACGCCATCAATCACCTGGACCTTGGGGGCGGTTTCGGGATCGATTATGGTGATGGTCGCTGTCTCGATTACCGGGCAGTTGCTGCTGTAATGGAGCAGGAACTGGGGGATCTGGCGGTGCAGATCGCGGTGGAGCCGGGGCGTTCCCTGGTGGCGGAAGCGGGGCTGCTGGTGAGTGAAGTGGTCTATCGCAAAGAGGTGGAACCGGTACCGTTTCTGATTCTGGATGCCGGTATGAATGATCTGTTACGACCGGCCCTGTACCAGGCTACTCACCAACTGGTCACCCTGAAGGAGCCGGATGGGGTGCCGGAGATCTGCCATGTGGTGGGACCTGTCTGTGAAAGCAGTGACACTTTTCTGCGTCAGGTCAGTCTGCCGCAAATCGCTGCGGGAGAGCGTGTCGCCCTGCTGCACGCTGGTGCCTATGGGGCGGTGATGGCCTCCGGCTACAACAGCCGGGATATTATCCCCGAAGTAATGGTCTCCGGTGATCACTATACCCTGGTCAGAAGGGCCGTCAGCTACCGTGACCTGATGGCCTATGAATTGCCGGAGTGAACGGGTTGCCTGTCCCGGTTAACTGAGGAGTCCGCTTGCAGCAGGATGCCGATACTGAATGGCTGTCCGCTGGCCTTGTCGGCGGGGTTGACCGTGATGGTGGCCCCATGGAGCTCTGCGATCCGCTTCACAATCGACAGCCCCAGGCCACTGCCGTTGGGGCCGCTCTGTGTACCACGCCGAAAGCGCTGAAACATCAGCTCCAGGGTTTTTTCGGACATACCGGCCCCGGAATCCCACACCTCCAGCCGGAGTTGCCCGTCACCATCCATCAGCCGGATACCGGCGGTTCCCGGAACCGGTGTGTATTTAATGGCATTTTCCAGCAGATTGCGCAGCATGATCTGCAGCATGGTCGGATCGCCACTGATCCGGTACTCATCCGCATCTGCCTCTATGGTCAGTCGGATCCGGTGTTGTCCGGCATCCGCTTCCAGGCTGTTGATCACGCTCTTGCTCAAACTGACCAGATCGACCGGTTGGAACGCCAGTGTGGTTTCACTCTCCCGGTCAGCCCGCGCCAGGGTCAGCAGCTGATTGACCAGGTGGGTGGTGCGGTCGATCCCTTCCAGTGCCTTGCCCATCGCCTTAGTGCGTTGTTGTTCATCGGTGGCACGTTGTGCCACCTGCAACTGCACCTTGAGTCCGGCCAGCGGGGTGCGCAACTCATGGGCCGCATCGGCGGTAAAACGACGCTCGTTTTCAATGGTTCGGGCGAGGCGTTGCAGCAACCGGTTGAGGGCACCGATCAGTGGCGCCACTTCAGTCGGTGCGTCCGCCATATCAAACGGTCGAAGCGCATGCGGCCCCATGCTTCCCGCCTCTTTCACCAGTTGGTTCAGCGGTTGCAGGCTGCGGCTGACACCGAGCCAGATAAACAGACCCAGCAGGGGTATGATCAACACGATAACGGAGAGCGTATCTTTGATCAGATAGGAGACCAGCTCTTCCCGCGCCTCCAGCTTTTGCGCCGTGTAGACAACCAGGCCGGTCTGTGAATCCCGCAGGGTAAAGACACGCCATTTTTCGCCATCAAACCGGTAGTCACTGAAACCTTCCGGCAGATTGGTGAGGAAGTCGGGTGCATCTTTGGACTGGATGATGAGTCGGTCCAGCACGGCGGAAAAGGCGATATTCAGTTCGTAGGCGTGTTGAAAGTGACGATCCAGCTCAATCTTGCGGATCATCTCCACTTCGCCTTCCAGGATCTCCTGTTGCAGCAGTCCGAACAGGACCCGGGCGTTCTGGGCCAGGCTGGCGTCGTAGATCTCTTCCAGTTCGTGGGTGGCATCCCGGTTGACCAGGACAAAAATCCCCAGCCAGGTGATGCTGATCAGACCGATCAGGCTCAGCAGCAACCGCCTGCGGATGGAGCTCCGTCTAGCCATTCGGGCCGGCCTGTTTTGGGATGATATAACCGATTCCGCGCACGGTCTGAATGGTGGATTTTCCCAGTTTTTTACGCAGGTGGTGGATGTACACCTCGATGGCGTTGCTCTCCACGCCATCGTCCCAACCGTACAGTGCCTCCTCCAGCCGCTGTCGTGACAATACCTGGCCACTGTTCAGCAACAGGGTTTCCAGAATGGCATACTCCCGGGAGGTGCAGGAGACCGGTTGGTCGTTCAGATGGACTGTACGAGCGGCCGGATCGAGCGTAATGGCTCCGTGCCGGAGCAGGGGAGTGCCACGACCGGCCCGGCGCCTGGCTATGGCCCGCAGACGGGCCGCCAGCTCCTCCAGGTCAAACGGTTTGGGTAGATAGTCATCGGCACCGGAATCGAGTCCGATGACACGATCATTGAGACTGTCCCGTGCAGTGAGCAACAGCACCGGAATGGGGTTGTCCTGCTGGCGTATCCTGCGTAGCAGGGTGAGTCCATCCTGTCCCGGCAGGGAGATGTCCAGGATGGCCAGGTCGAGACTGTGGTCCTGCAGGGCAAGCTCCGCCTGGAACCCGTCGGATATCCAGTCCACGGTATAACCCATCTGTTCCAGGCCGACGCAGAGTCCATCGCCCAACAGTTGATCATCCTCTACCAATAATATCCGCATAACGGCCCGTTATCCCGCTGGCATTGCAAAATGAACCCCCTATCAAACAGGGGCAGTCTTAAGTTTTCCTTAATTTTTGCCAAGTAGTCTTCCCCCCTGATAGATCCACGGTTTTTAGCAGGGGACAGGTTTTTATGCAGGAGAGATTCGCCAACAGCCGGTATACACTGATCGGGCAGATGTTCATGATCGCACTGATCTGCTTTTTTATAACCCGGACGCTGCTACTGGTGGCGGTATTCCCGGAAACCGATCTGTCGATCATAGCACTATTAAAGATCTATCTACTGGGGTTCATTTACGACCTGGCATTCTACAGTTACGCTCTGATACCGGTCACCCTGTATCTGCTGCTGATTCCCGAGCGGTTCTGGATAACCGCCCTGAATCGCGGAATTGTACGTCTGGCGATCTTTGCCACCCTCTACGGTCTCGGTTTCATTCTGGTGGCGGAACTGCTGTTCTGGGATGAGTTCAGCGTACGGTTTAACTTTATCTCGGTGGATTACCTGGTTTACCGGCGTGAAGTGACCGATAACATTCGTGAGTCCTATCCACTGCCGCTCTATCTTGGTGCCATTCTGGTGGGCAGTTCCCTGGTCTACTGGTTGGTATCCGGCAGGATACGTGCGGCCCTGGATGTGCAGGAGAGTTTCCGGCACCGCGCGGCTTATGCGGGCGGTCTGCTGTTACTCCCGGTGTTGAGCTTCCTTCTGGTCAATCAGGATCTGCGCGAGTTCTCCGCCAACAGCTATCAGAATGAACTGGCCAGCAACGGCCCTTACCAGTTTATCGCCGCTTTCCGCAATAACGAGCTGGACTATTACAAGTTCTATCCGACACTCCCTGACTCCACCGCTGCCAAACTGCTGCAACAGGAGATTCGTCCACAGCAGGCGAACAGCCCCAGTTTTGATATTCGTCGGCCTATAGACAATCCGGGTTCTGAACGACGTCTCAACATTTTCCTGGTGATGGTGGAGAGCCTGAGCGCCGATTTCCTCGGTACTTTCGGCAATGCCGAGAACCTGACACCAAACCTGGATCGCCTGGCGGAGCAGTCCATGCTGTTTACCAATCTGTATGCCACCGGCACCCGCACCACCCGGGGGCTGGAGGCGGTCACCCTGTCGATTCCGCCGACCCCGGGGCGCTCCATCGTCAAGCGTATCGGGCATGAAACAAACCTTTGGTCGATCGGCAATGTGCTGAAACAGAAGGGCTATGACGTGGAGTTCATCTACGGTGGGCGGGGCTATTTTGAAAACATGAATGCCTTCTTTGCCGGTAACGGCTACGGCATTATTGACCAGTCCAGTACACCGGATGATGAGATGGGCTTCACTAATGCCTGGGGTATGGCGGATGACGATCTGTATAACCAGGCCATCAAAGCGGCGGATGCCGCCTATAGTGCGGAGAAGCCGTTTTTCTTCCACTTGATGACCACCACCAATCACCGGCCTTACACCTATCCGGATGGCCGGATCGACATGCCCTCCGGCAGTGGCCGTTTCGGTGCGGTTAAATACACCGATTGGGCCATCGGACAGATGATTGAGCAAGCGCGGAAAAAGCCCTGGTTTCAGGACACTCTGTTTGTAATCATGGCGGATCACACCTCCGGCAGCGCAGGTAAGGTGGCACTGCCGGTGCCGAAATATCACATTCCCATGCTGATCTACAGCCCGGAACATATCGCTGCACAAAAGGTGGATGCCCTGTCCAGCCAGATCGATGTAGCTCCTACGCTCCTGGCACTGTTGAACATGGATTATGAGTCTGCTTTTTTCGGCAAAAATATCCTCACCATGCGGCCACAGGATGAGCGGGCGCTGATCGGCAACTATCAGAAGCTGGGGCTCTATGCCGACAATCGACTCTCCATACTCAGTCCGAAACGGCGTATGACCCGACAGATCGACCCGACGGGTCCGGATCCCGTTGAAGCCCCTGTTGCTGTACCCGATACCCAGATTGAACGGGACATCGCCTACTATCAGGGTGCCAGCTATATCTATTCCCAGCATCTGAATGCCTGGGACTCCCCAACGGTCACCCGGTAATGCAGCAGAATGGCAATTTTATGCGCAACCATCTGGTTCTGCCGTTGCTGATGTTTACTTTAGTGGCGGGTTGTCTGGAGGTGAGCTCTCTGGACCTGCAGATCGCCGATCTGATCTACCAGGCGGGTGGGGCGGGCTGGACCCTGCGCGGAAATCCACTGTTGGCTGATATTCTGCACGATGATGCCAAGGCGCTGGTGAAGATGATTGGCATTGTGCTGCTGCTGGTTGCCGTGGTCAGCCAGTTTCTCGACTCCATGCGACCCTACCGCAGGGCGATCTGGTATCTGGCCCTGGTCATGCCCCTGTCAGGTCTATTAGTGGGTATAAGCAAGGATCTTACCCATGTTGACTGTCCCTGGAGTCTGTTGCGCTATGGGGGGGATCACCCCTACGTGCGGCTGTTTGAAGCCCACGCTGGCGAGTATAAATATGGCAAGTGTTTTCCGGCCGGGCACGCCAGTGCCGGTTATACTTTCCTGGCACTCTACTTTTTCTTCGCCCTGCTGCGACCCCGGTGGAAATTTTATGGCTTGGCAGTGGGCGTCTGCCTGGGACTGGTGTTCGGTATTACCCAGCAGATACGCGGCGCCCATTTTTTCTCCCATGATCTATGGACCGCCGCGATCTGCTGGTTCAACAGTCTTGGTTGGTATTGGTTTCTCTTCCTGAGAAAAAAGTCTCCGGTGCCAGAAGAAAATTTGCAGTTTCCCAATACGTCATGGCAACAACCCGGGACGGTGGTCAGTATGACTACCAACGAAGAATAAGGGTGCCTGAAGAGCGACCATAGTGGTGTCGATACCCCGGTGTGCTGTAATAGCGTGGAGGGGCTGGTCTGTGGTGATGGGGGCGATACTGTTTAGGTGGTTGATAGTGTTTGTATGGCGGGCGATGCCGCGGCTGATTGTGGTGGATACTCTTGCCGGTATAGTGTCGCCGATCAACCGGGCGGGCAGTCCATGTGACCTTCACAACTTCATGCTGGCTGCCGTGATGTTTTGCAGTAGCGCTCTTACCGTGGCGGTCAGCCGCCTGAACCTGTGCGACAGCTGCCAGTGATAAGGATGCGATAATCAATGTTCTGGTTAAAAGTTTCATTCCGTTTCTCCTCTCTGATTTCAGGGTACGGCTAAAGCATAAAGCCCGGTGACTGAATGCCACCTGAACGGGATTGTGGGTTTTTGCCATAAAAACCCTGTGGTTTGTCTTTTGTCTGGTAGCCCGTAAAGGGATAGATTAGAGCTACACAATCGGAACAGGAGCTTGGAGGCATTATGAATGAGCTGGACAGAATGAAATTGGAGGCGGCCGCTTTTCGGGGGTTGGTTGGCCATCTGCGAGAGCGGACCGATGTACAGAATATCGACATCATGAATCTGGCCGGTTTCTGCCGCAATTGCCTGTCCAAATGGTACAAGGCGGCGGCCGATGTCCGAGGTATTGAGCTCACGAAAGACGAGGCGCTGGAGGCGATCTACGGCATGCCCTACGACGAATGGAAGGCAAAATACCAGCGGGAAGCCACCCCGGAGCAGAAGGCGCAATTCGAGCAGACCAAACCGTTGCACGCCAAGATCAGCGGACACCTGTAGGGGAGGTGTTCCTCGCAGGTTGAATATTAACCGGGGCATTTCTGTGTCACACTGTCCAGCCCGGATAACGCCTATCCCTGCAGGGAATACCATGACAAAACTGAAGCTGGAAGAGATCCTTGAACGTCTGCAGAAGCTGCAGACAGAGCTTGAGCGGGAGATCGACCAGCTGCTGATTGAGAAACGGCGCCAGTTCCACTACTCACTTGAACAGGGCAAGGTCCGCTTTGAACAGAGTTTCAGGGCCCTGCACCGGCGGCAACGGGTGGGACTGTGGCGTTACCTGCGTGGTGCCAGGATCAGGCATCTGTTGTCTGCCCCGATCATCTACAGTGTGATCATACCGCTGGCGCTGCTCGATCTGATGATCACTGTTTACCAGCACACCTGCTTCAGGATCTACGGCATTCCCCTGGTACGTCGGGCGGACTATCTCTCTGTGGATCGACTGCAGCTCTCCTATCTGAACGCGATTGAGAAACTGAACTGCCTCTACTGCAGTTACGGGAATGGGGTAGTGGAGTATTGCAGAGAGATCAGTGCCCGTACCGAACAGTATTGGTGCCCGATAAAGCATGCCCAGCGGACCCCGGATCCCCATCATCTGGTGGAGAAGTTTTTCGATTACGGCGATGCGGAGGCCTATCGCCAGCGGTTGCAGCATCTGCGTCGGCAGTGGGATGAGTGCGAACCGGCCGACAGATCAGGCACGGGCACGGGTACTTGAAGGGATAGCCAGGTGGAAATACAGGATGGGCAATATTTTGCCCATCCTGCCATTCACTTACTGCTGCGGGCTGTTGGGCTGCTCCTGCATGCCGCGTTGCATCGCTTCCTGCTGGGCTTCTATCTGTTTCTGTGCCTCGGCACGACGGGCCTCCATATGTTTCTGCATCTCGGCGCGGTAGGCGTCCCGTTGCTTCTGCATTTCGGCACGGCGCGCTTCCATCTGCTTCATCCACTCTTCCTGTTGTGCGTCTGCAGCGGGATTGCTCCCGTGGAAAGGTGCCATGGGACGGGCGTAACCGGGCTGGTACGGGGCTGAGGGCTGAAACTGTTGACGCTGGGCGCGCATCGCCTCACGCATGGCCTGATGCCGTGCCTGCATCTCCTGCATCTGCTCCTGGGTCATGTAAGGCTGCGGTGCAGCGGCCGGACCCGGAGCATAGGGATAGGCGCCGGCACCATAGGGATAGCCGTAATAGGGGGCGTTATAACCATAACCGTTCCCGTTACCGTACATGTTGCCACGGCCACGGAAGCTCATGTTGAAGTCGCCGGAACCGTCGCCCATACCGTTACCGAATCCATTTCCGTTCCAGGGGTTTCCACCCCACCAGGCACTGGCGGTCATGCAGGTGGCGGTGAGGGCAATCGCAGCGATTACTTTGGATATTTTCATAGAATTAACCTTGGCGGGTTATTGGCAGAGTGGCATTGCTCATCTTCCCGGAGTTCATCCGTTGAACCCTGGGAATCCGAGACTCTGCACAGCACTTAAAGGGGATACTACAGTCGGCACGTCCCTGTGCCTGTTTACATCCTTGGATCATCAGATGATCGGTTATTGAGCTGGTGCCTGCGGAGCTACCGGTGCGGCAGGAGCCGGGTAGCCGTAAGGAGCCGGTGCGCCGTAACCGTAGGGAGCTGCACCGTAAGGGGCCGCGCCATAAGGAGCTGCACCATAAGGGGCTGCACCATAAGGAGCGCCATAACCGTAAGGTGCGCCGTAACCACCATAGTAGGGATTGCCATAACCATAGCCGTTACCACGGGTATAGGCATTGCTGCGACCGCTGAAGTTCATGTTGAAATCACCGGTGCCGTCACCAAAACCATCACCCATGCCATTCCAGGGACCACCGCCCCACCAGGCAGATGCAGTGGCGGAAGCGGACAACATGGCGACAACGGCAGCGATTTTTGCAAATTTATTCATGGGTATCTCTCCTGATATTTCTTAATTAAGTTTGTTTTTCGTCCTGTAAAGCGCTACAGCTCGCCTTAACTGAGCAACAGAATATAAGAAAATACTAAAATAGTAAATAACTATTTCAGAGAAAATAATAATTCCCTTTATTTTCAGGTGGTTGGTTTCTTCCTGCTGCGAACTATTGGTGAAATGTTACTGTTTTCTACCCAGCAGACAGGTGAATTTTTGCACCATGGGCAGTGAAACCGGTTGAATTTTCTTCCGCATTACCGAGCCCACTGCGTCTGTCAGACTGAGAATTGGGGTGAGTACACTGTCGTCCATGTGTGCCAGGAACAGCATGGAACGGATCTCTGTTTCCAGATCGGGCAGCCGGCTCCGCAGTTGCAGGAGGGGACCGTCGTCAGCGGTTATCAGTTGCTCCACCACCTGCTCGATCTGTTCCAGCTCGCGCAGTTCCTCTTTGTGAGTGCGGATATCCGAGAAATAGTTGCCCACCGCCCGGAACAGGGCACTCACCACGTCCTGGTTGGCCGGCCGGGTCAGTACGTCAATTACCGCGTTGGCAAAAGTCTGTCCCCGCTGGTCCAGCAGTTTTTCCAGAAAGCCGGCATAGGGATTGCCCTCCGCGGTCAGTGTCTGCAGGGTAGGGTGGTGGTCGGGCAGATCGTATCGGGCCGGCAATGGCTCAGGCAGTTGATCCGGTACGGTTTCCAAAAATCCGACCCGATAACTCTTTGATGAGCGGCCCCGGTTCCAGAGGCGCTGCTTCATCTCATCATCGATCAGTCCCGGCTGGAGTACCAGGCGCACGGTCTCCAGCATCTGCTGGGGTTCGGTCTCAAAGGGGAGATGCTCGACCAGAAATGCCGCCAGTTCCTTGGCCAGCGGGCCTGTTGCCACAGCGGGCTGCTCCAGCAGCCGCCTGGCGTACTCGGCCTGAGGTTCGCACCACCAGGCCAGGCAGGCCAGCTCGTGGCTCAGGCCGGGGGAGCAGACCACCGCCATGACCGCCTCCGGCTCGGCCAGTTTCAACAGGCTCGACATCCGGGCACTCTCCACCTGTCCCATGCGGGTCCAGCGCTGAATAAACACCGGGTAGCCACCGGGGGAACCTAATGCGGCGCCGGCCAGCAGTTCCCGAACTTTCTTCAGATAACGATCCGGGTTGCCGCCCGGGTGCAGCGCGACCTTCATCTGCTTGTCGCCCTTCTTGCCCAGCACCTCCATGCGATTCTCATCAATGCGGATAGCGTCGGCGTTGACAGCCAGAACGTTGAGACGCAGAAGATCCTCGTGTGTCAGGTCCATATAACCCGGACTCCTCAATTGAGTTGAATGCGTTGACCCCAGGGGATCTCCGCCTTGCCCTTGATCAGCCAGATCACCGGTATGGCCGGCTCCTGGGGCGGAAAATCCCCCTGGGCATCGGTAAAGTAGATGAGCAGGTCGGCGTGGGTCCCCTCCTGCTCGACCCATTCAAAGACCGGCCGGAAATCGGTATCACCGCCACCCTTGAACTCCCGTGGCAGCCGCAGTGGCTCCCAGGGTTCAGCAATCCAGGGGCCGTCGCTGGCCAGCACGGCATCGCAGGCGAGCAGGGTGACGCGGGCATTGGCCTGCCCCTTGATGGCATCGATTTCAGATATGAACTGGCGCATCTCTTCATGGCTGATGGAGCCGCTGGTATCCAGTCCGATCACCACTTTCAGTTCGTTGCTGCGCAGGCTCGGCAGTATGGCGTCGCCCTCCCGACGTGATGGTCGGGTCCAGTTGTAGTCCTCCCGGGCGGTGGCGGTCATGTATTTGGCCAACAGCATGCGCCAGGGCAGCTGGGGTTGCAGCAGGTGACCGATCATGCGCCCCAGTTCGCCCCCCATCTTGCCCGCCTGCATCGCCTGCTGGTGTGCCCCGGCTAACCGCTGGCTCCACTGCACCGCCAGTTGTTCCCGCTCGCCTGGCGACAGGGGTTCAGGTTGTGGAGCACCATCAGGCTTTGAACCGGACACCGTTTTGTTGCCGCCGGCGGTTTGGGTCGATTCGCTCTGTTGCGGCCGGGGCTGGTCAGCGTTTTTTTCAGAGGGGGGGTGATCGTCCGGCTGGCCACCGCCGCTATCCGGGTTGCCACCGGGATTGCTGTCGTTCTGATCGTAGATGTGGTGATCATGGGTGTTCATCTGATCGCTTTCAGCGATGCAGGGGTAGATCTCCTCGGCGGTCATGCCCTCAAATTCGGCCAGATTGAGGGCGCCCGGGCAGGGCTCCAGCTTTTCGGCCACCAGCAATGGGTTGATGGCCAGATCACAAGCGATATCCCAACGGTATTTGTCCCGGTGCATTCTGCGGGCGAAGTGGGACAGACCGCAGTGGAGCGCTTCGTGAGCCAGCACAAACTGGGTCTGCTCCAGGGTCAGGGCATTGATGAAATCGGCGTTGTAGTAAAAGGTCCGCGCATCGGTGGCGGTGGTCTGGCACCAGGTCGGGTCGGCCTCTTGCATCGGCAGACGCAATACCAGGGCACCCAGGAAGGGTTTGTCCAGGATCAGTCGCGTCCGGGCGGCGCTGAGTTTTGTTTCGATCTCACTCATCGTCTGGCTGTATCGCCTATCCGTCAGAGATCGTAAAGCATGACATCTGCCACGGCCTCGGCCCAGGGGGCGAACTCCGCCACGCCGAACAGATCCTGGCCGATAGCGCGGTGCATATCGGAAACCAGCATGATGCCCATCTCCCGCTGGGGGAACTTGCCGGCATAGTCCAGTATACGTCCATAGATCTGCTGCTCGTCAGCGCTGCCCCGGGCCTTTACCGCCCGTGCCACCAGGGCAGAGGCGACCGCATACTGCAGATCGATTTCACTCGGTACCAGCGCGTTGTCACCTGCCAGGATGGCATCGATGTCGGGCAGCTTGTCCAGGTTGTCGACAAACGCCGCCAACTCGATACCGGCAGCGGGCCCCACACAGGCCTGCAGAGTGTCGCAGAGCAGATCGGGCATAGCGCCAAACTTCTGCAGTCCACGGTGGGCGAACTCCCAGGAGCGGGGTGTGGGGAAAGCCACCGGGTTGTGGGCCGGATCAAAGTCGAACAGGCGCTCGGGGCGGAAACGCAGAAAAGCGATCACCCGTTCGTCGATGCCGTTGTCGTAGGCCCAGGCGACCCAATCGTCCAGGTGGGTGTCGACCTCAAAGTGGGTAAAGCGGTTGGCCAGTGGAGCCGGCATGGTATAGGTGACCCCCCGGTCACCCTGGCGATTGCCGGCAGCAAATATGGCCCAGCCCTCCGGTACGTCGTACTCCCCCAGGCGTCGGTCAAGAATCAGCTGATAGGCGGCGGCCGAGACACTGGGAGGAGCGGAGGTGATCTCATCCAGAAACAGAATACCCCGTTCGCCATGACTATCGACATGGGGCAGCAGTGCCGGTTCGGCCCATTCAACCCGTTCGCCACTGCGGAACGGAATACCGCGCAGGTCGCTTGGCTCCATCTGTGACAGGCGTATATCGATCACCGGTATCTGGTGGCGGTCACCCACCTGGCTGACCAGTTGTGACTTGCCGACACCCGGGGGACCCCAGAGCATAACGGGGGTGTGGTGGCCTTGTTCGGTACTCAGGTATTCACGGTCCAGGATGGCCGATATCGCGGCTGGTCGCATGGTACTCCCTTGGTTTTAAAGTAGTGCAGATACGCTGTCTGCTAATAACCTACCATAAAACTGGGATAATCAAATAATAAGAGATAGTGATACAAGCGCTGGTGAAGTTTATCAATATGACCGGACGGTAGCTATTGAGCCCGCACTACAGTGTACTGGCGGAAAAGGTGTCGCACAGCTTCAGATTGCCGCTCTGAAACCCCTTCTTGAACCAGGCGACCCGTTGTGCCGAACGTCCGTGGGTGAATGAATCCGGCGTTACGTGGCCCTGGGTCTGTTTCTGCAGTCGGTCATCGCCAATGGCGCTGGCTGCGGTCAGGGCCTCTTCGGCGTCACCCTCCTCAAGCAGCTGTCGTGATCGGTCTGCGTGATGTGCCCAGATACCGGCAAAACAGTCTGCCTGCAGCTCCTGCCGCACCGACAGTTTATTGGCCTCGACCTTGGAGAGGGAACGTTTTGCTTCGTGAACTTTGCTGGAGATGCCCAACAGGGTCTGCACATGGTGTCCCACCTCGTGGGCAATCACATAGGCCTGTGCGAAGTCACCGGGGGCCTTGAAGCGGGATTTCAGGTCATCATAGAAACTCAGATCGATATATACCTGCTGGTCTGCGGGACAGTAGAAGGGGCCACTGGCGGCCTGGCCCAGGCCACAGGCCGATTTGACCACATCCCGAAAAAGCACCAGTTTGGGCTCCTTGTAGGTGCCCCCCATCTGTTGGAACAGGGCATGCCAGGTGGTCTCGGTATCCGCCAGCACCACGGATACGAAGCTGACCAGCTCCTGTTCGGCGGCGGTCTGTTTGATAGGGCCTGCCGATTGGGAGTCGACGGACTGGATGCCACCGCTACCCAGCATGCCGCCGAGGTTGCCGGTGTAGAGGCCGTAGGCACCAAACGCCAGGATGGCAACCACGCCACCCTTAAAGCCAAACAGTTTGAATATGGTCGGTAGCAGGTTGAGCATGCCACCGCCGCCGCCAAGTCCGCCCATGGCCGGACGGCTGCTGCCTCGGCGATCCTCGACGTTGCTGCTCTGTTTCTGACCCCGCCAACGCATTGTGTTGCTCCATTTGTGTCGAGAAGAGGGTGACCTGTCGGTCATCTGCTAACCAATTCTGACAGCTTCTCATTAATCGGGCGGCAGCCAGTAGAGGGTAATGGTAAACCTTTGTTAAATCTATCCGGCGGGATTCAGCCGGGGACCACCTGAAGCTGGGCATTTTCACGGAATGCCAGCCAGCCGATCAGCAGCAGGCCAATACTCATGATAATAGCAGCCAGATAGAGTGAGCCGTTGTAGGTGCCGGACGTTTCAGCCAAGGTGCCTGCCAGTGCCGGGGCGATGATCTGGGCCACACCGTAGCTCAGGGTCAGCTTGCCCATGGGTTTGGCCGGTTTGGTTGGGTAGAACTTTCCGATCATGGTCAGCATTAAACTCACGATGCCAATGAAGGTGCCGCCGTACAGGGCGGCACTGAAAAGCACCAGTTGCAGGCTGGCATCGAACAGGGTCGGGAGCATGATGCCGATAATCTGCAGTCCGAAGGCGATGGCCAGTGCTTTCAGCTCCCCGGTCTTCCGGGCAATACGGTCCCAGATGAAGCAGGCGGGTGCGGCCGCCAGGCCCACCATCAGCCAGGCCAGCTCTCCATAACCCTGCAGCGCGGGCTCTGACTCCACAATGACCACTAAAAACGTAGCGCTTACCACATAACCGAAACCGGCGCAGAAGTAACTGCTGAACAGAATGATCAGCCAGTTGCGTCTGGGGGGAGCGTCTTCCATCCTGACACCGCTGTTGGTGAACGGCGTGCTGTCGGGCCGGGGCAGCCAGCCCCAGGCGGGGATAAACAGGATGACGCCGATCAGGGTCAATGCCAGCCACTGCTGATCCCAGCTGAGGTGGTCTGCCATCAGGTCAACGGCTACCGCACTCAATACAATACCCAGGCCCAGGCCACTGAAATGGATGCCCAGTTCCATTCGGTGGTTATGTCTGATCAGCCAGTTCAGAATCAGGCCTGATCCGATTAACAGCCCGGCTGCGCTGCTCAGTCCGGCCAGAAAACGCATCGCACCCCAGATCCAGATGTTTTCGCTAAGCCCCATCCCGGCCGTGGTGATCAGCGCCAGAATCAGGCCAATACGGTAGAGGGTGTCCTTCAGGTGCAGGTTGCTGATGGAGGCGGCGATCAGTGCCCCGGCCATGTAACCCATGTAGTTGAAAGTCGCCAGCCAGCCGCCGGAGGCGTCCCCGAGGCCGGCCTGGGATTGCATGATAGGTAGCAATGGTGTGTAGGCGAAGCGCGCTATGCCCAGCGACAGGATCAGGCTCATCACGCCGGCAAACAGGACTTTTATATGGGATGGAGAGTGAGGCATCAGTACTCCTGACGGGTTATCAGAGACCGTTATACTCGGCCTTCAACGAATTTCCTGATGGTGCCCTGAAAATAGTTTCAATGTAAACCATTAGTAATTTGAGGATATTGCTGGTTACGCGGGGTGAATGGGGATTTTGAGCGGGGGGTTATTGGAACGGGAACCACTGTCTGCTCCAGTGAGCCGGGGCAGACAGTTGGGGTGCGGTTTTCAGGCGGTCGCCGGTGGTTTCTCAGCTGTGCTGTTGCTGCAGTTCGACCCCGTTCAGAAACTGCGCGGTCTGTTCCTTGGGCATGGGTCGGCTGAACAGGAATCCCTGGGCATGGGGGCAGCCAAGCTGTTTCAGTTGTTGATGCTGGCTCTCTGTCTCCACCCCTTCCGCGATGATCCTCAGGCCCAGCTCCTTGGCCATGGCGATGATGGCGGTGACGATGGAGTTTCGGTTGTTAGTGGCGCGGATACCACTGACAAAGGAGCGATCAATTTTTAGTGTGCTCAGCGGTAGGGATTGCAGATACCCCAGTGAGGAGTAGCCGATACCGAAATCATCAACCGCAATGCAGATACCGGCGGCATGCAGTTGCCGCAGCTTGTTGATCACCTGATCCATATCCTGGATCAGAACATTTTCCGTGATTTCCAACTCCAGCGCGGAGCCGGGGATACCATGCTTCTCCAGGGTGTTGAAAACCTGCTGTTCAAAATCGGCTTGCGCCAGCTGTTTCGAGGAGACATTGACTGCCAGGTTCAACTGGTTATGTCCGGCCTGACGCCATTTTTTCAGTTCGGCACAGCCGGCATCCAGTACCCACAGGCCGATCTCATTGATCAGTCCGTTTTCTTCCGCCACCGGGATAAACTCGGTTGGGCTGATATAGCCGGCCTCCGGGTGCTTCCAGCGTAACAGGGCCTCCATGCCGGAAATCTCACCGGAGCGCAGGTCAATCTGGGGCTGAAAATAGACATGTAACTGCTCTTCATCTATAGCTCGTCGCAGACCGCTATCCAGCGACAGGTGTTGATCCACCATGGTCTTCATGTTGCTGGAGAAGAACTCGTAGCCATCCTTGCCGCGACGTTTTACATGGTACATGGCTATATCGGCATGTTTGATCAGGGTATCCATGGTCTCGCCGTCATCGGGATAGAGTGCAATCCCAATACTGAAACTGACGAACACCTCGACTCCATCAATGAAGATAGGCGTTTTGAGATTTTTCAGAACTTTCTCGACCAGTCGGGCCACGTCTTCCTTATCGGTGACTTCCGGTACCAGCAGGTTGAATTCATCACCTCCCACCCGGGCCAGGGTGTCGCTGTCCCGCAGGCTGTTGCGCAACCGGTTGGCCACGGTCTGTAACAGCTGGTCGCCGGCTACATGGCCGAGGGAGTCGTTGATGACCTTGAATCGATCCATGTCCAGGTACATCAGGGCCAGTTGATTGCCACTCCGCCTGGCCTGGGAGATGGCCAGTCCGAGCCGGTCCCGCAGCAGTGCCCGGTTGGGCAGCTGGGTGAGCAGATCGTGGTAGAGCTGGAAGTTGATGATCTCTTCCGCCCGTTTTCGCTCACTGATGTCCCGGGCTACGCCATAGGTGCCGACGTAACGCTTGCTATCGCCGTCGTCACTGTTGCTGTAGATCCCCATGGAATTCAGTTCGATAGAGACGGAGCGGCTCTCGAAATAGCGGCTGCCCTGGGCGTTATCCCGGCAGCGCAGTCTGAATTCAACGTTCCGGCTGGCCCGGTCTCCGGTGCGGCGTTCGGCAAAGGCGTATTTGGCCTTTTCGATATCCTCTTCATGCACTACTGCCGAGTAGTGCTGACCAATCAGTTCATCCTTCGGGTAGTCCAGTAGTTGGCTGATGCGATCATTGACGAAACAGAACCGACCGTTTTCGTCCAGCATGTAGATGATGTCGGGGGAGTTGTCGACGATGAATCGATAACGGTATTCGGAGGCCTCGAGTTGCTGGTGTACCTGTTTGAAGTCCCGCTCGAGGTTTCGTTTTTTCAGAACCTTTTCGATAATTCCGATCAGTTCGACTGGATTATAGGGTTTGCGCAGAAAGTCGTGTACTCCCTGCCGGAGGGCTTCGGTGGCATTGGCGAAGGTTGCTTCGCCACTGACGATGACCACATCGATATCGGGATAGTCGGCCTTCAGCATCTCCAGGAAATCGAGCCCGGAGATCTCCGGCATATTCAGGTCCAGCAGGATCAGTTCAATCGATTGTTGGCGCAGGATTTCCAGCGCGATCTTACCGTTTGCGGCAATAACACTCGAATGTCCATAGGCCCGGAGAAGATCACGAACGCTTTCCCGCATGCGCACTTCATCGTCCACCACCAGGATTTTGGGTTGCTCAGCCTGGGATGCTTGTCTGGTCCCGCCGGGTAACTGGGGTTCAAGATCACTCCCCAGCCAGGATTCCGTCGGCTTCATTATTCTTATACCTCCAGTTACTCGTCCCCGAGAAGACGAGGGAGGTGGATTAGAAATTCAGTTCCACCTCCTGAGCGACCTCTGCAACTGATGCTCCCTTTCAGCTCATTAATAAGGTTATTTACGATGGTTAATCCTAAACCCGAGTGGTTGTTGCCTTTGGTGCTATCTACCGGTGTGAACAGTTTTGCCATGATTTCCGGGGGGATACCGGGACCAGTGTCCCCAATACTCAATTCAACGTACTCACGCCCTCCGATGTTGATATGGTCGTGGGTTCTGATGGAGAGCTCTCCGCCATCCTGCATGGCCTCGACCGCATTTTTGATCAGGTTGGTCACTACCTGTTTCAGGGCCGCCCGGCTGGTCTGAATGGGCGGCAGATTTTTGTCCAGATCCAGTTGTGCACTGATCTTGTGGGTCTGGAAATAGGAGTCTCCGAACAGGGAAACCAGGTCATTAATAACGCCATTGACGTCCACTGAGTGGGCGGCGGCATTCTTGGAGTCGTCTATGTCCCGTAACCGCAGCGCAATGTCTCCAACCCGCTGTATCTCTTCCGTGACAATTTTCAGTTGATCGGAAATGGCCGGATCGTCGCTGAATTTGACCGACAGGACGTGCAGATAATTATTGATAATACCCAGGGGATTGTTGATCTCATGGACAATGCTTCTTGCTTCGCGCTGGTGCCATTGACGGGTATTTTCCAGCAGTTCTCCGGTGCGTTGCTCAATGTTCCGTCGGGTATCGATAGTCCGGGCGACGGTGCCGGCGAACACAGGCAGAAACTCCTGCTGGTGCGAAGACAGCTCGAACTCTGATTCATGGCAACCCGCCACAATCACACCCAAGCGGTTTGCTTCGCTGATCAGGGGAATACAGAGCAGGCCGTCCCTGTCCAGTGCACGGGCCAGTTGTTGATCAATCAGGGCTACCGGGTTGGCGTCTGCCGCACTCACCGGCATCTGGATCTCTCCGGTAATCAGCGCCTGCGCGACCCGGCTCCGCCCCTCCTGTATGGGGAGGGTGAACTCCATCATCTGGGCGTGGCTGACTGACGGAGCCGCTACTGCCTGCAGGTGCTGATTATCCCCATCTGCCAGGAATAACAGGGTGTGATCCATGCCGAACAGGATATGCAGCTCCATAAGAACGGCGTTGAGGAACTCCTGCAGTTCCTGCTCTTTTCCCGGTTCCAGGTTGATACCGCTGAGCAGGGCAAACTCACGCACCCGGCGGGCCAGTTCCAGTCGCACCTCCTCGGTTTCAACCTGGACTTCGATCTGTCCTGCTCCATCCCGGTTCAGTTCGATGCCAAGACCGTCGGCACTCTTCTGCACCTGTTTTTCGATATCTTTTTGCAGATGATCTATTACCGACGGTGTCAGACCAAACAGCAGGTCTGCTTCTTTATAGAGTGTGTCCCGGTCTTCACTGGGATCAGACAATTTATGGATGAAGTTGATCAGGCGTACCAGGCGTGGCGATTCCAGCAGCCGTTCAGCCGGTTCATTCTGGTACAGCAGGGCATCACTGATAAAGGACTTCAGCTCCCACTCCCGCATCACCAGGGCACCGACTTCGTGATAGGCGGCTCCGAACTGTTCCCGCTCCAGCTCCGCCAGTGCGCTATCGCCAGAGGTGTTCAGCAGTAACTTGCTGTAATCCTCGGGGTGATTGCTCAGAAAGACCAGCTGTCCGAGTCGGTGCAGCAAACCGGCCAGATAGGCCTCATCCGGGAACTGGTAGCCAGTCAGGGCAGCGAGGGATTTTGCCGCATGGGCACACCAGAGCGATTTGTACCAGACTGCACCGAGGCTTTTCCCGGTCTGTATATTGAACTGGGAGAAAAACTGCTGTACCGCAGCCTCGACCGCGATGGTTTTGACATTGTTCAACCCCAGTACCACCAGGAGATGCTCGAAGTCCCGGTCTTCGTTCCATTGTGCATAGGCGGGGGAGTTGCAAATAGCGGTGATTCTGGCGGTCAGTCCGCTATCCTGCTGAATAATATTCGCCAGTGTATGAAAACTGACATCGACTTGATAGCAGGCTTCGATTAATCTGAGTAGTACCTGCGGGACAGAAGGGAGCCTTCCCAGGTTGAGATTTTCGATAGATAGCGGCGTTGCCTTTTTCATGGCGTTACATCCTGCACCAATTATCAATCATAAGTCAATGAGATAAAAAGAAATTCCATACGATTTCTGGATAAATGAAAACCAAATTAGCAACCATTTGTGGCACGCTTGGCAGAAGTGATAGCGTGGAAGTTCCAAAACGTGAACCGGTTAACACAATGGTTGTGATCGCCAGCGGAAAAGGTGGTGTCGGCAAAAGTACCCTGTCCGCCAATCTGGGCATAGCCCTGGGCCAGATGAACCAGCAGGTCTGCCTGTTTGATGCGGATACCAATCTGGCCAATATCAATATTCTGTTCGGTATCAATCCGCGCCAGACGCTGCGCGAATATCTGAGTGGCGAGCGGCGTATTGAGGAGATCCTGTTATCGGTTTCGGAACGGCTTAACATCGTGCCCGCGGCCAGTGGTATTGCGGAGTTTCTGGAGTTGTCATCGCAACAGCAGGAGCGCCTGCTGGATGGCCTGCGCCACATTGAACAGCAGAATGATGTGATCCTGGTTGATTCCGCGGCCGGTGTTGGATCGGGACAGCTGGGCTTTTTCCTCGCCGCTGTCTGTCCGGTGCTGGTTATAACGCCCGAGCCCACTTCGCTCACAGACGCCTTTTCGTTCCTGAAAATGGCCAAGCGCTACGGATTCAGTGGTACCGTCTATGTGGTAATCAATCAGGCCACCGATCTGCACGCCGCCAGAAGTGCCTTTAAACGGTTCAGAAAAGCGACCGAGAAGTATCTGCAACTACCGGTGGGATACCTGGGGTATGTATTACAGGATCAGCAGGTCCAGCTTTCAGTCAGTAAGCAGCAACCGGTACTGCTTGGCAAGCCGGAGTGCCTGGCCAGCCGCTGTATCCGGGTGATCGCCGAACGCTTGATACGGCTGTTGCAGAACCAGCGGGGTGGTGCCGAGACATTCAGCCACTACCTGAAGGAGATGAATCAACCCTTTGGGATTGCCCTGCCGCAAGTGGCTGAAGACGCTTCGGCACAGCTAACAACGACGCAGGTGGCGGCTTGGCAGGCGCAGGTGCTGGAGCGGCTGGGCGAGCTGGACCAAGGCGAGTCAAAGGCGTTTATCCGGCGTGCGGTGAGCGAATGGATGACCCGCTACGATGCCGATGAAGCCGCGCTGTTTGATGACCGGGAATCTCCCCAGTTGCAGGTGCCAAATGATCAGCATGGGTCGGCCGGCTCTGCCGAAACGCTGCACAACAGCGGGCAGGAGCGGCCACAGCGACACCAATTCAAAGAGGCGCTGGCCGGGAGTCCGTATACGGCCGCCGCGCAGTTTGCTGAACTGTTGGCCCGCATCGAGGCAAAATAACCGGGCGCTGGTCGACATGCGTGCTGGCGGCCAGCAGGTGGATCATCACCATAATCAGGCCGACGATGGTGATTGATCGCCATCTGTCGGTTCAACGGCCCGGGCGGATGGCTCCAAAACCGGACGGTAGTGAGTATTGCAAGGGTAATGAGATGCGTGGAATTGAGTTATGAAGACATACACCTGCCAATGCGGCTCGCGCCTGCATTTTGAAAACTCCCTCTGTGTCAGCTGCGGACATGAGCTGGGGTTTCTGCCGGACAGGCGTACACTCTCCGCACTGGAACCGGCCGGGGAAGGGCTTTGGCGGGCCACGGCTGACGGGGCGCTCTATCGGAAGTGTCGCAACTATACCGAGCACCACGTCTGCAACTGGATGGTGCCGGAAGCGGATAACCATGCGTACTGCTTCTCCTGCCGGCTTTCGGAAATCATTCCCGACCTGGGTAATCCCAACAATCTTAAGCTCTGGGGTTTGATTGAGCAGGCCAAACGGCGCCTGCTGTACAGCCTGATGTGGCTGGAGCTGCCCATTGTCAACCGGGAGCAGAATCCCCAGTTTGGTCTCGCTTTTCACCTGATGGAGGATCAGGGCTATTCCGAGTTTGCACAGGAACAAGTCCCACAGAATCAGGTGTTTACCGGGCACACAAACGGTGTTATTACGCTCAACATTGCCGAGGCGGACCCGGTTGCCCGTGAATTGACCCGGGCCCACATGGGGGAGAGCTATCGCACCCTGCTGGGCCATTTTCGCCATGAGTCGGGGCACTACTACTGGGATGTTTTAGTGAAAAACTCGCCCCGGATCGAGGCGTTCCGGCAGCTGTTTGGGGACGAGCGTATCGGCTATTCCGATGTGATGCAGGGCTATTACATGAACGGCCCGGTGGCGAACTGGCAGACCAACTGGATCAGCGGCTACGCCAGCGCCCACTCCTGGGAGGACTGGGCGGAGACCTGGGCACACTATCTGCATATGATCGACAGCATGGAGACGGCCCGGGATTACGGTTTTGATCTGGGTGATAAAACGCTCCATGTGGCGAACCGACAACAGTTCCATGCGGAGTACCTCTCCTCGATCTCCATCAATGAGCTGGTGAATGAGTGGAGTAATTTTACCGTCGCCCTGAATGACGTGAACCGCAGCATGGGGCTGCCGGATGCCTATCCCTTTGTGCTGACGGACGTGATTATTGAAAAGCTGGCGTTTGTGCATGACGTGGTGATCAACAAGGGCCAGTAACCGTCCGGTACATCGGTCAGCGGGGTGGGGGCCTATTCCCAATCAAACTTCGGCAGATCGGTAAATGCCCGTTTCAGCCCGTCATTCCACGATTTCTGCAGCGATTTGTAATAGGGGGAGGCCAGTTTCAGAGAGAGTTGTCGGGGCTCCTCCAGGCTGTCGCGGGTATACATGGCCAGTTCAAAGGGAGGGCCGACCGAGATGTTACTGCGCATGGTGGAGTCCAGTGATACCAGTGCACAGCGGGCTGCATTGTTCAGTGAGGACTCTACGGTGATCACCCGGTCCAGTATGGGCTTGCCATATTTGTTCTCGCCGATCTGCAGATAGGGGGTGTCGGTGGAAGCGGCAATGTAGTTCCCTTCCGGGTAGATCAGGTAGATGCCGTGCTCCTTTCCCGACAGCTGTCCACCCAGGATGAAGCTGGCTGCGGCACTGCCGCCGCCCTTCTCCAGGGCCGGACCGTGGTGCTGCTGCTCTTTCAGACTCAGATCGCCGATATAGTCCGCCACGTCGAACAGGTGCTTGGCTTTCAGCAGATTGAATTCGGCATCCGGATCGTCCAGGTCACGCTGGATAGCGTTCACCACCGCCTGGGTAGTCGCCAGGTTGCCTGCGGAGAGCAGCACGATAACGCGGTCCCCGGGCCAGCAGAATCGGTGCATTTTTGAACAGGTACGAATGTAATCCACACCGGCATTACTGCGCGAGTCGGACGCAAACACAATGCCGTCGTTGACACAGATTGCAATACAGTAGGTCATTCCATAGGCTCCAGGGATAAGTCAGGACCGGGCTGGAATAGTACCAGATTGTTGGCTGATACCCATGGGAATTTACTTGGCGATCCCGTTGGAAGTACGCTATTGTGAGTAAAGGCAAACAACAGATAGCAGAGACCGTATGACTATTCGTTGGGGCAGCTACAGGGTCAAGGGGTTCTACGACGAACTGATGCGCGTAACCGGGAAGCCACGCCCGGCGGCGGCAGGGCTTTGCCAGTATCTGCGGGATCTGTCGGACCGGGAGATTGAAGAGTACAAATCCGCCGCCGACATGGCCATCAGTCTGATGGGCATTACCTTCACTGTCTATAGCGAGGAAGAGGGATCCATCGATCGGGCCTGGCCATTCGATATTATTCCCCGGGTTATCGCGAAGTCCGAATGGTTGCAGGTGGAAGCCGGCCTCAAACAGCGGGTCCGGGCCCTTAACTGTTTCATCGACGACATCTACCACGACCAGCAAATTGTCAAAGAGGGGCTGTTTCCCGCCGGTCTGCTGGAAAACTCGGTCAATTTTCGTAAGCAGTGTATCGGAGTCAATCCGCCGGGCGGTATCTGGGCCCACATCTGCGGCTCGGATCTGGTCCGGGATAAAGATGGCACAATCTATGTGCTGGAAGACAATCTGCGTGTCCCTTCCGGTGTCTCCTACATGCTGGAAAACCGTCAGGTGATGAAACGGGTCTTCCCGGACCTGTTTGAAAATCAGAATATCCTGCCGGTGGATGATTACCCCTCCAAGCTTTACGACATGCTTGCCGCCCTGTCGCCCCGGCAGATCGAACAGCCGGAGATCGTGGTTCTGACGCCGGGCATCTATAACTCCGCCTATTTTGAACACTCCTACCTGGCCCAGCAGATGGGTGCCGAGTTGGTGGAGGGGAGTGACCTGATGGTGGAGCAGGATGATTGCGTCTATATGCGCACGGTGGAAGGGTTGTCCCGGGTGGATGTGATCTACCGGCGTGTCGACGACCTGTTCCTGGATCCGGAAGTGTTCCATCCCGACTCCTACCTGGGGGTACCGGGGCTGATGCGGGCCTGGAAAGCGGGCAATGTCGCGCTGGCCAATGCGCCCGGAGCAGGTGTTGCCGACGACAAGGTGGTGTACGCTTTTGTACCGGAATTTATCCGCTACTACCTGAACGAGGAGCCACTGATGGGTAACGTGCCGACCTACAAGTGTGTGGATCGGGAGGATCGTGAATATGTGCTGGAGCATATCGCGGAACTGGTGGTGAAGCCGGCCAATGAGTCGGGCGGTTACGGCATGCTGATCGGCCCCCATGCTACGGTCAAAGAGCGGGAGCAGTTCAAGAAGTTGATCCGCAAGGATTCGCGCAACTATATCGCCCAGCCCATGCTGACTCTGTCCACAGCACCCACCCTGGTCAAGAACCGGGCGGAACCCCGGCACCTCGATTTGCGGCCGTTTATTCTCAGTTCGCCCAACGACATCTATGTCACCACCGGCGGGTTGACTCGGGTCGCGATGCGTAAGGGTTCCATCGTTGTGAACTCATCCCAGGGCGGCGGTAGCAAGGACACCTGGATCGTGGACGACGAGGGAAGCTGACATGCTGTCACGGGTGGCGGAAAATATCTACTGGATGGCCCGCTATGTGGAACGTGCGGAAAATACTGCGCGTCTGATCATGGTCAATACCAACCTGTTGCTGGATCTGCCCAAGGGACTGCAGCCGGGTTGGCAGCCGATTATGGAGATCCTCGGCACCGAGGAGTATTTTCTGGAACACTACGATGAGGTCAATGAGCGTACCGTCCTCAAGTTTCTGATTGCCGATCCCAAGAGTCCCTGCTCAATCATCCAGTCACTGCAGATGGCCCGGGAGAATGCCCGGACTATCCGCGACATCATTCCCCGGGAGGGGTGGGAGCAGATCAACGACCTCTACCTGATGGCTAAGAGCAACGCCGTCAGTGGCTATTCGAAGCGGGGTCGTTACGATTATCTCAAGCGTATCGTTCAGGGCACCCAGACCATGACCGGTCTGCTGGCCGGTACCATGCTGCATGATGTGGGTTACGAGATCCTGCGCATGGGACGCAATCTGGAACGGGCTGAGATGACCACCCGCATAATCGATGTGCGCTCGGCCAACCTGCTGGAGGAGCACGAGGGCCTGAGCCCGTTTGATAATATCCAGTGGATGAGCGTGCTCAAATCCCTCTCGGCTTATCAGATGTATCGCCGCACTATCCAGGTGCGGGTCCGGCGGCGGGATGTGCTCAAGTTCCTGCTCAAGGATAAGCAGTTTCCCCGCTCTTTTTTCCACTGTCTGCTGCAGGTGAAGAGTTGTCTGCAGGGGCTGCCGCGCAATGAGGATGCCATTACACTGCTTAACGAGGTTGGCAAAAAGGTGTTGCGTGCCGACCAGGCGATTCTGCAGCAGGATGAACTGCACCAGTTTATCGATGAACTCCAGGTTGGTATGGCGGAACTCCACCAGTCCATCACCCAGACCTACTTCCAGTAGTCCCTATCGCGCTCTAACGTAGCAGAAGTACCGGCACGGAGGCGTTGCGTATCACGTTGGTGGTGGTGCTGCCGACCAGAAAGCGGCGGATCACCGAATGGCCATAGGCGCCCATCACCAGCAGGTCGATGTTGTGGTTGGCCCGGTAGTCACACAGTACCCGTTCCACCTCTCCGTCCAGAATTTCGGCTTCAGTCTGGAAGCCGGCTCCCTCAAGGGTGGTGCTGGCCCAATCGAGCTGGGCCTGTGCCGAATCACTCGCTGTTCCCACCATCACCAGATGGCAGGGCAGTCCCTTAAACAGCGGGCTGTCGGCCACCATCTCCACACCCTTGCGGGTAGTGGGACTGCCGTCAAAGGCGATCATGAACCGTTGCGGGGCTTTGAAGCTGGCGGTGGTAATAAGGATCGGGCGGTGCAGGGTACGCACCACGTTCTCCAGGCGGCTGCCGATATGCTGGCTCAGGTGGTCATCATGTTTGCCCATGATCAGCAGCCGGATATCGGACTCCATCTCGATCAGTGTCTCCACCAGGTTACCGTGGCGCTGCCGGCTGCCCGGTGTTGCCATGCCCTGGGAGATGGCCCGCTCCCGGGCCGCCTCCAGCACCAGTTTGCCCTGTTTCAGCGCCAGTTTGCCCCGCTGTTCATCCAGTGCCGCCAGTTCATCCAGCAGGGCTTCCCGGCTGCCCAGGCCGATGTTACCGCTGAGATTGGTCTCGGTCGGGTACTCTGATTTGTCCAGCACATGAAGGAATTCCAATGGGGCATCAATCCGCAGGCTGGCCCACACGGCGTAGTCACAAACAGCCGGTGAGATATTGGTGCCGTCAATACAGGCGATCACTTGGGTCATCGGAGTACTCCTTGATCAATGGTTCATCAGCTTTTCAACGGCGGTCGGATCGTCGTGCACGGCGAATCGGTCAACCACGGTGGCACTCGCTTCATTGAGTCCGGTCAGCTCCACCTCGGTCCCTTCGCGGCGGAACTTGAGCACTACCTTGTCCAGTGCCGCGACCGCAGTGATGTCCCAGAAGTGCGCCTGGTGCAGGTCGATGACTACTTTATCCACCACTTCCTTGAAGTCAAAGAACTCGACAAACTTTTCCGCCGAGGCGAAGAACACCTGGCCCACTACCTGGTAAGTACGCAGCGTACCATCCTCGCTCAGTTGTGACCGTACATGCTTGAACTGGGCCACTTTGTTGGCGAAGAACATAGCCGCCAGCAGTACCCCGACAAACACGCCATAGGCGAGGTTATGGGTGAGCACCACCACCAGTACCGTGGTGGTCATGACAATATTGGTGCTGAGCGGGTGTTTCTTCAGATTGCGCAGAGAGTCCCAGCTGAAGGTGCCGATGGAGACCATGATCATCACCGCCACCAGTGCTGCCATCGGGATGTGTGCCACCCAGTCCCCCAGGAATACCACCAGCAGCAACAGCGCCACGCCGGCGGTCAAGGTGGACAGCCGGGTGCGGCCACCCGATCTTACATTGATCACCGACTGGCCGATCATGGCGCAACCGGCCATGCCGCCCAACAGGCCGGAGGTGATATTGGCCACACCCTGGCCTTTACACTCGCGGTTTTTGTTGCTGCCGGTATCGGTCAGGTCGTCAATGATGGTGGCGGTCATCAGGGACTCCAGCAGTCCCACTACCGCCAGCGAGGCGGAATAGGGAAGGATAATGGTCAGGGTTTCCAGGGTCAGTGGCACGTCCGGCCAGAGAAAAACCGGCAGGGTATCCGGTAACTGGCCCATGTCTCCCACGGTGCGAATATCCAGATCCAGGCCAATAGCCACGGCGGTCAGCACCACAATGGTCACCAGGGGTGAGGGGATGGCACGGGTGAGGTAGGGGAACAGATAGATGATGCCAAGCCCGCCGGCGGTCATGGCGTAGACATGCCAGGTGACGTTGGTCAACTCCGGCAACTGGGCGATGAAGATCAGGATCGCCAGGGCGTTGACGAAACCGGTCACCACCGAGCGGGAGACAAAGCGCATCAGGGAGCCCAGCCGGAGATAACCGGCGAGGATCTGCAGCAGGCCGGTGAGCAGGGTTGCTGCCAGCAGGTACTCCAGACCATGCTCCCGCACCAGGGTGACCATCACCAGCGCCATGGCACCGGTGGCGGCGGAGATCATGCCGGGTCGTCCGCCCACAAAGGCGGTCACCACCGCGATACAGAACGAGGCGTAGAGGCCCACTTTAGGATCGACCCCAGCAATGATGGAGAAGGCGATCGCCTCGGGAATCAGGGCCAGCGCTACCACCAGACCCGCCAACAGGTCACCGCGGATGTTACTGAGCCAGCTATTTCTGAATGTCACAACCATAAACAACTTCCAAAATCCTGTGTCAATGAATCCCTTTGGCGGCGTTCTGACAGGCCGCCTGGTCTGACGCTATGGCCAAATTACGGGGTGCAGGCAGCGCCAGCCCATGGGCATCATGGGGCGCTGGAGTATCGGCTGGTTTTTAAATCAACTGGAGAGGGAGTGGGTGAGCACACCACCCATGGGTGGTGATGATCTTAGCGTGATCCCGCGTTCGTGAACCGATTTTTGATCCTGCAGACTGCTTTGTTTAACTGTAAAACGGGCGCGATGCTACCACAGTTGAGGGTGTGGCGGCCAGATCGGCAAGCTCCATCAGACGCTATAGTTACCTGTAACCCGCCGTTTACAGGCCAACTTCGGGTGGATACAGGGCAAAAACCGGGCTGGCCGGGTCGGCGGGCATCACTCCCAGGGAGGTCAGAAAATGTGTGCAGCAACTGATAGTGCAGGATACGCAGTTTCGGGTAGATCCATGGCGGGGTGGGGCTTGGCCGTTTTCATGCTCACCACCCTGACTGGCTGCTTCCATACAACGCCAACCAGCACCACAGCAACCATCCCCAACTGCAGCGGCGCGGGATGCTGCTGTAACTCACCCATAGAACACTACAATCCAAGCGCCGGCCGTTGGCCCGATTGCGCGACCGGCTTTACCTGCAAAGGTATGCGTCCCGGTGGCGTAATCCATCCCGCCGGTTTCCGAGTGGACGTCAATGTCTGCCAGACCAACGGCGCACCCTTAACGGCTCCGCTGATGATCAAGCCGGGGGAGCCGTCTTACTGCCGGACCGATCTGTAGCTGTTGGGTACCGTATCAGGTGACTTAATCGGGTATGGTGATTCTGGGCAGGAAGGGAAAAGGGTCGCTGGTTAGCGACCCTTGTGATATGTGGAGGGTGCTCCAACCCGATCAGAGAAATGATTTTTTCCCTAGATTTTCCGGCACCGGAGGTCGGTTGTCTCCGAAACGGTGCTCAAATTGAACCCGGGCATCATCCCTTCGGGGATCAGGATTCTTCCCGTCCTTGCCGTTGTAGAGCTGGGTGCCTTGGTTCAGGCTGATCTTGACCCCGGCATCGACCGCATCCCGTTTCTTATCGAAGTGGCGGTTGCTGTGGGCCGCACCGCCTTTGTTGACGTCCCAGCCGTTCGCGGCGTGGGGCACAAGACGTGGTGATCCTGGTTTGTTTGGCGTCATTGCCGCCGGTCTACTGGGTTCCTGTTGAAATCAGTTGCGTCGCCAGTTCCAACGCATCCACCGGCCAGAAACACTCGGGGCGTGGTCGATGGACGCCGGGATGTCCGGCTTTTGGGCGGCAGTTCAGAACCTGGTCGACCCATTGGGCGGGTATGGCGTCCAGGCCGTACACCGCGCCCAAAAGCGCACCGCAAATGGCCGCATTGGTATCGGTGTCACCACCCCGCATCACCGTATCGACGACGCCCGCTTCAAAGCTCGGGGCATTAAGCAGTTGCCACAGGGCGTTGCGAAACGCGGTCAATACCCAGCCCTGTTGCTGGACGTAGTCGGCGGGAGGTGCGGCGGCAGCTTTAGTAATGGCGTGCATCAGGATCGGGTCAACGGCCAGGTCGGCAGCCCACTGATTGATATTTTGGTAGAGCGTGTCAGCCTCACAGCCGGATGTAATGGCATGCGCAATCGCCATGGCGAAAAGAGCGTTTGCCTGCAGACAGACCAGATTGGGGTGCGTCAGCCCGGCGTCCTGCATGGCCCAGTCACTGACTTTCTCCAGCGGGTGGTTGGCTCCCAAGATGCCGAGGGGGCTGATCCGCATCATGGCTCCATTGGCCTCGCTATCTACGTTTGGACACCCCCGAAGACCATCGGAGATGGTCAGGCCGCAGTCAAAGGGATTGGAGTCGAGCCAGAATTGGTAGGCCTGAAGCGCAGCATCAGGGTCATAGGTTCCACGCTCTGTCAGCATCCGGGCCAACAGCAGCGCCATTTCCGAATCATCGGTCGGCTGACCGGCAAGGGTATTCCAGGTGCCACCATCGGCCAGTTCCCGAACACCTTTCGGATAACGATGTTTAATCTCCTCCGGTGTCTGGAACTCCACCAGGCTGCCGAGCGCATCTCCGGCAAGTTGACCCAGAAGACAGCCCTGGGCGCGCTTAAGCCGCATAGGTCACCCCAGGAACCTGTAAGCGTTGTTCCCGGACTTCCTTTACTGTTGCTGCCGGGGCAACGGCGGCAAATCGAATTTCAAGGTTCTGGATCACAATGGTCTTGTTCACCCTATCGCCCATGGTGAGTAGCTGGAACTGTTCTTGCTCGGCGACCAACGCTACAGGTCGATATCCAAGGGCGGGTTCGTCTTTCATCTGGTAATAATGTCGGAAACCACGTGGCGAATGTAACGCATGGATAGTGGCCGGCAATATAACACTTGATAACCCCGATGCAACTTGCCTTTGAATAGCGTTTGGGTAGACGAACGAGGGTGGCCATGACCAATCCCATCCATCCTGAATGTGGAGGCGGGACGGTTCATAGTAGTGGAGCTTTAATTACAGGCAAGAAAAAAGGGTCGCTGGTTAGCGACCCTTGTGGTGGCGGGGACTACCGAAAAGTATTTGTAACCAACCGTTAGTTAAGGGTAATCTCTTTTTATTCATGCGCAGTTGCCCCCAATGTTGCCCCCGTGTCCAATAGGTCGCCGCTGGTTGTTTAAGCCATCTTACATCTAATCATCTAGCGATTCCCCCAGCAGGTTCAGCCGTTCCGCTATCCCAGCCAATGAAAGCTGCACGAAGGCATCGTGCTGGGTGGTCAGCCGCTCGAAAGTGTTCCAGTGCATCCCCTTGGGCTTCCAACCGTTACCGTTGAGGAAACCCGGCTCCCACCCCAGCTTGTCGCGGATTCGATCCGCCCGCCGTGCTGCACGCTCATCCCAGGTTTCCCCCTGGCTGGTGTATGAAAGATTATAGCAGTGACGACATGCAAAAATGTTGGAGCCAAGATAGAGAATAGCGGCACGGCGGTTGCAGCCTTGTGCAGGGCATAAAAACCAAGGGCGTTTCCCACCTATATTGCACTTGGTCCAAGTTAAGCCGATTGGATAGTGCATTGATATCCATTTTTCATTCTCTCGGCAATATCGATAATCCAGAATAACGCGGTCTGGCTCAGCAGATAATTTGATTGTGCCATTTACTATTCCATTTCGGCTCCAATTTATAGTGCACGATCGCCCGGGGAGTAGCAGATCATGCCGCTTTAAATATCGAACATCCAGCCATCGATAATCCTCAATTGTGGCTTTTTGCTCAGTGTACCAGCGCCGTCCGCTACCCATACCGCCCATGTTCACCTCCAGAATTTTTTACCGAAATCATTTGGGAAATCCACCTTTTTGTTTCGGCCCTTGCGGGCCGTGGTTAGTTGTTGTTGGCCTGCTGTGGACTTGGTAAAAAACGTTCGCAATAGTGCCGGTCCGTGTCCCACAATCCGGAGATAGCTTCCGGCTCTCCTTTGGCGCAGTGGCCAAGGTGCGGATGGTCGATCCGCTCGAAGTGGATGCAATCGCTGCAGCGGACGGAGCAGGGACGCGGTATCGGCTTGTCGGCCGTACGGTTCCAGCACCAGGGGCAGCCCAGTACTTCGCCGGAGAACCATGACCAGATCGGGCCGCAGTGCTGGCAGTTGGCTTGCTCGGTGTAGTGGTCGGGGCGTTTGCCCTGCTTCATCTCCCTGCGTTGCACCAGTGAGTGGGCGAAGGTGGCCATGGTTTCGACGCTGATTGTACCGGCGTGCCAGTCCTCGATGTCTTCCGGTGCCAGTGCTTCCTTCACCTCAGTGGGTGTGATGTCGAGTCCCCGGCAAGCATCGGACAGGGACTCCAGCAGCTTGGAGCTTTGCTGTTCTGAATTCCTATACGCAGAATTCGCAATATCCGCACAATTCCCCAGTTCAGCGGTTTTTTGCGCATTCTGCGAATTGTGCGTATAGGGTGCTTCGGTCGAAGAAGTTACCCCGAGGATTTCGCGCCAGCTCATTGCCAACCCCTCGCTATCTCCGGTCGCACCCGCACCATGGGCGAAGGAGGACGGCCGGGTCCGTCACGGGGCGGTTCAATTACCTCCAGATAGCCCCGTTCTCCCAACGCCTCCAAGGCATCGCGCAACATGGCGACGCGTGGGAAGGTACCGCGCAGGGCGTTGAAGGCTTGGCGCACGGTGAATCGGTCCAGTCGGCCCCGCTCGATCCAGCTCCACACCAGCCGGGCGGCGGCAATGGTGGGATCGGCCCCCATCATGTTCAGTGCCGCCAGGCTGTGGCGGGTGATGACGGCCATGATCTCCAGGGCAGCGGTCATGGTATCGGCGGTGATGTCTGCCTCCCATGGCGCACCATGGGCGTGCTTGATGCCGTGTAGCACCCCGGCCAGGCGTGCTGCCGCGCCCGGCGCCTTGTCCGCCCAGTCGGTGAAGTGCTCCAGCTCCCGACCCGGTTGCATCTGTACCTCGATAGCCTGGGCAAAGTTGAACCACTCTGCGTAGGCGTCATTGCTCAGACGCAGCAAGTGGGGATATTTGTCGCCGTGTTCATCGGTGGCGAGTTCCCAGTCCAGCATGGCGCGGAGTCCGGTGGTGTAGGCGTCCCGCACGCCTTCTGGTACGGGATGGGATTGCAACGCTCGGTATCCCAGTGGAGACGGTGGCAGCAGATAGAGAAACCGCCCCAGCAGCACCCGGCCCCGGAATCCCGGCTTGGTGGCCAGGCCCCGCAAAACATCCGGTTGGGGGCTCAGACCGATACTCAGTCGTGGGCTTTGAAGGAAGACCGGTGGGCGGCTGCCCCGGTCCACTCGTTCAGCATCGCCGCTATGGGCCTTCAGTACCAAGTCCAGATTAGGGATGCCATTGGAGTAGCGGCCTTGCAGCAGGTCAAAAACGCCGCCCTCGGACGACAGCCAGGCCATGCACTCGCCCTGTTCGGCCAGCATTGCCCCCAGACGCTCCGGGGTGGCATCTGAAGTCCATATCTGCGGTTGCATGGGAACCTCAGGTAGTTCGGCCTCAATGTCGGCGGCCTCCCGCGCCAGCTCTTCCGCCTTACTGTTGTTCTTCTCCTTGGCGGCCTTGCTGCGCTTCTCCTTGGCGCGAGCCTCCAAGGTCTTGCGCTCGCTGGAGATGCGTTTGATCTCCGGCTCTATGATCGTGGCTTGATCACGCTCCCAGGCCACGAGTGGCGCGGTGGCGGCGGCCTGCACTGCACTCTTTCGGTTGCCAGGGGGCAGGGCAGCTACTACCCACAGGTTACAATGTTCGAAGTAGCCAGGCGTCACCGCGACCCGCAGACGACGAGCAGCAGCGGTAGCGCAGGCGATCAGGATCATCCCGGCGGCCAGCTCCGGTGGGGTCTCAGTAGTGGCAGCGATGGCGCGGGCATAGTCTCCAGCCCAGCTGGGCAGGTGTACGAGATCGAGATGCGGCAGGTTGGGCGCATCTAAGGACACCAGCTCCGGCCAATCCTCTGGCGGTGGCGCGGCGGACTTCAGCAGATCGGCATTCATACTTCACCTCCTGCTAGCCATACGGCCAGGTCGTTGAAGTCAGTCAACTGCTCCGGAGCACCCTTCGGCCACTGGGGCAGCGCCAGGAGCGCCCCCGATGCGATGGCGGCGAACTTTGCCTTGGTGGCTCCGGGATTGCCAGCGGTCAGCCGGTCATCGTCACCCGCAATCACCAACTCGGCGGATGGCCAACGGCAGCGGGCAGCGACGGCCACCGGTGCCAAATTTCCAGCATCGATAGCAGCCAGCACCAGGGCGGCAGGTTCATCCTCGGCCAGGGTGCAGCCGGTGGCCCAGCCCTCGCAGATGATGACGCGGGTGGGATTTTCCATGTCTCCCGCCACGGGGATGAAACAGCCCTGCTTGCGTCCACCTGCGAGCAACAGCTTGCCACCATCGGGGGCGATGAATTGCAGGCTGGTCAGTTTGTCGCTGAAGTCCAATATTGAAAGCATCAGCGCGCCCTTGTGAAGCCTTGCGCCGTGCGGCTGGATGCGCTTGCGGATCAGATAGGGGTGGTCGCCGGGGGCGGATGTTGCCGCATTCCAGATCGCGGCGGCCCGGTTTGCGGCATCGGCCTGCTGGACGCAACGTTGTATCTCGGCCTGCTTTTTGGCCTCTTCTACCCGACGGGCGAAGGCAGCCCGTTCGGCCTGCGAATAGGGCTTGTCGCGTTTCGCCTGCCAGTTCTCGGTAAAGCCCGACGACCAGTCGCCGAAACAACCGCCTATGCCATCATCAAAGAGCTTGCACCAACCGGCGGTGTTGCCGTAGCGTTTACCCGTACCGGGGAAGCGGTGCAACTTGCCGAGCTTTATTACATCCGGCGGCTCCAGGCCAGCAGCGCGGATTGCATCACGAAAGCTGGAGATGGCATCAATCATCACGCGCCCCTCCCCAGTGAATGAGCCAGTCCGCCACCGCTACTGGGAGCAGGCCCCACAGTGCCAGGGTAACGATTGCTGCTTTGCTGCAGGCGGCAAGGCCGGTAGAATGACAGGTGTGTTTAGAACTCTTAGGGGTCGTCTGGTTGCAGCCAGCACGGCCTTTTCTGTTTGTGGTCATTGCCTTGATTCCCAATTAATCCGCAACCTTGCGGCTAGCTTCAATCTGCTGGTTCACCCAGTCATCCACTTCAGCCTCGATCCAGCCGACGGCACGACTACCTAGGGAGATGGGCTTGGGGAAGCTGCCTTCCGATATGCGTAGATAGATGGTTGATCGGGAAAGGCCGGTGCGGGCCTTGACCTTGGGAAGACGTAGTATCGAATAAGTCATAACGGGGCCTCTTGGGTGTAGTTTGAAGTGCATCGGACTTGAAACTAACGGGCCCAACTGTCATTAACGGCTAATTGACAGTAGTTTGTTTTACAGCGGGGTATATTCGAGTGTTTTTTTGTTGGTGATTTGTTGAGTTAATAGAATAAAAATCTTGTGACGTTTCCTCAAAAATCTGGTTTGAAGTCCTTCACAGCTCTATAGAAGGTGGATTCACTGATATCGAAGCGTTCTAAGGCATCGAGCATTATGCATTTTTTAGAATCTGATGAGTGATAGCCCCGTCGAAAGATGTAACGGGCAACCTCTTCGTAAGAGACTTTTTTTGAGGCGTCTCGTGGTTTAGACGAACGTTCACGACTGAGCGCGCTATTCACTCCCTTCGAGGCATATTCGCTGAAACCGCCTTTAAGATAGTTGTGAAGTGCCTCGAACGCTTCGTCAAGCGCGACTATTTTGTTCAAGTGCTGGTATGGGATTGGTGCAGATTTAATGACGTTATCTGATGGTTGATCTACCAAGCTGGTAACGCCAACATTAGCGATATAATTTGCTCTAGCTCTTCTCCAGTTAAATAACATTTCTAGTGCATAGTCTGGGTCCAGGTCCCGTACATTGTGTAATGCCCTCGATACCTGGTCGGCTAGAATCCTTGGAAATCTCCTTTGTGAAATTTTTTCAGAATTATTCGGCTGGCTGGTGGTTTTGGTGCTTTCGGATGGCTGTTTATTTGTGAAATTATCCATTCGCTCGGGCAACTTTAAATGCATGGGATCACAAGTGTATCAGTTCTTGAATGAAACCAAACTACGCAGCCATAAAGCCTCGTTGTGCCTCAGAATAGATGGCTACGTTTTACCGCTGGCTAAAAGAATTAACACTTTATACCGTAATTTTATTCCCTATGCTCCAGAATAAAGTTAGTATATCCGCAGTACATCCGAAAACCTACTCTTTTGTGAGGTTACTTATGGCTGAAACTAAATCGACAACCTTGACTGTCCGCGTGCACCCGGAAGTAAAGGAGGGGCTACGGTCAGTGGCTGATAAGGAGCGGCGTAGTCTTGCCAATATGATCGAGGTAATGATCCGGGACTATTGCGAGCGAAGTGGTGTTCAGATATATGAAGAAAAAAGTAATTAAATAACAAGGACATAAATAAAGAATGAACGGCGAAACCCACAGCCAACTGGCCAACTTTATCTGGGGTATCTGCAATCTGCTGCGCGGCCCCTACAAGCGCAATGAATACCGCAAGGTCATCCTGCCGCTCACCGTTTTGCGCCGCTTTGAATGCCTGCTGGAGCCCACACGGCAGGCGGCTCTGGAAGAGTTCAAGTCGCTAAAGACCAAGCCAGAGCGTGTGCAGCAAGCGCGTCTGCAGCAGGTTACGGGGCATCGCTTCTACAACCTGTCGCGGATGCAGTTGACCCTGCCAGCGGAAGGTATCCACTCCCTGCTGGATGATCCCAACAACCTCGCGCCCAACCTGAATAGCTATATCAATGGCTTCTCGCCCAACGTGCGCGCCATCATGGAGAAGTTCAAATTCAGCGAGCAGATCGCCCACATGGGCGAGAAGAACATCCTGTTCGAGGTGGTGAAGGCGTTCTGCAAAGTTGATCTGTCTTTTCCTGGCCTGCAGCCGGATGAAGCCAATATTCATATGGGCTATGTGTTCGAAGAACTGATCCGGATTGGCGCGGAACAGTCGAACGAAGAGGCCGGGGAGCACTTCACCCCCCGCGAGGTGATCAAGTTGATGGTCAATCTGCTGTTGGCCCCGGAGGATGATCTCAACGAAGGCGACAAGGTGAAGACCATTTATGATCCTGCCTGCGGAACGGGGGGCATGCTTTCGGTGGCGGAAGCCTACATCCGTCAGCTTAATAGCCAGGCTCGGCCACTTCTCTACGGCCAGGACTGGAACGACGAGGCCTGGGCGGTCTGCAAGGCAGACATGCTGATCAAGGGCGAGGATGCCGACAACATCATCCAGGGCGATACCTTTACCAAAGATGGCTTCAGACCTGGCAATGCGGAAGGCCGTCCGGACCAGTTCGACTACATGCTGGCCAATCCCCCGTTTGGCGTGGAGTGGAAGCAGCAAAAGAAATACATCGAACAGGAGGCCGATACGCTCGGCTATGCCGGACGCTTCGGAGCGGGTACGCCGCGCATCAACGACGGTGCGCTGCTGTTCCTGCAACACATGATTTCCAAGATGCGGCCCGTGGATAAGGAGGGTAGCCGCATCGGTATCGTTTTCAACGGCTCACCCCTGTTTACCGGTGACGCGGGCAGTGGCGAGAGCGAGATCCGCCGCTGGATCATCGAAAACGACTGGCTGGAGGCCATCGTCGCCCTGCCGGAGCAGCTTTTCTACAACACCGGCATCGCCACCTACATCTGGGTGGTGACCAACCGCAAGGCTAAGGAACGCAAGGGCAAGATGCAGCTCATCGATGCCCGCAACTTCTGGGTACAGATGGAGAAATCCCTCGGCAACAAGCGTCGCCGTATCGGTGACCCAGATGACCCAAACCACCCCCGCGACCCCGGCCATATCGCCGACATCACCCGCGTCTATGAGAACTTCAACGATGGAGAAAGCCGATGGGTTGTGTTCGACAAAGACAATAAGGTATTGGGGATCGGTGAGAAGGAACCAGAGATCGATGAATCAAACGGACAAAAGAAAAAACACCTGATCGTCAGCAAGCTCTTCGACAACGAAGACTTCGGTTATCACAAGATCACCGTCGAGCGCCCACTGCGCCTGAACTTCCAGGCAACTGAAGAACGCATTGCCCGGCTGGAGGAGCAGACCGCCTTCAAGAACATCGCCAGCAGCAAGAAGAAAAACGAAACCATTCGCCAGCAGGAGATTGAAGTGGGTAAGGCACGGCAACAGACCATCCGCGATCTGTTGGCGGCCTTTGCCGAACAGCATGGCGAGACCCTGTTCAAGGACCGTAAACAGTTTCTCATCGCCCTGCGAGAGATCGACCGGGCGCGGGGCGTCAAGCTCTCCGCACCGGAGCTGAAGGCCGTGCTAGCTGCACTGGGAGAGCGTGACGAAACCGCCGAAATCTGCCGGGACAGAAAAGGGGAGCCAGAGCCGGATGCCGGCCTGCGCGATACCGAGACCGTACCGCTGAAGGAGAGCATCGAGGAGTACTTCGAGCGCGAGGTGCTGCCCCATGTGCCCGATGCCTGGATCGACCACAGCAAGACCAAGGTGGGCTACGAGATACCCCTCAATCGCCACTTCTACCGTTACGAGCCGCCGCGTGAGCTGGATGTGATCGAAGCCGAGATCAAGGGGCTTGAAGGGGAGATTCTGGAATTGCTCAAGGAGGTGACGGCGTGAATCACCAGCAAAACCTCTGCCGGCCCTATGCGGGCAATCTGGCCGGGCGGCCTCAATCGGTCTTGAAAAAGGTACGCATTGCGTATAGTCTTTACCACAACACACCCGCCATGCCTCTCAACGATGCACACTTTGGCGGGTTTTTTGTGTCCGGGGGGCGCCCGTGACCCACTTCGACAAGGCCGCCTATACCCTCGAACAGCACCTCAAACTGCTCCGCCAGCGCGGGCTGGAGATGGCCGACGAAGGCCGCGCCCGCCACTACCTAGCCAATATCGGCTACTACCGCCTTTCGGCCTACACCCGCGCCTGTTACCAACCGGGGCTGGATGAACACCGTTTTCTTCCTGGCACTGATTTCGAGTCAGTCCTCGACCTCTACATCTTCGACCGCGAACTAAGGCTCCTGCTACTGGATGCCATCGAGCGCATCGAGGTGACGCTGCGCGCCCAGCTCGCCAACACCCTGGCCGAACACCACGGCCCCCACGGCTACCTCGACCCGGCCCTGTTCGACACCCGCTACCGGCACCACTGGCTTATCGACAAGCTCGACCGCGAGGCGCAATCCCGCCAGGTTGAAACCTTTCTCGCCCACTACCGCAGCAAGTACACCGCCGCGCCGCCTCAACCACCCATCTGGATGGCGGTGGAGCTGCTCAGCTTCAAGGAGGTCTCCACCCTGTTCGCCAACCTGCGCCTGCCGGCTGATACCCAGCGTATCGAGGCCCATTTCGGCTGGAAATTCCCCCTGCTGCGCTCCTGGTTCCGCAGCCTCTCCGACCTGCGCAACCACTGCGCCCACCATGCCCGCGTCTGGAACCGGGAGTTCGGTAGCCGCCCCGAGATGCCCCGGCGGCTAACGCGCCCCTGGCCGCAGATACCGCCAGCGATTCCCGCAGGCAGCAGCGAACACCCGGAGCAGCGCATCGACCCGCGCCGCCGTCTCTACGCCCAACTGGTGGTGATCGAGACCCTGATGCAGGTCGCCTGTCCCGAGAGCCGTTGGGCCGAGCGACTGGCGCAACTGCTGCAACGCCATCCGGCCCCATCGCGGCCCCACATGGGCTTTCCGCCGGAATGGGACAAGGATGCCTTCTGGCAGGCCGCTTTGGCCAGGAACGGAGGTGCGGTATGAGGTATCCGGCTTACCCCGAATACAAAGAGAGCGGCGTCCAGTGGCTGGGGCGGGTGCCGGGGCATTGGGGCGTTAAATCGGCACGTTTTGACTATGCTATTCAACTTGGAAAAATGTTGCAGCCAGAAGCATCTTCACTGTCCGACCAAGAAACACCATATCTCAAGGCTCAGCATGTACAGTGGGAATCTGTAAGGACTACTGATTCGCCTACAATGTGGGCTTCTCAGTCCGACAGGAACAAATACGGCGTCTGCGATGGTGACCTGTTGGTGTGTGAGGGTGGTGACGTCGGCCGAGCTGGAATAGTGCGCAACCCTCCAGATGCAACCATCATCCAGAATGCTTTGCATCGTGTCAGATCTCGAAACGCTGACCTCCGGTATCTGATGTTTGTTTTAGAACATGCTGCAAGTCAGAATTGGTTTGAAATACTCTGCAATCGCTCAACTATCGCTCATTTCACCGGCGAGAAGTTTGGGGCTTTACAAGTTCCTGCCCCCCCACTCCCCGAACAAACCGCCATCGCCGATTTTCTCGACCGTGAGACGGGGCGGATCGATACGCTGGTGGCGAAGAAGCGGCGGCTGGTCGCGCTGCTCAAGGAGAAGCGCACCGCGCTCATCTCTCGCATCGTCACCCGTGGCCTGCCGCAAGACGCCGCCCGCGAGTTCGGCCTGGAGCCCCATACCCGCTTTAAGGATTCCGGTATTGAATGGCTGGGGCAGGTGCCGGAGGGGTGGGATCTTAAAAAAGTAAAGTATGTGGCCAAGGTAATAATCGGGATCACATATTCACCGGATGATGTTGTGGATGAGAGTGAAGGGATTCTGGTTCTAAGGGCTTCAAATGTTCAAAACGGGAAACTTAGTTTTAACGATAATGTTTACGTAGAGAAGAAAATTAAAGATTCTGATCGCGTAAAACAGGGTGACATATTGATTTGCTCGAGAAATGGCAGCGCACATTTAGTTGGGAAGTGCGCATACATAACTGCTGAGCACTCAGGATACACATTCGGAGCATTTATGTCGGTTGTACGCTCTGATTATGGCCTTTATCTCTATCAATTTTTTAATTCAGACATTTTCAAAGCCCAGTCTGGATTGTTTAATACAAGCACGATAAATCAACTAACTTCAAGTACTCTTGAAAATATGGTTGTGGCTTTTCCTCCTAAAAAAGAACAAACCGCCATCGCCACCTACCTCGACCGCGAAACCGCCAAAATCGACAAACTGGTGGAGAAGGTTGAGGCAGCCATTGCCCGCCTGCAGGAGTACCGAATTGCCCTGATCACCGCTGCCGTAACGGGAAAGATTGATGTCAGGGAGGCGGTAACATGAACGAGTTCACCATCAAGAGTTTTGAGCAATACCTGACTACAGTTCGCGATGAACTGGGTATTGTGGAGCAGAATGGCCAGCGGGTTCGCCGCTATTTTCGCGGTCAAACCAAACGGGCGGACGCGGGCTATGACCTCAAGCCTTCTATTGGCCGCTATGCCCACCTGAACGATCTGTCTCTCGCCGAACGTGACAGGTTGGAAAATGAGGTGCTGGAGACCTTCAGCAACCATCTGATTTCCTATGTCAATCATTTGCCGCGCAACGATTGGGAAGCGCTCGCTATTGCTCAGCATCATGGCCTGCCAACACGTTTTATGGACTGGACCACGAATCCATTAGTGGCACTCTATTTCGCCTGCCGTGACTCCAAGAAAGATAAGAATGGCAACCCGTGCGACAGTGCCGTTTATGTGCTGATCAGCGATCCGCCGCGCTTCAGCGAACTGCGCCGCCAGCAGAAAAACGGCCACTACAGTGCGGAGGAAGCAGAGCCCGACGAACCTTATTCAAACGACGATGATGGCTACGATGGTTTCGGACTGGACGAAAACGATGAGCCGGCGGTTGTTTCAGATGATGATCTGGACACCGCTACTGATTCCGGGCCGCGCACACCGACGGAACCTGCCCTGGAAGGTGGACTGTCGCCTTTCGATATTAGTAGTAACGTTATCTACGATCCGCCGCATGTGTCACCACGCATCCGCGCCCAGGACGGTGTGCTGCTGGCGTGCCATCAGCCGATGCAGCCACTGGAAGAAAAAGACGTTCTGGAGATTGTGATCAGCCACACAGCCCATGACGATATTCGCCGACGACTGGATCAATACGGTGTATTCGATAAACAGCTGTTCCCCGATCTGGATGGCATTGCCAAGTGGCTCAAGTATCGGGTGTTTGAGATCAACGGAGTGACCTGAGGAAAAGCACCATGAAGCAAACGACCGAAAAAGCCTTTGAATCCTATGTGGTGCAGATGCTGCTGGCCAAAGGCTGGCAGGCCGGAAATGTGAACGGCTGGGACCAGGAACGGGCACTGTTCCCGCAGGTGATCACCGATTTCATTGCCGAGACACAGAAGGAGCTGTGGCTGGCCATGCGGGAGCAGCATGCCGATAATCTGGAGCCGATGCTGCTGGCAACCCTGGTCAAGGAGCTGGCCATCAAGGGCAGCCTCCATGTGCTGCGCCATGGCTTCAAATTCTACGGCAAGACCTTTCAGCTGGCCTATTTCAAACCCGCCCACGGGCTGAATGAAGAGGTGCTGGCGCAATACCAGGCCAATCGGCTGACCGTAACCAGGCAGGTGCCTTGCCATCCGGGTGATCACTCCACGGTGGACCTGGTGTTTGCCGTCAATGGCCTGCCGGTGGCGACCTGTGAGCTGAAGAACCCCTGGACGGGGCAGAACTGGCGGCATGCGGTCAAGCAGTACAAGAATGACCGAAATCCCCGTGCGCCGCTGTTCGAGTTCAAGCAGCGGGCGCTGGTGCATTTTGCTGCCGACCCGGATGAGGTGCACATGACCACCCGGCTGGCCGGGGGAAAGACCTTCTTTCTGCCCTTCAATCGCGGCAGCCATCCCGGCGAGGTGGAGTGTGGCGCGGGCAATCCGCAGCATGCTTCTGGCTATCGCACTGGCTATTTCTGGGAAGAGGTGCTAGAGCGGGAGAGTTTTCTCGACATCCTGGGACATTTCATCTTTATCGAGAAGAAGGATGAGAAGATCGATGACGGGAAGGGGGGTAGCCGGTTGCGAACCAAGGAGACCATGATCTTCCCGCGCTATCACCAGCTCGATGCCACCCGCAAGCTGATCCATGCCGCCCGTAATGAGGGAGCGGGGCAGAACTACCTGATTCAACATTCGGCAGGTAGCGGCAAGACCAATTCCATCTCCTGGCTGTCGCACCGGCTGGCCAGCCTGCACGATGCGCAGGATCACAAGGTGTTCGATTGCGTGATCGTGATTACCGATCGCCAGGTGCTGGACCGCCAGTTACAGGATGCCATCTACCAGATCGAACACGCCCAGGGCGTGGTGAAGGCCATTGACCAGGATTCGAAGCAGTTGGCCGAGGCGTTGATCGACGGTACCCGGATTGTGGTCACCACCCTGCAGAAGTTTCCCTTTGTGTTGCGTGGCCTGCTGCACGCTGCTGGCGCCGATGATGTCGATGCACCGGATGAGGCGGCCCAGGCGCAAGCCAGGGTCTGGGAGGCGGAGATCGCCAAGCGCCGCTATGCGGTGATTGTGGATGAGGCGCACTCCTCACAGACCGGGGAGACGGCGCGGGAGTTGAAGGCCATTCTGGGGGCGAATAGCGGCAACAATGGCGATGATGAGGAGGCCGATTGGGAAGATGGGCTGAACCAGGTCATGGCCTCGCGTGGCCGTCAGCAGAACCTGAGCTTTTTTGCCTATACCGCCACGCCGAAGGGCAAGACGCTGGAGCTGTTTGGTCGTGTGGGCGCCAAGGGTACGCCCGAACCTTTCCATCTCTACAGCATGCGCCAGGCCATCGAGGAGCGTTTTATCCTCGACGTGTTGCAGAACTACACCACCTACAAGACCTATTTCAAACTGGTTAAGGCGGTGGAGGAAGACCCGGATATGCCGAAGAAGAAGGCGGCGCGGGCACTGGCCAAGTTCCTGGTGATGCACCCCACCAATATCGCCCAGAAAATAGAGGTGATTGTCGAACATTTCCGCAGCCATGTACGTACCCATCTGGGCGGGCGGGCCAAGGCGATGGTGGTAACCAGTTCGCGCCTGCAAGCGGTGAAGTATATGGAGGCCTTCCAGCGATACATCGATGAGAAGGGCTACGCTGATATCCGTCCGCTGGTGGCTTTCAGTGGCACCGTGCGTGACCCGGACAGTGGGTTGGAATACACCGAACCGGGTATGAATACCGATGTGGTGAGCGGAAAGCCGATCAGTGAAAAACAGTTGCCGGAGCGATTTGGTTCGCCTGACTACCAGGTGTTGCTGGTGGCCAATAAATACCAGACCGGTTTTGACCAACCGCTCTTGATGGCCATGTATGTCGATAAGCGATTGGATGGCGTGCAGGCGGTACAGACCCTTTCTCGCCTCAATCGCATGATTCCGGGAAAGGAAGCGCCGTTTGTGCTCGATTTCGTCAACGAGGCCGAGGACATCTATGCCGCGTTCAAGCCTTACTACGACGCGACCAGTTTGCAGGAGAGTTCCGATCCAACCCAGCTGGAACAGATGAAACACGAGCTGGATGTGTTTCAGGTCTATCACTGGAGTGAGGTGGAGGCCTTTGCCCGTATCTTCTACAGAGCGCCGAAAAAGCAAAACCCGGCCGATCACGCCCATTTACAGCGTCATCTGCAACCGGCAGTGGATCGCTTCAAGGCGATGCAGGATGATGACCAGCGCGGCGAGTTCCGAGACAAGCTGAGCGGCTATGTGAAGGTTTACAGCTTCCTGAGCCAGATCATCCCCTATGGCGATCAGGACTTGGAAATGCTCTACAGCTATGGTCGGTTCCTGTTGCCTCATTTGCCACTTGAGCGCGATACCAGCACGGTCAAGTTGGGCGACGAGGTGAATTTGCAGTACTACCGCCTGCAACGGGTCTACTCAGGGGCTATCGATCTGAAAGATGGTGACGGCGAGGAGTATGGGGTTAAGAGCCCCACGGATGTGGGCAGCCGTAAGGCCAAAGAAGAAAAAGCACCGCTGTCGGAGATCATCGAAGTGCTTAACGATCGCTTCGGTACAAACTTTACAGAGGAAGACCGGCTTTTCTTCGAGCAGATAAAAGAGAAGGCGGCTAATACACCGGAAGTGGTGCGTCTGCGTCAGGCCAATCCCTTTGACAAGTTTCAGCTTGGATTACGGCAGATGCTTGAAGACCTGATGATTCAGCGCATGAGCGAGAACGACAAGATCGTCTCGCGTTATATGGATGATAAGACGTTTGAGGATGCGGCTTTCGCGGTGTTGTCGAAAGTGATTTACGAGACGATTCCGGCGGACGAGGGGGAACTGTGAAATTTCCATGGAGGCCAAACCCATGAACGACGGTGAGCTGTTTTGCCATTTGTCCTCGGCCAGAATTGCGGAACTGATTCGAACCGCTGAAGGGGCTGTCTGTTATGCGGGGCCGGGTATCCAGCAGGAACCGGCAAAGGCCATAGCGGAGGTCGCCAGCCGCATCGGCCCCGAACTGGTCACTGTCAGCCTGGACTTCGACGAGCGCGTTATGCGCATGGGATACGGCGATATAGCGGCGGTTCAGTCGCTGCGTGAGGCCGGAGTCTTGATCAACAGCTCGCCGGGCTTGCGCAGTGCACTGATAATTGTGGATGGTGAGGGGTACACCTTTACGCCAACGCCGCTCTATCTCGAAGCGGAAACGGCCACTGATTCGGCACGCAATGCCCTGCGCCTTTCCCCGGAGCAGGTCGCCGAGGCACTGGCACGGTTGTCACCAGCGGCAAAGGCCATTGCTATTGCCCGTACCAATGATCCGGTGGAAAAGACACGTATCGCCAATTTGCCCGTAGAGGTTGGCGGTATCCAGGTTGATGAAGTCCAATTCAAACAGGTGGATGAAAATCTGAAACAAGCGCCGCCGGTCCGGTTTGATCTGGCCCGGCAGGTGCGTGTATTCGAGCCCTATCTGCAATATGTGGAACTGAGCCTGACCGGGGCCGCGATCCAGCGTCATCGGCTGGCGATACCGGCCAGTATTCAAAAACTTGGTGTCAGCAAGGATCTGGAAGGGAGGCTGCGCACCACGTTCGACCTGATCGAGAAGGGTGGCAAGCTCTCGTCCAAGCCGTTGGAGAATGCCCTCAATAAAATCCGCAAGAACTTTACGCCATCGCTGGGCAAGGATCACGGGCGGGTGGTGTTGAAGTCGGCCAAACCGATCCTGATTGAACGACTTGAGGCGTTTCGCAAACAACTCGAAGAGCACCAACAGCAGGTCGGCGCAGAACTTCAGAAGCATCTGGATGAATCCCGGCAGACCATTGTTGATTACTACTTGCCTCGGGTGATGGAGGCTCCGCCCGATGCATTGCTGGGTCAGTCGCTTTCCGGTCAGGCCACCGAGAATGGAGCACGCCAGTGGTTGAACGCTGAGCTGGACCGGGTGTTCCCCAGCGCCGAGTCCCTGATCCAGGTTATGCGCTTGGAGGAGCGATACAAGGACGTGACCTTTGAGACGTTAAACCGCGAGGATTTTCTGCAATTGGTCAAAGAAGCGTTTTCGGGTGTAGATTGGGACAAGGCTTATGCAGAGTTTCGGGCAGCCGGTGAGGATGGTTCCGATGCCCAGAAAGATTGAATGCCATAATTTTGGCGTGGCGCGCTTTGCTTGCCCGCTTTGCGATGGTGTAGGGGGCAAGCTCGCATGGCGCTGACCTTTCATCCCCATCCCGGTATGGTGCTGATCTGTGACTTCAATACTGGCTTCAAGGTCCCGGAGATGATCAAGCGGCGGCCGGTGGTAGTGATATCGCCCCGGCCCCGGCGCTCGAACCGGCTTTGCACCATCGTGCCGTTGAGTACCACCGTCCCGAATCCGGTAGAGCCATTTCATCATCGCATGGACCCACGTTCATTACCGGGGAAACTGGCCCGAAGAGAGACCTGGGCCAAGTGCGATATGCTGGCCACCATCTCATTGGAGCGGCTGGACCGGGTGATGGCCGGGAAGGAACCAAGCGGGAAGCGAATATACGTCGCAGACCCAGTGACCCCCGACGATCTTGAGGCGATCCGCCGGGGTGTGATGATTGCCCTCGGATTGGTCAATCCATCTTGATTCAATGGCCCACAGGAACCATAATGGGGGTGTTCCCGATAAATCGGGCTTGAAAGACTACCTTCGGGTAGCAGACCCCAGCCGGTGATGACAAACTGACTGGGGCCTCTGATCCAAGGCTCTGCATCGCTAGGTGCAGGGCCTTTTGTCTATCTGGAGGGCGGCTTCGTTCAAGCGTGCTGGTTAATCGAAATGATCTCCGCGCCTGCTTTCAGCTTGTCCAGGTAGTCCGCCCAGTCCTGCATCATCTTGCGCCGTTCCGGCAGGTGGGCGGTGCGGTTGTAGGCGCGTCCATTGGGATCGCGTACCGCATGGGCAAGCTGGTGTTCGATGTAGTCAGGACGGAAACCAAGCACTTCATCAAGGATGGTCCGCGCCATGGCCCGGAATCCGTGGCCACTCATTTCATCTTTGCTGATCCCCATACGCCGCATGGCAGCGAGTATGGCGTTTTCACTCATCGGGCGTGCTGCGCTTCGCGCGCCAGGAAAAACGTAGTGGCCCCGCCCGGTAAGAGGGTGCAGTTCTGTCAGGATTTTCACGGATTGGCGGGAGAGGGGGACAATGTGCTGGGTGTTGGTCTTTGTTACTGTGTAGCGCCATTCGGCTCCCTCCAAGTCGATGTCCGCCCACCTTGCATGACGCAGCTCCCCAGGTCGGACAAAGACGAGAGGGGCAAGACGCAACGCACAGCGTACGGTAAGGGTGCCTTCATAGCTATCCAAAGCGCGTAGTACCCCGGCAACTTTCGCTGGATCGGTGACGGATGCGAAGTGTGTCTCTTTAACGGGAGGTAATGCGCCGCGCAGATCGCCGGAAGGATCACGTTCGGCCCTTCCTGTGGCTACCGCATAGCGGAAGACCTGTCCGCAGTTCCCGAGGGCGCGATGGGCGGTTTCCAGGGCTCCGCGTTTCTCAATACGGCGGATAACCTCAAGCAGTTGCGGGGCGGTGATGTCGGCTACAGGGGAGCCGCCGATCCACGGGAAGATGTCCCGCTCCAGGCGGCGGATGATCCGATCGCCATGATTGGCGGACCAGTTGGGGGAGTGTTTCGCGTACCACTCCCGCGCCACTACCTCAAAGCTGTTGGCCTGTTTCGCCACTTTCGCCGTTTTCTGGGCCTTGCGGTGTTCGCCGGGGTCGATGTCAGCGGCAACCTGCTTGCGTGCCTCGTCCCGCCGGTCTCTGGCCTCTTTCAGACTCACATCGGGGTAGGTGCCGAGTGAAAGCAGCTTTTCCTTACCGTCGAAGAGGTATTTGAACCGCCACCACTTGCCGCCCTTGGGGCTGATCAGCAGGAACAGACCCCGCTCGTCATAGAGCTTGCGCTGTTTGGCCTCGGGCTTGGCCTTTTTGATTGCGGTGTCTGTAAGCGGCATTTGGGGTAACTGCTCCGTCAGTCTTGGGGTAACCCCAATAGTTACCCCCATGTGATTCAGGATTCTATGGGGTAACTTTAGACGCTACAGGACAAGCAGGCAATAAAAAAGCCCGCTGTTATGCGGGCTGTAGGCTTTTATTGGATCTTATTAAATGTTGAATTGGTGGAGGCGGGGGGAATCGAACCCCCGTCCGCAAGCACTCCGCCTTTGGCTCTACATGCTTAGTTCTGCCGATTATATTTAACCGGCTACTGCCCGGCAGACAGGGCGTGTAGACGGCGGTTCCGGTTAAGTTTTAGCGATTCCGTCCCGGACGTACTTCATCGCGATCTTGTGAGCTGTGACGCCTGAAATGTCCCGAGGGACTCTGGACGCACAAGCACGGCTCCAGTCAGACGGCTTCTACCGGTTATTAAGCGGCGAGAGCGTAGTTGTCGTCGTTGGCAACTATAGTGTTACAGACTTATTTACGAGGCTGTCTGTATCCTCGGCATGCACCTCAGGTTTCATCACCCACGTCGAAGCCATGTCGCCCCCTGGGTAAAACCTAACTAAGTAGACAGTATACCCTGTCTGTTGGTTCCTTGTCCGCAATGATATGGGGTTACGGCGGGCTATTTCAAGCGGCCGGTGCGTAGCGCCAGTCCGTTCAGCGGGCCTTGAGGATACGCTGTTTGTCCCGGTCCCAGTCCCGGTTCTTTTCGGTTTCCCGCTTGTCATGCAGCTGTTTGCCCTTGGCCAGGCCGATCTCCAGTTTGACCTTGCCTTTCTTCCAGTACAGCGCGAGCGGTACCAGGGTATAGCCCTTGCGATCCACCATGCCGATCAGCTTGTCCAGTTCCTGCCGATGCAGCAGCAGCTTGCGGGTGCGCATCGGCTCCGGCTTGATGTGGGTGGAGGCGCTGAGCAGCGGTGTGATATTGGTGCCGATCAGAGCGGCTTCGCCATTTCTCAGAAAGACGTAGCTGTCGGTAAGTTGCACCCGACCTTCACGCAGGCTTTTGACCTCCCAACCCTGCAGTGAGATGCCCGCCTCGTAACGCTCCTGAATGAAGTATTCGTGTTTTGCCTTCTTGTTCAGGGCAATGGTTGAACTGCCCGACCCAGGCTGTTTTTTCGATTTCTTTGCCATGGGGGGATTGTATGTGAGAGGGTGGGGCGGAGGCTAGTAGGATGTTATTGATGGCATTGGTTTGCCGACCCTTTACTTGTCCTGAGCAGGGAATTGGCTGAAAATGCGGTTTTTCTGTTTCCCGGGACGGCTGAGCTGGCTTTTGTCGGCCAACCAGGTTTTGGAGGATTGACTCCTTGTCCAAGCGTATCTCTATCCATGGCCAGTGGTCGTCCCGCCTGATGTTTGTTCTTGCGGCGACGGGATCTGCCGTGGGTTTGGGAAATGTCTGGAAATTCCCTTATATGACCGGTGATAACGGGGGTGGTGCCTTTATCCTGGTCTATCTGCTCTGTCTGGCCCTGGTGGGCATCCCGATCATGATGGGTGAGGTGCTGATCGGTCGCCGTGGTCGTCAATGTCCCGTGAACAGTCTGCAGACACTGTCGATTGAAGCGGGTGCCAGTCGGGCCTGGGGTTGGTTGGGATGGGCCGGCATGCTGGCCGGTCTGATTATTCTCTCCTACTACAGCGTGATAGCCGGCTGGACCCTCGCCTACCTGATGCGCATGGTGGCCGGTGCCTTTGAGCGGGTCACCGCAGAGGGGGCGAGCAGTATCTTCACCCAGTTGGTGACAGATCCGGAGCGGCTGTTGGCCTGGCATACCATCTTTATGGTGATGACTATCAAGGTGGTCTCCCGGGGAGTGGGCAATGGTCTGGAGAAGGCGGCCCGGATACTGATGCCGTGCCTGTTCCTGTTGCTCCTGATTGTACTGGTTTACGCCGCCAGAACCGGTGATTTCAGTCAGGCCTACGCCTACTTGTTTGATAGTGATTTCAGCAGCCTGACACTGTCCGGGGTTTTAAGCGCCATGGGCCATGCCTTCTTTTCCCTGTCGCTGGGGTTGGGGGTGATGCTGATGTACGGCTCCTATCTGCCCCAGGGCGTCTCTATAGCCAGGACTTCTGTTCTGGTAGGTTTGCTGGACCTGGTGGTGGCGCTGCTGGTCGGGCTGGCCATATTCTCGCTGATGTTTGCCAATGATCTGGCGGCGGGTGAAGGCCCGGGGCTCATTTTCCAGACTTTGCCCATCGCATTCGGGCAGTTGCCGGGCGGGATGCTGTTTGGTGCGCTGTTCTTTCTCCTGCTGGTGTTTGCCGCCTGGACCTCATCCATTGCCCTGATCGAGCCGCTGGTGGCCTGGTTGGTGGAGAATCGCGAAATAGACCGGATTCGGGCCGCCATCTGGAGCGGTATTGTGGCCTGGTTGCTGGGTATTGTGACGATTCTCTCCTTTAGCAGTTGGTCGTTCAGTTTCAATTTTGCCGGTGTGCTCAAACGCCACGGTCTGTTCGATGTGCTGGATATCGCCATTTCGAGTATCATACTGCCCCTGGGGGGGCTTGGCATGGCGCTGTTTGTCGGTTGGGTGCTGCCCCGGGAGTCGGTGCTGGACGAACTGGGTGGTTCCGCCAGGATCGGTTTCAAGATTTGGTATTTCATTATCCGTTTTATTACGCCTGCAGCCATGCTGTTGATTTTCCTGCGGGCGATAGGAGTTTTATAGTTGCCTGTAGTCCGAAAGAGTGCCCTGGTGGGACATTCAGCCGCCGAGATGTTCGAGTTAATCAACGATGTGGAGTCTTACCCACAGTTTCTGCCGTGGTGTAAGTCGACCGAGTTGCTCTCCCGAACGGAAGAGAAGCTGTGTGGTCGGCTTGAAGTGTCCCGTGTCGGTATCAGTCAGTCATTCTCCACCTGTAACCAGCTTTTCCCCTATGAGCGGATAGTGATTCAACTGCAGGAGGGCCCGTTTAAACACCTTCAGGGCGAGTGGCGCTTTACCGCTTTACGTGAGGATGCCTGCAAGGTGGAACTGGAGCTCGATTTTGAGTTTTCCGGCCGGCTGATCAATTCCGCATTTGGTGCCGTTTTTGGTCAAATTGCCAATACACTAGTCGATGCGTTCTGCAAACGAGCAGATGAGGTGGTCCGTCGTGAGTGAACATTTTGATGTTGAAGTAGCCTATGCCAAGCCTGAGGAACAGGTCATCCTGACGGTCAGTGTCGAACCGGGTACTACTGTTCAGCAGGCAGCAGAGCGGTCCCGCATTACTGATCGTTTTCCCGAGATAGATCTGTCCAGTGCCAAATTTGGTGTGTTCGGCAAGGCGGCCAAGGGTGACGCCACGCTACAGCCAGGTGATCGGGTGGAGATCTATCGACCTTTGATTGCCGACCCGAAAGAGGCCCGTAAGAAACGCGCAGCCCAGGGCAAGCAGCTGAAGAAAGGGGGCGGCAAGGAGACCGGCTGAACCGGTTTATTCGTCCGGCTCGATGCCAACAGATTCCAAAACCCGGGAGAAGATACCCTGATCGTCGCCGGTATAATCCGGTACCGAGATAATCAGCTCATCTTCCGGTTTGGTCTCGATCAATTCATCCGTGGGTTCCGGCCGGTAGTCCCCTTCGATCCGGGTCAGACGATCGTCCACAAAGTACAGGGTGACCCGCTCCTGCTTGATCTCCTCGTTACCGGTCTTCATGCTGTAAAAATAGTCCCACCGGTCCTGGTGAAATACGTCCACTAACATCGGGGTTCCCAGCAAGTAGCTGACCTGGCTCTTTGACATGCCCGGCTTCAGATTGTTGATGGCCTCCTGACTGACAACGTTGCCCTGCTGGATATCGGGGCGATAGACCAATGGCAGTCTGTTCAGCGCGTCAGGGATGGCGTTACTGATGTCCTTGACGGTAGAACAGCCAGCGAGTAGGAGGCTTGCACCACATACCCAATAGATGAGAAGCTTTTGCATTCAATCTTTCCGGTTTGATAAGGGATCTATCCAAATCTGAAGTTGGCCGGAATGATACCTGAATCACAGCATGAAAACACCTGAGGTAATTTGTTTTGGAAGATCAGGATATTAGGAAGGCTGGCTTGAAGGTGACCGCACCTCGGGTGAAGATTCTTGAGCTGCTGGAGAAGAGCCCGGAACGGCATGTCAGTGCAGAGGATGTCTATAAGATGCTGCTGGCTGCCAATGAAGATATCGGCTTGGCGACCGTCTATCGGGTGCTCACCCAGTTTGAAAGTGCCGGCCTGGTGGAGAAACGCCATTTTGAGGATGGTTACTCGGTGTTTGAACTCAGTCGGGGTAGCCACCACGACCATATTGTCTGCATCACCTGTGGTCGGGTACAGGAGTTTGTCGATGACACCATCGAGAAACGTCAGCAGATAATTGCCAATGATCTGGGGTTTCAGATCAGCGACCACGAACTGGTCATCTACGGCAAATGCCTGGATGAGAACTGCCGCCATAAGAAGGCGAAATAGTCGACAGACGGATTTGACACCGGGCCTCGCTCAACTGTTGGTGCGTTCCACCATCTCCCGAGCGTGGCTCAGGGTCTGGGCGGTGATTTCCACACCCCCCAGCATGCGGGCGATTTCGTCGATCCGGGAGTCACCGTCCAGCCGACCGACCTGGGTTCGGGTCTCCTGCCCGTTGGAAGCCTTTTCAATCCGCAGATGCTGATGTCCCTGGGAGGCTACCTGGGGCAGATGGGTGACGCACAGCACCTGGCGGCTGTCGCCGATCTGGCGCAGTAAACGTCCGACAATCTCCGCAGTGCCGCCGCCGATACCCACATCCACCTCGTCAAAGATCAGGGTGGGTACCTGGGTGCAACTGGCGGTGGCTACCTGAATGGCCAGGCTGATGCGGGAGAGTTCGCCCCCCGATGCCACCTTGGCCAGGGGTTTCGGCGGCTGTCCGGGATTGGCAGAGACCAGGAAATCAATCTGATCCAGGCCGTTGGTCGTCGCCTTATCCTGCGCTACTGGCGTTACCTGGGCCACGAATTGTCCGTTTGGCATGTCGAGGGTACGCATGCAGTCGGAAACCTGCTGCGCCAGCCGTTCCGCCGCCTCCTGGCGTGATTGGCTCAATTTTCTGGCGTTGCCGAGATAGTCGTTCCAAAGTGTATCGACCTGTGTTGCCAGCGCGGTCAGGTGCGTGTCTGACTGCTCCAGCTGGCCGAGCTCCTCCTGTAACTGTTGCAGCAGGGCAGGGATCTCTTCCGGTTTGCAGCGGTATTTTCTGGCCAGATCGTGAATCTCCTGCAGACGCTGATCCAGGTGGTCAAGCCTGGCCGGGTCAAGTTCCAGGTTATCCGCGTAGTGTCGGAGCGATGAGAGGGCTTCACTAACCTGAATGGCCGCGCTGTCGAGCAGGTCGCAGGCGCTTTTCAGCCCCGAATCCATCCCGCTCAGCTCCTGCAGTTCGTTATAAGCCCGGTTGATGCGGGAGAGGGCTGCGTCCTCGTCATCCAGCAGATTGAGGGCGCTATTACAGTGCTCAATGATATTCCCAGCGTTGCTAAGCAGGCCATGTTCCTGGAGTAGCTCTGCCAGTTCGTTCTCACCCAGTTCAAGTGAGTTCAATTCGTTGATCTGGTAGCGCAACAGGTCGATTCGGGCGCTGCGCTCCGCCTCGTTACTGCGCAGGGTGGCCAGTTCCTGTTCCGCTTCCCGCCAGGTCAAGTAGCATCTGGCGGTCTCCTGACAAAGCTTGCCGTGACCAGCGTACTCGTCCAGCAGTGCTCTCTGGTGCTGACGCCGCAACAGGGATTGGTGGGCGTGCTGGCCGTGGATGTCCACCAGTTGTTCACCGATTGCCTGCAGGGATTTCAGCGGGGCCGGGCTGCCATTGATGTAGGCCCGGGAGCTGCCGTTACGCAGTAAGACCCGGCGGATGATGCATTGACCGTCATCGTCCAGGGTATTCTCTTCCAACCACTGGTTTACCGCCGGGAGCTCCCGGATATCGAAAATGGCAGTGATCTCGGCCCGGTCGCAGTCGTTACGGATCATGCCGGTATCGGCGCGATCCCCCAGCACCAGCCCCAGGGCGTCCACCAGAATCGATTTGCCGGCCCCGGTTTCACCCGTGAGCACGGTCATCCCGGGGAACAGCTCGACCTCCAGGGAGCTCACAATGGCCAGGTCTTTGATGTTTATCTGTTGCAGCATCGGGGCTACTTTTCCTTGAAGGCGTTGTTGTGCTCGCTCCAGCCCAGTTTGGTTCTCAGAATATAGAAGTGGTCATGGTTGAGTGGATGGATCAGTCGTACCGGGTGGGCATGTTTGCGAATGGTTACCCTGTCGCCCCGGAGTGGCAGACTGGTCTGGCCGTCACAGGTGATCCGCAAATGGGCATTTTCTGCCAGATCGCAGACCACAATCTCGATTTCGCTGTCGCCGTCCACCACCAGCGGGCGGTTGCTGAGGGTGTGGGGACAGATCGGGACCACCAGGGTGGCGTTCAGGTCTGTGTGCAGCAGGGGGCCTCCGCCAGAGAGGGCGTAGGCAGTCGAACCGGTGGGTGTGGAGACGATGATACCGTCGGAACGTTGCACATTGACGAAACTGCCGTTGATGTAGGTCTCCAGTTCAATCATGCGGGCGATATTCCACTTGTGTACCACCACATCATTAAAGGCGGTGTAGTGGGCCCCATCGATCTCGGCATTGAGCAGGAATCGGGACTCTTCCCGATACTCCCCGGCGAATATCTGTCCCAGGGTGGTGAGCATCTCCTTCGGGGTGATGTCGGCCAGGAAGCCGAGACGCCCCAGGTTGATGCCCAGCAGGGGGACGTTGTAGTCCGCCAGGCTGCGGGCCGTGTGCAGCAGGGTGCCGTCCCCACCCACCACGATGGCCAGGTCAGATTCGGCCCCCAAGGTGTCCAGAGAGACCGGGATCATCCTGTGATTCGGGGTTCGGTTGGCTGTATTCTCTTCCAGCAGGACCCGGTGCCCCCGCTTCTGCAGGAACTGTCCCAGTTCGAGGATGGTCGCGTGAGGCGACAGATCCCCATGTTTTCCGATCAGACCGATAGTCTGGAATTTCTCTGGCATGGGTGTTGTCATCTGTGTTGTCATGCAGCAGTTGCAGGCGTCAACTTATCATGCCGCTACTGGCCAGCCAACTATCGGCATAAGCTTTATGATGCCGGGATCCTTTCTTGACACTGCCAGATGTCAAAATGATAATCCAAGGAGTTAGCACTCGATTATCAAGAGTGCTAATGGGTGCATATCAGCAACGGACGGGAAATAGTTGCTCGGGTACTACAGGGGTTGGTTGTGACGGTTAAAAAAGTGTCGAGTGAATTGTCGGTAAACGAGCGCGCTCAGCACTTGTTGAAGATTCTGATAGAGCGCTACATCGAGGACGGTGAGCCGGTCGGTTCCCGCACCCTGTCGCGGGATTCCGGGCTGGATCTGAGTCCGGCCACAATTCGCAATGTCATGGCCGATCTTGAAGATATGGGGCTGGTCTCGTCGCCCCACACCTCGGCAGGCCGGGTGCCAACCGTCTCCGGCTATCGCATGTTTGTTGATACCCTGGTGACACTGAAGCCCCTTGAAGCGGGGAAAATCAAGCAACTGGAAACCGGGTTAGGTGCTTCTGCCGATCCCAAGATACTAGTGGAGTCGGCGTCGAAACTGCTCTCCCGTCTAACCCACATGGCCGGACTGGTGATGGTCCCGCGTCGCAAACAGCTCACGTTCAAGCAGATTGAGTTCCTGCCACTGTCCAGTAAGCGACTGTTGACCATTCTGGTGACTACCGATGGCGAAGTGCACAACCGGGTAATCGATGTCCGTAAGGCCTATACCCCATCCCAGTTGGTTCAGTTTGCCAATATGCTGAACCAGCACTACTCCGGGCTCTCCATGGAAGAGATGCATCAGCGGCTGGTGCGGGAGATGGAGCAGGCTCGCAAGGATATGAACCAGATCATGGCCCAGGCCCTGGAAATGGCAGAACAGGTGATTGATCCGGAGATCAGCGGTGATGATTACGTCATGGCCGGGCAGACCAACCTGATGGACTTCAATGACTTCTCCCAGATGAACAAGCTTCGTGAGCTGTTCGACTCATTTACGGAAAAGAATGAAATTCTCCATCTGCTGGACGGTTCGATGATGGCGGAAGGTGTACAACTGTTCATTGGTGAAGAGTCAGGGTACCGGGCGCTGGACCAGTGCAGCCTGGTCACCGCCCCCTACCAGGTGGACGATAAAGTGGCTGGAGTGCTGGGCGTGGTGGGGCCAACGCGCATGGCGTATGACCGGGTGATACCGATCGTAGATATCACCGCCAAGCTGTTAAGCACTGCCATGCAGACACGCACAGAAAAATAATTGACTGAAATGGCTTGAAACAGCCTTAACCATCCCCAGTTTGTGGGGATTATCAGGATCTTCTTTCAATCAGGCTGCCGAGCCCGGTGGTTGGGTTGATTTATATTAAGGCTTCAACAAGTTAGAGGAAACAGATGAGCAAAGATCAGGAACAGGTCAGCGATCAGGTGGTGGTTGACGAAGCCGCTGAGGAGAGTGCCGAGGCAGAGTCAAACCAGGAGCCTGCAGCAGCCGAAACGCCGACCCCTGAAGAGTTGGTTCTGCAGTTGGAAGATGCCCGGGCCAAGGCGGATGAACACTGGGATCAGTTGGTACGCACCAAGGCCCAGATGGATAATCTGCGCAAGCGGCAGGAACGGGAGCTGGAGAACGCTCATAAGTACGCCTTGGAGCGGTTCGTGAATGAGCTGCTGCCGGTGCGTGACAGCATGGAGATGGGGCTGGCGGCGGCCAATGAAGAGAATTCGACCGTTGACCAGTTGCGTGAAGGCACCGCGCTTACCCTGAAGCTGTTCTCCGATGTGATGGAGAAATTCAATGTGGTGCAGATCAACCCCGAAGGTGAACCCTTTGATCCGGATCTGCATCAGGCAATGAGCACGCAACCGCGTAATGATGTGCCCCCGAATACCGTGGTGGCAGTGGTGCAGAAGGGATATACCCTGAATGGTCGCCTGGTTCGGCCGGCCATGGTGATGGTCTCCCAGGCCGCACCCGGCCAGGTGGATGAGAAAGCCTGACCTTGAAAAGCGCAGGGTTATCCCCCATCTGGAATAACAAGTAGAAACAAGTACTTTAATATTTATAGACAGTTAACCGGAGAGACCAAACAATGGGAAAGATCATCGGAATCGATCTGGGCACAACCAACTCCTGCGTCGCAGTGATGGATGGGGACAGCGCCCGTGTTATCGAGAACAGTGAAGGCGATCGCACAACCCCCTCTATCGTTGCTTATAACAGTGAAGGCGAGGTGTTGGTCGGTCAGTCAGCAAAACGTCAGGCGGTGACCAATCCCCAGAACACCCTGTTTGCGATTAAGCGTCTGATCGGTCGTCGTTTCGATGATGAAGTGGTTCAGCGTGATATCGAGATGGTGCCTTACAAGATTGTAAAGGCCGATAACGGTGATGCCTGGGTTGAGGCGAATGGCAAGAAGATGGCGGCGCCGGAGATCTCGGCAAAGATTCTTCAGAAAATGAAGAAGACCGCCGAGGATTATCTGGGTGAAGAGGTGACCGAGGCCGTGGTTACCGTACCCGCCTACTTCAACGATTCACAGCGCCAGGCCACCAAGGATGCCGGTCGTATTGCCGGACTGGATGTGAAACGTATCATCAATGAGCCGACCGCCGCCGCACTGGCTTACGGTATGGACAAGAAGCGTGGCGACCAGAAACTGGCTGTGTTCGATCTGGGTGGTGGTACCTTCGATATCTCCATTATCGAAATTGCCGAGATTGATGGCGAACACCAGTTCGAGGTGCTCTCCACCAATGGTGACACCTTCCTGGGTGGTGAGGATTTCGACCTGCGCATCATTGATTACCTGGTGGAAACCTTTAAGAAGGAGCAGGGCTTCGATCTGCGTAACGACCCGCTGGCCCTGCAGCGACTCAAAGAGGGCGCTGAAAAGGCCAAGATCGAGCTTTCCAACGGTCAGCAGACCGACATCAATTTACCCTACATTACGGCGGACGCCAGTGGTCCGAAACATCTCAATATCAAGCTGACCCGCTCCAAGCTCGAAGCATTGGTAGAGGATCTGGTAAACCGGACGATTGCCCCCTGCCGCACGGCACTGAATGATGCCGGTCTGAGCGCCTCCGAGATTGATGAGGTAATCCTGGTGGGTGGACAGACCCGTATGCCCAAGGTCCAGGCCAAGGTTGAAGAGTTCTTCGGCAAAGCCCCCCGGCGCGATGTCAACCCGGATGAGGCAGTAGCTATTGGTGCAGCTATCCAGGGCGGCGTCCTGGGTGGTGATGTGAAGGATGTGCTGTTGCTGGATGTGACTCCGCTCTCTCTCGGTATCGAGACCATGGGTGGTGTGATGACCAAGCTGATCGAGAAGAACACCACGATCCCCACCAATGCCAGCCAGGTGTTCTCGACGGCCGATGACAACCAGACCGCAGTGACTGTGCATGTTCTCCAGGGTGAGCGGGAACAGGCCAGTGCCAACAAGTCACTGGGGCGCTTCGACCTGACTGACATTCCACCGGCACCCCGTGGTATGCCGCAGATCGAGGTCAGCTTCGATATCGATGCCAACGGTATTCTGAATGTGTCGGCCAAGGATAAAGCGACGGGCAAGGAGCAGTCCATCGTGATCAAGGCATCGTCTGGATTGAGCGATGATGAAGTAGAACGGATGATCAAGGATGCCGAGGCGCATGCCGAGGAGGATCGCAAGTTCAACGATCTGGTCCAGGCCCGTAATCAGGCGGACAACATGATTCATGCTATCCGCAAGTCAATGGAAGAGTTGGGTGAAGATAAACTCGAACCCGGTGAAAAGGACTCCATTGAGGCGGCCATCAAGGATCTGGAAGAGGCTGTCAAGGGTGATGATAAGGATGCCATCGAGGCCAAGACCAAGACCCTGACCGAGGCGTCTGCCAAGATGGCGGAACGACTCTACGCCCAGAAGGGTGGAGATGGAGCTGCCGGGGCCGCCGGTTCTGCTGACGCCAGTGCCGGCTCCGCGGGTAAGGATGATGATGTGGTTGACGCCGAGTTCGAAGAGGTAAAAGAGGACAAGTAACGGTATAGAGTGACGGGTTACCCGTCTGATATTTCACAGTTGAGGCGCGAGGGTATGGAGGGGCTGTAGAGCTCCTCCATACCCTCGCGCTTCGGCGGTTTACAAAGCAGATCGAATATGTCGAAGCGAGACTTTTACGAAGTATTAGGTGTCAGTAAGAACGCCAGCGAAGCTGAGATAAAAAAGGCTTATCGACGCCTCGCCATGAAGCACCATCCGGATCGTAATTCCGGAGACAAGTCAGCTGACTCTGAAAAGCTGTTCAAAGAGGCCAAGGAGGCTTACGAGATCCTTTCCGATCCACAGAAGCGCGCCGCTTACGACCAGTTTGGTCATGCCGGTGTGGATAACTCTGCGGGTGGGGGCTATGGACACGCCGGCGGAGGTAACTTCAGCGATATCTTTGGTGATGTGTTTGGCGATATCTTTGGGGGTCGAGCCGGTGGTTCCCGGGTGCATCGGGGGGCTGACCTCCGTTACAACCTGCAGATCTCCCTGGAAGATGCCGTGGCTGGTACCACGGTCAAGATCCGTGTGCCCACCATGGTCAAGTGTAACCCGTGCAATGGGACGGGTGCCAAAAAAGGCACCAAACCCAAGACCTGCAGCACTTGTGCCGGTCATGGCCAGGTGAGAATGCAACAGGGTTTCTTCTCGGTTCAGCAGACCTGTCCGACCTGCCGTGGTAAGGGCACGGTCATTGAATCACCCTGTCCGGCCTGTCACGGTGCGGGTCGCATACAGGAGCACAAGACGCTGTCGGTGAAGGTGCCGCCCGGCGTCGATACCGGCGACCGGATACGCTTGTCGGGTGAAGGGGAAGCGGGGGAGAGCGGTGGACCCGCCGGTGATCTGTATGTGCAGATTTCAGTCAAACCGCACGAAATATTCACCCGGGAAGAGAATCACCTGTTCTGCGAAGTACCCATCAGTTTTGTCAGTGCCGCCCTGGGGGGAGAGCTGGAGGTGCCGACCCTGAATGGCAAGGTGGTATTGAAGATTCCGGCCGGTACCCAGTCCGGCAAGATGTTCAGAATGCGTGGCAAAGGGGTCAAGCCGGTTCGGGGTGGCCCGGTCGGTGACCTGCTCTGCAAGGTCATGGTGGAGACGCCGGTGAATCTGACCGATGACCAGAAAGAGCTGCTGCGCCAGCTGGACGAATCGATGAAAGGCGCCGGCAGCAAGCACAGCCCCCACTCCACCGGTTGGATGGATGGCGTGAAGAAGTTTTTTGAAGGTATGGGGTTCTAGTCGATCCGGCTGAACCATCCGCGCAACCGAATAAATTCAGTGACAGGAACAGTATCGATGACAAGAGTAGCAGTCGTGGGGGCCGCCGGGCGTATGGGCAAGGCGCTGATACAGGCCGTAACAGACGCTGAAGGCATGAATCTTGGGGCTGCGGTGGAGCGACCCGGTAGTACGCTGATCGGTGCAGATGCTGGTGAACTGGCGGGCGTTGGTTGTATCGGTGTAACCGTCCGGGATTCACTTGAGACGGTTGCGGAAGATTTTGATGCGGTAATTGACTTTACCACGCCCCAGGCAACCCTGAATCACCTGGAGATCTGTCGTCAACACAAAAAGCGCATAGTGATCGGGACTACCGGCTTTTCCGAGGCTGAACGGGCGCAGCTGCAGAGCGCATCGGCCGAGATTCCGATCATCCTGGCCCCCAATATGAGTGTCGGGGTCAACCTCTGTTTCAAGCTGCTGGACATGGCGGCCAGGGTGATGGGGGATGAGGCGGATATCGAGGTCATCGAGGCTCACCATCGCCACAAAGTGGATGCACCTTCCGGGACCGCTCTGCGCATGGGCGAGGTGGTGGCCTCGGCCCTGGGGCGTGATCTGAAAGAGTGTGCGGTGTATGGGCGTGAAGGAATCACCGGTGAGCGTGAGCGTAAAACCATCGGATTCGAAACCATTCGGGCCGGTGATGTGGTGGGTGACCACACCGTGCTGTTTGCGACGATGGGTGAACGGGTTGAGATAACCCACAAGGCCTCCAGTCGCATGACCTTCGCTAACGGTGCGGTGCGCGGTGTACGCTGGCTGATGCAGCGGGATAGCGGCCTGTTCGATATGCAGGATGTCCTTGGTCTGCGCTAACCACCATACCGGAGCTGTCTGGCCCGGATCGGTCGGATTGCTGAAGCGGCTTGGCGCACTGCTGCTGTTGCTGCCGCTGTTGGCTTCCTGCAGTGGTGATGATACGAGCCCTGAATCACGCATACGCGCCTTGCTGAACACGGCCGAGGAGGCCGTGGAGTCCCGTTCCCTTTCTGCCGTTTCTCCCCTCCTGTCACCTGCCTTCAGCGATAGTGCCGGGCAAGACAAACAGGCTCTGTTGCGCCTGCTGGGCGGTTACTTCGTGACCCATCAGTCGATTCATCTGTTGACCCAGGTAAGTCGTCTCGACCTGATCGGGCCGGACCGGGCCCATGTGACACTCTATGTTGCCGTGGCGGGCCAGCCCCTCAAGACTGTTTCACAACTGATTTCGCTCCGTGCCGAGCTTATACGCCTGGATCTGAGCCTGGCTGAGGAAGCGGGGGAGTGGCTGGTGGTGTCGGGAGCCTGGAGACGGGCAGAAAAAAGCGATTTTCTCGAGTAATCCTCGTTCTGGAGTCGATTGGCATAGTTGCTGCTTGTTAATTGTCAGTCCAAAAGGCGCAAACCAGGAGTGACAAGTGAATAGTGCGGTGCCAGGTCCAGATATGTTTCCATCCGTATCGCCTGCTTCGTCAGGAAGTGGTGCTACATCCTCGTCAGGTATAGCGAAAAATCAAGGGAATCAGTCCGATTTTAACCAGCTTTTCGAGGGGGAGATGCTGTCCCCTGAAGATATGGCGAAGCTGAAGGAGCTGCTGCCACCCGAGCAGTTACAGGAGCTGGAATCCATGATGGAGAACGGCAATTCATTGCCGTGGGCGGCAGATCTTGCCGATCCCGCCACGGCCAATCCGGCGCTGTTGCAATGGATCCTGCAACTGGCCGGTATTGAGCCCGGGGGGGAAGAGGCCGCCAACCGGCTCGGTACACAGTCGGGTGCGGGGGCTTCCCTGACCCCGGTGGATCTACGCAACATGCTGTTGAGCCAGGGAGCAAATACGGGACCCGCCTCCGGGACACCCGGGCAGTTGAATGGGGCGCTGAGTCCGGCGGATGCCCAGAGCGCAATCCTGCTGGCCAAAGGTGAACTGGCGGCGGACGCAATGGGAATTAAATCGGCTGTAAATGCCGGTGACCTGTCCGCCGGTTTGCTGAACAACACCGGGACGACTTCAGGGACACCTTTTGCGTCGCTGGTTTCAGGCCTGGAACAGGCGTCGTCCTACCGTTCCGGTGTCTACACCCCTCCGGCCATTAATCTTCCTGTTGGTGAGAAGGGCTGGGACAATATGCTCGGTAACCGGGTTGCCTGGATGGTAGGCGGTCAGTTGCAGCAGGCTACCCTGCATATCTCGCCACGACACTTGGGGCCGATCGATATCCAGATATCCATGCAGCACGATCAGGCCAGCGTCAGCTTCCTGGCAAATAATGCCGCGGTGAAGGAAGCCATTGAAGCGGCCATTCCCCGGTTGCGTGATATGTTTGCCGACAACAATATGCTGTTGGCCAATGTGGATGTGGGGCAGCATGATGCCAGCACCCAGGACGGCGGCCCGGAGATGTTCGGGCAGCCGGGCGGCAGTAGTGGTGGCAACGGTTTCGGGATGGATGGGGAATCTGGCCAGACAGCTGAAGACTCCACGGATATGCTCCAGAGCGAGACCCTGGTAACAACCAATGGGCTGGTGGATGACTACGCCTGACTAAGCCCCGGCCCGGCCAGCGGCCGGCTATCGGCCTCCCCGCTGACGCCGGGCCAGAGGTGTTGTATCAACCCGTCTGGCCCGGTGCCAGAGCTCTATTTTTTCCTGCCACTGTTTCCAGTTCTACTCTGTTGAGAGCTCCGTGTTAACGATCCATCGGCACAGTTGTGGTCCAGCGTCTTAATTTCCCGGTACGGTTCCGGCGGAATCTTGGTTATGATAGTCGCTATCGGTATCTGATCGACCATGGGAGAGACTAGACTGTGCGATATTTAAAGCTGATTTTCATTTTACTGATCATGATGATCGGCGCTGCATTTGCGGTCATGAATGCCGAGACCGTGCAACTCAATTACTATTTTGGAGTGCAAGAGTTCCCCTTGTCGGTGATACTGGTGGCGGCTGTGGCTATCGGGGCGATTCTGGGCGTGCTTGCCACGCTGGGCAGTTCCCTCAAGCTGCGCCGGGAGAATATGAGCCTGAGGCACAAGGCCAAAATTGCCCGTCAGGAGGTCAACAACCTACGTGCGTTACCGATCAAGGACAATTGAGATTATGTTAGGGAAAGGGATAATCCGTTCAGGATCTGCTGTTTTGCCTCGCCACAGTCCGTGGACCGCTGAAACCCCATGATGGAACTGTTCTGGTTACTGTTGCCTGTTGCTGCCGCCTCCGGCTGGTGGGCGGCGAAACGAAGCATCTCCCGCCAGGAGGTGACGGCGGCCGAACGCTCGCCCGGTTATTTCAGTGGCCTGAATTATCTCCTGAACGAACAACCCGACAAGGCCATTGATGTCTTTATCAAGATGCTGGAAGTCGACAGCGACACGGTGGAAACCCACTTGGCCCTGGGCAATCTGTTCCGACGTCGTGGTGAAGTGGATCGTGCCATCCGGATCCATCAGAATCTGATCGCCAGGCCGATGCTGAATCGGGAACAGCGCGCCCAGGCGCTGTTGGAACTGGGTCGAGACTACATGAAGGCGGGATTGTTTGACCGGGCCGAGAGCCTGTTTAATGAGTTGGGTGAGATGAACATGTTCCAGGCCCAGGCGCTGGAGAATCTGCTCACTATCTATCAGCAGGAGAAGGATTGGGAAAAGTGCCTGCAGGTGGCTAAACGACTGGAACAGCGCACTGGCATTTCGCGCCGCAGGGAGTGTGCCCACTACTACTGCGAGCTTGCGGAAGAGGCCCAGCTCCGTAAGGATCTGGTTAAAACAACCAAGTTATTGAAAAAAGCCCATCTCTCCGATGAGAGTTGTGTCAGGGCGACTATTCTACAGGGCCGGATTGAGGCAATGAACGGCTCGCCCAAGAGCGCTATCCGTACGCTGAGGCAGGTGGAGAAGCAGGATTCAGCCTATCTCTCTGAAGTCCTGCCGGAGATTATCGACTGCTACCGGGAACTGGGTAACCGGGCGGAACTTGTCAAATACCTGCGCAAGCTTTATGAGCGCCATCACTCGATCAGCAGTGTGCTGGCGCTGACCGATTTTATTCAGGAAGATGAGGGTGATGAGGCTGCGCTGCGCTTTTTAAGCGGTTATCTGCATGCCCATCCACACCTGGAAGGCCTGAACCGGATGGTGGGGCTGTCGCTGAAATCAGGCCACACCGATGGGTGGGGAAGTCTGCAGATACTGCAACAGGTCCTGACCAAATTGCTGGACCACCGTGCGGCCTATCAATGTGTCAGTTGCGGATTTACCGCCAAGACACTGCACTGGCAGTGCCCCAGCTGCAAATCCTGGAGCAGTATCAAGCCAAGGGACGGGCTGGATGAGATCTGCCCCCGGCTGCCGCCTCAAATTGATCAGAACCCAACACTTGCAAGGCATAATCCATGACCGTTTTATCCCGCAACCCCCGTATTATTGTCGCCCTCGATTACCCCTCCGCTGCACCGGCTCTGGACCTGGTTTCCGGCCTGGATCCGGCCTCCTGTCGCCTCAAGGTAGGCAAGGAGATGTTCACCCGGCTGGGGCCGGGCTTTGTGGAAAAGCTGGTGGGGAAGGGCTTCGATGTGTTCCTTGACCTGAAATTCCACGATATTCCCAACACCGTGGCGGCGGCTTGTGCGGCGGCGGCTGACCTGGGGGTCTGGATGGTCAATGTGCATGCCTCCGGTGGCAGCAAGATGATGATGGCCGCGCGGGAGCGGCTGGAGTCCCTGAGCCACCGGCCACTACTGATTGCGGTGACCATTCTGACCAGCCTGGGGGAGAAGGATATAGCCGAGATCGGTTTTTCCGGTGCGCCGGCGGATAATGTGATTCGCCTGGCCAGGCTGACGGCGGATTCCGGACTGGACGGGATTGTCTGTTCGCCCCTGGAAGCGGCGGAAGTGCGGCCCCTGGTCGGGCCGGAGTTTCTTCTGGTCACGCCAGGTGTCCGTCCCGCCAGTGCCGTCCAGGATGATCAGAAACGGGTCATGACCCCGTTGAATGCCCTCAACAACGGTGCCGATCTGCTGGTGATCGGTCGCCCGATCACCGCCGCCGATGATCCCCAGGCGAGCCTCGACCGGATCCAGCAGGAGATTGCCGGTTTTTGCGGCGCACAGAGCTGATCCGGCAGTCCCAGGCTCATGGAATGAGCCTGGCAGACGGGTAATATCCGGGCGGTCATGGCTTCAGGTAATCCATAATTACAAACGCCCCTATGCTGCATCTCTACCATAGCAATCGACTGGAACAGCTGACCGACCTGCTGGCCGATACCCTCCGCCAGCCATTGGCAGATCCGCTGGCGACCGAAACCATTGTGGTGCAGCATCCCGGTATGGGACGCTGGCTCTCCCTGCAATTGGCCCGACGTCTCTCCGTCTGCGCCAACGTGACATTCCCGTTACCCGCCGGTTTCATCTGGCAGCTGCTGCGCCAATTGCTGGACGATGTGCCGGAGGTGGATGGTTTTAAACCGGAGCTGATGCAGTGGTGGCTGTTTGAGCGGCTGGCACAAAGCCTGCCAACAGAGGGGTTTGAGCCGCTGCACCGTTACCTGGAATCGGATGATGAGCTGTCCCGGTTTCAGCTTGCCGGCGAGATTGCCAACTGTTTTGATCAGTATCTGGTCTATCGGCCCGACTGGATAACCCGTTGGCAGCAGGGCCGCAGTGCGATGCCCGATGACCATTGGCAGGCGGCACTGTGGCGCGACCTGGTGGCCAGTCAATCTGCCGAACACTGGGTCGATCTGCAGCAGCGCCTGGCCCGGATGGTGGAGCATGGGTCCATCGATCCGCAACGCCTGCCGGAACGGATCAGCCTGTTTGCCCTGAATGCCCTGTCACCTGGCTACCTGGAGATTCTCCAACTTGCCGGCCGCTGGCTCGACATCCACCTGTTTATCCTGAATCCGACCGAAGGTTACTGGATGGACCTGGTCTCGGAGGAGGAGCGTGGCCGGCGTGCCCTGGAGAGCACGGATCAGGGGCTCTATCTGGAGGTGGGTAATCCCCTGCTGGCCTCCATGGGCGGGCAGGGGAGTGATTTCCTGGCGTCGCTGCTGAATTACGATCCGGGTGCCACTGAAGCGTTCATTGAACCATCCGGGGAGAGTCTGCTGCACCGACTGCAGCGCGACATCCTGCATGCCGCCGAGATGGATGAATGGCCCGATGATGCTCCGGTGCATGGGGAAGACCGCTCGTTACAGTTCCATCTCTGTCACAGCCCCATGCGTGAAGTGGAGGTGCTGCACGATCAATTGCTGGCGTTGCTGGCCGATGACGAGACCCTGCAGCCCAGTGATATTCTGGTGATGACTCCGGATATGGACAGCTACGCACCCTACATCGAGGCGGTGTTTGGTGAGTCGGTCGGTCGTACCCACATCCCCTATACCCTGTCGGATCGCAGTCAGATTGCTGAAACCCCCGTTGTTTCGCTGTTTATGCAACTGCTGGCCCAGCCGGGCGGCCGTTATCCGGTGGATGAGATTTTTGCCCTTCTGGAGCAGCCTATCCTGCATCGCCGCTTCGGTCTGACCGCGGCTGATCTGCCCCGAATTCGCCAATGGCTGGAAACCGTAGTCATACGCTGGGGGCGGGATGGCTCGGAGCGGGCGGCGCTGGGCCTGCCTTTGTGCGGACAGAACAGCTGGCAACAGGGACTGGACCGCCTGTTGCTGGGGTACGCGCTGCCAGGTGATGATGAACAACTGTTCCAGGACCTGCTGCCCTGTGATGCGGTGGAGGGGAGTGATGCACAGCTGTTGGCGGGGCTATACAGTTTTGTCACGGCCCTGTTTGAGCTGGAACCACTGCTGCGGGAGGATGCCTCACCCGCGGACTGGGTGGTACGGCTGAACAGTCTGATCGACCGCTTTTTCGAGCCCGATGAGGCGGAGTCCCGCCTGGTCCAGCTGCTGCGCAGCAGTGTTGCCCGGCTGGCCGAGACTGCCGCACTGGCCGGTTATAGCGGCATGCTTTCCCGGGATCTGTTGATCGCCCAGTTACAGGATCAGCTTGCCGCGCCGTCGGGAGGGCGTTTTCTGGGGGGTGGTGTCAGTTTCTGTGCCCTCACGCCGATGCGGGCACTGCCATTCCGGGTGATCTGCATGATCGGCATGAACGACGGCAGCTTCCCCCGGGAACGGCGCCCGGTGGGATTCGATCTGATGGCCGGCAATCGGCGTCAGGGTGACCGGTCACGACGGGCAGATGACCGCTACCTGTTTCTGGAGACCCTGATCTCGGCCCGGGATCTGCTCTATTTCAGCTACGTGGCCCGGGATATCCGGGACAACACGCCCTTGCCACCTTCGGTGTTGGTAAGCGAATTGATGGATTATCTGGATGACCGGTATGGGACGGATCAGCCCGGGTCCCTGTCCCAGGAGTTGAGTGTCTGCCATCCGTTACAGCCCTTCAATCCACGCTATTTCGTACCGGACACCGGACTGTTCAGTTTTGATACCGCCAACTGCCAGGGGGCAAAGGCGCTGCTGGCACCGACGGGTCAGCCGGGTCGTTTTATCCGGCAGCCGCTTGGGGAGCCGGAAGAGCAGTGGCGGCAGGTGGAGCTGACCCAGCTGATCCGTTTTTATGATAATCCGGTGCGTTATCTGTTATCGGCCAGGCTCGGTATCACCATCGCCTATGAGCAGGCCGGGATGGAGAGTCGGGATCCCTTTGAGCTGGACTATTTTCAACGCAGTGACCTGTTCCAGCGGCTGGTGCAGCGGGCATTGCAGGGGGGCGATCCGGCCCAGCAACTGAGCGTGGAGCGGGCCCGCGGCATCCTGCCCCACGGCACCCATGGAGAGGTTCATTTTGAGCGCCTGGCTGAGCGTGCCCGGCAATGGGCCGATCAGTTGCAACCACTCTACCCGGCGGAGACCCGGGTGATCAGTGTCGATTTCCATCACCAGGCGCTGCGGCTGGTTGGCCGGCTGGAACAGGTCTCTGCCGACGGTCTGCTCGGCTATTCACTGGAGAAGATTCCCGATCGCCAACTCCTTGCATTGTGGATCAGGCACCTGGTGTTGAATGTCGCCGCTCCGGAAGGGGTGGCGCCGACCACCCGCTGGCTCGGTGGTGAAGGGTTGGTGACCCTTCATCCAGTGGTCGATGCAGAGGCCCGTTTGGGTGAGCTGCTGGATCTCTACTGGCAGGGACTTCAGTGGCCGTTACCCCTGTTTGCCCGCAGTGCCCGGGCCTATGCCAACGCACTGGCAGAGGATAAGCCCCGTGAAACGGGACTGAAACGGGCCCGGGACAGATGGTTTGGCGGCTACCAGGGATACGCCGAGTATGACAATCCCTACTACCGGCTCGCCTTCCCCGATGGCGAGGTGCTGGATGAAAGGTTTGAGGCTGTGAGTGAGCAGGTCTTCCTGCCGCTGCTTTTGGCCATGGAGGTGAGTTGATATGCAGCCACTTGCCCTGTTTGATACCCCCCTCGATGGCATGAATCTGATCGAGGCGAGCGCCGGGACCGGCAAGACCTATACCATCACCGGTCTCTATCTGCGCCTGATCCTGGAGCAGGGGCTGACGGTGGAGCAGATCCTGGTGGTCACCTATACCAAGGCGGCCACCGCTGAATTACGGGAGCGCATTCGAACCCGCATGGTGGCGCTCAAACGGGCGGCGGAGATGGATGGGGCGGATGAGTTCCGGGATGCTCTGCTGGCTGATCCTGCGACCGTGGAACTCCGTTTGCAGCGCCTGACACTGGCCATACTCAGCTTTGATCGCGCTGCCATTTTCACTATCCACGGCTTCTGTCAGCGGCTGCTGTCAGAAAACGCCTTTGAGAGCGGTATGCCGTTTCAAACCGAGATGTTGCTGGATGAACGATCCCTGGTTCAGGAGGTGGTGGATGATTTCTGGCGTCGCCATATCCAGGATATCCCCTCCGGTCTGCTCGGTTATCTGCTGGATCGGGGTATCACTCCCGACCAGCTGGCGGATGGACTGAGGGGCAATATCAATAAGCCCTATCTGGAGATCCGGGGTCAGGGGATGCCGGAGGGGCTGGCGGAGCTGGAGCGGGATTTTCTGAACCACTTTGAAGTGGCTCGCCAACTCTGGCTGGATCAGCGTGAAGCGATCGTTACGCTGCTTAAACAGAGTGATGGGCTGAACCGGCAGAAGTATCGACTGGCATCCATCGATAAGTGGGTGCTGGCGATGGATCAGTTCCTGCAACCCGGTCCCGGCCCCCGATTCGCGGAGCTGGAAAAATTCACCAGCGGTGCATTGGCCAAGGCCCTGAAAAAAGGTGGCGTTGCACCAACCCATCCCTTTTTTGATCACTGTGACACGCTGCTGGGCGCACTGAACTCCCTGGAGTCCCATTATGAGCAGGCCAGGGTAGCACTGCTTAGCGAACTGATCCCCTACGTCAATGAAGAGCTGTACCGGCGCAAGCAGCAGTTGCGGGTGCAGTCCTATGACGACCTGTTGCTGAATCTGCAAGGGGCGCTGCGCGGGGATCGGGGTGCGGCACTGGTGGATGCGGTGCGGCGCACCTACAACGCCGCCCTGATCGATGAGTTTCAGGATACCGATCCCGTTCAATACGAGATTTTTGAAACACTGTTTGTGGAGCGGCCTGGCATCCTGTTCCTGGTTGGGGATCCGAAACAGGCCATCTACAGCTTCCGGGGCGCGGATATTTTTGCCTATCTGAAGGCCAGTGCGGAGGCCAGAAACCGGTACACCCTGGATGTGAACTGGCGCTCAGTAGCCCCCTTGATCGACGCGGTTAACCACCTGTTTGCCCAACCCCAGGGCGGTTTCCTTTTTCCGCAGATAGGGTTCCAAGTATCCAAGCCGGCGCCGAAAGAGCAGACGCGACTGCTTGACCCGGCCGGTGATCCGGCCTGCTTCAGAGTTGGTTTTATCCCTGGCAAACAGAGCAAGGAGCAGGCTGCGCAGATCGCCGCAACCTGGACCGCCCGGGAGATCGCCCGTCTGCTCGGTCCGGGAGTGAGTGCCGCCCGCCTGGGTGAGCGCGCCCTGGTCGGTGGAGATATTGCTGTGCTGGTACGCACCCACCGGCAGGGCCGGATGATCCGGGATGCCCTGGCGGAGCGGGGTATCTACAGCGTCCAGCGCGCCCAGGAGGACGTGTTCAAAACCCATGAAGCCACCGAGCTGGAGCGGTTGTTGCGGGCGGTTATGGAACCGCAGCGGGACGGACTGGTCTTCGCCGCCCTGGGGACCGATCTGCTGGGTGTGTCAGGGGATGAGATTGCCGGATTGGCCAGCGATGAAACACAACTGGGTGGTTATCTGGAGCAGTTCCAGGTCTACCATGAACTCTGGCAAGCGCACGGTTTCATGCGCATGTTCCGCCACCTGCTGCGGGAGTACCGGGTTACCGAGCGACTGCTGGGTCTGCCCGATGGTGAGCGGCGATTGACCAATATCCTGCACCTGAGCGAACTGATCCATCAGCAGGAGCGTGATACCACCGCCGGTATGGAGGCGCAGATCAACTGGTTCAGCCAGTTACGTCTCGGGGATATGCCGGAAGATGAGCAGCGCCAGCTGCGCCTGGAGAGTGATGACAATCTGGTGCAGATTGTCACTATCCATAAGAGCAAGGGTTTGCAGTATCCGGTGGTGTTCTGTCCCTTTGTGTGGGATGGGGGAACGCGCGCTATCCGTTCCGATGAAGCGTGTCACTTCCATGATCCGGGTAAAGATAACCAGGCGGTGCTTGATCTGGGGTCCCCTGACTGGCCGGCCGCCTGTCAGGTGAGCCAGGCGGAGACCCTGGCGGAAAGTCTGCGACTGCTCTATGTGGCACTCACCCGGGCGGAACAGCGCTGCTACATCACCTGGGGCAAGGTGAATGGTGCCGAGACGTCGCCACTCGCCTGGCTGCTGTACCCGCCACCCTCCCCGGAAGATATGGGCCTGGATGCCCCTGCGGAAGCGAAGGATCAGGATCGGCTGGAAAGTCTGGCGACCCATTTCAAGTCCCTGGACGAGTCCGCTCTGCTGGGGCCACTGCAGGCCTGGAGTGAGCAACTGTCGGGCGAGGTGTTGATCAGCCCCTGTGATACGGAGCCGGAAGAGCCCGAAGTGGCCAGTGAGCCGACTGCTGTTGAGCGACACTCTCCTTACGTGGCGGAAGCGTTGCAGGCTCGCCAATTCAACCGATATCTCAGTCGCGGTAACGCGGTGACCAGCTTCTCCGCCCTGGCCGCCGGCAGTGAACATTTTGAGCTGCCGGATCATGACGAGATCCTGTCGCCCATGGAGCTGACCAGTGAACCGCCAACCGGCCGGGATCGGTTCAGTTTTCCCCGGGGCGCCAATCCCGGAAGTTGCCTGCATGCCATTTTTGAACGGCTTGAATTCAATCGGCATACGCTTGACGAGTTACAGGATCTGGTGCAGCAGCAGCTGGCTGCCTATGGCATCGACCCGGTGTGGCAGGATGTTGTCTGCCAACTGGTCAACGATGTGCTCGATACCCCCCTTGAACCCGGCAGTGACCGCTGCCTCAGACGGCTCAGCAAGGCGCAATGCCTGGTGGAGATGGAGTTTAACTACCCGGTCGCCAGGCTCCAGGCGCCGGGTCTGGCTAAGCTGTTGATGGAGCAGGGGTTCGCCGGGTCGGAGGCCCTGGAGCAGGCGATTCGCCGCCTCTCGTTTACCGATACCAAAGGATACCTGAAGGGCTTCGTGGATCTGATTTTTGTCCATGACGGGCGTTATCACCTCCTTGATTACAAATCCAACTGGCTGGGTGATCAGATTGAAGACTACGGTCAGGCTAATCTCGCCTCCGCCATCGCCCGTGACGGTTACTATCTGCAGTACCTGCTCTATAGTCTGGCTCTGCACCGCTATCTCGCCCAACGGATTGCCGATTATGACTATGAGCGCCATTTCGGCAGCATCTACTACCTGTTTCTGCGTGGTATCTCGCCGACAGCTGGGCCAGATTACGGCATTTTCCGGGATCGTCCCGCCAGGCGGCTGATCGAGGCGCTGGATGACTATTTTGCCGGGACGGAGGTGTCTGCATGAACCGGTTGCCCGATGTGGTGATGCGATTGAAAGCGCTGCTCCCGCTGACCGACCTGGATCTCCATTTTGCCCGGTTGATAGGGCGGCTGGCCGGGGATCAGTGCCCGGAACTGTTGACTGCTGCCGCCCTGACGAGTCATGTCACCGGTGCGGGTGATGTCTGTTTGCCGCTTGACCAGTGGAGTGACCGCAAGATCGGTGACGACGGGGATGCAATCAGCCTGCCGGGTCGGGCAGAGTGGGTCACTCTGTTGCAGGAGTCCCCGGTTGTTGGATCTCCCGGTGAGTTCAAACCCCTGATCCTGGATCGGGCGGGGCGCCTGTATCTGCAACGCTACTGGGCTTACGAGCAGCAACTGTCCGATTTGCTGCGGCAACGCAGTCAGCAGGATCTGGGGGGGATCGATGAAGAGAAACTGCAACAGGGACTGGGGTTGCTGTTTCCCCCGCAACCGGATCTGGTTGTGGACTGGCAGAAAGTGGCTGCCGCCGTTGCGGTAAGGAAACGACTGGCCGTTATTTCAGGGGGGCCGGGGACTGGTAAGACCAGTACCGTGGTACGGATTCTGGCACTACTGCAACAGCAGGCGGCCAATCCGTTGGTCATCGCTTTGGCAGCGCCAACCGGAAAAGCGGCTGCCCGCCTGCAGGAGTCGATCCAGATAGCCCGGGAGCAGTTGCCCATGCCGGCGGAAGTGCTGGAGACGATCCCGACCCGGGCGACGACTCTGCACCGGCTGATGGGGAGTCGACCCGACCGGGTCCAGTTCAGGCATGATGCCCACAATCCCCTGCCGGTGGATCTTCTGGTCATCGACGAGGCATCAATGGTGGATATGGCACTGATGGCCAAGGTGGTGGCTGCGTTGCCGGTCGGCGCGCGACTGATTCTGCTCGGTGACCGCAATCAACTGGCTTCGGTGGAGGCCGGTGCGGTGTTGGGGGATATCTGTGGAGACCAGGCGGGTTATACAGTGGATTGCCGACAGTGGCTAGAGCGGTTGACCGGCCAGATCCTGCCCGATGAGGGGCTGGCGCTGAATCCGCTGGCGGACGCCGTGGTGCAATTGCGGCACAGTTACCGTTTTGGTGGTCAGAGCGGCATTGGACAGCTGGCCGAGGCGGTAAACCGGGGGGATGGCGAGACCGCGCGGCGGTTACTGGACCAGGCCCAACCGGCGGATGTCCGACAACTGGACCGGGAGGAGGAGCCGGTAGCATTTGCCGCTGGCATCTATCGGGACTATTTGCAGCGGATTGCCGGGGGGGCGGCGGTTGGGGAGATTTTTGCCGCTTTCGACAGTTTTCGCGTGCTTTGCGCTCTGCGCTCGGGGCCAGCCGGTGTTGCAGGTCTGAATCAGGAGATTCGTCAACACCTTGAGCAGGACGGACTGATCGATCGGGGTGTGACCTGGTATCCGGGGCGACCGGTGTTGATTACCCGGAATGACCATAACCTGAAACTCTACAATGGGGATATCGGTATCCTGTTGACGCACGATTCGGGCCTGCTGCAGGTCTGTTTTCAGACCGCGGACGGACTCCGCTGGGTCAGTCCGGCGCGACTGCCTCCCCATGAAACGGCTTTTGCCATGACGGTACACAAGAGCCAGGGCTCGGAATTTGACCGGGTGCTGCTGGTTCTGCCGGAGCGGGATTCGCCACTACTCAGCCGCGAACTGATTTACACCGGCCTTACCCGAAGTCGCCGGAAGTTTATACTTTCAGACCGGCGTGGGATGTTGCTTCCGGCGCTGGCCAGACGCACTCGCCGGGCGTCCGGGCTGCGGGAGAAGCTCTGGGGTGATGAAAATAGGGGTGCAGATGTGACCGCCATCACCGTTGAAAGATGAATTCGGCGGGATATCCCTTTTTTGTGAATTTTATCAACGCAGCAGGGGTAAAAAATGTCAGAAAATCAATCGGCAGATCCTGATTACTTGCGTTTTACTTTAATTTGGATAATATTCATGCGGGTATTTAAGAGGGTTATAACTTTCTGGTAGTATTACCAGGGTCGGGGGAGTCCTCTGAGTACTTTATTGGAGGGATGGTTGTCAGCGGCCGCGCTCAGAGTGATGGATCGGAGAATCCGGGAGGCTGAATATCTAGGGGCACCGGTCAACGGAATGGCTGCCTCTTAACATAAAATATGCGGGGACAGGACTAAATGCACAATATCATGGTGCTAAACGCGAAAGGTGGTTGTGGCAAAACAACAATATCAACCACGTTAGCCTGTTATTTTGCCGGCCAGGGCTATAAGACAGCACTCATGGATTACGATCCCCAGAACTCCAGCCACAACTGGCTGGATATGCGAAAACCCTCCCAACCCCAAATCCTCTCCATAGACGCCGCACATCAACGCACCGGAATGACACGAACCTGGCAGCTGCACGCCGGGGCAGGGACCGAAATCGTCGTTATCGATACACCGGCAGGCGTTACCGGGGGACAGCTGGTTGATCTGTTCAACAAGGCCGACACCATCCTGATACCGGTCATGCCCAACATTATCGATCTGCAGGCGGCGGAAGGTTTTCTGACTGAACTCATGCGTTTTGCCAAGAACCGACTGCACGGCAAGCGGGTAGCCATGGTGATCAACCGGGTTCGTTTTAAAACCGCCACCTACCAGAAGATCGAAGAGCTCTCAGCACGGATGGGTATACCCCTGATCGGTTCCCTGCGTGATACCCACAACTATGCCATCGCCATGGAGTCGGGTATGGGCATCTGCGAAATGAAGGCCAGCATGTCATCCAAGGATCGAAAACAGTGGCAGCCGATTATCAACTGGCTGCATGAAGCGATTCCGGGTAAAGATCCTGTGGAAGAGGCCAAGTTCGCCAAACTGCAGGGTTGGCAGTCAGAAGCCAAGAGCGTCGCTCTCTCCTGAAGCTGATGCCGATGTAAGTTCTTTCCGGACAGCCGCCGGAGAGGCTATTTCCAACCAATTCAATACAGTATTTTTTTACTGCCCTTATAAATATAAATTTGGGATAACCCACTCATCCATGTGTTAGGGTATGCCCTGACTTTTTATTGGGTGTGACACCGGTACTCAAACGGCTAAAGTCCTGGTGAAGTGTTACCAGCGACTGGCTGCATGACCGGATCGGATGTATCCCGCTCATTTCTATACTGACCGATTGGACGAGTTTTAGTCGTAATCGGAAAATAAAATACTAAACGATAATCTGTTCTTAAGGAGATCTAGAGAGATGATCAAGCCTGTCGGATCCGATACCCTTCAGCCGCTTTTTGTCTATGACACCGATAAACATCATGCCCTCTCCCACGAGGCCGAATCCCTGCCTTCAGTGGTAATCAGCTCCCAGGCCGCGGGTAATGCGGTGATGTTGGGTGCCGGTTATTTCAACCCGCTGAAAGGTTTTATGGATGTCGCGGATGCCATGGGTTGCGCCGAGAAGATGAAAATGTCTGATGGCAGCTTCTTCCCGGTTCCTGTCCTCTGTCTGCTGGAGAGCGTGGAAGGGATCCAGGGTGCCGCCCGTATCGCCCTGCGTGATCCGAACGTGGAGGGAAATCCGGTTCTGGCCGTCATGGATGTTGAGAAGGTCGAACAGGTTTCCGATGAGCAGATGGAGGTCATGACCAGCCGGGTCTATGGCACCACTGATCCAGAGCACCCTGGCGTGGCCGCCTTCAACAACCAGGGACGCTATGCGCTTTCCGGACCGATCCAGGTGTTGAATTTCAGCTATTTCCAGAGTGATTTCCCTGACACCTTCCGCACCGCGGTGGAGATCCGTAACGAGATCCAGGAGCGTGGTTGGAAGAAAATCGTAGCCTTCCAGACCCGCAACCCGATGCACCGGGCCCATGAAGAGCTGTGCAAGATGGCGATGGATGCGGTGAAGGCCGATGGTGTGGTGATCCACATGCTGCTGGGCAAATTGAAACCCGGTGATATTCCGGCACCGGTGCGGGATGCGGCGATTCGCAAGATGGCGGAGCTCTATTTCCCGCCCAACACCGTCAGCATTACCGGTTACGGTTTCGATATGCTCTATGCCGGTCCCCGAGAAGCGGTGCTGCACGCCTATTTCCGCCAGAACATGGGTGCTACCCACTTCATTATCGGTCGCGACCATGCCGGTGTGGGTGACTATTATGGCGCCTTTGACGCCCAGACCATCTTTGATACCGAAGTGCCGCCAAACGCACTGGATATCGAGATCTTCCGGGCCGATCACACCGCCTATTCGAAGAAGCTGAACCGGGTTGTGATGATGCGGGATGCTCCGGATCACAACAAGGAAGACTTCGTACTGCTGTCCGGCACCAAAGTGCGCGAGATGCTGGGGCAGGGCATGGCGCCACCGCCTGAGTTCTCCCGTCCTGAAGTGGCGGAGATCCTGATGAACTACTATCAGTCATTGAACTGATAGGCGACGCCCCCTCCGGTGTGCCTGCACCGGAGGGGTGCTTAATTCCGTTCAGGCCACACCGACGATTCCTCCCCCATTCTTCCTGCCCCTCCGAGCAGGACCTATACTTAGCTGAACCCGTGGTGACCCGATAGAGGGTTGGCTATGAATCCACCATTTGGCGGGCAGTTTCATAGCTGCTGGTTAGTCTGTCAGAACAGATAGTTATTCGACAGCGCGTTGATCAAGCAGTTAAGATGCAGAACATTTTGAGTGGATTGGCAGAATAACAGTGGAGGAGCGCCAATGAAGATTGAAACAGTCGCGATACACGGTGGGTTTGAACCGGATCCCACCACCAAAGCGGTGGCGGTACCGATCTATCAGACCACGTCGTACGCCTTTGATGACACTCAACATGGCGCCGATCTGTTTGATCTGAAAGTCCCGGGTAATATCTATACCCGCATCATGAACCCGACGACCGATGTGCTGGAACAGCGGGTGGCCGCCATGGAGGGGGGCGTTGGTGCTCTGGCACTGGCTTCCGGCATGGCGGCGATCACCAACACCATATTCACGCTCTGTGAGGCGGGTGACAACATTGTCACCACTACCACCCTCTATGGCGGTACCTATAACCTTTTCGCGCACACCTTACCCCAGCTGGGGATAGAGGCCAGGTTTGCCGACCCTAAAGATGTGGAGGGCATGGCGGCTCTGATCGATGACCGTACCAAGGCGGTGTTCTGTGAGTCTATTGGTAATCCTGCCGGCAACGTGGTGGACATCGGTGCAATGGCAGATATGGCCCATGCCCATGGCGTACCACTGATTGTTGATAATACAGTTCCATCACCCTATCTCTGTCGGCCGTTTGAGCATGGGGCGGATATCGTGGTACACGCACTGACCAAGTATATGGGTGGCCACGGTACTACTATTGCCGGTGTGATTGTGGATTCGGGCAAGTTCCCCTGGGCTGAACACGCCGATCGCTTCCCCCGGCTCAATGAGCCGGACGTCTCATATCACGGCGTGGTTTATACGGAAGCCCTCGGGCCGGCGGCCTTTATTGGTCGGGCCCGGGTAGTGCCATTGCGTAACATGGGGGCGGCGATCTCTCCATTTAACAGTTTCCTGATTCTACAGGGTATAGAGACTTTGCCCGTGAGGATGGACCGACATTGTGAAAATGCCCTGGCGGTGGCGAACTACCTGCAGTCCCATCCCCAGGTGGAGTGGGTCCGGTATGCCGGTTTGGAGGGCAGCCCGGACAAACCACTGGTGGATAAATATATGGGGGGGCGGGCTTCCAGTATTCTCTCCTTCGGTATTACCGGCGGCAAGGAGGCTGGCGCCCGCTTTATCGATGCCTTGAAACTGGTGGTTCGCCTGGTGAATATAGGTGACGCCAAGACTCTGGCTTGTCACCCGTCTACCACCACCCACCGGCAGCTCAATCCGGAAGAGTTGGCGAGAGCAGGGGTCAGTGAGGATCTGGTGCGGCTCTCTATCGGTATTGAGCATATTGACGACATTATCGCCGATCTCGATCAGGCGCTGGCGGCATCCCGATGACGTAATCCGGGGGATCGGTTACACCGATCCCCCGGTTCCCAGAGGCGGATGGATTATCTTCCCTCAGTTGCTCCCCTGGTTGATATTGAACTACTCTTCAACCCGCCTTATATAGTCGGCCATAATCTCCTCGGCATGTTTCACCTGTTCCAGGGTCATGGAAGAGGCGGCGGCCATCTTGAATTTCTCTGCATACTTGTCACCGCTGTGTTCTGCCATGCCGAACCAGATGTACGCCTTTGAATAATCTTTCTCAGTTCCCCGTCCATAGAGATAGAGACCGGCCAGTTTACCGTAGGCGTCCGCATCTCCGGCTTCAGCGGCCTGTTTGAACTGGTTAAACGCTTCTTTGTGATCACCCCGGTCGTAGGCGGCCAGACCCGCTTCAAGGTCTGCATGGAGTGGTGTGGAGATGAGTGCCGTCAAGGCGGCGATGAGGAGCAGTTTTCTGTTTGGTTTCATAACCTGATCTCCAGTGGCGAGAAGCGGCTATTTTAATGTAATCAACCGGTAGTTAGAAGCTGACCGATTGACCCGAAACAGTGATATCTCATAATCAGTGGGGAAATTTTGGCTGATGGGGTGGTATTCCCCCATCCGCTGCTAGAGACGGAATGTTGATCTGTTGCTGAGAACTTGCGTCCGGGGTGCGCTAAATCGCTTCGCCGGAGTTAGGGGGCAGGGCCAGAATATGGTGCAGGAGGAGAAAAAAGTGCCCGCCATTGGCGGGCACAGTCAGACAATTATTCTGCCTTATCCAGATGCACATCCATCTGTGGGTAGGGGATAGAGATGCCGTTGTCGTCAAAGGCAAGTTTGATCCGTTCGGTAAGATCAAATTTGACGTTCCAGTAATCAGCGCTTTTGACCCAGGGGCGGACATTGAAGTTGACACTGCTGTCAGCCAGTTCTCCAACAGCAACCAGCGGGGCCGGATCTTTCAGCACGCGCTCATCAGCTTCCAGGATATCGTTCAACAGCTGTTTGGCTTTGCGTATGTCGTCGCCATAACCGATGCCAAACACCATGTCGATACGGCGCGTCTCACGGGCGGAAAAATTGGTGATGGTGCCATTGTAGATGGAGCCATTCGGGACGATCACTTCCCGATTGTCACCGGTACGCATGATGGTGCTGAAGATACTGATGGTTTCCACCACACCGGCAGTGCCACCAGCTTCAACAAAATCACCGGTTTTGAAGGGCCGGAAGATGATCAGCATGACACCGGCAGCAAAGTTCTGCAGCGAGTTCTGCATGGCCAGGCCGACAGCCAGGCCGGCTGCACCGAGCAAGGCGATCAGTGAGGTTGTATCCACACCCAGCTGATCCATGGCTGCAATAACAATGAACAGCAGCAGGATGGCGTGCAGGATAGACGTGACGAAATTGATCAGAATCGCGTCCATCTTGCTCTTGTTCAATAACTTTCTGACTATCTTGAGCAGAATACTGGCTACCCAACGACCGATGAAGAAGGTCGCCAACGCAAGAACAATGTTAATGCTCCAGGGGATTACAAAGGTGGATACCAGCTTCTCTATGTCCATGAATTCAGGCATGTATGTATGACTCCTATCGATACCGGTTTAGTAAGTGGGGTATCCGCCTAATATAACAGATAGACGTCGCTATCCATCCCCTGGAAAATGTGAAACAAGGTAAATTGTGTGCTGTCATTCAGTAGTGCAGCTCTTCAACCAGTAGTTCGATGGCCCGATCATCCTGACTGACCATGCGAGCCTCCTTTAAAATATCGTGACCCGTTGTACCCATTGTCCGGGCCGCACCACCGAGGCTGATCCATTCCCCCAGTTGTCCCGAAACGATGCTTTGTACCTGTTGCTTGTCATAGTGGCCCTGTCTGTTCCCGGGGCGATTCATCTCTGTACTGATTTCCAGCGTGACCCGATTTCCGTTGACCCGGGGCACGACATAAAATCCGCTGGCGACATCCCGGTACTGGGTGGTTGTGCGTTGGCGGAGGGTATTGCGGGTGACAATAGTAGTTCGTTCGGGGATCGGGACGGACTGACCGGTGGCGATGAAAGCGGGATATCCTTCCAGTACCTGGACTGTATGGGTGACATCCCGATGGCTTTCGGTTTGTGCTTTTTTGACCCGCAGCCGGACGTCACCATCTCCGGGTTGGCCTACAATGACTCTGCCCTGTTTGCCGACCATCGCATCTATGTCTGCCCCCAGGGCCTGTTGCGAGGCGTGATTGCCGGCGAATTGCCTGACTGAGATCCGTAATCGTCTGGGTGGCTGGTCGAGTCGCTGCAGGATCTGCCGGATCTCGGCCAGATTGGCGGCCGAGGTACGTATAATCAGTTGATCATTCATGCCGCTGATTGAGCCATCGGAATCGATAAAGGGTTTCAGTATGGGAATGATCTCCGCCACCGGGCGGCTCTTGAGTTGAATGATCTCCAACGGATAATCAGCGGCGGACTGGCCGTATACGAAGAGGAGAATGAGTAGAAGAAGGGGATGCCGCATGGTGATGGCCTCTGGATTAAAGGTGGAGTCTGCGCAGGCTGCTCTCCTGTTCACTCCGTTCCCACACTTCGGAGAAAAAATCGGTTAACAGGCGGGCTTCCATAGGGTGGCAGAAGTTTGCTTCGCCCTCATAGAGACCGGTATTTCTGCGCCTGATATAGCCGATCCGGTCGACTATGATGAAGTTTTCCGGGTGATCGATATAGTCCTCATGGGGACGCCGGATCTCAATCTTGCTGGTGATCCTGCGTGACAGATCAACTAAACGATGTCCTTCCCGACGTGCCCGTTCGCTGTCCTGGAGTAGAATACGGATACCCATCCCCCGGCATGTGAGCGCGAGTTGCTTGACCGCTTCCAGGAAGTCTCCCTGATCGAACACCGGCTTGTCCAGGTCGTAAGTGAATATATCGAGCGTGCGCTTCGCCTGCCGGACCATGGCCTCGCTCGCCTGCCGGAACTGGTCGCGGCCCTGCAAGGAGATGCGTTCGCGGCTTTCAGCCAGCATCAGTCCATCGAAATTGACTGCTTCTGATCGACTCATACTGGCTCCTGACGGGTTTTGGGTGGTGCTGCTGTAAGTTCCATCCGACGGTGGGGGATATCGGCCTCGAAGAAGGTCTCACCGACGCAGTGGAAACCGTGCTGCAGATAGAAGGGGATGGCGCGCTCCTGGGCGTTCAGGAAAAGCGGAAGCCTATTATGGGTATGGGCGAGCTCGATCAGCCGGCTCAGCAAGGCACTGCCAACCCCCTGGTTGCGCCAGTCAGCCAAGACAGCCATCCTGCCGATCTGACCATCCACAGTGAGACGTCCGGTACCGATTCCGTTGCCTGCGTTGTCCGTAGCGACAACATGCAGGGCAGATGCGTCCAGGTCATCCCATTCCAACTCCTTCGGTACCCGTTGTTCAATGACAAATACCGATTCCCGGATCGATCGGAGCAGCGATCTGTTTCTTAACCAATGGGCCTGGCTTACCGTGAAGGCTGGGCTGGACATCTGAGTTTTCCGCTCTGTTGTATATCGTTCCGACAGTATAGATGAGGTCCGACCTGAGCTGAATTACTGAATGATCAGCCGTTTAAGAATTGGCTCCAAATGCCGATGAGGTAGCAATAGGGTGTGCTGAGGAGAAGCCTGCTGAGGTGAAGATTAACAACAACGGCCCGGGTGAAAATTTGCGGGAGGGCGGCCGTTGTCATCAATCCTCGGCGTTTATAGTGGCTGACTCCCGATCCGGTGATTGTGTTGATGGTCACAAATCCTTTGGCAGCACTGGTATTTGCCGTTTTGGTATCGAGAATTGTGTCCTGGGTACGGTGAAAGTGGTATCTGCATAACAGCTTGGAGTGAAGAGCTGTTCTCAGCTTGCCCGCAAAGGCCCATTAAGCTGTCCCGGGCCAGGCAGACAGGTTATGATTGAAAGTCATGCGGACCCTAACCGGCGCGGGCGTTGAAAGTGGCTTGCCGGTTAACCGCCATAGGGGATCTGGATTGAAAGTCTTACTGAAACCTGGAATCAGGCTTGTGGCGTCAATGGGGCTGATGATTATCATCGCCCCGGCATTTGCCGATATCTACAAATACGAGGATCGGAGCGGAAAGCTCTATTTTACCGATCGCCCCATGAAGGGGAGTCGTTATCGGCTGTTGTCGCAGACCAAGACCAACCAGAAAAGATCCTCCGGTTCTCGGATCGACATCGCCTCAACAGAAAAAAATCGCCAACGCTATGCTCCCCTGATTCAGGAAGTTGCCCGCAAAGTCCGTCTTAATCCGGCCCTTCTGCATGCAGTGATCAGAACCGAATCGGCTTATGATCCCCGTGCACTGTCCCGCACCGGGGCCAGGGGATTGATGCAGCTGATGCCGGAAACGGCCAAACGTTACGGGGTGTATGACAGCTGGGATCCCAAATCGAACCTGACGGGAGGGGCGACTTACCTGCGGGACCTGCTAGTCATGTTCGATAACGACCTGCGCTTGGCCGTGGCAGCCTATAACGCGGGTGAAAATGCGGTGAAACGGTTTGGTAATCGGGTGCCGCCCTATCCGGAAACCCAGGCCTATGTGACCCGGGTGCTCCAGTTCTACAGCGAGAATGAAACGTCAGGCCGGTTCGCTTCTATCGATTGATACTCGCTAGAGGTTTTTTATTCCCGCCACTCACTGATCAAGCGAGCAATAGTGCTCCTGTCCTCATCCGATATGTCGATAATATGGAAACCTATCCAGCGTTGATTGGATCCATCCATCTCCTGAATCCACAGGCTTTCGGCACCGAGTTCCATGCTGGTTGACTCCTCGCAACCGGGAGCAAATACCAGTTTGAACTGGAACACATAGTTTTCCGGTAATTCTTTTTCCGAAATCATCATGAACCCGCTGACCGATATATTCACCAGGGTTCCAATCAGTTCATTCGACTCAGAATCGAGAATATCAATTCTGGCGTCGCAGATTTTTCTCGGGTTGGAACGTTTTTCAGGCATTTCCATTTTCCTTATTAGCGTCTAACCGGCAGTACTCATACCGATGGATTTTTGCAGAATAGCATGAATGGTTTTCAATGCCTTGCTCACAAATGGTATGCCGGTAGACTTTATGATACTTGCCTTGCCAGCGCTAAGCATCTTTGCCAACTCATCGGCCGGGGTTATATAGGCCTGGATGCCAAACCGGTCGACAAACATATACTTATGGGTGATCGGGCTAAACCATGAGAGCTTCAGCCGACGTAACTTGTTGTCCTCGTCGATCAACTCGAACCAGGTGCCGAATTTAATTTCCCGTAATTTGAGTCGCATCTGCAATTCCGTTTCACTGGGTTCCTCCTTGACCGGTTGTTCTTGCGGAGTTTTTGCTTCACTGGTAATCGGTTTGATAATCGGCTTGGATACCTCAACCACCTCTTCAGGCTTTTTCTCAGCAGGAGCGGGTACTGGTTTGTCCGCCACTACCGAGTCGAGTAGCTTAAACAGTGCATTACTATCCGGGTGATGATAATTACCCAGTGAGTCGAGTCCGCTCTTGATATGCTGAATCAGGGTCTCCTTGTTCTTGATCAACCACTCTCTGGCCTTGGGGTTGTGTCGCGCATCAATGACTTTTACCAGGCTGTCTACCACCACCAGGGCTGAAGACCACTCCTTGCTTTTTTCAATATCCGGATCCCGCAGCAGCATCAGAATCATCCGGTCCAGCCAGGCGTGATTGAGAAAACGCTCCAGCACCGGGTGCAGGCTGCGCCCCTTGGTCATGTCGTTGATAACCTGTTTGGCCTGCTGTCGGGCAGACTCCAGCCGCTCCCGGCCCTTGGCTGCCTCCTGGTTCCGCTCCTCCAGTACCTTGGCGCGGGACTCTAAATCGCCGACCTGACTTTCCAGCTTGTAGTACATCTCATCAAAGATCGACAAGTCGTTCTTGAAATCAGACAGGATGGTTTTGACGATCTCCTGCGTCGGGTAATAGATGCCCCGTCGCAGATCTTCCTCATCGATCCAGAGTTTGCCCGCGTCAACCATCAGGTTCAGCAGTTTTCTGGCGATGTGCCCTTCATCGGTTATAAAAGAGCGATCCAGAATGGCCACTTTCAGATAGGGGGTGTGCAGGTGACTGATCAGCGCCTTAGTGATATTGGCCAGGCCCTCTTCGTTCAGCACCTGCTCAAACAGCATGCCCACCAGTTCAATAGTATCCAGGTCGGCGGTGGGGATGGTGTCCTTATTCAGATCATGGAGTATTTTACTTCGTTCCGACTCCAGGGTTTTCCTGACCTTCTGGATCAGCCGGGTATCCAGTTCAATGGACTGGGGGATACCTCCGTCGCTTTCCGGTTGCGGCAGATAGTCCGCTTCAGATCGTGGTTGTATCTGCTCTATGACCTGCACGATGGCGGTCGGTTGTCTCAACTGAGTGACGTTACCCCCCGGTGCGAATTCCGGGTGATTACTGAACGCCGGGTCTGCCGCTCGTCTGAGGGTCAGCAGATCATGAATCGATTTAAACAGCTCTTCACCCAGGGCAACATTGCTCCCGGCGCCTGGGCTCTGGCCGGCGGCTGGGGAGGAGATTTCCGGTCTCTCGTTAAGCGGAGCAGTCTGGGCAGGCTCGGTCGGCAGGGAGTTGTCTTCGTCAGTCGTCTCCGTCTGGCCGCCTGATGGGGGAATGATGGAGCTCAGTTTGAGGTTAGGGAAGATGCCCTCCTCAATCAGCTTGTCATTCAAGTTCTTGTATATGGTGGCAGCATCCCCGAGGACAAACTTTCCAAACAAGAAATAGATAATCAGCAGGATCTGCTTATCTACATCGAGGATGTCACTGGCCTGCTGAAACGCCGTGGCGGTATGGGCGGGGCAGGCGGGGATATCATAGTCCGGCAGTTTCATTCCGCCACGCAGCACAGCCATTCGCTTGCCAAGGGCGTAGAGTTCCTGGTAGCAGTTGGACTGGGTTTTGGAAATCATGCTTTGGATGGCGATGTGCTTCTCCAGTGCATCGTTATCGACCATCTCCAACTCGATCTCGCTGGACTCTTCAGCCGGTGTATCGGGATAATTGATCGGTTTGCCCTGTACAAACGATCTGAAACCCTGCTCAATCGATTCCCGGAACGCCCGTTCAATCTCTTCCCGGCGGGAAAGAACCTGGTCGATAGCCTCGAAAAATCGTGCCTGGGAGGCGTTGGTTTCGGCTTTTTTGGCAAAATCGATAAATGCCGGCTCAATCTGCCCGAACAGCTCGTTGAGTTGAGTGGTGAGGTAAACCATCACCATGTCTCTGCATTCACCCAGAATTTTTTGATGTTTGTTGTCTATGTGGGTCGCTGATGACTTCGAGTACAACTCATCCATAGGACTTCCTTGACTTTGTTAGTGCATGGTGGCGTGGACTGAACCGTCTGCGGGTCCAAGCCATTGCGTGCTTTAATTATGTAGTCTTTAGACCATCTTTACCTAGATTCCTTTTTGTTGGCAAGGAGTCGATGGATTAAAGAGTGTCTGGGCAATTTGCTCGGGTAATATTTATAGATCCGTGATTGGTGTGATAGCGGACGATTCGTGCGCATCGTTCATATATTAAATATCGAATTATATCAAAATGATAGCTTGTAGTAGATGCTGGGTTTGGTGGCTGTTTTTATAACCCCTCCTGGTTTGGTTGGGATGATTTTCTGTTCAGGTTCGGTTCAGGGGACTGGGCGTACTCTGCGGTCAAAGGTGAAGGATTGGCCTCTCACCGGCGATCAAAGTACAGGAAGCTATCATGAAAAAAAGAGCCGTTATTCTGGCGCTGAGCATTATTGCAGCCCCCGGTATGCTGTTAGCGGGCAATGATTTCCGGGCCCAGGCACGGGTGCTGTCCAGCCAGCCAATCTATGAGGTGGTCCGGGTCAATCAGCCGGAGGAGCGATGCTGGACCGAGCAGGTCCACCACCGTGGCGGTTCCCGCACTGAATCGTATACCCCGACTATAGCAGGTGCCATTGTTGGTGGTGTGGTTGGAAACCAGTTTGGCCACGGCCGGGGCAAGGATGTGATGACTGTTGCGGGCGTCCTGCTGGGGGGATCGATCGGCAATGATCTGGGCAAAAAGCCGACCCGTGGTTATGTGACCAATGAGCGGCGTTGTGAACTGGTGGATCACTATCGGGAGTATGAGGAAGTGGTCGGTTATGATGTAACATACAGGTATCAAGGCGAGGTGTTCCATACCCGTACGGACAAGGAGCCCGGAAAGTTCATTGATGTACGCGTCTCTGTGGACCCTGCCGGTCGTCATCACAGGAGCTTTCGGTAGCATGACCGAAGCCCCGGTTAGCGGGGGTTCTGTCGGGAGGATTGTATGGTTTTAAGGCGTCGCTGGCGCATGATGATGGGGTTGCTGCTGGCTGGCATGATGTTGAGTCTGCCGGTGGCAGCTCAAAGATACAATGCATCGGAAAACAGGACCAATGAGCGGGGTGTTGACCTGGATTCAACCGTGGAACGGATTCGACGGGAGACGGGAGGCAGGGTGCTGCATGCCGAAACCAGGAACAATAAGGGCAACCGGGAACATCGGGTAAGAATCATTACCGATCGGGGCGAAGTGAAACGCTATCGGGTGGATGCCGGTTCAGGGAAAGTGGTGTCCCCTGGCAAGCAGCGTAATTGAGGAGTCGCCATGCGTATTTTGGTCGTGGAAGACGAAGCCAGCCTGCGCAATCAGTTACAGCAACGGCTTGTGTCAGAAGGGTATTCAGTGGAGGCGGCGGCTGATGGAGAAGAGGGGCGATTTTTTGGCCAGGAGTACCCCTTTGATGTGGCGATTATCGACCTCGGATTGCCAAAACTATCGGGTATCGAACTGATACGAGGACTGCGTCAGCAGCAGATCAGCTTCCCGATCCTTATTCTTACCGCCCGGGACAACTGGCAGGACAAGGTGGAGGGTTTGGAAGTGGGAGCAGATGACTACCTTGTGAAGCCCTTCAACATGCAGGAGTTGCTGGCCCGGCTCAACGCCCTGTTGAGACGCTCAGCGGGCTTCGCCTCGCCCCGGATCGCTTGGGGACCGATTGAGATCGACACCCTGCAGCAGGTGGCGACGCTGGAGGGCCGGGAAGTGACACTGACGGCCTACGAGTACAAGGTACTGGAGTACCTGATGCTCCATGCCGGTAAGGTGGTATCGAAGAGCGAACTGACAGAACATATTTACGATCAGGACTTTGATCGTGACTCCAATGTCCTGGAGGTATTTATCCGGCGGCTGCGGAAAAAGTTTGACCCGGATGGGAACCTGCAACCGATCGAGACCTTACGTGGCCGGGGTTATCGTTTTAACCGTCTACAGCCCACCAACAGCTGATGGGATCGATCCATGGCAGACTGTTACTGGCAGCTTCCGTGGTGCTGGCTGCCTTCCTGGGACTGGGGGCACTGGGGCTGGATCGGGCCTTCAGAGACAGCGCGGAAAGCGCTTTGCAGACCCAATTGATGGGGCAGGTTTATGCACTGCTGGGAGCCGCCGATACCGATGAGCAGGGCCGCATGCGGCTGCCGGAAACTCTGCCGGACCCGCGTCTGTCCAATCCGGCATCGGGTCTTTATGCCCAGGTCAGCGGAGAACAGGGCAACTACCACTGGCACTCCCCCTCTGCAGTGGGGCGCAATCTGCCCATGATCGATGGGATCCCCCCCGGCCAACCGCACTTTGAGTATCTGGCCTCCGATGACTCCCTCTATCTGCTCAGCTACTCCCTGCTCTGGGAGGACGATGCCGGTGGCGAGATCGCCTATCTGTTTGCCGTGGCTGAAAACGCCTCCGGCTTGCAACAGCGGGTGGCGGCTTTCAGGCGGACTATCCTGCTCTGGCTGGGTAGTGCGGCGGTGATTCTGCTGCTGGTACAGGGCGTGGTTCTGCGTTGGGGACTCAAACCACTCCGTGCAGTGGCGCAGGATCTGCGCATGATTGAAACCGGTAGTCGCACGCGGCTTGAGGGGGACTACCCCCGGGAACTGCGGCGGCTGACCGATGGTATCAACTCCATGATTCAACAGGGCGAGTCGAGTCGGGATCGCTACAGAAACAGTCTCGGTGATCTGGCACACAGCCTGAAAACACCGCTGGCGGTACTACAAGGCGCTGCCGAAGGAGGAGACGCCGGGCTGCTGAGAGAGGCGGTGGCCGAGCAGGTTCCCCGGATGAACGATATTGTGCAGTACCAGCTCAAATCGGCCGCCGTTGCCGGTCGTGGCGTGAGCCTGACCCACAAGACGCGGGTGCGCCCCGTGATCGATAAGCTGGTCAATACCCTGCAGAAGGTCTATCGGGACAAGGCGATCGATTGCCGCTGCTCGGTGGCGGAAAATGCGCTGTTTCCTGCCGAGCAGGGTGATCTGTTGGAGTGTCTGGGGAATATTCTTGAAAACGCCTTTAAATATGCCCGTACCACGGTGGTTGTGGATTTTGAACGGACCCCGGATGGGAAGCGCGTATCTCTAGGTATAGGCGATGATGGGCCAGGAATTCCCGTTGCAGTACGGGAACGGGTGTTACGCCGGGGTGAACGGGCCGATCAGCGGACGCCCGGTCAGGGAATCGGACTCTCTGTTGCCAGCGAGATTGTCCACCTGTATGGCGGTGATCTGGATATCGGTGAGAGTGATCTGGGCGGCGCCAGAATCGTGATAGTAATGCCGGGACCGGACAGGCAAACCGGTTGATCCTAGCTGGATCGGAAAGCTGCGTTAGCCGATCGGTCCGAAGTCCCAGGAATTTCGGCACTTTTGCACCAGAGAGTGCAAAAGTGCCGGTCAATCATCCCTCACTCATCAGATTACGCAGGTCGATCACGGCTGCATTCGCCCGGGAGATATACGACGCCATCACCAGGGAGTAGTTGGTGACGATGCCGAATCCGCCACCGTTCAGCACCATCGGGCTCATTACCGGCTGCTGGGTTGCTTCCAGTTCCCGAATGATCTGGCGCAGGCTGACCAGGGCATTCTTTTTCATCAGAATCTCGCGGAAATCCAGTTCCACCGCGCGCAGGAAATGGACCAGCGCCCAGGTGGAGCCCCTGGCCTCGTAAAAGACATCGTCGATCTCCAGCCAGGGGGTGTGGACTTCCAACTGGCTCATTCCCTGAGTGGATTGGGCTGCGTCCGGGTCACCGGCCAGATCGGTATTGATCCGCTCCTGGCCCACACTGGCGCTGAGACGCTGGGAGAGGCTGCCGAGCCGTTTTTCTACCACCGACAGCCAGACTCTCAGGTTGTCCGCCCGGGCGTAGAACTGGGTATTCTGGGCATCGTTTTTCGCCAACCCGGCAAGATAGCGGCGCAGTGCCTGTATGCCTTTCCTGTATTCGCCTTCAGTGGAGGGGAGGATCCAGGAGTCATTGCTGAAATTGAACTGGGGTTCGGCCACCGACAGGTCTTTGTTCTCGGTTGACTGGGACTGGGAGCGGCTGATGTCGTTACGCAGGGCACGGGCCAGATCCCTGGATTGTACCAGGGCGCCGAATTCCCAGTTGGGGATGTTATCCAGCAGCACGCTGGGGGGCATGATGTCATTGCTCAGGTAGCCGCCGGGTTTCTCCAGCAGGGTCTCCATCACCCGGATCAGTGCCGCCGTGGTGTGCGCACCGGTCACGCTGTCGGCCCCGGACAGCTCCTGGCGGGTGTTCTCCTCGATATCGAACGAGTCGGGTTCCAGGCTCCAGTAGACACTCAGACCGTACAGGATGATGATGAGAGTCACGGTCGCCAGCCCGCTGGACCAGATCAGGCCTTTTTCCCGCAGTGTCTGCGGATGGTAGAGCCAGGAGATGCGACGAATCAGCTGACTGAATTTAGCTATCAGGGTGGTAAGAAAATTCTTCACTTGTTTAGGGTTCCCTATTATTGACTGTCCAAGATTAGCTCATTTTGGGACAATAGCCCGGGTCGTGAGCCTGGCGGTCCGTCGGTCCTGGCGGGGTGACATGCGCCCAACCCGGCAGGCTGCTAAAGTATCCCATATTTAGCAGGAGTGATGTATGGCCAAAACCTATGATCTGATCGCCATTGGTGGCGGAAGCGGCGGGCTCTCAGCCGCTGAACGGGCGGCAAAATATGGTGCCCGCACAGCGGTGGTGGAAGCGGGAAAGCTGGGCGGGACCTGTGTCAACGTGGGCTGCGTGCCGAAGAAGATCATGTGGTATGGCGCCTCTATCGCCCACACCCTGCACGACGCTTCGGCGTACGGTTTCTCCCTCAGACAGGAGGGCTTTGACTGGTCCCAGTTGGTCGCGGAGCGGAACCGTTACGTGGCCAATATCAACACCTGGTATCACACCTACCTGTCCGATTCCAATATTGACGAGATCAGTGGTTATGCCCGCTTTGTGGATAATCACACCCTGGAAGTTAACGGCGAACGCTACCGGGCGAAGCATATTGTCATCGCACCAGGCTCCTATCCGGTCGTGCCCGATATCCAGGGCGCCGAGTTGGGTATCACCTCGGATGGATTTTTCGCCCTGGCTGAACAGCCCAAGCGGGTGGCGGTGGTTGGCAGTGGTTATATCGCCGTGGAACTGGCGGGCATGCTCAATGCGGTCGGCAGCGAAGTGACTATGTTCCTGCGCAGTGAACATCTGCTGCGGCGCTTTGATGACATGTTGCGTGAAAGCCTGATGGAGGAGATGCTGAATGATGGGGTCAATATCATCTCCTCATCCAGTATCGACCGGGTGGAGCGGGCAGATGACGGGACCCTGAGTCTGTTCTGTGCCAAAAGTGGCCAGGTACAGAGCGGTTTTGACCAGCTCATCTGGGCGATCGGTCGCAACCCTTCGTCCGGGGATCTGGGGCTGGAGAATACCGACGTGGTCTGTGATGCTGCCGGATATATCGGTGTGGATGCCTTTCAGAATACCGCCGTGCCCGGGATCTATGCCCTGGGTGACGTGACCAATGCGCCGCAACTGACGCCGGTGGCCATCGCGGCAGCGCGACGGCTTTCAGATCGCCTGTTTGGCGGCATGGAGGATCGCCATCTGGATTACTCACTGGTACCCAGTGTGGTCTTCTCCCATCCGCCGATAGCCACCGTCGGTCTGACTGAGGCGGAGGCGCGGGCCTCCCATGGCGAGGCGGTTAAGGTCTACCAGACCCGTTTTACACCGATGTATCACGCCTTTACCGAGCGCCAGAGCAAGGTGGCGATGAAACTGGTCTGTGTCGGTGCACAGGAGAAGGTGGTGGGTTGCCACATCATCGGTTTCGGGGCGGATGAGATGCTGCAGGGCTTCGCCGTGGCGATTCGCATGGGTGCCACCAAGCAGGACTTCGACGATACCATCGCCATTCACCCCACCGGTGCGGAAGAGCTGGTCACCATGCGCTGAGGCCAGCGCTACCCGGTGATTCCGATCAGCTGTGGAGTGGCGTCATGCCTTCTGCCATGTGCAGATAGTTGGCCAACCGTTGCGGCGTGATTTTTCCGTCAGCGACCGCTTGTTGCAGGGCACAGCCCGGCTCATGCTGATGGCTGCAGTTACTGAATCGGCAGTGGCCGAGGAATTCCCGGAACTCAATAAAACCGTTGGCCAACTCCTCCAGGGCCAGTTTTCCCAAGCGGAAACTGCGTACCCCGGGGGAGTCGATCAGCATGCCGCCGCTGGGTAGCTGGTAGAGGGTGGTGGCCGAGGTGGTGTGACACCCCTGGCCAGAGGCCGCCGACAGGCGGCCGACCTGAATTTCGATATCCGGTAGCAGGGCATTGACCAGTGATGATTTGCCGACGCCGGATTGGCCGACCAGGATGCTGGTCTGGTCGTTGAGTCGATCGATCAGCGGATCCAGCCCGTGTTCATATTTTGCGCTGATCTCGATCAGTGGGTAACCGATCTGGGGGTAATGTCCGAACTGCTGCTCAAATGCGGCCAGTGCTGCTTCGTCCATCAGATCCCGTTTGTTCAGTGCGATCAGGGTGTTTACCCCGATCTGTTCTGCGGCCACCAGATACTGGTCCACCAGATAGGGGGTGGGGGCGGGCTCGGGTGCCAGCACGATGACCAGTTGGGTGATGTTTGCCGCCAGGGCGCGCTGTTCACCGCTGTAGTTGGGACGGATCAGGGCCGTATCCCGGGGCAGAATGGCGGTGACCACGCCCTGATTGTCACCGGTGGGCTGCCAGACCACCCGATCACCACAGACAACCTGGCCGATGTTTTGCCGGCTCAGACAGTGGGTGTAGTGACCCGAGTCATCGCTCACCACCAGGTTCTGTCCGTGTCGTGTTACCACCAACCCTTCAAGTGCGTGACCCGTTCCGGACTCGCTGATCAGCTCATCCACCTGCTGCCTCAGCTTCTCTCTTCGTCGCTCCTGTATCGCCTTAATCCGCTCACGCTGACGCTGGGTCAATCTCCGTTTTGCCATGCGAAAGCTGCTACTCCGGTTTTACTTGTTGAACTTGTAGTAGTTTTGATTCAGGTATTCCGCGGTGTTCTCCACCTCGTCATCAAACCAGTTCAGATTGAGTGCCAGCTGACAGCGCTGTACCTGGGCGGTGAGGCCTTTGCGGCTGGTCACCATTCGGTCTTTCCGGGTATACAGTTCACTGCCGTGGCAGGAGGTGCAGTTTTCCGTCACCTGTGATTTTCCTGCCTGTATATCGAAGGCATTAGCCTGGCCAATGGTGAGTCCCATCAGACAGGTTGTGGCGATAAATGTAGTCAGGTTTTTCATTCAGTGATCTCTTCCGTAGTTGGGACAGACTCTATTTTAGCCGATAAATGTGCGACCCGTACCGGTGCCGGTGGATGACTGTCATGGAATGCCGAATAGAGCGGGTCTGGGGTCAGGGTATTGGCATTTTCCCGGTAGAGCTTGACCAGCGCACGGATCATCGGCTCAGCCCCGGTCTGCTGCACGGCGAAATCATCGGCTTCGAATTCGTGTTTCCGCGACAGGATCGCCATCACCGGTTGCAGGAATTGGGTGAATACGGGCAGCGTGAGCATAAACAGCAGCAGTGCCAGTGCGTTGCTCTGGGCATTTACCCCCAGTGAGTGGTAGAACCAGCTCTGTCCGGCCAGCCAGCCGAGCAGGGCAAAGCCCAGCAGCGACAGGAGAGTGGAAAGCAGCAGCTGTTTGAACACATGGCGACGTTTGAAATGCCCCAGTTCGTGGGCCAGCACCGCCTCCATCTCGCTCCCTTCCAGGCTATTCGCCAGCGTATCGTAAAAAACGATACGCTTGTTTTTACCGAAACCGGTAAAGTAGGCGTTACCGTGCCCGGAGCGCTTTGAACCATCCATGATGAAGATGCCATTACTGGTGAAGCCACAGCGCTCCAGCAGGCCCTGGATGCGCTGTTTCAGCGGCCCCTCTTCCAGGGGGGTGAACTTATTGAATACGGGCGCGATCAGGGTGGGATAGATCCACAACATCAGCAGCATGAAACCCATCCAGACCGCCCAGGCGGCCAGCCACCAGTTGTCACCCGCACGCTCCATCAGCCACAGGATTACCCACAGCAGGGGGGTGCCCAGCAGCAGCGCCAGTAACAACTGCAGTAGCAGGTCGCCCAGGAAACGGCGTGGCGTGGTGCGATTGAAGCCGAAACGCGCTTCCACCACGAAGGTGTTCCAGACACCTAGCGGCAGTTCCACCAGGGCGGAGATGAGGGAGACGGAAAAGATCAGGCCGATGCCGCTCCAGAGCGGATCGCCCGACAACAGCTGCCACTGCCGGTTAAGGAAGTCGATCCCTCCACCCAGGGTCCAGACCAGCAGCAGGCCGGTACCGATAAACAGGCTGATCTGACCGATATCCAGTTTTGCACGGGTGTAGTCGGCGGCCTTCTGGTGCTCTGGCAACGTTACCTGGGCGGCAAAGGCCGATGGCACCTGGTTCCGGTGGGCGGCCACGTGCCGCAGCTGACGCTGCATCAACCAGAGTTCCAGGAACAGTCCAATAGCGACAGCGGCAATGAATAAAAGGGTAAATAGTTGCATCCCTACAGGATACAGCGATCCCGGTGCTTCTGCTAGAATGCGGCAGCTAAGCAGACACAACCAGCCACGGGAGATGAGATGGCGCAGGAATCAACCAACCTGATCTGGATCGATCTGGAAATGACCGGCCTCGATCCGGAAAATGATCGCATTATTGAGATCGCCACCATCGTTACCGATGGTGATCTGAATGTGCTGGCCGAGGGGCCGATGATCGCCATCCATCAGGCTCCCGAGGTGATGGCGGCGATGGATGAGTGGAATACCAACCAGCATGGTAAATCGGGCCTCACTGAACGGGTACTGGCCAGTGAAGTGAGCGAAGCGCAGGCGGAGCAGGAGACCCTGGCCTTTCTACGTCAGTACGTGCCCCAGGGTGTATCGCCGATCTGTGGCAACAGCATCTGTCAGGATCGTCGGTTTCTGGCTCGCTACATGCCGGAGCTGGAGGCCTATTTCCATTACCGGAACCTGGACGTGAGCACACTCAAGGAGCTGGCCAAACGGTGGGCACCGGCTATCGCGAAAGGGGTGGTGAAGAGTGGTCGGCATCTGGCGATGGATGACATCGTGGATTCGATCAACGAGCTACGACACTATCGCGACCACTTCCTGCGCCTGCCGGAAGAGCCGGCCTAAGCTTTCGATCGGCACTCAGATCAGCAGGTCGAGTTCCTCGATGGATTCCGATTTGAGCGACACCGCGCCACTGCTGGCCAGTCGATTCTCCAGGCGGGTGGTGCCGGTTTCATCGGCCGGACCGGTCGTTGCCAGGTTCTCCCGGGCGGCCTGCTGTATCTCCGCTCTGGCCGCTGCCGCCATTCGGCTCGCCTGTGCCGCTACGCGCCTGTCCTGGGCGGAAGGCTCGCTGGGAGCCAGCGCGGCCCGGTGCAGCGCCTCGGCCTTCTCCAGTGTGGCCTGGGGATCGCCCGGGACCGGGCTGGCGTCGATCCGCACATCTCCACCCACGGCGTAGAGCCGGCCATCCGGCCCCCGCTGGAAATCAAAGTTGGCACCGCTGACGGCGAAGCGTCCCGCTGCACTGAGATGGGCCTGCTCATGGGCGCGCACTTCCCGATCCCGCTGCTGCAGAGCCCGCAGAGCCTGATAATCGGCACTGTCCGTTTCAGTGGGGCTGTCCGTCCTGTCGCTCGGTCTGGTGGCTGACGCCGGCTCAGGTGCCGTGATCAGACTGTTCCCTTGGGTACGGTCTGTCCCCGGCCCGCCCGAGGCGGGAGCTGTGTAGCGGTATGCGGGGGTGATTGAATGTATCTCCATGGCGGTCACTGTCACTCATGAGAGGCATGCAATAAGCATAGTCTACTCCGCACAGATGTCCCGTTCAAAGGCGGCTGCCCTCAATCCAGATGCTGTGCAAGCGCCCATTGGACATGTTCCCGAACCAGTTCCGATGGGTCATTGCGGCGGCTGTTAAGCGCCTCCAGTGTCTCCGCTGTGGTCTCCCCATTGCCCAGGGCAACGGCAATATTCCGTAACCAGCGCTGATGGCCGATGCGGCGGATGGGGGATCCCTCCAGGCGTTTCAGGAATGTCTCTTCCTCCCAGGCAAACAGGGCACACAGGGTGGCGCTGTCCAGACCGTTGCGGGGGTGGAAGTCGGCCTCCTTTGTCGCCTTGGCGAAACGGTTCCAGGGGCAGGCCATCAGGCAGTCGTCACAGCCATAGATACGGTTGCCCATCAGCGGGCGCAGCGGCTCCGGTATGGGGCCATCCAGCTCGATGGTCAGGTAGGAGATGCAGCGCCGGGCATCCACCTGATAGGGTGCGACAATGGCCTGGGTGGGACAGATGTCGATACAGGCGCTGCAACGACCGCAGTGATCCGCCTCCGGCCGGTCTGTCGGAAGTGGCAAAGTGGTGTAGAGTTCGCCCAGAAAAAACCAGGAGCCGGCCTGCCGATTGACCATGTTGCTATGTTTCCCGATCCAGCCCAGTCCCGCCTTCTCGGCCAGGGCTCGCTCCAGCACCGGTGCGGAATCGACGAAGGCGCGGTAGCCAAACGGGCCGACAGCGGTTTCAATCCGGTTGGCCAGTTTCTGCAGTCGATTCCGCATTAGCTTGTGATAGTCCCGGCCCAGGGCGTAGCGGGAGATAAAGGCACGTTGGGGATCAGCGAGGGCTGCCCGGGGATCATCGTCGGGTGGCAGGTAGTCCATGCGTACCGAGATGATGCGCAGAGTGCCCGGCACCAACTCGGCCGGACGGGAACGCTTCACCCCATGGCTGGCCATGTAGGTCATGCTGCCGTGCATGCCGCGATCCAGCCACTGGTGCAGGTGCTGCTCGGCCAGGGTCAGGTCGGTATCGGCAAAGCCGACCTGCTGGAAACCGAGTTCGGCACCCCAGTGCCGGATCTGCTCGGCCAGGGCCTGATAATCTGTCGATGGTTGCTGTGACATGGTGAGCCGGGATCATAGCATCTATTCCAGCTCGGGATAGTGCCGGAGGGGCGGGACAAATCCCTGGTCAAGACCCTACAATAGGCGAAACAACTGTTGCGGATTGAGCCCCATGACACTGATTACCGATCAATCACAGTTCCCGTGCCGACTCTACCAGGCTGAACAGGTACGAAGCCTGGATCGTTGTGCCATTGAGACGTTTGGTATTCCCGGCCTGACCCTGATGGAGCGCGCTGGTGACGCCGCTTTCGACCTGATCCGGACACGTTGGCCCGCCGCACGGCACATCACTGTGCTGTGTGGGCCCGGTAATAACGGCGGAGACGGTTTCGTGGTGGCCCGTCTGGCGATACAGGCGGGGCTGACGGTGCGTCTGCTGCTACTGGGAGACAGTGCAAAACTCCGGGGAGACGCACTGACCAGCGCCGACAAATTTCGTCAGGCAGGGGGACGTATCGAATCCTTTAGTGAGCTGGATTTCTCCACCGACCTGATTGTGGATGGCGTATTGGGTACCGGCCTGGAGCGGCCGGTCACCGGTGATTGGGAAACCGCCCTGTTGGCCGCCAACCGTCATCCGGCGCCAATTCTGGCCCTGGATATCCCCTCCGGACTCCATGCCGATAGTGGTCGCATCCTGGGTTGCGCCATCCGGGCAGAGGCGACCATCACCTTTATCGGACTCAAGCGGGGGCTGTTTACCGGCCAGGGTCCGGCCTGTTGCGGATCGATTGCCCTGGATGATCTGGCGGTGCCGGGCGGTGTCTATCAGAGCATCGATGCAACGGCCCATCTGTTGCGTTGGCAAACCTTCGCGGAACAGTTGGTGCCACGGGTACGCACTCTGCACAAGGGGCAGTGCGGCCATCTGCTGCTGGTTGGTGGTGACCGGGGCTTCTCCGGGGCGATTCGCATGGCGGGTGAGGCGGCGTTGCGAACCGGGGCAGGGCTGGTCTCCATTGCCACCCGGGCTGAGCACGCAGCACTGATCAGCAGTCAACGTCCGGAACTGATGTGTCACGGGATTGAGCAGCCGGAGGCGCTGCTGCCGCTCATGGCCCGGGCTGATGCGGTGGCCATAGGACCGGGCCTGGGTAAGTCGTCCTGGGGGCAGGACATGCTGGGCCAGGTGTTACAGAGCGGTCTGCCCCTGGTGGTGGATGCGGATGGGCTCAATCTGCTGGCCCAGGAGCCTGCCCAGAGAGCGAACTGGATTCTGACCCCCCATCCGGGCGAGGCGGCTCGGTTGTTGGGTTGTGCCACGACAGAGATTCAGGCGGATCGGTTCGGTGCCGTGGTACAGATACAGCAGCGCTTCGCCGGCGTGGTGCTGCTGAAAGGGGCCGGTACATTGATCAGCGGTGGGCCGGACCAGCCAGTCGGCGTCTGTTGCGAAGGCAATCCGGGCATGGCCAGCGGCGGAATGGGTGACCTGTTGACCGGCATTATCGGTAGTCTGCTGGTACAGGGCAGTACGCTGGAGACGGCTGCAGCGATGGGTGCCTGCCTGCACGGGGCTGCCGGGGATCTGGCCGCGAGAGCCGGCGAGCGGGGCATGCTGGCGACCGATCTGTTGCCGGAGATTCGTCGGTTGATCAATCCGGAGGTGAACTGAATGGTGCGGCTGGAGGCCAGTAGTGAGCAGGCGCAGGAGAGGATTGGCGAACGGCTCGCCCGGGTTGCTCCGGCCCGTTGTCTTATCTACCTGACCGGAGACCTGGGGGCCGGCAAGACCACCCTGACCCGTGGCCTGTTGCGCGGTCTGGGGTACCGCGGTGCGGTGAAAAGTCCCACCTACACCCTGATAGAGCCCTATGAGATTGGTGACCAGCGCTGTTATCACCTGGATCTCTACCGTCTCGCCGATCCGGATGAGATTGAATACCTGGGGTTGCGGGACATGCTGGAGGAGGACGCGATCATGCTGGTGGAGTGGCCGGAGCAGGGCGCCGGTGCGCTGCCCGATCCCGACCTGATGATCCATATCGGCTATCTCGACCAGGGCCGGGAGCTGACCCTGAGTGCGGCGACTGAACAGGGCGTTCGGGTGCTGAAAGCGCTGCAGCAGGAGTTAGGTGAAGGAGTTAAGAGTTAAATGTAGGTTAGCTTGCTATCCTTTAGATATTTCTGGAATTTATTGGATTTGCATGCTATCGTTTAATAGCATCACATCATCCGGTCCGGTAATTGAAGCGACACAGAATATGAAGAAGTTAACCGCAATCCTGCTGATGTTGGTCTGTTGGCCGTTGTTGGCCGGGCAGACAGTGGTCGATAATCTTCGTCTCTGGGCAGCGCCAGATCACACTCGCCTGGTCTTTGATACCAGTGGTCCGGTGCAGCACAAACTCTTTACCTTGAAACAGCCGGATCGGCTGGTCATCGATATCAACAGTGCCCGCCTGACCGGTACCATGCCGGTGGTGAATGACAATCCCCTGATCAAACGGGTCCGTAGTGCCCAGCGCAAAGACGGTACCCTGCGGGTTGTGCTGGATCTGCATAACCCGACTCACCCGAAAAGTTTTGTGCTGCGGCCAAACAGCAAATATGGCCACCGGCTGGTGGTGGATCTGTTCGGTGAAGACGAGCCCGCCGGAGGGAAAACGGTACAAAAACCGGTCAAGCAGGTACAAACCGACGGTATGCGCGACGTGGTGATCGCCATCGATGCCGGTCATGGCGGCGAGGACCCCGGTGCCGTAGGTCGGCGGGGAACCTATGAAAAGAATGTGGTGCTCTCCATTGCCCGTAAGCTGGCTGCGCTGGTGCAAAAAGAGCGCGGTATGAAAGCGGTTTTGACCCGGGATGGAGATTACTACCTGCCTCTGCGCAAGCGCATGGACCTGGCCCGATCCCATCGTGCGGATCTGTTTATCTCTATTCACGCCGATTCATTTCGTGATTCCCGGGCTCGCGGTTCATCGGTTTACATCCTCTCCAAGCGCGGCGCTTCAAGTGAAGCGGCACGCTGGTTGGCGGAGAGTGAGAACAGTGCCGACTTGATCGGTGGTGTGAAACTGGAAGACAAGGACGATGTATTGGCCTCGGTGTTGCTGGATCTCTCCCAGACCGGTACCGGGCAGGCAAGTCACGAAGTAGCCAGCAAAGTGCTGACTCAGCTCAAACGGGTTGGGCGAACCCACAAGAGTTCTGTACAGCATGCCGGGTTCGCGGTACTCAAGTCACCTGATGTCCCCTCGATCCTGGTGGAGACAGCGTTTATCTCCAATCCGGACGAGGAGCGCAAACTGGTGAGTTCGGCGCACCAGCAGAAAATGGCCAGCGCCATCATGAGTGGTCTGCGCAGCTATTTCCGCAATAGTCCGCCACCCGGGACCCTGTTGGCTCAACTGAAGTCACGGCAACATACCATCGCCCGGGGTGACACGCTCGGGGCTATCGCCAACCGTTACAACATCAGTCTTGCGAGCCTGAAGTCGGCCAACGGTATTTCCGGTGATGTAATCCGGGTCGGGCAGGTACTGGTGATTCCGGAAACCTGATCCATTCCGTGGCGTCTTAAGCGGTTTATCGGGACCAAACCTCGGCATTCGACCGGTTCGACCCGCGGCTCAAGCCGCCTCTCCTGGTTACTATTGATCCGGATTACCGGATATCCATTTCTGTCCGGTCGGATCGTTAAAAATATACCCCTGCCGACTCACGCCGGCGGCCATTCCCGGTTATAATTCTGACCTTTACCCGCTCACTCAATCCGGGGAGACGTTTCCTGCGAGCGTTGCTCCCGCCGCTATTTCGGTACTGTCCAGATGCGAATACAGGCGCTTCCAGCACAATTGATCAATCAGATCGCGGCCGGCGAGGTGGTGGAGCGCCCTGCATCCGTACTCAAGGAACTGGTGGAAAACAGCCTGGACGCCGGTGCCAGCCGGATCGAGGTGGACATTGAACAGGGCGGTGCGAAGTTGATTCGGGTGCGTGATAACGGCGCTGGCATCCATCCGGAAGATCTGCGGTTGGCGCTGTCCCGTCATGCCACCAGCAAGATCACCACGCTGGAAGAGCTGGAGCGGGTCAGCAGCATGGGGTTTCGCGGTGAGGCCCTGCCCAGTATCGCTTCCGTTTCCCGCCTGAGTATCGCTTCCCGCGCAACCGGTCAGGAGAGTGGCTGGATTGTCAGTAGCGATGGTGGCGACCGGTTTGCTGATCCGGCACCCAGCGCCCACCCCCAGGGCACCACGGTGGAGGTGCGGGACCTGTTCTACAATACCCCGGCGCGCCGCAAGTTCATGCGTACCGAAAAGACCGAATTCGGTCATATCGAAACCCAGTTGAAGCGGCTGGCCTTGAGTCGGTTTGATGTCTCCTTCAGTCTCTCCCATAACCGCAAAGAGGTGTTTACCCTGCCACTTGCTGACCAGGTAATGGAGCAGGAGCGCCGGCTGGCCGGTCTGCTCGGTTCCGGATTCCTGGAACAGACCATTCATCTGGATCGGGAGCAGGCGGGCCTCGCCCTGCGTGGCTGGGTTGCCCGGCCGGTTTTCTCCCGCAGCCAGGCCGATATGCAGTATTTCTACGTCAACGGGCGCATGGTCAGGGACAAGCTGGTCACCCATGCGGTACGGCAGGCGTTCCAGGATGTACTGTTCCACGGTCGCCATCCGGCCTATGTACTCTACCTGGATCTGGATCCGTTGCAGGTGGACGTGAATGTCCATCCCGCCAAACATGAAGTGCGCTTCCGTGATGGTCGGATGGTGCATGGATTTATCTATCGCACTCTGCATCAGGTACTGGCCGATACCCGGCCCGGACAGGAGGTTGATCGCTCCACCGGAGAGATTCGGCTGGTGGAGGCGGAACAGCGGCCTGTAACTCCGGTGAGCGGCTCGAATGCCTACCAAAGACCGCTGGGATTCCAGGTTCAGGAGCGTCCGGCCACTTATCAGCCCAGTTTTGATATGCAGCAACCGCTGCCGACCCCGGCGGCACGGGAAGGGGCTCGGGAAGAGGATGACATTCCGCCGCTCGGTTTCGCTCTGGCACAACTGAAAGGGGTTTACATTCTGGCCGAGAATGCCACCGGACTGGTTCTGGTGGATATGCACGCCGCCCATGAGCGGATCACTTATGAGCGTTTCAAACAGGCGGTGGTGGACGGGGGGATCAGTCGCCAGCCATTGCTGGTCCCGGTATCGGTATCTGTGAGCTCCCGGGAGGCCGACCTGGCGGAGTCACAACAGGCATTGTTCCGGGAACTGGGCCTGGAAGTTGACCGCCTGGGAGCGGAGACCCTGGTTGTACGGGCTATACCGGTGCTGTTACAGGGGGCTGATGGAGAGAAACTACTGCGGGATGTTTTGTCCGATATTGTGGTGCATGGCAGTAGTGAACGGATCCGGGATGAGATAAACCAGGTGCTCGCCACCATGGCCTGCCATGGTTCGGTCAGGGCTAATCGGCGCCTGACCATTGAAGAGATGAACGCCCTGTTGCGGGACATGGAGCGGACCGAGCGCAGTGATCAGTGCAATCACGGGCGACCGACTTGGGTGCAGATGGATATGACCCGCCTGGACAAGCTGTTTCTCCGGGGGCAGTAGTGGATCAGGAGAGCGCATCACAGGCGGCGCTGCCCCCCGCCATATTCCTGATGGGGCCGACGGCCTCAGGCAAAACTGCGTTGGCCATGGAACTGGTAGAAAAACTGCCCTGTGAGATCATCAGTGTCGATTCCGCGCTGGTTTACCGGGGTATGGATATCGGCACGGCCAAGCCGGATGCGGCGGAACTGGCTAAGGCGCCCCATCGATTGATTGATATCTGTGATCCGAGCGAGGCCTATTCTGCGGCCCGCTTCCGGGAGGATGCCCTGGCCGCGATGACTGAAATCAGTGCGGCCGGACATATTCCACTGCTGGTGGGGGGTACCATGCTCTATTTCAGGGCGCTGGAGTATGGGCTCTCCCGGTTGCCGGATGCAGATCCGGAAATTCGGCTGGAGTTGGAGCGTGAAGCCGTTTTATCAGGATGGCCGAAGATGCATGGTCAGCTTAAAACAGTTGATCCTGAAGCAGCAGCCAGAATTCATCCCAACGATCCCCAGAGAATACAGCGGGCTCTGGAAGTCTATCGATTAACCGGACAACCCATGTCACGTTTGCAACTTGAGTCTAATCAGGACCCGTTGCCCTATCGCCTGATCAAACTGGCCCGGGCTCCCCGTGACAGAGCAGAACTGCACCAGCGGATCGCTGATCGTTTTCATCAGATGTTGGCACAGGGTTTTGAAGCGGAAGTCCGGGGCCTGCTGGAGCGAGGTGACCTGACGCCCGATTTGCCATCCATGAGATCGGTGGGATATCGCCAGATGATTCGTTATCTGCAGGGCGATTGGGACCGGAAAACCATGGTGGAACGGGGTATTATTGCAACCCGGCAACTGGCCAAGCGGCAGTTCACCTGGTTGCGTTCCTATCCGGATGTACACTGGCTGGACGAAGAGCAGGGAGATATTTTGCAACAAGCCTTGAAAATTGTCCGTGCCGGCCTCAGCTTAGAATGACAGTGTGAGCTGTGTATGAAAAAACCTGTAAATTATTGGACTTTTTTCTGGTAGAAGCTTGTACCATAGCCTATTTTTTAAATACTGACGCGATATTACAATAAGGAGAACTCTGATGTCTAAGGGGCAAAGTCTACAGGACCCTTTCCTCAACACGCTTCGAAAAGAGCGTATTCCCGTATCGATCTTCCTGGTGAATGGAATCAAGCTACAGGGGCAGATTGAATCGTTTGATCAGTTTGTGGTATTGCTGAAAAATACGGTCAGTCAAATGGTATATAAACATGCCATTTCCACTGTGGTTCCCGCGAGGAATGTGCGGTTGCAGATGCCGGGTAGTGATGACGCCACCGAACTCGGCAATAGCTGAACAAAGCGGATTAGAGGTACTGGTCAGCTGCTCCGCCCCAGGGGAGACTGGCAGATTTTGCAAGCGGATCGTCTCCGATGGCACGGTTGGCGATGATGCTTGTCCACAGGCTGCCCCAAACCTGCTCCTGATAATGGGCAGGCCAGGGTGGCTTACGTAGGTTTTTGTTATTCCATATTTCACAGATAGATGCCGACCTTTATGCCCCAGGCAGTAAAAACCCCATCTTCACTCCCTTATCCCAAGATATGATACCTTTGAGAGTTCAAGTTCTGTGTTCTGACTATGGTTTGGACGCTTGCCCGGAAGATCTGATGAGCGTGCTACCGTCCGGCAGGATTCAGCGTGTTTGAACGTCCCAAGATCGGTGAAAAAGCCATACTGGTCCATGTGGACATGGATGCCAGGGCGGATTCGGATGAGATTGATGAATTCAGGGAACTGGTGGTCTCCGCCGGTGCAATGCCGGTAGGCATGGTGACTGGGAGTCGCAGATCTCCTGATCCACGACTGTTTATCGGCAGCGGCAAGGCAGATGAGATCCGCGACCTGATCCGCATGGAAGAGGCTGAGTTGGTGATATTCAACCACGCGCTCTCTCCCAGTCAGGAGCGTAATCTTGAGCGGGAGTTTCAGTGCCGGGTAGTCGACCGAACCGGGTTGATTCTGGATATTTTTGCCCAACGGGCACGCTCTTTCGAGGGTAAGCTCCAGGTGGAACTGGCGCAATTACGGCACTTGTCGACCCGCCTGGTTCGAGGCTGGACCCATCTGGAACGTCAGAAGGGTGGTATCGGTCTGCGTGGTCCGGGTGAAACCCAGCTTGAAACAGACCGCCGACTGCTGAATCACCGTATTGCCCAGATTCGGCGCCGGCTGGAGAAAGTCGATAGCCAGCGTAATCAGGGTCGCAAAGCACGCAGCAAGGCGGAGATCCCGACGGTCTCGCTGGTCGGTTATACCAATGCGGGAAAGTCGACCCTGTTCAACAGGTTAACTGATGCAGAGGTGTATGCGAAGGATCAGCTGTTCGCGACCCTGGATCCGACGCTGCGCCGGCTGGATCTTCCGGGGGAAGGCGCCTGTGTTGTGGCCGACACAGTGGGTTTCATTTCTAATCTCCCCCATGCCCTGGTCGCCGCCTTCAGATCCACCCTTCAGGAGACATCAGAAGCATCCCTGCTGCTCCATGTGATAGATGCGGCAAGTCCCCAGCGGGCAGTCTGTATCGCGGAGGTAAACGATGTACTGAAGCAGATCGGGGCGGACAAGATTCCACAGATCGAAATCTACAACAAAATCGATCTGACTGAGACCGAAGGTCCCCGGATTGAACGTGACGAGGATGGACTGGTCAAACGAATCTGGTTGTCGGCCCTGACAGGCGATGGTATCGACCTGCTCAAGCAGGCATTGGCGGAGTTTTACCATCAGGAGCATGTACACAAGCTACTGCAGCTGCAACCGGCAGATGGCCGATTGCGAGCTCGATTGTTTGAGTTGGGGGGGGTCATCTCCGAAACAGTTACCGAATCCGGTGGATGGGATATGGAGATTGACCTGCCCAGGGTCGCTTATGAGCGACTGTTGCAGCAGGAACTGGTACTCGAAAGCCGCTTGGTGGGTGGATAAACAGATAAACTGATTCGCCGTTAGTCCTAACTAATGTTAAGTTAGGAAAAATTAGCTGCCCGGATGATTGTGCAGTATCCTCCGGGTATATTATTTACTTACTAGAAAGCACTGGAGTTATCGATGGCCTGGAATGAACCGGGGGGAGACAATAAAGATCCCTGGAGTGGTAAAGGGGGCGAACAAGGCCCACCAGACTTGGATGAAGTGGTCAAAAAGATGCAGGACAGGCTGGGAGGCCTGTTTGGCGGAAAGGGCGGCAGTGGTGGTAGCCGCTCAGGTGGCGGTTCGGGTGCAGGACCCGCCGGAACCAAAGGCATAATTGGCCTGGTAGCAGTTGGGCTGATTGTACTGCTTGCGTTCAAGAGCTTCTATACGGTTGAGCCGGCAGAACGCGGCGTGGTATTGCGTTTCGGTGCTTACCATGAAGTGACCCAGCCCGGCCTCAACTTCCTTATTCCGGTGGTTGATGATGTCATCAAGGTGAACGTCGACCAGATCTCCACATTCCCATCCAAGGAAACCATGCTGACCAAGGATGAGAATATTGTTGATATCGAGTTGACCGTCCAGTTCCGGGTACAGGACCCGGTTGATTACCTGTTCCAGGACCGCGATCCTGACAAGACGATCCGGGATGTAACCGAGACAGCCCTGCGGGAAACGATCGGTAAGAGCAATCTTGATTTTATCCTGACCGAAGGGCGTAGTTCGATTGCCAACGATATCAAACTGCGTATACAGGAGCTGATCAGCTTCTATAAGACTGGTCTGGAAGTGACCAGTGTGAACACCCAGCCGGCTAAGCCGCCCGAGGCTGTCAAGAGCGCCTTTGATGATGCCATCAAGGCCCGTGAGGACAAAGCCAGGCAGGAAAACCAGGCGGAAGCCTATGCCAATGATGTTGTACCCAGAGCGCGGGGTGCGGCGGCGCGCGTGATTGCTGCCGCCAAGGCTTATAAAGAGCAGGTTATCGCAGAAGCTGAAGGTGAATCCTCACGTTTTCTGGCGGTCATGAAAGAGTATGAAAAGGCGCCTGTTGTCACCCGTCAGCGACTCTATCTGGAGACGCTCGAGCAGGTGATGGGCAATACCAACAAGGTGATAATGGACGTGAAATCCGGCAACAGCCTGATGTATCTGCCCCTGGACAAGTTGATCGAGGCGAAGCCCGAATCGATTATGCGTGGCAGCACCAATTCTCAGACAAAAGTAACCGAGCCGGTGCAGGACTTGCTGCGTGAAGATACCCGCAGCAGGAGGGTACGTTAATGAATAACGGAAAGATTAGTATTTTTTTCGTAGGTGTAATCCTGCTGGCCGGATTGTTACTCTCATCCCTGTTTGTGGTGAACCAGTGGGAGATGGCTATCAAGCTGCAGTTCGGTAAGATAGTCGATTCCGACTACGAACCCGGTCTGCATTTCAAGATTCCACTTATCCAGAATGTGCGGAAGTTCGATGGCCGTATCCAGACCATGGACTCGAATCCCGAGCGTTTCCTGACCATTGAAAAGAAAGACGTGATCGTCAACTCATACGCCAAGTGGCGTATTACCAATGCAGCCCAGTATTTCCGTTCTACCGGCGACAATGTGGCCAATGCAACCCGGTTGCTGTCGGAACGGATCAATACCAGTCTGCGTGACGAGTTCGGTAAACGCACAATTCAGGAAGTAATCTCCGGAGAGCGGGCGGAAATCATGGCCTTGCTGACCAAGGATGCTGACGAAAAAGCAGCTGAACTGGGTATAGAGGTGCTTGACGTGCGAGTGAAGCAGATCGACCTGCCGATGGAGGTGAGTCAGTCTGTCTATGACCGTATGCGTGCTGAACGTGAGCGGGTTGCCGCTGAACTGCGTGCTCAGGGTGCCGAGGCGGCTGAAACGATTCGGGCCAACGCCGATGCACAGCGGGTGGTGATTATGGCCAATGCCTACAAACTCTCCGAGGAGACCCGAGGCGAGGGCGATGCGCTGTCAGCTGAGATCTACGCCAATGCATTCCAGCAAAACAAAGAGTTTTACGCCTTCTATCGTAGCCTTAATGCCTACGGTAAAACGTTCAACAGCAGCGGGAATATGATGGTGTTGGATCCCGACTCCGAATTCTTCCGCTACTTCAAGAACGCAGAAGGTACCCCCTAAAGCGGACACTTCCCGCCCCAGTGGGGGCGGGAGGCGGAGAAATGGACAATTCCGGCCCGGTTTGGCAGAATCGGCGCCGCTGTCCATAAAACCAGAATGTGCTGGCCGGGTTATCAGCCCGGCCTTATTTTTGTCCAGGCATGGACTTATACAGCGAAGCACAGGGAAGTCGAGAGCATGACCGGACTCTGATATGTGGCATGACTTATGGGTTGCCTTAGCGCTGGTGATGGTGATTGAAGGTATAATTCCCTTTTTAAGTCCGGGCACTACCAAACAGATGGTGCTGGCTATTGTTAAGATGGATGATAAATCCCTGCGAATCAGTGGATTGATCAGCATGGTCCTAGGTGTGCTGGCACTCTACCTTGTAAATTAGATTGAGAAAACGATGAACAATGCGCATTGGTTGTTGCCGGAGGGGATTGATGAACTCCTTCCTCCCCAGGCGCTTCAACTGGAGAGGGTACGTCGGGACCTTCTGGACCTGTTCCACAGTTGGGGATATGACCTGGTACAGCCACCCCTGATTGAATACCTGGAATCTCTGCTGACCGGTACCGGTGGTGATCTGGATCTGCGCACCTTCAAGCTGACCGATCAGATCACCGGAAGAACCCTCGGTATCCGGGCTGATATAACCCCCCAGGCCGCCCGTATCGACGCCCACCAGTTACGGCGTGAAGAGCCGACCCGGCTCTGTTACGCGGGAACAGTGCTCAATACACGCAATGATGATTTCGCCGGTTCACGCTGCCCGGTGCAGATTGGGGCGGAACTGTACGGTCATTCAGGGGAAGAGAGCGACCAGGAGATACTCAGCCTGATGCTGAAGACGCTGGAGCGTGCCGGCATCGGTAATGTCTACCTCGATCTGGGGCACGTGGGCATCTTTCGTGCGCTGGCCGAAGAAAGCGGCCTGGACAAACAGCAGGAGTTGGCGCTGTTCGATGCCTTACAGCGCAAGGCAGTTCCGGAGATCGAGGCCCTGTTAGACGCCTGCAGTATTGATCAGGCCGCCCGCAGTCGGTTGGCTTCGCTGGCCAGTCTCAGCGGGGATGATGCACTGAAGCGTGCCCGACAATCGCTGGATGGTGCTGGCGCTTCGGTGCTGGCGGCCCTGGCGCAACTGGAGCGGCTGGCGGCACTGCTGGCAGAGCAGTGTCCGGAAGTGCCGGTGCATTTTGATCTGGCCGAACTGCGCGGTTACCACTATCATACCGGGGTTGTATTTGCGGCCTTTGTGCCAGAGCTCGGTCAGGAGATCGCCCGTGGCGGGCGTTATGATGATATCGGCCTGCTGTTTGGGCGGGCGCGACCTGCGTGCGGTTTCAGTGCCGATCTGAAGATGCTGTTGCGTCTTGGTAGTGCGGCCAACCTGAACGACGCGACTGGAATTTTTGCCCCGGCAGACAATGACCCGGCTTTGCGGCAACGGGTGGATGAGCTGCGCGCCGAAGGGCGTCGGGTAGTGATGGCGTTACCCGGTCAAAGAGGTGACGCCAGTGCGATGAGTTGTGGGGAGGCCCTGGTAAAACAGGGTGATAACTGGGTTGTTCAGGCGCTCTGAAGCCTCTGGCAAACTCGTGAAATCACGTATTAAAGAGTACGAACATGGGTAAAAATGTAGTGGTAATCGGCACCCAATGGGGTGACGAAGGCAAGGGAAAAATCGTCGATCTGCTGACCGACCGGGCCGAGGCAGTAGTCAGGTTCCAGGGTGGTCACAATGCCGGTCACACCTTGGTAATAGACGGAAAGAAAACCGTTTTACACCTGATTCCTTCCGGGATTTTGCGGGCAAACGTCCGCTGTCTGATCGGAAATGGTGTCGTACTTTCACCCAGTGCGCTGCTGGAGGAGATGGAGGTACTGAAACAGAATGGGGTGCCCGTATTCGAGCGGCTGGGAATCAGTGAATCCTGTCCCCTGATCCTGCCTTACCATATCGCCCTTGACCAGGCCCGGGAGACAGCCCGTGGCAAGAAAGCCATCGGTACCACCGGCCGCGGTATTGGTCCCGCTTATGAAGACAAGGTCGCCCGACGGGGCATCCGCTTTGGTGAGCTGTGCGACGAAGCGCTGTTCAAGGAGCGGTTACGGGAAGTGATGGAGTACCATAACTTCACCCTGGTCAACTATTTCAAGGCCGATGCGGTGGATTACCAGCAGGTGCTGGATGAGTCACTGGCCAAGGCCGAACTCCTCACCCCTATGGTGGAAGATGTGACTGGTACCCTGCACAGAATGCGTGCCGAAGGTCGCAACGTCATGTTCGAGGGCGCCCAGGGCGCACTGCTGGACATCGATCATGGAACCTATCCCTATGTGACCTCATCCAACACCACCGCTGGTGGTGCTGCCTGCGGCAGTGGTGTGGGACCCTGTCACATCGATTATGTGCTGGGTATTGTCAAGGCTTACACCACCCGGGTGGGTGCGGGACCGTTCCCGACCGAACTGTTTGACGACATGGGTAACCACCTGGGCGAGAAAGGGCACGAGTTTGGTGCCACCACCGGGCGCAAGCGGCGCTGCGGATGGCTGGATGCGGTGAGCCTGAAAAGATCGTTGGAAATCAACAGCGTCACCGGTATCTGTATTACCAAGCTGGATGTGCTGGATGGCTTGGAAACCCTGAAGATCTGCGTCGCTTACAAGCACAATGGCAGCGAAGTGACAGTCCCCCCGGCCGGTGCAGACGGTTTCGAAAAGTGCGAGCCGATCTATATGGAGATGCCGGGCTGGAGCGAATCAACAATCGGTGCGGAGAGTGTTGATGGTCTGCCGGAGAACGCCCGCCGCTATCTGGAGAAGATTGAAGAACTGACCGGCGTGCCGGTGGATGTGATCTCTACCGGGCCGGACCGCAAAGAGACCATCGTGGTACGTCATCCGTTTGACGTCTGACCAGAGCAGCCGGTGCTGAAAAGAGGACGACGGGGCCAGCTTGGCCCCGTTTTAGTTGCAGCGGAAAAACCCTGTATTGTCATATTAAATGGGAAAATGGTACACATCTTCTGGCTAAGTCTGTATGATTAATCGGTTTACTCCTGTACAACTCCATTGATGAACTCCTTCGGTGGATTTTGCACCATCCCCCCAGAGGTTATCATTATGGACTCCGCTCCCGCTCCCGCCGGTTTCGACACATTTGGTTTGTCGCCGGCCGTACTCCAGGCTATTCAGGATCAGGGTTACGAAATCCCGACCCCCATCCAGGCGGCCTGTATCCCCGAACTGCTGGCCAACCGCGACCTGCTTGGTCAGGCCCAGACCGGTACAGGTAAAACCGCCGCCTTCGCCCTGCCATTGCTGAGCAACATTACACTCAATTCACGGGATCCCCAGGTACTGGTTATCACCCCGACCCGGGAGTTGGCGCTGCAAGTGGCTGAGGCATGCCAAAGTTATGCCAAACATCTGAAGGGTTTCCATGTCCTGCCGGTATACGGCGGTCAGGGTATGAGTCTCCAGCTACGGCAGTTGCAACGTGGTGCCCAGGTGATCGTAGGCACGCCAGGAAGGGTCATCGACCATCTCAAACGGGGCACTCTGAAGCTGGGAAATATAAAAAGCCTGGTGCTGGATGAGGCCGATGAGATGCTCAAGATGGGCTTTATCGACGAGATCGAATGGATCTTCGAACAGGCCCCAGAACAGCGCCAGGTGGCGCTGTTTTCCGCCACCATGCCCGACTCCATCCGCAAGGTGGCGAAGAAATACCTGCGCAATCCGGTTGAGATCAAGATCAAGTCGAAAAGCGAGGCGGTGACGGCGATTGACCAGGTGCACTACGTGGTCAGCCGGGATCTCAAGATGGACGCCATGACCCGCATCCTTGAGGTGGAAGAGTTCGATGGCATGATTGTGTTCGTGCGCACCAAACTGGCCACGGTGGAGGTGGCGGACAAACTGGAGGCACACGGTTTTGCCGCCGAAGCGTTGAATGGGGATATGAACCAGGCGATGCGGGAACGCACTATCGACCGACTCAAGCGGGGCAAGCTGGATATTGTGGTGGCTACCGATGTGGCCGCCCGGGGTCTGGATGTGGAGCGCATCAGCCACGTGGTCAATTACGACATCCCGAATGACCCGGAGTCTTATGTACATCGCATCGGGCGGACCGGCCGGGCAGGGCGTAAGGGCAAGGCGCTGCTGTTTGTACAACCCCGGGAGAGCCGCCTGCTGAAGGCCATCGAGCGCTCTATCCGGCAACAGATTCCGGTCATGGAACTGCCTTCCGCCAATGATCTAAGCGAACATCGGATCGACCGTTTTACTACCCTTCTCCGGGAAACCCTGGCCCAGCAGGATCTCGATTACTATTACGGGCTGGTCCAGCGTATGACCCGGGAGCAGGAGATGAGTGAGCTGGACATCGCAGCCGCACTCACCTACCTTGGACAGAAGGAGCGGCCGTTTATCGTCAAGGACGTGGTGGATACCGCTGCCCGTCGCAGCAAGGCCCGAGGTCGGAAAGAGCCGGCGGCCTACCGGCCTGAGGGTCCGGCGGATAAGGGCAAGCGTAAGCCCAAGGGCGAGCGGAGGTCTGGCAAAAGTGATGTCCCGATGGAGACCTATCGACTGCAGGTGGGTTCAAAACACGGTGTGACACCCCGTGAAGTGGTGGGGGCACTGGCCAATGAAGCAGGTCTGGAGGGCGCCTATATCGGGCAGGTCCGGATCGAAGAGGATCATACCCTGGTGGATCTTCCCGAGGGAATGCCGGGTGATGTCTACAAGCATCTGCAACGCGTCTATGTCTGTAATCAGCCGTTGCGACTAAAGCCCTTGAAAGCACGCCAGGTTGGCGTAAAGGCGCAGCCGGAGAAGCCTAAAAAGGCCAAAAAGCGCAGTAAAAAACCGAAGCATAAGAAGTTTGAGTCGCCCGCAGCCGGGGAATGATGATGGCTGGTGGGGGATTTGGATGGAAAATTAAAGCGGGCAGAGTGGCTATACAGTAAATAACACCTGTCCTGTGTTGGCGCTAATGAGGAGAGGTGGAAAGTGAGAACTGCATGGATAATGCTGACGGTGGTGCTGATGAACATCACCGCAGCCAACGCCCTGGAGGTCAATATCACCCGAGACCTGGGCCAGTTCCAGGTGACCCACGGGCCGCGGCAGATCACGATCATGCGCCGGCAGGATCATACATCGACCATTGCGCCCGACTTTTCCCTGACTGCGCGGCCCTGTCCACCATTCTGTGCCCAGCCGATGCAGGTGGCGGAGGGCGTCACCACCATTGGTGAAGTTGAACTTGTCGACTTTATGCGTCGACAACTGGCGGACGGCAGCGGCATCCTGATCGATGCCAGAACAGCGGACTGGCATGCCCGCGGCACCATACCCGGATCGGTGAATATCCCGTTTACCAGACTGAATCCGGCGCAGGGCGCGGATGATATTACTCTGAGTGAATCCCTGAGCCAGCTGGGTGTCACGGAACAGGATGAGGGTTGGGATTTTTCCCAAGCAAAGCAGGTGGTACTTTGGTGTAATGGCCCCTGGTGCGGTCAATCACCGACCGCCATCAAGGGCCTGCTGAGTATCGGTTATCCGGCCGGAAAGCTGCTCTACTATCGCGGTGGCATGCAGTTATGGCAGGTGTTCGGACTACCCGTTGTCACCCCGGACGGGCAGTTGATCGAGGAGTAAGCCGGATCAAAGCCTCAGGCGCGGGAGATGAACTTCCCGGTACCGGTATTGATCTTGATGGTCTCGCCGGGCTCCAGGTATTCAGGTACCTGGATCTCCAGTCCGGTGGTCAGGGTGGCCGGTTTTGTGCGTCCGGTTGCGGTGGCACCTTTGATGCCGGGCGCGGTATCGGTAATAGTGAGGGAGACCGACTGGGGTAGCTCAATTCCCAGCAGTTTGCCGTCCACCAGCAGAGCAGTGATCCCTTCCAGCCCTTCGGTCAGGTAACCGACCTGGTCCTCGATATCCTCCCGGTTGATGGCGTACTGGCTGTAATCCTCCATATCCATGAAGACATACTGGTCGCCGTCCAGGTAGGAGTACTGCACCTGAGGACGCAGGCAGTCGATACCCTGCAGCAGATCGTCGCCCTTGTAGGACTCGTCCAGTTTCTGCCGGGTCTGCAGGTTGGTGAAACGGACCTTGTACAGGGTGGCGGCGCCCCGGGATGAGGGGCTTTTGGTTTCAACCTGTTTCACCACATGGGGTGCGCCGTTGATCTCCACAATGACGCCTCGTTTTAAATCACACGCTTTCGGCACGACAATGCTCCACTACTGGATTCGGGGCGGCAATTATAACAGATGGTGCGGCAACGGAATCGGTCTGCGATGCTGGGTACGGAAGATCATTCACCCCTGGTCGGAGAGCAGGTGATCAAAGGCGGGTGCGTCGATTGCCAGATCAGCCAGGGTGTACGCCTCCAGTACCTGGTAAAAGGCTTCCTGGGCTTCCGCCAACACGCCTGTCAGGCGGCAGACGGGCCGTATTTTGCAACCGCAATTTTCGCTCTTGAAGCACTCCACCAGCACACTGTTCCGCTCCGTCTGTCTGATCAGCTTACCTATATTGATGGCATTCGGGCTCAACGCCAGCTGTATGCCGCCACCCTTGCCCCGGAGAGTTTCGATATAGCCCTGTTGTCCCAGGTAGTGGACCACTTTGGTCAAGTGGTTGCGAGAAACCCTGTAGCTGTTGGCCAGTTCCCCCACGGTGGTCAGTTTTTCCCGGTTCTGGGCGAGATAGATGAGTACCCTGATGGTGTAATCGGTAAAGGTTGTCAGACGCATGAAAGCTGGTTGTTAATATGTATTTGAAATGTTGATTCTCTCAAATCGGCATGCTAGATTAAACATGCAAATAATATATAGCTTATAGGTTGTCTGGAATGAAAGATAACGCTGTCGATCAGGCCATTACGTCCGAGGGAGTCTATAACCTGCTGCGGGAGATTGTTGATCCGGAAGTGGGCGTCAATGTGGTCGACATGGGCCTGATTTATGACGTGCTTGTCCAGAGTGAGCGGATTGAGGTGACTATGACCCTGACATCGCCCGCCTGCCCGATGGGTGCCCACCTCGCGGATGAGTGCCGGCAGGTACTGGCGGATGCAGTGGGGTCGCAGATACCGGTAGCGGTCAGCCTGGCCTGGGAGCCGCCCTGGAGCCCGGAGATGATGTCAGATGAGGCCAAGCAGCTATTGGGCTGGCAGTGATCCGGCAGCAGGGGACAGGTCCTCTGATTAACAGTAATCCACTGTATGCAAGGTAATGAAGATGTGGCGCGATCTTAAGCCGGTGTACCGCTATCCCATCCTGGTGCTGGGTATGTTGTCTCTGCTCATCGGTGTGCTGGCCGGTCTGGGCAGATTGGGGGTGGCGGTTCCCCATATCGCTCTGCAGCAGGTAGCTCTGCACGGTGTACTGATGATTCCAGCCTTTTTCGGTACCGTGATCGGGTTGGAGCGGGCGGTGGCGATTGGTCAGCGCTGGGCCTATGCTGCCCCGTTGTTCACCGGCTCTGGGGGCGTTGTGCTGCTGTTGGGTGTCGCTCCGGTTACCGGTCTGAGCCTACTGACGGTCGGTAGTCTGCTGTTTCTTATCGCTTCGGCCAAGGTGCTCTATATCCAACAGGCGGTGCACAACTGGATTCTGCTGGGTGGAGTTGCCGGGCTGTTTATCGGAAATCTACTGCTACTGAACGGTCAGTCGGTAAACCAGGTGCTCTACTGGTGGATCGCCTTTCTGGTCCTGACCATTGCCGGCGAACGGCTGGAGTTGAGTCGTCTGGTGATCCGGGATCCGCGCAAACGCGTAGCGCTTGCCCTGTTATCGCTGATCCCGTTGGCTGGTGCCGCCATCGAGGGGCTTTATCCCTCGTTCGGTTTGATCCTGTTTGCCGTCGGGTTGGTGGGTATCGGGGGTTGGCTGCTGCTGTTCGATATTGCCCGGCGGACCGTACGCCAGAAAGGCCTGACCCGTTTTACCGCGGTCTGCATGCTGGCGGGTTACGGCTGGTTGTTGCTGGCAGCACTCCTTTTTCTGGGGATGGGGGTAGGATGGGGTGGTATCAGTCGGGACGCCGCCCTGCATGGGATTTTTCTCGGCTTTGTCTTCTCCATGGTCATCGGTCACGCCCTGATTATTTTCCCCGCAGTGACCCGGCTGAAGATTCCCTATTCGCCGGCGTTCTACTTCCCCATGCTTCTCCTGCAACTCTCGCTACTGTTGCGTATCGCCGGTGGGCTCGGCGGCAATGCCGGTTTCCTGATCCAGGGCGCTGTCCTGAATGCCCTGACCCTGGCGCTGTTTATCCTGACCCTGCTCTGGAGTATCGGGCGTGGTTTGACCGGACGGTCGGTACCGGACAGGGGAGAGGCATCACCGGATATCTGATGATCTGCCTGTTCTGTGCGGTTTGAAATGGTGGGCGCGCCTGGGATCGAACCAGGGACCCCTACCGTGTGAAGGCGAAAAAAAGCCATTTTCAGTCAATGCTTTGCGTCATAACCTTCTGATTTTATTGAATTCACTAATAAGTGGAATCGACAGCTATAAAGGGCTAGGATTTACAAACTCTGAAATCAGGGCCACTGCCATGCAGAAAGGTAATCCCCCCGAAAAATAGTGGCGTTTATAAGTAGAATTTTCCAATATAGAGATTGAAGGAGAATCTACGTGAAGAAATCCCGCTGTAATGAGCCCCAAATCATCAGTATCCTCAAAGAGGCGGAGAACGGCATACCGGTAGCCGAACTCTGCCGAAAACACGGGATGAGCGACGCCACCTTCTATAATTGGCGCTCCAAATACGGGGGCATGGATGTCTCGATGATGAAGCGCATGAAAGAACTGGAAGAAGAGAACCGTCGCCTGAAGAAGATATACGCTGAAGAGCGGCTGAAGGCAGAGATCATCCAGGAAGCGCTTGAAAAAAAGTAGTAAGGCCATCTCGAAGCAGGGAGATGGCCAGGCAAGCGGTTGAACAGCGACAGATTTCGATCCGTATGGCCTGCCGCCTGTTCGGTATCAGTGAAACCTGCTATCGATACCAGGCCAAGCTTTCGGGTGAAAATTCCCATATAGCGGACTGGCTGCTGAGATTGACGACCACTCACCGGACCTGGGGCTTCGGGTTCTGTTTTCTGTATCTGCGCAATGTGAAGGGCTATGGCTACAATCAGAAGCGTGTGTACAGGGTCTACCGGGAGTTGGAACTCAACCTGCGAATCAAGCCAAAACGGCGCTTGAGGCGGGATAGGCCGGATGAACTGGCCGTGCCACGCCAGATCAATGATATGTGGTCAATGGACTTCATGCATGACAAATTGAGAGATGGGCGTAGCTTCCGCACCTTCAATGTGATCGATGACTACAACCGGGAGGGGCTGGGTATTGAAGTGGATTTGTCACTCCCGGCGCTGCGAGTCATCCGGAGCCTGGAGCAGATTATCGAATGGCGAGGAAAGCCCAAGGCGATCCGGTGCGACAATGGTCCAGAATATCTGAGCGGTCGACTGGTGGAATGGGCCGACAAGCAGCGTACCCAGCTCCAGTATATTCAGCCAGGCAAGCCACAACAGAATGCCTATGTGGAACGATTCAATCGGACGGTCAGGCATGAGTGGTTAGATCAGCATCTGTTTGAGTCCATTGCTCACGCCCAGGATACGGCAACGAAATGGCTCTGGAGCTACAATAACGAACGGCCTAATATGGCACTTGGTGAAATAACCCCGATTCAGAAGTTAACCCAGGTTGCATGACCTCTACTTTTGAGCGTCATTAAAAATGGGGGGATTACCCCACCCCGCCCGGTTCGCTTGAGGGATATTTATTCTTATAATTCAGAAAATGCCCATATCCGCTCTAATAGAATGGTATTATCGGACGATAACCAATAAATAGGGAATTTGTCTTGAAATTCTATTGTTTAGAACTTAACTTATAAGTTAATATTGTGAAGCTAGTAATTATCGAAAGGGGGCGTTTCACTGTCACTGCATACGTGGACACTGATTCTACCGGAAAAGATTGCATTCCAGTTTTCGACGATATGAAAGGACTAGGAAAGCGGTATGCGGGATCTGTAAAAGGTGCTGCGGATCTTTTTAAGAAGTATGCGGAGCATGGAAGACTTAGACCGGATGGGGTTACAGAGGAGCAACTTCATCATGCGAATTATGATCCTGATATTTTCCAGTTTATTAAAGGAGATGTCAGGATTTTTTGCGCCATTGACGAAGGTATGGTGGTTCTGATCAATGCTGGTATCAAGCGCGGCCAAAGACCGAATCGTAAGGATGTCAATAAGGCAATCAAAGTACAGAGAGCCTATTTAGATGCAAAAGTTAAATGTATGTTGGAGTTCATGGAAAAACAGCGGGGGTAGCAATGAGCATTAGTGAGACTTTAGATTGGTATGATTCTTTAGAGAATGATGTCGGATATGCTTGTGAGCGGAACAAAAATGATTTTGCTGTTTTGATTAATACCTTGATGATGGAGCAAGGAATAAGCAAAGCTGATTTATCACGGCTTACCAGGAAGAGTGCACCTTATGTCACCAAAGTTTTACGCGGTGATGCTAACTTAACTATTTCCAGTATGACTAAGCTGCTTGATGCTATCGACTGTAATTTACATATCACGGGTTGCCGTAAGGAGCACGAAATAAAATCTTTCAAGATTATTTCCAATGGACAGTCTATGGGGATGACTCCAGCACAAAAAGATGCAACTTCAATTTGGGTTAAGCAGGCAAATTATGACCAGCAAGCCGCATAATGTCCGGATTGAACAGTATTTCTTTCCTGAGACTCATGTAGTAGCACTACAAAACCACGACCCAGCAGGGGAACTGCACGGCACTAAGCAGAAAGTCTCTCATCATATCGAAAAAGTAGAGGGCGACCAGATTCGACATGGTGTATCTCTCATTATCGAGACCGATGACGAGGCGAGTGTTAATCCTCCATATCAGTACAAGATTGGTGCTTACGGTGTATTTCAGCCGCAGTCGGATGAGTCTGAAGAGTTACTTCAAGGCTACCTGGATAATGTCGAGCCTGTAGCTATACAGATTTTAATGGGTGCAGCTAGAGAGCATCTAGCGGCCATCACGGCACGCAGTCCGTGGGCTACTTTCATATGTAACACAGCGACCATCAATTTTACCTTCCCTGATCAGGAAGCGCCCAACGAACAGGATACCGACTGAATCATTAGCCCAGGGTGTTGCAGGCCTCGGTAAAGCCGCCCTGGCACTTGCCCTCGCTTGGCTAGTCCGGCGGGGGTTTTGTGCTTTAATTCTCAGAAAGTGGTTTTACAGGGGATTTACAAGGGCTTTTTTATTGCTCACGTAGTTCTAGCAAAATAACTTAAGCCATTGTTTTTAATTGGTGGGCGCGCCTGGGATCGAACCAGGGACCCCTACCGTGTGAAGGTAGTGCTCTCCCGCTGAGCTACGCGCCCCCTAAGTGGAGGTGCGCAATTCTAGTGATTTGTTTCTCCCAGGTCAAATGCTCGATACGCAGAACCATACACATCTGCTAGAATGCGCCTCTTTCCGATATTGGCTGCCCGGTAGTGAGTTATGACGACCATCCGTACCCGTTTTGCCCCCAGTCCAACCGGTTACCTCCATGTGGGAGGTGCCCGTACTGCACTCTTCTCCTGGCTCTATGCCAGACACCATGGCGGTGCCTTCGTGTTACGCATCGAGGACACTGACCTGGAACGTTCAACCGAGGCGGCGGTCAACGCCATTCTGGAGGGGATGACCTGGCTGGGCCTGGAGTACGAAGAGGGGCCGTTTTACCAGACCCATCGGTTTGATCGCTATAACGAAGTGATTGATGAACTGCTGGCCAGTGGCCACGCCTACCGTTGCAACTGTTCAAAGGAGCGCCTGGACGGTCTGCGTGCCGCAGCTGAAAAGAGCGGCGGGATGCGCGGCTATGATGGCCACTGTCGGGATAAGTTTGTCAGTCCCGATGAGCCACACGTGGTGCGCTTCCGTAATCCGGAAACCGGCGTGGTGGCCTTTGATGACCAGGTACATGGCAAAGTAGTGGTGCACAATTCCGAGCTGGATGATCTGATCATCCGCCGCACTGATGGCTCGCCCACCTATAACCTGACGGTGGTGGTGGATGACCATGATATGGGGATCACCCACGTGATCCGGGGCGATGATCACAAGCGTAACGCCTCGCGCCAGATCAATATTTTCAAGGCCCTGGGTTGGGACGTGCCCCGGTACGCCCACGTGGCCCTGATCATGGGTGATGATGGCACCAAGCTCTCCAAGCGCCATGGTGCGGTCAGCGTGATGCAGTACAAGGAAGACGGTTTTCTGCCGGAGGCGCTGCTCAACTACCTGGTGCGACTGGGTTGGTCCCACGGTGACCAGGAGATATTCTCGGTCGATGAGCTGATCCGCCTGTTTGATATTGCGGATGTCAACAAGGCCGCTTCCACCTTCAACACAGAGAAGTTGCTCTGGCTGAATCAACACTACATCAAGGCTGGCGATCCGGCCCATCTGGCCCACCTGTTGAGCTACCATATGGGCAAGCTGGGCATTGACCCGTCCCAGGGTCCGGATCTGGTTGAAGTGGTCAAGGCGCAGCAGGAGCGGGCCCGCACGTTGGTGGAGATGGCCGAGATCAGCAGCTTCTTCTACCGGGACTTTGATGAGTTTGACGCCGACGCGGCCAAAAAACACCTGCGCCCGGTCGCCCGGGAGCCGTTGGAGCGAATGCGTACCGCTTTGGAAGTCCAGACAGACTGGTCCCCGGAGGCACTGCACCAGCTGGTGATGGATGTATCGGCGGAACTGGAGGTAAAAATGGGCAAGGTGGCCCAACCCCTGCGCGTGGCGGTGGTGGGACGGGCGGCCTCGCCCGGTATCGATGTGACCCTCAGTCTGGTGGGGCAGGCGGCCTGCCTGCGTCGGATTGACCGGGCGCTGGATTACATCAGCAAGCGGGAAACGAACGCCTGATTCGAGGCGAATTGGATAACAGAATATCAGCAACTCTTTGGCGTTACAGGTTATGAGCAACCAGGAAAAAACCGCACCGACACATTTTATTCGACAGATCATCGAGCGTGACCTGGAGGCCGGTAAGCATGGCGGCAGGGTGCATACCCGGTTCCCGCCCGAGCCCAACGGCTTTCTCCATATCGGACATGCCAAGTCGATCTGTCTCAATTTCGGACTGGCCCGGGACTATAACGGGTTGTGTAATCTGCGCTTTGACGATACCAATCCGAACAAGGAGAACGTTGACTACGTCAAGGCGATCCAGGAAGACGTGCGTTGGCTCGGTTTTGATTGGCAGGACCGGCTCTACTACGCCTCTGACTATTTTGAAAAGCTCTACGGCTATGCGGTGGAGCTGATCAAGGCGGGCAAGGCCTACGTCTGTGACCTGAGCGCTGAAGAGATCCGGGAGTACCGGGGCACCCTCACCGAACCGGGCCGGGAGAGCCCCTATCGTAACCGCTCGGTGGAAGAGAACCTGGATTTGTTTCAGCGTTTCCGGGCGGGTGAGTTTCCCGACGGTAGCCGGGTGTTGCGGGCCAAGATAGACATGGCCTCGCCCAACATGAACATGCGTGACCCGACCCTGTACCGGATTCGCCACGGCGTGATCCATCACCAGACCGGCGAGGAGTGGTGCATCTACCCGATGTACGACTTTACCCATCCCATTTCCGATGCTCTGGAGGGTATCACCCACTCGCTCTGTACCCTGGAGTTCGAGGATCATCGTCCGCTGTATGACTGGGTGCTGGATAACATCAGCATCGACTGTCATCCGCAACAGATCGAGTTCTCCCGGCTCAATCTGGAGTACACGGTGATGAGCAAACGTAAGCTCACCCAATTGGTGGACGAGGGGCTCATGAGCGGCTGGGATGACCCGCGTATGCCCACCATTGCCGGCCTGCGCCGGCGCGGTTATACGCCGGCATCGATCCGCACCTTCTGTGATCGTATTGGCGTCACCAAGTCCGCCAACTCGGTGGAGATGGGTATGCTGGAGGCCTGTATCCGGGAGGATCTGGATCAGCACGCCCGCCGTGCCCTGGTGGTGTTGAATCCGCTCAAGGTGGTGATCGAGAACTACCCGGAAGGGCAGGTGGAGATGCTGGATGCCCCGAACCATCCAAAGGATGAGAGTATGGGCAGCCGCCAGCTTGCCTTCACCCGCGAACTCTATATCGATCGGGCCGACTTCCGCGAGGAGGCCAGCAAGAAGTACAAGCGTCTGGTGAGCGGCGGTGAAGTGCGCCTGCGTAACGCTTACGTGATCAGGTGTGACCAGGTGATCAAGGACGACTCCGGTGAGATCGTCGAGCTGCGCTGCAGCTACGATCCCGATACCCTGGGGGCCAACCCGGTGGGGCGCAAAGTGCGTGGGGTGATTCAATGGGCATCGGCCAGCCATGGGCTGCGGGCCGAGGTGCGGCTCTATGACCGCCTGTTTAATCATCCGGCGCCGGACAGCGACAAATCGGTGGATTCGTTCCTGGAGCACCTCAACCCTGACTCCCTGCAGGTGGTTGAGGCGGTAGTGGAACCGAGTCTGGGGCAGGCGGTGGAGGGCGACCGCTTCCAGTTCGAGCGGGAAGGCTATTTCTGTGTGGACAAGGATAGTCGTCCAGACCACCTGGTGTTCAATCGTACGGTTACCCTGCGGGATACCTGGGCGAAGATCGCCGGGCAGAATGACTGAGTGAAAAAATTGTCCGGATGGTCTGGACAAAGCCCATCGCTTACCTTAATATTCGCGCCTCGTTTGGGGCCATAGCTCAGCTGGGAGAGCGCTACACTGGCAGTGTAGAGGTCGGCGGTTCGATCCCGCCTGGCTCCACCAAACAATATCAGGCAGGACGCCTTGCTGATTGAAGTCGAGTTCAGTCAGGGTTATTGAAATGTTCCAGGTCCCCTTCGTCTAGAGGCCTAGGACACCGCCCTTTCACGGCGGTAACAGGGGTTCGAACCCCCTAGGGGACGCCATCTGAAAGCCCGATTGCCACTGCGGCAATCGGGCTTTTTTATGTTTCGGTAACTGCTGTCCGGGTTATGCCGGGGGGATCGGTCAGCTGACCAAAAAAGCCCTGAAAATTGCCACTGAAAACTAGACAAACGGTGCCGGATACCTTACCATGCGCGCCTTGTTACGGGGCCATAGCTCAGCTGGGAGAGCGCTACACTGGCAGTGTCGAGGTCGGCGGTTCGATCCCGCCTGGCTCCACCAAACAGATAAAGGGCAGGACGCCCGCAGAAACGATATCCAGCATCTATCGTTCATCTAACGGAAACAGTTTAAGTCCCCTTCGTCTAGAGGCCTAGGACACCGCCCTTTCACGGCGGTAACAGGGGTTCGAACCCCCTAGGGGACGCCACTTTAAATCTCCATGAAAAGTCCGGATCCGGCGATAGCCGCTCGGTACCGCTTGTCATGGGGATTGCAGGTTTGGATACCCACTTGAAAACGGCTGCCCTTGGGCAGCCGTTTTTCTGTTAATTGCTCTCCTTGCCTGTTCTGCGTTTTTGATAATCCCTTGGAGCACAGCCAAAGAAACTGCGGAAGCGTCTGCTGAAATGGCTGGTGTTGGTGAATCCCAGGTCGTAACAGACCCGTGTGACGGTCTCTCCCCGGTCGAGTCTTCTGGCCGCTTCCTTGAGGCGTAGCTGCTGCTGTAGCTCACAGGGAGAGCAGTCAAGCTGACTCTTGAATTCGGCGTACAGCCGACTGCGGCTCATACAGGCAATACGGGAGAGCTGCTCGATATCCAGTGGTTCTGCCAGATGCTGTTCAAGGTGATGGAGGGCCGCAGTCAGGCCACTTGAATCCGGCGCATTCCGGCAGTAGTTCAGCAGAAACTCCCGTTCCTGGTGGCGCAGCATGCGGATGACCAGTTCGGAAACCCCCAGGTCCACTAACACATCCCGGTCCGGATGGTCTTCGGTAAAGAACGAGACCAGTCGTGCTAACAGGTGTTGCGTGGCCGTGGTGTGGTGGGTGTGCAGGATATTGCTGTCAAACTGCCAGGCTTCCGGTCCGGCTTCGATAGGATGTATATCACTCAGACGATCGGAGATTTTGGTCACCCGCTCCTTGGAGATTTCGATAGTCAGGCAGGTGGTCGGAGATTGGGTCGTGGCGTCCGGAAAATCGATTTCCACATGTTCGCCGGGCGCCATGACAAAGGATTCGTGGGGCAGAAACAGCTGCTCGGTGGGATGATGGAGGTCATGCATGATCTTGCGCCCCTGGATCATGCCACAGTAGAGCAATTGGTCCGCATCCAGCCCCACCCGGGATGCAGCGTAGTAGGTGTCGTAGACACTCAATTCCGCTTCCGGACCTGCAAAACAGACACGATTCTCCACCAACTGTCGTGGTTTTCTGCGCTTGCTTAACGCTGCTGAACGCATTTTCAGCCCCTCGCTCTGGTTCAATGAAAGAGAGTCAAACAACTCCGGATTCAGGGGTCTTGTGCCCCTTTGTGGTTCGCTAGCATGCGGCGTGACTGGACACAGAGTCAAGTGATCTGGAATTCCAGGCAAGTTTTCTTCCTGAAACAAGGATAGCTTAATAATCCGTATTACTATTCGAAAATACCCCAGGAGGATGTATGAAATTTGCACAACCAGGGCAAGATGGCGCCGTTGTCTCGTTTAAGACCCGTTATGAGAACTTTATCGGTGGGACTTGGGTAGCGCCTGTCAAAGGCAACTACTTTGACAATCATACACCGGTTACCGGTGAGAAAATTTGCGAAATACCCCAATCCACTGCAGAAGATATTGATCTGGCGCTGGACGCCGCCCATGCGGCAAAGGCCGCCTGGGGAACCATGTCGGTCACTCACCGCTCCAATCTGCTGCTAAAAATCGCCGACCGTATTGAGCAGAACCTGGAACTTCTGGCAGTGGCGGAAACCTGGGACAACGGTAAGGCGGTACGTGAGACACTGGCTGCAGACGTGCCCCTGGCAGCGGATCACTTCCGCTATTTTGCCGGTTGTATCCGTGCCCAGGAGGGGTCGATCGGGGAGATTGACCAACATACCGTTGCCTACCATTATCATGAGCCGCTGGGTGTGGTGGGGCAGATCATCCCGTGGAACTTCCCGCTGTTGATGGCCGCCTGGAAACTGGCTCCGGCCCTGGCGGCAGGCAACTGTGTGGTGCTCAAACCTGCCGAGCAGACCCCGGTGTCAATCCTGAAGTTTGTTGAATTGATTGAAGATTTGCTGCCGGCCGGCGTGCTCAATATCGTCAACGGCTACGGCCGGGAAGCGGGGCAGGCGCTGGCCACCAGTACCCGCATTGCCAAGATCGCCTTCACCGGTTCCACACCGGTCGGTTCGCACATACTCAAATGTGCAGCGGAAAACATCATTCCTTCTACGGTGGAGTTGGGTGGCAAGTCTCCCAATATCTTCTTCAATGATGTACTGCAGCAGGAAGATGAGTATGTCAGCAAGTGTGTAGAGGGGGCCGTGCTGGCGTTTTTCAACCAGGGTGAAGTCTGTACCTGTCCGTCCCGATTGTTGGTACAGGAAGATATCTATGAAGATTTTATTGCCAGGGTGATTGAACGTTCAAAGCAGATCAAACGTGGTAATCCGCTGGATACGGATACCATGGTTGGGGCCCAGGCTTCCCGGGAGCAGTTCGACAAGATTCTCAGCTATATGGAGATCGGCAGGAAAGAGGGTGCCCAGGTGTTGATTGGTGGCGATGTGGAGAGCCTGGGTGATGGACTGAATGATGGCTACTATATCCAGCCGACCCTGCTCAAAGGTACTAACAAGATGCGTGTCTTCCAGGAGGAGATCTTTGGCCCCGTGGTTTCTGTCACCACCTTTAAGGATGAGGCGGAGGCACTGGCCATTGCCAACGATACCGAGTTCGGTCTGGGTGCCGGTGTCTGGACCCGGGATATGAACCTGGCCTATCGCATGGGCCGCGGTATTCAGGCAGGACGTGTCTGGACCAACTGTTACCATCACTATCCGGCCCATGCCGCTTTTGGGGGTTACAAGAAGTCGGGTGTCGGTCGTGAGAACCACAAGATGATGCTGGACCATTATCAGCAGACCAAGAATCTGCTGGTCAGCTACGATGTCAATCCACTGGGATTCTTCTGAGCCGACGGTCAGAATACCCCAGGCCATAACAGGAACAGCCCGGCATAGCCGGGCTGTTTTTTATGTTGATGGCCGGACAGGCAGGGCTTGTCCGGACACCCCGCTGTTAACGTCCCTGCAGGTATTTTTCAAGGGCGGTGGCGAAGACGTTTGCCGGTTGCGCGCCGGAGATCAGTTCACCCTCCACGATACCCTTGTCCGGATCGTAATAGCCGACGATGAAACCGGGGGTGCCGGAGATGCCAACCGATTGAGCGGCCGCCATATCGTTGGCGACCCGTTCCGCATACTGCTCCTTATCCAGGCAGCTGTTGAACTGCGCCAGATCCTTCAGACCGACCTTTTCGGCTATCTTTTTTAAGTTGGGTCGGGAGAGATCGGTCTCGTTGAAAAGGATCTCATGCATGGCTTCAAACCCATCCTGATCGCGTGCGCATTCCACGGCATAGGCTGCATCGTCCGCTTCAGTGTGGAAAGCGAGCGGGAAGTGGCGGTAGCCGAAGGCGACCCGGTCTCCATACTGCTCCATCAGTTCATTAACCGTACCCTGGGCGCGTCTGCAGAAGGGGCATTGATAGTCGGAAAACTCCATCAGCATCACCTTGGCCTGCTGATTACCCCGTACAAAACCGCTTTCAACCGCCAGGTTGAGCAGCATCTCCTTGGGCTTTACCAGTCGGCTGGTGATGTCTCCCCGGGAGGTGGCAAGTTTGTAGATGTTGAAATCGCTCTGGGCCTTGGCCATGCCCTCCATGTACTGCTTGATCATCGGGCTCAGCTCTTCCAGGGAGCCCCGGCTCTGCAGGTTGTTCTGCGTGTAAAAATTCTCCACCTGCTCATCGCTGACCGGGCTAGGCGCTTCCTGCTTGTAATCCCCGGAGCTGTTTGACAACGTTGTCACCGCATGGCGGATAAAGGCCTCCTGGAGGGCACCATGGAGCTCGATCCGCAGTTCGTTGATCTTCTGATCCTCGATATCCGACAGGCGGATCTCTTTGCCGCCTACAGTGCCAATGACGCTCTCTTCAGTGAGTAGTGCATCTGGAGCAGCCTGGAGTGAAGAGGTGCTGGCAAGCAGAACCAGAGTGAGTGTAAATAACTTGATTGGCTTCATCGAATATCCTTGCTGATTAGTCAGTCAGATGAGTGTGGGAGTCGTTTATGGTCGGACAGGGAGTTGCTGCCAGAGTTCCGGAGCAGGCTGCTCTTCACTGTCGGGTTATACCTATTTGGTAAATACATGATTAAGCGGTATCCGGTTCAGCTGCACTGCGAACCAGGCGGGCAGCCAGTAGGGAATCCACCAGCAGTTGCATGAAATGAAACAGGATACAGGCCACCAGTGCCACACCGATCGGTTGATTGAGTGCGGCCAGTATGCCGATGGCCACCGGCAGGGTTTTTTGTGACGCGGTGAACAGCAGCGCGAGCCACTCTGCGCGATCCGGATGATAGAGCCGGCGCGATGCCAGGCAGAGTGCGATCAACGCGCCATGCAGCAACAGGGCAGCGATGGTGATGTTCACGATCAGCAGCAGGCTGATCTCCCGGAGCGTTTCACTGGATGCCGAGATGGATATCCAGACCGTGGTGATGACGCAGCTGGATGGCAGGTAGCGGATCAACCAGTGGCGGGGTGAGAACTGCAGCATCCGCCGGACCAGCATTCCGATGACAAAGGGCAGCAGTACGATCAGCAACAGCTGTTTCAGCAACGGCCAGGGTGACAGGTCCAGTGTGCCCACATTATCCAGCACGGCTGGCAGTATGAACGGAATCGTAAAGATGCCCACCAGATTGAGCAGGATGGTGAGGAACAGCGCCTTGATGCCATCGCCCCCCGCCAGTTGGGTGAGAACTATGCCGGAGGAGAGGGTCGAGGGCACCGTGGCAGTGATGATCAAGCCGATCGCCGCCGCACTCGGGAGCGCCAACAGGCTGGCGGCCGCCAGACCCAGAAACGGACTGATCAGCAGGTTAATCAGGATGGCGACGATAGCCGTGGTCCAGAGTTTTCCCGATAAGGGCATCTGGCTCAGTACCGTCTGATAACCGTTGACCAGAAAGATGGTCACCACCATCCAGGGTATGATCCCCATCTGTTGCAGCGCGCTGCCGGGTTCTGGCAGAAACCAGGCTATCAGAAAGGCCACTACCAGGCCGATTGGGAGAAAGTATCCACTCATTCCGGATAGACCGCCCGGCTATCAGTTGGCTGCCGCAGCCGGGGCGGGTTTCTCCGGCTCCTGGGGCTCCGACTCGGCGCTGGCTGGCTCACTGTCCGTTGCGGGACTTTCCTGAGCGGCCGGCGGTTGCGGAATCCTGGCGCGGCTGATCATGATCAGGGCACCCATTTTGGGGTGGTCGATATAGTGCAGTTCGTCACTGCGCATGCGCCGTTTGGCCTGAAACCGGATACTGCCCCTGGATGGGCTGGCGAGGAGATCCGGGGTATTCAGAGGGTGATTGCCATTTGCGCCCCGTAATAAAATGTCCAGATCCACATGCAGATAACGGCTGACGCTGATCTTGATCAGGCCTTCAAACGGCGGGGGCGGTGTACCTTCACTGCGGGTTCTGTCGGGCCCCAGGTAGATGCTCTTGGCAGACCGGCTGGTGGCAACTTGTTGCCGCCAGGCCTGGTGAAACAGCGGCTCGAAACCGTTCCGGGAGCGGCGCAGGGTATTGTAATGGGCATTCAGTCGCCAGGCGCTCCTGGGCAGCAGAGCGTAGGATTGGCCTGCCGCTGACTGGGGTTGCAGGGTGACCGCGCCGGTCCAGTCGGGGCTGCCCGGATCCCCGGGCCAGTTTTCGCTGGCACCACTGCCGGTCGGGCCCTGTTTGAACAGGATCAGTTCCACGTCATACCAGGGGGCCGTATCTGCGGCCTGCACAGTGGTTGTCAGGACGGATAAGCTCAGGGCGAGTGTAATAAAGAGTCGGAAAAGTTTCATAAAACTAAGTTGTTTGGCGAAAGCTCTGCTTGGATAACAGCTGTTGATTGTCCCTTTCGCAGGAAAAAATGTATAGGGGTAATATCACTATTCGGGCCGGAGGACGCATCGGGGCCGGTGCAGCAACAGACCGCAGAGTATACTTGCTGCGGTCCCCGGTTTAACCGCTTATCTCATCCAGAATATTGCCCACCAGTTCAATGCGGCGCTGACGGTCACTGAGATCCTTGAAGAAGCGCAGTTTCTCGCCGCCATCCAGTTTGTACTCCCGCGGACGGGTCTGGATCAGCCGGATGATCTGTCCCGGATCGATTTTTGGTTGGCCGTCAAACAGAATACGACCACCCGCGGGTCCGGCTTCGATCTTGCGAATTCCCAGGGGATTGGCCTTCAGTTTCAACTCGGTGATACCGAACAGATTCTGGGCTGGTTCCGGTAACAGGCCGAACCGATCGATCATCTCCACCTGCAGCTCCCGCAATTCCGCTTTGGATGCGGCGCTGGCGATCCGTTTGTACAGCACCAGACGGGAGTGGACGTCCGGCAGATAATCTTCCGGCAGCAGGGCGGGCAGTTGCAGATCGATCTCGGCGCCATGGTCCAGCGGCCGGTCCAGGTTGGGGTGCTCTCCGGCTTTCAGCGCCTTGACGGCCCGCTCCAGCAAGTCGCTGTAAAGACTGAACCCGACTTCGTGTATCTGGCCACTCTGGCCTTCCCCCAGCAGCTCTCCTGCACCACGGATCTCCAGATCGTGGGTCGCCAGGGTGAATCCGGCACCCAGATCTTCAAGTGATTCAATAGCTTCCAGGCGTTTCTTCGCGTCAGCGGTGAGTGTCTTGGGCGGTGGCGTTATCAGGTAGGTATAGGCCCGGTGATGGGAGCGTCCAACCCGTCCGCGCAGCTGGTGCAGCTGGGCGAGACCGAGCTTGTCAGCCCGGTTGATGATCATGGTATTGGCACTCGGGACATCGATGCCACTCTCAATAATGGTGGTACAGACCAGGATGTTGAAGCGCTGGTGGTAGAAGTCACGCATGATCTCCTCCAGCTGCCGCTCGCGCATCTGGCCATGGGCCACCTGAACCCGCACGCCGGGTAACAGCTTCTCCAGCTTGTTGGCGGTGTTCTCGATGGTGCTCACTTCATTGTGCAGGAAATAGACCTGTCCACCACGCTTGATTTCGCGCTGGCACGCCTCGACGATCAGGGCGTCGTTCCACTGGCTGATAAAGGTCTTGATCGGATGTCTGGCGGCCGGCGGGGTGGCGATGATGGAGAGATCGCGCATCCCGGACATGGCCATGTTCAGGGTTCTGGGGATCGGCGTGGCAGTCAGGGTCAGCATATCCACCTCACTGCGCAGTGCCTTGAGTCGCTCCTTATGCCGTACGCCGAAGCGGTGCTCCTCGTCGATCACCACCAGGCCGAGGTTTTTGTACTGAATGTTCTCCTGGAGCAGTTTATGGGTACCCACCACGATATCCACCGTGCCCGCTGCCAGTCCATCGGTGATGGCCTTCTGCTGTTTGGCGGTGCGGAAACGGGACAGACTCTCCACTTTAACCGGCCAGTCGGCGAAGCGATCGGAAAAGTTATCGTAGTGCTGCTGGGCCAGCAGGGTGGTGGGGACCAGAACGGCCACCTGCCGACCACCCTGAACTGCCATGAAGGCAGCGCGCATGGCCACTTCGGTCTTGCCGAAGCCCACGTCGCCGCAGACCACCCGATCCATGGGATGCGGGGCAGTCATGTCGGCTATGACCGACTCGATCGCCTGGAGCTGGTCAGGCGTCTCTTCAAATTCGAAAGAGGCGGCGAAGGCAGCATACTCTTCCCCCGGAGGTGGGAAGGCGTGCCCCTTGTGGGCGGCCCGGCGGGCGTAGATCTCCAGCAGTTCTGCCGCCACATCCCGTGCCTTTTCCGCCGCTTTCCGTTTTACCCGTTCCCACTGGTCGCCACCCAGGCGATGCAATGGTGCTGTCTCCGGCGAGGCGCCGGCATAGCGACTGATCAGGTGCAGCGACGAGACCGGTACATAGAGTTTGTCCCCCCGGGCATACTCCAGGGTCAGGAATTCGGTGGTCATGCCACCCACTTCCAGCACCTGCAGACCAAGATAGCGGCCGACACCGTGGTCTTCGTGGACCACCGGTGCACCGATGTGCAGTTCGGTCAGGTTGCGGACGATCTGATCGGCGTCCCGCTGTTTGGCTTTTCGGCGCCGGTCCTGGCGGACCCGTTCTCCCAGCAGCTGGCTCTCGGTGATCACCACCAGGCCGGCCTGATCCAGCCAGAGCCCCTGCTCCAGAGGCGCCACGGTCATCATCAGGGGATGCTCATCCTCGACAAATGAGCGCCAGTCGGTCACCTGGCGCGGGCGAATGTTAAAGCCAGCCAGGGTCTCTTTCAGCATCTCCCGGCGGCCGGCACTCTCGGCAATAAACAGGATGCGGCCCGGCGATCGATCGATGAACGCCTGCAGTGCGGCGGCGGGATGCTCGGTCCGTGGCTGCAGGCTGATTGGTTCGGGTACCCGGGTGGCGAAATTACAGATCCCGCTGTAACCCTTGCTGCGGGACTCCACTTCGCTGCGCTGCAGCCGGATCGACATGCCGCGATTCAGCCTTTCCATCAGGTGATCGGTATCCAGATAGAGCTGATCCGGGGGCAGCAGTGGCCGTTCCGGGTCATGCCGGCGCTGCTCGTAGCGCCCCTGGACCTGTTGCAGAAACTGGTCGGCAAAGTCGCGGGTTTCGGTACTGCGGATGGTCAACAGCTGGCCGGGCAGAAAATCAAACAGGCTAGCGGTCTGTTCAAAAAACAGGGGCAGATAGTACTCCAGACCACCCGGGGCATTGCCGTTGGACACCTCCCGGTAGATCAGGCTGCGCTGGGGGTCACCCTCAAAGGTGTTGCGATAGGCCTGTCTGAAATGGGTGATGCCGGCTTCGTCCAGTGGATACTCCCGCGCCGGGAGCATCTCGATTGCCTCGACCCGATCCAGGGTGCGCTGGGTCTCCGGGTCGAAGGTCCGGATGGTTTCGATCTCTTCGTCAAACAGGTCTATCCGGTAGGGCAGTCCACTCCCCATGGGGAAGATGTCCAGCAGGGAGCCGCGGATAGTGTATTCGCCGTGTTCCACCACCTGAGAGACGTACTGGTAGCCCGACTGTTCCAGTTGGCGGCGCATCTCCTGCAGCGATAACGGATCGCCGGGCTTCAGCATGAGGGTGTTGGCCTGCAGATACTGCCTGGGTGGCAGGCGTTGCAGCAGGGTGCTGACCGGAAGAATCAGCACCGCCTGCTGCATACGATCCAGTCGGTACAGGGTCAGCAGGCGTTGGGATACCAGTTCGGGAAGGGGCGAGAAGACATCGTAGGGGAGGGTCTCCCAGTCGGGAAAGCCGAAAACCGGGATGGACTCACCGGCCAGAAAAAACCGCAGCCCATCCTCCAGCTTTGCGGCGGTCTGGGCATCGTCGGCGACCACCATGGTGGTGCCCGGAAAGGTACGGGCCGCCGAGGCAATGGCCAGCGCATCACCCATGCCATAGAGCCGTCCCCACTGGAGGCGCTCATCCGGCTTATTCGGAATGGGGGCGTTCAGCGGATCATGCAACGGGGCAGGATTGGTTGTTTTCAAATCGGCCATGGTTCCAGAGATTCAGGTAAAACAGGCGGGGCATTCTCGCACAGCTGGCCAGTGTATCGAAGGCATATTTCCCCACTATTCAATCCGGGCCGGCGCATTAAAGCTGTGGATTAGTTGATATGGATCAACAGTACAGTCCGGTACCGGGCAGATTTGATCTAGATCAACGATGGTCCGGGGAGCGCCCCCCTAAATAACCACTCATTATTTGTGTAAATAGTGGCGGGGCGTCAATCCATGGGACACAACATCAGTCGTGCGCAGCTACTCAGCGGCCTGCCAAACAGCGGAAGTTCGCCGTTTCGCCCCCCCTGGTCTGTTCCCGAAATTGACTTTATTGATCTATGCGATGGCTGTGGTCACTGCATCACCGCTTGTCCGGACAAGCTCATCGTGGTCGGGCGCGGCAAGCTTCCCCGCATGGATTTTTCCCGGGGTGGTTGTGATTTCTGCATGGCCTGCGTTTCCGCCTGTAAAACCGGTGCCCTGGTAGAGGCTGTTCAATCCGATCAGCTGCCCTGGAAGATCAAGGCATTGATCCAGCCGGGTTGTCTCTCCCTGCAGGCCGTAATCTGCCGCTCCTGTGGCGAAGTCTGTGATGAGCGGGCTATCCGGTTCACGCCGGAACCGGGTGGTGTGGCCCGACCATCGTTATCTACCGATTCATGCACGGGTTGCGGTGCCTGTTTTTCCGTCTGCCCGATACAAGCCGTCACTCTCAGTTCAACTAACGAGCCGCGCAACCAGGCCGCGTAACTCAAGGAGTACATCACGACAATGAATATTTGCAGCGCCATTGTACATGCCAAGCCTGAAATGGCAGGTGTCGTGCGAACAGATTTAGAGCGATTCCCGGGAGTGGAGATTCATGGTGGGGTTGAAGAGGGCAAGCTGATCGTGACCCTGGAGGGGGAAAACGATGATGCATTGGCCGATACCATGGCCGAATTTAACGATGTAACCGGTGTAATCAATACGGTGATGATCTATCACTATTGCGCGGAAGAATCTGCTGACGAGGAGGTATCGAAGTGAAATTAACCAGGCGTGATTTCATAAAGAGTAATGCGGCCACGGCAGCAGCCGTGGCAGCGGGGGTAACACTGCCAGCTATTCAGGCGGCCCGGGCAACTACTGCCGATGGCATGGATGCTGACGGTATTCGTTGGGACAAAATAGCCTGCCGCTTCTGTGGTACCGGTTGCTCTGTCCTGGTCGGCACCCGGGATGGAAAAATGGTAGCCAGCCAGGGCGATCCGGATGCCCCCGTTAACAAGGGGCTGAACTGTATCAAGGGCTATTTTCTGCCGAAGATCCTCTATGGAGCGGATCGCCTTACCCAGCCGCTGCTGCGTAAGAAGAACGGACAGTTCGCCAAAGACGGCAAGTTTGAACCGGTCTCCTGGGATGAGGCCTTTGATGTGATGGCGGACAAATGGAAAGTCGCTCTGAAAAAGGACATGGAGCGAAATACCGGCAAGCCAGTGGACAAGATGACCTCCTCGGTCGGTATGTTCGGATCAGGGCAATGGACGGTGTGGGAAGGGTATGCGGCATCCAAGCTGATGAAGGCAGGGCTCCGTTCCAACAACCTGGATCCCAATGCCCGTCACTGCATGGCCTCTGCCGTCGGTGCCTTTATTCGCGCATTTGGAATCGATGAACCGATGGGTTGCTACGACGATCTGGAGCACGCCGATGTATTCGTGCTCTGGGGCGCCAATATGGCTGAGATGCATCCCATACTCTGGTCCCGCCTGACGGATACCCGCCTGACCAAACCCGGTTGCGAAGTGCATGTGCTCTCCACCTATGAGCATCGCTGTTTCGAATTGGCCGATAATGGCCTGGTATTCCATCCACAGTCGGATCTGGCCATCGCCAATTACATCGCCAATTACATTATTCAGAACAAGGCGTACAACAAGGAGTTCATTGACAAACATGTCAATTTCACCAAGACCCCTACGGATATCGGGTATGGGCTGCGTCCTGAACACCCCCTCGAAAAGGCGGCGAAAAACGCCGGCAAGGGCAAGCTGAGCAAAATCAGTTTTGAAGAGTATGCCGCCTCCGTTGCGCCTTATACCGTGGAGAAGGCGTCGGAGATTTCGGGGGTGCCGGTAAAAAACCTGGAGCGGCTGGCAAAGGTTTATGCCGACCCGAACAAGAAAGTCTCCTCCTACTGGACCATGGGCATGAATCAGCATACCCGGGGCGTCTGGATCAATGGGCTGGTCTATAACATTCATCTGCTGATGGGCAAGATATCCGAACCAGGTAACAGCCCGTTCTCCCTGACCGGTCAACCGTCGGCCTGTGGGACAGCCCGGGAAGTGGGCACCTTCTGCCACCGGCTGCCGGCGGATCTGGTGGTACCCAACCCGGCCCATCGCAAGTTTTCCGAGCAGGTGTGGAAACTCCCTGAAGGCACACTGAACGGCAAGGTGGGTTATCACGCTGTGTTGATGCATCGCATGCTGAAAGACAGCAAGCTGAACACTTTCTGGGTGATGTGCACCAACAATATGCAGGCGGCCGCCAATCTAAATGAAGAGTCCTATCCCGGCTGGCGTAACCCGGACAACTTCATCACCGTCTCTGATCCCTATCCCACTGTCTCGGCCATGGCGGCGGACCTGATTCTACCTACCGCCATGTGGGCTGAAAAAGAGGGTGCCTATGGTAACGCGGAGCGACGCACCCAGTTCTGGCGTCAACAGGTAAAAGCGCCGGGTGAAGCAAAATCCGACCTGTGGCAACTGATGGAGTTTTCGAAACGTTTCCAGATGGAAGAGGTCTGGCCGGCGGAGTTACTGGACAAGGCGCCAGAGTACAAAGGCAAAACCCTATTCGACGTGCTATTTGCCAACGGCCAGGTGGACAAATACCCGGTTCAGGAAGTGCGGGATAGTCAGGGTAACGTCTACGAAAATGACGAAATGGCGCACTTCGGATTCTATCCCCAGAAGGGGCTTTTTGAAGAGTACCGGATGTTCAACTCGGCCGACAATATTATCAAGAAAGGCCATGAGATGGCCCCGTTTGATGACTATCACAAAGCGCGCGGAATCCGCTGGCCGGTGGTGAACGGTAAGGAGACCCTGTGGCGCTTCCGTGAAGGTTACGACCCCCATGTTGCGAAGGGTGAGGGTGTCAGGTTCTACGGTAAGCCGGACGGCAGAGCCAACATTATCACCGCGCCTTACGAGCCGGCCGCAGAGAGTCCGGATGATGAATTCGATCTCTGGCTGTGCACCGGGCGGGTACTGGAGCACTGGCACTCCGGCTCCATGACCCAGCGGGTCCCGGAACTGCATCGTGCGGTGCCTGATGCCGTGGTGTTCATGCATAAGAAAGATGCCAAGAAGCGACGGCTGCGGGATGGCCAGATGGCCAAGTTACAGACCCGTCGCGGAGAAATAGTGGCACGGGTGGAGACCCGGGGACGGAACCGCCCGCCGGAGGGTCTGGTATTTATCCCCTGGTTTGATGCCACCCGACTGGTCAACAAGTTAACCCTGGATGCGACGGACCCGCTCTCCAAGGAGACCGACTACAAGAAGTGTGCGGTGAAGATCGTCAAGGTGTAACGGCGGTTTGAAGGTCCGGCCATCAGGAACCGGTCGGACCATCAAACTGAAGTTGTGGTTACCAGATCGATAGCAGAGTGGCAACGAGATGTCAGATTCAGGTAGGGGTACAAGCAAAGGCATAGACCGCCGGCAGTTTTTGAATCAAACACTCAAAACTGCCTGCGGGGTCGGTCTGATTGGTATGGGGCTCGGCTTTTATGCGAAGCAGGCGGAATCGTTACCGGCGATGGCTATCAGGCCACCGGGTGCGCTTCCGGAGGAGGCGTTTCTCGGGGCCTGTATCCGCTGTGGATTGTGCGTGCGGGACTGTCCCTATGACATGCTCTCGCTCGGACAGCTTGGCGGGGACGTGGCGGCCGGCACCCCGTACTTTTACGCCCGGACGGATCCCTGCGAGATGTGTGAGGATATCCCCTGTGTGGCAGCTTGCCCGACCAATGCACTGGATCATGGGTTGACTGATATCACTGATGCCCGCATGGGTCTTGCTGTACTGGTCGATCAGGAGACCTGTATCGCCTTTCAGGGGCTGCGCTGTGAAGTCTGTTTCAATGTTTGTCCGATCCGGGGCAAGGCGATCTCACTGGAGTACGAGCACAACACGCGTTCGGGTAAACATGCGCGGTTTCTGCCCGTGGTGCATTCCGCTGCCTGTACCGGCTGTGGCCTCTGTGAGAAAGCCTGCATTCTGGAAGAGGCGGCTATCAAAGTGTTCCCGATTCATCTGGCGAAAGGGGAGATCGGTGGACATTATCGACTCGGTTGGGAAGAGAAAGAGAAAGCGGGACAGTCACTGGTAACGCCGGATGTAAAACATCAATACAACCTGCCGGAAGGGGTGCGTTATGACCTGCAGGGCCGAGGTCTGATTGTGGAACCGGCGGATCAGCAACCAGAACCGTTTCCTTCAGATCCGCTGAAACGACTGAATCAGGGACTGGAGGATCAATGATGGCTGAAAAAAGTGTCGTGGGTGCAGACGCCATCACCAGCAAGGGCTGGATTAAGGCCCACCGGTGGTTGATTCTCCGGCGGATCAGTCAGTTGTCTGTGCTGGGTCTGTTTCTGGTTGGCCCCCTGGTCGGCCTGTGGATAGTCAAAGGGAACCTGGCGGCCAGTGTGACGCTGGATACCCTACCGCTGACAGACCCTCATGTCCTGTTGCAGTCGGTACTTTCCGGCGTGTCGCCCGAGTTGTCCGCCGTGGTTGGGGCAATCATCGTGATCGCTTTCTATCTGCTGGTGGGGGGAAGGGTCTACTGCTCCTGGGTCTGTCCGGTAAACATAGTGACAGATGGGGCTGCCTGGTTACGTCGGAAGCTTGGCATCAGGTCCGCGTCCCCGCTGGCCCGATCGACACGCTACTGGATGTTGCTACTGACGCTGATCCTGCCGCTGATCACCGGGTCACTGGTGTGGGAGTTGTTCAATCCGGTGTCGATGCTGTTTCGCGGCATCGTGTTCGGTATCGGCATGGCGTGGGTTCTGATTGTGGGAGTGTTCCTGTTTGATCTGTTCATAACCAAGAATGGTTGGTGCGGAAGACTCTGTCCCGTGGGTGCATTTTACGGCCTGCTGGGTATTGGCAGTGTAATCAGGGTGGTTGCTGCCAGAAGGGAAAGCTGTGATGACTGCATGGATTGCTTCGTGATCTGTCCGGAGAGTCAGGTGATTAAACCCGCCTTGCAAGGTGTGGATAAAGGAACAGGGCCGGTCATACTCTCTGCTAACTGCACAAATTGTGGCCGCTGTATTGATGTGTGTGGGAAAGATGTATTTCAGTTTGGTACCCGTTTTTACAACACGATAGAGAACGCATCCGTGAGACAGGCTGACGACTGCACAGGAGCTGCTGTTCATACAGACAATACCTGAGCTGTCAGGCAGCTGGATATCATCATTTTAAGTTTTATGGAGATTGACATGAAAAAAGTAATCGTAACCCTGATGGTTACCCTGATGACACTCATGTTTAACGGTAGTGCCATTGCCGGTGTCACTTCGTTGCGAGGCGATAGTGATTTGACTGATGGGGCAGATAAATATCCGATGCGCAAACAGGTGATCAGTCAGGGCGGTGTAGATCGAAGCTACAAAATCCAGCCACCAATGATTCCGCACAAGATCGATAAGGAGAAGATCAATCTGAAAATAAACACCTGTATGAAATGCCATTCAGAGAAGACTTATAAACAGAAAAAGGCACCCAAGGCAGGTGATTCACACTATGTGAGCCGGGACGGAAAGGTGCTGGATACAGTCTCCTCCCGCCGTTATTTCTGTAACCAGTGCCATGCACCTCAGCTGAATGCTGACCCGATTGTTAACAATCAGTTTGAAGGCGCGAAATAACAATAAATGCCGGATATTGAGGTTATCCCGATTCAAACGGACGGAGTTGGGGTGTTCCGGGCAACTATAGTAGAGAACAGTGTGGGGTCGTAGAGATGACTAAGGGTACTAAGCGTGGCGTTTGGGGACTGTTGGTGACGGGTGTTTTCCTGGGCATTATCCTCTGGGGTGGATTCAATACCGCCATGGAGGCAACCAACACGGAACAGTTTTGTATTTCTTGCCATGAGATGGAAGAGAATGTCTATCAGGAGTTGCAGGACACGATACACTTCAGCAACCGCACCGGTGTACGTGCGACCTGCCCCGACTGCCACGTGCCAAAAGACTGGGTCCACAAAGTGGTGCGCAAGGTCAAGGCGAGTAACGAGCTCTATCACAAGCTGATGGGTACTATCGATACACCTGAAAAGTTCGAGGCCAAGCGCATGGAACTGGCGCAGAATGTCTGGAACACCATGCAGGCGACCGACTCCCGGGAGTGCCGGAATTGTCACAACTTTGATTCCATGGACTTCAGTCGTCAGGAGGAGCGAAGCGCCGACTCCCATGACGAAGCGATCGAGAAAGGCTACACCTGTATCGATTGTCATAAAGGAATTGCCCACTCGCTGCCGGAAGGATATGACCCGACAGAAGACATTCCCGGGGAGGGATGAACGGCCAGTTGGAATTAGTTGGCCTGGATCAACTAAAGTCCAACTTGAAGGGCCTGTGGCCAACCGAATAGGAACGGCAGGTTATTGTGTTTTAATCGAGAACAAGAAACAATTACCGCTCAATTTTTTGGGTTGATAATCATGAACGAACTCATTGATCGTTTTGGCCGGAGAATCGAGTATCTGCGACTGTCAGTCACGGATCGCTGCGATTTTCGCTGTTTCTACTGTATACCAAAGGGATTTAAAGGATTTACCGACGTAGAGGATCGGCTGAAACTGGATGAGTTCATCCGGTTAATCCGGGTATTCAGCGAACTGGGTGTCAGCAAAATTCGCCTCACCGGGGGTGAGCCCCTGATCCACAAGGATATTGAGCCGTTGGTCCGGGGCATTGCGGCGCTGCCGGACGTGGAGGACTTCTCCATGAGCACCAACGCTTCCCATCTGGCGCAGCACGCCCGGATGCTCAAGGATACCGGGGTAGGACGCATCAACGTCAGCCTCGACTCGCTGAACCCGGAAGTGTTTCACCACATCACCCAGGGCGACCTGAGCAAGGTGATCGACGGCTTGATGGCGGCGAAGCGGGTTGACCTCTATCCCATCAAGATCAATATGGTGGTGATGCGGGACCTGAATCTCCACGAAGTGGGTGATATGGTGGATTTCTGTATCGAAAACCGCTTCACCCTGCGGTTTATTGAAACCATGCCGGTGGGCGCGGCCGGGCAGATGGCTCGGGATCGCTATGTGCCGTTGGATGAGGTCCGTGAAATTCTTGAACAGCGCTTCAAGCTGGAACCGGCCCGCATGAAGGGGGCCGGTCCGGCCAAGTACTTCAAGATTGTCGACAAGCGTATCAAGATCGGCTTCATTACCCCCATGTCGCAGCACTTCTGTGAGGATTGTAACCGGGTGCGGTTGTCGTCCGAGGGCACGCTCTATCTCTGCCTGGGGCAACAGGATAAGTTGGAGTTAAAACCGCTTATTAGACAGGGTCTTTCTGATGAGCAGCTCAAGGATGAGATCCTGGCGGCCATCCAGCGCAAACCGGAAAAACATGAGTTCAACACCAATCCCGACCAGGTTGTGCGGGTCATGTCCATGACCGGGGGGTAGGGATTGGCCAGCCGCCAATCCATCACTGTACCTGAACAGACAAACGCCCCCGTTTCGGGGGCGTTTGTTTTGTGGGGCTGATGTTCGATCAGGGCAGAACTTTCAGGAAGGGTTTCACCGTGATCTCTGAAAAGACACCGGTTTGGGTGTAGGGATCGTCGTCCGCCCAGGCCTTGGCCTCTTCCAGGCTGGCAAACTCGGCAATGATCAGGCTGCCGCTGAAACCGGCAGGCCCGGGATCTTCACTGTCGATTGACGGGTGCGGGCCGGCCAGCAGCAGACGGCCTTCACTCTGTAACTGTTTGAGCCGCGCCAGGTGTTCAGGCCGCGCCTGCAGGCGGGCTTCCAGGCTGTCTTCGCGATCCGTACCCATAATTGCGTATAACACTCAACTCTCCTCCGGGGTGGTTTTCTGCTCTACTTCGCTAATGTATTTGGCCAGGTAGAATGCCTGAAGGATGATAAACAGGATGGTCATCCCCATCATCCCAAACAGTTTGAAATTGACCCAGGTGTCTTCAGAAAAACTGAACGCCACGTACAAATTGATGGCTCCCATGGCGACAAAGAACAGGGTCCAGGCCATGTTGAGCCTGCTCCAGACCGGCACGGGTAGTGCCACGCTCTTGCCCATCATTCTCTCGACCAGGGTCCGGTTGCCGATAAAGTGACTGCCAAAAAATACGATAGCGAACAGCCAGTTGACCACCGTGGGCTTCCATTTGAGGAACAGCGGATCCTGCAGATAGAGGGTCAGGCCGCCAAACAGCAGCACCAGCAGCAGGGTCACCAGGTGCATCTTCTCCACTTTCCGGTAACGAAACCAGTTGTAACCGACCTGGACGATGGTGGCGACAATGATGACCGCTGTCGCAACATAAAAGTCATACATTTTGTAGGCAATAAAAAAGAGTATGACGGGAAACAGGTCGCTTAAAAACTTCATGGTTATGCAATGGCTCTAGTAATAGATGCTGGCAGGATAGCACAAATATTCCCAGTCCCGGCAGAGAGGTTGTCCATTTCCCTCCGGGCCGGATGACCTGTAGAGCCGGGCGGTGAATCAATCTGCCCGGCTTTGGGGTACAATGCCCGGATGAACGCCTGTTACGACCTGCATTGTCACTCCACAGCCTCGGATGGAACCCTCACACCAGTCCAACTGGTGGCCCGCGCGGCCGAGGCGGGGGTGGACGTATTGGCGTTGACTGATCACGACACCACGGAGGGCTTGCCGGAGGCCATCGCGGCCGCCCGAAGCGCCGGGCTTTGCCTGGTTACTGGCGTGGAGATTTCTGTCACCTGGGCGGGACAGGTCGTGCATATTGTGGGTCTGGGATTTGATCCCGGTAACCCGGCGCTACAGGCTGGATTGGCCGGATTGCGCCGGTTTCGCGACTGGCGAGCCGAGGAGATCGGTCGACGACTGGCTAAAAGCGGCATACCCGGTGCCTATGAAGGGGCCCGGGGATACTCTAATGGCCACCTGATCAGCCGAACCCATTTCGCCCGTTTCCTGGTCGAACAGGGCTACTCCGCCGATATGCGTAAAGTGTTCAAGCAGTTTCTGACCCGGGGCAAACCGGGACATGTGGCCGGAGAGTGGGCTGAACTGGACCAGGCGGTTGGTTGGATCAAGGATGCGGGCGGTCAGGCGGTGATCGCCCATCCGGCCCGGTACGGTATGACCCGAACCCGGCTGAGGCGGCTGATTGGCGAGTTTCAGGAGGCGGGTGGTACGGCGCTGGAAGTGGTTTCGGGCAGCCACAGCCGGGATGAAGTGTTTACTATGGCGCGACACAGTCGCGATTTCTCTCTGTGCGCCTCGGTCGGCTCGGATTATCATGGACCTGAAACCCCCTGGGCCCAGTTGGGCAGGCTCATGCCGCTTCCGGACAATGCGGTGCCTATCTGGCACGACTGGTCCATCTCCAAGACGCAGGCGCTGGCCTGATATTATTCCGATCTTTTTATCTATCTTTTCGATTCATCACTCATGGCACAGTTTTTTCAGATTCATCCCGAAAATCCACAGTTACGACTGATACGCAGCGCGGTGGATATTATTCGCCAGGGCGGCGTGGTGGTTTATCCCACCGATTCCAGCTACGCATTGGGTTGCCATATCGGCGACAAGGCGGCCATGGAACGGATTCGCGCCATCCGTCGGTTGGATGACAAGCACAATTTTACCCTGGTCTGCCGGGATCTGTCGGAAATCGCCAATTATGCGAAGCTCGACAATCACCACTACCGGATGTTGAAAAATCTCACTCCGGGCCCCTATACCTTTATTTCTAAGGCCACCAAGCAGGTGCCGCGGCGTTTGCAGCATCCGAAGAAAAAGACCATCGGCATCCGGGTCCCCGATAATGTCATCGTCCGGGCGCTGTTGGCGGAACTGGATGAACCCATAATGAGTTCCACCCTGATACTGCCGGGTGAGGAGATGCCACTGACCGATCCCTATGAAATGCGGGATATCCTCAGCCATCAGGTGGACCTGGTGATCGACGGCGGTTATTGCGGCTTCGAGGATAGTACGGTAGTGGATATAGAAGGGGATACGCCCTTTGTGGTACGTGCCGGCAAGGGCGATACCTCCCTGTTCGAGACCTGAGCGGGGAGCCGTGGATAACTAGACAGGTATATCTAAATAGATGGAAGGTTTAACCACAATTCAGAAAATAGCGGTACTGTTTCTGCCGGTACTGTTCGCCATCACCGTACATGAGGCGGCGCACGGCTGGATGGCAAAAAAACTGGGGGATCAGACTGCCAGCCTGTTGGGCCGTGTCACCCTCAACCCGTTGCGCCACATCGATCTGGTTGGAACTATCTTGGTTCCCCTGGGGATGTTTGCCCTGACCGGCTTTCTGTTTGGTTGGGCAAAACCGGTGCCGGTGGATGGGCGAAATCTGCATCATCCCAGGCGGGATATGGCGCTGGTGGCGGTAGCGGGTCCCGGTGCCAACCTGATCATGGCCATATTCTGGGCCGGTATGATCCACCTGGGAGTGATTCTGGGCGACAGCTATGCCTGGTTTGCCCTGCCCATGATCTATATGGGTTATGCAGGCATACTGATTAACGCCTTTCTGATGGTGCTTAATCTGATCCCGATTCTGCCGCTGGATGGGGGGCGGGTGGTCGCTTCTCTGCTGCCGCCTCGACTGGCGATGCAGTACGCCCGGCTGGAACCCTGGGGATTGATTATCGTGATGGCGCTCCTGTTCAGTGGATTACTGGGCAGCGTGGTGCAACCTGGTGTGGGCCTGGTACAAAATTTCAGCACCTGGATAGTGGGCTTGCATTGAACAGTTTGCTAATCTGAACTCAGTGCGATGCCACATCCAGACCAATTTTTTAAAAAATACTTTTGTAATACAAACACCAACTTGAGGTAGAAATCTTGAACTCTGTTCCTGCGCAACATGCCCGAATTCTTTCCGGCATGCGACCGACCGGCCGTCTTCATCTGGGTCATTATCACGGTGTTCTGAAAAACTGGGTTGAACTCCAGCACGAATATGAGTGTTTCTTTTTTGTGGCCGACTGGCATGCCCTGACGACGCTCTATGACGACCCCAGTTCCATTCCCGATAGCGTCATGGAGATGGTGATTGATTGGCTGGCAGTTGGCGTGAATCAGGGCGAAGCGAAGATTTTTATCCAGTCCCAGGTGCCGGAGCATGCCGAGCTGCATCTGCTGCTCTCCATGATTACCCCACTCGGCTGGCTCGAGCGGGTGCCGACCTATAAGGATCAGCAGGAGAAGCTGAAAGAGAAGGATCTGGCTACCTATGGTTTTCTCGGTTATCCGCTGCTGCAGGCGGCCGATATCCTGATTTACAAGGCGGGACTGGTGCCGGTAGGTGAGGATCAGGTGTCCCACGTGGAGTTCACCCGGGAAGTCGCCCGTCGCTTCAACCATATTTATGGCCGGGAGACCGGGTTTGAGGAGATGGCTGAGCAGGCGATCAAGAAGATGGGTAAAAAGAGCGCCAAGCTCTACAACCGCTATCGCAAGGCCTACCAGGAGCAGGGCGATCAGTCGGCGCTGGATGCGGCCCGGGCACTGCTGGACAGCCAACAGAATATCACCGTTAATGACCGGGACCGGCTGTTTGGTTACCTGGAAGGGAGTGGTCGGGTCATTCTGCCGGAACCCCAGCCGCTGCTGACCAAGGCCTCCAAGATGCCGGGATTGGACGGACAGAAGATGTCCAAATCCTACGGTAACACCATCGCCCTGCGGGATGACCCGGAAGTGGTCGAAAAGTCCCTGCGTACCATGCCGACCGATACCAATCGGGTGCGTCGTACCGATCCGGGTGATCCGGATCGCTGTCCGGTATGGCAGTTCCACCTGGTCTACTCCAGTGACGGTGTCAAGACCTGGGTACAGGAGGGGTGCCGGAGTGCCGGAATCGGTTGTGTCGAGTGCAAACAGCCGATCATTGATGCGGTATTACAGGAACTGAAGCCGATCCAGGAGCGTGCCAAATCATTCGAGGCCCAGCCCGACCTGGTTCGCTCTATTTTGGCGGAAGGGTGTGAAGCCGCCCGGGACATGGCGCAGTCCACCATGGTTGAGGTACGCCACGCCATGTCCATGAACTACCGCTAATTTCCGGTAATAAGTGACAATGATAGTTGTGTTGGCAGCCCTTAAATGGGGTTATCATGGCTTGCCAAAACCCTGCAATCAGGAATTAAATGTCAGACAAGGAAACCAATCTGCCGCTGCATAACCATCCCCATCCGGAGCAGGAGGAGATGCCGTTTGCTGTGGTACAGGGGGCTCCCTGGACGACGATACCGAAGGATCTCTACATTCCCCCGGATGCGTTGGAGGTGTTTCTTGATGCCTTCGAGGGGCCGCTGGATCTGCTGCTCTACCTGATCAAGCGACAGAACCTGGATATTCTGGACATACCCATTGCCGAGATCACTACCCAGTACATGGAGTATGTGGATCTGATGAAGAATATCCGTCTGGAGTTGGCGGCGGAGTACCTGGTAATGGCGGCCATGCTGGCGGAAATCAAGTCCCGCATGTTGTTGCCTCGACAGGAAGAGGAAGATGAAGAGGAGGGTGATCCTCGGGCCGAGCTGATCAGGCGACTACAGGAGTATGAACGGTACAAACAGGCGGCGGAGGATATCGACAATCTGCCCCGTATGGGCCGGGACCTGTTTCAGGCCGCAGCCGATGTGCCGGACCGGATTATCCAGCGGCGGCCGCCGGATGTGGATCTGCGGGAGATTCTGCTGGCCCTGAAAGAGGTGATGCACCGGGTGGATATGTTCAGCCATCACCAGGTTCAGATGGAACCGCTGTCGGTACGGGAAAAGATGTCCGGTATCCTGGAGCTGATCAATGCGGAGAGCTTTACCGAATTCACCCAGCTGTTTGATCCCGAAGAGGGTCGGTTGGGCGTGGTGGTGACCTTCCTGGCGGTGCTGGAACTGATCAAGGGATCCCTGATTGATCTGATCCAGGCGGAGAGCTTTGGTCCGATTCATGTCAAAGCCGTATCCCAGGCGGAACATTAGACCAGAGAACTGGCCCGGACCCGGTTCAACCGATAATTACAACCATTCAGTGGGAGCCGAACCGGATAACGGAAGGCTGGACTGAGCGACAAGCCGATGATGGATAAACTGAAACAGATTGTGGAAGCTGCCTTGTTGGCGGCGGGTGGTCCCCTGACCGTTGACCATCTTCAGGAGCTGTTCCTGGAGGAAGAGCGACCGGAAAAGAAGGATGTGCGCGAGGCGCTGGCCGCCCTGGCGGAAGATTACCGCGGTCGCGGGATCGAGATCGCCGAAGTGGCCGGTGGATTCCGGGTCAATGTACGGGAAGAGTATGCCCCTTGGGTCTCCCGGCTGTGGGAAGAGCGTGCACCGCGCTACTCCCGTGCTTTACTGGAGACACTGGCACTGATCGCCTATCGTCAACCGATAACCCGTGGTGAGATCGAAGAGATTCGCGGGGTCAGTGTCAGCAGCAATATTGTAAAAACACTTCTGGAGCGGGAGTGGGTGCGGGTGGTCGGGACCCGTGATGTGCCGGGAAAACCGTCGCTCTACGCCACCACCCGGGAGTTTCTGAACTACTTTGGACTGAAAAGCCTGGATGAGTTGCCGACCCTGCAGCAGATTCGCGATCTGGACTCCATTAACCAGGAGCTGGAACTGGCAGAACCGGGTAGTGAAGTGACCGAAAACAGCCCCATGGCCGATGGGGAAGACCCTGACTACGTCGAGGAGATAGGGGCTGAAGCTGAGCCGGCCGATGGGCCTGACTCTGCCGATGACCCGCTGGCGGAGGTGATCCCCCTGCATGGGGAAAGTGCCGCTGCCGAGGCTCCCGAGGCGGAACTGGAGTCAGTGACCGGATCGGACACCGATAGCAGTTCCGAATCAGCTGCTCTCGATGGGAAAAAAGATGAAGAATAAACCGCAACAGCGCGGGCCAGGTGAACGGTTACAGAAAGTGCTGGCGAACGCCGGTTTCGGATCACGGCGGGAAATCGAACGACAGATCGAGGCGGGCGAGGTCTCGGTCAATGGCAGAACCGCCCAACTCGGTGATCGGGTAACGCCGGAAGATACCATCTACATCGGTAGAACCAAGGTGGGTGCCTGGCGGCTTAAAAAGCAAGAGACCCAGGTCATCGTCTATAACAAACCGGAAGGTGAACTGGTCACCCGTGATGATCCTGCCGGTCGTCCCACGGTGTTTTCCCGCTTGCCGAAACTGGTGGGTAGTCGCTGGATTGCGGTGGGCCGACTGGATATCAATACCAGCGGTCTGATGATCTTTACCACGGACGGCGAGCTGGCCAACAAGCTGATGCACCCGTCCCAGCAGATCGAACGGGAGTATGCGGTCCGGGTTCATGGTGATGTCACTAACGAAAAGCTGGAGCAGTTGGTTAACGGGGTGAATCTGGAGGATGGTTTCGCCCGCTTTGAGGATATCGTCGAATCCGGGGGCGAAGGGCGCAACCGCTGGTTCCATGTGGTGATCATGGAGGGCCGCAACCGGGAGGTGCGGCGGCTGTGGGAGGCGGTCGACCTGAAGGTCAACCGGCTCAAGCGGGTCCGCTTTGGACCGCTGTTTCTGGATAGCAGTCTGGCTATCGGACGGCACAGACCATTGACCGCAGAGGAGTTGCAGGAGCTGCTGCTGGCCACGGGAGCTGCGCCGGAGCCGGCTCCGAAAAAACGCCGGCCAGGCAGGAAAGGTAAGCCCCGATCCACCCGGAACAAGACCACATCCAGGCGATGAGTGCCGTTGGCGCCAATTCATCGGGCCAGCTCCACCAAGTCTACTGCCGTTTGCTGGAGCGCTACGGCCCACAAAACTGGTGGCCGGCAGACACAGAGTTCGAGGTGATGGTCGGTGCGATACTGACCCAGAACACCGCCTGGCGTAATGTGGAGTTGGCGATTCGGAACCTCAAGCAGGCAGATCTGCTTGCCGCCGAACGAATACTGGCCTGCCCGGATGGGGAGTTGGCCCAACTGCTGCGACCTGCAGGCTATTTCAATATCAAGGCAAGTCGTCTGAAAAATCTTTGCCGTTTTCTGGACAGGGTCAGTTGTCGGCAACTGGAGGCGATGCCCACTGCCGAGTTGCGGGAACAGTTTCTGTCGGTGAAGGGGGTGGGGCCGGAAACCGCCGATGACATCCTGCTCTACGCTTTCCGCAGACCGGTTTTTGTGATCGATGCCTATACCCGCAGAATCTTTTCCAGATTAGGACTAGTATCCGGTGCGGAAAGCTACGAACAGCTCAGAGCCCGCTTCGAAAAGGAGCTGGCTCCATCAGACGCGGTTTATGGTGAGTATCACGCGCTGATCATACAGCATGCCAAGGTGGCATGTCGGGTCAGACCGGAGTGTGATGGCTGTACCTTGGCTATCCAGTGTGAATATTTGAATAAATAGTACAATTGTCCTATAAGGTCGGAAAAAAAATTTCGCCTAACCCTGGGGCCAGTGCTAAAATTACCTTTTTTAGACAACGATGGAAACACGCATGGCATACGATAAGATTAAAGTTCCGGCAGACGGCGAAAAAATTACCGTTAATCCTGATTTCTCCCTCAGTGTTCCCAATCGCCCAATTATTCCCTACATAGAGGGAGATGGTATCGGTGTCGATATTACCCCGGTGATGTTGAAGGTGATCGATGCCTCGGTGGAGAAGGCGTATGGCGGAGAACGCAGTATTGCCTGGATGGAGATCTTTGCCGGGGAAAAAGCCAACAATCTTTATGGCGGAGATACCTGGTTGCCCGAAGAGACCTATGACGCGATTCGGGAGTTCGTGGTATCCATCAAGGGACCGTTGACCACACCAGTTGGTGGTGGCATGCGATCGCTCAACGTGGCGCTCCGCCAGGTGCTGGATCTTTTCGTCTGTCTGCGTCCGGTTCGTTATTACGAAGGGACCCCAAGCCCGTTGAAACGTCCCGATCTGACCGATATGGTCATCTTCCGGGAGAACTCGGAAGACATCTATGCGGGCATCGAGTGGGAAGAGGGCACCGCTGAAGCCAAGAAAATGATCGATTTCCTACAGAATGAGATGGGCGTCACCAAGATCCGCTTCCCGGAGTGCTCGGGTATCGGTGTCAAGCCGGTTTCCCGTGATGGAACCCGGCGCCTGGTCCGCAAGGCGTTGCAGTATGCCATCGATAACGATCGCGCCTCGGTTACCCTGGTACATAAGGGTAACATCATGAAGTATACCGAGGGTGCATTCAAAAACTGGGGTTACGAGATCGCCAAGGAAGAGTTCGGTGCAGTTGAGATCGATGGGGGACCCTGGTGCAGCTTCAAAAACCCGAAGACCGGTAAAGAGATTATCGTCAAGGACTCGATTGCCGATGCCTTCCTGCAGCAGATCTTGTTGCGTCCGGCCGAGTACGACGTGATAGCGACCCTGAATCTGAATGGTGATTACATTTCAGACGCGCTGGCGGCACAGGTCGGTGGAATCGGTATCGCGCCGGGCGCCAACCTGTCCGATACGGTGGCAATGTTTGAGGCGACTCACGGCACCGCGCCAAAGTATGCCGGCCAGGATAAGGTAAACCCCGGTTCGTTGATTCTTTCAGCAGAGATGATGCTGCGCCATATGGGGTGGGTGGAAGCAGCTGATTTGGTCGTCAAAGGGATGTCTGGTGCGATCAAGGCAAAGACGGTCACCTATGACTTCGAGCGCCTGATGGAAGGTTCAACACTGCTGAGTTGTTCGGCCTTTGGCGATGCCATGATTGCCAATATGTAATTCGGCAGTCAGACATGGAAATGTAAAAAAGCCCGTGGCCAGATGGCCACGGGCTTTTTTAGTTTCCGGTTGCTGATTGATGCAGCGCGTAACCCGACGTCTCCGAATAATGATATTCGGTGGCTAACTGGCACACTCGCTGTACGCCAGAACCGTTCTACACCACCCGGATGGGGGGCGGGTAGTACGGGACGTACGCCTGGGAATCAGGCGTCGGAAATAGACTGCAGATTGGCTGCGTGTAGTCCCTTGGGCCCCTCTTCAAGTTCAAACTGAACTTTCTGGCCCTCCTTGAGTGTCTTGTAGCCATCCATACTTATGGCCGAGAAATGGATGAAAATATCCTGTTCGCCCTGATCAGGCGTGACAAACCCATAACCTTTAGCGTTGTTGAACCATTTAACTGTGCCCGTTGCCATAACGCGTACTCCTCCAATACTCCAGTACAGACCAAGTTTGTCACTGCATAAATTGTAGGGCTATTATTATTAATGGTGCCCGTTGAGTTATGCAGATTACGAATGTAAAGCGGGTAGGATTCCCAACCCAATCATAAAATAAACTTCTACCCCCCTCAAACTAATTAGTATAGCGACTCGGAACGGTTGGTCAAATATTAGCCATTTTACCGTTAAATAATAGGGTAGTTGAAAAGGATCAATTTGTCGTTAAATAGGGGATAATCAGGGGTAGGACACTCATGGGAGCAGGGAGGGATTCCCTCCACTTAACACGCTTCCGAAAATATTACCCAACATTAATTTTTACTAGAATCAGGCTATGACGGATAAATCCAACCCATATGATGACGGCGGGCTTGCGGTAGAGACTTCCAAGCCGAAGCTCAAGCGGCCGCCCATGTATAAGGTGCTGTTATTGAACGACGACTACACACCCATGGAGTTTGTGGTGTTGGTGCTGGAAACGTTTTTCAAGATGGATCATGAAAAAGCCACTCAAATCATGCTGAATGTACATACACGTGGCGTTGGTGTTTGTGGGGTCTACACTAAGGATGTGGCGGAGACAAAAGTAGCCCAGGTGAACGAGTTTTCCCGCAGCCACCAGCACCCGTTACTTTGTGCGCTGGAGGAGGCTTGACGTCCTCCGATCGAACCGATGGATCGAACAGTAGTCAATAGGGTATAGCCCCTTACACCAGTCACTTTAATGTTACCAGGAAGCCAAGGTCTGCCATGTTAAGTAAAGAGCTCGAATTTACCCTGAACCAAGCCTTCATGGAGGCGCGGGACCGGCATCATGAGTACATGACGGTAGAGCACCTGTTGTTGGCTCTGTTGGATAACCCAACTGCAGTTAATGTATTGCGGGCGTGTGGTGCGGATACCGAGGTGTTGCGGCGCGATATCGATCAGTTTATCGAGGAGACTACCCCGTTGCTGCCGGATGATACGGACCATGAGACGCAACCAACCCTCGGTTTTCAACGTGTACTGCAACGCGCCGTTTATCACGTCCAGTCTTCCGGTCGGGATGAAGTAACCGGCGCCAATGTGCTGGTCGCTATTTTCAGTGAACAGGAGTCCCAGGCGGTTTTCTTTCTGCATCAACAGGATATTGCTCGTCTGGATGTGGTTAACTACATCTCCCACGGTATTTCCAAGGTGCATGGCGAGTCGGAGCAGCGGGATGAAATCAGCCGCAGCAGCGATGAAATTGAGGTGGAATCGCCATCCACCAACCCAATGGACAACTTTTCCACCAATCTCAATGAGCAGGCCCGGTTGGGCAAGATCGATCCACTGATTGGTCGGGATCATGAGATCGAGCGCACTATCCAGATACTCTGTCGCCGCAGGAAAAATAATCCGTTGTTGGTGGGTGAGGCCGGTGTCGGGAAAACGGCAATAGCAGAAGGGCTGGCCAAGAAGATCGTGGATAAGGAGGTGCCCGAGGTTCTCTCTGGGTGCACGATCTATTCGCTCGATCTGGGTAGTCTGGTGGCCGGCACCAAGTATCGGGGTGACTTTGAGAAGCGACTCAAGGCGGTGTTGGCTCAGCTGAAGAAGGAGCCCGAAACCATCCTGTTTATCGACGAGATTCACACGGTTATCGGTGCCGGAGCGGCATCCGGTGGTGTGATGGATGCTTCAAACCTGATCAAGCCGGTGCTGGCTTCTGGGGAGCTGCGCTGTATCGGTTCGACCACCTATCAGGAGTTCCGTGGAATTTTCGAGAAGGATCGGGCGCTGGCACGCCGCTTCCAGAAGATCGATGTGGAGGAGCCCTCCGTGGAGGAGACTGTCGCCATATTGAAAGGCCTGAAGAGCCGCTTTGAGGAGCATCATCAAATCAGTTACTCCGATGAGGCTCTGCGGACAGCAGCCGAGCTGGCGGAGCGTTATATCAATGATCGGCATCTGCCCGATAAGGCGATTGATGTCATTGATGAGGCCGGTGCCAGTGTCCAGTTACAGGATGCGGGTAATCGCAAGCAGTCGATTGAAGTAGAGGATATCGAGAATATCATTGCCAAAATGGCCCGTATCCCGCCAAAGAGTGTCTCCGTCTCCGATGTGGAGGCGTTGAAAAACCTGGATCGTGATCTGAAGATGGTGGTGTATGGCCAGGATGAGGCCATTTCCACATTGACATCAGCGATCCGGATGAGTCGCTCAGGCCTGGGAACCGAACAAAAGCCGGTTGGCTCCTTCCTGTTCGCCGGTCCGACCGGCGTGGGTAAGACCGAGGTGACACGACAGCTGGCTCGTATCATGGGTATCGAATTGATCCGCTTCGATATGTCTGAATACATGGAGAGGCATACTGTCTCCCGTCTGATCGGGGCCCCTCCGGGCTATGTTGGTTATGACCAGGGTGGCTTGTTGACCGAAGAGATCGCCAAACACCCCCATTCGGTTCTGCTCCTGGATGAGATTGAGAAGGCGCATCCGGATGTGTTTAACCTGCTGCTGCAGGTGATGGATCATGGCACCTTGACCGACAATAACGGTCGCAAGGCCGACTTCAGAAACGTGGTAATAGTGATGACCACCAACGCCGGCGCCGGGGAGATGGCCAGAGCCTCGATTGGCTTCACCTCCCAGGATCACAGCAGCGATGGCATGGAATCGATCAAAAAGATATTTTCACCGGAATTCCGCAATCGGCTCGACGCGATTGTTCAATTCAGGCCGTTGCCGCTGGATGTGATCGGGAACGTGGTGGACAAGTTTATCTTCGAGCTCGAAGGGCAACTGGAAGAGAAACACGTAACCCTGACCGTTGACGATACAGCCAAAGAGTGGCTCGCAACCCATGGCTATGACTCAAGCATGGGCGCCCGCCCGATGGCGCGCCTGATCCAGGAAAAGATCAAGAAGCCAATGGCCGAGGAGCTGTTGTTTGGCGCGTTGTCCGATGGCGGTCACATCAAAGTGACGGTGGTCGATGGTGAGCTGACGCTGGAGATGGAGGGCTGTGCCATACACTAACCCAGCGTTTCGTTCAATTTCGGTTAGCGCGCGCGGTAGGTGATGCGGCCTTTGCTCAAATCGTAAGGGGTCAGCTGAACGGTGACGGTGTCCCCGGTGAGTATGCGGATATAGTGTTTACGCATCTTGCCTGAGATATGGGCTGTAACGACGTGACCGTTTTCCAGCTCAACACGGAACATGGTGTTGGGGAGGGTCTCTATAACCGTACCGTCCATCTCAATAAAGTCTTCTTTTGCCATTCGTTCTCCTGGTTTAACCTGGGTTTTAATCGGCGGATTATAACACATTGCCGATCATAATAAGGGCGCAATTATGATTGAAAATGGTTTGAAGGCAAGTGATTTGTGGCTATTTTGGCCAGTTCAGGCGGCCGAGAAGGGTTCACGGTTTTATTTTATTGACGTTTTGAAACCCGGACCCAGGCGTCATCGATAAGCAATTCGTGAGGAAGATACTGATTTTTATAGGACATTTTTCTGCATCCCGGAATCCAGTAGCCGAGATAGAGCCAGGGTAGACCGCGTTTTTTACACATCTCTATTTGCCAGAGCAGGCAGAAAACCCCCAGGCTGTTCCGTTCCAGTTCCGGATCGTAAAAGGTATAGACGGCGGACAGGCCCTGCCGGAGAATGTCAGTGACCGCCACGGCAATCAGCTTCTCTCCCTGATAAAATGCATAGCTGTGACTGGTGGACCAACTACTGGCAATAAACTGTTGGTAACCCTCCGCACTGGTCGCTTCCATTCCGCCATCCGGGTGGCGTGTCTGCATATATCGCTGAAACAGCTCATAATGGGCCGGGTCAAATGCAGCCGGTTGTTCAATAACCCGGTAGAGCGACTGCTGGCGGTTCCATATCCGACGCTGTATTCGACGGGGGCGGAAATCGTTTACCGGGACACGCATGGGAATACATTGATTGCAAGCGTGGCAGTCGGGTCGGTAGATGCTGTCTCCGCTGCGTCGAAATCCCTGATCGATCAACGCTTCATAGAGTGACATCGAGTGGGTCCGGTACGGGTCTACAAACAGGCTTCTTGACTGTCTCCCCTCCAGGTAGGGGCACTCCTGTTCCGGTGATATATAGAGTTGTACCGTCATCGATTGCCCGTTGTCACGATTTATCATGGGTCTCGGTCCAACTGCCGGTCAATCCCGCTTGATTACAGAAGTGTTGCAGATATTCGCAAAACTGCTGGCGCCGGATCTCTTCCGCTCCCAGGGAAATCAGGTGGGCGGAATAGACCTGGCAATCGATCAATCCGAATTCTTTGTCGTCCAGATAGCGGGCCAGGTGGACCAGGGCTATCTTTGACGCGTCACGCACCCGACTGAACATGGATTCACCATAAAACACCCGGCCGATGGCAATGCCGTAGAGTCCGCCCACCAGCCGGTTCTGTTCCCAGATCTCTACAGAGTGGGCGTGCCCCAGCTGATGTAGCCGGATATAGGCCTGTTTCATCTCCGCTGTTATCCAGGTCTCTTCCCGGCCCGGTTGTGGTGTGGCGCAGGCGTCGATCACGTCGGCAAAGGCGCTATCGAAGGTGAAGCGGTAATCACGATTGCGCAGGGTTTTGGCCAGGCTTCTGGAAACCTTTATGCGCTTTGGAAACAGAACGGTTCTGGGATCTGGTGCCCACCAGAGTATGGGTTGGCCGAGCGAGTACCAGGGGAAGATGCCATGCCGGTAGGCGTTCAGCAGGCGCGTAGGGGAGAGGTCTCCACCCACTGCAAGCAGTCCGTCAGGTTCCCGTTCGGCCTGTTCAACCGGAGGGAATGGCTCCTCCGGGTTATCCGGATCAAGCAATGAAATCATGGGCGCTAATGCTTGCCTTTTCGGTTAATCTCTGCGATATGAAAACAATATAGGTATCTGGAAATAAATACCATGCCTGAAAATATTCTGAATCTCCATGTCGGCAAGATGATCCAGCTCCAGCGGATATCGCCCGAGAAGCATGACCGGTTTACGGTTATGTTGATTGGTTCCCTGCCGGGGCAGGGGATAATCGTGACTACACCGGTAGTGCGGAAAAAGGTGCAACTGATCCAGGAGGGTGTGCGCTTCGCTGTACGCCTGTTACACGGCAGTAAAGTGCTCGGCTTTGTGGTGACAGTTACTCACTCCTCCAGCAAGCCCTATCCCCATCTCCACATGAGTTACCCGAAAGAGATCGAGAGTCTTGCCATTCGAAATGCCGAACGGGTATCCACCAACCTGCCGGCCCTGGTAAGAAATGTCCGTTACGGGGACGATGAGAATGCCTGGCAGCCGGTGTTGGTGAAAGACCTCAGTATGACGGGGGCAAGGCTTGAGAGTATCGAGCCGCTGGGCCGAACGGGTGAACAACTGGTGATGAAGTTGGATATCGAGGTGTGCGGTGAGCCCGAACAGTTGACCCTGGTCACCGAGATCTGCAACCGCGCGGCGATCAGTGACAGACTGGACCGGGAACAGACCAGATACGCCTGTGGCGTCTCTTATCTGAAAATCGATCGGACACAGGAGGTGTTGTTGAATAGCTGTGTGCTACAGCTGAAGGCCGGGGATCAATGAATGGCGGACACCGGACGGCTGCTACCGGCCGGTATCCGCGGTCTCGCTATTGCTCAGCTTCCTTGGCGTCCAGGTAACGCTCTGCATCCAGCGCCGCCATGCAGCCGGTACCGGCAGAGGTAATTGCCTGACGGTAGATGTGGTCAGCTACATCGCCCGCGGCAAACACGCCTTCAATGCTGGTTTGGGTGGCATTGCCCTCAACGCCGCCGGTGACCGTAATGTAGCCGTGCTGCATCTCCAACTGTCCTTCAAACAGGTCCGTATTGGGCTTGTGCCCGATGGCAATGAAGACTCCCATCAGGTCGATCTCCTCGGTACTGCCGTCCTGGACGTTCTTGATCCGCATGCCGGTGACGCCGCTCTGGTCGCCCAGCACTTCATCCAGCACATGGTTCCATTTGATGGTGACATTGCCGGTTTCGGCCTTCTGGATGAGCTGGTCGGAAAGGATTTTCTCGGAGCGGAATTTGTCCCGACGATGCACTACAACCACTTCGGAGGCGATATTTGAGAGGTAGAGTGCCTCTTCAACTGCCGTATTACCGCCACCGATTACGGCGACTTTCTGGTTCTTGTAGAAGAAACCGTCGCAGGTGGCGCAGGCTGACACGCCGCGGCCCTTGAAGTTCTCTTCCGATTCCAGTCCCAGGTATTGTGCCGAGGCGCCGGTAGCAATGATCAGCGCATCACAGGTGTAGCTGCCCTGATCCCCGGTCAATCGAAATGGACGCTCTGACAGGTCTGCTGACTTGATGTGGTCGAAAATAATCTCGGTATCAAACCGTTCGGCATGTTTCAGCATGCGATCCATCAGTTCCGGTCCCTGCACGCCGGCAAAATCACCCGGCCAGTTATCCACCTCTGTAGTGGTGGTCAGTTGCCCACCCTGTTCCATTCCGGTAACCAGGACCGGGTTCAGGTTGGCCCTGGCTGCGTACACGGCCGCGGTATAGCCTGCAGGTCCCGATCCGAGGATCAGGAGGCGGCAATGCTTGGTATCACTCATGTATAATTACTCCTGCGAATGTCCATGCAATCTGAACCACTTCCAAGACGGGGGTGGAACAGGCACTCAATAGATTACCATGGGTATTTCCGTCTTGAAGGCGGATTACACCCGCTAGCGCTCGGTTTTCAAGCCCAAGGGCAAGATGGGTGACGATGGTACGTAAAGCGTGATGGAGGGTAAAGACTCTTTTTGTAGGCTAGATGAAGCTTCCCTCACGAAAACCACTCCGGGTGTTAGGTGATCAATAGCTATCAAGTTAGACTAGATAGCTACTCTAACTATATAATTTAGAATCTATTTTTTATTTTGGTGGATACGGTGGCACAAGCCAGTCAAACAGAACAGTTGCGCAGTGACGTGGGAAGCGTTGCCGGCCAGCGGCTCAGGGAGGGCGCGCTGGTATTGTTGGTGGCCATTTCGGCCTACCTGATGCTTTCGCTGGTGACCTACGCGCCCAACGACCCGGGCTGGTCCTATGCTGGTCCACGGGAGTTTGCCGAGAATGCCGGTGGGTTGGTGGGAGCCTGGCTGGCAGATGTGTTATTAAATCTGTTCGGTCTCTGGGGATACCTGTTCCCGATCATGATTGGCTGGAGCGGCTGGTTAATCCTGAAGGAGCGTAATCCGGACAACAGTCTGAATATCCCCATGGTGGCCCTGCGATGGATCGGTTTTCTGCTGACCCTGGGGGCTGGCAGCAGCCTGGCGGCACTGCATCTATCCCATATCGCGACATTTCTGCCGGGTGGCTCCGGCGGCATGTTGGGGGCCTTTTTTGGCCAACAGTTGGTAAGTGTTTTTAGCTTTGCCGGGGGCAGCCTGCTGTTGCTGGCCCTGATGCTCTCGGGTTTCACCCTGTTTACCGGCATCTCCTGGTTCCGGGTGATGGATGGCCTGGGTGGGCTGGTACTGCGGTTTTTGCGTTACCTGGCCACATTCCAGGGGCGCTGGGCGGAAGCGCACAAGGCGAAAGAGGTGAAAAAGCGCCGCAGTGAAACCTTCAAGGCCGAGAAGAAGCGGATTGAGAAGCGCGCTCCGCCGAAGATTGAACCGGTGATTCGGGAAGTGAAAACCAGCGAACGGGTGGAGAAAGAGAAGCAGGTCCAACTGTTCGATACGGCGGAAGAGGGCGGGTTGCCGCCTCTCGGTCTACTGGACGAAGCCAGGAAGAGCGGCCTGGGCTACTCCAAGGAGGCCCTGGCAGCCATGTCCCAACTGGTCGAGCTGAAGCTGAAGGATTTCGGTATTGAGGTGGAGGTGGTGGCGGTCCATCCGGGACCGGTGATTACCCTGTTTGAACTTCAGCTGGCCCCCGGCACCAAGGCCAGTAAGATCACTAATCTCTCCAAGGATCTGGCTCGCGCCCTCTCCACCATCAGCGTGCGGGTGGTGGAGGTGATTCCGGGTAAGAGTGTCATCGGTCTGGAGATTCCCAATGAACATCGGGAGATGGTGTTCCTGAGCGAGGTGTTGAAATCGGAGGCCTATGATTCGGCCAAGTCCCGTCTGACCCTGGCGCTGGGCAAGGATATTGCCGGTAATCCGGCGGTGGCGGACCTGGGTAAGATGCCCCACGCCCTGATTGCCGGTACCACTGGTTCGGGTAAATCGGTGGCGATCAACGCCATGATCCTGAGTCTGCTCTACAAGGCCTCCCCCAAAGAGGTCCGGCTGATCATGGTGGACCCGAAGATGCTCGAGTTGTCGGTTTATGAAGGGATACCCCATCTGCTGACGCCGGTGGTCACCGATATGAAGGAGGCAGCCAATGCCCTGCGCTGGTGCGTGGGGGAGATGGAGCGGCGCTACCGCTTGATGGCGGCCTTGGGGGTTCGAAATATAGCCGGTTATAACAAGAAAGTGGACGAGGCCGAAAAACGTGGCGAGCCGATCAAGGATCCCCTGTTCCAACCGGACCCGCTGTTCGAGGCCCAGGAGGTGCCCAATCTGGAGCGCCTGCCCTATATCGTGGTGATTATCGATGAACTGGCGGACATGATGATGGTGGTGGGGAAAAAGGTTGAAGAGCTGATCGCCCGTCTGGCCCAGAAGGCCCGGGCCTCCGGCATCCATCTGCTGCTGGCCACTCAACGCCCTTCGGTGGATGTCATTACCGGTCTGATCAAGGCCAATATTCCTACCCGTATCGCTTTCCAGGTCTCATCCCGGATTGACTCCCGCACCATTCTCGACCAGATGGGGGCAGAACATCTGCTGGGGCATGGCGATATGCTCTATTTGCAGCCAGGCGGCAGTTTCACCCAGCGTCTGCACGGTGCTTTTGTGGATGATAACGAAGTACACCGGGTGGTTAATCACCTGAAGAAAAGCGGTAAGCCGGACTATATTGAAGAGATTCTTAAGGAACCAACCGAGGTGATTCCTGGTCTCTCTGGTGAAGCAGCGGATACGGAAGATAGTGATCCCCTGTATGACGAGGCGGTACAGATCGTAACCGAATCGCGGCGGGCCTCCATTTCGGGTGTTCAACGCCGTCTGAAGATCGGTTACAACCGGGCTGCCAGATTAATCGAAGAGATGGAGCGAACCGGCATCGTCTCTCCCGCCCAATCCAACGGAAATCGTGAGGTGCTGGCGCCCCCACCCCCTGAGATGTGATGTGATTGATTATTTAAACAGATGTAAGTGGCTTCTGGTGCTGCTGTGTTGGGTATCCACACCGGTCTCGGCCAGTTCGTCGTTGGCGCAGATGGAACAGTTCCTTACCGGAATGCAGAGTCTGCAGGCCAGTTTTGAACAGTCGGTGCTGGATCCCCAGCAGCAGCTGGCAGCCCGCTCCCAGGGGGTCTTTTATATGCAGCGTCCCGGGCGCTTTCGCTGGGATTACTCGGAACCGGATGAGCAGCAGATTATAGCCGATGGTCGTCAGATCTGGTTGTTGGATCCGGAACTGGAACAGGTGAGTGTGCAGTCCCAGTCATCTGCCTTACAGGGTACGCCCGCCATGTTTCTGATCGGCGGCGATCCGGTGGAGAAGCATTTTGAAGTGGTGGATATCGGCGACAGCCAGGGGTTTGCCTGGGTTGAACTGATCCCGCGGGACAAGGAGAGTCAGTTTATCCGGGTGCTGCTCGCTTTCCATGACAATCTGTTGCAGCGGATGGAGATGACGGATACTTTCGGTCAGGTCACCCGCTTTCAGTTTTACGATATCCAGCAGAACCCCACCTTGAAGCCCAGCCTTTTTGTCTTCGAGCGACCGGCTTATTACGACCTTTATGAACGCTGATCACAGGTAACCGGGTGTCCGATAACGATCTTTTTTCACAAGATGCGCCCGAGCTGACGCGTCCACTCGCCGACCGGATGCGCCCGCGTAATCTGGATCAGTTTCTCGGCCAGGCCCATATCGTTGGTGAGGGCAAGCCGTTGCGCATGGCAATTGAATCAGACCGGTTGCACTCGGTGATTTTCTGGGGACCTCCCGGCACTGGAAAAACAACCCTGGCCACCCTGATTGCTCACCACTCCGGGGCGCAGTTCCTCAGTCTTTCTGCCGTACTTTCCGGTGTGAAGGATATTCGTGCCGCTGTTGACAAGGCGCGGGAGGCGTATCGGTTGAACGGACAGAAAACGGTGCTCTTTATCGACGAGGTGCACCGCTTCAACAAGGCACAGCAGGACGCCTTCCTACCCCATGTGGAAGATGGCACGGTACTGTTTATCGGTGCTACGACGGAGAACCCCTCCTTTGAACTGAATAATGCATTGCTCTCCAGAGCCCGTACCTATGTATTGAAAAGCCTAGGGCCGGAAGAGCTTGAGCAGATTATTGATCAGGCATTGATGGATTCTGAGCGGGGCTTGGGTGGGCGCGGCCTGCAACTGGAACCGGAGCTGCGGCGGTTGATAGCTGAAGCCGCAGACGGTGACGCCCGTCGCGCCCTGAATCTGTTGGAGATCGCTGCGGACCTCTCCAGCGGAGGCAGCATCAGTCGATCTGCAGTGGAAGAGGTGGTGGGTGGCAATCTGCGCCGTTTCGACAAGGGTGGGGATGGCTTTTATGACCAGATATCCGCCCTGCACAAGTCGGTGCGGGGCTCTGCACCGGATGGGGCACTCTACTGGTTCGCCCGCATGATCGATGGTGGCTGCGATCCACTCTATATCGCCAGAAGGGTGGTACGCATGGCCTCGGAGGATATCGGTAATGCCGACCCGCGGGCCTTGACGATTGCCCTGAACGCCTGGGAGACCCAGGAACGGCTGGGCAGCCCGGAAGGGGAGTTGGCGATCGCCCAGGCGATTCTTTATCTTGCCTGCGCTCCCAAGAGTAATGCGGTCTACCTCGCCTACAAGGCGGTGATGCAGGATATCCGGGAATCGGGGAGTCACGAGATACCGGTGCACCTGCGTAATGCGCCCACCCGATTGATGAAAGAGCTGGGTTACGGACGAGATTATCGTTATGCCCACGATGAACCCGATGCCTACGCAGCCGGGGAACACTATTTTCCCGAGACACTGCCGGAGCGGCGATATTACTATCCGGTGGAGCGGGGATTGGAGATAAAAATCGCCGAGAAACTTGAACGATTGCGCGCGCTGGATAGGAAGGCCCGGGGCGAGGTGCCGAACGATTGACGGGGGTAGTTTTCTGTCCGGTGTTCCAGTCCTCCTACAGTGTGTAAAATAGCTCCTTTTGAGTGCCGGCGAGGCGCGGTGGCCGTTGAGGCGTGAATATTGTTCCAGGTTTTAACCATTGCAGCAGGCGGTGCACTCGGCGCATTAATGCGTTTTTGGGTATCCAACGGTATCTACGGCGTGTTCGGCAGGGGGTTTCCCTACGGCACTCTGGTGGTTAATGTCCTGGGTTCCCTGGTCATGGGCTTTTTCTATATCCTGTTTCTGGAGCGGATGAGTGTCACTCCTGAAGTGAGAGGGGCCCTGCTGGTGGGTTTTCTGGGCGCCTTTACCACCTTTTCCACCTTTTCCATTGAGACGATCAACCTGATTGAACAGGCGGATTTCCTCAAGGCTGGCCTCAATATGTTGCTTTCGGTAAGTGCCTGTGTGCTGGCCTGCTGGGCCGGAGTGATTCTTGGGAGACAGCTATGAGCGGCAAACCGGTAACCATGGTTCGAATCTACCTGACCGAAGGACAGCATCAATACCAGCAACTGATGAGTTTGCTGCACGATCAGGAAAAAGTGGCCGGCGTGACGGCGTTTCGAGGGATCGCTGGATTTGGCCAGACTGGCATCCTGCATTCATCATCGCTGCTGGATATGTCCCTGGATCTGCCCATTATTCTGGAGTTTTTTGATGCACCGGAAAAAGTTTCCGGTGTACTGGATCATCTGAACTCTTTCATTAAGCCGGGCCATATTGTCAGTTGGTCGGCTACCGTTAACAGTGGTGAATAAAATATGCTTGACCCCCGTTTACTCAGAACCGAACTTGAAGCCACCGCCGAGCAACTGAAGCGGCGCGGAGTTGTACTGGATGTGGCTCGCATCCAGTCTCTGGAAGAGTCCAGAAAGAGGCTCCAGGTGAGTGCTCAGGAGTTGCAGAACCAGCGCAACAGCCGATCCAAACAGATCGGCAAGGCGAAGGCCGCCGGTGAAGATATCCAGCCGCTACTGGCCGAGGTTGCCGACTTGGGGGAGGCGCTGAAAAAGGCGCAGGATGAACTGAACAGGGTGCAGGAGCAACTGAGCGAAATCGCCCTGGGAATCCCCAATATTCCCCATAGCTCGGTTCCCGAAGGTGACAGTGAGTCCGATAACCGGGAAGAGCGTCGCTGGGGTGAGCCGAAAACGTTTGAATTCGAACCCAAGGATCATGTGGATCTCGGTGCTGCCCTGGGGTGGCTCGATTTCGAAACCGCAGCCAAACTGACCGGCTCCCGTTTTGTTACCATGCAGGGGCCACTTGCCCGCATGCATCGGGCGCTGGCCCAGTTCATGCTGGACACCCACACCAGCGAACACGGCTATACAGAGACCTATGTCCCGTTTCTGGTGAATGCGGACAGCCTCCAGGGAACGGGTCAACTGCCCAAGTTTGAGGAAGATCTGTTCAAGCTCTCGGGTGAGTTTCCCTACTACCTGATCCCGACCGCAGAAGTGCCAGTCACCAACCTGGTGCGGGGCGAGATCATCGAGGATGGGGATATGCCGCGGAAATGGGTTGCCCAGACACCCTGTTTCCGTAGCGAGGCGGGGTCCTACGGCCGCGATACCCGGGGCATGATTCGTCAGCATCAATTTGAAAAGGTCGAGATGGTGCAGGTAGTTCGACCAGCCGACTCCTACGCGGTTCTGGAAGAGTTGACCGGGCATGCGGAGAAAATCCTGCAGAGGCTCGGCCTGCCTTACCGGGTGGTAACGCTCTGTACGGGAGATATCGGCTTCTCCGCCGCCAAGACTTACGATATTGAAGTCTGGTTGCCGGCACAAAACACCTACCGGGAGATCTCCTCCTGTTCCAATTTTGAAGATTTCCAGGCGCGCCGACTACAGGCGCGCTGGCGGAATCCGGAGACCGGCAAGCCCGAACTGGTGCACACCCTGAATGGTTCCGGGCTGGCGGTTGGCCGTACTCTGGTTGCTGTCATGGAGAATTACCAACAGGCCGATGGCAGTATCGTTGTCCCGGATGTACTGAAGCCTTACATGGGCGGTATTGAACGTCTTGGCTGATGTTTGATCAGCTTTGCGTAAAAAACGCGGCCAGGGGCCGCGTTTTTTATTGGTTCAGGGCGAAGGCCAGGTAATCAGACCAGCATGATCAACAGTAGTACAAAGCCCACCACCGCCAGCAGCGGGACCACTGCCGCCATCCAGTCACCCTGCTGAGCCTTGGGACCGTCCTGCATCCACCGTTTGGCGCTGGGGTAGAGGAAAAACAGCATCATACCCATGGTGGCGGCGAGCGCTATCTGCAGCCAGATATTATCCATCAACTTCTCCAAACAAAACCCCGGCAGCAGCCGGGGTCTTAACAGGTTCTAGTCAGTCGGGCAGATTAGTCATCCCCACCAAAGACGCCCAGGATCTGCAGCAGCGAGATGAAGATATTGAATATCGCCATGTACAGACTGTAGGTGGCAAAGATGTAGTTGGTCTCACCGCCGTTGATCATCTGGCTGGTCTGGAACAGGATGAAAGCACTCATCAGCAACATCACGCCAGCGGAAATAGCCAGTGACAGGAAGGGCAACTGGAGGAAAATATTGGCAATGATCGCCACCACCATGACCAGCATGCCGGCGAATACAAATCCACCCATGAAGCTGAAATCACGTTTGCTGGTCAGTGCATAACCGGAAAGTCCCAGGAAGATCACGCCGGTGCCGCCCAGTGCGGTGGCGATGGTCTGGGGTCCGTGTGGCAGTTGCAGATAGAGGGTCAGAATGGCACCCAGGCCAAAGCCAAGCATACCGGTAATCAGGAAGATAACACCGATGCCGGCGGAAGAGTTGGCCGTACGTGGCAGCACGAACATCCCCAGCAACATGGCGCCGATAACAGAAATCATATAGGCCATGGGGGGCATGGCAAAGAACATCGACACCATCGCCATAACGCCACTGAAGAGGAGTGTGGCGGAAAGCAGCATGTAGGTGTTCTTGATGACTTTATTTACTGCGACTCCGCTTTGTGCGGGGTGGGCAATAGTCTGGTTAAATCGGTTCATATTGCATTTTCTCCATTAAATCCGATGGTTATGCAGGTTTATTGAAACGGTCGATCTGTTTTGTATGACTACAGAACAGCGTATTGGTTCATAGTTATTCGAATGATCATAGCATACTGAATTGTGGCGAATGTTCAACAAATCAAGGTGTTAAAATTGTGTGGCCAAGGGCTGGCGGAACCTTTCCGGATCGGGTATTCTTCGCAACTCGAAATTTTGGAGAGATGGCAGAGCGGTTGAATGCACTGGTCTTGAAAACCAGCGAGGGTTTGTAGCCCTCCCAGGGTTCGAATCCCTGTCTCTCCGCCAAATAAAAAGCCCCGCCTTGCGCGGGGCTTTTTATTTGGTGAAGTGTACAGGATTTGAAGAGAGCCCTCGGTTCGACAGATCGGCAGGAGCCGATCTGGACGTTGCCGCAGGCAACGCCCGGAGGGTGAGCGCCAGGGATGGCGCGAATCAATCCCTGCCAGCTATGTGCAAACACTATATCGGTACGATATCCGCCTTGCGCGGGGCTTTTTATTTGGTGAAGTGTACAGGATTTGATGAGAACTCTCGGTTCGACAGATCGGCAGGAGCCGATCTGGACGTTGATGGCAAAGCTCGAAGGCTTGGAATCAGGGAAAGTATGGATCAATTCCTGTCAGCGGGGTTGATACCGGTCCCAAAAAAGGTCGTTATAGAGCGCTCGATACCTTTAATAATGACCGTTGTACAATATTTGCTCCCAGAAGTATGTGGTCGTCGGGACGCAAAACAGGGGATTTTCAGTGGTGGATAGGTTTTATGGAGCATTTTAATGGCAACTTTTGATGTCTTTAACGGGGATGCCGATGGTATCTGCGCACTCTTGCAACTACGACTGGCTGAGCCGTTGGAGAGCACGCTGGTGACGGGGGTTAAACGGGATATCAATTTGTTGCGGCGGGTAAATGCGGTAGCTGGTGATCAGGTGAATGTACTGGATATCTCGCTGGCGCGTAATCGGGATGATCTGCTGCGCTTATTGGCAGGCGGGGTTGAGCTGTTTTATGTGGACCACCACATGGCGGGTGAGATTCCTGACCATCCCGCATTGAAGACCATAATCGATACCTCTCCGGATGTCTGCACCAGCCTGTTGATCAATCGTTATCTGAACGGGCGTTTTGTATCCTGGGCTGTCACGGCGGCCTTTGGTGATAACCTGGTTGGGGTGGCGGAGCGTGTTGGCCGGGGAGTCGGGCTGTCGCAGGCTCAGCTTGAGAGACTACGGGTGCTGGGCACCTGTCTCAACTATAACGGCTATGGGGAGTCTGTTGATGATCTGCATGTCTCCCCGGACAGGCTTTATCGTTCACTGCTCGCCTACCCGGATCCGGAACAGTTTATAGCCGACGCAGACTCCTGTTATGGGCAACTGCACGCTGGTTATAACGAGGATATGGCCCGGGCCAATGCCCTCAAGCCCGACTTTGAATCAGATGCGGTGGTTATTTACCTGCTGCCGGATCAGGCCTGGGCACGTCGTGTCAGCGGGGTGTTTGGCAATCTGCTGGCCAATGCTGACCCACAGAAGGCCCATGCCGTTGTTACGCTCAACCGGCAGGGGGGATACCAGGTCAGTGTTCGTGCGCCTCTGACCAATAAGCAGGGGGCGGATGAGTTGTGCAGTCAGTTTCCGACCGGTGGTGGCAGGAGCGGGGCAGCGGGTATCAACCACCTGCCGATTGACCGGTACGATGATTTTGTTACGGCTTTTGAAAACAGGTATGGATAGGGCGTTCCTGGGCCGTTGGGACATTTAAACTGCCGAAAAACTGGTGTGCGCCTTGACGGATCGCCAAGCTGAGTCGTGAGTCACGGAACGTCCGGTTGATCCATCTTGACAGCCAGACATGATATAGTTAGTTTCTAAAATGGCCGTTTAGTTATTAATATCCTATCTTTTTTCTGCGATTTGCTGGGCATGCAACCCTACGGAGTGAATGGGTGATCAAGGTACTGCTTGTCGACGATCATGAACTCGTACGCACCGGGTTTCGTCATATTCTTCAGGGCTCCGATGGTATCGAAGTTGTGGGAGAGGCAGAGTGCGGCGAGGATGCGGTTCTCAAGGCAAAGCAGGAGAAACCCGATCTGGTTCTGATGGATGTTAATATGCCGGGAATCGGCGGGATCGAAGCGACCCGGCGTATTCGGCGACAGAATCCATCCACCCAGGTGATCGCCGTCACTGTGCTCTCCGATGCCCCTTTTCCTGAACAACTGCATGAGGCCGGGGCACTTGGCTACCTGACCAAGGGGTGTCCGGCAGATGAGCTGTTTCAAGCCATCAAGATGGTCGCTTCCGGGCGACCCTTCGTCTCCAGTGAAGTTTCGCAAAAGCTGACCTTGGCCATGCTGACCGGTAACAACCCGGACTCCCCCTTCAACCGGCTCTCCCAGTGGGAGATGCAGGTGTTGATGATGATCACCCAGGGGCAGAAAACCCAGTTTATCTCGGATTCACTCTGTCTCAGTCCCAAGACTGTCAGCACCTATCGGCATCGACTGTTTGAAAAACTGGGCGTGGAAACAGACGTTGAATTGACGCTGTTGGCGATTCGTCACGGCTTGATTACAACGGAAAAATAGTCAGTGTTTGATCCTGACTGTCGCCAGTGTCCGCGTCTTGCGGCGTTTCTTGATCAGGTTAAGGCCGATCATCCGGATTACTATGCCCGACCCGTACCACCCTTCGGAGATCCGGCGGCGCGACTGCTGATAGTGGGGCTGGCTCCTGGGATGCACGGAGCCAATGCCAGCGGGCGACCGTTTACCGGAGACTACGCCGGTATCCTGCTTTATGAGACCCTGCATCGCTTTGGGTTTGGCAGCAAGCCGGAGTCGCTGTCGGCCGATGATGATCTGATACTCACGGATTGTCGGATCACCAATGCCGTCAAGTGCCTGCCGCCCCAGAACAAGCCAGTGGGCAGCGAGATCAACACTTGTAATCAGTATCTTGCCCAGGAGCTCAGCACAGTCCCCCGGTCAGGCGTGATCGTAGCGCTCGGGTTGGTGGCCCATAATGCGGTGCTCAAGGCGGTCGGTCTGAAGCAGAGCACGTGCAAATTTGCCCATGACGCCCATCACCAACTGCCGAACGGGCTGCAGTTGATCGATTCCTACCACTGTAGCCGGTACAACACCCAGACCCGGCGCCTGACCCCGGAAATGTTTCAGGAAGTTTTTGTACATGCCAGGGCACTGCTGAACGCTCTATAATTGCCTCATGGCGGCAAAGAATCCTACCCCGGTATTCGATCACGAGAGTTTTCTCAAGAACCTGACCCGGCTACCGGGTGTCTATCGCATGCTCGATGCCGAGGGTGCGGTGCTCTACGTGGGCAAAGCCAAAGATCTGAAGCGGCGGGTCAGCAGTTACTTCTCCCGGGCGCTGAATCGTCGTATTCAGCTGATGGTATCCAAGATTCGCGCCATCGAAGTGACCGTGACCCATACCGAGGCGGAGGCGCTGATTCTTGAAAATAACCTGATCAAGAGCCTCAAGCCCAAATACAACGTGCTGCTTCGGGATGACAAGAGTTATCCCTATATCTATCTCTCGGCTGACCGGTTCCCCCGGCTCGCCTATCATCGCGGCAAGCGTCAGGCCAAAGGACGCTATTTTGGTCCCTATCCCAATGCCGGATCGATGCGGGAGACGTTGCAACTGATGCAGAAGCTGTTTCCTGTCCGGCAGTGCGACAACACCTTTTATAACAACCGTTCCAGAGCCTGCCTGCAGTACCAGATCAAGCGCTGTGGTGCGCCTTGTGTCGGACTGATTTCGGAAGCGGAGTACGCTGAGGATGTCAAGGATGCGGTGCTGTTTCTGGAGGGCAAGGCCAATCAGGTGATTGACGGATTGGTGAAGCGGATGGAGAAGGCGTCGGCTGCTCTGGAGTTTGAGCAGGCAGCCCGGTTACGGGATCAGATCGCCGCCCTGAGCCGGGTGCAGGAGAAACAGTACATCACCGGTGAGCGGGGCGATATGGATATTATCGCCTGTGCGGTAAAGGGGGACGTTGCCTGCATACAGCTGTTTTTTATTCGTAACGGACGTAATCTGGGAAATAAGAGTTTTTTTCCCAGCACGGGGGGTGTTGAGCAGGAAGGAGAGATACTGACCGCCTTTATCACCCAGTACTATATCGGCAAACAGATCCCCCAGGAGATTCTCCTCAGCCATACCCCCGTGGACAGACCATTGCTTGAAGAGGTGCTTGGCCAGGAGGCCGGTCACCAGGTGAAACTGCGCCAGCAGGTGCGTGGTAATCGGGCCCAGGGCCTGCGTATGGCGGCCCATAATGCGCAGCTTGCACTGGATGCAAAACTGGCCAGCAAGGCGGGTATGCAACGGCGTATAGAGCTGCTGCAACAGGCGCTCTCTCTGGATGAGCCCCCCAATCGGATGGAGTGTTTCGATATCAGCCATACTAGTGGTGAACTGACGGTAGCCTCCTGTGTGGTGTTTGATGCGACGGGTCCTGTGAAGTCTGATTACCGGCGCTTTAATATCGAGGGGATACAGGGTGGTGATGACTATGCTGCCATGGCCCAGGCGCTGACCCGGCGTTATACCCGCCTTCAATCGGGGGAGGGGGTATTACCGGATATACTGTTTATAGATGGTGGTAAGGGACAATTGGGGGCGGCTGCCGATGTACTCGATGAGTTGGCCGTGGTCGGCGTGCAGTTGGTGGGGGTGGCCAAGGGGCCCGATCGGCGTCCGGGTATGGAGCAGCTGTTCTTGTTCGGTAAGGATAGCCCCATTATACTGCCGGCTGATTCCCCCGCGCTGCACCTGGTCCAGCAGATTCGGGATGAAGCGCATCGGTTTGCCATTACCGGCCATCGACAGCGGCGCGAGAAAAGCAGAAAAACCTCTGTGCTGGAACAGATTCCCGGGATCGGTTCAAAGCGGCGGCAACGTTTACTCAAGCAGTTCGGCGGGTTGCAAGGCATTGCCCGGGCGGGCATTGTCGATCTGGAACGGGTAGAAGGGATCAGCCGTAAACTGGCGGAACAGATCTACGCGGTCTTTCATGAAGATAGATAGAGAAGCATGCTCCAGAATATACCCAACATACTGACACTCCTGCGCATACTGTTGATCCCGGTATTCGTGGTGCTGTTCTACCTGCCCTGGCAGTATGCGGCGGAAGCCTGCGCTTTCGTCTTTGCCCTGGCGGCAATCACCGACTGGTTTGATGGCTATCTGGCCAGGAAACTGGAGCAGGTTTCGGCGCTGGGGGCATTTCTTGACCCGGTAGCGGATAAGCTGATGGTAGCTGCCGCTTTGATTCTGTTAGTTCAGCAGGATCCGATCCCCGGACTGGCAATTCCCGTACTGGTGATTATCGGCCGGGAGATCACGATTTCAGCTCTGCGTGAATGGATGGCGGAGATCGGGGCGCGGGCCCAGATTGCGGTATCTGCCATTGGTAAGATCAAGACGGCGTTCCAGATGACGGCAATCTTCTTACTGATTTATCGAAATGATCTGTTTGGTCTGCCGCTTTATACGATCGGTTTTGTATTGCTCTACGTGGCGGTGATTCTCACTCTGTGGTCCATGTTTCTGTATCTGCGCGCAGCCTGGCCCAGTTTGAATCAACAGGGTGCTCCGCAAACCGAGGAAAACGAATGATCCGTGCGATGTTCAGCTTGACACGGTCGGCTGGACGATTACAATAGCCCGCGCATCAGGAGACGCGGGAATAGCTCAGCTGGTAGAGCACAACCTTGCCAAGGTTGGGGTCGCGAGTTCGAATCTCGTTTCCCGCTCCAAGTTTCGGAATACCCCGGGCAAAGACTCGGGGTTTTCTTCTTCAGGTGGTGGAAAATTCACGGGAAATGCCCGATACTTCCGCACCGATACAGATAAATGGCTGAGTAGCAAAGTGGTTATGCAGCGGTTTGCAAAACCGTCTACCTCGGTTCGACTCCGGGCTCAGCCTCCATTTTATCCGCTTAGAACTTCTCTGCCCGGGTGGCGAAATTGGTAGACGCAGCGGACTTAAAATCCGCCGGTCATTGCGACCGTGCCGGTTCAAGTCCGGCCCCGGGCACCATTTAATTCATCTGTTTCTCCCCATCTGTTAGCGCTCCCGCTATTTTGTTGTGATGCCCAGATCCAGCTCGTAGTCCGTCGGCGGAATGTAAAAGTCCTGGTAATACATCGGTTCGCCATTGAGACCGTAGGCAATCACGTTAAACAGGGTGGCGGGAAAGCCGGCCGGGCAGTCACCATGTTCCACTACTTCCGCGGGGGGGATTACGTATCGCAACTTCTGTTTCACCTTGTGCACCGGTACGTGATAACGACGGGCGATAAAGGTTTTCAGGTTTTTCCCCCCCAGTGCGGCTACCGGTAGTTCGATCAACTCGGGAAAACGGGAAGCGATGGCATAAAAGATTGAGTAGATCCTGCAGTCATTGTTTACCGTAAAGATTCGATCAATCCTAACTACCGGATTGGTGCCGGACTCGATGGCGTTAGTCCAGGGTCCTTGTTCTTCCAGAATGTGGCGATCAAGTACCTCGGTAAACAGAGGAAGATAGGCGGTATTTCCTTTTGTGGGATCCAGGAATCGCATGTGCCACGGCTCTTCAATCGGTCCGTTGAGATCTGCTACTACTGAACCACTGCCTCGTCGTCTTTCTATGATTCCATCAGCCACCAACTCTCTGAGAGCGCGTTGAACGGTTGCAAGTCCGCAGGGTGTGGTGGCAACCAGGTCAGCTTCAGTGGGAAGCCTGGCGCCGACCTTCCAGAATCCTTCCATGATCGATTGGGTCAATGCTCTTCTCAATTGCTCATGCTTGGGTAGATTGGGATCAGGTGGCCAATATCGGCGCACAAACTCGGTGGGGCGTTCAAGCGAGTAACTATCCATAAATTTATATTTTATCCTGCAATATCACTATTCGACTGCTTGCTTGGTAGTTGTTGCGAGAAACAGTGCCATAAAATTGTTGACTCTTCAATATTGCTATGTATTAATTACTACGTAGTAATTGAGGGGCGTCGCGTAACTACTGTCATCGCGCTCTCCTCGACTATGGAGAAAAAGCCTGTTTAAACTGGCATTGTGGAAAGTGAGGAGACAACGTGATTAGAAAACTATTAAAAGCAAGTGCAACCGCTATTACTGCTACAGCTTTCACCCTGGCGTCACAGGCTGTATCCGCTGAGCGACTATCGCTCTCTTCCTGGGGTAGTCCGAAACATTTTCAGGTGGCTGAGTTTGTACCGGTATTTAAAAAGCTCCTTAAGGAGAAGTCAGACGGGGAGATCCGGCTGAAGACATTTGCTGGCGGTGAGATGGTGAAGCAGCAGTTTGTCTCCACTGCTATCCCGCAGGGTACGGTTGATATCTCCCTGACCACTCTGGACAACTGGTCGGGTCGTATTTCAGATGTGGGGATTCTTAGTACGCCACTCTGGGATAAATCGATGGAGTGGACCTATCAGAACCTGAGGCCCGGAAATAAGGTTTTCGACTATTTTGATGCGCAGCTTCAAAAAGAGGGTGCAGTGCTTCTTGCCATGTTTGATATCGGTCCTCCGGTAGTGACCGCCAATTTCAAAATTGAAGGTCCGGAATCTTTTAAGGATATGCCCATCCGGGCGTTATCAAAGGGTACCGCAGAAGTGCTGCAGGTGCTTGGGGCTGCTCCCACCATTATGGGGGTAGGTGATGTTTATTCGGGGCTGCAGCGTGGCACTGTTAAGGGTTCCATGAGTGGCCTGGGTGGTGCCGTGGGCCTGAAACATTATGAGGTCACCTCTTACATGTTTGTCCCGAATGGCGTGATGGGCACCATCATTGATGCCTACGTGATGAACAAGGATAAGTTCGATAGTCTCTCACCAAAACTGCAAAAAGCCGTTATGGAAGCGGCAACCGAAGCACGGGATCATATGCAGAAGTTTGCCATTGACAAGATGAAAAGCCTGATCGACCAGGTTCGTGCCAGTGGTAACGTCGTCACCGTTGTGGAGCGGAACGGGGAACTGTGGAACTCCTTTGCCAAGAAATTGGAACCACTGACCTTGGCCGCTAAATCGACCTACTCGAAAGAAGTACAGGCGGCTCTCGCCGAAGATTAACCAGTGTCAGGGCGGGTCGCCTGTTGGTGACTCGCCTTTTTTTCAATCTCCTTAGACTGTCTGAGTCGCGTTTACTCTTTTTTGGAGGCAACGACTATGATCTCGCTCGCCCAGAAGATCGGACAAGTGATGACCGCCATTTCGGTTACCTTGATGATATTGCTCTGTATTCCAATCGCTTACGAGGCGATTGCCCGTTCGTTTAATGCCCCTACTGTTTGGGCATTCGAAACCACGCTCTATGCGTTCATATTCCTGGGTTTTCTGGGTAACGCGTTGGCAGTACAGAAAGGCGCACACTTTCGTGTGACCCTGTTGCTGGAACTGTTCCCGAATAAACGTCACGTGTTTGATCGCATATCCGAAATAGCCACGCTGTTGTTCGCTCTGTTGATCATCAGTTCCGGCATCTATTTCATGTGGTATTCAATCACCAATGAAATCGTATCGGCCACCCTGTTAGAGGTGCCGCTGTGGATTCCACAACTGGCAATCCCGCTGGGTGGCTTGGGATTGTTCCTGCAGACATTGGTGCAGATGACCAACGGTGAGCCGCCGGTTGATGCCAACCTCGTAGGAGATTGATCATGATGATGGACTTCTTCTACGATTATGCTGGCTTTATAGCTATCGGCATTCTCTTCACCCTGATGCTGATATCAGTACCGGTATTTGTAGCAATGGGTATAGCAGCTTTTGCTGCGGCACTGCTGATCGAAGACCCCTTCCATGTGTTCAAGGGACTGGTCAACGTGGCTTGGCAGGGGGCATCGATTTTTGAACTGGTAGCACTGCCACTGTTCATCCTGACCGGCACGATCATGCAGCGGACCGATGCAGGAAGAGATCTGTTTGAGGTCACCAAGGCGTGGGCGGGCTCGATCCCCAACTCTCTCGGTGTGGCGACTATTACGGCGTGTGGTATTTTTGCGGCCATCTCCGGTTCGTCAGTGGCTACCGCGGCAACTGTGGGCCTGGTTGCCATACCTCTATTATTGGAGGAGGGATACGGGGAGCGTCGGGCGGGCGGTTTCGTTGCCGGTGGCGGCACGCTGGGTATCATTATTCCACCATCCATTCCGCTGATTCTTTACGGCGTTATTACGGAAACCTCTATCGGTCAGTTGTTCATCGCTGGCGTGGTTCCGGGGCTCATTATGATCACCCTGTTTACCATCTACGTTTTGCTTACCCGACCCCGTGTCCGGGTAATCCACAACATGTCAATGGAACAGAAGGTGAAGACCACCTGGAGTTCTCTGGGTATCGTGCTGTTGCCGGTGGTGATTATCGTCGCAATCTACAGTGGCGTATTTACGCCGACTGAAGTAGGTGCTCTCTCGGTACTCTATGTGACCCTCCTGGGTGTGGCGCAGAATCGACTGGATTTTGCCAAGTTGAAAGATGCGGCCGTGACGGCTACGGCGACAACGGCGATGCTGTTTATGTTGATCGTATTTGGCCAGTATTTTGCGCACTTTCTCACCTTTGAACAGGTGCCCCAAGCGATTGCCGCCACCATTATCGAGAACGCCAGCGGAATTTATGCGGTGACCTTGATGATTCTGGCCTACGTCGTGCTTGGTATGTTCCTGGAAAGTGCAGCCATGTTGTTGATCTCTATACCCATCTTTTTTCCGGTAGCGGAACAGCTGGGAATGAACCCGCTTGTCTTTGGGATATTTGCCGCCATCGCCATGGAGATCGCCCAGATCTCGCCGCCAATCGGCGTGAATCTGTTTACGATCCATGGCATCTCAAAAATCGATCTATGGAAACTGGCCCGTGGTGCCCTGCCTTTCCTGCTGATCCAGATTGCGATGCTTTATCTCATCTATCTGGTGCCTGAGATTGTCCTTTGGTTACCGGAATCCATGCAGTAAGTCCATCAGAAAAACTATCAATTGAGGAGCCTCTACTATGAGACTTAATGATGAAGAACAAGCCATGCTTGCCGGTGAAATGGGTGAGCCAAAACGCTGGGCAATCGACCACCAGATCAAAGTAGGGCGCATGTTCGATGCTGAAGACCTGGTGCCGGTGAGTCAGTCACACATGATGGCAGACCCGGAATCAGTCGGAGATGCGGGCGTCTCCTTCTTGGAAAAGCTGGCCGATCAGGGCGCTCGGGTCGCCATACCGATGATTACCGATCCACGGGGCGTGGATCTGAATTACTACAGGCCGTTGGGACAGACGGAAGAGATGGCTGATCTGGATCGTCGCACCATCGAAGCCTGTTCCAAAATGGGCATTCTGATGACCAACACCTGTACCAACTACCAGACCATTATGTCACCGGTATTGGGTGATCACGTGGCTTTTGGTGACACCGGCGTAGTGATCTATTCCAACAGTGTTTGTGGTGCCCGTTCCAATTATGAAGGCGGTCCTTCTGCACTAGCGGCCGGTCTTACCGGCCGTACTCCCCGTTACGGTCTGCACCTGGACGAAATGCGGCGTGCGACCCGGCGCTTTGTGGTGCGCCAGCAACCCAAGGGTTTGACCGACTGGGGTGTGCTGGGAGCGCTGGTTGGCAAGCTGGCGGGGTCCTATTGGGAAGTACCCGTTATTGAAGGGCTGGAAGTGGTGCCAACCTCTGATGACCTGAAGCACATGGGAGCAGCCATGGCCAGTTTCGGCTCTATCCCGCTGTTCCACCTGGTGGGTATCACGCCGGAGTCGCCAACGCTTGCTGCTGTTGGCGGAGAAAAGCTTAAGGCTGAAGAGATCACCGCTGCGGACCTGAATGCTCTGCGTTCCGGTTTTGGTGGACGTGGCGACAAGGTGGATGTGGTGGTCTTTGCCGCGCCACAGCTGTCGCTGGTGGAGATGCAGCAGGTTGCCGATCTTTGCGCCGGCCAGACGCTCAAGACACCGATGCTGGTCTGTACCTCGCCCCAGGTCTATGCGGACGCCGTGCGGATGAAACTGGTGGAAACCATCGAAGCGAGTGGCGGCAAGGTTCTTGAGGGAACCTGTTTCTACAACCAATATGCACGGGAAATCGGTGTTGCCAATGGTTGGAAACGGTTGCTGAGTAACTCAACAAAAATCGTGAATATTCTGGGTGGATACGGTTATCAGCCCGCTTTGGCCAGCATGGAAGATTGTGTGGCTTCTGCTATTGCCGGAGAGATAGTCTAATGATTGAGTTTAAGTGTCACAAAGGTATTGGTTCCAAGGTGGAAGGTGAGGCTCTGGTTGCTGATGACAACTTTTCCGCCCGTTATGACCTGGACCGTATTAAAGGTGTATTCTCACGGCCACAACACAAACTGGCAGGAGAGTCCTACCGGGACAAGATTCTGGTGTTGAACACCGCCAAGGGCGGTGTTGCAACTGCCTGGATGTTGCATGAGATGAAATCCAGAAATATTGTGCCGAAGGCGATTCTGTTCAACGCGGCCAATACGATTCTTGCCCAGGGTGCGGCTTTGGCAGAGCTTACCATGTGTGATCGTTTTGAAGACGGCGATGTGACCAGCCTGCTGAAAACGGGTGATCAGGTGGTTGTTGATCCTGATGCCGGCCTGGTGACGGTATTAAACCGGGACTGACCGATGCGCCTGAAGTAAGTGCATCTCTATCAGGCCAACAGTCCGATTCAGTTTGAGCCGGACTGTTGGTTGCAACCCATTCACTGACAGAACCCGAAAACCATGTCCCATAGTGCCCTTAAAGCAGCGCTGTCTGCCTTTATTCCCAATGAACGATTGATCGATGATCCGTTGCGCACACTCGCCTACGGCACCGATGCCTCCTTCTATCGGCTGGTGCCCAAGTTGGTGGTTAAACTGGTCGATGAATCGGAAGTGGTACGTCTGCTGGCTGCGGTCAACCAGTTTGGAGTACCGGTTACTTTTCGTGCGGCTGGTACCAGTCTGTCTGGCCAGGCGGTCACTGACTCGGTGCTGGCCGTGCTTGAAGGCAACGCCTGGCGGGACTATGAGATTTCACCGGATGGCAGCACTATCCGGCTGCAGCCGGGCGTCATTGGGGCACAGGCGAATGCCTACCTGGCACCGCTCAATAAAAAAATCGGACCCGATCCAGCTTCCATTGGTACCGCCAAGATTGGCGGTATCGCGGCGAACAATGCCTCGGGCATGTGTTGTGGAACGGCCCAGAACAGTTACCACACCCTGGATGCCATGCGCATCGTGTTTGTCGATGGCAGCGTACTGGATACCGCCGACCCGGTATCGGTCGAGCGATTCCGGGAAGAGCATCAGACGCTTCTGCGGGGTATTGAACAGCTGGTTGCACGGCTTGCGGATAATCCGGTACTTGCCCAACGGGTTCGTCATAAATTCCGAATGAAGAACACCACGGGTTATGGGATTAATGCCCTGCTCGATTACCAGGATCCTATTGATGTGATTCCACATCTGATGATCGGCTCCGAAGGTACACTCGGGTTTATTTCGGAAATCACCTACCGTACCGTGCCCGACCATCCTCACAAGGCAACCGCGCTGGTGTTGTTCCATAACCTGGAAGAGGCCTGTCGTACGGTAACGGCGCTGAAAGAAATGCCGGTGGATGCGGTAGAGTTGATGGATCGTCCGGCGCTACGTTCCGTTCAGGACCTGCCCGGTCAGCCGGATCACCTACAGTCGCTGGGACCGGATGGGGCGGCACTGTTGATTGATATACGTGGTCCGGATTCCGCCACACTGCGTGCCAATATGGATGCGGTAACGGTGGTTATCGCCGGTTTTGAAACCGCTCAGCCGGTGCAGTTCAGCGAGGATCCGGTTGAGTATGCGCGCCTGTGGGGTATCCGCAAAGGACTGTTCCCCGCTGTGGGTGCGGTGCGTCCTGCCGGCACTACCTGTGTGATCGAGGATGTGGCCTTCCCCGTCGAGGATCTGGCAGCAGCCACACGCCAGTTACAGGAACTGCTTCACAGCAATGGCTATGAAGAGGCCATTATCTTCGGCCATGCTCTGGCTGGCAATCTGCACTTTGTCTTCACTCCCGAGTTCTCTAGCGATGAGGCGATTCAGCGATATCGCAAGTTAATGGATGAGGTGGCGAACCTGGTCACGGTGGAGTATCAGGGGTCGCTCAAGGCGGAACACGGTACGGGGCGCAACATGGCGCCATTTGTGGAGATGGAGTGGGGCGCGGAAGCCTATGCCTTGATGCGTGAAATCAAGACCCTGTTTGATCCCCGAGGTCTGCTCAACCGCGGCGTTATAATTAACGATGATCCAGAGATCCACTTGAAAAACCTCAAACCACTGCCGGCTGCTGATCCTCGGGTCGATCGCTGTATCGAGTGTGGTTTCTGTGAACCCATCTGTCCCTCCCGTAATCTGACTCTGTCACCTCGCCAGCGAATTGTCGCCCTGCGGGAACAGGCCCGCCTGGAGCGCTTGGGTGATACCGTGGCGTTGGAGGCGCTGAATACCGGCTACCGTTATGCGAGTATGGATACCTGCGCCACGGATGGTCTCTGTGCCTCCCGTTGTCCTGTGGGTATAGATACCGGCGCCATGATCAAATCGCTACGGGCGCAACACTCCAGTGCAGCGGCGGGTGGCATCTCCCGCTGGGTTGATCGGCGCATGGCAGGAGTGACCGCAGCAACCCGGTTTGCCCTGCGATCACTGCACGGTATAAGCAAACTAGTGGGACCGGCACCGGTTGAGTCCCTCAGCAGGGGAGTCCGCAGGTTAAGCGGCAATCGTCTGCCGGCTTGGGATCGGTATGATGCTCGTGGTGCTTCCAATCTCCCGCTGACTGAATTAATCGATGGGGAACGTGAAAAAGATAAGCTCTGTGTCTATTTCACCGCCTGCGTAAGTCGTACGCTGGGTACGTCCAGTAACGATCCGGAAAGCCGAGACCTGTCGCAAGTAATGATGAATCTGCTCAATAAAGCGGGCTTTGATGTTATCACGCCGGATAATATGAACACACAGTGTTGTGGCATGCCTTACGAGAGTAGGGGGGTGGGGGATACTGCCCGTGCTTCCCTGGCCCGTCTGGAAGAGGCTCTGTGGGTGGCCTCGAACGAGGGCAGATTGCCCATTCTTTGCGATACCAGTCCCTGTACGGCTCGCATGGTTGAACTGTTTGAGAAACCGATGCGGGTGCTGGATACAGTGACCTTCATTCGGGAGTATATTCTGCCCGAACTGAAACAGGTTAAGCGCGTTCCAAATATCGCCGTGCATGTCACTTGTTCGACACGAAAGATGAATCTGGATAATGATCTGATCGAGATCGCCAAAGCCTGCGCCGATGAAATTTTCATGCCGGAAGAGACGGGTTGTTGCGGCTTTGCTGGTGATCGGGGGTATATCTATCCCGAACTGAATGCCAGTGCCCTGAGTCGGCTTAAAGGACAGTTGCCGGCAACCTGCCGGGAGGGTGTCTCCAACAGTCGCACCTGCGAGATCGGCCTGTCGCGCCACGCCGGCATTCCTTACCGGTCGATAGCCTACTTGGTGGATCGCTGCTTTGTGGCACCCAATGATTAAGTGGTCGGTTGAAATATCCCATAGACATTATCGATCATAGTGAGTTTGATTATGAAGCATGAAAATCAAAACCTGGTCATTATCATGTCGGATGAGCATAACCCAAAATACCTGGGGTGTTATGGCCATGAACTGGTTTCGACTCCCCATCTGGATGCGCTGGCCGCTTCCGGCACCGTATTTGAAAATGCCTATACACCTTCCCCGGTCTGTGTGCCGGCGCGGGCGGCCTTTGCTACGGGGCGACCGGTCCACCAGATTGGCTACTGGGACAATGCCACACCTTACGATGGCAGGGAGGTCTCCTGGCATCACACTCTGCGACAACAGGGGCACCAGGTGGTATCTATCGGTAAGCTCCATTTCAGCGGTGAAGGGCGTGACCACGGTTTCAGCGAAGAACAGATTCCCCTGCATGTACTCGACGGCAAAGGGGATCTGATGGGGTTGGTTCGTGACGATCTTCCAGTACGTGGAAATGCCTGGAAGATGGCCAGGCTGGCCGGTCCCGGAGAGTCCTCCTACACGCTGTATGATCGGGAGATCGCCGCCCGGGCGCAGATATGGTTGCAGGAGGCGGCAAACCGGGATCATGCAAAGCCGTGGTGCCTATTTGTCTCTTTTGTCGCGCCCCATTTTCCCCTGACAGCGCCGCCAGAATACTATTATCGTTATTACAACGATCCCGATCTCCCCATGCCAAAGCAGTATGGTCAGATTCCCTCCCATCCGTTCCACCAGGATTATGCTCGATCCTTCTGCTACGACGATCATTTTGAAGATGCGGACAATGTTCGGCGAGCGATTGCCGGCTATTTTGGATTGTGTACCTTTCTGGATGAGCAGGTGGGCAAGGTACTGGGGGCGTTGGACAGAACCGGGTTGTCTGATTCAACCCGGGTCCTTTATCTTTCCGATCACGGAGACTCCCTGGGCGCCCGGGGACTGTGGGGAAAATCCAATATGTATGAGGAGGCCGTTTCCGTGCCCCTGATTGCCAAAGGACCGTATATCCCCGCCGGGCGACGGCTTTCGGCACCCTGTTCACTGCTGGACGTGCACCCCTTTATCCTGGAGACGGTGGGAGCCGAAGGGGATGATACCGTGCGACCTGGTATCTCCCTGACGCAACAATGGCAACAGCCAGACTGTAACCGGGTAATCATCAGCGAATACCATGGTATGGGATCACGCACCGCCGCCTACATGGTACGCCGGAGGGAGTGGAAATATATTCACTACGCCGATCCCGCTTATCCGCCGGAGCTGTTCAACCTGGTACTGGATCCCGAAGAGCTGATCGACCTGGCAGCGGAGCCGGATTGTCAGACGGTCCGGGCTGAGCTGCTGGCGGAACTGGAACAACAGCTGGATCCGGTGGAGACCGATCGGCGTGCGAAAGCCTTTCAGGAAGCACTGCTTAATCAACATGGTGGACGTGAAGTGGTTATCGCCCGGGGTGATCTGGGTTTTTCACCGACGCCGGGTTCAGGTGCCGATCTGCGCTGATACAGGCTATAGGCACCGGGTCATATTTTCCGTTGGGTGGCTGTGTCAGTCTGGACAGCATACAGTGCGTGATTCTGGTCGAGGCATTGCGATTGGCCGGCCCGGAATCAGAGATCGATTGGTTGAACAGCTTATAAATCACTCTTCAATGATGCAGGGCCCGTGATCGGGAACCCGGCGGGATCTGGGAACCGTTTAAGCCGCGGCTGGAAATTTTTGTCTGCGCATTCCAAGCCCTGTACGACTGGGACATAATAAATGGGTGACCACACCACTACCCATTGCTGCTCCCCTGGATGATCCGCTCTACTACCTGGCGAATTTCCGCAGTGTGCTTGCCTGGATACTGTCCCACCATCGGGATCTCCTGAGCCGATCCGAAACTGATCGTTTGCAGCAGTTCGACTCGCTTCCCCGGGCAGCCCAGGCGCTGCTGGTGCGACTTGTGATGCGCAAGGGGACCCTGTTTCGGCTGGACAAGCTCAACTATCCGGAGCTTGGCGTGCCACTTGACCAGGCGCTGGAGCCGCTGTTCAAGGCCGCCTGGCTGGATCCACAGCCGGTGCTGGCACTGGAGGATCTGTTCCGACTCCTGACCCGCCGGGAACTGGTTGTGGTGTTTGCCCGCCGGCTTGAACAGAGCGGTCTGCCGAGCAGCGTCTCCAAGGGGGCGATGCGTGATGCTCTGACCACCCAGACCTTGCCGCCAGCCCCTCTCCATTCCTGGTGGCCGGATACATCGACACAGCTGGTGGAGGTGACCGATACGCCCCTGTTCGAACGGGTCCGGTTACTGTTCTTCGGCAATCTGCGCCAGAGCTGGAGTGAGTTTGTCCTGACCGAACTGGGTCATCAACGCTATGAGAAAGTGGAATTCAAGCGCACCTCCCGTGCCTTTCAGAGCCGGGCAGAGGTGGATGCCTATCTGCATCTGCAACGCTGCCGCGAGGCACTGGAACAGGAGGTGTCACTGGCCGAGGTGCTGGCGGCGATTCCTTCCGAAACAGCTGTCAATCCTTGGCTGGAGAGTCGTCGTGGGCGGCTGCTTTATGCCCTGGGGCACAAGGCGGAGCGGGGTGGACAGCTGGATCTGGCTATCCAGGCCTATATCCAGAGCAGCCATAGTGAGGCCCGGGTGCGCTGGTTGCGGGTGCTGGAGCGCCAGGGTCAGCTGACTGAGGCGGTCGAACTGGCCGAGCGGTCGCTGGCGTCGCCCGTCCCGGCGGCACAGCGGGAAGCGATTGAACGGCTTCTGAGACGTGTCGCCAGAAAACTGGGCCGATCCGCGCCAGTCGCCGATCCCCGACCGGTCATTCCGGTGATGGATCTGGGCCTGCCACCCCTGAAGGATGTCAGCGTGGAGCAGGCGGTGGCCCGCTACCTGACTGAGCCGGATACGGTACTCTTTTATGTGGAGAATACCCTGATCAATGGGCTGTTCGGCCTGCTCTGCTGGTCGGCAATCTACGCCCCCTTGCCGGGGGCCTTTTTTCACCCGTTTCACGCCGGCCCGGCGGATCTCTACCGGGATGATTTTGTAACGCGACGCCAAGCGCTGTTTGATGCCTGCCTGGCGGCACTGGATCGGGGTGATTACCGAGAATACATTGTTCAGACCTATGAACAGAAACAGGGTATTGCTTCCCCTTTTGTGCACTGGCCGAGCCTGGATAGGACGCTGCTGGAACTCGCCCTGCAGTGCATACCCGCCGACCATCTCAAGCGCATGTTCCGGCGTCTGCTGGAGGATCCGGGGCAGCATCGCTCCGGCCTGCCGGATCTGGTGCAGTTCTGGCCAGAAGAGGGGCGCTACCGCCTGATCGAGGTGAAGGGACCGGGGGATCGTCTGCAGGATAATCAACGGCGCTGGTTTGACTACTGCCTGGCCCAGGATATTCCGGTGCTGCTGTGTCAGGTGCAGTGGATGGAGCCGGAGTGATGCGGGTGGCGGTTAAATCTCTGTGTGAGTTCGCTGCGCGACGTGGCGACCTGGACCACCGTTACACACCATCACCCACCGCCAGGGAGGGGATAGAGGGACACGGACGGGTGCAGAAGGGACGTGAGCCGGGGTACCAGGCGGAGTATCCGTTGAGCGGAACCTGTGAAGGCCTTGAACTGGTGGGCCGGGCGGACGGCTATGACGCCACGACGGGCTATATCGAGGAGATCAAAACCCATCGCGGCAGCCTGGAGCGGCTGCCCGAGGCGCAGCAGGCACTGCACTGGGCTCAGCTGAAAGTGTATGGCGCACTGCTGTGTGCGGCCCGGTCGCTGGACAGCATCGAGTTGCGCCTGACCTATTTTGATCTGGATCGGGAGCGGCAGACCACCCTGACCGAGCGGGCCTCGGCCGAAGCTTTGTGGCAGGCTCTGCAGTCGTTGTGTCGGGTCTACGCCGCCTGGGCGGTACGGGAACAGGCCCATCGGGAACGACGGGACCGGGCCCTGGCCGGACTGCGTTTTCCGTTTGATGATTTCCGGCCGGGACAGCGTCAGCTGGCAGAGCAGGCTTACCGCTCGATCTGTACCGGCCAGAGTGTCATGTTGCAGGCCCCGACCGGGATCGGCAAAACCCTGGGCACCCTGTTTCCCGCCCTGATGGCCATGGCCAGACGGCCGCTGGATAGGCTGTTCTACCTGACACCGCGCAACACCGGGCGCCGTTTGGCGGTAGCCGGGGTGGAAAGGATCCGGCAGCGGCAGGATCGACCACTGCCGCTGCGGGTACTGGTGCTGGCCTCCCGCGAACAGAGCTGTGAGCATCCGCAGCTGGCCTGCCATGGTGAATCCTGTCCCCTGGCCAGGGGCTTCTTCGACAAGCTGGTTGCTGCCCGGGACGCGGCGGTTGCCGACACCGGTATCCTGGATGAGGCGCGGCTGCGCGCCATTGCACTGGATTATGAACTCTGTCCCTACTATCTGGCCCAGGAGATGGCCCGCTGGTGTGACCTGGTGATTGCCGATGTAAACCGCTATTTCGATCAACAGGCCATTCTGCATGCCCTCACCAAGCAGAACGGCTGGCGCGTCGGCCTGCTGGTGGACGAGGCCCATAATCTGGTCGATCGGGCCCGGGGCATGTACAGCACCGAGCTGCAGCAGCAGCGGCTGCTGGCTCTGAAGCGCCAGACTCACCCGGCGTTGAAGCGTCCCTTCACCCGTCTGGCCCGGGCCTGGAGTGACACCCTGGCCAAACAGGGTCTGAGCCGGATCGACAAGGCGAGGGGGGATAGGCAACAGCAGCTTGAGGCGCTGCCGGCTGGACTGCTGGGTGCGGCCCACGGCGCGGTGGCGGCGATCAGTGACTTTCTCAGTGAACACCCGGCTGATGCCGATCTGCAACAGCTGCTGTTTGAACTACTGGGATTTCTCCGGCTGAGTGAGTTGTTCGATGATCACTCCCTTTGCAGCCTCAGCCTGCCACGCCGGGGGCGTGGATGTCTGGCTATCAGCAACCTGATTCCTGCCGATTTCCTGGCTCCACGGTTTGACAGCGCCGATAGTAGTCTGCTCTTTTCGGCCACCCTGCGGCCGGCTGATTATCACCAGCAGCTGTTGGGACTGCCCGACACGGTGCGCTGGCTGGATGTGGATAGCCCGTTCCATCAGCAACAACTCCAGGTGAGGCTGGAGACCGGTATCAGCACCCGGTTGCAGCACCGCCAGGACTCAGTAGAGCCCATTGTGCAACTGATCGCGGCGCAGTTTCAGCGCAAGCCCGGTAACTACCTGGCCTATTTCAGCAGTTTCGCCTACCTGGAGGCGATCCATGAGCGGTTTCAGACAGCGTTTCCCCATATCCCCGGTTGGCGCCAGCAGCCGGGTATGTCGGATCAGGCGCGCAACGACTTTATCCATCAGTTCCGGGAGGCGGGGCAGGGGGTTGGCTTTGCCGTGCTGGGTGGGGCCTTTGCCGAGGGAATAGATCTGCCGGGTAGTCGCCTGATCGGGGTGTTCATCGCCACCCTGGGGCTGCCGCCGTTTGACCCCTGGCACCGGGTCTTGAGTGACCGGCTGCAGCAGCGCTATGGCAAGGGGTATGACTATACCTATCTCTATCCTGGCTTGCAGAAGGTGTCCCAGGCGGCAGGTCGGGTGATCCGCGGTCCCGACGATACCGGCGTAGTGGTACTGATCGATGACCGTTACGCCGATCCCCGGGTGCAACAGCTGTTGCCGGACTGGTGGGGATTGCCACACCCCTCTGATTCCCGGACCTGATGCCAGATTGCTGCATTGATGTGGCCGGACTTCAGATAAATATGTGGACCGGCTGGTTTGTTGATAGGATGTGATGCATGAATATTATCGAGTTGGAAACCGGCGATACCGTTGATGCAGCGATTATCTGGCTGCACGGACTGGGTGCCAGCGGGGAGGATTTTATCCCGTTGGTGCCGGAACTGCGGCTTCCGGACAGCGCCGGGATACGCTTCCTGTTTCCCAATGCCCCGCAACTGCCGGTGACAGTAAACGGTGGTTATGTCATGCCGGCCTGGTATGACATCCTGGAGATGGATATCGATCGCCGGATCGATCAGGTTCAGTTGCTGGCATCCGCCAGGGCGGTAGCGGAACTGATCGATGAACAGGTGGAGCAGGGCATCGACTCCCGGCGGATTATGGTAGCGGGCTTCTCACAGGGCGGAGCGGTCAGCTACCAGGTGGCCCTGACCTATCCCCGGCCGCTGGCCGGTCTCATCGGCATGTCCACCTATTTTGCCACTGCCGACACCATTACTCCCCATCGCGCCAACGGGACGCTTGCCATTCAGCTGCATCACGGCAGCGAGGATCCGGTGGTGCCGGAAATGCTCGGTCAAAAAGCGCGGGACCAACTGGTCGCCCTGGGTTATCAGCCGGAGTATCTCACCTATCCCATGGAGCACACCCTCTGTATGGAAGAGGTCGCCAACATCGCCCGCTTTGTCCGGCAGCGACTCTCGCTCTAGTTGCCAACTCGTTTCAGAGAGGCGTCAGGCCGGATATTAGCCGGGTCGGTGATTCCGGGCCCCGTTGTCCCAACCTGCTGGCAGTCAAGGAAAATGCCACTACACTCTATTGAATGTTTAACCGGCTTTCCGCAGGGATATTGTCGGATTGGCAGGACGTTATTTCGGTAAAACGGAATGGATAAAAAAATCTTTGGCATTCCATAACATTACTCACTTGTACACCGCCTGTTCTAGAAAAGATAATGGACTGTTTTTATTAAAAAATTAAACGTTTTTCGGGAAATTTCAGAAAGCTGAACGATATGAAAATAGGGGTTCCAAAAGAGATACGGCAGGGGGAGACAAGGGTCGCTTCCACACCTGATGTGGTCAAGAAGCTGGTCGCCAAGGGGTTCTCTGTACTGCTGGAACGGGGGGCCGGTAGCGGCGCCCATTTTACGGATGCCGAGTATGAGCAGGCCGGAGCCACCCTGGTGGACCGGGCCACTGCCCTGGCGGCGGACATTGTGCTGAAAGTGCGTAAACCAGACCTGGAAGAGATCGCCATGATGTCTGAAGGTTCGGTGCTGGTCGGTTTTATGGAGACTTGCGAACAGGATGAGACGCTGCGTGCCCTGTTCGACAAGAACATTCGACCCATAGCGCTGGAGCGGGTGCCACGTATTTCCCGTGCCCAGTCCATGGACGCACTCTCCTCCCAGAGCAATATTGCCGGTTATCGTGCGGTCATTGAGGCGGCTACCCGCTTCGGGCGCTTCTTTCCGCTGATGATGACCTCGGCCGGTTCAGCCAAGCCGGCCCGGGTGGTGGTGCTGGGTGTGGGGGTTGCCGGTCTGCAGGCTATCGCCACGGCGCGCCGCCTGGGTGCGGATGTATACGCCTATGATATCCGGCCGGAGACCCGGGAGCAGATACTCTCACTGGGTGCCAAACCGATCGACCTGGATATCGGTGAGAGCGGTTCAGGCGAGGGGGGTTACGCCAAAGAGCTGTCAGATGAAGCCAAGGCGAAACAGCAGCAGTTGCTGGCGGATGAGCTGAGCAAGGCCCATATCCTGATTACCACCGCACTGATCCCCTGCCGTCCGGCACCTGTTCTGGTCACCGAAGAGGTGGTCAAGCGGCTGCGTGAAGGTTCGGTAATTGTGGACCTGGCGGCGGAGAGCGGCGGCAACTGTCCCCTGACGGAAAAAGACCAGGTGGTCAACAAGGATGGCGTGATTCTGGTGGGACACACCAACTATCCCGCCATGATGCCGTCGGATGCCAGCGCCTTCTACGCCAAGAATATCGCCAACCTGCTGGATATTATGGTCAGTGTGGAGGAGGGCAAACCGGTGCTGAATGATTTCGAACAGGATGAGATCACCCAGGCGGCACTGGTCAGGCCCGAGACCGGGAGCTGATCCCGGTAATCGCCGGACCGTCAGGTCGGGATCTGAAGTATCACCGTTACAGTTTTTCGGGGCCGCATCGGGTTGCCATGGGACAATGCTCATGGAGGGCCGGACGGCACGATTGGAATCGAACAGGAGGGCAGTCAAATGCCTGATACATTGGTAGCACTCTACGTTTTTGTGCTTGCTTGTTTTATTGGTTATTACGTGATCTGGGGTGTCACCCCGTCACTGCATACGCCGCTGGTATCGCTGACCAACGCCATTTCGGGAATCATCATCGTCGGTGCGCTTTTGGTGACCGGGCTTGAGGAGGCGAGTGTGGCTGCGGAGATCATGGGTTTCTTCGCGGTGCTGCTGGCCTCGATCAATGTGTTTGGTGGCTTTCTGGTGACCAACCGCATGCTCGCCATGTTTAAAAAGAAGAAGTAGGGGAGCCGGACAACCATGCAGATTTCAGCTAACTACCAGGCGGTTGCCTATCTGGTTTCCGCTATTCTGTTCATTTTTGCCCTCAAAGGGTTGACCCACCCGGCTACCGCACGGCGTGGCAACTACTACGGTATGGCCGGTATGGTACTGGCTATCGGGGCCACCCTGCTGGGGGCCGAGGTGCAGTCATACGGTTTCATCGTGGCCGGTGTGATTGCCGGTGCCGCCATCGGTGCGCTACTGGCCTCGAAAGTGAAGATGACCGCTATGCCCCAGTTGGTGGCGGCACTGCACAGCTTTGTCGGTATGGCTGCGGTGCTGGTGGCGATCGGCACCTACATCAACCGGGCCGCCGCCGGCACCCTGAATCCGGTACTGATGACCGAACTGTCGGTGGGTATCGTGATCGGTGCCATCACCTTCAGTGGTTCGGTGATCGCCTTTGGTAAGTTGCAGGGCATCATCAGTGGCAAGCCGGTGATCTTCAAAGGGCAGCATATGCTGAATGCGGTGCTGGCCCTGGTCATTGTCGCCTTCGGTGTGCACTTCGGCATGACCGAGAGCGTGGTCTCCCTGGTGCTGATGACTCTGCTGGCCTTTGTGCTCGGTTTCACCCTGATTATCCCCATCGGCGGTGCTGACATGCCGGTGATCATCTCCATGCTCAACAGTTACTCCGGCTGGGCCGCGGCGGCCACCGGTTTCACGCTGCAGAATAACCTGCTGATTATTGTCGGTGCCCTGGTGGGATTCTCCGGCGCCATTCTCTCTTACATCATGTGTCGGGCGATGAACCGTTCCATTATCAACGTGGTGTTCGGTGGATTTGGCAGTGATTCCTCCGGTGGGGTATCCAGTGCGGCGGCCCAGGCGGTGGAAAAGGGTGTCCGTTCCGCTTCCGTGGAAGATGCCATCTACTGGATGGAGGATGCCAACAAGGTGATCATCATTCCCGGTTACGGCATGGCGGTGGCACAGGCGCAACACGCCCTCAAGGAGTTCATGGAACTGCTGCTGGAACGTGGCGTGGAGGTGAAGTTTGCTATCCATCCGGTGGCCGGGCGTATGCCGGGCCATATGAATGTACTGCTGGCGGAGGCGGATATTCCCTACGACCATGTGTTGGAGATGGACGAGATCAATCCGGAGTTTCCAACCGCCGATGTGGCGCTAGTGGTGGGTGCCAACGACGTCACCAACCCTGCGGCGAAGACCGATCCCTCCAGCCCGATTCACGGTATGCCGATCCTGGATGTCTCCAAGGCGAAACAGATTTACGTCATCAAGCGCTCCATGAATCCCGGTTATGCCGGTGTGGATAATCTGCTCTACTACCAGGACAACTGTTCGCTCATCTTCGGTGATGCCAAGGATGTGTGCGAGGGGTTGGCCAATGCGCTGAAAGGTGGGGGGCACTGAATCCCGCTTGAGTAACTCGAAGGGGAAAGATCTTTTCAGGTGAGGGGGAAGAAGGGATTGACCTGCCAAAGGCATTTCGCCCGGCCTGACGGCCTTTCGCGAGGTACTTTTGTGGCCAAAAGTACCCAAAAGCCTTTCCCCGGTCAGCCTGCCCTTCGGGTGCTCTGCGCTTCTCGGCCTGAGCGGCGAGTGAAAAAAACTCGCCGCTATGCGGCTCAAACAATTTCATGCTTGATTCCGCTCAGTCCTGCGATGCTCGACAGGCTGAACGGGAAGGCGCACGAATATACAGCCTGCCAATCTGCTCGTTCATCAGAAAATAGCCCCCGAGATTCAGGTTCCGCAAGGTAATCCGACTTCCGCGCCACCGAGTATCGCAGCCAGGGACGGAAAAAGGCGCGCATCTGTTTGAGCGCAGCGAGTTATGCGCGCCCCGTCGCTGGCGAGAAACGCAGGGAACCCCGCAGGGGTGGCGTGGTGGAGCGGGGGTTTTGGTTACTTTTACCCGTAAAAGTAACCCGGCCCAATGGGCCGGAACCCCTTTTTAACAAAGACTCTTCGCCGCTAATAGTTAACAAATATTTGACCAGCAAAAGGCATTTCGCCCGGCCTTGCGGCCTTCGGCGAGGTACTTTTGTGGCCAAAAGTATCCAAAAGCCTTTCCCCGGTCAGCCTGCCCTTCGGGTGCTCTGCGCTTCTCGGCCTGAGCGGCGCGTGAAAAAACTCGCCGCTATGCGGCTCAGACAATTTCACGCTTGATTCCGCTCAGCCCTGCGATGCTCGACAAGCTGAACGGGAAGGTGCGCTATCATACGGCCTGCCATTCGGCATGTTCATAATAAAAAGCGTTATTAAGGGTTTGGGTTCCGCAGAAAGATCCGACTTCCACGCCACCGAGTATCGCAGCCAGGGACGGACAAAGGCGCGCATCTGTTTGAGCGCAGCGAGTTATGCGCGCCCCGTTGCTGGCGAGAAACACTGGGGACCCCGCAGGGGTGGCGTGGTGGAGCGGGGGGGTTGGTTACTTTTACCCGTAAAAGTAACCCGGCCCAGCGGGCCGGAACCGCTTTTTAGCAAAGACTTTTGGCAGCTAATAGTTAAGCAATGCTTGACCTGCCAAAGGCATTTCGCCCGGCCTTGCGGCCTTCGGCGAGGTACTTTTGTGGCCAAAGGTATCCAAGCCTTTTTCCGCTCAGCTCTGTGATGCTCGACAGGCTGAACGGGGCAGTGCACGGTTATCGGTCCTACCAATCCGGTTTGTTCATCGTGACACAGATCACTTGATACAATTGGCCAAAACTCCCGTTTAACACGATCAGCGATGTTACTGACACATCGTTCTTTTGGCGTGCCAAACTCACCTCACTAAACAATCACCGGCTCATCCTGCAGATAGGGAATGGCAGGCAACGGATCCTCTTCCTGTATGGCATCTTCCAACTGTTCCATCTCATTCCGACCGAGTCGGGCGATGTGATAGAGCGCTTCGCCCTGGTAAGCCAACGGTAGCGTGGTGCGACCGATGACAATGCCGCGCCAGGGTGAGATGACCTGGGTCTCACTCTCGCCAAAAGGGTCGCTGATGTAACCGAGGATACTGTTTTTCTCCACGCTGGCACCCAATGGTGCCACCGCCCTGAGAATGCCGCTCTGGGAGGCACGCACCCAGGCGCTGGTGTGGGTCACCACTGATGCCTGTTTGCTGCGGGTAGCCCGGGCTGCCGGTAGCATGCCGAGGTGGCGCATGACCCGCACGATGCCCCGCAGCCCGATACGAATCGAGTGTTCATCGAAACGCAGTGCCTCGCCGCACTCATAGACAATCATGGGTATACCCAGGGTGGCGCCGGCCTGGCGGACCGATCCGTCGCGCAGGTTGGCGTTGAGGGTGACCGGTGTGCGAAAAGCCTCTGCCATGGCGGCAGCGATAGGGTCATCCAGGTTGGCACGCACCTGGGGCAGATTGGCCCGGTCGATGGCGGCTGTGTGCAGATCAATACCGTGGCTGCACTGGGCCACAATCTCGTTGAGAAACAGGTGGGCCACACGACCGGCCAATGAACCCTTTTCCGAGCCGGGAAAAGAGCGGTTCAGGTCACGGCGATCGGGCAGATAGCGGGAGCGTTGCAGGAAGCCAGGTACATTCACGATGGGGACGGCGATCAGGTCACCGCGAAGTTTCTTCAGTAGTGGCAGGCTCAGCAGTCGACGAATAATCTCCACGCCGTTGATCTCGTCACCGTGAATGGCGGCGCAGACAAACAGTCGCGGGCCGGCCCGGCGCCCCCGAATGACATGTACCGGCATGGTCATGGGGGTATGGGTATAAAGCTGGGCAAGGGGCAGGTCGATGGTGAGATTCTGTCCCGGTAACACCTCTTCGGTTCCGATACGAAGTGGTTTGTCCATGATTCAACCCTTGCCCCGGGTCTTGGTGTGATTGGGGCGACCGTTTTTTTCGATAAACTCGATAATAGTGCTGGCGATATCCTTGTTGGTGGCGTGCTCGATCCCTTCCAGACCGGGAGAGGAGTTTACCTCCATCACCACCGGGCCATGATTAGAACGCAACAGATCCACGCCACACACATTGAGTCCCATGACCCGGGCCGCCCGGGTCGCGGTGGAGCGCTCCTCCGGCGTGATGCGGACCAGGGCGGCGGAGCCGCCCCGGTGCAGGTTGGAGCGGAACTCACCCTCCCGGGCCTGGCGCTTCATGGCTGCCACCACCTTGCCACCGATGACCAGACAGCGCAGATCGGAACCCTTCGACTCCGAAATGAACTCCTGCACCATGATATTGGCCTTAAGACCCATGAATGCCTGGAGCACGCTCTCGGCCGCTTTGTGGGTCTCTGCCAGTACCACACCGATACCCTGGGTCCCCTCCAGCAGTTTGATCACCACCGGGGCACCACCTACCTGGGTCATCAGGTCATTGATATCGTCCGGTGAGTGGGCGAATCCGGTCACCGGCAGGCCGATGCCCTTGCGGGCCAGCAGTTGGGCTGAACGCAACTTGTCCCGGGCGCGGGAGATGGCGACCGACTCGTTCAGCGGATAGACCCCCATCATCTCGAACTGGCGCAGCACCGCGGTACCGTAGAAGGTGATGGAGGCGCCGATGCGGGGAATCACCGCATCGAAATCATCCAAGGTCTCCCCCTTATAGTGGATGGATGGGCGATGCGAGGTAATGTTCATGTAACAGCGTAGCGGGTCGATAACCCGCACCTGATGTCCGCGCGCCTTGGCTGCTTCCACCAGTCTGGCGGTGGAGTAGAGTCGGGCATTGCGTGACAAGATAGCGATATTCATGGCATGGTTTCCTGGTCATTCAGATAAGGGGTGTACCGGTGTGCCGGCCTGAAACGAGCGTTCCGCATCGACCAGAAAATCTCCCCGTAATGCCGTGCGGCCCAACAGCATTCGAAACAGCATGGTATCCCGGTCGGTCAGGGTCAGCTCGATCTGCTTGGTGAGTGAGCCGATCACCACCTCGGTCTGGATCACGTAACGCATTTCACGATGTCCACCCGAGTCGCTCACTACCCGCTGCTCCAGCAGATCAGCGGTGCAGATGATGGCGTTGTCCCGGTCCCGCTGGTGGGGATGCACGCCGAAGCGGACCCGGTCCCGGCCCTGATGCCGGTACGGATCGATAAAGAACGCATGCAGGGCCGACGTTCGGGCACCGGTATCCACCTTGGCCTTGATACGTGGAATGCCCAGTTCCGGCAGGGCCAGCCACTCCCGCCAGCCCAGGGTCAACGGTGCGTCGGTCAGTTTTTTTTCTTTTAATCTCTTCACAACCCAATATTAGCACCAGAGATTCCCGGCTCGAGAGAAAAAGTTTTACCGGGTCGGATGGATCCGGCATATGGCCGGTGTGGTGCTTTTTCGACAGCCCGGTGGAATGCAGGGTAGGAAGTCGATAAGCGGTCTTTCCGAGTACGCCCTGTAACCGGCGATCTGCTAAACTTATCCGTGTATCGGAATATTTCCGGTCACACCTCTACCGCGCGACTGCGGCATTCCAGATTCAGACCCGGGAGACTTCAGGCGATGAGCAGCACCTACAGCCAGTCGGCAAAATTGATGGTCGGACAGACCGAATACACCATCTACCCCTTTGACCAGCTTGAGCAGCGCTATGCCATTGAGCGACTGCCTTTTTCGCTCCGCATACTGCTGGAGAATCTGCTCCGGCACGGGGACGAGAACTATGTGTCGGATGAGGATGTTGAATTCCTGGCCAGCTGGGATCCCCAGGCAGAGCCATCCCAGGAGATCGCCTTTGTGCCGTCCCGGGTGCTGTTGCAGGACTTCACCGGGGTGCCGGCTATCGTGGATCTGGCGGCGATGCGCGATGCCATGGTGGAACTGGGTGGAGCGGCGTCCCGTATCAATCCGCTCTCTCCGGTGGAACTGGTCATTGATCACTCGGTCATGGTGGACCACTTTGGCACCAAGGATGCACTAAGCCAGAACACGGAAATAGAGATCGCCCGCAATCTGGAACGCTACAAGTTCTTGCGCTGGGGACAGACCGCCTTTGAGAACTTCAAGGTAGTGCCTCCGGGCACCGGCATTGTGCACCAGGTGAATCTGGAGTACCTGGCCCGGGGTGTGTTTACCCGGCAGCAGGATGGTGAACAGCTGGCCTATCCGGACAGCCTGGTGGGCACGGACTCCCACACCACCATGATTAACGGCCTGGGCGTGCTGGGCTGGGGTGTGGGAGGAATCGAAGCGGAGGCGGCCATGCTCGGTCAGCCTATCACCATGCTGATTCCCCAAGTGGTGGGATTCCGCCTGGTCGGTAAGCTGCCTGAAGGCGCCACCGCCACTGACCTGGTGCTGACGGTTACCCAACAGCTGCGTGAGTTTGGCGTGGTGGGAAAATTCGTGGAATTTTTTGGCGAAGGGCTGACCAATCTCTCCCTGGCCGATCGTGCCACCATAGCCAACATGGCGCCGGAATACGGGGCCACCTGCGGTATCTTCCCGATCGATGCCGAGACCATCCGTTATCTGCAACTGACCGGTCGGGATGATCACACTCTGGAACTGGTGGAGAGCTACGCGCGCCGGATGGGCTTATGGCATGACGCCAATACGCCAGAGGCCCATTACAGCGCCCTGTTGACACTGGACCTGTCCGAAGTGGTTCCATCAATTGCGGGCCCGAAACGCCCTCAGGACAGGATTCCCCTGACCGATGCCAGCAGCCGTTTTCATCAGCTCCTTTCCGAACATCACCAACAGATATCGGCTGCCGAGGTGGTCACCGATTTTGAAGAGGAGGGCGGACATCCACCGAGTGATAACGGTGCAGTAGAGGTGACCTACCAGGGCGAGACCTTCATCCTGGAGCAGGGGGCGGTGGTAATTGCCGCTATCACCAGCTGTACCAATACCTCCAATCCTGCGGTGCTGGTGGCCGCGGGTCTGCTGGCCAGAAACGCACGCAGACTCGGCTTGCAGACCAAACCCTGGGTGAAAACCAGTTTTGCACCGGGTTCCAAGGTGGTGACCGACTATCTGCAGCGGGCCGGCCTGATGAAAGAGCTGGAGGCCCTGGGTTTCTATCTGGTTGGCTATGGCTGTACCACCTGTATCGGCAATTCCGGGCCACTGGCCCCTGAGATCAGCCAGGGGATCAATGCCGGGAACCTGCTGGTCACCTCGGTACTCTCCGGCAATCGCAATTTTGAGGGGCGTATCCATCAGGAGGTTCAGGCCAACTACCTGGCCTCTCCACCGCTGGTGGTGGCCTATGCACTGGCCGGCAACATGAGTGTGGATCTGTACAACGATCCGCTCGGTCTGGATCCGCAGGGAAATCCGGTGAAGCTGGCCGACATCTGGCCCGACAGCCAGGAGATCCAGGCGGTGATGGCCGGGTCACTGGATGCGGCGATGTTCCGCAAAAAGTACCAGGATGTCTATACCGGCAACGAAGTGTGGAACAATCTGCCGATTGAGACGGGTGAACGCTACGCCTGGGCCGATTCCACCTATGTACGTCAGCCCACCTTCTTTGAAAATATTGCACAGAAACAACCGGGCGTGGATTCGATTACCGATGCCCGCTGTCTGGTGAAAGTGGGCGACAGTATCACCACCGATCACATATCGCCCGCCGGTGCCATCGCCATCGACAGCCCCGCCGGCATCTACCTGCAGGCCCACCAGGTGGCGCCACAGGATTTCAACTCTTACGGTTCACGGCGGGGCAATCACGAAGTGATGATGCGTGGTACTTTCGCCAATATTCGCCTGCGCAATCAGTTGGCGCCGGGCACGGAAGGGAGCTGGACCACCCACTTCCCATCCGGTGAACAACTCTCCATATTTGACGCCGCTGAACGTTACAAGGAGAGCGGGACACCACTCGTTGTGCTGGCCGGCAAGGAGTATGGCACCGGTTCATCCCGTGACTGGGCGGCCAAGGGACCGGCGCTGCTGGGTGTGAAAGCGGTGATCGCGGAGAGCTATGAACGGATTCACCGCTCCAACCTGATCGGCATGGGTATTCTGCCTCTGCAGTTTGCCGAAGGTGAATCGGCGGAGAAGTTAAAACTGGATGGCACGGAGTATTTTTCCATTCCGGCCATTACCGAAGGACAGGAGTCTGTCGAGGTATCGGTTCGGCGGGATAGCGGGGATCGCTTCAGTTTTATGGCGAAGATTCGTATCGATACGCCTAATGAGTTTGCCTATTACGAGAATGGCGGAATATTGCACTACGTACTTCGGCAGCTAGCGAATAGCTGACCGGGGATGTCGTCGCTATGTTGATCGACTGTTTCAGGTGATGTTGCGGAGGGGATTGACACACTTCGCGGGTTTGTAGAAAAGAGCCTGTCTGTTTCTCAACACCGGTTGGAAGCCGGTTATCATCGGAGCCCGGGGTAAAAGTGAAACCGCTCAGATATAGCCGGCTTTTCAAATTATGGGACCAGGTACACTCCAGTTACTGGTTTATCCCCACACTGATGGTGGCGTTGTCGGCCATGTTGGCGTTTCTGCTGATTCTGGCCGACCAGCATTACGTCTTGGACCCGGCCGATGAATCACCCTGGCTGTTTCCGGGCGAGGCGGATTCTGCCAGGGTTATTCTCTCCACCATAGCGACGGTGATGATGACTGTCGTCAGTCTGACCTTCTCCATCACCATAGTGGTGCTGACCCTTGCCAGTTCCCAGTTCGGTCCGCGCCTCATCTACAACTTCATGCGTGATCGCAAGAGCCAGGTTGCACTGGGGCTTTTTCTTGCGTGTTTTGTATTCTGTCTGTTGATCTTACGTTCTGTGCAATCAGCGGCTGGCGGCGGTTTTGTTCCGCAACTCGGTACCAGTGCCGCCATGCTGTTTGCATTGGTCAGTGTCGGCATGCTGATCTTCTACATCCACCACATTGCCGACAGCATTCACGCCAGCAGAATAATCGCCAACGTACGCAATGAGTTGGAGATGATAGTGACACGGCTATTGCCTGAACGCTCTGGAAGTGCCGTTGAGGAAGAAGAGGATCGTCAGTACCTGATCCGATTGATGGATGATTCAGCCGTACCGGTTCCGGCCCGGGAGCGGGGCGTTTTGCAGGCGGTGGAAGAGACCCGGCTGGTCACCTGGGCCGAACAACATGATCTGTTTATACGGCTCAATTATCGTCCCGGTCAGTTTGTACTGTGCGGAGCCACGCTGTTTGATGTATCGCCGTCGGAACGTGTGCCAAAGGAGCAACTGGATGACCTGCAGGATGCATTTCGTTTTGGTCACCAGCGGACCCTGGTACAGGATATTGAGTTTCCGTTTCAACAGCTGGTAGAGATTGCGTTGCGGGCCTTGTCACCAGGTATAAACGATCCCTATACCGCCACTTCCTGTCTGGATGAGCTGGGTTCCGGGCTGGTGCTGTTTTCCGGCCGCGGTGCCGGTTCCACTATCTGTCGGGACAAAGATGGAAAAGCACGTGTTCTGCTACAGGCTGTGGACTTTACCCGGCTGACCGATACAGCTTTTGTGCAGATCAGGCAGTCAGCTGCGGTTTTCCCGACCGTCATGATGCATATGTTGAAAGTGATCGGAGCGATAGCTCCGGTTATTGATGATAGAGAGCACGACACCATTTTACGGCGCCACGCGATTGCGATTCATGCCATGGCTGTTCAAGCTCTCTGCTATTCAGAAGACCGCCATGCTGTTGATGCCTGTTTCCGTCAGGTGATGAGTCAGCTGGATGGGGGCGAATGAATCCTGTTGTATGGCAAGAATAAAAAGTCTGTGAGCCTCGTCGCGCAAGATGGTCAAGACGACAGGGTTCAGCTTTAATCCATCTGCCATTTTTGGTGGACGCTGGTTTGGTTATTCAAACGAAATACCGGCTATTTCCATCTTGTTTGTGCAGTATTGTCGAGTTGACATAAGTTACACATGCAACTAAGTTGAACTTGATCGACAGATCCTGAGGAGGAATGCACATGATAAAAAGAGCTATAACAGCCAGTTTATTGATTGTATCAATCGTCATCAGTACAGCGACTTTTGCAGCCGATACAATTGAACTCAAAATGAGTCACTTTCTGCCATCGACCTATCCCGTACAGCGCGACTTTCTGGAGCCCTGGGCCAGGGAACTGGAAGCACGCACTAACGGGCGGGTAAAGGTACAGATTTTTCCGGCAGGTTCATCCTTTGGCCATGTGGCAAAACAGATGGATCAGGTACGTGCCGGGGTGGTGGACATCGCCCACGGTCTTACCGGCATTCCGCGGGGACGTCTGCCACGCACATCCATTATCGATCTGCCATTCCTGGTCCAGACCTCTGATGCCGCCAGCAGGACCTTGTGGAAACTCTATCCCAAATACCTGAAGAGTGAATACCGTGGGGTCAAGGTGTTGGCCCTGCATGCCCACAACGCGGGTCTGATCCATACCCGTGACAAGAAGGTTACTTCCATCGATGACCTGAAAGGGCTGCGTCTGCGCACACCGTCGCTGGCCATCTCCATGATGCTGGAAGAGTTGGGGGCTTCACCGGTGGGTATGCCGCCCACGCAGGTTTATGAAAACCTGGAAAAGGGGGTTATCGATGGTACCGTGTTTCCCTGGGATGCAGTAAATGGTTTCAAACTTTACGAGCCGCTTAACTATCACCTGGATGCCCGGGCGTACACCACCTCATTCTTTTTCGTCATGAACGAGCGCAAGTATAACGCGCTACCCGCTGATATCCGGCAGGTGATTGACGAGATGTCCGGCGAAGCCCTGGTCAACAAGTTTGGTGACTGGTGGAATCAGTGGGATCAACCTGGATTGGATGCGGCGATGAAGAAGGGCAATGAGGTGAGCAAACTCACTGCTGAGCAGCGTACACAGTGGAGAGAGCGGTTGGCCCCGGCCATTGAAAGATATCTGGTCGACCTGGAAAAGAAAGGGATCAAGGATGCACGGGAGATTTACCGGAAAGCGCAGGAGTATGTGGCGGAAGTCGAAGGTAAATAGGCCGCTGGCGTGGTGATGGCGGCTGTCTGTCATCACACGCTCGAAGGCTGTGTAGATATCCATGATCCGACAACTTAATCGTGTGCTGTTGCTGATCAGCAAGTGGTCCGCCTGGGGCGGTATACTGCTGCTGTTGGGTGCGGTGCTTGCCACCACGGCCGATGTACTGGCCAGAAAACTGTTGGGTTTTACTTACCAGGGTACGATCGATGTGGTGCAGTTGTTCGTGCTCTCCGCCGCCTTTCTGTCCATTCCCTACGCCTTTATCAGTCGCAGTCATGTGGCGGTAGCCCTCTTTACCGATAAGTTTGGCCCCCGTGGACAGTCGGCTATCTCCCTGCTGGCCAGTTTTTTGGCAACTGTGATTATGGCGGCCTTTGCCTGGTTTGGTTTTGGCCATGCGGCTATGCAGATGGAGTATGGTGATGTCTCCCAGACCATTGGCATTCCCATTATCTGGTATTGGGTGCCGGTGATTTATGGTTCTGCTCTGTCCAGTCTGATCTCCCTGGTCATGAGTAGTGAATCGATCTGTAAACTGCTGCTCGGGGAGCGCTCCCTGACATGAAGCCTGCTGATCTCACAGTGGTGACCGACTATGTCTGAAACGGTGCTTGGATTGGTCGCGATCGCGGTGATGTTTCTGCTGATAGGTTTACGCATTCCCATCGCTATTGCCATGGCGACCGTGGGTGCCGGTGGTGGACTGATTCTGAACGGTTCGGAGAGTGTCAGTTTTATTATGGGATCACTGCCGTTTGAAACTGTCTTTCCCTACAGTCTCTCAGTCGTTCCGTTGTTCATCATGATGGGAGTATTTGCTGCCCGTGCCGGGCTTTCCAAGAGTCTTTATACAGCGGTACACGCCTTTATCGGTCATTACCGGGGCGGCCTGGGCATGGCGACTGTGGGTGCCTGTGCCGCCTTTGGCGCCATCTGCGGCAGTAGCCTGGCTACCGCCGCCACCATGAGCAAGGTAGCGATGCCGGAGATGCGCAAGCGTAACTATCACGACGGCCTGGCTTCGGCAAGTATTGCTGCTGGTGGCACCCTGGGGGTACTGATTCCTCCCAGCGTCATTATCGTCATCTATGCCCTGCTGACCGAACAGTCCATCGGCCAGATGTTTGCGGCTGCGATTATTCCGGGAATTCTGGCCACACTGCTTTATATGCTTGCGGTGTGGGGCCAGACATTGATTGATCCTGCTGCCGGACCGGCGGATGAACGGGTGAGGGCGCGCGGGCGTATTCAGGCGCTGCTCAATGTCTGGCCGGTACTTTTGCTGTTCGGCCTGGTTATCGGCGGCATCTACCTGGGCTGGTTTTCTCCCACTGAGGCGGCTGCCATTGGCGCCTTCGGTGCCTTGTCGCTGGCGCTTTTGAAACGGAAGCTGACCCTGGATGTGTTCCTGGACTGCCTGGGTGAAACCGCCACAACCAGTGGCATGATCTTCATGATTCTGATCGGTACGGCGCTGTTTAACTATTTTATCGAGACGACCGGTTTGCCCCATCAACTGGTGGCCTACGTGGATCAACTCGGCTGGGCACCGTTGGCCATATTGCTGGTGCTGATCGTTTTCTATATTCTGCTCGGCTGTGTAATGGATGCGCTCTCCATGCTGCTGTTAACGCTGCCGTTTGTCTTTCCCCTGATCCAGTCGCTCGGGTTCGATCCAATCTGGTTTGGAATTATCATGGTATCGGTGGTGGAGGTGGGGCTGATTACGCCACCTGTCGGCATGAATCTGTTTGTCATTATGGCCACAACACCCGATCTGAAATTGGGCACAATCAGCAAGGGAGTGATACCTTTTCTGATGGCGGACGCCGTGCGGGTAGCCCTGCTGGTCCTGTTCCCGGCGCTGGTGCTCTGGTTGCCTTCCTATATGCAGTAGATAAGGAGTAGACTATTGGCTACACTGGAGTGGAGTGAAAGCTACAGCGTTGGTATTCCACGCCTGGATGCACAACACAAGGTGCTGATTCGGGTGATCAACCAACTGGAAGAGGAGCGACGTACCGGTGGTTTGATCGTGGCGGTATTTGCCGATCTGCGCCGTTATGTAAAAGAACATTTCCGCGATGAAGAGGCCATGATGCGGGCGGCCGATTATGCGGATCTCGAGCCACATATCCAGGGGCACCGGCATTTCGAAGAGTGGCTGACATCCATCGAAATGGCCTATAACAGTGGCGGCACATCGGCCTATTACATAGCCGAGAGCGTACATCAATTTCTCAAGGACTGGCTGATTACCCATATCCTCGCCAAGGACATGGCGTACAAGGAGACCTTGACCAGACAGATTAACGATTAAGCGGCGTTGCAGGACGAGGTATTACAATGGAGCTTGCCAGCTTTCTTCCCTATCGCTTTTCCGTATTAACCAACGACATTTCAAAAAGTATCGCCTCTATCTATTCAAAACGATTTCATATCTCCATCCAGGAGTGGCGTATCATCGCCAACCTGGGTGACCGTCAGCCCCTGTCAGCCAACGAGATCGGCGCCCATGTTAATCTGGACAAGGTGCAGATAAGCCGGGCACTGAACAAACTGATCGACAAGGGATTGGTGCTGCGTACGCTGGACAAGGTGGATAAACGTAAATCCTCATTGCGGCTGAGTCGCAAGGGACACCGCCTGTACGAGAAAATTGTACCGATCGCACTGGAGCGGGAACGCCAGTTACTCGCCGCACTGAATCGACAGGAGCAGGCCCAGTTGAACCGTATTCTGGACAAGCTGGAACAGCGGGTGCGGGCGCTGCCGGATATCAATCCGGAGTGAGCGGGTGCCGGGATGAGAGGGATAACTGAATCCCGCTTCCGATACGGCTCCCTCTATTCCATGTTTGTCTGGTACTCCCCGCGTCGTGCCGCGCCGTTCAACCCGGCGCGCCGGTAGAGGGCCGCCTGAGCCGCAGCCACATTGTCGGGATCACCCTTCCAGGCCAGCAGGGCCGGTTGCTGAAGCGCCCGACCGTAGGAGAAGCTCAACTCCCAGGGTTGTGGCGCCAGGGCGTTCATGGCATTGAGATTGGCAGTGGCCTGTTCCGGTGACTGTCCACCGGAGAGGAAATTGATACTGGGTAGGGCCGCCGGCACTGTACGGCGCAGGATACGCACGGTCTCCCGGGCCACTTCCTCCGGCCTGGCCTGGTGGGGATGCCGGTTGCCCGGTGTCACCATACTGGGTTTCAGCAATGCGTGTTCCAACACCACCCGGTGCCGGTGCAGGGCGTGAAACAGGGCGTGCAGCACCACCTCACTCACCTCCGCGCAGCGCTGTATATCATGCTCCCCATCCATCAGGACCTCCGGCTCCACAATGGGTACGATGCCCTGGGACTGACAGATGGCGGCATAGCGGGCCAATACCTCTGCATTGGCTTCGACGGCCAGGGGGCTCGGGGTATGGGAGGAGATGTGATAAACGTTACGCCACTTGGCGAAGCGTGCTCCCTGTGCCTTGTAGCCGGCCAGTCGCTGCTCCAGACCATCCAGTCCCTGGGTGATCTCATCACCGGGGGCATTGGCCAACGGCCCCTTGCCCTTGTCCACCTTGATACCGGCAACCACGCCTTGCAGGCTGGCCAGTTCCGGCAGCAGTGTACCCTCATCGGTACGCTGCTCCAGTGTCTCCTCAAACAGAATGATGCCGCTGATATAGTCCCCCAGCCCGGGCGTCTCCAGAATCAGGCTGCGGTAACGGCGGCGTTGTTCTTCGGTGGATTCCACACCGATGGCGTCGAATCGTTTGGCAATAGTCGGGTTACTCTCGTCAGCCGCAAGTATCCCTTTACCCTTCTGTACCAGCTGTTCAATGGTTTCCTGCAACTCATCCTGTATAGCCATTGCTCTGCACTCCCATGCATGCGTCCAATCTGCCGCTCTGATACCAGTATAGTCAGTGAACCACTCACCCGGGTCACTCAGGCATAGTCCACCGGCAGGGCGGTGGTGTATTTGATCTGCTCCATGGCGAAGCTGGAGCTGACGTCCTGGATATCCACCTTTTCGATCAACCGTTTGTAGAACTTGTCATAGGCGGTGATGTCCGGCACCACGACCCGCATCAGGTAGTCGATCTCACCGCTCATGCGATAGAACTCCACCACTTCGGGGAAGGCCGATACCGTGCGGGCGAATTCATCCAGCCAGGCGGCATTGTGGTGGCGGGTCTTGATGGAGACAAACACGTCCACACCCAGGTTGATGCGACTCCGCTCCAACAGGGCGACCCGCTTGCGGATCACACCGCTCTTTTCCAGGTTCTGTATGCGTCGCCAGCAGGGCGTGGTGCTGAGTCCGACCTGGTCGGCAATCTCCGCCGTAGTCAGATTGCTGTCCTGTTGCAGAAGGTTCAGTATTCTCTTGTCTGTCTTATCCATGAAAAAATATACTGTAATTATTCAATTAAGTAGAAAAATAACATAAATAATCCCCCTTTATACAGATAATGGAGAAACAACTGCCTGCCGTCACGGTGTAGGATAGGGTGGAATGCATGCACAGGGGTAGGCGAGTAATGAAACAGCTCAAACCGGACTATTTGCGCAGCCAGATCATCGGTATCGATACGGTATTACAGACTCCGTTTGGAGAGCGTTGCATGGTTTACGCAGACTACACCGCGTCGGGTCGGGGAGTGCAGTTTGTGGAGGAGTACCTGCAGCGCATCCTGCAACTCTACGCCAACAGCCATACCGAGGATGACACCAGCGGCCGTACCACCACCCAACTACTGCATCAGGCCGAGCAGGTGATCAAACAGGCGGTGAATGCCGGCCCGGACGGTTGTATCATCGCCTGTGGCAGTGGCGCTACCGGCGCCATCGATCGTATGCAACAGATAGTGGGGGTGAAACTGCCGGCGGCCAGCCGTCAGTTGCTGGACTTCCTGTGGCGGGGATTTACCGGAGAGGAGCAGGCGGAGGCCTTTGCCGACTACTGCCGAAGCCATCAGCCGGTGGTGTTTGTGGGACCCTATGAACACCACTCCAACGAGGTCTCCTGGCGCGAAAGTCTGGCCACCGTGGTGGAGGTTCGCCTGGATCAGGATGGCGGTATCGACCTGGCGCATCTGGAACGGCTGTTACAGCGGCCGGAGTACCAGGGGCGTTTACGTATCGGTTCTTTCTCCGCCGCCTCCAATGTGACCGGGATGAAGTCCCCGGTACATGAGATTGCCGTACTGTTGCATCGTTATGATGCACTGGCATTTTTTGACTACGCTGCCAGTGCGCCCTACGTGGAGATCGATATGAACCCGCCGCCGCAGCCGGACGGTGGCGATGCCTCACTGGATGCCGTGTTCATTTCGCCCCACAAGTTTGTCGGCGGACCGGGTGCCAGTGGCGTCCTGGTGTTTGACAGGCGTTGTTACCATGCCGAACTGCCCCCCAGTGTGGCGGGTGGTGGGACGGTTGATTATGTCGGGCCCGACAGCCACGACTTCATCCGGGATATCGAGACCCGGGAGAATGCCGGCACACCGGGCATTCTGCAGACCCTCAGGGCTGCCCTGGTTTTTCAGATCAAACAGGCGGTAGGGCAGGATGTGATCGATCAGCGGGAGCATGCCTATCTGCGGCAGGCGTTGACGCGTTGGGGCCGGCATCCCCATATCGAGATTCTGGGCAACCCGGACCCGGAACGGCGCATCGGTATTGTATCATTCAACCTGAAGGGCCCGGGGGGACGCTATTACCACCCCCGTTTCATTACCACCCTGCTGGATGATCTGTTCGGCATCCAGAGTCGGGCGGGCTGCTCCTGTGCCGGCCCCTATGGCCACAAACTGCTGGGCATTGACGATGCCATGGCCGAAGAGTTCCGGGCGGTTATCGCGGATGGTCACTGTGGGATCAAGCCGGGTTGGTGCCGGATCGGTTTTCACTATCTTTTTGACCAGGCAGAAGTGGACTATCTGTTGGATGCGGTGGAGTTTGCAGCCGAGTACGGTTATCGGTTTCTGCCGCTGTACCGGTTTGATTCGGCCACCGGTCTCTGGCACCACGCCGGGCAGGTCCGCTCCACAGTCCGCCTTTCCCTGGACGAGGCGCTGGCGAACTCCTCTCCATCAGGGGAACAGCTCTCCCCCCGACAACGGCAGCAGCACTACAGCGCTAATCTGGCGGCGGCCCATCGATATGCCGCGGGACTGGAAGATGTTGGTGGTGACGAGATAACTCTGAAAGGGGACCAGGGAGCGCTGCAGTTTTTTCTAGTTACCCGGGAGAGCCTTGAGGACTGACAGACTCCGTCTGGACTCACAACAGATCCGCATCGCGGTGGCTAAAAGTGGCCGCGATGCGGAATCTGTAGCGGTCGCTTAGACCTTGAACTGTGCCATCTCTTCGCGCAATTCAGAAGCCAGTCCGGCCAGCTGTTTGCTGGTCTGGGCGATCTGCTCCGAGTGATCAGCGGTCTGCCCGGTGACGTCACTGATCGCGGTGATGTTGCGACTGATCTCGCCGGCCACCATGCTCTGCTGCTGGGCGGCAGTAGCGATATGCTCATTCATCTGGCTGATGGTGTTGATGGAGTGGGTGATCTTATTCAGGGATTCACCCACATGGCCCGCCTCGGCGACAGTGGCTTCCACCCGCTGCTGACTCTGGGACATCATGTTGGCGGCGTTCTGGGACTGCTGCTGCAGTCCTTCGATCATTCCCTGGATCTCCTGGGTGGCCTGGTGGGTGCGGGTTGCCAGGGTACGCACCTCGTCCGCCACCACGGCAAATCCACGCCCCTGTTCGCCGGCCCGGGCCGCCTCAATAGCCGCATTCAGGGCCAGCAGGTTGGTCTGTTCGGCAATATTGGTGATCACTTCCACCACCTTGCCGATACCGTCACTGTCCGCTTCCAGTTGTCGGATTACGTCGAACGCCTGGTTTACCTCACTGGCCAGCGCGTTGATGCTGGCGATGGCGCTGCTGACCACCTTGCCGCCCTCGGCCGCCTCTGTATCGGCATGGTTGGCGGCATCCGAGGCGTTAGCGGCGCTGCTGGCCACTTCGTTGGAGTTCGCCTCCATCTCGGTCATGGCGGTGGCCACCTGTTGACTCTCCATCTGCTGGCGCCGCACACCCTCGATACTCTGGGTAGTGATGTCGGTCAGGTGGGTGGACTCCTCAGCCAGCTGCTGAGTCGAGTTATTGACATGGTTGATGATGGAGCTGAACTTCTCCATCATCAGGTTGATGGCCTGTGCCAGCCGCCCCAGTTCGTCACTGGAGTGGTCACTCGCCCGTAGACCGAGGTCCGATTCCCGCTCAATCGTGCGAACCAATTCGGTGACCCGACGCAGCCGTGCAACGACCAGCTTTTTCAGGATGAAGCTGATGATGATGAGCCCGCCGATCAACAGGGCAGAGTTGAGGCCGATATTGGTCCACAGCTCCTTGAGCACTTTATCGTCGAGTATCTTCAGGGAGTAATCGACCCGCACCGCGCCGAGCACCTCATTTTCCGGAACCGGGTGGCAGAGCAGGCAGTTGGTGCCGCGGTAATCTTTCTTGGCAAACATGGGCAGGATCACGGTCAGCACACGCCCGTTCTCATCTCTGTAAAGCTCGTCGATCTTTTCACCGGCCAGGGCGCGTTTGTCCAGATCATCCCGGATCTCGTTCTGTTCAGTGCCAGCGCCGTAAGTGTCGATTATCGCCTTGCCGCGAATAATGCGGGCGTCCAGTACGTCTTCCCGGGCGATGACCTTTTTGCGCGGGATCTCCTTGTTGGCCATGCCGCCGGTCAACATCAGGGTGTTGACGTTGTCGAAATAGGAGTCTGCCAGGGTCTCTGTCTGATCCATGACCATATGCTCGACCAGATCCCGCTGGCTGTTGAACTGATAGAGCGCGGAGACGATCAGGATAATCAAAAACAGCACGACTAATGCAAGGTCGATTTTGGTGCTGATGGAGAGACCGCTGGCGCGATTATTACTGGCTTTTTTCATCTAGGAATCCCGCAAGTATCAGTTTCAAAAAGGTAAGGACTAAAAAAACCGGTTGCTTTCCAGTTTTTATTTCGACTTGTTGGGCAGTTTCTTTAGGTGTTGAATTTCTAATTGCACCATAAATGACCTGTATCAATATCCATGCCATTCCCGTGCTGGGGGTGAGGAATCTGTGTGCAAGCAACGCAAATCTGTAAAATAGCCGCTCTTTTATGAAATGGGCCCCCTGTTGTGAAGGTAGAGTCGACAATTCCTGCGCTGGAGATACTGGATGGTTGCCTGATTCAGGATCGCCACCGATTGCGGCGGCAGATCAGAAACCTGCGCAGAAAACAGCGCGACGGTCAGGTCCCGGAGGCCGAGCTGACACGCCTTCAGGAGCGGATTGAGCGATCCCGCAAGGCGGTGGAGCTGCGCCGGCAACGGCTCCCCGCAGCCCATTTTCCGGATGAGTTGCCGATTAATGAACGACGTTCGGAAATCGCTGAACTGATTGCCGGGCATCAGGTGGTCATTCTGTGCGGTGAGACCGGTTCGGGCAAATCGACCCAGTTACCGAAAATCTGTCTGGAACTGGGGCGGGGTATATTTGGCCGCATCGGTCACACCCAGCCGCGCCGTATTGCGGCCCGCGCCCTGGCCAGCCGTATCTCCGAAGAGCTGGGCCGGGAACTGGGGGATTCGGTAGGTTACAAGGTGCGTTTTCATGACCGGGTCGGGCCCAACAGCCACATCAAGCTGCTGACAGACGGTATGCTGCTGGCGGAGATCCAGCAGGATCGCTACCTGAACGAATACGATACCCTGATTATTGATGAGGCCCACGAACGTAGTCTGAATATCGATTTTCTGCTGGGTTACCTGAAGGAGTTGCTGCCGAAACGTCCCGATCTGAAGCTGATCATCACCTCGGCGACCATCGATCCGGAGCGATTCGCCAGGCACTTCTGGGATGCACCCATTATTAACGTCAGCGGGCGAACCTATCCGGTGGAAGTGCGTTACCGGCCGCCCCAGGATGAGGGGGGTGGGGAGCGGGATGATGCGCTTCAACAAGCCATCCTGGAGGCGGTGGATGAGCTGTCCCGCATCGACCGGGGCGATATCCTGGTGTTTCTCAGTGGTGAGCGGGAGATCCGTGAAACCGCCGAAAATCTGCGCAAGCATAAACTGCCATTGACCGAAGTGCTGCCGCTATACGCGCGACTGGGTCCCGCCGAGCAGGCGCGGGTGTTCCGCAGCGGCGGCAGCCGGCGCATTATTCTGGCTACCAATGTGGCGGAGACCTCGCTCACGGTACCCGGTATCCGCTATGTCATCGATGTTGGCTATGCCCGGATCAGCCGTTACAGCCATCGCAGCAAAGTTCAGCGCCTGCCGGTGGAGCGGATCTCCCGGGCCAGTGCGGATCAGCGCAAGGGGCGCTGTGGTCGGGTGGCGGCAGGTGTCTGCATCCGGCTCTACAGCGAGGAGGATTTTAGCGCCCGGGCCGAATTTACCGAACCGGAGATCCAGCGTACCAACCTGGCTTCGGTCATTCTGCAGATGCAGTTGCTGGGTTTCGGGGATATTGAACAGTTCCCTTTTGTTGATAAGCCGGACAGCCGCCTGATTAAAGATGGCTACCGGGTGCTGGAAGAGGTCGGCGCGATGACCGGTGATCGCCAGGTGACAGCCATCGGTAAGGCGCTCTCCCGCCTGCCGGTGGATCCCCGGGTGGGACGGATGCTGCTGGCAGCGACGGAAAACCGGTGTCTCAATGAACTGCTGGTGATCGCCGCGGCCCTGAGTGTGCAGGATCCGCGGGAGCGTCCCATGGAGAAACAGCAGGCAGCGGACGAGGCGCACCGTGAATTCCGCCACGAAGAGTCCGATTTTCTCACTATTCTCAACCTTTGGCGGCACCTGGAAGAGGTGCAGCGACACCTTTCGCGGCGTAAATTCCAGGCCCACTGCCGGAGCCGCTTTCTCTCCTGGACCCGGGTGCAGGAGTGGCGCGATATTCACCACCAGCTGCGTGGCCAGTTGCACGAAATGGGTTATCGGGAGAACGAGGAACCGGCCGACTATGAGGCGATTCACCGTTCGCTGCTGAGTGGCTTGTTGAGCTATATCGGTATGCAGCAGGGCGGCAAGAATCGCCAGTACCTGGGTACCAGAAACAGTCACTTTTCCATATTTCCCGGATCGGGCCTGTTTAAAAAGCAACCGAAATGGGTGGTGTCGGCGGAGCTGGTCGAGACCAGCAAACTCTACGCGCGCACCGTTGCCCGAATCCAGCCGGAATGGGTCGAGACGATCGCCGGGCACCTGATCAAACAGAGCTATTCCGAACCCCATTGGGAGAAGAAACGGGGCCAGGTGGCGGCCTATACCCGGATCACCCTGTTTGGTCTGCCGATAATTCCCCGGCGCAAGGTCAATTACGGGCCGATCAACCCGGTGGAGGCGCGGGAGATATTTATCCGTTCCGCCCTGGTGGATCAGGATTTCCAGACCCGGGCACCATTCTGGCGACACAACCGACAGGTGATCGACTCGATTCATCTGCTGGAGGAGAAGACCCGCAGGCGCGATCTGCTGGTGGATGAACAGACACTGTACGACTACTACGACAAGCGGATTCCGGCCCGTATCTACAGCGCCGCCCAGTTTGAAAAGTGGCTGCGGGAAGCGAGCAGAGAACAGCCTAAACTGCTCCATATGCGCATGGAGGATCTGATGGTCAACAGCGCCGACGATACGGCTGACCTCTATCCCGACACCTTTGCCATGAACGGGCTGCGTCTGCCACTGGCGTACCGGTTTGATCCCGCTGACCCGGCAGATGGGGTCAGTCTCAGGATTCCCCAGGCGGTACTCAACCAGGTATCGGAGGCCCATACCGACTGGCTGGTGCCCGGGTTGTTGCGGGAGCGGATTATCGCCCTGTTGAAGTCCCTGCCGAAATCCCTGCGTAAATCGTTCGTGCCGGTGCCTGATTATGCCGACGCCTGTCTCAAGGTGATGACTCCATCGGATAAGCCACTTACCCGGCAGTTGTCGGAGCATCTGCACCAGATGACCGGTGTCTACATCCCGGAAGATGCCTGGCAGGAGAGTGATCTGGAGAAGCATCTGCGGATGAATTTTCAGGTGCTGGATGAGCAGGGGCGTGCACTGGGAGAGGGGCGAGAATTACAGCAGTTGAAAAAACAGTACGCCAGCCAGGGGAGTACAGGTTTCCACCCAACCAGCGAAACCGGGTTGGAGCGGGAAGGGGTGACGGACTGGGACTTTGGTCCACTGCCCCGGTCGGTCACGCTGGAGCGGGCCGGCATCAAACTGCCAGGATTTCCCGCCCTGGTGGAGAACGGGCAGGGGGTGGATGTGCGTGTGGTGGATTCTGAACAGAACGCCAGAATCGCGCATCGCATCGGTGTTGGACGTCTGGTGATGCTCAGACTGGCCAAGGATATCCGCTATATCAGGCGGAATATTCCCCAACTGCAGAAAATGCGTCTTCAGTATGCCAAGGCGCCAAAGCCCGCCGGGGGGGATCGTTCCAGCCAGGTTGATCTGGAGCAGGAACTGGTTGCTCTCATTGTCGACCTCACCTTTATTGCCGATCAACCGGAGATCCGGGATGCCCAGGTATTCAATCAGCGCATCGAGCAGTGCAAACCACAGTTGGTGCCCACCGCCAACCGGGTAACCCGGCTGGCAGCGGAGATCCTGGAAAAGTATCAGCAATTTTCGAAAAAGCTCGCCGCCAGTAACAAGATCAACTGGATCTCTTCGTTGACGGATATGCGTCAGCAGCTGGATCGACTGGTATTCAAGGGCTTTTTCAAACAGACGCCACCGGAACAGTTGCGCCAGATGCCACGCTATCTGGATGCCTTGCAACGGCGCTTGGAGAAGCTTAACCATGCAGCGGCCCGGGATCAGCAACTGATGGGAGAGATGCATACGCTTTATCAGAAATGGCTGGAACGGGATCGCCGACTACAGGATGATGGCAAGTCGGATCAGCGGTTGCAGGAGATCCGCTGGCAGTTGGAGGAGTTGCGCGTCTCTATGTTTGCCCAGGAACTGAAAACCGCTTACCCGGTCTCAGTCAAACGGATTGAGAAGCGCTGGAAGGAGTTGGGTCTGTAGACTCACGGCCCCGGTCTATGGGGTTTGGGGCGCATCGGATGCCTGGTTTTCCATCGGTTGCCCGGCCAGCAGCCAGCTGGTATCCGGGGCGTGTTTGGCTTGATACATGGCGATATCTGCATGGTGGAACAGTTCCGTAAGGTCATCTCCGTGGGTGGGGTAGAGCGCTATGCCAATACTGACTCCGACACTCAGTTTTTGTCCCTTCCATATAAAAGGTTCATGCAGTCGATCCGCCAGTTTTGTGGCGATGATGTTGATATCCTGAAGTGAATTGATCCCCACCAGCAGTATGGTGAACTCATCACCACCGGTCCTCGCCACAATATCCTCCTGGCGCAGGGTCGTGCGGATACGGCTTGCCACCTGTTGCAACACATAGTCTCCGGCCAGGTGCCCGTATGTGTCGTTCACCGGTTTGAATTTATTCAGGTCCAGCACCGCAATCGCCACCTGCTCCTGATGGCGTTTGGCATGGGCCAGCGCCTGGGAAACCCGTTCATCGAACAGCAACCGGTTGGGGAGTCTGGTCAGCTGGTCGTGCATGGCAATATGCTTGATACGGAGACTGTTGCGATAGATGATAACCGTCAGCACGGCCACCAGGAGTGAGGTCAGGACGCCGAAAATCATGATCCACAGAAGATTCTCTGTCAGCGGGCTATGGTCGCTGGTCTGAACAGCGGCGAGTTGCCAGGAGCCGTTGGGGTAGGTGACATCCATCAACTGCGCATCCTGTTCAAACAGGGCTGGATCCCCATAAAAAACCTCACCATCCACACCCAGGCCATCCTTGCCCCGGATTGCAATCCGGTATCTGGCACCTGGCTCCGGTAAGTCAGCAAATTTGAAGATGGCATCCATGTCGATCACCATGCTGGCGATACCCCAGAAATCGCCGGAGTCGGCTTTTCCGGAAAAGGATGATTTGAAAATTGGCGTACGGTTGATAAAGGCCCGGCCGCCCTGGACCAGCTCCAATGGGCCAGCCACCACGGTTTTGCGGGTATCGATAGCGCGTTTTACCGCATCGTACTGGGAAGGTATCTGGGTGTAGTCCAGTCCCAGAATGGCCTTATTGGTTGCCAGTGGATAAACCAGTTTGATCACATAACCCTCGGCCACAGCCACGTTATGGACATAGGGGTTGTCGTCCATTAGCTCACGGGCGATGCGATGAAACTTTTCCTGGCTGATGCCGTTTTCTGCGGTAATGATTATGGAAAGGGCTCGGTTCAGGTAAATGGTGGAATTAAAAGCGCTTTCCAGGCGGGCATGTACGGAACTGAGGTAGGTGAGGGTCTGGTTGCTACTCACCTGCTCATGTTTTCTGGTCTGGTCGTAAGCGATTAAAAAAGTAACACCCAGGGAGATAATCAGCGCGATGGCGCCAAGAACAAAGGGTGAATAGGTTTGTCTCATTTATGCTTGTCCACCACAATCTCTGTTTTGGGAGATGCCCATGCCTTGTCACATTGTGGTGCGGCATTTGGATAGTATCAATATACCGGATAAGCAGCAGGATGGGAAAATGGCCAATCTGCTATCCAGATCTGGTATCGGCAGTCGGTTGACTGCATACTTTACAGGTTTGGTTACTAACTTATCCAGGAGATTGATTAGATGTCGCTTTGTCCATGTGGTTCCAGCAAACAGGCTGCGGATTGTTGTGATCCGGTGATTAACGGCGAGCAGAATGCCGCGACGGCGGAAAGCCTGATGCGGGCACGCTATTGTGCTTTTGCCTCCGGACAAGTCGAGTTTCTCAACAGCAGTCTCCATCCGGAGCACCGGGATGACCATGATGTGCATGCTACGCGACGCTGGGCAGAAAATTCACAATGGCTCGGATTGCAGATCGTGGCCAGTGAGCGGGGTGGTGAGCAGGATCAGGACGGCGAAGTTGAATTTATAGCCACCTATAAAGAGAAGGGTGTCATCCGTCAACACCATGAACGCAGCAGTTTCAGCAAGCTGGATGGTGTCTGGTATTTTGTCGAAGGTGAACTGGTCCCGCCAGCCACCCGGGTCAATAGTTCCCCAAAGATCGGCAGAAACGACCCGTGTCCCTGCGGCAGTGGAAAAAAGTACAAAAAGTGCTGCGGATCGGCATGAATCTGCCTGGCTACTTCATCCTGACATTTCCCGGGGAACATCTATACTTGGGGCTACGAGTGCGCAATTCAGCGTGATCGGGGGGTGTATAGTACGGAACGAAACCAAGGGGCCGAACGCAAGGAGCAGCTATAACCACTCTATTCAGCAGGTATACGCTCAATTGTAATATTTTGTTTCATACTATAGATATTCCGAAGATGCTGTGACAAGCTTCTCGTATGGAAACGATATAGAGCAAGGCTTAAAGTAATACGTTATTTTGAAAATTGTTCGAATCATCACTTCAGGGCAGAAGATGTCTCAGCATCAGGCGCCATAGTTAATAATAGAGAGGAAAAAATGGCTCAATTGAAACACAAAAAGATCGCCGCAATGCTCGCCCCCTTGGGCCTGATTGGCGGCTTGGTTATGTCCACCACTGGTCTGGCTGACCACCACAACCGTTATGCAATCGATGCTGCCCGGGGCGTAGTTAAAAACTCTGCGGGTGAGTGTTGGATAACTGCCGGTGGTGTGCAGGAGAAGCTGGAAGCATGTGGTGACATGGTGATGGTCGATTCCGACGGTGATGGCGTGACTGATGACAAGGATCGCTGCCCGGATACCCCCCGTGGTGCACCGGTAGACGCTTCCGGTTGTCCGCTTGACTCGGACGGTGACGGTGTCGCTGATTACATGGATAAATGTCCCGGTACCCGGGCTGGCGCCAAGGTTGACCAGGACGGCTGCGAAGTCATGAAGCCGATGACCAAGGTCGAAAATGTCGTGATCGATAACGTTCTGCTGTTTGACTTTGACAGTGCTGAGCTGAAATCCGGTGCTGCTGAAGTACTGGACAGCAGCTATGCCAAATTCAAGGGTAAGGATGCTGTCAAGTCGGTGATTGTCACTGGTCATACTGACAGCATTGGTTCTGAAGCCTACAACCAGGGGCTGTCGGAGCGTCGTGCCAACGCCGTCCGTAACTATCTGATCAGCCAGGGTGCGGATGCCAGTAAACTGGAGGCGCGTGGTGCCGGTGAGTCACAGCCCGCCTACAGCAACGATACCAAGGAAGGCCGTTCGATGAACCGTCGCGTGGAGTTCCAGGTCATCATGAAGTAAATCGGCGAGCCTGCCAGAAATGGCAAGGTACCGAAAAAAACCGGGGCTGGTTCAGCCCCGGTTTTTTTGTGCCGTGAAAGGATAGATTGGCTGGGAGGGGCAAGGGTTCGGGTATTGTTGAGGTGACCGAAGCCACCGATCCTGTCCCGCCCGGATATTGTTGTCGTTCAGATCTTTTTGGCCTGCTCCACAGCGTTGCCGATATAGCTGTCGGGAGTCAGTTTCCTGAGGCTTGCCTTGGCCTCTTCAGGAATCTCCAGTCCATCCACAAATGTGCGCAGCTGCTCGGCGTTGATCCGTTGTCCGCGGGTCAGTGCCTTCAGCTTTTCGTACGGCTTCTCGATACCGTAGCGGCGCATTACCGTCTGGATCGGCTCAGCCAGCACTTCCCAGTTTCCATCCAGGTCGGCGGCCAGTGCGTCTGCATTGGCTTCCAGCTTGCTGATACCTTTCAGAATGGATTGCAGGGCAATGGAGGTATAGGCGAACCCAACGCCCACGTTGCGTAATACCGTAGAGTCGGTCAGATCCCGCTGCCAGCGGGAGATCGGCAGTTTCATGGCCAGGTGGCTGAACAGTGCGTTGGCGATACCCAGGTTGCCTTCACCGTTTTCGAAATCGATCGGGTTGACCTTGTGCGGCATGGTGGATGAGCCAACTTCGCCCGCGATGGTCCGCTGCTTGAAGTAACCGAGCGAGATATAGCCCCATACATCCCGGGAAAAATCGATGGCGATGGTGTTGAAGCGGGCGGTGGCGTCGAACAGTTCCGCCATGTAGTCGTGGGGTTCGATCTGGGTGGTGTAGGGGTTCCAGACCAGTCCCAGGGATTCCACGAACTGTTGTGCAAACTGCTCCCAGTTGATATCCGGGTAGGCGGAGAGATGGGCGTTGTAGTTGCCCACGGCGCCGTTGATCTTGCCCAGCAGGGGGACACCGGCGACCTGGTCGCGCTGGCGCTTGAGCCGGTAGACCACATTGGCCATCTCCTTGCCCAGGGTGGTGGGGGAGGCAGGTTGGCCGTGGGTGCGGGAGAGCATGGGGATATGGGCATGGGCATGGGACAGATCGCGGATGGCAGCGATCAGCTGATCCATCTCCGCCAGCAGCTGCTGTTCACGACCCTGTTGCAGCATGATGGCGTGGGAGAGATTGTTAATATCCTCCGAGGTACAGGCAAAATGGATAAACTCACTGATCGCCTCCAGTTCACTGTTGCCGGCAATCTTGCGCTTGAGGAAATACTCCACCGCCTTGACGTCGTGGTTGGTCTCCCGCTCGATCTCTTTGACCAGGGCGGCATCCGCTGTGCTGAAATCATCCAGAATACCGTTCAGTATGGCATTGGCCTCGGCACTGAGTGGCGGCACTTCCACGATCTGCTCGTTGGCAGACAGGGCCTGAAGCCATCGGATTTCGACCTTCACCCGGGCACGGATCAGTCCGTACTCACTGAAAATGGGTCGAAGATCTGCGGTCTTGCTGCCGTAGCGACCATCAACTGGGGATATTGCGGTTAAAGTAGAGAGTTCCATGGGATTCCTGGTGCCTGCGTTAGTCTGGTTAAAGCCAGATCGGATAAATCGGCGGATTATAACATTCCAACTCTATTGGTGACCAAAGGTTAACGGGCCGGTCGGTGCGGGGTGGTTTGGGTTTGCTCGCTAAAGCCGACCTGATGGGGTAATATCCGAAAGATTGTTTTAAAGATAAAAAAAGGATGAATGTCCTAATTATTTATCTTTTTTTTGGAAAATAATACTGCTGCGGTGCAGAAATTTTTCTGATTATGGGTTATAAATAGGCGTTATTTATGGCGTAATAAAGCTAATCCATTGAATTTTTTAATGAAATAGGGCCTGATCCAGGCATGAACCCAGGAGGATCACTCGGTGTTAGAAAGCTATCGCAAACACGTAGAAGAGCGTGCCGCGCAGGGCATCCCGCCACTGCCGCTTAATCCGGAACAGACCGCTCAGCTGGTCGAACTACTGAAAAATCCTCCCGCGGGTGAAGAAGCCTACCTGCTGGAACTGATTACCCACCGTGTTCCCGCCGGTGTGGATCAGTCGGCCTATGTGAAGGCTGCCTTCCTGGCAGATGTGGCCAAGGGCAGCTGTGAATGTCCCCTGATTGACCGGGTCAAGGCAACCGAACTGCTGGGTACCATGCTGGGTGGCTACAATATTCAGCCGCTGGTTGAGGCGTTGGATGACGAAGAGCTTGCCCCCACTGCGGTGAAGGCGCTCTCCCATACCCTGCTGGTGTTTGATGCTTTCAACGATGTAAAGGAGAAGGCGGATGCGGGCAATGTGCATGCTGCCGCTATTCTGAAATCCTGGGCTGAGGGAGAGTGGTTTACCGAAAAACCCGAACTGGCGGAAAAAATCACCCTGACCGTATTCAAGGTGACCGGTGAGACCAACACAGATGACCTTTCACCGGCACCGGATGCCTGGTCCCGTCCGGATATTCCGTTGCATGCCAACGCGATGCTGAAGATGGAACGGGAAGGAATTACCCCGGATGAGCCGGGTGTGATCGGTCCGGTCAAGTTTATTCAGCAGTTGAAAGAGAAGGGCTTCCCGGTCGCCTACGTGGGTGACGTGGTGGGTACCGGGTCGTCACGCAAATCCGCCACCAACTCGGTGTTGTGGCACATGGGTGATGACATCCCCTATATACCGAACAAGCGAGCCGGCGGCTTCTGTCTCGGCGGCAAAATTGCTCCCATCTTCTTCAATACCATGGAAGATGCCGGCGCACTGCCGTTCGAGTGTGATGTCTCCAGGCTGAACATGGGTGACGTGATCGACGTCTATCCCTACGAAGGCGTGGTGAAGAGCCATGAAACCGGTGAGGAGCTGTGCCGCTTCGAGCTGAAGACCGACGTATTGCTGGACGAGGTGCGTGCCGGTGGCCGTATCCCGCTGATTATTGGTCGTGGACTCACCACCCGGGCCCGTGAGGCCCTGGGCCTGGAGCCGTCCACACTGTTCAAGTCTCCGGCCCCAGCCGCTGACAGCGGCAAAGGCTTCTCGCTGGCGCAGAAGATGGTTGGCCGCGCCTGTGGCGTTGAGGGCGTTCGCCCCGGTTCCTATTGCGAGCCCAGGATGACCACGGTGGGTTCCCAGGATACCACCGGCCCCATGACCCGGGACGAGCTGAAGGATCTGGCCTGTCTGGGGTTCTCCGCCGATCTGGTGATGCAGTCTTTCTGCCATACGGCGGCCTATCCGAAACCGGTGGATATCACCACCCATCACACCCTGCCTGACTTCATCTCTTCACGGGGTGGTGTGGCGCTGCGTCCAGGGGACGGCATTATCCACTCCTGGCTCAATCGTATGCTGCTGCCGGATACCCTGGGTACCGGTGGTGATTCACACACCCGTTTCCCGATCGGGCTCTCGTTTCCGGCCGGTTCCGGACTGGTTGCCTTTGCCGCTGCCACCGGTGTGATGCCGCTGGATATGCCGGAGTCTGTACTGGTGCGTTTCAAGGGCGAGATGCAGCCTGGGGTCACCCTGCGTGATCTGGTCAACGCGATTCCCTATTATGCCATCAAGCAGGGTCTGCTGACGGTTGCCAAGGCGGGCAAGAAGAACATCTTCTCCGGGCGCATTCTGGAGATCGAAGGGCTGCCGGATCTGAAAGTGGAGCAGGCATTCGAGCTGTCCGATGCGTCGGCCGAGCGTTCTGCGGCCGGCTGTACCATCAAGCTGGATAAGGCGCCCATCATCGAGTATCTGAACTCCAACATCACCCTGTTGAAGTGGATGATCGCCAGTGGTTATGAAGATGCACGTACGCTGCAGCGTCGTATAGAGGGCATGGAGAAGTGGCTGGAGAATCCGGAGTTGCTGGAAGGCGACGCGGATGCAGAGTATGCCGCGGTGATTGAGATCGATCTGGCCGATGTGAAGGAGCCGATCCTGGCCTGCCCCAATGACCCGGATGATGTGAAGCCGCTCTCTGAAGTGGCCGGCGAGAAGATCGACGAGGTGTTCATCGGTTCCTGCATGACCAATATCGGTCATTTCCGTGCGGCGGGTAAATTGCTGGAAGGGAAGCATGATATCCCAACCCGTCTGTGGATGGCGCCACCGACCAAGATGGATGCCTATGTACTGAATGAGGAGGGCTACTACGCCACCTTCGGTAAAGCGGGTGCACGGATGGAGATGCCGGGTTGTTCGCTCTGCATGGGTAACCAGGCGCGGGTGAAGGATAACGCCACGGTGGTTTCCACCTCGACGCGAAACTTCCCCAACCGTCTCGGTACCGGTGCCAACGTCTATCTGTCGTCTGCTGAACTGGCAGCGGTTGCGGCGATCCTGGGCAAACTGCCGACGGTTGAAGAGTACATGGTCTACGCAGAACAGATCGACGCCATGTCGGCGGATATCTTCCGCTACATGAACTTCGATCAGATCGAGGCCTACCAGTCGGTCGCCAACCGGGTGGAGTTCCACGCCTGATTGGTGCCCTTGTTATTCAGGTAATGATCAAGCCCCTGGTAACCCCAGGGGCTTTTTTTATGGTGTTAGTGCAGTGATCGATGGTTGGCCTCAGATCTCCTGGCCCGAGGGCTGTGGAGCGGATTGAGTGGCCTTGCGATAGAGGGACTTGGACTTATCGGCAACGGCACTGCCAAATTTGCCGGCTTTATCGGCCACCTGTGCACCGGCCTGTCGGGTTTTTGACCAGGCGTTGCGGGACGTTTCGGCTATCGCCCCTCCGGCCTCGCCACCCTTTTGCTTGACGACCTGGTAGGCCTGTTTTGACTTGCGGGCAACCGCTGAACCAAACTCCTGCGTGTTATCCAGTGCGCTGGACCCCATTTCACGGGCTCTGTCCCAGATGTCGGTAGTATCGGTTTCAGTTGTGCTGGGAGCCTGGTTGGATTGCGGTGCTGATGCGCTGCCTGCCAGCGCAGAGAGGGTCAGCAGTGAAACCCACAACATCAATATCAGCAGTTGGAAATAGCGTTTGTGCATGGTTTTGGTTTCCGGTGGTGATAGTGGACCATTGTTGCATGGCTGCGAACCTGGGAGGTTGGAATAGTTCCCGTTTTCCAGGTCTGGCAATCTGCGGGGTGTAACAGATTGGATCAGATAATATGCAGGAGTCGTCGTGCCTGTTCCGCCACCCGCTTGCGCCCCATGATCACCTGCCATCGGCTCCCGTCACACTGTCGCCAGAGCATGGCGGACCGGATACCGGCCAGCAACAGCGCCCTGATCCGGTTCACGTTGTCGGGATTTTGCAGATGCAAAGGCTCTCCCTTGACCATGATGCGGGGCTTCAGGGTGCTGATGGTCTGGGTGTAGATGTCGGCCAGTTGGGCAATGATATTGGGGTGCAGCAGATGGAAATGGGCGATTCGCTCCTCGGTCGAGCGGATCCCTTCCTGAATCTGCTGCTGCATGGCTCTGTTCCTGCTCAGCTTCCGCTCCAGGTGGAGCAGGGCGATCACATAGGGGGTAACCTGCAGGTTATCGGTCCGTTTTTCACCCAACTGCTGCTGGATCAGGCGCAAGCCGGTTTCAACGCCCTGCAGACCACCGTAGACGCTCTCCACGCTCTCCGCGTCGATCTTGAACAGACTGTGGATACTGGCCTCCAGGGCGTCGCTGTCCACCATACCCTGTTCAGCAATATTGGCCGCCATGTGGGCCGCCTGGAATATACCCGCCAGGGCGATGCATCGATCTCGATCACTCTTCATTAGTAGGCCTGTTCGATGATTCCGCCGCCAAGGCACTCCTGGCCCTGGTAGAAGACGACCGATTGTCCCGGCGTCACGGCGCGCTGTTTATTGTTAAATTGGACCTGCAGGTTACCGTTTTCAAGCGGCGACAGTGTGCACGCCTGGAGTGGCTGACGGTGACGAATACGGGCCATGCAGGTGATCGGCAGTTCCGGTGGCGTGCCGGCGACCCAGTGCAACTGACTCGCCGCCAGTCCCTGTTTCAGCAGGCGCGGATGATTGTGCCCCTGGGCAACGATCAACCGGTTGCTGGCGATCTCCTTGTCCACCACAAACCAGGGGTCGGCATCACCGTCCGCCCGCCCGCCGATGCCCAGTCCCTTGCGCTGGCCCAGGGTATAGTACATCAGGCCCTGGTGTTCGCCGATTACTGTTCCTTCGGGGGTGACCATCTGACCCGGCTGGGCCGGTAGAAAACGACTCAGGAATTCGCTGAATTTCCGTTCACCAATGAAACAGATACCGGTACTGTCCTTCTTTTTGTGATTCGGCAGTCCGGCTTGCTCGGCTATTCTGCGTACCACCGGTTTCTCCAGATCCCCCAAGGGGAACTGGCTGTGGCGCAGTTGCGCCTGGCCCAGCATGTAGAGAAAGTAGGTCTGGTCCTTGTTTTCGTCCTGGGCCCGTAACAGCTGCCAGCGTTCCCCCTGTCGAGCGATGCTGGCGTAGTGTCCGGTGGCGATGCGGTCGGCGCCGAGATGCAGGGCGTAGTCCAGAAATGCCTTGAACTTGATTTCACGATTACACAGCACATCCGGATTGGGCGTGCGTCCGGCGCGGTACTCGGCCAGAAAATACTCGAATACGTTGTCCCAGTACTCGCCGGAGAAATTGACCGTATGGAGCCGGATGCCGAGTTGATCCGCCACCGATTGTGCATCCGCCAGGTCGACCGTCGCTGAGCAGTATTCCTGCGTGTCGTCCTCCTCCCAGTTCTTCATGAACAGGCCTTCGACCTGATAACCCTGCTCAAGCAACAGGAGTGCTGCAACCGAAGAGTCCACCCCACCGGACATGCCGACGATGATCTTTTCTTTTTTACCCATATTTTACTTAGGTCCGAAGTCCTGCCCGGCCAACCAGGCCTCGATGGGCTGGATGACTGGGGGGTGCCCATTTGCAAAAAACCAGGAATCCACCGCGTACTCCTGCCGGCTCTGGATCTCCATGATAGTGGCGGTCCAGTGGATATTGAACAGCCAGGGATTGCGCCGTCGCCGCTCAGTCACCTGGTGCCATCTCAGCAGCCGATCCTGTGCCAGCAACTTCAGATAGATCGTGGTGTTGGTCGACTCGGCAATACAGTCGAGCTGGCCGATCTCCGAACCATCGCCGTCATTTTTGGCCAGATCACGCCAGCTGCCGGTCTGTTCGCCAACCTGCTGTTCCATCAGGGCGATGGCAGCCCGAATCTGCTCGCGCTCCTGCTCGGCTGTCCGTGTATCGGTAAACAGGGCGCGAATCTCCTGCCAGTGTCGACCGCCCAGTTTAACAGGTTTCTGCACATCGCAATGGTAGTCGGCACAGACCTGAAAGGGAGCCGGGACGGATGTGGCGTGCCCCTGGACGACCGGTAACAGGCAGCAGAGCAGCGCGATGTCTCTGGCCGTCATGAGTCGGCGGGGCTCCAGCCATCTCGCCACTGCTCCAGGGGTACGATCTCCGGTGGCAGGCCGTTGTCATGAAACCAGGCGTCCACCGCCCAGAGGCGGTTCCCCTCCTGTTGTTCGATTACCGCAGTGGTGTGGGGCCAGCCAAACAGGAAGAAACCCCGGGTAACCGGGTCTTTGAGTCGGTGCCACTTCAGCAGGCCCTGCTTCTGCAGCATATAGAGGTAGGTGGTGGTATTGGTCGATTCATCGATACAGTCCATGGAGCGATCCAGTGGATTGCCAGTGCGTTCATTGCGTCCCCGGTCATTGCTGGTGCCGGTCAGGGGGCCAATGATCTGTTCCAGCCGGGCTACCGCCTTGCCTATGATTGTGCGCTCTCCGGCGGCGCTGCTGGGGGCGGGGTGGAACAGGTTACGGATCTCCTGCCACTGCTGTTTTGTCAGGGTGAGCTGACGGATGGACTGACAGCTGTTATCAAAACAGATGGAGAAGTTGTCCGGCGTCGGGCTGGTGTTGACCTGGTCACTGACAAACACCACGGCAGCGGCGTTGCCGCTACAGAGCAGTAGCCAGGCCAGGAGGCAGGGAAGGGCTCCCTTACGCCAGATCATTCAACAGCTCCAGTGGATAGCGGCAGCCGGCCAGGTAGTCGTCGATACAGCGCAGCACCAGTGGGCTTCGTAACCGCTCCGGCTGGGCTGCCAATTCATCGCGGCTCAGCCAGATGGCGCGCTGGATTCCCTCATCCAGTGGTAAATCCGGCCGGTGGTCGTGACAGCTGCCGTGGAAACAGAAACGCAGATAAGTGGTACCGGCCGGTGGTACCTGCCAGCGGTAAACGCCGATCAGATAGTCAGGCGAGAAACCCCAGGCGGTCTCTTCCCGGGTCTCCCGGATGACTGCCTCTGCCAGGCTTTCCGCCTGTTCCAGGTGGCCGGCCGGCTGGTTCAGTACCAGGTTGCCGTCGCGGTCCAGCTCTTCAACCATGAGAAAACGTCCGGATCGCTCGATAACCGAAGCGACCGTGGTGTGAGGTGTCCAGATCATGGCGCTATTTTAACCCGAATTTGCCCCGTGGTCTGTACCGCTTCAGCGCTCTGTTTTCTTAGTTCGACGCCTGCGGGAGCGGGGGACGGCGGGGTGTGCCGGCAGTTCCACCAGTCGATACTCGCCGGGTTGAAGATCACCCAGCTCCCACTCGCCGATACCTGCCCGTACCAGGCGGAGTGTCGGGAATCCGATCGCCGCTGTCATACGCCGGACCTGTCGATTACGGCCCTCCCGAATCTCGATCTCCAGCCATTGGGTCGGGATGTTGGCCCTGAAGCGCACCGGTGGGTTGCGCGGCCAGAGGGCGGGGGCTCGATCAGCCGGGCGCGGGCCGGCAACGTCGGGCCGTCCTTCAGTTCCAGGCCATCCCGCAGCTGTTGCAGGGCGGCCGGGTCGGGAATGCGCTCCACTTCGGCCCAATAGCGTTTCCAGGTCTTGGCTTTGGGGTTGGCCAGGCGGTGTTGCAGTTTACCGTCATCGGTGAGCAGTAGCAGACCTTCGCTATCGCGATCCAGGCGGCCGGCCGGATAGACGCCGCTGATCGGGATAAACTCAGCCAGGGTACGGCGTCCTGACTGGTCGGTGAACTGGGTGAGTACCCCGTAGGGCTTGTTGAACAGGATTAATCGGGGCATTTCGGGCTCATGTATCGACGGGCAGGCGACGGATTATGGGCACTCCCCCGTATTCGTCAAGTCTACCTGCCCTGATGCCAGTCCTCCCCGCTGTGGAGGGAGGCCGGATTAATCGTCTGTTCGATCGACCACCACGCAGTTTCTACCACTATCCTTGGCACGATACAGTGCACTGTCCATGCGTTGGAAAAGGCTGCTGACATCATCGCTTTCGATCAGGCTGGTGACACCGAGACTGACGGTCATGGTGATCTCCTTGTCAGTCTGGGGGGGCATGGATTCGATATTTTCACGAATTCGCTCCGCCAGCAGTTCGGCGCCCTCCAGGCTGGTTCCGGTCAGCAGGATCAGAAACTCCTCACCCCCATAGCGGAAGATCATGTCGGATTCCCGAATACTCTGTTCGGCGCACTGGGCAGCGGCTTTCAGGGCCTGGTCGCCATACAGGTGACCATACTGGTCATTGATTGACTTGAACCGGTCTATGTCCATCAGGATGACCGAGAGCGGCGTCTTGTGGCGCAGGGCCAGGCCGATCTCCCGTTTCATGGTGCTGTCCATAGCGGCGCGATTTCGCACGCCGGTAAGGGGGTCGATGCTGGCGGATTCCACGGCCCGTTGGTAGAGGAGGGTGTTGCGCAGTGGATAGAGCAACCCGGCCAGCAGATTCTCGATGATCTCCAGTTCGGAGGGCTCGAAAGGATAATTGCGGAAGAAGTTCAGATCACCCAGGTGATCTCCCGCCACCACCAACTCATAGGCACAGCTGTTGGCTGGCTGTTCACCCAAACGGATATCGATTTTCAGAGACGGAAAGTGGTAAGTAAGGCCATCGTACTGGACGAACTGGCGGATCTCCTTGGCAAACAGTGCCAACAGCTCGTTGATCTCCAGCGTACTCTGGAGAATACCGCTGAGTGCCAGTACTTTTGAGGCGAGCCGGTGCTGGGTCTCATGGTTCAGGTCCGGGTGCGATGGGTGCGTTGTGACCCTTTTGGTGTTGCCTGAAACACAATGTGTCTGGTTTATCATAATCGCAGTTTCCAACTTGTTTTTATTCGTCACAGAATACCCATTGAATTTAAAAGCGATTATCATGCCAAAATCAGTAAAAATATATAAAACAAATAGTTACAGCCTTAGTTAGTCTTGATGCCAAAATTATGACGGTAATTTGCGGCCGATTATTGCCGCTTGCTGGCTGTTTGGCGGCGAAATTGACCCTCTGTTGGCAAGGGTGGTACGGGCGGCTGGCCGGCGCTCGGGTCAGTTGTTCGCTGATGGCCGGGGCATTAATGGGGCAGGTGATGCCTGCAAGTCCGCATTGGGCGGTTTGGAAGTGAGGTAACTGTCCCTGTTGCCGGTTGTTGGCTGGATTGGGTGGTCACTATCCGGCCTTTTATCCGCCGTACTCCAGCATTTGGCCGCTGGTGCCGATGCTGTCAGGGCCCATCAGCCAGAGGTAATCGGGCATCAGCTGGTCGGCGGTTTTTACGGTTTCCAGATCTTCTCCCGGGAAGGCGAGCATGCGCAGCTTGGTGCGGGTCGGTCCGGGGGCGAAGCTGTTGACCCGAATATTACTGCTGCCGCGGGTCTCCTCTGCCAACAGTCGCATCAGTCCTTCCAGTCCGAACTTGGAGACCCCGTAGGCGCCCCAATAGGCCTTTGATTCCCGGCCCACATGGTCGCCGGTAAATACGATCGAGGCATCTTCGGCCTTGCGTAACAGCGGCAGGCAGGCCTGGGTGAGCAGGAATGGGGCGTTCAGGTTTACCTGCATGACCTGGTGCCAGATGCCCGGATCGTAGTCATCAAGACGGCTCAGGTAGGGCAGGTGGGCGGCGTTGTGCAACAACCCCTCCAGGGAGCCGAACTCCTTGCCCAGGGTCTCCGCCAGTTCGGTATAGTCGTGCGGACTGGCGCCCTCCAGGTTCATCGGGTAGATGGCCGGCTTAACGCCCCCGGCGGCTTCGATGGTGTCGTAGACCGCCTCCAGTTTGGCGATGGTTCTACCCAGCAGAATCACCGTGGCTCCGTGGTTGGCAAAGGCGATAGCCGCTTCCCGGCCGATGCCATCACCGGCACCCGTAACAAGGATAGTGCGTCCGGCCAGTAGCTCTTTCGGGGGGTGATAGTCGCGCATATCAGGATCCTGATGTTGAATATCCGGCTATTCTAACCGGCTGACGCCCATGATTCGAGTCCGCATGGGGCGCTGGGGGAAATTATCTGCCTCACTTGAGGCCAAGCTTCTCCAGTATCTGGATGGGGAGGGCGATGTTGTCATCGGCACCCCACGCTTCGGGTTGGTCGGTGCTGTTCAGGTAGCCAAACAGGGCGGTGAGGGTGCAGGTACCCGCCGCCCGACCGGCGCTGATGTCCCGTTCAGCATCGCCTATATAGAGGCACTCCTGGGGCGGGATGCCGGCCTCTTGGCAGGCGTAAAGTATGGGGCCGGGATGGGGTTTGCTGTTCGGCGTGGTGTCACCACTGACGATACAGGCGGCTCTCCTGGTCAATTCCATGCTATCCATGAGCGGATCGGTCAGCCAGGCCGGCTTGTTGGTCACCACGCCCCAGCCGATGGCGTGGTGCTCCAGTTGTATCAGCACCTGCTCCATGCCGGGGAACAGGGCGGTATGCCGGGCGATATTGTCCTGGTAGATAGCCAGCATGTCATCCCGGTAGCGCTGGAACTCCGGGTGCCCTGGCTCGATACCGAAACCGGCCCGGATCAGGGCGATGCCGCCGTGGGAGACATGGGGACGAATCTGCTCGAAAGGCAGGGCTTCCCGGCCATGGCGAAGCAGGGTCTGGTTCAGGGCGTAGGCGAGATCCGGTGCGGTATCAGCCAGGGTGCCGTCCAGGTCGAACAGCACCAGTCTGATCGGCCGTCCGTGAAAACGGGCGCCGTCGCTGCCGTTCTGATCACTCATGCTCTTTACGGCAGCTCACCATGTAATTGACGTCCACATCACCGGGGGAGAGGCGGTACTGTCCGGTGAGGGGATTGTAGGTGAGGCCGATCATGTCGGTGGTCTGCAGTTCGGCCCGGCGGATCCAGCCGTCCAGTTCCGACGGCTTGATGAATTTGGAGAAGTCGTGAGTGCCCTTTGGCAGCAGTCGCAACAGGTACTCCGCCCCCACAATGGCGAACAGATAGGATTTCGGATTGCGGTTCAGGGTGGAGAAGAAGATCCGGCCGCCTGGTTTGGCCAGTCGGGCACACGCCTCGATCACTGAAGCGGGGTCCGGTACATGTTCCAGCATCTCCATGCAGGTGACCACATCAAATGTGCCGGGTTGCTGTTCAGCCAGTTGCTCCACCGGAATGCGTTGATAGTCCACTTCCAGGCCCGACTCCAGCAGGTGCAGTCTGGCAACCTGCAGGGGCGCCTCGCCCATGTCGATGCCGGTGACCGTTGCCCCTTGCCGTGCCATGCTCTCGGAGAGAATGCCGCCGCCGCAACCCACGTCCAGTACCTGTTTGCCCTGCAATCCGGCCGTGCGATCGATATAGTCCAGGCGCAGGGGGTTGATGTCGTGGAGTGGCTTGAATTCGCTGTGGGGGTCCCACCAGCGAGCGGCCAGCTCTTCAAATTTGTTGATTTCGGCTTGATCGACATTGATGCTGCTGTCAGTCATGGTGGTTCGGACTCTTTAGGCGAATATCTGGAATGGCTGTTTCCTGCCGACCGGTTCGGCTGGCGATGCAGTATACCCCAATTTACTCCATGGCCTCCTGGATAATCCCCTCGTAGAGTTCGATCAGTGCCTGTTCCACTTCCCTGGCTTCGCCCAGCATGACCGGTCGTTGATAGCTGAGAAAGACCTCGCCGGGTTGGTCCTGCAGGCTGTAGATACCGACGGTTAGCGGGCAGATCGACAGGTTGGCTGGGTGTGCGTCGGACATCTGCCAGGAGAGTTTCAGGTTACAGAATTCAAACGATTCCGCCTTATCGTAGAAGGTGTTGGCCAGGCCGGTGTCTTCTGCGGTGCGATTGAGCATGTCGCTGATATGCAGCACCCCGCTGACCAGCATGCCCCGCCCGGTAATGGCGATCTCCAGGTTGGAGCGGATGGCATCATAGTCGTCGCTGATCTGGTAGATCACGATGGGAGAGTCGACGTCTGTGATGGGCGTCTGGGCGAAGCTCAATCCGGTCGGCAGGAGAAGTAGAAAAAAGAGTATCAAGCGCATCAATCGCTCCTTGTCAGATGGTTGTTGGCAGTCGGCTGATTCGGCTGCATCGGGTAAGTGATAGATTGTGTGACCGCCGCGGGTTATTTGAATTCACTGATACGTTCCCGCCACTCTTCTGCGCGCTGGATAATCTCGCCCTGGTCCAGGTTGGTGAGGCGTCCATCGTGAACCACCTGTTTACCAGCGACCCAGACCTGGGTCACCTTGTCACGGCCGGTAGCATAAACCAGTTGTGATATGGGCTGATAGAGCGGCTGGGTCTCCAGGCTGCCCAGGTTCACCGCGGTGATGTCCGCCGCCTTGCCTGGTTCCAGTGAGCCGGTCCGATCCCCGATGCCCAATGCCATGGCGCCGTTGAGGGTCGCCATGCGCAGTGCTGCATGGGCTGGAATGGCACCGGCATCATCAGCTACGCCCTTGGCCAGCAGGGCCGCTGTGCGCATCTCGCTGAACATATCCAGGTCGTTGTTGCTGGCGGCGCCGTCGGTGCCGATGGCGATATTGATCCCGGCCCGGTGCAGTTTCTCCACCGGGCAGAAACCGGAGGCCAGTTTCAGATTGGATTCGGGGCAGTGGACCACGCTGGCACCGCTCTCGGCAAACAGCTCGATCTCCGCCGTCTCCAGCTGGGTCATGTGCACCGCCGTGAGGGCGGGGGAGAGCAGCCCCAGTTGCCGGAGTCGTTCAATGGGGCGGTTGCCGTAACGACTGACACCCTGGCTGATCTCGTCCCGGGTCTCGTGCACGTGCATGTGGATAGGGATCTCCAGTTCATCGGCCAGCACCCGGATACGCTCGAAGGGCTGATCGGAGACCGTGTAGGGGGCGTGGGGTGCGAAAGCCGTGCTGATCAGGGTGTGGTTGCGGAACTGGTCATGGACTTCCAGGCCGCGACGGAGGTACTCATCGGGATCACTGGCCCAGGCGGATGGAAAGTCGATCACGATCAGGCCCACCACCGCACGCATACCGGCCGCTGCGGATACCTTGCCGGTCACATCCGGAAAGAAGTACATATCATTAAAACAGGTCGTCCCGCCCCGCAGCATCTCGGCCACCGCCAGCCGGGTGCCATCGGCGATGAACTCCTCATTCACCCAACGGCCTTCGGCCGGCCAGATGTGCTCGTTGAGCCAGTTCATCAGGGGCAGATCGTCTGCCAATCCACGCATCAGGCTCATACTGGCGTGGGTGTGGGCGTTGATCAGGCCGGGAATCAGGGCGTGATCCGGCAGTTCGTGCACCCTGGTGGGCTGGTACTTGGCGCGGGCCTGCTCCGCCGGTAACAGCTCCAGAATGTTGCCGTTGTGGATGGCCAAGGCGTGCCCTTCCAGTACCTGCTGGTCGGGTACCACCGGGATAATCCAGCGGGCGAAGATGAGGGTGTCAATATTCACATGGCTGTCCGTTCTGAATGCGCTGTGTTAATGAAATCGGGTAGAATAGCGCGAATTTGCCATGGGTTTGAACAAGATGGAAGCACTACCGCTCAGGATTCGTCCCACTGCCGATCAGGCGATCGTCTGGGCCAATGATCGGCTCTACCTGCTGGATCAGCGAATTCTTCCCAACGAAACCGTCTATATCGAGCTGCAGAGTGCCACTGACACCGCCCGGGCGATCCGCGACATGGTGGTGCGTGGCGCCCCGGCGATCGGGATCACGGCCGCGTTCGGCGTGGTGTTGGCAGCACGTGCCAGCTACCGGGCTGCCCCCGATAACTGGCGTGATCGAATGACCGAAGAGCTGCAACGGCTGGCGGATTCCCGTCCCACGGCGGTGAATCTGTTCTGGGCTCTGGAGCGGATGCAGCGGGTGATGGGGGGTATCGGTGACGGGAACCCGGAGCCGCGCCTGCTGCAGGAGGCACAGCTGATCCACCGGGAGGATGTGGCCGCCAACCGGGCCATGGGTGAACATGGCGCCAGCCTGATCGGATCAAAAACCTCGGTAATCACCCACTGCAACGCCGGGGCCCTGGCCACCGGTGGCTATGGGACCGCCCTTGGCGTGATACGCAGCGCCCATGCCGCTGGCCGTATAGAGATGGTGTATGCCGATGAAACACGGCCTTGGTTGCAAGGCTCACGACTGACCGCCTGGGAGCTGGCCCAGGACCGCATACCGGTGACGTTGCTGACCGATGGAGCCGCCGCCAGCCGCATGGCGCAGGGCGGTATCGACTGGATCATTGTGGGATCGGACCGTATCGCCGCCAATGGGGATGTGGCCAACAAGATCGGCACCTATAACCTGGCGCTGGCGGCCAGATACCACGGTGTGAAGGTGATGGTGGCGGCACCCACTTCGACTATCGACATGACCCTGAAGAGCGGAACAGCCATACCGATCGAATCACGGGATCCGCATGAAGTGCTCCACTGTGGCGGACAGCGGGTTGGTGCCCCCGGGGTGGCAGCGTGGAATCCGGTATTTGATGTGACCCCGGCGGCGCTGGTGGACGCGATTGTCACAGAGAAGGGGATTGTGTTGTCGCCAGACAGGCAAAAGATGGCTGAGTTAATGGCGCTGTGAGCTGAGAGTCTCGAAACGCCGTTTTCAGGGGCTTTTTTTCAGGCAGTACCATCCCGGATTGTGTTACTATAAGCGGCTTAAAAAAGCGCGCCCCGGCTCTGTGTGCATATCGCCGCGGGCAGCCCGAGCCCGATTGAATGCTGTCAAAAAACAAAACAGGTTAATGAACCGCCTATGACCGAATTTGCCAAAGAAGTCCTGCCGGTCAATCTCGAAGATGAGATGCAGACGTCCTATCTCGATTACGCCATGAGTGTGATCGTGGGACGCGCCCTCCCGGATGTACGTGATGGACTGAAACCGGTCCATCGTCGTGTGCTCTACGCCATGAGCGAACTGGGCAACGACTGGAACAAGCCCTACAAGAAATCCGCCCGTGTGGTGGGTGACGTGATCGGTAAATACCATCCCCATGGTGATACGGCGGTGTATGACACCATCGTGCGCATGGCCCAGCCCTTCTCCATGCGCTACATGCTGGTGGACGGGCAGGGTAACTTCGGTTCGGTGGATGGCGACGCGCCGGCTGCCATGCGTTATACCGAGGTGCGGATGGCCCGCATCGCCCACAGCATGCTGGATGATCTCGATAAGGAGACGGTCGATTTCATTCCCAACTATGACGAATCTGAACATGAACCGGCGGTCCTGCCGGCGCGGATTCCCAACCTGCTGGTGAATGGCTCCACCGGTATCGCGGTGGGTATGGCCACCAATATCCCGCCGCATAACCTGACCGAGATCGTCGATGGCTGTGTGGCCATGATCGATAACCCGGCCATCTCCATCGATGAGCTGATGGCGTATATTCCCGGTCCCGATTTCCCGACGGCGGCACTGATCAACGGTGCCCGGGGTATTCACGAAGCCTACAAGACCGGTCGCGGGCGGATCTACGTACGGGCACGTACCGAGATCGAAACCAACGACAAGACCGGGCGGCAGACCATTGTGGTGCATGAGTTGCCTTACCAGGTGAACAAGGCGCGACTGCTGGAGAAGATCGCCGAACTGGTCAAGGAGAAGCGCATCGAGGGGATCAGCGAGCTGCGCGACGAGTCCGACAAGGACGGTATGCGCATGGTGATCGAACTGCGCCGGGGTGAAGTGGCCGAAGTGGTGCTGAACAATCTCTATCAGCACACCCAGATGCAGAACGTGTTCGGCATCAACATGGTCTCCCTGGTGGATGGCCAGCCACGCCTGCTCAATCTGAAACAGATGCTGGAGTATTTCATCCGGCATCGCCGCGAGGTGGTGACCCGCCGCACCCTGTTTGAACTGCGCAAGGCGCGGGATCGGGCCCATGTGCTGGAAGGCCTGGCGGTTGCCCTGGCCAATATTGATGAAGTGATCAAGCTGATCCGCGAAGCGGCCAGTCCGGCGGATGCCAAGCGGGAACTGCTGGCCCGGCAATGGAAGTCAGGCGCGGTGGAGGCGATGCTGGAGCGGGCCGGAGCGGACGCTTCACGACCCCAGGATCTGCCCGCCGAGTTTGGTCTGAGCGAGCAGGGCTACCGCCTGACCGAGACCCAGGCCCAGGCTATTCTGGATCTGCGCCTGCACCGTCTGACGGGGTTGGAGCAGGACAAAATACTCAATGAATACAGTGAGATAATAGATAAAATTAAGGATCTTCTTGATATTCTGTCGAGCCCGGACCGTCTGATGCAGGTGATCCGGGACGAACTGATTGCGATCCGAGATCAATACGGTGATGCACGACGTACCGAGATCATCAGTAACCGGCTCGACCTGACCCTGGAAGATCTGATCACCGAAGAGGATGTGGTGGTGACCCTCTCCCATGCCGGCTATGCCAAGGCGCAGACCCTGGATATCTACCAGGCCCAGCGACGTGGCGGCAAGGGCAAGACGGCCACCAGTACCAAGGACGAGGATTTTGTTGATCAGCTGTTTGTCGCCAGTACCCACGACACCATCCTCTGCTTCTCGAGCCGGGGGCGGGTCTACTGGATGAAGGTGTATGAGCTGCCCCAGGCGGGACGTAACGCACGGGGCAAACCGATCGTCAATCTGCTGCCGCTGGAGAAAGATGAGCGGATCAATGCCGTTCTGCCGATCCGCGAGTACTCGGAGGACAAGTACGTCTTCATGGCTACCAGCTCCGGCACGGTGAAGAAGACCCCGCTGATCAACTTCTCCCGGCAGCGCGCCAGCGGCATTATCGCCGTGGATCTGCGGGATGATGATCAACTGGTGGGTGTGGCCATCACTGACGGCCACCAGGACGTGATGCTGTTTACATCCGCCAGCAAGGCGATCCGCTTCAACGAATCCCAGGTGCGCCCCATGGGTCGTACCGCCTGTGGTGTGCGGGGCGTGAAGCTGGGTCCCGGTCAGGAGGTGATCGCCCTGATGATCGCCGAACCGGGCCGTACCGTGCTGACTGTCACCGAAAACGGCTACGGTAAGCGCACACCGGTGGAACAGTTCCCGCTGCGTGGCCGCGGTGGTATGGGCGTTATCTCCATCAAGGCATCAGAGCGCAATGGCAAGCAGGTCGGCGCGGTCCTGGTGGACGAGGGTGACGAAGTGATGCTGATCACCAATGGCGGTACTTTGGTGCGTACTCCCATCTCCGATGTATCAGTCATGGGCCGGGATACCCAGGGCGTGACCATGATCCGTCTCTCCAAAAAGGAGAAGCTGGTAGGTATTGAGCGTATCGAATCCCTGGAAGGGGAAGAGGACGTGGATGCAACCGAAGAGGTCGAGGCCGATTCAGAGGAGTAGCGGTGAGGTTACTGCTCAGCCGGCGTTTGATGGACAGAATCCACCGGTTTTAAAGCGCCTGCCAAAGGTATCAACGGCACCTGAAGGGTGCCGCTCCGTCCATGGCATCCTGCGGGATTGGGTATGCCCGGATTAACCGATGGCTGTGTTGTTTCATGGGATTTAGCGAGGGGTGGGTTACTTCTCGTTCCGTAAAAAATAAGAGAGCTGGAGAGTCAATCATGTCGAGAGTCTACAATTTCAGTGCCGGGCCGGCCGCCCTGCCTGAAGAGGTGTTGAAGCAGGCCCAGGAAGAGATGCTGGATTGGCAGGGCAGTGGCATGTCCGTGATGGAGATGAGCCACCGGGGCAAGGAGTTTATGTCCATTGCCGCCCAGGCGGAGGCTGATCTGCGCGAGTTGATGGCGATTCCCGACAATTACAAGGTGCTGTTCATGCAGGGCGGTGCTTCCAGCCAGTTCTCCATGGTTCCCATGAACCTGCTGCGGGGCAAAACCAGTGCTGACTATATCAATACCGGTTCCTGGTCCAAGAAGGCGATAGCGGAGGCCAGGAAGTATTGTCAGGTCAATGTGGTGGCTGAGTCCCCGGCCGGCGAATACACGGTGCCTGCGCCCGATACGTTGAAACTCAATCGGGATGCCGCCTACCTGCACTACACCCCCAACGAAACCATCCAGGGGGTGGAATTCCCCTACGTGCCGGAGAGCGGCGATGTGCCGCTGGTGGCGGATCTATCTTCCACTATTCTTTCCCGCCCGGTGGATGTGAGCAAATTTGGGGTGATCTACGCGGGCGCACAGAAGAATATCGGCCCGGCCGGACTCACCGTGGTCATTGTTCGGGATGATCTGATAGGTGAACCGGTAAAAGGTACGCCGGCCATGTTTGATTACAAAATCCAGGCAGATGGCGATTCCATGTATAACACCCCGCCAACCTATGGCTGGTATCTGGCCGGCCTGGTATTCCAGTGGTTGAAACGCAACGGTGGACTGGCGGCGATGGCCGAAACCAATCAGCGCAAGGCGGCCGCCCTGTATGCCGCCATTGATGGTTCCGATTTCTATCACAACCCGGTGGAGAAGAGCTGCCGCTCCTGGATGAATGTTCCCTTCACGCTGGCGGATGCGGAACTGGATGGCAAGTTCCTGGCTGAAGCCAAGGAGGCCGGCCTGGTGACCCTGAAAGGCCATCGATCGGTTGGCGGAATGCGGGCCAGTATCTACAACGCCATGCCGGAGTCCGGTGTGAAGGCCCTGATCGACTTCATGGCCGATTTCGAAAAACGCAACGGTTAAATAGCCCGGGGACGGAGTTATTTGGGATGGGGGCGCTGCATCGATAGTGTGAATTGATAACTAACTAAAATACAATAAGTTATTGATTACTCTTGATCTGATTTATTAGTAACGGAAGGCCTTGCAGGTCCATACCTCAAACAGCTGCCGGAGGAGCTCTCAGCTCCTCGGCAGCTGTTTGTAACCCCGGATGTTCCGCCCCCTCGTTGAAGTACTTGTAAGAGCGGGAGGACATCTATGCACAAAATTCTGACCCTGAATAATATCGCACTGGCCGGTCTGGACCGGTTGCCCCGGGACAATTACGAAGTTGCCTCGGAAATCACTCACCCGGACGCCATTCTGCTGCGCTCCTACAAAATGCACGATATGGAGATCCCGCCTACCGTGAAGGCCATCGGTCGTGCCGGTGCGGGGGTCAATAATATCCCCGTCGAGCGCATGACCCAGCAGGGCGTGGTGGTATTCAATGCCCCCGGTGCCAACTCCAACGCGGTTAAGGAACTGGTGCTCGCCGGTCTGCTGATGGCATCCCGCAACATCGCCCAGGCGTGGGAGTTTGCCAAGGGGTTGAGTGGTGATGACAGTGAGATCAACAAGGCGGTAGAGGCGGGCAAGAAGAGCTTTGTCGGTTTCGAACTGCCGGGTCGTACCCTGGGAGTGGTGGGGCTTGGCGCCATCGGTGTCCGGGTGGCCAATGCGGCCCATGCCCTGGGGATGCGCGTGATCGGCTACGATCCCACCATTACGGTCAGGAGCGCCTGGCAACTCTCGTCCGATATCCAGCAGGCCCTGAGCGTGGACGACCTGGTCTCCAAGTGCGACTTCATCACTTTCCACGTGCCGCTGGTCGATTCAACCCGGCACATGATCAATGCGGAGCGGCTCAAGTGCATGAAGAAGCACAGCGTGCTGCTCAACTTCGCCCGCTCCGGGATTATTGATGACGAAGCGGCAGTGGCGGCCCTGGACAGTGGCCATCTCTACGCCTATATCTGTGATTTTCCCAGCAATCTGCTGAAGGATCACCCGCGCTGCATCACGCTGCCACACCTGGGGGCTTCCACCACGGAAGCGGAGGAGAACTGTGCGGTGATGGTAGCGGACCAGATACGTAGTTATCTGGAGGATGGCAATATCACCAATTCGGTCAACTTTCCCGATATTACGCTGCCGCGAAATGGCGGGCATCGCATCGCGGTGGTCAACTCCAACGTTCCTAACATGCTGGGGCAGATATCCACCGAACTGGCCGACAGTAATCTGAACATTATCGATATGCTGAACCGCTCCCGTGACAACGTGGCGGTCACTCTGATTGATGTGGATCGGGCACCGGATGAAGCCACGCTGGAGCGGATTGCCGGGATAGCCGGAGTGCTTTCGGTGCGCTGCCTGGGTTGTTCGGGCTAACACAGAGACCGTTCGCCCGGCTGCTGAGCGACAGCACAGTCCGGGCCGAGTGACACGACCCGTATCAGTTCCGACTGGTACGGGTCGTTCTGCTTGTGCTGTGGTTCTGTCCTTTAGCCCGATCCGGGGCAGGGAAATTATGCGCTGTCCGATAAGCGCTGCTGACTGTGCGGGTCAGACGTCATAAGGTAGAATGCCTCTCTTTATCGTGGGCCGGTGTGTCACTCCGGCCTATCGTCAACACTTCCTACTGCTATTTGGCCGAATATTTATGAGTGACTCGGAGAGTCTGGAACAGATCAGATCACGTATAGACGCCCTGGATAACCAGATCCAGGAACTGATCAATCAGCGCGCAGCGGCGGCCCAGGCCGTGGCCAGGATCAAACAGCGCGAAGATGCCGATGCGTTTTTCTACCGTCCGGAGCGGGAAGCCGCCATCCTCAGGACCATTAAACAGCGTAACACCGGCCCCATGGGCAGCGAGGAGATGGCCCGGCTGTTTCGGGAGATCATGTCTGCCTGCCTGGCCCTGGAACTGCCCATGCGCATCGCCTTTCTCGGCCCCGCCGGCACCTTTACCCAGGCGGCGGCGTTGAAGCACTTCGGCCATTCGGTGGAGACGGTGCCGATGCAGTCCATTCCGGATATCTTCCGGGAGGTGGAGTCGGGCAACGCCCAATATGGAGTGGTGCCGGTGGAGAACTCCACCGAGGGGGTGATCAACCATACCCTGGACATGTTTATCGCCTCGTCGCTCTCCATCTGCGGCGAGGTGATGATGCGTATCCATCACCACCTGCTCAGCCAGGAGTCCGATCTCAGTAAGATCAAACGGGTCTACTCACACCAGCAGTCCCTGGCCCAGTGCCGGCTCTGGCTGGACAGAAACCTGCCCCATGCGGAGCAGATCACGGTGGGCAGCAACGCCGAGGCGGCTCGACTGGTGGGCAAGGAGAGCGGCAGTGCCGCTATCGCCGGTGAGATGGCCGCCGAGTTGTATCACTTGAAGGGGCTGGCCCGGAACATTGAAGATGAGCCGGATAACACCACCCGTTTCCTGGTGGTGGGTCGCCAGCTGGCGTCACCCAGTGGCGAAGATAAAACCACCCTGATGTGCGCCACCCGCAATGTGGCCGGCGGACTGAATGCCCTGTTGGCGCCACTGGCCGAGCACGGCATCAGCATGTCACGCATCGAGTCCCGGCCCTCTCGTCAGGGGAACTGGGACTATCTGTTTTTTATCGATATCAACGGCCACCGGGAAGATGAGAATGTCCAGCAGGCGCTCGCCGTGCTGGAGCGCGAATCCCGTTTGCTCAAGGTATTGGGCTCCTATCCCAACGCCGTGCTGTAAAACTACCGAATTATACTGAAGGACATCTATCATGACCGAGACTGCCAACCGATTTCTGGAGATTGCCGTACCCGCTGTCACCAACCTGAAACCCTACGTGCCGGGCAAGCCGATCTCTGAACTGGAGCGGGAACTGGGCATTACCGATTCGGTCAAGCTGGCTTCCAATGAGAATCCCCTGGGTTGCAGTGAACTGGCCAAAGAGGCGGTGCGGGCGGAACTGGCCCAGGTGGGTCTCTATCCGGATGGCGGTGGGGTGGCACTGCGTAACGCCCTGGCGGAAAAGCACGGGGTGTCACCGAATCAGATCACCCTGGGGAACGGCTCCAATGATGTACTGGATATGATCGCCCGGGTGTTCCTGGCGCCGGGTCTGGAGTCGCTCTTCTCCCAATATGCGTTCGCTGTCTACCCGATCAGCAGTCAGGCGGTGGGGGCTACGCTCAACGTGGTGCCGGCCCGGGATTATGGCCACGACCTGGAGGAGATGCTCAACCGGATAGGGGAGAAGACCCGGGTGGTCTGGATCGCCAACCCCAATAACCCGACCGGGACCTGGTTGAACGGGGAGGAACTGGAGGGCTTTATCGCCGCCGTGCCGTCCAACGTGATTGTGGTGGTGGATGAGGCCTATATCGAATATGTGGACGAGCCGGATTACCCGGATGCCAGCCTGTGGCTGGACAAGTATCCCAACCTGGTAGTAACCCGAACCTTCTCCAAGAGCTATGGCCTGGCCTCGCTGCGGGTCGGGTACGGACTCGCCCATGCCGATATTACCGACCTGCTGAACCGGGTGAGGCAACCTTTCAATGTGAACAGTATGGCTTTGGCGGCGGCCCGGGCGGCCCTGGAGGATCAGGCATTCATCCAGCGTTCGGTAGAGATGAACCGGGCCGGCATGGCTCAGATGACCGCTGCTTTTGAGGCGATGGGCCTGTCTTACATTCCTTCAGTGGGTAACTTCATCACCGTGGATCTGGGACGACCGGCCGCCGAGGTCGACCAAGGTCTGCTACAGGCCGGCTGTATCACCCGGCCGGTGGCCAACTACGGCCTGCCCAATCATCTGCGGATCACCATTGGCACCGAGTCGGAGAACAGCCGCGTGCTGGCCGCGCTCAAGCAGGTGCTGGGAAAATGACTATCCGGCGGCTGGCTATTATCGGCGTCGGGCTGATCGGTGGTTCGCTGGCGCGAGCCCTGCGGGCGGCTGATGCCGTGGAAGAGATCGTCGGCTGTGGCCGGGGACGTGACAATCTGCAGCGGGCGGTCGAACTGGGTGTGATTGATCGCTATACCCATGATGTGGCTGAAGCGGTGAGTGGTGCCGACATGGTGTTTCTCGCGGTACCCCTGGGTGCCATGCGAGAGACCTTTGCCGCGATGCAGGGACACCTGGCTGCTGACGCGGTGGTTACCGATGGTGGTAGCTCGAAATACAGTGTGATCGAGGATTGTAGGGCGGTCTTTGGCGAAGTGCTGCCCAATCTGGTGGCGGGGCATCCAATCGCCGGTACGGAAAACAGCGGGGTAGAGGCCTCTTTTGCTGAGCTCTACCAGAATCGCCGCATCATCCTGACTCCTACGGAAGCCACCTCGCCGGATGCCCTGGCCCGTGTCCAGGCCATGTGGCAGGCCTGTGGTGCTGAAGTGACCCTGATGAGTGTGGAGCACCATGATGAGGTGCTGGCCGCCACCTCCCATCTACCCCACATGCTGGCATTTGGTCTGGTGGATACCCTGGCCCGCATGAAGGAGAACGACGAAATCTTCCGTTACGCCGCCGGTGGATTCAGGGACTTTACCCGCATTGCCTCCAGTAACCCGGTGATGTGGCGCGATGTCTGTGTCGCCAATCGGCGGGCATTGGGGAAGATGATGAACCACTACCTGGGCGAGATGCAGGAGCTGGCCGAGACCATTGAGCGTGGTGACGGTGACGCCTTGCTGGAGATATTCAGCCGGGCCAAACGTGCCCGGGACCGCTACATTGATGGGGTGTTGGACTCCACGGAGTGATTCCGAGCCGGGCAGGGTTGAAGGCTCACTGACTCCAGTGATAACTACTGATCAGCCAAACCCGATTTGGCACGAAGCGCCCGGCGTTTCCGACTTAGCTGCAGTAGTGCGGTTCGTGTAGCCAAGTCATATGACGACCAGCCTTTGATCTCTTCCAGCGTTCGTCCGCAGCCGATACAGATATCGTCATCGTCCAGGGTGCACAGGCGCACGCAGGGAGAGTGTGGTGCTTTATCCTGGGTCATGAAGTGTGGGGGGGGATCACGGCGGATTTAAGGAAAATGGGGGAAGGGTGGCTGGCTGAAAATTGATGCTCACCTATAGCGGGCCACTCTTTGCCGGATCAGCCCTTTCCAGTACCTGAACTGCAGGCCAGTTTGCGCAGGACTCTCCACCGTCTATGGTGTCCGGAAGGGTTGCCACGCTTGACCAGCCTGTTCAGGTAGTCCAGCAGGTTGAAATGGCCCCGCCGGTCGCCGCCTTCAATCTGTATGTGTCGTTTCATCTTCCAGTATCCTCAGGCAGCCGCTGCGCAGTTGCGGCTGGTATCGGGCGACTGAATCGCTTCATGTAGAAGGCTGCGGGCGCAATCTGCACAGCGGCCACAACAGGTCGCCACATTCAGCTGTTCACGCAATCCCTCTAAAGAATCCACCCCGTTGCTGGCTGCTGTCCGGATGTCGTTGTCAGTTACACCATGACAAATACACACATACATGTTGGGAATCTCCGTTAAAGGTGCAAATGAGAATGATTCATAATATAATTAAGATTAGTGCGTTTGTCCAGAGAGAACCTGGTACAAACGGTTTGCAGATGGTGGCAGGATACGGTGGGTGAGCTATACCAGAGAGCTATTCAGGCCGAATTTGGAGGGGTAATGCAAGGTAATAAACAGGTAATTGCGGGACTGAACGGGGCGTTGCGCAATCAGTTGACGGCGATAAATCAGTTTTTCTTACATGCACGTATGTTTCAGAACTGGGGGCTTGGCAAGCTGAACCAGCATGACTACGACTGGTCGATCAAGGCGATGAAACAGGCGGATGCACTGATTGAGAGAATTCTGCTGCTAGAGGGCCTGCCCAATCTGCAGGACTTGGGCAAACTGCTGCTGGGGGAAGATGTGCAGGAGATGTTGGAGGGGGACCTGAAGCTGGTGTCGGAACTTCGCACCGGCTTGTTGGGAGTGATAGCCCTGTGCGAGGCGGAACAGGACTATGTATCGCGGGATCTCCTGGAAGATATTCTGCAGACGGAAGAGGCCCATATCGATTGGCTTGAAAGCCAGCTCTGGTTAATCGGCAATACCGGCTTGGAAAATTATCAACAGTCCATGGCCTCCTGAACAGTAACCGAATGAGGGGAAAATAATGAAGGGTAATCAGCGAGTGATTGAACAGCTCCAACATCTCCTGGCGGGAGAACTGGCGGCCAGAGATCAGTATTTTATTCATTCACGCATGTACGATGACTGGGGGCTGCAGAAGCTCTATGAGCGAATCAATCACGAGATGGAGGATGAGACCCAACATGCGGATGCGTTGATTAAGCGTATTCTGTTTCTGGAGGGAGTACCGGATCTGTCGGTTCAGGATCCACTGCACGTTGGCAAGACCGTGGTCGAGATGCTGCAAAACGACCTGGAGGTGGAGTATCAGGTGGTTGCCGCCCTGAAAAAGGCCATCAGCATCTGTGAAGAGGAGCAGGATTTTCAAACCCGTGAGATTCTAGAAGTGATGCTGGATGATACAGAAGAGGATCACGCCTACTGGTTGGAGAAACAACTGGGGCTGATCAAACGGATCGGGTTGGAGAATTATCTGCAGTTACAGGCTGAGTGAGCCAGTCATGTCCGGTTATGGTCTGCCGGTGCCTGCTGAGCCTTCCCGAAATCACGCGCCTGCCCGGTTTTCCGCTTCGCTGTTATGGGCGATCAAAAGCTTAAGTGGGGCAGATGGTCAGTTATGGCCATGATGGGTGGAAAATCCCGGGATACATAGTCCGGGTGAGATCCGCCTGTTTTGATAAATTGATTAGCGTATAGTTCGTAAGGTATTGAAAAATCATGGTTATTAATACTAATTACTTTTGATTTTTGTAGCTTGAGCAGTTATATAATAGACCGCTAATAAAGCATTGGAGGCGGTATGTCGGAACAAGAAAAATTTCAAAAAGCCCTGGCTTTGATCGATCAGGCGAATGGGGAAGATCCCAACCGAGTCACGGTGGATGGTAAGGAGTGGCCGAAAGAGTTGCTCTATTCCCACCGGATGTCCGAGATGTTGTCCCGTTTTGCACCGGACACGGATGATGCCATGAAGCTGGCGATCCATGCCCAGCATGTGCAGCGTTGGAAAACCCCCCGCAACACTTACCCGGAAGGGCGGCAGGGCTATTTCCAATGGCGTACCGGTCTCTATAAATTTCATGCGGAAACCACCGGTCGATTAATGGCGGAAGCGGGTTACGATGAAGCGAGTATTGAGCGGGCGAAAAAGGCTGTCGGGAAAAAGGCGCTGAAGATCAATCCGGACAGTCAACTGCTGGAGGATGTGGCGGATCTGGTATTCATCGAACACTACATGCTGGAGTTTGCTGAAAAGCATCCGGAGTATGATGAAGAGAAGTGGATCGACATAATCCGCAAGACCTGGGCGAAGATGTCCGCTGCAGCCCAGGAGTTCGCACTCTCTGGTGCCATCAAACTGCCGGAGCCCCTGGTGCCCCTGATTCAGAAGGCGGTCAGCGGGAAATAGCCAGTCGGTGGTTGACTGGCCAGCCCTGCCGTTAATCCGATCTGCGCCATGCAGATCGGATTAGTCACTATTCGGTGTCACGGCATAGTGATCCTGACGTGCGACTGTTGTGGGTAGATATGGGCAGTTATTTTCCATGGTTTGAGTAGAACCAGTGGGGATGAGATTCTATTTCCGTCCTCATCCTTAAGAAATCCTCTTCAGCCACGCCTGGCTATTGGGCCCAACAATGCACTCGCCATTAACGCGCATTGAAAGGCGCAATTTGCAGCGCGACATAATATCGGTAAACCCTTCTTGCGGCAGGCTGCGCACCGACTCTATTAACTTCTCCAAAGAGGGTCCCAGTTGGTCGGCTAGCGTGTAGTAGACCCATTTCCCCCGCTTTTCCTGTGTGAGGAGCCCCGCCTTATAGAGCATTTTCAGGTTTCGCGACGCGTTGTACTGTGTGTCGCCTGTTACGTCCATCGCCTCTGCGACCGTAATTCGCTGGTTTACCTGGACTAATAACCAGAACAGGCGGAGTCGATTGGGTTCCGCAAGCGCTTTAAGAGCGTCTATGTAATTTTCGTTCATTAACGGGTTTTGTTTTTCTAGGGTCGGTCGTCATTATAGCGACTCCGATAGGGAAAACTACATGGTCATGGGGTGCCGGGGAGGCCAGATACTGTGTTATCAGCCCGGAACAGTGACCACCTGATGTGAGCGCCGGAATCACCTGGTCTATGTGGCTGCTTGCACACACTTTATTCCATCCATTGAAAAGCGTTTTGGCTCGATGAGTTGAATCTCATACCAGCCGGCCATTTTTTACAAGATAGGCGACATGACTGTAATAGTAAAAGCATAGTTGCGCAATTAAGCATATGAGGATATATTTCACTTCACGTTTCATCAACACTATTTAAGGTGATTTTGTGAATATGGATAAGCTAACAATTGCACTCAACGAATTTCTCCATGTGGGAGGGGCGCTGGTTATCGTAATAGCCGTGGTATCGATCTTGACGGGCTTTATGCGTGAGTATATTCCCCAGGATAAATTGCAGAACAAGTTGGCCAGACATGAAAAGTGGGGGCCTCTGCTTGGTGGATTGTTCGGAATGCTGACGCCCTTTTGCAGCGCTTCTGTTGTACCGGTATCCATGGGGATGGCCACAATGGGAGTATCGCTGGGAACGGTCTTGAGCTTCCTGATCTCTGCGCCGCTATGTAACTTCATTGTTCTGGCGATGGTGTACGCCATGTTCGGTTTTAAAGTGACGGCTATCTATCTGGCGTTGACTTTTCTCGCCGCAGTCTTTGGCGGCTGGGTTATCACAAAAACCCCCTGGCGTAATGAGATTAAACGTGGTGATGAGATCGAGAAAAACCGGGTGAAATCCAGCTGTTCAGCAGAGCCCAGTAGCTCGGTTTGTTCCGCAACCCCTGCCGTTTCAACTTGCTGTGCCGGGCAGGAACAAATCCAGATCAGTGCTGATGTGAGTAACGGCTGCGACTCAACAGCGACATTGACCGTCACTGATGTTGTCCCAAGCAAGACACAGAATGCGCTGCGATTTGCACTGGTACTGTTCAATAAAATCATCCCTTATGTTCTGCTTGGCGCACTGATTAGCGGTCTGTCAGCAGCCTATCTGCCCGCAGAGATGGTCGAGCGATATGTTGGTGGAGACAGCATGTTGTCGATTGTGATTGCGGCAGTGATTGGGGTTCCTCTATACCTGCGCATCGAAATGGCAATCCCATTGTTAAAGGTTTTGATTGTCAAAGGGATGGGGCTTGGTCCTGCGATGGCACTTATTATCGGTGGTACAGGGGCAAGCTTGCCGGAGATCGCTTTGGTCTCTTCCGTGCTTAAACCAAAAGCGGTCGTTGCCTTTGTTGCTATTGTGTTGATTACTGCAATTATTGGCGGCGTACTGTTTCAGTATGTGATTTAACTCACCTGCAACAGGTTCATCTGTAAAGATGAACCTGTTCTTTGATCTATCGCTGGTTTTGAGTTGAAGATGAATATCGGCATATTGTTATGTGGGGATGTTCCAGAGTCTCTTATGGATAAGTTTGGTGGATACGCCAACTGCCTGCAGCAGCAGCTGGGTCTGGAATTGTATGGTTCAACATCGGTATGGAATGTATATCAAAAGCATGAAATTCCCCAAGACGTGAATGCTTGTGATGTGTATATCATTGGTGGGAGTCCGTGCAGTGTTAATGACGACTTTGAATGGATTGAATCACTGCGTTCATTCATTCAGACCGCCTTCTACCAAGGGAAAAAGTTGTTTGGAATTTGCTTTGGACACCAGCTCATCAATCATGCACTCGGTGGAAAGGTTGAAAGGGCGCGTAGGGGATGGGGGCTTGGTACTTATGAGGTTACGCTTTTTAAAGACCTGGAAAATATCAAACGGGGGCAGAACTTGTCATTGATCGCAATCCACCAAGATCAGGTGGTAATACCAGCCCCCTGTTTTGAAGTTGTCGCGGGAAGCGATTTCTGCCCTAACTATGTGACGAGATATAAAGATCAGGTGTTAACTGTTCAGGGACACCCGGAATTTAACTTTCCTTTCTTTTCTGCTTTAGTTAAGGAAAGGCAAGAAAATTTCTCCAAAGAGGAGATGGAGAGCGTACTGAAGCGCGGGCCGACACATCAAGATGGTGATGATTTCAATAGGTTAACTCGGTGTTTTCTTTTTGAAGGCTGATGTGATGTGACGCTCCCAATAGAAACCTCTGCGCCGTTGCTATCCGGCTAATCTCACTGGCGCCGGGCAATGGTTGATTGGACATTCCCGATCATTTTTCGGATCCGGGTATTCTATCAGCAGTTGTCTAGTCCAGTGGATAGGCGGTACTTTTACAGACCGTGCGCAGACCGAAGGCGGTTTTGATACGGGCAACGCCGGGAAGCCGGGATAGGTGGTGTCGATGCAGTCGTTCATAATCGGTTGTGCCGGCTGCGGCAACCCTTAACAGGTAGTCCGCTTCCCCGGTCATCAGGTAACACTCCATGATCTCGGGGTTATTGCGCACTGCCGCTTCAAACGCCTCCTGGCACTCTACACTCTGGCTGTTCAGTGTAATCTCCACGAAGATGGTGGTGGGCCGGCCGATAGCGCCCGGCTCCACCAGCATGACATAGCCCGTGATTACTCCGCGATCCTCAAGCTGTCTGACCCGTCTGAGACAGGCAGAAGGGGAGAGGTTGATCCGCTCCGCCAGTTCAGCGTTGGTCAACCGGCCATCCAGCTGAAGTGTGGCGAGAATCTTTTTATCTATCGCATCGAGTTTCATTAGTCGAATATTATTCTAATTAAATGCTAATTGATAGCTATTAGTTGTTTATCTTTTCTATTTTATCATCTAATTCGCAAGCAAATATCCGTTGTTCTGACGTATCCTTCTGACTGTCATGGCATTCATTAACTGGAGTATGCACCCATGAGAGTCATCATCCTTGGCAGTGGCGTCATTGGTGTGACCAGCGCCTATTATCTTGCACGGGAAGGCCACGAAGTGGTCGTCATAGATCGTCAACCGGAAGCCGCCCTGGAAACCAGTTTTGCTAATGCAGGTGAAGTCTCGCCGGGTTACTCGGCACCCTGGGCGGCACCGGGTATCCCCGCCAAGGCCATCAAATGGATGCTGATGAAGTACAGTCCCCTGATGATCCGGCCCCGGTTTGATCCAGCCATGTGGTCCTGGTGTTTGAGGATGCTCGGCAACTGCAACGCTGCACGCTATGAGCAGAACAAGGGGCGCATGGTGAGACTGGCCGAATACAGCCGGGATAAGCTCAGGGAGCTGCGTAATGAGATCGGGATCGGGTATGACGAGCGCAGCCGCGGTACCCTGCAAATGTTCCGCAGCCAGAAGCAGCTGGATGGGGCTGTCACCGATATGGCGATTCTTGATCGATACGGGGTCCCTTATGAGTTGCTGGACCGGGAAGGCTGCCTGGCAGTCGAACCGGGTCTCGCCGATGTGAGAGAGAAAGTGGCCGGCGGTTTGCGCCTGGTGAATGATGAGACCGGCGACTGTTTCCTGTTTACCCAGCGCCTCGCCAAGGAGGCGGGACAACTCGGTGTCCAGTTCGAGATGGGCGTCAATATTACGGGACTGCAGCTTGAGCAGGGCCGGATCCGGGGCGTTGAGACTGATAGCGGCAACTTTGTCGGCGACTGTTACGTGGTGGCGTTGGGCAGCTATTCGCCCCTGCTGTTGAAGCAGCACGGTATCCGGCTGCCGATCTTTCCGGTCAAGGGTTATTCCATCACCTTACCCATCATCAACCCCTACGCCTCACCGATCTCTACACTGATGGACGAGACGCACAAGGTGGCGATTACCCGCCTGGGTGATCGTATTCGTGTGGCGGGAACGGCTGAACTGGCCGGTTATGATCTGTCGTTGGACGAGAGCAGGGGGGATACGGTCCGGTTTGTTGTTTCCGATCTGTTCCCGAATGGGGGCGATTTGTCCAGATCTGAACTGTGGTGCGGGTTGCGCCCCATGACTCCCGATGGCACGCCGTGCGTCGGCGCCACTCCGATTTCCAATCTCTATCTGAACACAGGGCACGGCACCCTGGGCTGGACCATGGCCTGCGGCTCCGGCCGATTAGTGAGCGATCTTGTTTCAGGCAAGCGTCCTGAGATCGGCACTGAAGGGCTCTCCATTGATCGTTATCTGCGCAGGAGGCGTTTAGTGGGGCGTCCTCTGAAGAGGTTACCGAGCATCACTGGCAGCAGATGACCGGCAGGGGCGATGCCTGAGGCGGCGACTATGTTACGGACTGTTCCCATTGCTCCAGCAGTCGACGAATCTCTCCATAGGCCTCCTCAATCCGTTTTTCCGCTTGGGGTTCTTGCCCACTCCCCAACAGAGCCAGTGTGGTTTGATGGTACCTGGCAATTGCCTGCTTCAGCTCCCCAAGATCAGGCGTCCTTTCTGTCCCCTCCTCTGGTAGTGTATCCAGTGGGGTTACAACCGCCGCGCGCATAATCATTTTTTCCTTACCAGTAGCGGTCTCCAACGCCTGAAGGGGCCCGCTCTTTTTCATCTGAACGCCTTTGTAGACGAACAACTGGCCAATTTTCAATTTACTGAATTTCATCCGAAGCTCTGACTATCAGAATGTGGCTACAACAATTGGCGTTATTCTACCTTGCAACAGGAGCTAAACGACACTTAATTTAACGGGTGCCTGACGGTAACTCTGTTTGATAGAGGGTTAAAAAGTGCTCCGTTGGATCTATTAAAGAAATGCGTTCCCGCTTTTTTTTGCTAGGCTAGCTAGTATCGCTATTTTTTGTTGCAGGTAGATCTGCCCGATTATGGGCAGAGCAGACTAGATTAAAGGTCGAGTAACACTATTCCCTATGGATCAATTTAACCAGGCGCATATGCTGCTTGCTGGAATGGCAGATACGGCGAACGAGTTTTACCGGCATGCTGCTCAGGCTATAGCAGTGGCGTCAGGTAGTCGGTTGGGTGGAGTGAGTTTTATTCGCCCTTCATCGCCCGAAGTGGAAGTGGTGGCCCTTTGGGATGGTGAGGGGTGGGCGGATCCCTTTTCTGTCCCGATTAACGATTCACCCTTCGAAATAGCCCACCAGTCCACTTCCCGATACAAACACGTCTACTTCGCTGAAGATTTACAGAACACCTTCAGCAGTTGTGAATTTTTAAAATCGATGGGCGTGGCGAACTACCGGGGACAGGTATTTTATAGTGATGATAACCAGATACTGGGTCATGTATTTGCCCTGGATATCAATTCCCCATCAGACAGTGCGGAGATGCGTTTTTTTTATGACCTGCTCAGTCAGCGTATAAGCACAGAGTATCGGAGATTCAGGCAGCAGGATGAGTTGCGGCGCTATACCAACATGATCTCCATTACCCGTAATATGCTCTCCTTTGTTGATGACAGGTATACCTATCGGGCCGTCAGCCAGGGCTATGTGGATCTGTTCAAGACACCGCATAATAAACTGGTCGGTAGCCGGGTCGATGAGATACACGGTAACGAACGTTTTGAAGCTGTCATAAAGCCGTTGCTGGACGATAATTTTCGCGGCGAGACCGTTCATGCCAGGCACTGGATTCATCCGCCGGATACAACGCCACGCTATATCGACGTATGGCAGACCCCCTATGTGGAAGATGATGGCCGTATTAGTGGTGCAGTGGTGAGTGGCCATGATATTACCGAGCAGAAAACCATCGAGGACACCCTGCAGAAGTTGTCCCTGGCTATTACCCATAGTCCGGTTTTGACGGTCATAACCGATCCCAATGGGGTGATCGAATATGTCAGTCCCATTGTTGAAAAGATTACCGGTTATCGGCCGGAAGAGGTGATTGGCAAGACTCCCAGTCTGTTCAAATCTGGCAGAACGGATCGCAAGCTCTATCGTGAGCTCTGGCATGCCATCAAGAATAAGCGCGCCTGGCAGGGGGAGTTGGAGAACCGGCGTAAAAATGGCGAATACTATTGGGAGCGTCTATCCATTGCGCCGGTGATGGACGAACAGGGCCAGCTGGTCGCCTTTGTCGGGATCAGCATGGATATCTCCGAACGTAAACAGATGGAGCAGCAGCTCAAAGCGATGGCCTCTACCGATTCCCTGACCGGTATTTACAACCGTCGCCATTTCATGGCGGAAGTGGAATCCAAGCTGGCCTATTCAAAGCGTTATGGAACGCCGTTTTCCTGCATGATTATCGATATCGATCATTTCAAACAACTTAACGACAATGGCGGCCACGCGCTGGGCGATCAGGCGATTCTGAAATTTACCGAGACCACCCGTGACGCGATACGGATTGTGGATGTGTTTGGTCGTATGGGCGGGGATGAGTTCGGTATAGCGTTGCCGGATACGGATGAAAAAGATGCGCTGGTGCTGGCCGAACGATTGAAAGAGATGATCAGTCAGCTGACTATCGAAAACGATCTGTACAGTAGTCACATGACGGTGAGTATCGGTGTGGCAACCTATTCCAAAAGTCGTGATAAGAACGAGTCGGCCAATTCGCTGATCAGTCATGCGGACAGGGCGCTGTATAAGGCAAAACGGGGTGGCAGAAACCTGGTCGGAGTTGCTTGATTATTCAGCCATGCGCCGGCTCCAGTTAACCGGGCATGGTGATTGGCAGCGTGCGGCAGCGTATCGCAACGGGATTCAGGTCAACAGGGTGGTTTCCCGTTTGCTTGATTGCTGTTGTTCTGTTTCCGCAGTCGGATTGGATTTCACGATCTCATAACAGGGAACATAGTCACCTTTCACCTTCATGCGTCCCTGCTGGGCAAAGGAGGTCAGTAGTTCATCCATGGCATTCATCAGCTCTGGTTCACCCTTGATCTGGAAAGGCCCATATTTTCGAATGGCTTCAATGCCCTGTTCCTTCACGTTGCCGCTGACAATACCGGACAGGGCCCGGCGCAGATTGGCCGCCAGCTGCTGGGTGGGCAGCTCCCGGGAGAGTTGCAATTTGGCCATGGACTCATGGTCGGGGGTGAAGGGCTCCTGGAACTCTTTTTCAATATGCAGTGACCAGTTGTAGTGGAACGATTCATCCCGCTGTCGCCGTTCCCGGGTCACCTGGCGCAGGGCATCGCTGACCAGCTTCGCAACCAGTACCGGATCACCGATGACTTTTCTCACCAGGTTCAGGGTAGTGCTGCCGAGAGTCATTTCGATAAAACGGATCACCGCATCAAAATAGCTGCTGGATGATTCTGGTCCGGTGAGAAAGATCGGCAGTTTAATCTCCTGGTTTTTCGGGTGAGACAGCACCCCCAGGACAAACAGCAACTCCTCCATCGTGCCCACACCGCCGGGAAACACGATCAGAACATGACCCAGGCGGATGAACGCCTCCAGGCGTTTTTCGATATCCGGCATCACGATCAACTCATTGACGATGGCATTGGGTGCCTCGGCTGCGATGATGCCGGGCTCGGTGAGCCCGATGTGCCGCTCCTTGATGTGGCGTTGTTTGGCGTGGGCGATGGCTGCCCCCTTCATCGGGCCCTTCATGGCACCCGCGCCACAACCGGTGCAGATATCGATGCCCCGCAGACCCAGGTGATAACCGATCTCCTTGGTATAGTCGTACTCCTCTACCGGAATGGCATGACCACCCCAGCAGACCACGGTGTTGGGCTTCTTGCCGGGATGGAAGGCGCCGGCATGCCGTAGCCGATAGAAGATCTCGTGACTGATCTGGGCGTTGGGTGAAATCTGTTTATGATTACTGCTGATGTCGCGCAGATAAAGTATATCCCGCAGGATGGAGAACAGGTGGTAACGTATACCTTCGATCAACTGGTCATCCACAAATGCGTTGGCGGGTGCATTGACCACTTCCAGTACGATGCCCTGGTGACGCTCCCTGACCTGGATATCAAAGTCGGGGTACATCGACATCAGCTCTTCGCAGTTGTCGACCTGGGAGCCGGAGCTGAGTACCGCCAGGGCGCATTTGCGAAACAGTTTGTGCAGTCCGGTACCGCTGACATCGCGAAGTTGTTCGATCTCCCGGCGGGACAGTACGGCCATATGGGATGCGGGGCGGATGGTGCTGTTGACTACTTTATTGAATACGGGCTCTTTTGACATGGGACATCCTGCAGGGTCGGCACTACCCGACCAAAAATTGTTACCTGGTAGATACCGGAACGGAAAAACAGTTCAAAAATGGATCCATTCCCGGCTACCAGGGTTCACCGGTACGCGGTGATATGGGTTTTTATTCTCTATAAATTCAAGCATAGACGATAGTCGCTCTGTCGTCCGCTGTCGACACGACCGGTAGAGCTTAGCGGGCCTGGTTTACCGTTCTGTGAATATGGGGGAGACCCGGCTGTTTATATCCCTATGGTTAGACAGTGCCCTGAACTGCCTGTTACTGACTGAGCAGCTTCATGCCGCGGGTCAGTCCGTCCAGGGTCAGGGGAAACATGCGCTGCTGGATGATCTCCCGCACCAGTTGAACCGATTCAATATACGCCCATTGCTGCTCGGGTTGGGGATTAATCCAGATCGCATTGGGGTAGGCTTCAAGCAGTCGCTCCAGCCACACGATGCCGGGCTCCTGGTTCCAGTGTTCCACGGAACCGCCCGGGTAGGTGATCTCGTAGGGGCTCATGGTGGCGTCGCCGACAAAGATGAGCTGATAGTCGGATCCGTAAGTGTGGATCACATCCCAGGTGGAGAGCGGCTCCGTATGCCGATTGCGGCTCTCTTTCCAGACCGCTTCGTAGACGCAGTTATGGAAATAGAAATGCTCCAGGTGCTTGAACTCTGAATGCGCTGCCGAGAACAGCTCCTCGCAGACCTGCACATGATCATCCATGGAACCGCCCACATCGAGAAACAGCAGCACTTTCGCCCTGTTGTGTCGTTCCGGAACCATCTTCAGATCCAGCAGGCCGCCGTGATGGGCGGTTGAGCGGATAGTGGCCTCCAGATCCAACTCCTCGGGCGCACCGCTGCGGGCGAAGCGGCGCAGGCGCTTCAGCGCTACTTTGATATTACGGGTGCCCAGTTCCACCGAATCATCCAGGTTGCGGAACTCACGTTTGTCCCAGACTTTCACCGCCCTGCGATGTCGGGAGCGATCCTGGCCGATACGTATCCCTGCCGGGTTGTATCCATAGGCTCCAAAAGGGGAGGTGCCGCCGGTGCCGATCCACTTGCTGCCGCCCTGGTGCCGCTCCTGTTGCTCTTCCAGGCGCTTTCTCAGGGTCTCCATCAGCTTTTGCCAACCCATGGCATCGAGCTTTTTCTTCTCCTCCTCGCTGAGGTATCTCTCCAGCTGCTTGCGCAGCCACTCCTCCGGAATCTCCGCCTTGATAGCGTCACCCGCTTGCACAATCCCATTGAAGTAGCTGCCGAAGGCCTGGTCGAAGCGATCGAACAGCCGTTCATCCTTGACCAGGCAGGTGCGGGAGAGATGGTAGAAATCCTCCACGCTGGAGAAGATCACCTGCGCCTGCATGGCAGCCAGCAGATCGAGAAACTCCCGGATGGTGACCGGCAGTCCGGACTCTTTCAGGTGGTAGAAATATCCAACCAGCATGATGTCAGGAGCGACCACGTCGATGGATAAAGGCGAGACGCTCGAACAGGTGGATGTCCTGCTCGTTTTTCAGCAGGGCGCCATGCAGGGGCGGGATCGTCTGGCGTTGGTCGTCACTGTGCAGAGCTTCCGGCGGAATATCTTCGGCCATCAGCAGTTTGAGCCAGTCGAGCAGTTCCGAGGTGGACGGTTTCTTTTTCAGTCCGGGTATTTCTCGTAGCTCAAAAAACACCTCCAGGGCCTGTTTCAGCAGCTGCTTTTTCAGCTCGGGGTAGTGCACCGCCACAATCTGCTCCATGGTCTGCTTGTCTGGAAAGCGGATATAGTGGAAGAAGCAGCGGCGCAGAAAGGCGTCGGGCAGCTCTTTCTCATTGTTACTGGTGATGATGATCAGAGGCCGCTGTTTGGACTTGATCAACTGCTGGGTTTCATGGACATAAAACTCCATCCGGTCCAGTTCCCGCAACAGGTCGTTGGGGAACTCAATGTCGGCCTTGTCCACCTCGTCAATCAGCACCACAGAGTGTCCGTCGTGGGCAAAGGCCTCCCATAATTTGCCCCGGATGATGTAGTTGCTGATGTCATGCACCCGGTCATCCCCCAGTTGTGAATCCCGCAGACGGGAGACCGCATCGTATTCATACAGTCCGTGCTGGGCCTTGGTGGTGGATTTGATATGCCATTGAAACAGGGGCTGGCCAAGGGCTCTGGCGACCTCTTCCGCCAGCATGGTCTTGCCGGTGCCCGGTTCCCCCTTGATCAGTAGCGGGCGTTCCAGCTGGATAGCGGCATTGACGGCGAGCATCAGATCATCTGTCGCCACGTAGGTATCGGTTCCATTAAATCGCATAGCTGTTTCCGAGTGTATTGGTCCGGGTATTCGACCTATTCTCCATCAATACGGTTCCGATTGAAATAAACGCTCCCCAGCCATTCCGTGGCCTCAAATTTACTTGACGTTCTATATATGTTCTCTGTATGATCGATCTGTGTTTAACGAAACAGCCCAACCGTAGCGGGCAGTCAGGAGTGCCCCGCGGGGGCATCCAGCCACGCTTTTAGGAGGGCGTGGTTCAATCCAGGTTCAGCGCAGGGTGGAAGAGTATGGCCGTTATAGCAATGTGGAAATGTGATCGGGACAACAGCATGTTTGACAACAAGAAAGAGGCGGACGCCCATGATCGTATGCTTGAACTGGGTGAACACTTTTCCCACCTGCTAGAGCAGGTCATTCCCCAGGTGGATGAACAGGCTGCCGAGGAGTTCGGATTGATACTGGCCCGCAACAAGGAGTTGATCATCCAGGCCTGCAAGGGCAAGCCCGAGGTGATCTCAGAGATCGAGCTGGAGGATAAAAAGGTCACCCAGTTGAGTGCGTCCCGTTAACTGTTCTGGAAGTCGGTAGCATCGCGACCTTCCCCCGTACCCACTCGCTACCGGCTTCTACCTAATCACGGTATAGTGGCGCCAAAGTTTCACCAGACAGTCCACGGCGGCGCTGATTACCGGAGATAATTCGCAACCCGGCCTGTCCTGGACCAGCAGGTTGTTGGGGAATATGGGCGAGTTTGCAGAGATTATCTTGCGTTCCGGCAAGGCTGGCGTTGAGCTGGCCTTTTTTGTGTTTCTGCCTGTTATGGTGGTTATGCTCACCTTTATGCGCTTGCTGGAGGCGAAAGGGGTGCTGGACTGGATTACGGCCCGTCTGTCGCCGCTGCTGCATCCGTTCGGGTTGCCCGATCTGGGCATTTTTGCCCTGATCCAGATACTCTTTGTCAGTTTCGCGGCGCCGGTCGCCACGCTGGCGATCATGGATCGGGCCGGCACGTCCAGTCGCCATATTGCCGCCTCCCTGGCCATGGTGCTGGCCTGTGCCCAGGCCAACGTAGTGTTCCCTATGTCCGCGGTTGGCCTGAATGGCCTGATGACTATTCTGATCTCGGCGGTTTGCGCTGTGATTGGTGCATCCGCCACCTATTATCTGTTCGCACGTGGTGTCAGTGACAGGGATGTGCTGCCGGAACCGAAACCGGATCATCCGGTGGCAGACGATACCCTGAGTCTGCTGACGGTGATCAATCGCGCCGGACGGGAGGCGATTGAAATTTCGGTCAGTGCGGTCCCCATGCTCATCCTGGCGCTGCTGCTGGTGAACCTGCTGCGCACGGTGGGCGCAGTGGAACTACTGGAGCCGCTACTGGCCCCGGTCTTCTCCCTGTTTGATCTGCCATCGGCGGCGCTGTTGCCGATCATCACCAAGTTCATTGCCGGTGGTACCGCCATGATGGGCGTGACCATGGAGTTTGTGCAGACCGGGCTGATCGATCTCAGCACATTGAACAGGCTGGCTGGATTTTTGATTCATCCCTTCGATATTGTCGGTATCGCCATTCTGATTTCTGCGGGGCCCCGGGTGGCGGCTGTTCTTCGCCCGGCACTCTATGGTGCCGGGCTGGCGATTGTGCTGCGCACCCTGCTGCACGGGCTGTTGTTCTGAGTTCCATGGGGCTTGATGCTGCCGGTTGTTCAGTTCTGACAGTGACGAAGTTCTGGTCGGTTGCCCTCCCTATCCACATCGCGTATAAGCGATAACAGTTATGAATTCCCGCTGATGTCATCATGAATATCGTCTTTTTTTTGCTGGTGCTGATCGCCTTCCTCACCGCTGCCTGGCGGCAGTTCAGTGAGCCGACAGCTGATGTGAGTCCGATGGATGCGTTATCCGGCGCAATGATCGATTCGGCCACCGGGGCGGTGGAGCTGGCCCTGGGTCTGGTCGGGGTGATGGCGCTTTTCCTTGGTCTGATGAAGATCGCCGAGCAGGGCGGCCTGCTCAAAATCCTCGCCCGGCTGATCCGGCCGTTGATGGTCAGGCTGTTTCCCGATGTACCGGCCGATCATCCCGCCATGGGGGCGATGATCCTGAACATGTCGGCCAATATGCTGGGGCTGGGCAATGCCGCCACGCCGTTCGGTATCAAGGCGATGCAGGAGCTCAATCGGCTCAATCCCTGTAAGGGGAGTGCGAGCGACTCCATGGTTCTGTTTCTGGCCATCAACACGTCCAGTATCACGCTGCTTCCCACCGGGGTGATTGCCCTGCGTGCCTCGGCCGGTTCCATGGACCCGGCGGGTATTCTGCCCACCACACTGTTTGCCACCCTCTGCTCAACCGTAGCGGCGATCCTGGCGGCCAAGGGGTATCGCCGTTTTTTTCCGGTTAAAGCGGAGACGACGGAAGCGAATCCAGCTGAACAGAGCAGTGAACCGTCCACGCTCCCCCTGACCGAAGCGGAGGAGGGAGCTTACCCAGCCTGGGTATCGATGGCAGCCCTGATCGGCTTTCTGTTGCTGATTCCCCTGACAGTGTTCTACGGAGAGGTTATCTCGCCCTGGATACTGCCGGCGCTGATGCTCGGCTTCCTGCTGTTCGGTGTATTCCGGCGGGTGCCTATCTACGAGAGTTTCGTGGAGGGAGCCAAGGAGGGATTCCAGGTGGCGCTGAAGATCATCCCCTACCTGGTGGCCATACTGGTGGCGGTTGGTATGTTCCGGGCCAGTGGTGCCATGGAGTGGCTGGTGGGACAGATCGGCCAGTTAACCAGCCTGGTGGGCCTGCCCGCCGAGGCGTTGCCCATGGCGCTGTTACGGCCACTCTCCGGGTCCGGTGCCTACGGGGTGATGGCCTCCATTATCAACGATCCGGCCATCGGCCCGGACAGCTATGTGGGCTACCTGGTCTCCACTCTGCAAGGCTCCACCGAAACCACTTTCTATGTGCTCGCGGTCTACTTTGGTGCAGTCCAGGTGCGACGTATCCGCCATGCACTGGCTGCTGGATTGACCGCCGATATTGTGGGTGTGATCGCCGCCGTGGTCGCGGTGTCGTTCCTCTACGGCTAGAATGGTGCCATGCTACAGATTTCCAACAGCGTCACCATCCCCGAAAGTGAGATCGAGTTGACCGGCATCCGGGCACAAGGTGCGGGTGGACAGAACGTCAACAAGGTCTCCAGCGCGGTCCATCTGCGCTTTGATATCAATGCCTCCTCACTTTCCCCCTTCTACAAGGAGCGGCTGCTGAATTACAGGGATCAGCGTATCACCAAGGAGGGGGTCATAATCATCAAGGCCCAGAATCACCGTAGCCAGGAGAAGAATCGGGCTGAGGCGCTGGCGCGGCTGAAGGAGCTGATTCTGTCGGCGACCCGGATTCAGAAAACACGCAAGCCGACCAGACCCACCCGGGGGTCACAGCAACGCCGTCTGGAGAGCAAAGAGAAGCGCGGCAGAATCAAGGCGCTACGTGGTCGGGTCGATGAGTGAGACGCCTATCCGGTCCGGTTACTGATGCCCCATTGATCTGGCGCAACACCAGCTGATTGATGTCTGGGTTAATAGTGTGAATCGAGGCATTATTTCTACTTGGAGTACAAAGTATTTTTTTAAGTGGGAATTCAAATGGGTAGAAAAAAACGAGCGAAAAAAGGTGTACGGAAAATGGATAAGGGTATCCCCTATGTGGAACAGTCACTGGATGATGTCACCGATGCTCCAGTAAAGAAGATCAAGAATTCGGTATACGAAAAAGAGTTGTTCCGCCTGCAGCTGGAGCTGGTCAAACTCCAGGCCTGGATAGCCAAGGAGAAACTCAAGGTCGTGGTTATTTTTGAAGGCCGGGATGCGGCAGGGAAAGGTGGGGTTATCAAGCGGATTACCCAGCATCTCAACCCGCGTATCTGTCGGGTGGTGGCACTGCCCGCACCCACGGAGAGAGAGACCACCCAGTGGTATTTTCAACGCTATGTAACTCACCTGCCGGCGGGCGGCGAGATGGTGCTGTTTGACCGCAGTTGGTACAACCGGGCTGGTGTTGAGCGGGTCATGGGATTCTGTGATGACGAGGAGTACAGCGAGTTTCTCCGTTCCTGTCCGGAATTTGAACGTATGCTGGTACGCTCCGGCATTATTCTGCTGAAGTACTGGTTTTCGGTATCTGATGAAGAGCAGGAACGGCGTTTCCAGAGTCGCCTGCAGGAGCCACACAAGCGCTGGAAGTTGAGTCCAATGGATCTGGAATCCCGTGCCCGCTGGGTCGAGTACTCCCGCGCCAAGGATGTGATGTTTGCCCATACCGATATCAAGCAGGCACCCTGGTATGTGGTGAAATCAGATATCAAAAAACATGCGCGGCTGAACTGCATCGCCCATCTGTTGAGCAAGATCCCCTATGAAGACCTGACACCGAAAGAGATCGTGCTACCCAAGCGCCGGGACGACAAGGACTACATACGTCCGCCCATGTCGGACCAGACCTTTGTGCCGGAGGTCTATCCCTGATAGTGGGCCGCCCCGTGGCGGGATCGGATGGGCGGCTCAGGCCGCCCGGACCAGCCGGGGGGCCGGATCTGAAGTTCTAGCGGTTCATCGGCTTGGCCGGGTTGCGGATCACCAGATAGACACCGTATGCGGTCAGGCTGATACCGGCCATGCCCCAGGTTGTCAGTCGCTCATCAAACAGTAGCCAGGCCATGACGGCCGTGACCGGTGGGGTGAGGTAGAAGTAGCTGGCAACCTTGGTTGCCTCTCCCCCCCGGATCATCAGCATCAACAGCAGGATAGCGCTGAGCGAGAGCCCGAAAACCAGCCACAGTAAGGCGGCAATAAACTGCGGTTGCCAGTCGATCTCACGGGTTTCAAACAGCAAGGCAAGCAGGCTCATGATGATGGCGCTGGCCAGGTACTGGTAAAAAGTGCCGGTCAGCAGGCCCACATCGGCGCAGAAGCGCTTCTGCAACAGGGTGCCGATGGTGATACCGAACAGCGCCAGCAGGGCAAACAGCAGGGCCGTCAGATTGAACTGCAGGGCCTGGCTGCCGTCTTTACCGAGTAACAGAACTGCCGCCACGCCCAGAATACCCAGCAGTAACCCGGTCATCTGTCTCCCGTTGATCCGGTTATCCATCCAGAGCCAGGCAATCAGAGCAGTCAGAATAGGTTGCAGTCCCACCAGCAGTGAGGCCAGTCCGGCTGACATGCCGGCTTTGATGGCAGCAAAGACACCGCCCAGATAGGCCGCATGTACCAGAGATCCAACCAGCATGGAGTACAGTGCCCCTTGCAGTGACGGCCATTTCTGCCGGTAAATATTTATCAGGATCAGGAAGACCCCAAGGGTAAGGTACATACGCAGGGCCAGTACCGTGAAAGGTTCCGCATAGGGCAGGGCGTACTTGGCGCCGATAAATCCGGTTGCCCACAACAGGACAAACAGAAAGGGTATCCAACGCAACAGATTGGGGGAGATCATGTATGGCTTCCTTGGTGGAGCGGGCTCGAAATAATAGGGTTCCGTTTTACCGGATGGTACGATGTGTGGGTGGGGGCTGTAATATCAATGCTGGTAATTAAATGTATATTATCAATAGGATAAATTAGGTTATTAATGTACTATGTTACCAAAATCCATTATGTTCCGATCTGAAGGACAACGCCGATGGCAAAAGAAGATGCACGAATTCCCGCGGAAATCGGCTGCCTGGATACCGAGAACCTGCGGGTCACGTTGATTTCCACCGTTGGCGCCCATTGCGATGTATGGCAGACGGCAGGTTACCACTTTATGCGGGAAAAGAACCGCGCATTTGAGATGGTTATCAAACGCCATACCCTGAGTTGTAACGCACTGGACATCAAGATTTACCGGCGTGACTACGGCATGCTGAAAAAAGAGCTGCACGATATTATCCCTGAAGCCATCTTCGTGCACACCCGGATTGATGGCCAGGAGAATATGCTGGTGCTTGCCCAGGCGTTTACGCCCTGGTTTAACCTGGCCAATCCGGCAATCGCCGATGATGCCATCCCGTTAATGGCAAAGCTGCACAAAGCACGACTGCAACTGGGGCTGTTTATTCAGACCGCCAAAGAGATTCGTCGTACCCACCAGAAAGTGATTGATCTCTACGGGCTGGACAACCTGGTGCTGGACAAGAACAAGGAAGTCCGTTACCTGGATAGTTTTGAAGTCTTTTTCCACGAAGACCTGCTGCATATCATCGACGATCCCTGTGAGGATCTGCGGGAAAAAATAGATGTGTCCGTGACACGGCTTGCCTATCTGGAATATTTGCTGGACAAGGCCAATGAGATGGCGGCAACCTTTTCCTGAGCCGGTTGGATTAACGCTACAGGGATAAACGGTCGATCTGATCGGCAGATGGGGCCGGCAACGCCCCATAATGGCTCCGGTTTAGGTACCGTAGCGATCAGATACCCAGTTCATCCAGCAGACTGTTGGCATCATCCGGTGCATCATTGGCAGGTGTCTCTACCGCAGCGGCCCGCTTGTTCGCTTCACCTTCCAGGATCTTGTCAGGATCCACGTCCTCCATTTCAAACTCGTGCAGCTGGATGAATTCAGTTTTATCCATGGCCAGTTCAAGATAGAAAATATTATTCCGCTCGGTGGTGAAGGTGACACGACGACCCTGGGGTCGGTCCAGGTTGGTATTGACGGAGAGCTGCACTTCCTTGTTGATGGTCAGCATCTTGGGCTGATTCTGGTTGATTGGCGTCAGCAGCTGTTTGCCCACGTTGCCGATGAAATCACCGATCATCTGGTTCATCAACTCCCCCAGGACGTTGCCCACCTCATCGGAGGTGTGGCTGAGGGCCAGCTCCTCACGGGGTATCCCCATGTTGGACAGGTAGGATTGGTAGAGCTCAAGGGCGGCACTGGCGGTGAAATTGATCACCACCAGTCCGGAAAATCCGCCGTCAACCAGCACAAAACAGCCAATGTCCGGCTTAAGGCAGGTGCGGTTTATTTTCTGCACCATGGCCGAATACCTGATTTCGGTATTGGTCGCGGTGGATAACACCGATGTGACCGATTTACAGAGCATGATCAGAATATCGTCTGTGGTGACGGTCTTTGTCTTTGCCATTGAGCAATGCCTCTTATCTGTCTTGTTTTGTTATATAGCCAGACCGGTTATCGACTATTTTTCCCGTAATTTCAATAACCACTGATCATGCCGAGCTGTCCCCGTAACGGATCCGGCCGACTGGCGGAAGTGATTGGCGGGACTATTTTATCAGTCCCCGGTCCCGGAACAGCGCTTCCATCTCCGGCTTGTTGGCCAGAATCTCCTGCTGTTGCAGCCCTTTCAGCTCATGTGGGAACACCAGCCACTGGTCGGTTTCATGGATGTAGTAATCCGGCTTCAGGGCGGTCTGGTTGTTAGCCGGTTTATACCAGGGGGTGGCGATACGGATCTGTTCCGGCATGTTGCGCCGGGTCTTGGCCTTCAGCGTATCGAGAATAGCTTGCAGGCTCAATCCGGTGTCAAACACGTCGTCCACGATAAGTAGTGAACTGTCCCAGTTCATATGGCGTATCAGATAGCCCAGACCGTGCACCTGCACCTCCCTGTTGCGCTGTCCGATGCCGGTGTAGGAGGAGGTACGTATGGCAATGTGGTCCGACTGCACATCGAAATAGTCCAGGATCTCCTGCACCGCGATACCGACCGGCGTGCCGCCGCGCCACACGCCGACAATGAAATCGGGTCTGAAGCCGCTCTGCAGAATCTCCACTCCCAGGCGAAAGGAATCTGTCAGCAGTTGCTGGGCGGTAATATAGTATTTGTCACTCATAGGGTAGTTGTCTGTCTCCCGGCTCTGGCCGGAAAGCTATCTTTTTTGTCTGGTCAAGGCAACCGGTTTCGTAGGGAGTGATGGATACCCGACTCTCTGTGTCACTCCGGGGCTGCCCATCCATAGAGCCGTTATGACGGCGATTATTCGCTGGATTATTCCCGCTTCACCGGTGGCAGGACCGGTTTGCCCAGCTGTTGTAGCCCATTGCCGGCAATAATCAGCAGGAGCCCGGCGCCGCTGGACCAGTGTATATCCTCGCCCACGATAAAGTGGATCAGAAACAGAGAGAGTATGGGGGAGAGAAAGATCAGATTGGCGACTTTGGCGGTACTGGTGGTCAGGCGCAACGCATTCAGCCAGAGTACAAACGTGATGCCCATCTCGAACAGGCCCACATAGAGCGCACCGTAGAGGCCGTTGATCGAATCAAAGCCGAAGCCGGTGGTCAGTCCGGTGATCAGGGCAATGATCGGGATGGCAAACAGGAAATTGAGAAACAGCCCAACCACCGGTTCCATGCGACTGCGGGTGTTGAATATCCAGAACAGTGACCAGATCAGGGTGCTGCCCAGGGCCAGCAGGACGCCATAGCCATTGCTGAAGTGAAGCTCCAGAGGCGCGCCATGGGTGGCGATGACCAGGATACCCAGATAACTGATACCGATCGCCAGCAGGTCGAGCCGTCGCAGCTGTTGCTTGAGCAGGGGCACCGCCAGGATGGAGAGGGTGATGGCCCAGGTGTAGTTGAGTGGCTGGGCCTCCTGGGCCGGGAGCAGGTCGTAGGCCTTGAACAGCACCCAGTAGTATAGGCAGGGATTGAGCAGACCCAGTACGGCGCACAGGAGCATGTCCCGCCGGGATGTGTTTAACAGCTGTGGCAGATGTCCCTGCCGGATCACCAGTGCAAACATCACCAGCAACGAGGCGACACTGGCATAAAACAGCAGCTGTATCGGTTCCAGGTAGCGTAGCGACAGCTTGAAGGCGCTGGCGACGGTGGACCAGAGCAGCACGGCACTGATGCCGAAGAGGTACGCCCTGGCCTGCCTGGTCACCGGCCGGTCCGGTCAGGCTGCAGGGCTTCAGGGGCCGGATAGATCACAACTGCTCCAGGCAGTGCATGATCAGCTGCAGATCGGCCGGTTCCGACAGCCGGTGGTCACCCTGCTTGATCAGGGTCAGGGTAACGTCCCGACTCTCCAGCTGTTCACAGGTCCGGCGACTGAAGTCCCAGGGCACATCCCGGTCCTGCAGGCCGTGGAACATTCTTACCGGACAGTGAATCGGGATCGGGCGATCCAGCAGGCAATGCCGATCACCCTCTTCAAGCAACTGCCGGGTGATCGGGTAGGGTTGCTGGTCATCGTAGTCGCAGGGGAGCAGTACGCGGCCCTCCCTGGCCAACTGCTGTTTCTGCGTATCGTTAAACAGAGGCCGCAACAGCCGTCGGGTGAAATCGGTGGCGCAGGCCAGGGTGACCAGGGCGTGCAGACGCTCAGGCCGGGCCACGGAGGCCAGCAGTGACAGCCAGCCACCCATGCTGGAACCGACGATAATCTGCGGACCTTCGGTCAATTGATCCAGGACCGCCAGGGCATCATCCAGCCACTCGCCGATGGTGCCGCTTTCAAACAGGCCACTGGACTGGCCATGCCCCGAATAGTCAAAACGGATAAAGGCGCGCTGATGGGCTTGACACCACTGCTCCAGCGCGACGGCCTTGGTGCCGGTCATGTCGGAATGGAAACCGCCAAAGAACAGGATGCCGGGCCCGGCTCCTTCGCTCTTGTGGTAGGCGATCCGCTTGTTATCCGGCAGGTTGAGAAATCGGGGTGCGTCAGTTGTCACCAGGGTTGGTCTCGCGGTAGGGAAAAAGAGCGATGATACCGCCCGGATGCCCTATTGCAAACGGGCATGGCTGACACGGTTGCTCAGGGCGCACTGCGCACCCGTTGAATCGCCTCATGCCAACCGGCCAGCAGGGTGGTTCGGGCATCCCCCGCCAACGTGGAGGAAAATTCACTCTCCAGTTGCCAGTTCTGCTCCAGATCCTGGAAGGAGTGGTACAGGCCGCACTGCAATCCGGCCAGATAGGCCGCGCCGAGCGCGGTGGTTTCGGTCTGCACCGGGCGCTGTACCGGCAGGTCCAGAATGTCGGCTAGAAACTGGCAGAGCCAGCCATTGCTCACCATACCGCCATCCACCCGCAGTCGGGTTGCTGTTACACCGTCATCTGCCATGGCCCGGAACAGGTCGTGGGTCTGATAGCAGACCGATTCCAGGGTGGCCCGGACGATCTCCCTGATCCCGGTGCCCCGGGTCAGTCCCAGCAGGGCACCCCGGGCATCGGCATCCCAATGGGGTGCGCCCAGTCCGGTAAAGGCGGGCACCAGGTAGACGCCCTGGTTATGATCCAGGCTGTTGGCAAGGTCTTCAGTTTCGGCCGCTGTGCTGATCAGCCCGAGCTCATCCCGCAACCACTGGACGGCCGCACCCGCGATAAAGATGGATCCTTCCAGGGCGTAACTATTTTGACCATCGAGCCGGTAACCGATTGTAGTCAGCAGTCTGCTCCGGGAGGCGACCACTTCACTGCCGGTATTGGTCAATACAAAACAGCCGGTACCGTAGGTGGCTTTGGTCATGCCGGGTTGAAAACAGGTCTGGCCAAAGGCGGCCGCCTGCTGATCACCCGCCATGCCACCGATATTCAGCGACCTGCCCAGCAGTTCGCGGCTGGTCCGGCCGAAATCGGCAGCACAATCCTTCACCTCGGGGAGCAGTGCAGCGGGCAGATCAAACAGCGCCAGCAGATCCCGATCCCACGCACTCTGGTGGATGTTATACAGCAGGGTACGTGCGGCGTTGGTGGCGTCGGTGGCATGGACCTTTCCGTCGGTCAGGCGCCACAACAGAAAACTGTCCACGGTGCCGAAGGCCAGATCACCCGCTTCGGCCCGGCGGCGGGCATCGGGAACATGGTCCAGAATCCAGGCGATCTTGGTGGCGGAAAAGTAGGGATCGAGCAGCAGGCCGGTTTTTTCCATTACCCCGGGTTCGTGCCCCGCCTGCTTGAGAGTTTCGCAGTGGCGGGCAGTGCGGCGATCCTGCCAGACAATGGCGTTGTATATCGGTTTACCACTGTGGCGATCCCAGACAACCGTGGTTTCGCGCTGATTGGTAATGCCGATGCCGGCAATCGGTCGCTGTCTCTCCCGGGCGGCGGCCAGGGCGTCCCGGAGCACCGCCAACGTGGTCGTCCAGATCGCTTCCGGGTCGTGCTCCACCCAGCCGGGTTCCGGATATAACTGCGGGAACTCCCGGCGGGCAACAAATGCACAACGACTCTCCTTCTCGAACAGCATCGCCCGGGTGCTGGTGGTGCCCTGGTCGATACTGAGGATGAATGGATTGGTTGCCATGGTGGCTGTGTGACTCCTGTACGAGATTTTTCTAGAGTATAGTCACGCCACATTGACAGGCGCCGGAGCAGGCCCTGATGATGGGAGCCTGCCGGTACCGGAGGGGCAGAACCCAGATTTATCTGGGAGATGTGGATTTTACCGCCCGGCTTCAGCTCGTCCCGGGGCCACGCCTGTCCAGCGGACTCAATCCGGGCAGAGGGAGATCGTTGCTATGCCAGAGCCGCAATCCGTCACGCCACCATTCGATCTTCTGGTCATCGGCGGCGGTATCAACGGAGTGGGTGTGGCCCGGGATGCAGCGGGCAGGGGGCTGAGTGTCTGTCTTTGTGAAATGGATGACCTGGCTGGTCATACCTCATCCGCCAGTACCAAGCTGATCCACGGTGGTCTGCGTTACCTGGAGCAGTACGATTTCAAGCTGGTGCATCACGCCCTGCGGGAGCGGGAGGTGCTGCTGGCCAGCGCACCCCACATTATCCATCCGATCCGGTTTGTCCTGCCGCACAACGATTCGCTGCGTCCCGAGTGGATGATCCGGCTGGGTCTGTTTCTCTATGATCACCTGGGTGGCCGTAAACGGCTGGCGGGATCAAAGCATATCCGTTTCAACACACATCAGGCCGGCCGGGCGTTAAAACCGCTCTTCCGCAGCGGCTTCGAGTACGCCGACTGCCGGGTAGCCGATGCCCGACTGGTGGTGTTGAATGCACTGGATGCGGCGGCCCGGGGAGCAGTGATTAAGACCCATACCCGGGCCGAGGTCCTGGTCCGCGGTACCACCCACTGGCGTGTAACAGTACGCAATCAACGGGATGGCTCGGCCAGCACTATCCTGGCACGGGCGGTGGTCAATGCGGCCGGCCCCTGGGTGGAACGGGTCTGGAAAGGGGATAGCGTGGGGCGGCACGCCAGAGGGATCCGTTTTGTAAAGGGCAGCCATATCGTGGTGCCGCGGCTGTTTGAGCACAATGATGCCTATATCTTCCAGCATCCGGATGGCCGGGTGCTGTTTGCTATTCCGTTCGAATCCGATTTCACCTTGCTGGGTACAACCGAAATTGAACTCTCCACACTGCCGGAGGAGAACCGGATCAGTCCGGAGGAGGTGGCCTATATCTGCCAGGCGGTGAGTGACTATTTTATCCGGCCGGTAGAGCCTGCGGATGTGGTGTGGAGCTTCAGCGGTGTGCGTCCCCTGTACGATGACGCCGCCGGTAACGCCTCCCGGGTGACCCGGGACTATAATCTGCATCTTGATCGTGACCAGGCGCCGATCCTGTCGGTCTACGGCGGCAAAATAACTACCTATCGACGATTGGCGGAAGAGGTGCTGGGCCTCCTGTCCGATTGTCTGGAGATACCGGGGCCGGCCTGGACCGGGACCAGTCATCTGCCCGGCGGTGATCTGCCCGATGCGGACTTCGACCATTTTCTGGCGGAGTGTGCCACCGACTACTCCTGGCTGCCGGCCACACAGTTGCGCAGTTATGCGGAGTGCTACGGTACCCGCATCAAACTGTTATTGGCCGATTGTGACTCACAGGATAGATTGGGAATCGATTTTGGTGGTGGGCTGTTTGAACGGGAAGTGCGTTACCTGCTGGAACATGAATTTGCGGAGACTGCCGAAGACATTGTCTGGCGTCGCACCAAGCGGGGTCTGCGCATGTCAGCAACGCAGATTGGCCGGCTGGAGCGGTGGTTGCTTGATCGGAGCGCGTAGGTCGCTGCTACCGCTGTAACTCCGGTCGCCCGGCCCGACTGATCGATACGGGCTGTCAAATCGGTGGTCCCTGTTGCAAAATACGCCGCTGAGCGATGGACGGAACTCAAAAAGGGAGACGGTATGAAAATATTGGTTACCGGTGGTGCGGGCTATATCGGGTCCCACACCTGTGTAGAGTTGCTGGAAGCGGGGCATGAGGTGGTGGTGATCGATAACCTCTGTAACAGCAGCCGCGTCTCACTGGATCGGGTTGCGACCCTGACTGGCCGGACTGTCTCCTTTGTTGAAGGAGATATCCGGGACCCGGCGGCGCTATTGCCGATCCTGGAGCGGGGTGATGTCGATGCGGTGATCCATTTTGCCGGATTGAAGGCGGTGGGTGAATCGGTTGAGATTCCCCTGAGCTATTACCAGAACAATATCACCGGTACCCTGGCACTGCTGGAAGGGATGGTGGAGACGGGCGTGAAGCGTCTGGTGTTCAGCTCATCTGCAACCGTCTATGGTGACCCCGACTCCCTGCCGATCACGGAAGATTTCCCCCTCTCGGCGTCCAATCCCTACGGCCGGTCAAAACTGGTTATTGAAGAGATGCTGCGGGATATACAGGCTGCTGACGAGGCCTGGAACATCTCCATCCTGCGCTATTTCAACCCGGTGGGTGCCCATGAAAGCGGTCTGATCGGGGAGGATCCCCGGGGCATTCCGAATAATCTGATGCCCTATATTGCACAGGTCGCAGCGGGGCGGCTGGAGCAGTTGTCAGTATTTGGTGGCGACTATCCCACCCCGGATGGCACCGGTGTCAGGGACTATATCCATGTGGTGGATCTGGCCCGGGGGCACCTGGCTGCGTTGGAGCGGCTGCAGGGCAATCCGGGACTGATGGTCCACAACCTGGGAACCGGCAAGGGTTACTCCGTACTGGAGATGATACGGGCATTTGAATCCGCCAGTAACAGACCGGTTGCCTACCGGGTGGTGGATCGTCGGCCGGGGGATATTGCCGCCTGCTATGCCGATCCCGGTCTGGCATTCCGGGAACTGGGCTGGCGCGCCGAGCGGGGGCTGGAGCAGATGTGCCAGGATACCTGGCGATGGCAGAGCAGTAATCCGCAGGGGTATGGCGATTGAAACGGCCGCTCATCGACTGGTTCGGGAGAGGTGCTCTAACTTCAGATAACAGGCCACGATAATGGCGACGGCACCGATCATTAACAGGCTTTGCGCGCTGTACCCGAACAGATAGTAACTGCCGGACAGCCGGGTTACGCCCGCGATCAGACAGATCAGGATGCCGACAGTGCCGGCCAATGAGCCGAGGGTTGTCAATAGTGCATTCATCGTATTCTCCCAACTGGTGTACCGGTGACAGGCTAGTCCACCGATTCGAAAAGATCTGGTTATCGTAGTGCCAAAGACAGACTGTTTCGGGTCCGCCCAGCTAAAAGCATAGCCAATCCATTCACTACCGCAGCACAGGGTATGGAACCGGAAGAGGCGGTAAGGTGCTGATCCTGTGATGATCGGATTTGTCAATTTGATACGATTTATTGCCTGTTTGTATTCATTCGTTGAGGCATAACCGTTATCCTAACCCCGCAGGTTGGATAACTGATTGGATTTGCCGGTCAAGGCTTGGAAAACAGATAACGTGAGTGATATGGAGTTAACTGAAGGAGCAGGAACTCGGTGGTTTGCCAATGGGCCGGAGCAGTTCTGTTGGGCTGACTGGCCGGATGAGGAAGAGGCGGTACTGTTTCATCAGGGATCGGGTGATACGCTGATGTTGAATCCATTGGGGGAGTATCTGCTCAAGCGATTACAGCAGGAGCAGTTGACCCATCAACAGCTGTCGGCAGCGGCGGCGGACTATTTTCATATTGATAACGATGCCGGATTGACTGAATCGATAGTCACTTCACTGCGCACTTTCCGCTCGTTAGGCCTGGTTGTATCAGACACATTGTGAAGATCGGAGAACTCAGCCATCATGAAATGGCCCGCCAACTATCCGGCCCGGGGCTTCCTGTAAAGATCGGACCCTTCTGGATCAATCTGCGCTCTGCTATCCCTGATCTGCAGCGTCATGTGGCCTTCTTCTACCAGCAGTACGAAACCGCCGATACGACGGGCTTCTTTGATTTCCATATCACCCTGAAGCGTTCCGGCGGTCTGCGGCGCTGGATAAAGCCCCAGGTGAGCTTCCTGCTGGATGAATACGCGCCATTCAAGCCCTTGCCCTATGTGCACGCCTTTGCCATGTTCGAGTGGGGGCTGAACTGGTGTATCGCCACCATGGCCCACCACTATCTGATCGTGCATGCCGCCGTCCTCGAGAAAGATGGGCGGGGGATCATCATGCCGGGTGTACCCGGTTCCGGAAAGAGCACTTTGTGCGCGGCCATGAGCCTGCGGGGCTGGCGCCTCCTGTCGGATGAGATGGCCTTGATGGATCCCAAGTCCCTGGAGATCACTCCGGTACCGAGACCGGTGAGTCTTAAAAATGAATCCATAACAGTCATCAGAAATTTTTCCAGCAGTGCTGAAATCGGCCCTGCGGCCAGGGATACGGCAAAGGGCACAGTGGCACACCTGAAACCGACCCGTGCCAGTGTGGATTCAGCTCCCATTGCCTGTCAGCCCGGTGCGATCGTATTCCCAAAATACCGGGCGGGCAGCGATACGAACCTGATCAAAAGTGCCAAGACCCGGGCGCTGATGGAGATACAGGAGAATGCCTTCAATTCCCATATTCTGGGCAAGGAGGGGTTTGATTCGGCCAGAACATTAATCGACAGTTACCCGGTCTATACCCTGGAGTACTCCCGTCTGAATGAGGCGTTAACCATCATGGATCAAATTCTGGCTGATACAGAGGTGGTTGCCTGATATGGTTACGCCGCTTCTGATACAAGTGCTCAAATCGCCGGACAGAGTCACCGGATTTGGCGCAGATGAATGGGATCTGTTAATTCGGCAAGCCAAAGCGGCCAACCTGTTGGCCCATCTTCATGTGGTGTTAACTGACCAGGGGCTTGAGAGCAAAATTCCCGAACAACCGTTCCTGCATTTAAACGGGGCATACAAGATTGCACTGCGTAGCGTTCAGGCGGTTCGTTGGGAAATCTCACAACTGCATGAGGCGCTCTATAGCCTGGCGGTTCCCGTGATTGTGCTCAAGGGGGCCGCCTATGTTATGGCGGGATTGCCCATCAGCCGGGGTCGGCTGTTTCATGATATTGATATCCTGGTACCCCGGTCCATGCTCGAGCCGGTGGAGGAGGAGTTAAAGGCCTGGGGGTGGCGATCCACCCATGCCAGTGCCTATGACCAGCGCTACTACCGTACCTGGATGCATGAGATCCCTCCCATGAAGCAGGTGCGGCGCCAGACGGTGCTCGATATTCACCACTCAATCCTGCCCCTGACGGCAAGGTTGAAACCGGATGCGAATAAATTGATCTCCCGGGCGGTTAATGACGGGGCACCGGATGATCTCTACTGGTTGTGCGATCTCGACATGATTCTGCACAGCGCCACCCATCTGTTCCATGATGGGGAACTGGAGCATGGACTGAGAGATCTGGTGGATATCGCGGAGCTGTTGCGACACTTTTCAGTGCGGGACGGGTTCTGGCAGGAGCTTTGCGACCGGGCCGTGGAGTTGGATCTGGTGCGGCCGTTGATCTACGGGCTCCGCTACGTCGAGAACCTGTTGGGTCTGAAAATTCCGAATGGGGTAAAGGGATGGATGGAGGAGCGAATGCCGGGGGGCCTGTCCATGCCCTTGATGGATAGTCTGTTCCAGCGGGCTTTACGGCCGGATCATGCCAGCTGTAACCGGTGGGGAACCGGATTGGCAAGGTGGATGCTCTATGTCAGATCTCACTATCTCCGCATGCCGTTGCGGTTGCTTATTCCCCATCTGGTTCGGAAAGCGGCGATGGGTGAGGATGAGAAGACGATGCCGCCGGAAGTGCTGCGCTTTATAGACAACAACCGGTAAGACCTGTTTTTCACTGGTCTTACCGGTTGTTTGATTGTTGACTCACGGGGTCTGACTGGAGTCAGGTCCAGGTGCTGTTCAGAAACGCCTTGAAATCGCTTATTTGTCCACCCAGGGTCGTATCGATCCAAAGTGCTTTAACCTGCTGAACACTCAACACGTAGTTAGGGTCAACCATGGCGTTGAGCAGTGCTGCGATAATATGGAATTTGTCACTGCCAGAATCGGTGCAGAGTATTTCAAGCATGGATCGATTCTGGCTATCCTGCGGCCCGCTGGAAAAATAGTCATTAAACAGGGCGCCGTCTGTACATTCCCAACTTACAAGCCCATTCTGTTTGGATTTGCATTGGCGGCATTTGCTCGGAATTGAGCCATCGGGCAAAACACCCGCAGGCATTGGCCACGCAGAGGGATGGTTTTTCCAGTAGCCGGGGCTGAGTCCAAGATTACATTCGCCGCGATTAGGGTCGGACAGGTTGCCGGACAGCATGTTGGAGAGACAGCCAACACCGAATACCGGTCGTGAGGCCACGGTCATCAGTACCGGGGAGGCAAGCAATCCGGCCTTGGTGAAGCGTCTGCGACTCGATGAGATTTGCTCTTCGTTCGACACATCCATTTTCTGTTCGCTGTTTGTCTCTCGATTCTTCGACATTACTTAATACCCTGTTGGCGTATTGGTTTTCTGGACTTGATATCCAGATTTTATTCCAAGTCTATCCCTGATTCGAAGCTTTACCAGCCGTTACCTCAGGTCGATGCCGGATTACTGCTGGTTTCAACTGACGAACTCTCCCAGTTTACTGGATGAGCCGCTACACTACCACTTCACACCGGAGTTTCGGGACTTTCAAACAATCTATCCACAGGCCATCTGCTGCTTGGTTGTGGAAACAATCTGGCGGGATTCCCGTTTGGGCCGCCGCAATCGCTATATTATCGCTGCTAACTATAGCCAAAGCAATTATCACGCCATTGTGATTATGTTATTTAAAATCAATGGATTAATTAATACCTGTTTAAGGTTGGGGTTCATTCTGTAAAGAAATCTGACAGGTGTCGCGGTCTTTTGAGTCCGTTCGTGTGGGTGTGGCTGGTCGTTTCGGGTGGTATCACTCTCTGTTGGGCGGTCAGTGGGTGGCGTTTTGGATGATTGATCCGGAATAGATTGATCCGGCCATTTGCCGATATGCGACATGTTTCTCAATCGCCGGAACACCGACGGCCACATAATTGGGTGTGATTTCTCCTTTTACGGGACGCTGCGTTACTCGCCATCCGCTCTGTTCCGGTTATGGTTTGGCTGGCTTTATCGGCTATTTATGCGAATTATCTTGCAATACTTTCAAGTGCTTATAGAATGTTTCATATATAAACTATTAAGACTGTTTGCTTGCCTTCACTCGGTAGATAAATCTATGGTCACAATCGGCTCAATGGGACGGGTAATGACGGCAATATTGCTGATTATTCCTGTCGTCCTGTTTGGCGCTGAGCCTCCCAGCAACCCCGAGGGAACTGCGCTGGCTCAGGCTGTTTATGATCGTCCCAATGGCGATGATTTCAGTGCCTTGGTGGTGATGCAGCTTCAGGGTAAGGAGAGCAGTCCCAGGCAGCGGGTACTCTACAGTTATGCCAAGGAGAAGGGTGAGAAGGAGCGTTGGACCCTGATGCGGTTCATTCAGCCTGATGATATCAGTGGAACTGGATTGCTCACCCAGGATCATCCGGGCGACGAGAGCGACCAGTGGCTCTATCTGCCAGCCCTGAACAAGGTGCGCAGAATATCCTCGTCCAGAAAGGGTGGTCGTTTTGTTGGCTCAGACTTCTTTTACGAGGATCTGCTGGATCGGGAGGTGGAGATGGACTACCACTACCTGCAGGGGAAAGGGGCGGTTGGAAAAGTGCCCTGCGAAATCTTGATCAGCACTCCCAGGGATCCGGATAATTCGGTCTACTCGAAGCGGATCAGCTGTATTCACCGCGGAATACTGGTGCCGCTCAAGGTGGAGTTGTTCGAGAAAGGCAAGGATCGGCCCAGCAAAATGCTCACCGCCAGAAGAATCAAGAAAATCCAGGGCTACTGGTCGATTCTGGAGAGTACCATGTACGATCTGGAGTCCGGACACCGTACCCGGTTATTGACAAAAAAGATTAAATACAATCAGGGATTGCCGGATCGGCTCTTCTCCAGGCGCGATCTGACTGATGACAGTAACGAAAAGGCCTATCGCCCCTGATTCAACAGCCTGCTCACAACATATAAGGGAATTGATTTACATGGCAAACTCGAAGTATCCAGTCTACCATCTCGCGCCACTGCTACTGTTCTCAGTTGCGCTTTCTCCATCGGCTGCCCTGGCCGCAGATGAGGTGTTGATCGAGGAAGAGGAGTTGGTTATCGATGATGGCGGTTCGGTGGCAGCACCGACGGAAGAGTTGCTGATCATTGATGAGCAGGATGATGGTGAACTGACCATTGAACTGAGCGATGACGACACCCTTCCGGCCTCCGAAGAGGAGATTCTGATTGAGCCGGATGGGCTGTCCGATACGGGGAGCGAAGAGCGGGCGATGGTTGAAAGCAGTGACTTCTCCCTGAAACTGGATGAGCTGTGGGGTGAGTACGGTGTAATGACCCATTCCGCTTCAAATGCCAATGGATTGGGTTATCTGCACGGCCAGGTAACGGCCCTCTGGACCCCCTCCAGTCGTTGGGATCTGCAGGCATCAGTCAGGGCGGACGGCTACTCCCAGCATGGTGGTCGTGACTGGGATCACGCTGAACTGGACTATGACGAAACCTTTATCCGTTATCGTGGGGATAATTTCCGGATAACCGCCGGCGCACAGAAGATTCTGTGGGGCCGGATCGATGAGTTTCCACCTACCGATCGACTCAGCACCCAGGATATCACACGCTACATTATGGACGATCTGGCTGACCGGCGGCGTGCATCGCCGGCGATTCGTTACGAACACTTCTTTGGTGACCAGAAGCTGGATCTGGTATTTCTGCCCTGGTTCAGAGAGGCGGAACTCCCCGGCTACTCCAGTCTCTGGTTTCCGGTTAATCAACAGACCGGTCAGATTCTGGGCCTGAAATCAACTCCCGCGTTCGCTGCCCTGATCAAAAGTGTCCCGGTGGATGTGGATGCGTCAGACTCGGATGGCGGTTTTGGGCTCCGTTACAGCGGCACCGGAGAGGGGCTTGATTATGCTCTTACGGTACAGAAGACCCGACAATCATTGCCCTATTTCAGCTTCAACAATGCCCGTGGTGTGCTGGAGGCCAAGTATCAGCGCAGTTGGCTGTTGGGGGGAGATGTCGGCATTGAAGCCATGGGGGCGATCTGGCGGTTTGAAGCGGGTTGGATGAGTGATGCCCCGGTTACTCGTTTGGATGGATCATACGATACCGTCAAGAGTGTTAACTGGGGTGCGGGTGTGGAGTTTTTCCCCGGCGATGGAGATGCCCGGGTCAATCTGCAGTTAACCGGTATAAACCATGATGATGCACCGGCGGTTATTGACCGCACCGAGATCTACCTGTTTGGCGGCTCTTTTGAAGTGCCATTTGCCCATGAACAGTGGCGCTTGAAAGGGCGTTTCTATAAGGGGCTGGATACCCATGATCTCTATCTGAACCCCGAGATAGCCTACACCGGTTGGGATTCCCAGGAGGTTTATCTGGAGGCTCACTACTTCGAAGGGGCCGATGGTACGCCGGGTGGATATCATGAGGACAATTCACTTCTGGCTGTCGGGTGGCGTGCCAAGTTCTGATACGTCCTGGAATTGCAGTAGCTTGTCGGTTAGTCAGCAGCAGAGCGGTGGGGTGGAATCTGGCCACCGAATCCGGTGCGTTGGGTGCCGTGTTGGCGGGGTCGGATAGGGAATCCAGGTAATACTATGCAAGCTGACAGCCGATACGCCAGGTTAGAGCATGATCGCAAGCCGATTGCCATTCAGCATGAGGGCATGTTCGTCTATGCCAACCCTGCCTTCCTTGCGCTCCTGGGGTATGAGTCATTCGATGAACTGGAGGCGATACCGGTACTCGATCTGGTGGTTGATCGCCATAAGGATCGGTTGCGGGAGCACTTTGCTGTAGCGCGGGATGTGCCCAGGAGCGCCCGGGAGTATCCCCAGGTCAAAGTAACACTGCTGAAACGGGATGGCAGCCACCTGGTGGCCATACTCAACTCCTGCTCCAGCCAGTTTGATGGCGAAGAGACTATCCAGTTTTCACCTGTTACAGAGGCCGATGTCGGGCTGAAGAACATTTTTCTCGGATTGCCCTGGAAATTCTACTTCAGTGTACTGTTCCTGTTTCTGTTCACGGTCCTGCCGAATGGCCTGTTGCTGAATCTCAATATTAATAACGCCCCCAAAGTGTATCTGCCGGAAGATGCTCCTTCAGTGGTTATTGATGGGGAGGTAAGGCGTTATTTTCCCAGTGATCAGGCGGTCCTGCTGCTGTTTGAGGGGGTGGCACTCTACTCGGATGGTTTTGTCACCGCCTTTAACCAGTTGGCCAGTACATTGGCAGCCAATCCGTTAATTGATGATGTTATGAACATCACCACCCAGGACCACATCCATGGTACCGAAGATGGATTTCTGGTTGAGCCACTGGTCAATGTCAAGGCGCTGGAGAAGACCCGGCCGAGTGCCCGCAAAGCACGTGTGGTATCCGATCGTTTTGCCAAAAACACCCTGGTGGCGGCGGATGGTTCGGCGCTATCCATGCTGGTGATACCCAAGCCGATCGGTTCCAGTCTGGAACGATTGGCACTTGAGGATGAGATCCTTGCCGACGTGAAGGCGGCGCGGCTGGACGGATACCTGACCGGTATGGCCGGGCAGATTACCACCGATGTGGCGCAGATGCGTTCCATGTTGCGGGATAATATGCTGTTTATCCCGGCCACTACAGTGATCGGCCTGTTTCTGATCTGGTGGCTGTTCCACCGTTGGCTTGCCGTTATTGTGGCGGGCGTCGTCATCGGAGTGGTGGTGAGTTCCACGGTGGCGTTTTATGTGATTTTCAATCAGCCATTCAATCTTATCTCCAGTATTATTCCGCCCCTGTTGTCGGCCCTGACGGTGGCGGCACTGGTTCATCTGTTTAATGCTCTCCATTATGCCTCCAAGCGGGGTCTGACCGGACCGGACCGGGTCAACAGTGCGCTCAGGGAAGTGCGTCGACCGGCGTTCTATACTGCCATGACGACCGTGGCGGGGCTCTCATCCCTGGGCTTGAGCCCGATTCCGCCAATCAAGGTGTTTGGACTGATCTCCGCAACCGGTGTGGTGCTGATCTATTTCGTGGTGATTCACCTGGTACCCAATATCTTCTCACGATTTGATTATGAGCCCTGGCCGAATCGGAAGACCGGGTTGTCGGGACTGGACAAGTTAGTCAGCAAACTGTTCCGTGTTGGTGTCCGCTATCCGCTGTATGTGGTGGGTTCCATCGGGTTGTTGTTCGTCATCTTTGTGCCCCAGGTCGGCAATATCGTGGTGGAGACCAACCTCCAGGAGTTTTTCTATCCGAGCCATCCGCTGCGGAAATCAACCCAGCACATCGAGGAGAAACTGGTGGGTACGGCTTCCCTGGATGTGGTGTTTAAGGCCGCGGAGCGGGGCGGCTTGAAAAAGCCGGCAATTCTAAAGGAGATGCGGGCGTTTCAACACTGGGCGGAGTCCTTACCTGAGGTGGATAAGAGTATCTCCATGGCGGACTTCGTTGAAGAGATGCACTGGGGGTTCAATGCGGAAAACCCTGCATTCCGGCGCATACCGGACAATCCCGCTCTGATCAGTCAGTACCTGCTGGTCTATGACGGTGATGATCTGTTTGATTTTGTCGATGAGGAGTACCGGATCACCCATATCAGTCTCAATGTGAATGTACATGGGGCCAACGCGCTTTCTGAATTGATGGGGCAGGTCCGGCAATATCTGGGTAATCGCTCTCTGGATGGTGTTGAGTGGGAGATAGCCGGGTTCGGGCGCTTGTTCGCCGATCAGGAGGATCTGCTGGTCGAGGGGCAGGTGAAAAGCCTGTTTGGTGCTTTAGTGCTTATTTTCCTCCTGATGTTTATCCAGTGGCGATCGCTCGGCGGCGCGTTACTCTGCATGATTCCGAATCTGTCACCTATCCTGTTGATATTCATAGTGATGGGGCTGTTTGGTCTATGGCTGGATATGGCTACAGCGATGATTGCCAGTGTGGCGGTTGGCATTGCGGTGGATGATACCATTCACGTCTATCATGGCTTTATCAGTCGGGTAAAACAGGGGGTCAGCCCGGTAGTGGCCCTGGTGAAGACCTATCGACAGGCCGGTCGGGCCGTGATGACCACCACGATCATCCTGAGTGCGCAATTCATTGTGCTGACATTTTCTGAGTTTGTTCCAACCACCCATTTCGGCCTCCTGACCAGCATAGGTCTGATCGCCGCTCTGCTGTTCGATCTGTTGCTCCTGCCGGCAATACTGATAATCATCTATTCCAGGCACCCGGCTGTAGTAAAACAGGAGCCTCTATTTACTAAACGGTCCAATGGGGGAGATGACGGGGGTGTTTGAATCAGAGGGATTCTTTTTATTCTTATTTCAATCTCCTCTATAAGTGACTGTTTTCCTGTCCTGTCAGGATGTAAACTTGTTTCTGGCGCATTTATGGGGATGTTTATCTTCGGCGGTGTTGGAATTTGCGGCTCGCATGTTACGATCAGGCCGTTTATAGTTGGTTGAATAGCTACCGCTAGGGTAATATGTGGTGCTATTTTATTAACAAGTCCAGTAAGTTGGATTATTATCCTTATATATTGAATGAAATCTGCCCGCCAGCTTCCGGCTCATGATCACGGGGAGAGGCGGCAGGCAAAGACGCCGGACGAAAGGATATGTATAGGGAAGTGGGAAGAGTCAGTGGCGGGGGCCCGCCGATGATTCCCCGTTTTGGCCAATTACCCGTTGAACGGTTGTAAAACAATATAGCGTAAGGGAGAACCTGCTCGTGCCTAACACTAAAATGCAATTTTCACGTCAGCTGTTAATGCGCTGCCTGCTTGTTGTGCTGGTAATGCTGGTAGCTGGATGTGCATCAAAATACCCCCAGGTTACCAGTGATCAGCTTCAATCAGCTCAGGACTTTGACTACATTATCGGTCCAGGCGACGAGCTGAATATTTTTGTCTGGGGTAACGAGGAGCTGACAGTTTCTGTTCCCGTGCGGCCGGATGGCAAAATCACCACCCGCCTGGTGGAAGATATTCAGGCCAGCGGCAAGACGCCAACCCAACTCGCCCGGGACGTTGAAAAGGCCTATTCAGAATATGTGAAAAACGCGGTAGTCACCGTTATTGTGGACGAGTTCGTTGGAGTTCCCAATCAGCAGGTGCGGGTGATTGGCGAGGCCGCTGTGCCACTTACGGTGCCGTTCAGAAAGCACATGACTCTGCTTGATCTGATGATTGAGGTGGGTGGGCTGACTGAATTTGCCGATGGCAACAAGTCTGTATTGATCCGCAATATCGATGGTGAGCAGCAGGTTTATAACGTGCGGCTGGAAGACCTGGTTCAGGACGGCGATATCTCCGCGAACGTAGCACTGATGCCCGGCGATATCATGATTATCCCCGAGGCCTGGTTCTAGATTTCGGCCATGTGCTGCTTAAGTGGGACGAGTGGCAAGATGTAAAACTGGTCGGGTCCTGTCTTTGAAATAGACAGGCTCCGACCTTTCAGTCGTATATGCGGTTGATGTTGTGTCCGGGCGTTGATCCGGCATTCGGTAGACCAAATTCAGGATAGGGCCCAGTAGGGACATTGAGGTTAGTAGCTCAACCAGTTGAGCCTAGCAGGGATATATGCAAGAACTTCTAGAACAGATTCAGGAATATCTTTACGGTATTTGGCGATTCCGCTGGGTGGCGTTGGCGGCTGCCTGGATTATTGCCATCGCGGGCTGGATCGTGGTGGCCCAACTTCCGGACAAGTATGAAGCGACAGCCCGGCTGCACGTTGACAGCAACAGTGTGTTAGGGCCTCTGTTGCGAGGTCTTGCAATTCAGCCGGATGTGGGTCAGCGGGTCGCTCTGATGAGCAAGACGCTGCTCAGTCGTCCGAATATGGAAAAGCTGATGCGGATGGTCGATCTGGATCTTAAGATCAGGAACGATCAGGATAAGGAGAGCCTGATAACCGAGTTGCGGGAAAATATCAGGCTGAGTGGTCAACGTAGCAACGCCTCCCTCTATTCAATCGCCTATACCAACTCTGATCGCCTCGTTGCACAGCGGGTAGTACAGTCGCTGATCTCGATTTTTATCGAGAGCGCTCTGGGTGATAAACGGAAAGATAGCGCTGGTGCCCAGGAGTTCCTGGATAAACAGATCGCCGAGTATGAAATCAGGCTGGCAGAAGCGGAAGGCAGGCTGGCTGATTTCAAGCGTCGTTATGTCGGCACCATGCCGGGAGAGCAGGGCGGTTATTATCAACGTCTCGATGCGGCGAGAGGATTGCTGGGTTCAGCAAAACTGGAACTGCGCGAAGCAGAGAACAGGCGGGCGGAGCTGAAACGCCAGTTGTCCGGTGAAGAGCCGGTATTTATTCCCAGTGGGGGTGATGAGTTTGGCACCCCGTCACGACTGGATCAGCGTATACAGAATCTTCAGACACGACTCGATGAACTGCTGTTGAAGTACACCGAGCGGCATCCCGATGTTATCGAGATAAAAACTATTATTGCCAATCTGGAAGCTGAGAAGAAGGAGGAGCTGGAAGCGCGTCAGGCCGAGCCGTTTGCGCCCCAGTTTGGCTTGCAGAGTAGTCCGGTATATCAGCAGATGAGAACCAATCTGTCTGAAGCCGAGGCGCGTGTGGCGGAGCTCAAGGTGCGCGTCGCGGAGTACGACAAGCGGGTTAAGGAACTGGAGGCAAAGGTCGATCAGATTCCCCAGATTGAAGCCGAGTTACAGCAGTTGAACCGGGATTACGATGCGGTTTCCCAGCAGCATCAGGCGTTGTTGAAACGCCGGGAGTCGGCCCATCTGTCGGAAAAGGCGGAGCAGGATGCTTCTGAAGTGAAATTCCGCGTTATCGATCCGCCGTTCGTACCTTTGAAACCGTCCCAGCCCAACAAACTTCTGCTGAATGCGGCTGTATTCCTTGCCAGCCTGGCAGCTGGCGTTGGCCTGGCACTTCTGACGTCTTTGATCCGACCGGTATTCTACAGCCGTGGCGCACTGAATCGCGTCACCGGCCTTCCGGTTCTGGGTTCAGTGGTCTATGTATTATCGGCTGCCGAAAAACGCCGACAACGGCTTGCAGGTGCGATGTTCGTGTCCCTGGTGTTATTGTTGGGAACGTTGTTTCTTGGAGTCAATCTGATGCACGGGATGGGCTTTGATCTATTAGGGAAAGTACAAAGCCTTGGGGCCAGGATTTTATGAGCATTATTGAAAAAGCTATCGAAAAGCTTCATGTCGATCAGACCGATAAACGGGGTGAATTGGCAGAAGAATTTGGTCGTTCGCTTGATTCAGATGTCGATGCATCGGCGGCGGCCCAGGCTCCAGCGGATCAGCAGGGACAACCTGCAGCGTCTGCAGGCAGTGAGCCAACCGGCAGCGCAGCGGGCAAAAGGAACAAGACCGTCGTCGAACTTCCGCTTGGTTATCTGAAATCACTCGGCATGGTCACACCGGATGATCCACGTAGCCGAGTGGCGGAAGAGAACCGGATAATCAAACGTCCGCTGCTTATGAATATTGCCGGAAAGGGCGCCACCAAGGTCGATAACCCAAACCTGATCATGGTGACCAGTGCCCAGCCTGGTGAAGGCAAGACGTTCAGTGCCATCAATCTGGCCATCAGTATCGCCATGGAACAGGACAAGACGGTGCTGTTTGTGGACGCCGATGTGGCCAAGGCTTCCGCCGCCGCGCTGCTGGGTATTCCGGATGACTATCCCGGGTTGATCGATCTACTCATGGAGAAGGGTACCCGGATCAGTGATGTTCTACTGCACACCAGTATTCCCAACCTGCGTATATTGCCGGCAGGTCATGCCCATGAACGATCTACTGAATTGCTTGCCAGTGAGGGGATGCAACGGTTGATGATCGAATTGGCACAACGTTATCCGGATCGGGTAATCATTTTTGATTCACCGCCTATCCTGTTTACTACCGAAGCCGGCGTGCTGGCCAATTTGATGGGACAGATCGTCTTTGTGGTGGCAGAGAAGCAGACACCACAAAGCAAGGTTGTTGAGGCGCTCAGCCACCTAGGGGAAGAGAAGGTTATCGGACTCCTGCTGAATAAATCCACAAACACGAGAAACGGAGCCGGGGGTTATGGTTACGGTTACGGGTATGGATACGGCTACGGTCGTAATCGCACGGAAAATGGATAGGGGCTCAATCTGATGGTCAAAGGGGAGAGAGCGTCAATACTGTTTCATTGCCTGTTGGGTAGCGGGGTACTGTTTTCGCCCGTAACAGCCTCTGCTGCGGAGTGGAGTCGGACGGCCTCTGTAAGCGCTGGAGCTGTCTATTCGGACAATGTCAATCTGTCCGATACTGCAAAACAGGGCGAACTGACCGCAACCCTGACCCCCAGTGTTTCTCTGCATGGAAAGGGGGGGCGTGCCAGTCTTGACCTGACCGGTGCGCTGGAGATCAACGGGCAGGGTGGCAATACCGATACCGTAAATCCCCGTCTACAGGCCAATGCCAATGCGGAACTTTATGAACGGTTGGCGTTTATCGACCTTTCGGCCACTGCAACCCAGAATGCCATTGATTCACTCAGTGTGTCGGGTATAGATAACCTGAGCAACAGCACCAACAGAACCACAAGCTACAACTACAGAATCAGTCCCTACCTGAAAAGCCGTTTCAAAGGCATTGCAGACACGGAACTCCGTTACACTTACAACGAGCTGAATCATTCGGAAAACAACCTGAGTGATACCAGTAGTGACGAATTTTCCCTATCGGTAGCCAGTGGCCCTGAATTCGCGGATTGGAGCTGGCGGGTAAATGCCAGCGACAAGTCAACCGATAACAGCCAGGGGGAGGTGAGCGAGTTCAGAACGGCGAATCTGCTCCTCGGTTATCAGATCAACCGTCAATGGCAGATAAATGGAACAGTGGGTACCGAATCCAATGACTTTACCTCTGTTCAGTCGAGTCAGGATGGCTCCATCTGGGATGTTGGTGTGCGCTGGACCCCCAGTGCCAGGACACAGCTTGAAATTGGCGGTGGTGAACGGTTTTTCGGCACCACCAAGCGTTTGAGCCTGACTCACAAGTCGAAACGGTCAGTATTAACCGCCAGCTATACCACTGAACTGACCGATTCCACCACTCTGCTGAGCAATCAGGTGGTGTTTCTTGCTACTGATGAGTTTGGTAATTTCATACCACACCCTGTCACAGGCGATCCCTATCTGATTACACTCGATCTGCCGAGTATCGGACTCAGCACCTTTGTCGACGAACGCTTTGCCCTCAGTTACAGCGTCCGGGGCCGGCGCACAACGCTGACACTGAGTGCGGACATGTCTGAACAGACCTACCAGGATTCAACTCGTGAAGTATCCACCATGGGGCTTGGCGCATCGTTAAGCCGTACCCTGTCGGACAAGGTGTCGGGCGACGTCAGCCTGAACTGGGATCAGCAGGAAGAGAGCGGAACCGGGAATCGGGAAAACGATTTCTGGAGACTGCAGGCAGGGATCAATCGTCAATTGGGTCAAAAGACCAATCTGCGATTCAATTACAGCTTTACTGATCGAAGCTCAAATCAGGCCGGGCAGGACTATCAGGAAAATCGCCTCTCTCTGACACTGACTCACACCCTGTAAACAATCGGTTCAACAATTATGCCCGGAAAAATCGCCAAGATACTCTGTATTGTTGGGGCGCGTCCCAACTTTATGAAAATCGCCCCCATTATGCGGGTGTTTGAACGGCACAGTGACCGTATAAAAGCGACACTACTGCACACTGGCCAGCATTATGATGCGGCTATGAAAAAGTCCTTTTTTGACCAGCTGCATATTCCCGAACCGGATATCGACCTGGGGGTCGGCTCCGGTAGCCACGCCGTACAAACGGCCGAGATCATGCTCCGTTTTGAGCCGGTTCTTGATGAGTTACAGCCGACCGCGGTACTGGTGCTGGGCGACGTGAATTCCACCATTTCCTGTGCTCTTGTAGCGGTCAAGAAAGGTATTCCGGTAATCCACGTGGAGGCTGGCCTGCGCAGTTATGATCGTGGTATGCCTGAAGAGGTTAATCGGGTCCTGACCGACCAGATCTCTGATCTGCTGTTTACCACGGAAAGAAGCGCTGAAGCGAATCTGTTGCGGGAAGGGATTTCAGCCGATCGTATACATTTTGTCGGCAATGTCATGATCGATACGCTGCGCTACAACCTGGATCGCGCGGTGGAACCAATGAACCTGTTTTCCAAGGCGGGTGAGGCGATTGATCTGCCGGCTTTTGAAGCCGGCTATGGATTGGTTACGCTGCATCGACCCTCCAACGTAGATAACCCCGTCAATCTCAAGACTCTGCTGACGGAACTGAAAGCTATCAGTGAGCGGTTGCCTGTGGCATTTCCGGTTCATCCCCGTACAGCGCAACGGGTCAAAGAGTTCGGACTGGAAGCTATGCTTGATTCCCCACGTATTCTGCAGTTACCACCCCAGGGTTATCTGGAGATGCTTGGATTAATGAAACAGGCCAGGCTGGTATTGACCGATTCGGGTGGTATCCAGGAAGAGACCACGGCCCTGGGTGTGCCTTGTATTACTCTGCGGGAAAATACCGAACGCCCAATCACCGTCGATGAAGGAACCAATACAATTGTCGGTATTGACCCGCAGAAGATTCGTGCATGTTTTGATGACGTACTGGCCAACGGTGGTAAGCGGGGCAGGGTTCCCGAATATTGGGATGGCTGCGCCGCTGAACGGATTGCTGAAGTGGTTATCCAGTGGAGCCAGGGGCAGATCTCTGAAGCTGCAGAGGTAGAGTGACAGTGTCCGATCAGACCAGATCGCAGCGCCTCATTACCAATGCGATGACTATCGATGTGGAAGACTATTTCCAGGTCTCTGCATTTGAACAACGCTTCGACCGGTCAACCTGGGATCAGCAGGAGTGTCGGGTTGAACGGAATCTGGAAACTATTCTCGCTTTACTGGAAAGGCACGGTATCAAGGCGACATTTTTTACCCTGGGATGGATAGCTGAACGCTACCCCGGTATTGTTCGGTCCCTGGTGGAAGCGGGCCATGAACTGGCTTGCCACAGCTACTGGCATAAACGTGCCAGTGGCCAGGGTAGGGATGAGTTCGTTGAAGAGGTTATCGATACCAAGAAGCTCCTGGAGGATATTGGGGGCACTCCGGTGATTGGCTACCGTGCGCCCAGCTATTCCATTGGTGCTGGTAATCTCTGGGCGCATGAAGCGCTGATGCAGGCCGGTTATCGATACAGTTCCAGTATCTATCCGATCTCCCATGATCATTATGGTATGCCGTCGGCTCCCCGCTTTGCCTACCATCCCATCGAGGATTCGGACTTTCTGGAAATTCCCATAACCACCTCGTATATTTTTAACCGCAGGTTGCCCGCCGGCGGTGGTGGCTACTTCCGCTTTTTTCCTTATGCTTTTTCCAGAGCCTTATTGCGTAAAGTGAACAACCTGGAGCAACAACCAGGGATTTTTTACTTCCACCCCTGGGAGATTGATCCGGGCCAGCCTCGCCAGCAAGACATCAGTTTGAAAACAAGATTCAGGCATTATCTGAATCTCAATCACACGGAAAACCGGCTGAATCGCCTGTTTGCTGATTTTCAATGGGGTCGAATGGACCAGATATTTTTGTCCTCGGCCCGGTTGTAACGCATCAAGCACAGTACCAAGGGAACAGGATCTGGATTAGCCGGGTAACAGGATAACAATGCAATCGACAGTAACAGAGAGTGACGTAGTCACGGTTCAGCATCTCGACCAATCCAACTACGCACGTTGGGATCAGTATGTTAAGGAATCGACAGATGGTACTTTTTTTCATCTGTCCGGTTGGAAAGAGGTAATTGAGCGGGCATTCGGGTATCCGGTCTATTTTCTCTACAGTGAGCGGGCCGGAAAAATCACCGGGGTTTTACCCCTGGGACAGCTGAAGAGCCTGTTGTTTGGCAACACACTCAGTTCAGTGCCTTTCTGTGTTTATGGTGGGGTAGTTGCGGACGATGAAGCATCGGCAACCAGCCTGAGACAGGCTGCCTGTGATCTGGCTGATAAACTGGGCGTGGATGCGTTGGAATTGAAGAACCGAACGCCTTCCGACGCAGGATGGCCGGTGAAAGATTTATATGTCACTTTCAGAAAAGAGATATCCGCCGATCCGGATGAGAATCTGAAGGCGATTCCGAGGAAGCAGCGTGCCATGGTCCGGAAAGGGATCAAGGCAGGTTTGAGCGCTGAAACCGTATCAGGGTGCGACAGGTTTTTCCGTATCTATTCCGAGAGTGTTCGCAATCTGGGTACGCCAGTCATGCCATTGAAATACTTCCGTGTACTGCGGGAAGTATTTTGTGAGGATTGCGACGTGTTGGTCGTCACCCATGAAGGCCAGGATATCGCTGCCGTCATGAGTTTCTATTTCCGGGATGAGGTCCTGCCCTACTATGGAGGCAGTATCCCGCTGGCAAGAAATCTGAAGGGTAACGATTTCATGTACTGGGAGCTGATGCGACGCTGTGGCGAGCGAGGTATCCGGATTTTTGACTATGGTCGTAGCAAAGTGGGGGCCGGATCCTACAGCTTCAAAAAGAACTGGGGATTTACGCCGGAACCGCTGCATTATGAATACTATCTGGTTAAGGCATCCGAGGTTCCGGAAGTCAATCCAAACAATCCCAAGTACCAGATGCTCATCAAGGCCTGGCAGAGACTGCCCTTGCCGATAGCCAATGCTATCGGTCCACTGTTAGCCAGAAAACTGGGCTGACTACTCAATGCAACCCGCACTGCTCTACCTGGTTCACCGGATTCCCTATCCCCCCAACAAGGGGGATAAGATCCGTTCTTACCATCTGTTGCGCTATCTTAGCCAACACTACCGGGTGTTCCTGGGCGCATTTATAGATGACCCTCACGATTGGACCTATGTGTCGCGGTTGGAAACAGAGTGTGATGGGTGCTGTTTTGTTCCATTGAATCCCCGCAAGGCTCGCGTCAAAAGCATAAAAGGCTTGTTGCAGGGCGAGCCCTTGACTGTTCCCTATTACGCCGACCGGAAAATGGGTCAGTGGGTTGAAGAGGTAGTGGCTGAGCAGCAGATAACACGGGTCATAGTCTATTCGTCCGCCATGGCGCAGTATGTCACGCCTCACCTTGCCAGCCTGGAGCGCCGGGTGATCGATTTTGTCGATATCGATTCAGATAAGTGGCGCCAGTATGCCATGAAGAAGCAGTGGCCCATGAGTTGGGTATATCGCCGGGAGGCGGATAAACTGTTCGCCTATGAACGATCTCTCGCCGGCGTATTTGACGCCAGCCTGTTTGTCTCGTCCGCAGAGGCTGCCCTGTTTCGGGATCTCATCTCCTCTGAACAGGAAAATATCGACTATTACAATAATGGTGTGGATACGGAATACTTTGCCCCTTCAAAGGAGTTTGTGAATCCCTATCAGGAAGGTGATGAAGTGCTGGTATTTACCGGCGCCATGGATTACTGGCCGAATATTGATGCGGTAGCCTGGTTCGCCAAAGAGGTTTTTCCAGAAATATCCCGACTGGTACCCCAGGCACGCTTTTATATTGTCGGTAGCAATCCCAGTGAGTCGGTTAAGCAACTGGCCCGGCTGGATCGGGTCGAAGTGACCGGCCGGGTGGAAGATATCCGGCCCTATCTCCAATTCGCCAGGGCCGCTGTGGCGCCCATGCGAATTGCCCGGGGTATTCAGAACAAGGTTCTTGAGGCGATGGCGATGGAGAAACCGGTGATCGTCAGTGACCAGGGATATGAAGGCATCCATGCGGAGCCGGGCAAGGAGCTATTGCTGGCTAACAGTGCAAAAGAAATTCTCTCCTATATCCCAAGACTGGTCTCCGGCGCTTATGATGGTCTGGGCAGGGATGCCCGCGCCCGTGTGAAAAAAGATTTCAGTTGGGAGGCTAATCTGCCGATTGTATGTCAATGGCTGGAGGCTAAAAAAGGGAGTACTGTTTGAGTCTATGAGCACCCAAAGGGAAGTGTATTCTGGAACGTCCAGTTGGCCTACGGTATTGGTTATGACCGTCTTGTTGATTGTCGCCATCCTGGGTCTGTTTTACGAGACGGCCTGGTCAATGGTCTCTATCTGGTACCGTTCAGAAACCTTTGCGCACGGTTTTATCATTGTACCGATTACTCTCTGGCTGATCTGGGAAAAGCGCTCAAGCCTGCAGCGACTGGTTCCACAGCCAGAATACCGGGTATTGGTGCTGCTGCTGGGTGGAGGTTTTCTGTGGCTGGCGGGTTATCTTGCCGATGCTCTGGTGGTTCAGCAACTGGCGCTGGTTGCCATTCTCATATTTGCCATATGGACCCTGCTGGGAAACAGGGTTACCTGGGCGCTGGCATTCCCCCTGGCATTTCTCTTTTTCGCGGTGCCGATGGGAGAGGATCTGGTGGCGCCGTTGATGGAGGTCACCGCAACGGCAACCGTGTACCTGATCAAGTTGACCGGTATTCCCGTTTATCGGGAAGGGCTGTTTTTTTCACTTCCTTCCGGTAATTGGTCTGTAGTTGAGGCGTGCAGTGGTGTGCGTTACCTGATCGCCTCGGTGACACTGGGCGCTTTGTATGCCTATTTAACTTACAGCCGTTTAACCAAGCGGATCCTGTTTATCATCGCAGCCACCATTGTCCCGATAATCGCCAACAGCTTGCGGGCGTACATCATCGTCATGCTGGGTCATATGAGCGATATGAAAATTGCCACTGGGGTGGATCATCTGATCTACGGCTGGTTGTTTTTTGGCCTGGTTATGCTGATTCTTTTCTCCATTGGCGCGTTCTGGCGGGATCCCCACGAGCAGCCGGCAAAGGCGGATAATCAACCTGCCCATTCACTGCACAACAGCAGCAGACCGCGCTCCGCTTTGATTATGATTCTGTTGGCTGCGTCGGTCTGGCCCGTACTGGCTTACACCATGGATAATCGACAGGCTCTGGTTGTGGAGCAACAACTGGAGTTACCGGACGGATTTGCCGGCTGGGTTGGTGAGCCGGTATCTGATTCGGCCTGGCTACCCCATTTTCTGGGTGCCAGTGAGATTGTTCATCGGCAGTATCAGCATGGATCGGAACGGGTTGAGGTCTCTGTGGGATACTACGCCCAACGAAAGAAGGGTGTGGAACTGATCAATAGTCAAAATCTATTGCTCGCCATGGATGAGAAGAAGTGGCGCATTACCCAAAAGAGTAAAGTGACGATACAGGTCAATGGGGAGCCGTTGCCCATTGACCAGTTTACGATAAAGGGTGGAGATCACGCCTACCAGGTGTTGTCCTGGTATCGTATTGGCGATAAATATACTGCCAGTCGCTATCGGGGAAAACTGCTGGAAGCGTTCTACCGCCTGACCTTCGGCAGGCAGGATAGTGCCCGCATTGTTATTGCCATTCCGCGGGACGAAGTACCCAACCAGATTGGGCAAGCTGAACAGGCATTTCTCGACCACCTGATTCCTGCGTTGGAAACCTCTCTGGATCTGCTGGTCAGTAACTAGCAGCAATGCCATCCGGAAGCTGCTGCAGGATGTAAAACGTACATGGAACCTTGGCTGTAGTGGCCAACAATCAAAAAAGAAACTGAATATATGTGTGGGATAGTAGGGATATTTGATACGACAGGCCAACGTGAGATTGCCGAGCGTCTGCTATCTCAGATGAATCAGACCCAGTTTCACCGCGGGCCGGATGAAGGCGGAATTCATATTGAAGCGGGTCTTGGATTTGGCCATCGTCGCCTCTCCATTATCGATCTGGCCAGTGGCCAGCAACCCCTGTTCAACGAAGATCACTCGGTTGTGGTCACCTACAACGGCGAGATATACAATTTTCCGCAACTCTCTGAAGAACTGAAATCCCTGGGGCATCAGTTCCGCACCCATTCGGATACCGAAGTTATCGTGCATGCCTGGGAGCAGTGGGGTGAATCCTGTGTCGATCGTTTCCGGGGCATGTTTGCCTTTGCCGTCTGGGACAGGAACCGGCAAACCCTGTTTCTGGCCCGGGATCGGCTCGGTATCAAACCGCTTTTCTATTCGCTTCTTCCCGACGGACAGTTCATCTTCGGATCAGAGCTGAAATCCCTCAAGGTTCACCCGGGGTTATCCCATGAGATTGACCCGGCAGCGGTTGAGGAGTATTTCACTTTTGGTTATATCCCGGAACCCAGAACCATCTTTAAAGGGGTCCATAAGCTCTCGCCCGGGTTCAGCCTTATCCTGCGTCGTGGAGAGGCCATGCCGGAACCGAAGCAGTACTGGGACGTGGGCTTCAAGCTGCACGATCCCATGAGTGAACAGCAGGCTGGTGAAGAGCTCATACTGCGCCTGCAGGAGGCGGTAAAAATCCGGATGATCGCCGAAGTGCCCCTGGGCGCATTTCTCTCCGGTGGCGTCGATTCCAGCGCGGTGGTGGGACTGATGGCAGGGCTGTCGGATGATCCGGTCAATACCTGTTCGATCTCATTTGGTGATCCCAAATTCAACGAATCCCAGTATGCCGCCATGGTGGCGAACCAGTTTAAAACAGCGCATCGAGTGGAGCAGGTTGACCCGGATGATTTTGATCTGATCGACCATCTGGCTGATCTTTATGATGAACCCTATGCCGACAGCTCTGCACTGCCTACCTATCGTGTCTGCGAGTTGGCTAAAAAAGAGGTCACAGTGGTTTTGTCCGGTGATGGCGGGGATGAGAATCTGGCCGGTTACCGGCGTTATCGTTGGCACACCTATGAAGAGCGTATGCGATCCATGATACCGGAGAGCATCCGGCGTCCACTGTTCGGTACTCTCGGCTCGATCTATCCTAAGGCCGATTGGGCCCCGCGGATATTCCGGGCTAAATCCACCTTTGAATCGATGGCCCGGGATACCCTGCAGGGCTACATGCACAGCGTATCGATTCTTTCCAACCAGATGCGCAGTCAACTATTCAGTGACAAGTTGAAAAGTGAGCTTCAGGGCTACCAGGCCATTGAGGTATTCCGGCGCCACGCCGCGAACGCGCCTACGGATCATCCCTTGTCATTGGTTCAATACCTGGATCTGAAAACCTATCTGGTTGGAGATATTCTCACCAAGGTGGATCGGGCCAGTATGGCCCATGCCCTGGAGGTGCGGGTGCCTATTCTCGATCACCAACTGGTTGACTGGATTTCCGGTCTGTCGCCCGACTTGAAACTGAAAGGCAAGGAGGGGAAATATATTTTCAAAAAGGCACTGGAGCCCATGCTGCCTAACGAAATACTGTATCGCCAAAAGATGGGATTTGCGGTCCCGCTGGCCAGTTGGTTCAGGGGGCCATTGCGGGACAAAGTAAAAACGAACCTGCTGAGTAGCGAGATGTTGGAGTCCGGTTTGTTCAATCAACGCTATCTGGAAACATTGGTGGATCAACATCAGTCAGGTATGCGTGATTACAGTGCGAGTATCTGGACACTGCTCATGTTCCACTCTTTCCTGAAAAAGCACTGACGGGACCGCAGGCGACCATGAAAATCCTTCATATTCTCGATCACTCCATACCGCTGCACAGTGGCTATACCTTTAGGACCCGGGCTATTCTGGAGCAACAGCGTAAGCTGGGTTGGGAGACCGCCCATGTCACCAGTACCAAGCATGTTGCCGAATCACCGGACAGGGAAATGGTGGATGGGTTGCTGTTTTATCGGACCAAACCCTCCACGTCACCACTGAGCGGATTGCCGCTGCTAAACCAGCTGGATGTTATTAATACCCTGGCCAGGCGACTGGACCAGGTTATAGAGATTGAAAACCCCGATATTCTGCATGCTCACTCGCCAAGCCTGAATGGTATCGCGGCGATTCGGGCGGGCAAGAAGCATAACCTGCCCGTGGTCTATGAGTGCCGCGCTTTCTGGGAAGATGCTGCCGTGGATCACGGTACCAGCAAAGAGTGGGGATTGCGCTATCGCATTACCCGGGCATTGGAAACTTACACCTTCAAAAATGCCGATGCGGTAACAACTATCTGCAATGGCCTGAAAGGAGATATCGAGAAACGGGGTGTGGATCCGAAAAAAATTACCGTGATTCCAAATGCGGTGGACCTGGGGCAGTTTTCACACACAGCACCGGACAGTGGCGATACGCTGGCTGAGCAACTTGCGCTTACGGGCAAAGCAGTGCTCGGATTTATCGGTTCCTTCTATGCCTACGAAGGGTTGCTGCTGCTGGTAAAGTCATTGCCGGCCATTCTGGAGGCGATACCGGATACCCGCCTGTTGCTTGTTGGCGGTGGTCCGGATGATGACAAATTAAAGCAACTCAGCGCTCAACTGGGCCTGCAGGACAAGATCATATTCACCGGCCGAGTGCCCCATGACGAAGTCACCCGTTACTATAATCTGGTGGATATTTTTGTTTATCCCCGTTTGCACATGCGTCTGACCGATCTGGTGACGCCGCTCAAACCGTTGGAAGCAATGGCGCAGGAAAAACTGGTACTGGCCTCCGATGTCGGTGGGCATAAGGAGCTGATCAGGGATGGGGAGAACGGTCGTCTGTTCAGGGCAGGGGATCAGCACGCCCTGGCCCAGGCAGCCATTCAGATGATTCGTCAGGTGGGGGAATCGGACCAACTGAGAAAAAAAGGGCTTGAATACGTGGAGAATGAGCGAAACTGGGCAGTCAGTGTCGCCAACTACAATCAAGTCTACAATCCATTATTGGCGAACGGCTGATGTGCCCCGTTTTCCCGTCCCGTAGATGTATTGAGGACTGACCGGAATATGGATGCATCCGTACAGCACATCGCCCTGGTCGGACCACTAGCACCGCCGTTTGGTGGTATGGCTAATCAGACGTTACAGCTCTCCAGGCTACTGGAGTCAGAGCAGGTGAGGGTGACGCTGGTACGTACCAATTCGCCATACAAGCCCACCTGGATTGGGCGCATCAAGGGGGTCCGGGCGCTGTTTCGGCTCATCCCCTATCTGATCCATACCTGGAAAACTGTCCGTAAAGTGCAACTGGTGCATCTGATGGCGAACTCCGGCTGGTCCTGGCATCTTTTTTCCGCGCCGGTTATCTGGATCGCCCACTGGCAGAAGGTTCCGGTAGTAGTCAATTACCGGGGAGGGGAGGCAAAGGATTTTTTCACTAAGGCCATAGGCTGGGTAAAACCGAGCTTACAACGGGTAGGCAAGATCGCCGTTCCATCCGGCTTTCTTCAACAGGTGTTTGCGGAGTTCGATCTTCCGGCCACTGTTGTGCCCAACATAATAGACCTGGAGCGTTTCGCTGTGTCCGGCCAGCGCCGGTTGAACAGGTCGTCGCCGCACTTCATTGTTTGTCGCAATCTCGAACCTATCTATGATGTTGCCACTGCGATTGAAGCTTTTTCACTGATTGCGGCTCAACATGACCAAGCCCGTCTGACTATCGCGGGTGAGGGGCCGGAAAGATCCCGGCTTGAACAGCAAGCCAGATCGTTGAATATTGCGGAGAAGGTTACTTTTACCGGGCGACTCAAGCCGGCACAGATGGCTGAACTCTACCAGTCTGCCGATGTTATGCTGAATACCAGTCGAGTGGACAATATGCCCAATGCCCTGTTGGAAGCTATGTCATCCGGCGTACCTATCATCTCCACCGATGCGGGTGGAATACCCTATATGGTAGAAGATGGCGTCACCGCACTGCTCAGTCCGATTGGTGACACGCGGGCCCTTGCAGAGTCAGCCCTCCGTTTGCTGGAACAGGAGGACCTGTATCAGCAACTGTCTGAACAGGGTGTCAAAGAGGTGTCACGGTATCGTTGGGAATCAGTGAAGCCACTGTGGATGGGGATTTATACCGAGTTATTGCACAATCGTAGTGCGAAGGTTAAATAGCAGCGCCACTCCAGGCGGTTCTGGATACCGGCACGGCTATCGAACCTGGGTGGGATTTCGGGATAAACCGGATTAGGAATAGCGCAATTATCGAATAGGAGTAGCATTGATGGAATATAATCAATGGATTAACCACCCGGCTACTTCATTAATCCACATCCTGCTTGATCACCCTGGTGCTAATGCAGGTTTTGGGCACAATCGCTAGAAGTACTGAAACATAGACCACGATAAGGAAACCTGGTTAGACAATGTCGCTATATACGAAGCTGGTTAGCAATGTTCTGTTTCCGTTGCATGAACAATTGAAAGGGCACAACTCGGTCGCTATAAGAAAAGCACTGGAGCAGAGCCAGTGGTGGAGCAGGGAACAGATCAACGCTTTTCAGTCCGATCGACTGAAACAGCTGATCGCCGATGTTTATCAGCACGTACCCTATTACCGGGAGTTGATGGACCAGCACCAGATTAAACCGGCAGAGATCACCTCTGTGCAGGATCTGCGGCGTTTCCCATTTCTGACCAAGCAGTTGATCAAAAAACATACGGATGCACTGAAAGCGGATACCGATCCACAACTGCAGCGTTTCAATACGGGTGGTTCGACTGGTGAGCCCCTGATTTTCTATATAGGAAAGGAGCGTGTCAGTCATGATGTGGCTGCGAAGTGGCGAGCAACCCGCTGGTGGGGTGTCGATATTGGTGATCCGGAGATTGTAGTGTGGGGATCTCCCGTTGAACTGGGTGCCCAGGATCGGATACGGGAGATTCGTGACAAACTGTTACGGACAGAATTGATGCCGGCCTTCGAGATGTCGGATGAGAATCTTGACCGGTTTGTGGAAAAGATTCGTCAATCCAGACCAACGATGCTATTCGGTTATCCATCCGCGCTGTCACTGATCGCCCGCCATGCAAAAAAACATGGGGTGGCAATGGATAACCTGGGTATCAAGGTCGCTTTCGTTACATCCGAACGACTCTACGAGGAACAGAAAAAAGAGATCGAGTCCATATTCGGTTGTCCAACCGCCAATGGCTACGGTGGCCGGGATGGCGGCTTTATTGCCCATCAGTGTCCTGCCGGCAATATGCATATCACTGCAGAAGATATTATTGTCGAAATCGTTGATAGCAGTGGTGAACCCGTACCCGCAGGAGAGGCAGGAGAGGTGGTGGTAACCCACCTGGCAACCCGGGAGTTCCCCTTTATTCGTTATCGGACTGGTGATGTGGCGGTGATGGATGACTCCACATGTCCGTGTGGTAGAGGCTTGCCGGTGTTAAAGGAGATTCAGGGAAGGACTACCGACTTTATCGTTACCAAAAGCGGTGTCAGAATGCATGGTTTGGCACTGATCTATATTCTCAGGGATATTCCATCGGTAAAGGAGTTCCAGATAATTCAGGAATCTGTCGATTCCATCCGGGTAAAACTGGTGGTACTGGGTAGTTATGGCGAACAGGATAAACAATCGATCGTGGACGGATTCAAATTGCGCCTTGGTGACGATGTAGAAGTGATCCTGGAACAGGTAGACAAAATCGAGGCAGAAAAATCCGGAAAGTTCAGGTATGTGAAAAGCCAGGTGGTGATGTAGTACGGATCAGTAAATATTCTTAGTTCCAGGAAGGATTTCAAGGGAGTGTCTGGGTATGGATCTAACCGAATACAGGAAAAGCGAATCCGAACAGCGTAGAACTGAAGGTTTGCTGAAAATGGTCTCGGATGTTTCTGACCGTGGGAAAAGCGTATTGGATATAGGAGCACGGGATGGCCACTTTTCAAATTTGCTGACCGGTTATTTTGAAAGGGTAACTGCGCTTGATCTTGTTACCCCGGAGATTCAGCATCACAATATCAACTGTGTACAGGGGGATATAACCAATCTGGAGCATGCGGACAATTCATTTGATTTTCTGTTTTGCGTAGAGGTGCTTGAGCATATTCCCCCGCACCTGCTGGAACAGGCATGCGCGGAACTCAGTCGGGTTGCCAGGAAATACCTTCTTATAGGGGTTCCCTATAAGCAGGATATTCGTTTTGGACGGACTACCTGCTACTCCTGCGGCAGACAGAATCCGCCCTGGGGTCATGTGAATAGCTTTGATCGTCAGCGTCTCGTCGGTTTGTTTCCTGGGTGGGCTGCGGAATCAGTAGCATTTGTGGGAGAAAGTGCCGGCTCTACCAATGCGCTATCAGCTTTCCTCATGGATCTGGCGGGAAACCCCTACGGCACCTATGAACAGGAAGAGGGATGTATTTATTGTGGTCAGAAACTGATACAGCCGCCGGAACGTACATTTATTCAGAAAGTATTTACCAGGGTTGCTACTTATACCAGAGATGCCCAGATGATTTTCCATAAAAACCATCCAAACTGGATTCACATGCTTTTTAAAAAAGCCGGTTGAGTATGGATATAATGTAAACCCATCCGGGCTTTGCCGAGCGGGCGGGAAAAAGATCATGGAAGTTGTTCAACGATTTGTATATCGGTTTCGACTCCAATGTTTCCGTGAGTGGCCTATTGAACTACTAAAACAGTTATCAGGACATTGATTTAGCTTTATTGGATAGGCCAGGAGTCAGAGATTCAAAGACTTTCCATGTGGCAGCGCATCAGTGTCGCCATGAGCTAAAGTAAATCGGATACTTTTGATCTTCCTGGTAGTCGTTTTCAGGACGTTTGTTAAATAGAAAATAGAATTTTTATCCATGGGCTGAAGAGCGCCAGGACTGACAAGACCGGAATTTATGCGCGATATTGTTATCACATTGCTAGTATTCGGATCATTGCCCTTCATTCTGCGGAATGCTTATATCGGGGTTTTGGTCTGGTCGTGGTTAAGCTATATGAATCCCCACCGTTTTGGCTGGGGATTTGCCTATAACTTTCCGTTTGCCCAGATCGTTGCGCTTGTTTTGCTGATTTCAGTACTTTTCAGTAAAGAGAAAAAATCGATACCAATAACCGGACTTACTGTCTTCTGGATACTATTCCTGCTCTGGATGGGAGTTACGAGCCTGTTTGCATTTTACCCCGACGATGCACTTGCTCAATTGATCAAAGTTCTGAAAATCCAGCTGATTATCTTTTTTACCCTGATGCTGATTCACACCAAGGAACAGGTGATGGCACTGCTGTGGGTGATTGTGGGCTCTATCGGTATTTTTGGTGTTAAAGGCGGTATATTTACCATACTGACCGGTGGTGCATTCAGAGTCTGGGGGCCACCTGGGTCATTCATTGAGGATAACAACGAACTGGCTGTTGCTTTGTTAATGTTGTTGCCCCTGATCTACTATCTCAAGGTACAGGCAACCAATGTATGGTTACGGCGTGGCTTGTTGATCGCTTTTCTGCTTTGTGTGCTTTCTGTATTCGCCTCTTACTCAAGAGGAGCGTTTTTAACCATCGGAGTTATGTCGCTCTACTTGATATTAAAAACAAAAAACAAAGTAATTATTCTGGCTATGGTGGCAATTGGGGGCGTTCTTGTACTCAGTTTTCTCCCCAACCAGTGGCATGAGCGCATCGATACCATCCAGAACTACCAGGAAGATGCCTCTGCAATGGGTCGACTCAATGCCTGGACGTACAGTGTCAATGTGGCGAATGACCGCTTAACCGGTGGTGGCTTCAACTCCTGGTCAATACCCACGTTCCAGATTTATGCTCCGAATCCCAACGATGTGCACGCTGCACACAGTATTTACTTCGGTGTATTGGGTGATCATGGATGGATCGGCCTGCTGCTCTTTGTGACAATCCTTTTACTGGCATGGCGGACCGGGGTCTGGATACTGAAGAACACACGGGGGATAGAAGAGCTTAAATGGGCCTATGATTTCGCCTATTATTTCAAGATCAGTATGGTTGCATACTGCTTTGGCGGGGCATTTCTCAGTCTTGCCTACTTTGATTTTCCCTGGCATCTGTTTGCCATTATTCTGATCGTTAAGAAAATAACGGAAGCACAGTTGGATAAATTGAAACAGGAGCAGGGATTGAACAGAGAATCGGGTGTTCGGCATGCATCGCGTACAGCACCGTCCATGACCAGGTAGATCCAGGCGATGATTTTTTCCACAACAAGACGATGGCCGTTCCTGCAGTTGGTGACGGCAGCCGGGCCAAAAGCGAAACTTTCGATTCTTAACTACCATCGAGTCCACCCAGTTATCGATCCGATTAATCCCGGTGAGATCGATGCTGAACGATTTACCTGGCAGATGGAACTGGTTGCCAATAATTTTAATGTGCTGACAGTAGGGGAGGCAGCAGATCTCCTGGCAGAGGGGAAATTACCCGATAGATCCCTCTGTATCACATTCGATGATGGCTATGCAGACAATGTGGAAGTTGCGTTGCCTATACTCAAGCAGTTTTCCCTCAGAGCGACATTTTTCATTGCGACCGGGTTTCTTGATGGTGGTCGTATGTGGAATGACACGGTCATTGAGTCGGTTAGGAACTTTCCGGCTGGATATCTTGATCTGTCGGATCAGCAACTCGGCCAGTATCAGCTTGATAGCTGGCAGGACCGGCATAATGCCTACTCGGCAATTATTCGCGAAATCAAACATCTCCCACAGGAGAAGCGGCAATCTCTGGTCGACTGGGTGGCATCGAGAGTACCGGATGGGATCGATAGCGGAGATCTCATGATGCGTAGCGATCAGGTGCGGGAACTACACCAGAGTGGTATGGAGATTGGTGGCCACACAGTTACTCATCCGATTCTTTCGACCATTCCGGATGAGCAAGCCAATCATGAAATAGCGGAGGGGAAGAAACAGCTGGAAGCTATTACCGGTGGACCCGTAACAGTATTTGCCTATCCCAATGGCAAACCGGTGCAGGACTATTTGCCAAAGCATACCGACATGGTACGAAAGCAGGGATTCAAGGCGGCCGTTTCAACCGAATGGGGTGTATCTACCACTGCAACAGATCCATACCAGCTGCACCGCTTTACTCCCTGGGACAATACACCGGCAAAGTTTATGCTCAGGCTGATCAAAAACTATGTTTAATAGTATTAATGGGATCAGGGTGCAATAGACCGATGAAGCCTTGGCAGTTTATCTGGAGTGTTTTTCCATCCAGAGTTGCAGCACGGTCAGAATCCAGATCAGTTCGCCATAGTACGCCGCATGTCCCTTACGATGTAGCTCGATAGCGTGATCGAGGAAACCGTTGTTGAAAACATGGGTCTTCTTCAACTCCAACAGGCTGTTATAGGCCAATTCCTGAAGCGGTTTATGGTTCTGCATCCATACTCCAAAGGGGAGTCCGAAACCCTGTTTCCTTTTATCGATAGTCTCCTGGGGGAGCCAGTTAGTCAGGGCCAGCTTATAGAAGTGGCGTAGATTGCTGCCTTTGAGCTTGAGGTTGCTGGGGATTTCCAGTGAGAACCGTAGCAGGCGCTCATCCAGCATCGGATAGGTCACTTCCACGCCGGCAACAGCACACATATGGCTGACTTTTCTGATGTCGTTGTCTGCCAGCGTGTATTGCCAGTCAAAATAGAGCATCCGGTTGAGCGTGGATGCATTGGACGGCCGTGAGTAGGTCTCTCGCTGTAATCGGAGCGGAGCATCCGTATCGACTGCGGTAAGAAATTCAGATGAGAAAATCTCAGCTGGATTGTGCTGATGCAGAAAGTTGTATGTCTGCACCCGGTCCGGCAACGGGGTATTTGCCTGGTCTATGTAACTTCTGGCTTTATCGAACAGGGTGGTACCCTTAGGCAGGTGGCGGATCACCGGCTCCAGCATATATTTTCTGAATGAAGAAGGTATTTTGTGATACGCCTCGAATACGCCCTGCTTAGCGTAGCGCTCATTCCCGGCAAACAGTTCGTCACCGCCGTCCCCTCCCAACAGGCGAGCCATGCCATGATCTTTTGCAAGCTTGGCACAGAAATAGGCGGGTAGTGCGGAAGAGTTACCAAAGGGTTCATCGTAGCTGGTGGCGATAACCGGGAGTGCGTCAACAACATCGTCCGGTGTGACGTAGTATTCGTTCAGATGAATGCCAAAATGTTTTGCCGTAATGCGGGCAAAAGCCATCTCGTCGTAACCTTCGGCCGAAAAACCGATAGAAAAGGCTTCAGTGTTATCGTGCAGTTCTGACATGCAGCCGGCGACTGTGGAACTGTCCAGACCACCGCTCAAGAATGAACCGGTTACAGAGTAATCGTCCGTGGCATCTTTAACCGACTCTTTCAGCAAGTATTTCAGTTTTTCGGAAAGTGCAGGCAGATCCTCCTGGTTGTCTTCCAAAAATTGCGGTGTCCAATAGTTTTTCTGGTTCAGGCAACCATCGGAGAGCTCAACCAGATGACCAGCCGGAATCTTTTTGATCCGCTTGTATATGGAAACCGGGCTAGGAACCATGTGAAAATAGACATAATCGTAGATACCATCTTCCCGTAACTCCTTACCGACAGCAGGGTGGCCGAGCACGCCACTGGCAGACGAGGAAAAGACAACACCATTACGCAGTTCAGCATAGTAGACCGGCTGTAGACCGAGGCGGTCCGTGACTGCAATTGCCCGGTTATCGTTGGGATCCAGGATCAGCGCAGAGAACGGGCCCTCTATATGGTCGATGCATGCAGTTCCATACTTCCCATAAGCTTCTGAGAGGGCGCTGGCGTGTCCCTCCCGGGAGGCGTGATCCTGTAACTCCTTTATGTTCCAGTGTGGCCGACCGACTAGCGCGACGACTACTCCATTGGACATGGCGGACAGGCTGTCACTGGAGATGGCACCGCACCTGTCACTGTTTGAAATAAGTAGTTCCCTGGAACTGTTAAGTCCCCGGGATATAGAGGTTAGTGTCTCTCTGTCAACCTGGTTGGCATCCGTGGCAAAAACACCTCCCAACACAGATGCATAGAGGGAACCTGAACCATGAATCTTTTCCATCACTTCCAGTATCCTTTATTTTGGAGTTTGTTTCTCAATCCAGGCAAAGGGTATTGCAGGGCGTATGCTCGCTTTGCGTAATCTATAGATTTGTCGTACTGCTTTGTATCGAAATAGAGCAGGCCCATGTTATAAAGCAGTTGCGCAGAGTCCGGTATGATTTTTTCCGCAGAAGTGTATTGCTCAAGTGCCCGGCTGTATTTTTTTAATTTGTGCAGGTAGAGGCCGTACAGCATCCTGACTGTGCCATCATTCGGTGTGAAATTGATGGCGCGGTTGAAATAACACTCTGGAGGTGTAGTTATGCGTCGATTTTCTACACGTTTTGATGATTTCGGAAGAAACCAGTAACGCACGATTGCATAAAGTGCCTCGTGATGATTGGGAAATGCCCGCAACGTGTAGTCTATATCATTGATGACAGCAGAATCACGCCGGTCCTCAATCAGAGCGCGTACCCGTGGCATGAAATGAGCGCCCTCAACCAGTCTCAGGTGTTCTCCTCTATGCATCGGATCTCTGTAATCATAAGGTCCGTATGACGCCCTCTTACCTTCGCAGGGGGCGCCTGCCAGGGTATCTCCGACCCAGGGTGCATATTGCGCATGCAGGGTCAACGGTGCCAGGCACAGCAGGATAAGAAGCACCAAGCCTGTACCCACTGGTTGAAAATGATGATAGATCCTTTTAATCATTTGCATACCGATAAACCCCGTATTGTTATGCTATTCGGTCAGTGGATTGACTGGGACTGAACCTGTTGTCAGGCCTCTCCCTTGGCACTTCTGAACTGAATATATACATTCATGATCTCTTCCTGAACAGGATGCTTCAAGAGCCTGACAGATACGAACCAGGCCAGAGCTGCTGCGCATGCTTCGAGTGGCAGCAATAGCAGGTCATGAAGCCCCGTCATCCCCAGGAGCTGTGACGTCGCGAACAGTGTGAGGACGGTGATCAGGGTTACCTTGAAACTGCACAGCGTGCTTTTTACCAGATCAATATAAGTAAATTTAAGCGTAACGGAAAGGTGGTAGTTGTAGAGCATTAGCGCCACGCTCCAACTGAATATCCAGACCGCTGCAACCGTCCAGGTGGTAAACAGCGAAGCGATCCCTATCCCGATGATATGAACGGGTGCAATCAAGAGGCTTATCTGGAGTCTCCGCTTTACATGGCCCATAGCGATAAGTGCGTTTGGAGCCATTGAGAATACGGACGATATGAGTGCTGATATTGCCAGAATGGAAGCAAGCGGGGCAGCGGCCAGCCACTGATCACCGAATAGCAGGAGTATGATACGCTCCGAATCCAAAGCGACAAAGCTGAAAAAAGGCCAGGCGATAACGGTAAATACAGCCACCGCTTTGCGGTAGAGGATAATCAGCTGTTCTTCGGAATCACGATAGGTGGATGCAAAAGCCGGGGAGGCGACCCTGGTTACCGCCGCGGTTACGTTATTCCAGAACAGGTTGATCAAACCCAGAGCTCGACTGAAGATACCCAAAGCCTCCATTCCAAACTGTCTGCCGATGACAAATTCATGGACGTTTCTGTTGAAGGAGTCAATCGCACGAGAGGAACTGAACATGATACCGAACCGCCAGACATGGGCTATTTGCAGGGGATTGGGAAGGATCAGAGAGTCCCGTGGCCGGTAGTACATAATCAGCAGTGTCTGGATCACAATACCGGTCAGTGAAGCCCAGGCCAGGCTCATGTAGCTAAACCCCAAAAATGCCAGGGCGACTGCGGTCACAGCGTGAATAATGGTACTGCTGAATTGAACAACGAATATGTTACGGAACTGCATCTCGCGATTTAATAGTGCAAAACCCGGTGATGCGAGGGGGAGAATGACAAAGTTGATACAGAGAATGTTCAGTACATCGATCAGCGCAGGTTCGTTGTAGAAACTGGCAAACATATCACGGGAGAAAAAAAGGCCCAGGGCCATCAGCCAGGCCGTCATTGTGGTCAGTGCATAGGCACCGCTCAGTTTTTCCTTAGTGAGGTTTTTTTCCTGAATGATGTACTCGCTGACACCAAAATCGCGAAAAATACTGGCCACTGCGAGTAGCGCGGCACAGAGGGAAAATATCCCGATCTCCTTTGGGGTCAGGAGACGAGCCAGGATCATGGCGCTGATTAGCCTGATGATCTGGCCAAGGTGTTTCTCGCCTAGCGACCAGAAAAGGGAATTGCGTAAAGAAGCCATTGATTTATAAGGTAAATATTATTTTGTTTGATCAGTTTGATATCTGCTGAATCATACCATTATTTACAATAAATCTCTGTTGAATAATGGTGTTTGTGACTCTACTGGATAACTATTGAGTTGTCTGAAAGTCATTAATGTTTTATAGCAACTACAATGGATAAGTGGCTAAATAACAGGCAGGCTAAAGGGTAAGTCATGAAGCATATAACAAGCTAAGCCACACGAGATGGGAATTAAATGATATATAGAGTTTATAAACAAATACCATGGGATGGTGCTTTGGAGTGCTACCATAGGACAGTCATCACCATTTCATCCAGCGTTTTAGTATTCTACTAACTTTGTATGTGAAAGGTTCTGCTATAGGAGAAATTGAACTCACAATAGAGTTAAGAGTTTGCTGGTGCTCTGCTGACTCGTTCAGATAACGATCCGCTGCTTGGATGGTTTTTTCCTTATATTCAGGGTAATGGTCTGTGACTCGCTGAATTGCACTTTGCAGCGCATGTGAATCATTTAATGGTACGCAAAGCTCTGGCATATCAATAGCATTGAACAATGAACGAGTCTTTTTATGATAATCAAAACCGATAATTGGTTGGCCACAGCGCAAGCTGACGAGTAATGCATGAAAACGCATGGCAATTGTGATGCTCGATTTCTCCAGGCTATTTAAAGTGAAAGATTTGGGTACTTCTTTAATGCCGATGGATTCCAAGAGCGTGACATCCTGCAGATTGCCTTGATGTTCGTGCGTGAGGGAACCAAAATAAAAAGGGTATGGTAATACAGTATGGGCTATCTCGTTTACTGATCTGAGTATATCTTCAGGTGACCAATTCAACTCTTCCCATGATCGTAAGTTGAGCGCAATGGTTCCATTGAACTGAGTTTGGTGGTTAACCGGAACTTGGTGGGGAGACCACCAATAGAGATCTGGTCCTACAATAATACGACTATCCTTCCCAAGGATCTCTTTTGTATCAGCATCTCGTACCTGAAAATAGAGTGCATTTTCTATTAGCGGCAGTGTCTGTTTTAAAACACTGGGATTGCTAGTTTTTGCAGATATTCCCAGAACTACAAATGGTTTCCTTAGTTGCTGGGCAATTTTAACCCCATTTTGAAAGAAAGGATTTCCCGGCCAAATGCTCCCTCCTCCTACGACGATAAGATCGGCCATATTGAGGAAGTCTGTGCCAGGAAACCAGGAAGTAAAGAGTAGGTCGTGATCCTGAAAAATATTGCAGATAGATTGTTGTAAAAGATCATCCCCGGCATTCAACTTGCCATAATACCCAATAACAATAATTTTCAGCTTACGCTTATTCATTGAAATATTATTCGGCATATTATTTACTCACGAATGTAAGCTCATAGTGGATATTGGATGGATGGTTCAAGACTTAGCCAAAATGTCATTAATATCACGGACCCATTTGGTTGATATATTCTCCCTTGAATAGCACTCAATATGGGATAGATTCGGGGCGCCAGTCACTGGATTTTCTGGTTGTTTGATCTTCTCAATAAAATCGAGAATCGCCTTATAAATTTCATCGGCATCATTCAATGGTGCGATATTTGCCACATCTGATTCCAGCAGTAGTTTGGCGGTATCTCCGGATTTGTCCGTTAAAGCCAACACAGGTTTTTGCGCTCGCAGATATTCGTAAGCCTTGGCTGGTATCTGCTGGTTACAGCCGTCACCCTGCAATAGCAACAGCCCGTCGGCATCGAACATCTCCTGCAGGGCTTCCCGATAGGGTATGGGGGGTGCTAATCGAACCAGGTCTTCGATATTCAGCTCATTCAGCCAGGAGGAGTAGGTCTCTTCATGGCCACTGGCCCGCAGGGTGAGTTCGAAATTCTGCCCCGTGATCTGATTATCGTTTTTGAGTCGACTGATCGCTTCAAAAAGTTGTCTTGGATTTCGTTCGCTGATATAGACCAGCCCGGAATGGAGCACTCTTATCTTGCCATCTCTCTTTGGATGGGGAACCAGTTCGGCGTACTGCTTTTCGTTGTAGCCGTTGGTGACCAGCAGCCACTTCTCCTGGGCCACTTCAGGATAGCGATGCTGGTATTCCTGTAGTGCCCCGGGGGTGGCAAAGACCAGTTGCGCGGCCCGTTTTGCTGCTGTTTTCTCTATCCATTTAAAAAATTTCCACTTTATTGGGTCACTGGGATAACCGGGTTGGGCCATGGGATCCCTGAAGTCAGCAACCCATGGGATTCCGGTTAAGCGGTTGAGAATCGCGGCAATCAGATGGGCAGATGCGATGGGGTAGGTGGAGATGATGATATTGGGTCGATTGGCTGCAATATGGGCCAGACCTCGGAGGACAGCGAAGACAACCCAGGATTGCAAATTATCGGGCAGTGCCATCCACTGGAAATACTTACCCTTCACAGAGAGTTGCCTGGAGGTATCGAATGCCAATGCACGGATAACCCGAATGCCGGCTTGCACCTCGTCCAGTGTCCGGGCGTCTGTTCGCTCGTAGGTTCTTTCACTGGCACTCAAAATGGTCACATCCCAGTCCTGTTGCTTAAGGGCATTGGCCAGAGAAACTATCCTATGCACACCACTGCTTACTGCCACAGGAGGAAAATGGTAGGCGATCAAAAGCACTTTTTTTGTCATGTTTTTGTTATGGCAATAGATTTTTCATGCAGATGGTAGGTCAGGAGTGCTGAGTCAGCTGAGTTGCATCCAGTGTTTTTTGGACAGCGCCAGAGAGAGAGTGGAGTTGGCTCAAAATGTCGTGCTTCTCTTCCCTGTCCGATCTGTCCGTTGATATATGGCTGAGTATTATATCACTAATTTCCTGGACGCCATCCACGTGTTTTACCAGTCCCTTTTCCCTTGTCAGCTGGTATACCGGATAACTGGGGTATTGTCTGTTCCACTCCCCTGAAACTACGGTGAATTTGCCTAACGAGAGTGGTTCCAGAACATTATGGTTACAGCCGACATAGCATAGATTAGCAATGGAATAGAAACTTTTAAGCTCTCCGAAGGTGTTCAGGATGAGAATATTATTCTTATCCAGTGTGCTGCCATCAAGTTCTGTTTTCAGTCTATAAGGCAATCCGGATTGATCAAGCCTATCTGTCAAAGCACGCATGAACTGAGCGTTTTCTGGGTGACGGGGTGCAATGATGAAACGGATGTCCGGGCGTGTATTCCAGATATTAGCGATTGCATCAAACAGAACAAAACATTCATTAATGTCAGCTAGACAACCAGCGACAACAACGAGGGACTGCTTTTTCACTAGATTTGAAAGAAACTCTCTAGAGCTATTCTCGATGGGGATGGACTCAACATCCTTGATCGCATCAAACTTCATGTTACCCGCTACATAGATGCGTTCTGTTTTTGCGCCAGCTTTTATCAGCGAGGACTTAATATTCTCATTCTGTACGCCTATTGTTTTAAAAGTATTGAGGAAATCGTACTGAAATAGCCTAAGCTCAAGTCTATCCATACGGCACGCAGGTTTGTAGCCATAAAGCCAAGCATTGACTAGGTGTACATGGGCACCAGCTCTTTGGGCTTCTCGAAGCAGACCGTAAGAAAGGCGACAGGGCGCTTCAGACGGTAGAGCGGGAATTTCACATAGCACGAACTGTCGAGGAGGTAATCGCTTTGCCAGGATGCGAGCATCGGATACGCGGCCTGTCAATTCTATAACGTATGCTTGTGGAAAACTGTACTGGTAGCTCTCTGCGTAGCAATCATGATCAGTTATTAATATCAGTTGGTAGTCTTTTTCCAATGACTTAATAAATGGTAAGCAGGCATTCAGTTCTCCGATCGTAGAGCAGAATATCCATATGATATTCTGTTTTTTTTCTACATGATGTTTTGGATCAATAATATTTGGAGTGGCGACGTATTGATGTATTCTATCGGAAAAACTATTGAGCATTTCAAATATAATCCATTTTGCCGCATTGAGTAATTGCTTCATGTGACATTTTCCTGGTAAAGCGGGTCAGAATTTCATAGGATTTATTTGATCTTCATGGGTTGAGGATTTGGGGTAGGTGGCCAAGATTTCAGGAACTTTCTAATCAGTTGTTTTAGAAGGCCAGTAGTTGTCTTTTCATTTTTCCAATCAGACCATTTAGTCCATTTTTCAATTATGCTTTCTATAGGGATGGTTAAATCAGTTCTATTTAATGCATTTAATGGATCAAGTAGTTCCTCATATTCGCTCGCTAAATATAAGGTGGATGGGGAGATCTTATGAAGTCTTTCAAGATCAATCCCTGGAACAGAGAAGCTTCCTATAGTGTCAGGATCAATGCCTGATGCAATAAGCTCTAATTTCGTACGTAAGCACTTCTCACACTTTCCACAGTTTAAAAAACCATCTGGAATATCATCTGTTTTCGTGCATATGCGAAGCGGTTTTAATTCATCTGGCCATCTTGCAATAAATTTTACTTTATCTAGTCGAGTATGATCGGCTCCATCATGATATAAGTGGATATCTTGGTTGGAAAGATAGGGTTCGATTAGAGGTGATGTCCCCCATGCGTCCGGATGCCATAGGTCGTTTGTCGCTGGAATAAAAATATCTGTGAGCTTGTTAGATAATAAGTAACTAATCGAAGATAGTACCATTCCATGCCATCGAGCTGCCCAAAAATTAGAATCATCAAAAATATGGCGTATGTTGGTCCGTATATTAATAACATTTAGGTTGTTATTAAGACAGAAATCCTTAAACAGTTCAGTCGTGTCATCATACAGGTTGGTGTTACCTGGTTGGTTTTCTTTCCATCCTATATCAAAACCAAAGACAAAAATGATATCCCTAATTCGTAGGGGATGCTCAAGTGGTAAGGTAGTATGATTGCGCTTTAATGTCCAAAAAGAATCAACCCCGCCTGAAAAAAAGCTTCCTGCACGGGGTGCTCTTTTTTTGGTAACGGCTAAGTTATGTGTATCGGCTTCAATAGTGAACTCTTTATGATTGTAACCAAACCATCCTGATTGTTGAGCCAGTACGTATAGTATGCCGTTTAATGTAGCAGGATCTATTGGAACTGGTAGCTTTAAACGATTTTCGCCTTTGTGTAGTGCCGGCAAACTAAGGGCGATGGCTAATGCAGTGTTTATCGATATCTCATCAGCGACGTAGTCAGCAGGAATATTAAATATTACAGTGTCATTTTTTTGATCGTGATTCTCCCATTGAAGATCTACTGATATCGTAGTAAATAGTTTGTCTTTTTTTATTTTAGGAGCGTGCACAATCATTTTTTATCTCCGCGGGTTCATATTAAGGAAAAACTGAGAGGTTATCGGCGAACTTCCCGATACCAAATAATGATCAGTTTGATAGAAGTAAACCGAGAGCAGATCTAGTTGGTCAGTGCCTGCAATCAGCTTATCATTGTCGTGAAGCACAAATACAAAGAAGCCGGAGTGGCCAGTACAACCTTCATAACCTTTTTCCCGTAGCGTTCAAGAAGAAATACAGCCGGACTTAATTCTTTATCCAGGCCCTCGATATGACCAAGTATCCATACATGTACACCACTTTCATCCTGATGGGTGTGCACAGGAATATGCGGTGCTGATTCCCAGGCAATCAGTGTCTCCTGAACAGTTAAATGCTGTTTCTGGCATTCCGGGCACGGGGACTGGATTTTCTCATATCCGGACAGGAAGGCTTGGCGTATATTTGAATCTGGGTGATGAATCAGGCTATACATGGGCTCCCTGCCGGATGAGTTCAGAATTTTTTCAAATTCAGGTGATAAATTATCCTGCTGTCATGGCTCCACTTGGTGTGCCACTCCATCATCTTGCCATAGAACTCTATGGTCTTGATTCTTTCGCTATCGAATATCTCCTGGAAACTGTCCTGTCGCATCAGGAATGCCGGAGAACTGGTCGATATGCTTTCATTATAGGTTGTTTTTAATATAACCAGGACGCCAGCCTGTTCGATACAGAGATCACTGGCGACCAGATCATCGTTGTAGAAATACTGGTAAATGCACCCCTGTTCCTTATTACAAAAATCCTCCAGAAGTGCTACATAGAACTTTCCCTGTGGGTTGTTGATCTCGATAGCCGTGCCTTCTTGTCCTTTCCAGCCAGCACTTTCCAACTTACCGTAAGCTTCAACGGCTGCCCGAACCTGCTCAGGGTCCCTTATTGTCTTGAGACTGGGCTCAACACCCTCTTTTTTTAGACGATTTCTCTGGCGTTTCAAGTTATGGCGAAGATTTTTTCCCCTGGAGGCCCAATAATCGTCAAAAGTGCCGGTGGTGTCGACCGATGCAGTTTCAATATAGTCCATAGTCGATATGGGACCTTGATCTGCGGGACGGGGATAAATAGCCGGGTCCTGCTGGGTCAGGCCCAATTTCAGAACAATTCCCGGAAGAGCAGATGAAAGACTCTTCAGAAGATCCTGTAGGTCGTTATCTGAGTTATTGATCCAGGCACCAAGAGGGGCTTGGGATGGTTGGAATGTATCCCAAACACCGAATTTGGATTTGCGCAGAACCGCCATGGCGTCGATAGCGCCTGCTTCCTTATGTACAGCCAACATCTCTTTGCCACTGGCCAATTCTTCCAGGGAATGGATGATAAAGGCGGCATTGAGCACCGGGCTGTTTGAGCCCCGAAGATTGAGTTCATCCCACTGTTCACGGTAATTCCCGAATTCGCTGGCAGAATGCAGTTGCCAAGTCATGTATCTGTTCCTTGTTGTTGAAAGGGGAGAGTATAGTCGTTAAAGGCCGAAATCACGGTTCATCGTTACCAGAAAACTCCTGGCGAATATTGTCCACCATCCATTCCAACTCACCCTGGCGCAGTTCCTGGTGGCAGGGTATCTGTACCAGATGGCGGCTGTAGTGGTGGCTGTTCGCGCAGGTAGCTGCATCGACTTCATCGTCCAGAAACTCCCACCTGAGCAGGGGAATACCTCTCATGCGCAAGTTAATGAAGGCTGGATCAACCCGGTCCACGATCAAAGGGAAGACGTAGGGGACAACCCCTTCAGGTAGTTTTGGATAAAGCCTCTGACAGCCTGGCAGATCGGATAATGCGTCGGAGAGCCACTGGTAGTTTTTTATGCGTTTTTCAATGATGCGGTTGGTGGAGACCAACCGGGTTATTTTTAGAGAAAATAAGGATATGCGTGTGTCGATCCAGCGAGGTTCAAAATCAAAGCCACCATCGGAAGCGGCCGGAGCACTCTCGGTATAACCCTCTCCCTGGCGTGATTTTAACCATTTCCAAAGTAGGCTTTTTAATCTAAGTGGAATCCAGAGCAGTAGCTCAAGTAATTTTAGACGGTTGTATATGAAGGACTTTTCCAGTGTATTGAGCACACTGCGCAGTTCAAATGCTCTTCCGCCGGACTCGGTCTGTAACTGGATGGGATGGCTGGAGTTGGCTGTCAGAAAACCACCATCATTGACCGGGAAAAACTTCATCAGGCTACCGGCAGCGTAGGCACCGAAGCTGCCGAGAGGTCTATCCTGGTACCTGCTGAACAGTGCGTGTGCACAATCCTCCAGCAGTGTGATGCCCTTGTCTGTGCAAAACTGCTGCAGGCGATCGATCGGTTGCGGAAAACCAAAATAATGGGCCACCAGAAGAAGCCTGGTATTACTGTTCAGCTTCTTGTCAATATCTTCCAGATCAATACTCATATCCGGGTGAATTCGATAAAAAACGGCTTTCGCGCCAGAGTGCTTGACCGGTGCAATCATCGAACTGCAGTGATAAGCGGGTACCAGCACTTCGTCCCCCTCGGAGATCTGACATAGCCGCAATGCCTGGGCGATTGCCATTCGTCCACTGGTCAAATAGACAATCTTTTCGGTGTCCAGGATGTTGTGACTTCCGCTGCGCCCTCCCAGGAAAGAACCCAGAGAAAGGGGAACGGATCCGGGAATAAGCGTAGTTGTTGTTTCGGTCGCCGTCGGGGTAATGCCAGGATTACGTTCTACATCCATGTCGGGGGTTGCTTTGAGTGGGAGTTTTTATTCGGGTGAATGATCTGATGAGTATAGTTGAATCATATAATTACCTGCAAATCGACCCACTGTGATAGAGATAGGTGCAGAACGATTGTAAAATGCCTGTCCGGCCACTACGGGTTTAAGATGCGGCTTGGTGAAGTGGTAATTAACTAACTGAATTATATATAAAAAATGGAGAATTCCGATGGTAGCTATTGAAGATATCAAGGAGATAATCGGATCGGTCCTGCAGATCGGGGACAGTATTGATAGTTTTGACAGTGCAACCCAGTTGCTGGGAAGTGTGCCCGAGTTTGACTCCATGGCCGTGGTCTCCCTGATTACCGCTATTGAGGATAACTACGGCATCGTCGTGGATGATGATGAAGTCAGTGCGGAAATTTTCGAGACCGTTGGTTCACTTCATCAATTTGTCGCAGAAAAGGTTTCCAGTTGAAGGAACAATTACTGATGTATCCGGAGTTTCTTCAGGGACCGACAGGCCGGTTGTTTAGCATCAGGTACTTGCCGCCGGGGGATCATCTGCCGAATCGTTGGGTACTGCACCTGCCCGCCTTGGCTGAGGAGATGAACAAGTCGCGTCACATGGTCAGTTGGCAGGCCAGGCAACTGGCCCTGCAAGGCTATGGCGTTCTGGTAGCGGACCTGTTCGGCACAGGGGAGAGCGAAGGTGATTTCAGCGATGCGGACTGGTCGTGCTGGAAACAGGATGTTCAGTTCCTGTTGCAACAACTCAAAAAGCTGGGTGCAACCGATATTACTCTGTGGGGATTACGAGTGGGTGCCTTGCTTGCTGTGGATGTGCTGAAGGAGGCACCGGAACTGGTCAATCGATTACTGCTCTGGCAGCCGGTAATCAATGGAAACCAGGCGATGACCCAGTTTCTCAGGCTTCGGTTGGCGGCCGGGATGATGGCAGCGAATGGCGAGAGTATGACCGAGCTGAAGCAGATCCTGTCCACTGGGGAGATTCTGGAAGTGGCGGGATATGGCCTTTCTCCAGCGCTCTATACACAACTGTCGGCGGTTACACTGCAGGACATGCCGGTTGATCTGCTGACTAAGACCCCTGTTCATTGGCTGGAAGTGGTGTCAGCAGAAGGGAAGCCGCTAAACCTGCAATCAAAAAAGCTCGTCTCCAGCTGGCAGGAGGCCGGCTGCTCGGTGCATGCGGAAGCTGTTGCTGGAGAACCTTTCTGGACCACCCAGGAGCTCGCCATTGCAACCCAACTTATTGACCGTACAACGACTCTGTTGTCCCAGGACGTTGATGAGACTGCGGATAGCCAGTTGTCTGTCGACTGGGAAACTGTCAGCGATGTTGAAACACCACTGACCTTCGAATGCGCCGGTTCACGCCTGGTTGCCGTTCTGCACAATCCCTCATCAAAACGCAGGCGCGCCTTGCTGGTGGTAGTGGGTGGTCCCCAGTATCGGGCCGGTAGCCACCGGGAGTTTGTGTTGCTGGCAAGAGCGGTGGCGGACTCCGGGTACCCTGTTTTGCGTTTCGATTACCGGGGTATGGGTGATAGCGAAGGCGATTATACCGGTTTTGATAATATCCAGGATGACATCCGGGCGGCTGTAGATAGTCTGCAGGACCATCTGCCAAATGTGGAAGAAGTGGTTATCTGGGGATTATGTGATGCGGCTACCGCGGCCGCTTTTTATGCACCCGGTGATCCCAGGGTGAAAGGTTTAGCGCTGGCAAATCCCTGGGTCAGAAGCGAGGAAGGGGAGGCAAAGGCGTTTTTGAAACACTACTATATCAAGCGCATCCTCTCCTTGGGATTCTGGAAAAAAGTGTTACGCGGTGAGTTGAATATTGCCAAATCGGTCAGTTCGCTCCAGAGCAATGTGAAGGCGGCGGCAGGTGCGGAACAGGAGAACAGCGTTCCAGTATCCTCTGCTCCCGGTTTGGCAGTCCGGCTGGAAAACTCCCTGGGGGATTTCAATGGCCAGGTCCTGCTTATCCTGAGCGGGAATGATCTCACTGCGGCAGAGTTTAAGGATGCAACCAAGGCATCGCGGGGATTCCGGCGATTACTGGGTCAGTCACGATTTAAGCGGTTTGATCTGGATGCTTCAGATCACACCTTTTCCCGCCATGAGTGGTTGGATCTGACCATCGGGCGAACCATATCCTGGTTGGATGAGTGGTGAATTGCGGATCAACACCGAGTAACGAGTGTGCTATCAGGGCGTAGAACACACTGCCATCTCAGTATCACTGCACCAACCCGGTCAACATATCTATGCTAGGCTTAGTGATTGGTTGCACGCTGTTAAACTGTCTGAACTCAGGTGTGGTGGTCGACCGGACTCAATCGCCCAGGCATGGATGCCGGCAAATTTCGTTATGATCTGAATCACCGTTTTTTCAGGTGGCATGAAACCTCGAACTCGAAAAATGTCGGGTGATCTCATCCAAGCATCAATATCAGCGAATTCCAGACTGTGTTGTCAGATAGTGGTTTGGACAATCGGTAATTACATGGAGTGTGTTATGGGAAAAACTGTGTTTGGCAGAAAGGATGGACTGAAGTTCAGCAGTGTTTTGGGGAAAATTGTCAGTCACGGCCTTCCCGTTCTGCTCATCTGTTCTCTATTAGCGGTGTCACAACTGGTAACCGCAGCGGAACTGAATCTGCCTGCACCGATCAGGGGCAAAAATCTGGATGATTGTGCAGAGAAACTGAAAAAACAGTCCGGTGGTTGGTGCGAGATCAGGGTTAATGACAAACACCCATCAATCTCTTCTGTGTGGCCCGAAAAACTGGATAAAAGAATCCGCATGAGAACTGGTGGGAAGTCGATACTGACTGCCTGGAACAGTGCGGCTTTTGATGAAGAGAATCTGTATCTCTATTTTTTTGGGGGAGGGCATGCGGATTATGGTGGCAATGAAGTTTACCGGTTCGATCTGAAACAGGGTAAATGGAAACGATTGACCGACCCATCTCCTTTGAATCAACTCTATGTCCTGCTCGATGCCAAAGCGAGAAAGAACAAGCCCTGGCGGCGGCTTTGCTGGATGCCCGATCCCGATAAGGTACCCGGCAGCTCCCATACCTATGATGGGCTGATATTCAGTAAAAAAACCAGAACCATGTTTCTCTATACCTATGGTGCGGCTAATGGATCATGTTTAGAGGATAAAGAAAACAAGTATGAAAATGATCCATTGGTCCGTGGTAGCAGAAGAGTCGGATTTGGTTGGTACGAATTCAATCCGTCGGAAACCGACGAGCGGCACGGACTTGCACCGCTGACATGGCGAAAAGTGTTTAGTTATGAGCAACTGAAACAGAAGAATGTACATCAGAGTTACCCGGTATCTGCTGAATTGAAGGATGGCAGCATCCTGTTTGGCTCAAAGAACAGAACCGTCGTCTACGATCCGCTGAACGGCGATATTAACAGCGCTAAATCTTTGACCGGGCAGGCGGACTGGGGGGATGGACTTAAAGCTTATGATGAGAAACGTAATCAGATCTGGTCCATTCAGAGGAAATCGCTGTTGCAGTTTGATGCCTCTACCGGCCGACTCATAAATACCTATAAGCAGATTATTCCCCATGGCAAATCCATAGCAATAAACCGGGACGGTGAACTGGTCTCATGGGATGGTCGCTGGAATATATTTATGTTCAACCCCGATGCCGAAATCCCCGGTTGGCGACACTATAATTGGATGAAACAGGGGCCCCAGCAGGGCGATGCGCGGGTCTATGGCAAGTGGGTTTACCTGAAAAATTATGATCTGTATGCGGGTATATCATCCCACGTGACCGGTGTGTGGATATACAAGCACCCGAAACATATGAAGCCGGTTAACTATGCCCCCCACAATCTTGGTGAGCTGGTTAAAAAAACCGTGACTGGCGGCGTGCTGAAAGTACCGGCAGGTATTTATGGTCAGGGACTTTTTATCAACAGATCCATGACAGTGGATTTGAAGGGTGTCTCTATCCGTGGCGTCGCCAAACGAAAAGGGATTGTAAACGTCTCCTGTAACGGATGCCAGGTCAAAATAGTGAATCTCAACGCCGATGGAATAGCTGCTGACTGCCTGGGTGGAAATTGTGCCGGTATCAAGGCAGAGGGTAAAAAGTTTAATCTCACGGTAGAAAATTCCACGATTAACAACACCGTGATCGGGATAATTACAGATAACAGGGGTGGTGTTATTGAACTCAATAACGTCCTGATACAGAACAGTGGTCTTAATGACCGATCACGAACCCTGGGACACGGTTTTTACGCCGGTGATATCGACAAGGTGGTGATGAAAAACTCCATAGTCAGACGCTCTTTCGGCAAGGGGCACCTGTTCAAGAGCCGTGCGGCGGAGACAGAGATCGTCAATTCAGTGATTGCCGGACTGGATGGTCGCCACTCGCGCCTGATTGACTTTCCCTGCGGGGGGCATCTGTCGGTACACGAAAGCGTTCTTCAGCAGGGTGAAATGACGGACAATATCGACCTGATCAGTGTGGGTACCGAAGCGAAAAACTGCGGTGGTAGCGTGAGGCCTTCCAATGTCTCCATCACTAATAACTGGATTATCTTTGACCGGGACGAATCAAAAGATGAGCCCGCCTTTAATTATGGTTTTAACCGGTTTTTTACCTGGCGGGCACCGATTGAAAAAATAGTGGTGACCGGAAACCGGATTGTGGAATCGACCGGTCGATTCCAGTTTGATGGGGAAGACCATGTGCCGGATCTGTCGGATGGGAACCGGTTTTATAGCAGTCGAAAAGCGGCTGGGTTGGGGCCCAATCAGCTACCGGACAGGCCTTCCAGATAATGGCTCCGGTTCAGGATGGATTGGCAATTGCCTGGCCGGTCTATCTTCTACACCAGTACCTCTATCGGTGCGGGGTGGCTGAGAAAATCCTGTGGACTGGCACGTAATCCATAGGCACCCGATTGAAAAATCACCACCAGGTCGCCCGTTTCCATCACCGGAAGCTCCATTTTGTTGGCCAGGATATCCAGCGGTGTGCAGAGTGGCCCGACGACATTCACTGTTTCCATTTTATCCGATACAACCCGATTACCCACGCAGACCGGGTAATTCTTGCGAATCACCTGGCCGAAGTTTCCTGAGGCGGCCAGGTGGTGATGCAGCCCACCATCGGTAACCACAAAGGTCTCTTCCCGGGAGATCTTTTTGTCCACTACCTTGCTGACATAGATGCCGGCCTCTCCAACCAGATAGCGGCCCAGTTCAATGACAATCTCCGCCTGTGGAAGTTTTGGCCTGTACTTATCCAGCAGGGTATTCAGGTTGTCTGCTACCGGAGTCAGATCGAGTGTTTTTTCTCCCGGAAAATAGGGGATGCCGAAACCGCCGCCAATATTCAGCCATTGGATGGGGGAAGGAGCAGCATCGGCCAGGCGACAGGCCAGCTCAAAGGTGTTGGTTTGCGCCTCGATCAGTGCTTCGGGACGCAGGTTCTGCGATCCGCTGAAGATATGGAAACCCCTGAAATTCAGTTCCAGTTGTCCGATCCTTTTCAGTACCCCGGGCACCTGTTCGGCATCAATACCGAAGGGCTTCGGGCCGCCGCTCATTTTCATACCGGAGGTCTTGAGCTCAAAGTCCGGATTGACCCGCACAGATACTCGCGGGCGAATAGACAGGGTGTTACCGATGTTGGCAATACGCTCCATCTCACCGGCTGATTCCATATTGATGATGACACCCGCAGCGACTGCCGCTGTTAACTCCTTGTCTGTTTTGCCTGGCCCCGCAAAGCTGATATTTTCCGGATTGACTCCCGTGTCCAGTGCGGTCTTCATCTCTCCCAGAGAGGCCACATCCAGGCCATCGGTCAGGCCGGACAGATGTTGCACGACCGCCGGCATGGAGTTGGCTTTGATGGCGTAGTGCAGATGAATGGCAGCGGGAAGTGTTTCCCTAAGTGCAGAGATCCTCTCTGTGATGAGTCGTCGGTCATAGGCGTAGAAGGGGGTCTGGCCTACCCGTGCAGCGAGCCTGGTCAGGGGGATGCCACCTATCTGAAGTTCATTATCCACCACCGGATATTGCGTCATTTTTTCGTGTCTGGGGGTAGGCTTCATTTTGATGCGCTCTCCTGGAACAGCTCACGATACTGTTGGGCAAGGGATTTTCTGTCGATTTTACCATTCTGGTTTCTCGGCAGGCTTTCCCGAATCACTACGGCCTGTGGCACCATGAAATTGGGTAATGCCTTACGACATTGTTGAAGAATGGTCTCTTCAGTTTCACTCCCAACACCGGTAACCAGTAGCAGGATCGCTTCGCCCAGTGCAGGATGGGGTATGCCCAGTGCTGCCGCCTCACTGACCAGCTTTGAGCCGTAGATCACCTCTTCCACTTCGGTCGGGCTGACCCGGTAACCGGAGGTTTTGATCATCTCATCTTTACGGCTGATGAAATAGAGATAACCTTCCTCGTCTTTTTTGACCTGATCACCGGACCAGACGGCGATTTCAGTCAGCGGTATCTCGCTCAACTGGACTGGGCAGGGCTTGAAACGCTCGGCGGTCTTCTCCGGATCATTCCAGTAGCCCATGGCAACCAGCGCACCCCGGTGGACCAGTTCGCCCGGTTCCCCCGGAGCACATTCGGAGCCATCTTCCCGGACTACCAGGATCTCCGCATTGGGGATCGCCTTGCCCATCGATTCCGGGCGTACATCGACCTGGTCCGGGGGCAGGTAGGTGGAGCGGAACGCTTCGGTCAACCCGTACATCAGGTAGATCTCAGTGTCCGGCAGTGATTGCCGCAGTTTTTCGGTGGTTGCCCTGGGCATGGCGCCGCCGGAATTGGTGATATAGCGCAGTGATTTCACTGCAGCTTCCGGCCACTCCAACTGGGCCAGTTGGTTCCATAGCGGTGGTACTGCTGCCAGCCCGGTGATTCCGTAGCGCTCCACGGCCCGGATCACGTCGCGAGGCAACAGGTAGTCCATCAGTACTACTGAGGCACCGACACTGAAGGCGGTGGTCATCTGGCTGAAGCCATAGTCAAAGCTGAAGGGCAGAACCGCCAGCAGACGGTCTTCGGGTTGGTTGGTCAGATACTCGGCGACGCTCTCGGCACCCGCCACCATGTTGCGGTGGGACAGTACCACCCCCTTCGGATTACCGGTGCTCCCCGAGGTGTAAAGTATGGCCGCCATATCGGTGTCGATACGGCGATGAACCGGGGGCTGTTCTCCGTCCAGCGGAGGAAATGCCTCCTTCCAGTGCACGATATTCAGCGCCTTGATGGATGGACGCTTGCTTTCCGGGTTCCCCGTTACCACGATGCTGCGCAGATCGTGACAATCTGGCAGGACCTCGGCTAACTGGTTCAGGCGGTCTACGGACGTAATCAGTACACGGACATTGCAGTCCTTGAGAATGTAGGCTACCTGTTGCGGTTTCAGCAGGGGATTGATGGGTACGAATACACCACCGGCCTGGGCGGCTCCGAACAGAGCGAAGACGGTTTCCGGTTGTTTCGGTAGATAAACTGCTACCCGTTCAGAGGGTGCCAGATCCAGTGACAGGAGCCCAAATGCGACATCGCGGACCTGTGCTTGGAGTGAGGCGTAACTGAATTCCGCTTTTTTGTGAACCAACGCTATCCGCTCCGGCGAATTTTCGGCAGCGGTGTCGATCAACTGATGAAGTAGTACTGACATCCCGGTCTCTTTTACCCTTTGTGCTGAACGGTATTCTGATGGATTTGATCACATTGCTCTATATTGGGGGGATATTGTAATGTCTTGGCTGGGACAATAATAGTTGTCGGCACTATAGGGTGGTTTTCCAGGTATGCTACCCTCTCAAAAATTTGATCACGGAAGAAAAGGTGCTTTTTAATTCCCACCAGTTTATTTTTCTGTTTTTACCGCTGACACTGGCGGTATTCCTGATTTTATCCAGGAGAGATCAGGAGTATTCAATACTTTGGCTGGTGGCCGCCTCTCTGTTCTTTTACGGCTGGTGGAACCCGGCCTATCTGGGGTTGATTGTCGCCTCAATGCTGTTCAACTACCTGTTCGGCAGGTTGCTGGGAGCAGCACAGGCTTACTCTACTCCCCAACGTCGCTGGATTCTGGGATTGGGGGTCACGCTTAACCTGGTGACCCTGGGCTACTACAAGTACGCCGGTTTTTTTGTCCAGAACATCAATGCGATAGCGGGTACCGATTTTAATCTGGAGTCCATCATCCTGCCGCTCGCCATCTCATTCTTTACCTTCCAGCAGATAGCCTATCTGGTGGATGCCTATCGTGGGATTACCCGGGAATATCGATTTATCCACTATGCCCTGTTTGTAACCTTTTTCCCCCAGTTGATCGCGGGACCCATTGTCCATCACAAGGAGATGTTGCCCCAATTCCTGAATGGTCCCTCGTCCAGAAAGATTGCAGAGAATATCTCCATCGGGATAACCATATTTGCTATCGGTTTATTCAAAAAGAGTGTGCTGGCGGATAACGCGGCACTCTACGCCAGCCCAGTATTTTCCGCTGCTGAAGGCGGGGGGGAGTTATCCCTGCTGGTCGCCTGGGGCGGTGCGTTGGCGTATACCATGCAACTCTACTTCGATTTCTCTGGCTACTCCGATATGGCCATCGGTGCGGCAAGGATGTTTGGTATCAAGTTGCCATTGAATTTTCACTCGCCCTACAAAGCGACCAGTATTGTGGAATTCTGGCGACGCTGGCACATGACCCTGTCCCGTTTTCTTCGAGACTATCTCTATATACCGTTGGGCGGGAACAAACGGGGGCCGTTCAATCGGTACAGAAATCTTTTTCTCACAATGCTGCTGGGTGGTCTGTGGCATGGGGCTGGCTGGACTTTTGTCGCCTGGGGGGCGCTGCACGGTTTCTATCTGATAGTGAACCATGCCTGGCATCGGGGTAGGGCGTTGATATTCGGTGATAGTCGACCCGGCTCCCCGGTTGGCAAACTGGCTGCGTGGCTGCTTACTTTTGTGGCGGTCGTTGTTGGCTGGGTGTTCTTCAGGGCGACCAGTTTCTCTTCAGCAATCACCATTCTGGAAGGGATGGCTGGATTAAACGGTGTTGAACTACCCAACGCCATTATGGCCAGACTGGGTGGCATAGGTCAGCAATTGCAGTCCTGGGGAATCGGAGCCTACCTGGGTGGTGGTACCCAGTTTATCTTGACCTGGGGCTGGGTCGTCCTGTTGATGCTGGCGGCGATACTGTTTCCCAATACTCAGCAGATCATGTCCCGCTTCGAACCGGCCTTGGCTCCTTACCACCATCCGGAATCGGCGGCCCATTCCATCAGAACCCTGCTGCCCTTCAAGTGGAGTCCTAGCGGAGCCTGGGCAGTCATGACTGCACTGATTGCGGCACTGGGTGTGCTGGCCCTTACCTCCGTTTCAGAGTTTCTCTATTTTCAGTTTTGAACATGATTAATAAAACCCATTCCAGTTATCTGAAGCGTTTCTCCATTGTGTTTCTGCTGCTCATACTGGCTTTTGGGGGCCTGAACTATCTTATCGATCCCTACGGGCTGTTCGGAACCAGCCGCGTTGAAGGGTTGTCAAAAATAAAACCTGCTGCGGCAACCCATCTGCGTTTAAGCAAACCCTATCAAGTGAGACGCTACCAACCGAAAACCCTTATTGCCGGAAACTCAAGACCGGAGATGGGTATGGATCCGGCACATGCCTGTTGGCCGGATAGTTTCAGGCCGGTCTACAATCTTGGCCTGCCTGGAGTAGGTGTCTATCGGCAGGCGCGGTCGATACAGCATGCAATTTACAACAGTGATGTCCGCCTGATTCTCTGGGGAGTCGATTTTTCTGACTTTCTTTCAACCCGACACAAGGCTCCGGAACCGGGACAATGGCCACCAGCACAGCAGACCTATGAATCCAACTTGGTGGTTACTGCCGCCGGTGAGGAGAATCGGCATTACCGTGTCAATACCCTGAAAACCTACCTGGAGACGCTGATCTCGCTGGATACCACCTCCGATTCCTTGATGACGATCCTGCAGCAGGGTAATCAATACAGTTCCAACCGTTTGGAGAACGGTTTCAATCCGGCAAAAGATTATGTACCGATTATTCGGAATGAAGGGCAGCAGGTCCTGTTTCAGCAGAAGATGGGGGAGATTGAGAGGCGATTTTCAAGGCCGGGACAATCTGTTCTTGGGGAGGCCGGGAACAGTTCAAAGCAGTTCAGGAGTCTGGCGTATCTGTTGAATAGCGTTGATAAACAGAAAACCCAGGTTTATCTCTTTATTAATCCCTATCATGTGGAGTACCTTCGGGCTATCCATAGCAAAGGGTTATGGGAACAGTTCGAGCAGTGGAAATTGCGATTGCTGGCGATTGCGGATCAACATCATGCTCCACTATGGGACTTCTCTATCATTACCCCGTATAACTCGGAGCCCGCTCCTGCCTCAGCTACAGCAGCGGATGAACTGAAGTGGTTTTGGGAGCCGGCCCATTATAAGCAGAATGTGGGCAGTCTGATGCTGGCCAGCATGGTGCCGGGATGGTGTCAAAAAAACCTGGAAACACCGGTGGGGGTGAAGTTGAATTCGAATAATATTGATAGCGTACTCAAGATTGAACGGCTGAAAATTGGTAACATATCCACCAAGGTCAAATGAGAGTTTGGTCGGCAGTCCCGTATCAACAGGTACTTGGATCATTCAGTTTGTAATCTGTCTGTTTAAACCAGGGAAGTAAATACGATAATGGATCGAATAATTTTTGCATATGGATCGGGCCGGTCTGGCACCACACTACTGGCCAAACTGATCGACTCTTCCCGCTCGGTTATCTATCGACATGAGCCCGATAAGACTTCACCCAATAGTGATATTCCCTTCCTTCCTGAAGCAGAGCAGTATCAGGAGTATGCAGACGCTTCCCGCCGTTACCTGGAGCAACTACGCAATGATCGGTCTGCTTTTGTAAATGGAAAAAAACCCTGGTTTGAGAAAAGGTTTCGAAAACCCTCCGGCACGCTGTTGCGTCGATTTCTTATTCCTGCAGCCACCCTTGCGGAGAAAGCCGGTCTGAATTTGCCGATTCCCGATTTAGCCAAGGATAACAATTACACAACTGTAATAAAATCCGTCAACTCCCTGGGCAGGGTGCCGATGTTCGCACAGGCTCTGCCCGAGATGAAATTTATCCATATTGTAAGGCATCCCGGCGCGATTATTGCCTCCCAACTGCGGGGTATCGAACAGAATAAAATGGGGCAGGATCTGTTCATAAACTCGGTATCTAAAATGTCCAATGCGCGGAATTTTTCAATCGATATCGAGACGATATCAACCGCCACGTTTGAAGAGCAGAGCGCTTATATCTGGATGGTACAAAATGACAAGAGTTTCCGGGAACTCTCGGACAGCCCGAACTATATGCTTATTTCATACGAGGATCTGTGTGTAAACATGCCTGACCGGGTTGAGGCGCTTTGTCAGTTCATGGGAGTCCCTTTTGATAGCCAGATGCAACAGTTTATTGCAACGCTTTCCAGGACGGATGGGGAGTCGGGCTACTTTTCGGTCATGAAGAATCCACTCGCCAATATCGATAAGTGGGAGACCACGATTGATTCTGACACTGCTGAAAAAATTGTGGGCATTATCGGGCAATCCGAAATCGGCCGTTTTGTAATGGAAAAGTATCAGGCGGCCAAACAATCCATCGCCAATAGGTAAGATCGTAATGTTAGCAGTGTAGAGTTGCTGCCGGTTTATGGTCTCATCAGCAGGTCGTCGTAAACCCCCATGTATCGCTCCACCATAGCTTTGATGCTGAATTTCTCCTCGACCCGTTGCCGCGCTGCTGCCCCATGGGATTCCAGGAGTGCCGGATTACGCAGATAAAGCGCCAGCGCGTCGGCCAGAGCAGGGCTGTCCGCGGGTGGTATCAGGGTGCCTGTTACCCCGTCCACCACCAGTTCCGGGTTTCCGCCCACTGCCGTGGCTATGACGGGTAATCCGCATGACATGGCCTCCAGCAGGGTGTTAGATATTCCTTCCGCCAGAGAGGGGAGAACAAACAGATCAATCGCTGGAAGCAGCTCGTTGACATCATCCCGTGCGCCGGGTGCCCAGACCAGGTCCGCATAACCCGCATCTGCCAATCTCCCCAGAACCGGTTCACGCAGCGGGCCGTCACCGATCATCACCAGCCGCGCGATGCTTTTCAGGTCCGGATTCTTGTTCAGCAGCAGGATAAACCCTTCGGCCAGATTCATCTGATCCTTTACCGATTGAAAGCGCCCAACAGTACCGATGACTATGGCGCCTGCTGGCGTGAAACTTCCGCCGACCGGCAGGTCCGGCTTCTCTCCCTGTACTGGTTTGAATCTATCCGTATCCACGCCGTTGTAGATCTGGCTGATGCGGGAGCTATGGATGCCGATTTTTTCCGTCAGGTATCGCTCGAGATCTTGTGAGAGTGGTATATAACGGTTTATCAGGGGACGGTGCAGGCGGCGCAAAAGTTGCAGTTTTTTGTTGCTGCCATCCAGATCATCCATATCCCGGCCGTGTTCACCATGAACCCGGTGTTTGATACCGGCCAGATAGGCGGGCAACAGGGCATCCAGTCCGGATAGGTTGCGGGAGTGGAGAATGGTCGGTTTTAAATCTCTGAACAGTTTGAACAGGCGCCACTTTGTTGCTGGATCCCGTCCCGGTTTTTTATGCATGGCAATCACCGGCACATCATCCCTTTGCAGCCGGTCCCGGAAGTCTGAAAAATCATCCATGCAGATGATGGCGTGCCGATAACGCTGTTCCGGTATACGATTGATCAGGTTGATCAGGCCATTTTCCAGACCACCAATCCAGAGGTGGTGGATAACGTGTGCGATAAGGGGCGGGGGCGATGTCATAAGGCCCTGTTAATCTAAATAATTAATGCTGTCTGCAGTGGTTTAAGCGGGTGATGCCGTTACCAGATCCATGGATGTGAACAGGCACTATCGATTTATCCATTCACCGATTTATTCCGATTACCGGGGACCACAATCTCTTTTTTTGTCAGATAATCAATAATCTGTTCTACGCATTCATTGATGTTTTGTACGCTGGTATCCAGGACGATCTCGGGATTTTCCGGCTCCTCGTAAGGTGACGATATACCGGTATACCCCTTGATCAAGCCCGCCCGGGCTTTCTGGTAGAGGCCTTTCGGGTCGCGTGTCTCACACACTTCCAGCGGACACTTCACATGGATCTCAATAAAATCCCCTTCATCGACCAGTTCACGCGCCCGCTGCCGATCGGCGCGAAATGGGGAAATAAAGGCACATAGGGCGATGACCCCGGCATCGATGAAAAGCTTTGAGACTTCACCGATGCGTCGTATATTTTCATTCCGATCCTTATCGGAGAAACCCAGATCGCCGCACAGGCCATGTCTGACGTTGTCACCATCGAGCACATAGGTCTTTGCGCCGAGCTGGTAGAGACTCTCTTCCAGGGCATGGGCGATGGTCGATTTTCCTGCCCCGGATAGACCGGTAAACCAAAGAATGACGCTTTTATGGCCATTGTTCTGAGCTCGCCTGTCACGGGTGACGGTGGGTCGGTGCCAGACTACGTTGTTATCCATCAGATGCTTTCCTTGTGGCTCGTCAGATAGAGTGGTTACCGGTATTGCTGTTGTTGAATATTCAAATAATGGCCTATCATGCCGGACCAGCTTTCCCGGTTGGCAGAGTTTACCCTGAATACCGATCCGGTTTTAGTGGAATTTTAGGACTCCGGGATAGGTTCTCACTGAATTGAGGCAATTATCCATTTACACATCAACTTGATGGGAAATTAAGGGGTATTACCGATGCGATTACACGGCCTGGCTTTTTACGCTGCCGTCCTGTTGGGCCTGTTTTGCCATGGGGCAAACAGCGCCGACCTGCCTGATATTATTGATCGAATCCGGCCCAGTATAGTCTCGGTGGGCACAGTGATGCCGTTGCGCCGCCCATCGGCCCAGTTTCGGGGCACCGGCTTTGTGGTGGGAGATGGCCGTCATATTGTGACGAATCATCATGTATTGCCGGAACTGATCGATCATGCCAAACGGGAGACCCTGGCAGTATTCAGCGGGCGGGGCAGTAAGGCCACCGTCCATCCGGCCAAGATCGTGAACAGTGATCCGGAACACGATCTGGTGCTGCTGGAGATCAGCAATGGCCCCTTACCGGCTATGTCCCTGGCACCTGAGAGCAGAATCCGGGAAGGGGAGGAGATTGCTTTTACCGGTTTCCCCATCGGTACCGTGCTGGGACTTTATCCGGTGACCCATCGGGGCATTATTTCAGCCATCACCCCCATCGTTATACCCTCAAACAATTCCAAAGACCTGACAGCCAAGCAGATTATGCGTATGCGCAATCGGTTTGAGGTGTACCAGTTGGATGGCACGGCCTATCCCGGCAACAGTGGCAGTCCTGTCTACGATGCCCAATCGGGCAAGGTTGTGGGGGTGTTGAACAGTGTCTTTGTGAAAGATACCAAAGAAACCCTGCTGGAGCGTCCCTCCGGCATCAGCTATGCCATTCCGGTCAAGTACGTACATGAACTGCTGAAACGGTGAACCAGGCCTGAATTACCAGCTGAGCCGGATATTGTCTCTAGCAGTGTCATTGAGAGGGATGATCGCCATCCCGGCATCGTCGGCGGTATAACCGGTTTCCGCGCCATCGAGCACCAGGGTTACCCGGGTCCCGGGAGTTATTCCGACCAGGTAGAGGGCGTCATCGCCGCGCTTTGTCGCAACGGATACCTGCTGCGGTTCCCGACCGTCCACAAAAAGGACCAGATTACCCTGAGTGCGTGCTCCATAGATACGCTCCGAGCCGGTCTCAAGCCGTTCCGGGTCAACCTCTTTAAACTCCCCCAGACTCGGAGTCAGCACGGTCAGGAAATGATCTTCCGAACGGGGTTTGGCAGGTTGGATCTCCACCCGCCAGAGGGCGTCCTCAAACCAGGGTTTCCGATTTACGCCTTCAACCATGTTCCAGCCATCCAGCTCGCTGTCATCGCCATCGGTTTCCACATAGTACTGGTAGTCGGGGCCGCCTATCAGACGGGTGATGCTCTCCCTGGGATAGAGGGTATCCACCCGCAATCTGCCCGGGCCGTTGGCTATCCGCAGCTGCCTGGCTCCACTCTGCAGGATGCCGTTCTCCTCCGTTCCCGCCAACAGCCGTGTATCTGCCAATCGGGGGCGATTAATGGTGTGCAACAGCCACTTCTTGGCATAGTCGGGATCGGTGGAGACCAGCTTGTCGTGAATGATCAACTGATCCGTGTTCACCAGGTAGAGCAACTCCCGGGTGGCTTCGGTGACTTTGCCGTTCTGCCCGTTATCGTCGTATTGGGTATTGTTATATGCGGCGGTGAGGTCCGCCGCGATGTAGTGATAACGGCTGTCGTTGCCGGCATAGGCGAGCAGTTGCCCCCCCTCAAGATGCAGGCCGTTGTGTAACTGATCTGCCCATTGACCGGTACTGCGTATGGCACTGCCGGTGGGCAGTGTGATCCGTTGTCCGCCACCGGCCACGTTTTCCTTAAAGAACCGGTTGGGTTTTACCTTCTCTTCAGGGCGTACCACAAGCAGGGAGTTCTTCGCCACGGTTCGCAGGTAGTAATTGAGCCTATGCTCACTGAAAAATCTGCCATAGGTGCCACTGTTGCTGGCCAGGGGGGCACCTTTAAACAGAGTGAAATGGCCGGCATCGTAGTGGCCGTGATGGGTAAAGCTGTCACCTGCCCGGAAGCTGATAAAAGTATCCTGTGGCGACCAGCCGGAGCGGAAATAGGCCGTGTTCATGGCGTTTTTGCCAAACAGCGTGGCACCGGGCAGATAATCCCTGGCGAAGCTCAGGGTCTTCCTGGTCGATTGTGGTAGCGGCGTGATAGTGGGGTCATTGAACAGCAGAAATCCCCAACGATAGCCCTGGTAGTAGCTGGCGTAACCATAGAGTTCCCCCAGGTAGCGGGAGTAGGCGGCCAGTGCCGGATCTTCTGTTGCCTGGGTGATCAGATCGATGACCCGTCGAGTCTCATCTTTCAAATCGACCCGGGGGCCTTCATCACCCAGGCCATGGGCCCGGTTGTCGGGGCGGGTGTTGTAGATATGCCAATACCCCACACGCCTGAGGGTTTCTATCACTTGCTGGCGGTTTTGCGGATCTTCCACTCCGTTCAGGTAGGCGTTGGCGGCCAGGGTGAAGAGAAATCCCCGATTGTTGATCCAGTAGTTATAACCCTCCGGCCAGGCTTCCGTCATGGCCACCGCTTTGAGGGTTTCCAGGAAATGGGCCTGAGCCTGGGTTATCAGGAGCAGATCGTCAGGGTTGGTCGGGTCCAGCACTACAGCTGCCAACCAGGCGATAGAGGAGAGCGTGGTCCGGCCATGCCAGAGCGACAAGCTGTTCCCCTCCAGTAACAGCAGGGCGTGCCGCAGCGCGCTGCGGATCCTGTCCTCGATGGCCAGGCGGTCATCCTCTTTCAAGCCGGGATAGAGATGAATAAAGTCGTAGGCGAAGGCGTATTGCCACACATTTCCGTAGTTTTCGTTATTTCGCGCCACCTGCATATAGCCACTTCTGAGCCCGTGAATAATCTTTTCTGCGGTGGCAGCATCGCCGGTACTTAACCAGCAGCTGGTCAGGCCTGGCAGGCTGTTGCTGGAGCAGGGGCGGTAGTTTTTTCTGTCATAGTTACTGTAGAGAGCAAGGCGCTGCTCTATGGCCTGGGAAATGCCGTGCCCCTGCCATTTGGAGAGCTCCGGCAGGAGGATTCTGGGGTGGGCCGGTCTCAAGTTCCCCACCAGTTGGTGTGCGTTGTGGTAGCTGTCAGGCATGATAGCCTGTACCAGATAACCATCCCGCTGGCCCAGTTTGTCCAGCAGGCGCAAGGCCAGTTGCCGGGTGCCCATGCCGGTATATTGGGTGGCTCCCCAGATACCCAGGGTGAGCAATAACAGGGTGCTCACGATAACAGCTGAAATCTGGTATAGGAGCGGGAGCCGCCGGAAGTGGCGCAGCAGCTTGTTTGCCATTCCCGGGGGATGCTGTTGGGCTGGAAGCAGGGTAAGTGCCGTTGTGCGGCTGGCCAGCAGTATCCAGGTGGAGAGGAACAGCAGCAGCGTCAGCCGGGGTTCGTCCAGGATACTGTCAAACAGCCCCACCACCAGCAAACCGGTAAGGGCGGGCAGATAGAGCAGGGGAAAACTGTCCCTGTGTCGCAGTCGCTCAAGGGAAACCAGCAGGCTGTAGACAATTAGTAACGTGAAGATAAGAAGACCGATCCACCCCCCTTCAAAGAAGGTATCGACCCAGATGTTTTTGATATGCCAGCCAAGATGGTTACCGGAATAGAAGAACCAGTGATCCAGGCCCTGATCAAAGGTACTGTTCTGTAGTAGCTGTTTGCCGCTGGGAGTGATGATCTGTACGTCATCGATATCAACTCCCTGGGTGAGTCCCCGGTTCAGAATGGATATCTGCACCGGGCGTGAGCCGTACCACTGTTTTACTCCCAGGTTCCTTACACTGAAAGTTTTATTGAAATTGATCCATTGGCTGCTATCGGAACCGGTATTGATACCCATCCAGCGGCAGGTCTTGTAAGACTGGTAAATCAACCTTTCACAAATCTCCACCAGTAGTCGGGTAGCTTGGTCGTTTCTGGGTCGCAGGCTGATGGACAGACGGTAGGGCCCCGGTTCCGCTACTTCGAAGCGTTGGGTCAGGAACAGGTCGCCGCTATCGTTGCTCCTGTCCATGCGCAGAAAACTGTTGTTGTCCTGCCGGGCATGCAACATGGTGGGGGGGAGGTCATCACCGGGATGGGACCAGTAGTAGCTCCTTGGAAAGGCTCCGCGGCCCATACCAAACAGTTGACTCTCTTTATCCTTCCCCATCATGTCGATTGCCGAATTCCAGTGTTGGAAACGTCCGGCCAGGTCACTGCTCACCGTGCTGAAGCGGTGTTTGATGAATTCGCCACTGATAAATGGGGTGGATACCAGCAGCGCCAGCGCCACGATACCGAGTAGATACCAGCCCCTGCCAGCATGGCTGGAAGGGGCAGAACGGCTGATCAGCATCCAGGCCGCCAGGCCGGTAAAAACAGCCACAATCACCGCCGCATAATCGGCACGACTGAAGGTGACCGCCAGACCGTAGAGCGCAAACAGCAGCAGACAGAAACCGGCCAGATGAATCAAGCGGTTTCGCCACAGCAGGAATAGCGCGCCAACAAACGGCAGGGAGAAGATCAGGTGGGCATCCAACGGCGCTCCACCGGTCGTCATGCCGGAGAACAGGCCGGTTACCCGGTAGGGCTTGGAGAAGTTGAGGATGCCGGAAAACAGTGCTCTTTCCCAGAGAATCGCCATCAGATCGGTTGCCAGACCACCGACCACGCCGGCGATAAACAGCCGTACGACCGGGTTGCCCCGATTAATAGCCTGCCCCAACAACGGCAGCAGAAGTAGTGCCCAGAAAAAACCTTTTGCCAGTCTCAGGCTGTTGTAGTGGCTGTAATAACTGGTAAATGCATTGGCATCGACCGGCTGAATAGGTAGCAGCCCTTTCAGGGCGGTGTAACACTGCCAGACAATCAGCAGGAGTATGAGAAGCCAGCGTTTCCGGTTGAGTTGCAGCGGGGTGAACCAGGCTTCTCGCCTCATCAGGCCGGCGGCCACCGTGATCAGCACCAGCAGATCAAATTCACCAAAGAAGATACGCCCACTGGCGGGTGTCAGGTCGAGGACCGGCAGCAGGGTCGGCAGGACAATCAACCAGAGCCAGGGGTAACGCCACAGCAGTAGCAGATAGAGGACAAAACCGGCTGCCAGCCAGTTGACTGCGATGGGGAAATCCACCAGCGTAACAGTGACGGTGGTCAAAATCCCGATAGCCAGCAGGCGCTGGAAGAACACCAGTAGCTGGGGCGCTACCTGTTGCGGCCTGGTCAACGGTTTAGACATAGTGAAGATTTGTTCCGTTTGTGCCAACGCCAATCAGGGATAGGGTATGTTGTGGGGGATGAAAAAAGCGACCTGTTATCTGATTGGTGCACATCCATCTGCACAGGCTCCCTGCGATTATTCCATGAGTTAACCACCGTGAACGGCTCAGCACGAACCGGAAGGCATGTTATATTTAACAGTGACCAAGCAGGATCAAAGCACTTCATCTTACCAGTATCATAATATGAAAAAGAAAAAAATCTCTCTTCTCATGGTCTGCTCTGCCAATATCTGCCGCTCACCCATGGCAGAGGGCTTGATGAAGCGTGAGCTGATGATGCGGGGCCTGGATCACCTGGTCGAAGTGGATTCCGCTGGTACCCATGTATTCAAGCCTGGTCACCGCCCTGATAAACGTGCACAGCAAGTGGCTGATAAGGGGGGGATTAACATCAGGAAGTTGAAGGCACGCATGATCAGCGAGGAGGATTTTCAGCGATTCGATCACATTCTGGCCATGGATGAGGAGAATCTGCATAGTCTGCAGGCGATCTGTCCCGAAGAGTATGGGGACAAGCTATCATTGATCATGTCGTATGCGCCAGGGAGTGATGCAGCTGAAATCCCGGATCCCTATTTTGGCAACCTTCTGGGATTCGAGCGGGTACAGGGATTGCTGGAACTGGGATGCAGGGGCTTAGTGGAGCATTTGATTACCCGGTATGGTTTCTCCTAGATAGATAGCATCTGTGGTGTTGATCGAGTAAACCCTCCGTCCGGTGTTGCCGCTACCAGATGCATGGGGCATCATGGGTATCTTTTTAACCATGTGGACATTCGGGTTGTTGGTCCGGGATCTATAGCCTGCAAACAGAGGACTATTAAAACTTTTTTGTGATATTGCAGTTATCCGGATAGTGGACAGAAGATCTGTTCAGCATGCTAAATGAACAAATAGGAAGTTTAATGAATAAGATTCTTAGTGGTGTGTTTTATCTCTCCCTTTCACTGCTTGTTGCCGGCTGCGGATCACCCATTGATGATCAGCAACATGTGGAAAATGCCCGGCAGTTTTTAAATAGCGGCGATCAGAAGTCGGCCCTCATTGAACTTAAAAGCGCGCTTCAGCAGAACCCGGATAACAGTGAGGCGCGCAGCTATCTGGGGCAACTTTACCTGCAGGCCGGCAACTTCGGTGCCGCCGAGAAAGAGTTGAAAAAAGCCAAACAGCTGGGGGCAGATGATAACGATGTACTCCCCAGCCTGAGCCAGGCACAACTCCAGTTAAGAGAGATTGATGAAGTCCTGGCAATCGATACCAGCCAGCTCGATCCATTGGCGCTGGGTCAAGTCCTTGCGGCTAAGGGAATTGCTCATTTAACCCGGGGCGAATCCAGTGAGGCGGCGGAACTGACCGAAAAGGCGTTGAGTATGGCAGCCAACTCTCCCTATGTACGAGTTGCCAGGGCAAGTGCCTATCTGCGGGGAGAGGATGCTGTTGAGAAGGCCCGGGCAGAGCTGGAAAAGGCGTTTGAAATTGATAATAACTATCCCGCTGCCTGGAGTCTGCTGGGAGATCTGGAAGTTAAAGAGAAACATCTGGAAGAGGCAAGGGAGGCCTATACCAAATCCATATCCCTCCAGCCCACGAATCTGTCTGATCGCAACAAACGGGTGACGGTCAATATTCTGCTGAATGACCTGAAAAAGGCACAATATGACCTGGATATATTAAAGAAAAAACTACCAGGCAATCCGGGTGTCGCCTTCTCACAGGGTCTGGTCTATCTGGTATCGCAAAAACTGGAGGATGCCAAATCAGCTTTTGATCTGGCACTGTTGGATCAGGAGCGTTATCCGCTTTCCCTGTTCTACCTGGCCTATGTGAACTATCAGCAGGGCAATATGGCGCAGGCGGAAACCCATGCGGAACGCTACTTTACGATCAATCCCGACTACCTTCCGAACAGAAAGTTACTGGCGGAAATCAAATATGCCAAGAATCAGTACGATAATGTTGAGAGGCTGCTTACGCCTGTTTTAAAAGACAATGAGAAGGATGAGGGGATACTGAATATCCTGGCCAAAACCCAACTTATGCAGGGCAAGACGGCGGAGGGTATTGCACTTTTAAATAATCTTGTGGAGCAGTATCCGGACTCGGTGGATGCCAGAATACGCCTGGGGGCCGGCCTGTTGTTGAGTGGCAGCGAGGAGGACGGGTTTAAAGAACTGGATGTCGCCATTAAACAGGATGACAGCAATCACAGGGCCGATATATTTCGTGTACTCAGTTACCTCAGGCTGAAGCAGATTGATAACGCCCATCAGGCTGTTAGCGAGTTTCAGTCCAGGGCACCGGACAGCGAGATCCCCTATAACCTGAGCGGCATGATCTACCTGGCGGAACGGGATTACAAGGCAGCCCGCAAGGCCCTGGAGCAATCCTGGAAGATGAAGCCGGGCAATACCGACGCAGGACACAATCTAGCCGCGATCCTGATAATGGACCGGGACTATAACGGTGCCCGGAATTACCTGGATGAAGTGTTGGCCGCACACCCGGATAACCTGGAAACCCTGGTTAAACTGGCAGAACTGGATGCGCTTGAAGGTAAAACAGAACAACAGGTACGTAAGCTTGAGAAAGCGATCCGATTGTACCCATCGGCTGTTAAACCCCGGACGATGCTGGCGAATCATTTTATCCAAATTGGAAAACCGGGGCAGGTGGCCGGACTGATAGAGACGCTCGATCTTGAGACAAAAAGACAAGTACCGGTGATGACCGTTATCGCTAATCAGAAATTGGCACAAGGTGACTTTGAGTCTGCAGAGCGGGAAGCTCTGAAGATCATCGAACGGGATCCCGATGGGGCAAATGGTTATTTTCTGCTGGCCCAGGCCCGGATGGGCCTGGGGCAAACTGATCAGGCCGAAACTGCGCTGTTGGAGGCACTGGAAAAGGATGAACAATTTCTGTCTGCGCGTATTGCACTGCTCAGACTCCTGGCCAGAAAACAGGATATTCCCGCTATTGAGCATCAGCTGGCCATACTGAAAACCACAGCTGCCGATAATGAAGAAGTTATCCGGGTTGAATTCGCCCTTGAGGAGTTGAAAGGGGATCATCAACAGGCCCTGGTGTTGGCAGAACGGCTGTTTAAGGCTTATCCAACGACAGAGAACATGCTGGCGCTGTCGAGGCAGAGACTCAGAGTTGGCGACAGTGACGGGGCGCTGAGTCTGCAGGAAACATGGGCAGATAAAAACAGTGATAATTTTACCGCAAACCTGATCCTGGCCGAGACCTACACCCAACTGGGGAAGTATGATCTCTCTGCCAGGTACTATAAAAAGGCCCTGGAACTCTCCCCTGACAATGTGCTGGTGTTGAACAATCTGGCCTGGTCATTGAGAGAGGGTGATCCTGAACAGGCTCTGGTTTATGCCGAAAAAGCCAACGAGCTGAAGCCCGGCACCGTGACATTGATGGATACACTCGCCATGGTCTATCTGGCCAATAAGAACCCGGATAAGGCTCTGCAGACCATTAAGGAGGCCCGATACCTCGATCCTGAAAACAGAACCCTACGTCTGCACGAGGCGAAAATTAATGCCGCGGCAGGTAACAAGGAGTTGGCGGTTGAAACGCTCCAGGAACTGTTGAGCAAAGAAGAGGAGTTCGCTGAAAAGTCAGAAGCGGAGGCGTTGCTTAAATCCCTTAAAAATGGCTGAACTCTGGCCTGCCAATGGGGATATTATCAAGATCCCTAATTGGCCCTGAAGTCGGATGACTCACTACCGGCAAGGATACGGGAGCATAGTCCGCGGCAAAGATTCATTAAAACTTTGTTGGCCAACTGTCCTTCGTGTTTCAGTAGGCGTGATAAGCCCTTCTCATCAAGGGACAGGACCTTTACATCTTCAGTCGCCGCGATAATGCTCGCAGTTCTGGGCACCCCCAGGAAAAAGGCAATCTCACCGATCACTTCGCCCGGCGAGACCATGGCGATCATCTGGCCATTTTTCTCAACCGCCACGTGACCCGATAAAAGGATAAACATGGTTTTAGCCGAGTTGTCCTTTTCGATTATGTGGTTGCCTTTCTTGCAGGCGATGATGTGGCTTTTCTGAATCAGGCGTTCGATCTCTTCCTCTTCCAGAAAGTCGAACAGACTCGGGGTCGTGTTGAAAGCAAACTGTTTTTCCGGTGACAGGGATTTAATCTCGTTGAGGAATTGCCCGGTATTGGAAACAGTCAGGCTGTGGACATTGGACTTGTCGTCAATAATTTGTGTCAGCGCTTCGGTCGATTGACAATAGGCCAAGTCTTCAGGTTTCGTCAGCATAGCAAAGGGAGACCCAATCTGTTTAAGGTGCTCGAAATCACCTACAATTAATGCCATTGGAATGACCAGGCCAATTCCAGGATAGGTATAAGGGGTGGTGAACGGTCTGAATCCAAGTTTCAGGTAAGAGTTGAGATGATGGGGTTCGCAATCCAACAGGACAATTTCCGCCTTGTGCTGGAGAACGAAATTCATGACTTCCCTGTACATCCTCAACGTGACATTGCTGCCCCGGTGATCTTCGGTCACCATCAATCGTTCGACTATACAGATCTGATCCTGTCTCAGCACGCCCATGAACGGCGCAATACTGTATGCTTCGATCAGTGAGTCTGGAAATGGCTGATCTCCACCCCAAAAGAGCCGCAGGGTACCGATTGGTTCACCGTTCTGGATAGCGATTACAGCACGGGCGAATTCATCATACTCGTCCCGCAATTCCTCTTTTTCATGGTCGCCTTTATCCTTGAGCCGACCCATGCTTTTGACATAAATCTGATAACGCAGTCTGAAGGAAGCCCGATTGTCCTCTTCCGTTATCGCAAATCTGACACCATCCTGCATATAGCCTCCCCAAAAACCATACCACAGCGCTCTGATATAGAGATGAACTGACTGTTATTTATCAATCAGTGTAAAAAACTTTTCAGCCGTTTATCGGTGGTGGTTTTAAATAACTTCCTATCGATAACAATATAATACCATTCATACCATCGATCTATCGAACCCTGTATATACAATGTCTACACATTCAGTATATAAGAGAAAAAATACTACTGGTCGGTTATGTGTGCAATTTGCCGTGAAACGGACCGGTGTTAACCCATTGATCCATATCTGATAGTTATTATAGGAAATAGATTTATAATCGGCGCTAAAAATTGTTCAGGCGGTGCAGGGTAGCAGCGGTGGCCGGTTATGATCGGTTCGGCGCAATATAAGCCATCTAATAAACAACAGGATCTGAAGCCATGCAAAAAGAGGATATGCTGAAATTGTTAACTGCCGGGATAATGGCGCCGTCCGCAGACAATATGCAACCCTGGAAATTCCGGATAGGTGATGATTCGCTGGAGATCTCTCTTGACCAGGAGCAGTTGGGTCACTTTTTCGATCCCGCAGAGGTTGCCACGGCGATGGGGTGCGGCGCACTGATTGAGAACATTGATCACTGTGCGCGCCAAATGGGGCTTCAGATGGATCTGAATCGTCGCGTGGAGGCTGATCAGAAAATAGTCGCCACCTTAAGCTTCTCACCTTTGATACCGGGCAAACAGGGCGGTGATCTGTCCGATGCAGTGTTCTCCCGATGTACTGACAGAGCCTTGTATGACAGGAGAAAAACGATCACTGCCAGTGACAAGAAGCTACTAGAGGATTCGGTCAATCAGGCTGAAAATTACACCCTGACGCTCTATGACAATCCGGAACAGCGCAAAAAAATCATAAAAACCGTTTATGGGGCGGATACGATCAGGTTCAGTCATGAAAAAGTACACAGGGATTTTTACCACGTTTTGAGATTTGGCGACGCTGCAGAGAGAACCCGGGAGGGCTTGGCCCAATCCACCCTGGGTATTGAGTTCTTCTTTATCCCGGTATTAAAAGCGCTTCGTTCCTGGAAAATAACCCATTTTCTCAACAGGGTTGCGGGTCTCCATCATATGATGGCATTACGTGGAGTCTGGCTGCCAATGGTGTTTTCATCCAGCCTGGTCTCAATCACATACAGGGGAGCAGCCGATTATCTGCAGTTTGGCCGGGTTATGGAACGGTTCTGGCTGCAAGCGACTGCGGCCGGGTTGAGTGTTCAGCCCATGGGGGCGTTTCCACTGTTTCTTGCCCGTGTCAAAACAGTGGATGGTGAGGGGTTCAGCGAGAGGGAAATCGCCCGGCTGAATAACCTGGAGCAGCTTTTCGCCAGCGCTACTCCGGGTTATCAAACGGGGACAGATCAATTGGTCATGCTGTTTCGGCTCGGCTACGCCAAACGGCCACCGAATCGGTCTTTACGGAGGCCGTTGGACTCCTTTCTGATCTGATCCGCTCCTCTTACAACCCCAACAGTCGTTTGGCGACGCCGAACTTAAGTTTCTGAACGGGATTTCTGTTTCCCATCCAGAGGGTTCCCTTTTTAAGCTTGTTGAGCCGGGCGTCGTAGCAGGTATAGTGAGGGATCGGTTTCAGCTCTTCCGGATGCAGGATGGCCAATATGGCCTGGGTGATAACCATGCCGGTTGCCAGTTTACAGCCACTGGCAATACTGGGAGCTTTACGCTGGCTCAGGTCAACAGAATCCGGGTCGACATACTTCAGATGGAAGCCGGCAGGTGCACAGCCCAGGGACATTTTCAACACCTGGTGTTCAAGCGATGCGCTGTAGTCGATATCAAAATAGTCATCAAAGGACATGCCGTTGGCGGTGTAGACCAGCATTCCCACGCCAAAGCCAAGTGGTACCCCGAAAATGGCCGGTATATTCCGTTCCCGGCAGGCGTTAATGATCATGCGATGTGTCTGAATCTCGAAGAACTCGACCGCATCGATAAAAACATCAGCCCCCTCCAGGAAAGCATCGATATTGGACTCGTTGATTCCATCGGGATAGGTTTCAATCTGGCTGTCCGGGTTGATATCCAACGCCAGATCCCGCATCACGGTCATTTTCGGTTTGCCGACTGAGGAGATAGTGGCGCCATACTGGCGGTTAAAATTACCCACTTCAAATTCATCGAAGTCGGAAATCTTGAAGTTTCCGATGCCCGCCCTGGCCAGGGTTATCAGATAATCTCCACCCACGCCCCCCATGCCGGCGATTGCCACGGTGGCATGTTTCAGTCGCTCCTGCTCCTGGGTGGAGGTGATGCCGTTGTTTCGGGAAAAGGCCAGGTCGTAATCAAAATCACTCATTTTTCTTCTATCCATTCGATCGTTTTTAATTGGTCGTATTCCAGATCCACTATTCGCCTTCAGCCAACTTTCTGGATATAAATGACCGGGTGTCAGTGAATTCCATATCTAAAAGACCGGACAGTTCGGTCATGTCAGGTGTGAATTCATATTGGCCAAGCAGGGCAAGAATGCTCATCATATTCGCCCCGGCTGGAGAGTGTTTGCGCATGATAAATTCAAGCAGTTTCAATAGCCATATTGGCAAGGGCAGTTTTGTTACTTTTTTATCAAGCTTTTCTCCATAAATATCGGCCACTTCCCGCCAGGAGAGCGCCTGGGGTCCACCCAGGTCAATAAGCTTATTGATAGTTGCTGGTTGGTTGATTGCCCGCACCATGCAGTTAGCCACATCTTCAATGCAGATAAAGGATTGCCGGGTCTGGCCATTGCCCGGAACCAGGGCCACACCATATTTTTCCAGGATGCCGTTGGTCAGGGATGACCATAAGCGTGACAGCCAGTAGCCGCGCAGCAGGGTAGGTTGTGGAATACCCTTCATGACAGCGCTACTCCCCATCACTGCATAGTAAATATCCATGAAGGCGGCACCGCGAAAGATGGTGTAAGGGATGCCCGATTCAATAATCATCTGTTCGACTTGGCGCTTTATGACGAACTCGGGAATCTGCTCGTCAAACGGGGAGGGGAAGGCGGATATATATATAAGGTGTTGGATCCCATGTGTCTGACAGGCGCGAATAATATTCCTGTAGTAGAGAAGATCATCGACACCGAAAGCTTCTCCTTTACGGGGAACAATGGAACTGGCGGTTGCAACCACATGGGTTATACCCTGGCTACACGCTTTGTCCACGCTCCCGAAATCACTCAGGTCGCCAATATGGGCGGTGACGTTGCCCATTTCCGGCAAGTTCAACCGGGACTGGGATCGGACAAAGGCTGTGGTGGTCAATTTTTCTAAGGTTGCCCGTTGCAGTATGGCACTGCCCAACTGGCCAGTGGCGCCGATAACCAGCAGGTGTGGATGGTTGGCTTCCATAGACTCAGGATCCCGTTCCCTACGCTTTGATCAACTTTAATGTCCGGGTGGATGTGACACAATACGGAATATATCACCAATGTGATGATTTTATTGGGAATTGCCCGGATCTTTTGAGTTGTCAGGTTATTTTACAGCCGAGGCGGGCGGCGAAGCTGATAGCAGGAGTTGTAATTACCCGAAATTTCGCCGGAAGGGGGGGCTTTGGGATGATTCCTGACTAATTCGGGGTGATATTGTGTTCAGGAGTTCATGCCAAGCATGGAATCAGTGCCGATTTGTGACCAGCTTCTTAAGTCTAATGGTGTGTTTCGATGTCGGATAGGGTGAGTCGAGGTTGTCGATATTTTTTACACTAAAGCTTGTTTGATATGAGGCAAGGTAGACAAGAAAATAAAAAAATCATATTAATCAATAGGATAAAAAATATGGCACGGTTGATGCTTTGTTCTAGGCACACGGAACATGTATTCACCATTAGGAATGAGATGATGAAAAAAACACTACTTGCACTAAGCTTGATAGGACTGACCGGCTCTGCTGTAGCATCGCCGTTCTATGTCGATGGCAACACGAACTGGAATGGAGATCTGGCTGCTTCAACTGACAAGGTGTGTGATACCTGCACATCTTCAAAGAATGAGATCACCTATATCTACCAGTCGAACTCCACCACCATTGATAGCAATGGTTCTGGCGCGCTGGATGCCGGTGACACCATTATCACCGACGGTGGTGTGGCGGTTGGAAATCTCACAAACAACGTAGTCACCGGTTTTAATCCGAGTGAAGTATTCGGTGTGGCCAATGATAACGGTTACGGCGACAACTGGCTGTTGACTTTCGGTTTCACCGGCCTGACCGGTACCGTTGTTGAGTATACCCCAGGCGTCTCCCTGGAACTGGCCTATGGACCGGGCGGCAGCTTCGATCTCTACTACACCGAAGATGGCACCACCCTGTACAACTTCATGGATATCCAGGTGACCGGCGCTGTTACCGGTAGTGGCGGTACGCTGTTGGCCGGTGTGGTTGATTTTGCTGACGCCGACGTGTTGACTGATGGTGATCCCACCAATGACTGGATGTTGAACCTGTTCCACTCTGACGGCGCAACCTGCGGTGGCCAGAGCGGTTACTACGATATCTGGAGCACTTGTGATGGTACCGGTTTGCCGCTGCTGCAAATCACCTTCCTGGCTGACTTCAACACCAATGCCAGCACTATCAACGTGACGGACAACGGCGCCGCTGGCGCAATCCTGACCGGTAACCACGATGGTAGCGCCGTATTCAACGTGCCAGAGCCCAGCACCTTGGCACTGTTCGGCGGTACCCTGCTGCTGTTGGGTGCAAGCGCACGTCGCAGAAAAGCATAAGATAAACAGTTGGTGCAAGAGTTGAACGGGCCCTTTTAAAGGGCCCGTTTTTATTACCTGAACAACAGCACAAATTCCGCAAACAGTTTTTTATCAAAATGGCCTGACATCTGTTTCTGCATCAATTTCAATGCATCAAAAGGTTTCATAGCCTTCTTGTAGGAACGCTCGGCAGTCAGCGCATCGAATACATCAGCGATACAGCAGATACGGGCATAGCGATGTATCTCCTTGTCCTTGAGTCGCTTTGGATAGCCGGTTCCATCATAGTATTCATGGTGCTGCATAACGATATAACGGCACTCATCGCTCAGTGCGTTGGCCTGTTTGAGTATTTTATAACCCTGAAACGGGTGGATGCGCATGTGAGCCATTTCGGCATCCGTCAATTTTCCAGGTTTATTGATCACATTGGGGTCTACCATCACTTTGCCCAGGTCATGCAGAAAAAATCCGGCCCCCAACTCATGTAGATCATGTCCATCGGAACGACGAAAAAGCGCTTTAGCCAGTAACAGTGCGGTAATACCTACGTTCACAGAGTGGGTGTAGGTATAGAAGTCGTGGGAGGTGATGCGTAATAAATTGCTGGACGTCTCATCATCCGCAAGCACCAGGTCGGTAATAGAGGCTATCACTTTCTTACTGGTCAGGATATTTTCCGCGGATGGGCTCTCAAACAGTCGTTCCAGCATGGTGCGTGAATGCCTATAAACCACCTGTGCCTTCATCTCAGAAGCCATGGTTCCGTCATTCAACGCCTCCAGCAGTTCGGTTGGGGCGAGCGTTTCCGGGTTCCAGCGTTCGGGAACCGGCTGATCCTTGGGGTCGACGATCAGGGAATTATCTTCAGGTATTAATTGAGCTGCCTTTACATCGCTCCGATCAAAATCCACCAGGATATGGGGCAACTTACACTGCCTGATCTTATCAATCTGATCCTGGTTTTTTATTTTGAATGCGTTTTTGACAAAAGGGTGTTGACTCCAGGAGAGCGGCAACTCCACATACATTCCGATAGTCAATTGCCTTGGAGTGATTTTCTGACGCATTGGTAATCCTGCAGTTTAATAATATTAACGGGCAAAAAGTGGCATGCACTCGTTTTTTGGCTTCCGTATTATCTCCATGTGGCCCATTCGATCTATTGAAGCTGTCTGCTGTTGGTCAGACTAAACATGCCATTTCGGCACAGAAGAAACCCTAAGACTATCCATGATTTGAAGTCTATAGTATTCGGGGCTCGAGTTTAATTAAAAAAAACGACTGTTACGGGAGCAATCCATACTACTGTTTTATAGCTCATAGGGTAATTATTCTTATTGATTGGTGAGACAGAGTAAGCGACAGAATTCAGGGCAATTTGCAGTATCGACTGTCATAGCCATAGACAGGTAGGTCGTGTCGCTTTCAACAGTCGATAAAATTCACTGCCAGGCCGCCGCGCGCAGTCTCTTTATACTTGGTTTTCATATCCTTGCCGGTTTCCCGCATCGTTCTGATCACTTTGTCGAGGGAAATAAAGTGGCTACCATCACCGTAGAGCGCCATGCGGGAAGCGTTGATCGCCTTGATCGAAGCCATGGCATTTCGCTCAATACAGGGCACCTGTACCAGGCCGCCTACCGGATCGCAGGTTAATCCCAAGTTATGTTCCATACCAATCTCGGCGGCATTTTCAACCTGCTGTGGTGTCCCTCCAAGTACCTCGGTCAGTCCTGCGGCCGCCATGGAACAGGCTGAACCAACTTCGCCCTGGCAACCCACCTCCGCGCCGGAGATGGATGCGTTGATCTTGTACAGTATGCCGATCGCACCCGCCGTTAACAGAAAGCGCACGACGCTGTCGTCATCGGCCCCGCGGCAAAATCGAGCGAAGTAGTGCAGAACCGCGGGGATAATTCCGGCCGCTCCGTTGGTCGGTGCGGTCACAATCCGTCCGCCGGCTGCATTCTCTTCATTTACCGCCAATGCATAGAGATTGGTCCAGTCAATGGCATTAAGCGGGGATGGGCCATGCTCGGTACCGGTTTTAAGTTTTCGATAAAGCTTCGCAGCACGACGTTTTACCTTCATTCCTCCAGGCAGAGTTCCTTCCGTGTGACAGCCGCGCTCAACTGTCTCCTGCATGACCTGCCAGATTTTCAGTAACTGTGCCCGTATGGCAGTTTCAGATTGCCAACATTTTTCATTCTCCATGATCAAGTTACTGATATTGTTGCCTGTTTTCTGGCAAAGGGATAACAATTCACTGCCTGTGGAGAAGGGGTAGGGGAGGACAGTGGATACTTGTGGCAGTCTGTCACCCTTGATTTCATACTCATCCAGAATGAATCCACCACCCACTGAATAATAGACCTTGCTCTCCAGCAGTTGCCCGTCATCGGCCATGGCACTGAAGCGCATGCCGTTGGGATGCCCGGGTAGATTCTTCCGTTTATGCAGAATGAGATCACTATCTTCGTGATAAGGGACGGACCATTCGTCGAGAAGATTCAGCGTGTCGGTCCCACGTATCTTTTCCAGTCTGTTCGGAATCTGGTCAATGTCGGTCGTGTCGGGTTGTTCGCCGGACAATCCGAGCAGTATGGCCTTATCACTGCCGTGTCCTTTCCCTGTGGCTCCCAGTGAGCCGAAAAGCTCGGCTTTTACCCGTTGCGTTTGGCTAAGAAGGTCCCTGTTCTTCAGATGTAGCGCAAATCGACGGGCCGCCTTCATAGGGCCTACAGTGTGGGAACTGGAGGGTCCAATGCCGATTTTGAACAGTTCAAAGATGCTGATGGACACGGGGATACTCCAGGGAGATGGGTATGCTCTTACTATAGTCCAGATGGCGTGGGCGGGATCAGAAGCGCAGCGATTGTTGATGGTAAGGCAGGGTTGCCGTTACTGCAGCGTGGATCGCTTAATCAGGCGATCAGTTTGCCGATGTCCCGGGTTTCAATCAGATCGATGCCGCGCCCGATCCAGTGCCTGGCCAGCGTTGCATCCGTGATGTCGTAGATCATCCAGATCCAGGGGCCAGAGGCCAGTTGGTTTGTTTTCGGTAGTTTAGTGTGGTTGCAGATCAGATATTCCGGCTTCAGTACCGATGCCCGATCTATATTGAACTGATCATACTGCCGCAGGACCCATCCTATCTCCAGGTTACTGTTTTCCCTAGCGAAGTTGAGTGCAGCATAACTGAATGAGATCAACACACACTGGGTACTGAAGCGATCCAGAATAGCAAGCAGCGATTGCATCACCGGTGCCACGCCCCAGTGATGCAGGCTCTCCTCCTTGATCTCTACCATTACCCGTGCCGCCGGATAGTCGGCCAGATGGGGCAATACTTCGTGCAGCCAGGGAACGGGTTCAGGGCCATGTTCTCCACCTAATCGTAGCGGCTCATGAATACTGATCTGTTCCAGTTGTTGTTCAGTGATCTCAAGCAGAGAGAGTGGGCGACTGGCTGTTCGATTAAAATCCATATCGTGAAGCAGGACAAAACGACCTGGAGCGTACATTTGGATATCGAACTCCACCCACGTCGCCCCCAGATCCAGTGCGGCTTGAATGCCTCGCCAGCTATTCTCCGGATATGCCTCCATGTATCCCCGATGGGCAACCAGACGGGAAGAGAGGCTGTTCATGGTTTGGGGAAGGGGTGCTGCTCGTCAGCGGACGGGCGCTGGGGGTGGATTGAAATGGGATGACCGTAATAGTAACCCTGGGCATAGTTGATGCCATATGTACGAAGCAATTGGTCGGTTTCCTCGTCTTCCACCATCTCTGCGATGGTTTTGATGCCAAATTGATTCGCAATGCTGGCGATATGCTCCACCATGATTCTGTCTCTCTGATCCACGGCAATCTGGCGCACAAAGCTGCCTTCAATTTTCACGTAGTCGACCGCCAGATACTTCAGATAGAGGAAGGAAGAGAAACCGCTTCCAAAATCATCCAGGGCAAATTCGATACCCAGCTCATGCAGTTCATCAATCAGCCGGCTCAGTTCGGATATTCTTGGCAGGGCCTCCCGTTCAGTAATTTCGAATACGATTCTCTGAAGTTGAATCCCCATCTCCTGGGCAAAGGCCACCATCTCATGGATTACCTGTTCTTTGGCCAGTGTGTGCGACGCGAGATTGAAAAAGAGTCTGCTCTTTTCTGCTGGATGATTGGCTAAATGCTTGATGCCCTGTTTAAACACTTCCATGTCCAGTTCGATAGTCAGGCCTAACTCTTCGGCGGCGTGAATGAACTCGCTGGCAGCGGTATATTTATCGTCACTTTCAATCCTGGCGAGAACTTCATAGGCGTACAGTTCTCCTGGTATCTGTACAATGGGTTGCAGGAATACAGTGATCCGCTCATCTTCCAGGGCCTGGCGCAGAAACTCCCCTTTGGTGAATATCTCCATTTCTGCGACTTTCTCTCGCTCATCCAGGACCGCAACGCAGTTTTTACCACTGTGCTTGGCTTTATACATAGCCACATCCATGGCGATATTGAGATTCTCTACACCATCTCCATTATCCGGATAGCTGACAACCCCAAAACTGGCACTGATACTGATCTTGCAATCCGGTAGCTCCAGTGTGGAGTCAGTCAGTATATGGCGCAGTTTTTCCGCAGATGACAAGCCATGCTCGAAATCGGTCTCGGGCAGAATGATGGCAAATTCATCCCCGCCAAGCCGGGCTATAACGTCACTTTTTCGGGTTTGTTCCATCAGTAGCAACGCCAGCTTTTGCAGCGCCATATCACCCACCGGATGGCCGTAGGTATCATTGATATGTTTAAAGTTATCCAGGTCAATCATGATGAGGCAGAAACTGCGCTGATGGCGGGTAGCCCGGTCAACTTCATAATCGAGAAACTGTTCGAACTTCCGTCGGTTATAGAGGCCGGTGAGAGGATCACGGGCGGAAAGTTGTTCGAGTCTGTACTGAAAGTCCTGCAGTGTGACCAGCATGCGATTGAAGTAGCTGGTGAGATGCTGTACTTCCAGTATTCTGCTTTTATACCTGACTCGCTTGGTCAGATCGGCATGTTGTGATATGTCGCCCATAATATCCGTTAAGGCGCTTATGGGCTGAATGACAAAGGTTTTAAGTTTGAAAAACAGACCGATGAATAACAGTGCCAGAAGCAGGCTGATATAGCCAAGCATCACATTGATCATCAGGGAGAGGGAGACTTTAAGATTCTCCACCGGGTAGCGGATGTCGATGACGCCATTAACATCACCGGGCGTGGACTGTTTATGACACTGAATACAGGCGCGTTCCGCAATTACCGGATAGATGAAGCGGATTTCGGTCTGACTGGTTTGCAATATCTCCTGTCCGTTTGCCAACGCCTGCTGAATTAACGGGTCAGACTCCCGTTGTTTGATCTGGCCGGGTGTGTCTCCAAATTCGTTAATCACCGGGTCTCCCCGATAGGACATGATTTCAATGTTTGGTGCGGCCTGATTGAGACGCTCGATCGTTGCCGATATCTCTTGCTTGTCCCATCCATCGCTCATGACCGAGTAGAGACTTTGAAAGATGAGTTCCGCTGTTTGTCGGGCATCCTCCCGAGACAGGTCGCTGATAGCCTTCTGCTTGATGTTTGTGGATATGAGGAAGATCGCGATGAGGGAAAAAACCAGGTATCCAACTGATAGCAGTAGGATAAACTTTAAAAGTGGCATTCCCTGAACACTCGTTTGTAAATTCTTTGACATCTTCCTGTTCGCGATATGGTACGACTTTTCAGACCGCCGCCTTGTGAGAAGAAGGGAGCGTGGCGACAACAAAAAATAGTTTAGATCGGCCGGACAGCGTAGGGTGCTAATGATGCGTTAAAAAATAGCCATATACCAGTGACGTTTGCATTCCGATCAACCGGGTACTGGATGTGAGCCCAAGTTAATGCTTTGTTACTTATAATAAAAATTAACAAGAACAATAAGATATACGAATCCAAAAAACCTCTAAAAAAGCAATAACCCTATTATCAGGGTGGTGTAATTTAAGTAATCCAATGTACAATTCCATAATTACTTACAAGATTACTAGGTTATTACGGAGTGTATAACAATGAGTGTGGAAATTCCCCAGCGTGATGGTGACGGTTATCTGGTTGATATGAATACCTGGACCCCGGAGATTGGCAAGGCAATGGCTGATGCCGATGGGGTGGTATTGGATGATGAAAAATGGGAACAGATTTTGAAGGCCCGTGAGTACTACGAAGAGCATGCCGTCGTGCCACCAATCCGCAAGTTCGCCAAATATCTGGGTGCGCCATCCAAGGAGATGTTTAATCTCTGGTTGACCGGCCCCATGAAGCCGATTACCAAATATGGTGGCCTGCCTAAACCGACAGGTTGTGTATAATCAAGCACCTGCGGTACATTTGATCGGGTGTTTTTAACAAGGGTAGAGGTTAAATGAAGTATCCGGAAATTGGAAAAAAAGCACCCGAATTCACACTGCACGACCAGGATAACAGAGAGGTCAGCCTGGCGGATTACCTGGGAAAGAATGTGCTTATCTATTTCTATCCCAAGGCATCCACGCCAGGCTGTACCGTACAGGCGTGCGGCATTCGTGACTCCAAGAAGGTTTTCAGTGAGTTGAATACGGTAGTGCTCGGGATCAGTCCTGACTCACCACGGCGGCTGGCAAACTTTACCGAGAAGCAGGGCCTCAATTTTACCCTGCTCTCAGATGAGGATCACGCTGTAGCAGAAGCCTACGGGGTCTGGGGTGAGAAAAAGTTCATGGGCAGGGTTTTTGATGGTATCCATCGAACCACCTTTTTTATCGATGCGGATGGCATATTGCGACACGTCATGGCGAAAGTGAAAACCAAGACGCATCACGAGGATGTGGTGGATTACATCAAGAGCCATATGGTCTAGCATCGGGCCAGCTAGCTGGAAAAATCACTCGGTATTGTATCCCGATCGGGGTCATCTCTCGATAATCACGCATAGTGTTTGCCGGCGTTATAACGCGTTATTAAACCTAAAGATAAGTCACATTCCATGAGTAATCTGAAAATTTACTTGTACGCCAACTGCAGTACCTGTCAGAAGGCCAAGAAGTATCTCAATGAGCATCAGATTGAGTACCAGGAGATCCCCATTCGTGAACAACCGCCTACGGTAACTGAGTTGAAGGCTATGCTGGACGCCTATGATGGTAAATATGCCCGGCTGTTTAATACATCCGGACAGGATTATCGTCAGGGGGGGTATAAGGAAAAGCTCAAGTCCATGTCTGTCGACCAGATGATGGCGGAACTGGCGGCGAATGGTAACCTGATTAAGCGTCCTTTTGTTATTTCCGAGTCGGTGAAACTTGTCGGATTCAAGCAGGAAGAGTGGGATCAGGTATTTCTGAATACCTGAACAAGCGCTATCTGACCACTTCGCATTTGCTCAACGGCTTGATATTCTCTCGCCAAATCGGTGTTTTAATTGATCAGGAATACCCACAATTATGAAACAGTACTGGCTGATGAAAAGTGAACCGGATGCCTACTCAATTGATGATCTGCAGCGTGATAAGACCGAACACTGGGATGGGATCAGGAACTATCAGGCCCGTAACTTCATGATGCGGGATATGAAACCGGGTGATGAAGTGCTGTTTTACCACTCCAGTTGTAAAGTGCCCGGGGTAGTGGGATTAGCCCGGGTCTGCAAGGAAGCGTATCCCGATTTTACAGCTTGGAATCCGGACTCCAAATACTACGATCCGAAATCAACACCCGAGAAGCCCCGCTGGTTTATGGTTGACGTGGAGTTCGTCAAGAAATTCCCCCATGTGGTCTCCCTGAGCCAACTCAGGGAAGTGCCTGACCTGCAGGGAATGCGGCTGCTTCAGAAGGGGAACCGGCTTTCCATCATGCCGGTTGAAGAACGGGAGTTTCAGACTATCTGTAAACTCGCCGAAGGGTAGTGGTTGCCGGTGGGGGCGTACTAACCGCCCAGGTTTACCGGCCTGATGCCACCAGATCCTTCAGCAGATAGTTGCTGTAGGCATCCAGCACGCGCTGCTGTGCAGGGGTCCGAGGGGCATTGGCTTGGGCCATTTTTCGTTTGTACCAGTCCGATATACCACGGGGAAGCGAGGTTTTGGCTTTCCGCATGTCAGTAGTCCTTTTCCTTTCCAATTGGCTTGTCCATTTAAATTATACATCCTGACTGGATAAAAGCACAGATTATCGATCCCGAATTGTCCTATTTATCCAGTAAAATCAAGGTTGTTTATGATTCTGCGGGAATCCCATTCAGTAATTGCCCAAGTCCACAGATCGCCCACGCTTTCCGGGCGTTCTGGCGGAATCGGTTGATTCAGGAATTCCAGGGCAGCCAGTAGCGCAGTAATCTGATCGGAACTGTTTATTGGATCATCACCCAGACGTTTACTCAGTTTCCTGCCGTCTGGAGCCCTGGCCAGTGGCAGGTGCTTATAGTTGGGGGTTGGATAATTGAGCAACCCCTGCAAATAGATCTGCCGGGGCGTGGATTTGAGCAAGTCCGCTCCCCGCACCACGTCGGTAATACCCTGGTAGGCATCATCCACCACCACGGCCAGTTGATAGGCAAACAGCCCATCCGCCCGCCTGATGACAAAGTCGCCGATCTCGCGGGCGATACGCTGATTGATGGCCCCCCATATAGAGTCGTTAAACACCACCGGTCGATCATGGGTGATAAGACGCAGCGCGTACCGCTCTTTGCTGTTCACGTCTCTTAGGCTGAAGCCTGTCCTGCAGGTACCGGGATAGACCACCCCTTCGGCACCTGCGATACCCAGAGCCTGAATTTCACTGCGGCTGCAGAAGCATCGGTAAAGGAGATCCTCTTGCTGGAGTTGGTCGATGGCCGCCTGGTAAGCATCCAGACGGTTGCTTTGATAAAGCACCGGCTCATCCCACTCAAAACCGAACGACTCAAGGGTCCTGAGGATGTCATCCGCAGCACCCGCCACTTCCCGCGGTGGATCGATATTTTCCATTCTGACCAACCACTTACCCTGGTTTTTTCGGGCATCGAGGTAACTGCCCATTGCCGCTATCAGCGAACCAAAATGGAGCGGTCCTGAAGGTGAGGGGGCGAAGCGTCCGCGGTAACTCATGGTGTCGATCAATACGCAATCTATAAAAAAGCCGGCTATCAGCCGGCTTTAAGTTTAACATGCGCAAGTCTGATGACTTCAGCTCATCTGTTTTTCCCGGATTTCATCCAGTGTTTTACAGTCGATACAGAGTGATGCTGTTGGGCGTGCCTCCAATCGACGAATTCCGATCTCCACACCGCAAGCCACACAGTAGCCGTAATCGTGACTGTCAATAAGATTCAATGTCTCATCGATCTTTTTGATCAGTTTCCGCTCACGGTCGCGGGTACGTAACTCAAGGCTGAACTCGGATTCCTGAGTAGCCCGGTCGTTGGGGTCGGGGAAGTTGGCGGCGTCATCCTTCATATGATGGACGGTCCGGTCGACTTCTTCCATCAACTCCTGCTTCCATGCCTTCAGGATGGCCCGGAAATGCTCTTCCTGCGCCTCATTCATGTACTCCTCGCCTTTCTTTACTTTATAAGGCTTGAAGCCAAAAGGGCCGGCAAGGTCATTCTCTGGCTTTTTCTTTGCGGTCATTCAATGACTCCTGGAAAACCACGCTAATGAAGTCGGCTATGATAACCAGAATCTTCTGTTCCGGGCAATAGTTGTCAGATACCCCTGTTATTGGTCCGTGTTGCTTATTATTGACTCGGGTAAAATAGGCGCTTCACGGGCTTCATTTCTCGCCGGAGAAGTGAAGAAAATAATTAAATAAAAGAGTGGCTTATGGGTGATTTAGCAGCGCTGATATGGGATGTTGACGGCACCTTGGCAGATACCGAGCGGGATGGCCATCGTGTTGCTTTCAATAAGGCGTTTTCCCAGGCGGGTCTGGCGTGGCACTGGGATGTGGATCTGTATGGCAAACTGCTGGCGGTAACTGGCGGAAAGGAGCGAATCCGCTACTACCTGGAACGTTTTAACCCGGATTGGGAATCTCCCTCTGATCTGGACCGGTTTATTGCTGACTTACACCGTCGCAAGAGCGAGATCTTTGTGTCCCTGATGGAAGAGGGTCAGATTCCGCCACGAAACGGGGTGATCAGGCTGATCAATGAAGCGGCAGAGGCCGGTTTGCGGTTGGCAATCGCCACCACCACTACGCCGGCTAATGTGGATGCCTTGCTGGAAAGATTCTTTGGAGCCAGTAACAAACAGCCATTCGAAGTAATAGCCGCGGGAGATATTGTCCCAGCGAAGAAGCCAGCGCCGGATATCTACCGCTGGGCTCTGGAAAAAATGGATCTGTCAGCAGATGAATGCGTGGCTATCGAAGATTCCCGCAACGGATTTGAGTCCGCCAGGTCAGCTGGTATTTCAACTGTGGTCATTACTGTCAATGGTTACACCGCTGATGAGGATTTCGGCGGGGCCAGCCTGATTGTGGACCAGTTGGGGGAGTCGCAAAGCCCCGCAACCCTGCTGGGTGGGGTGATAGATTCTGCCAGCATGGTCGATGTGGGTTTGTTGCGCAGACTACATGGGTTATCCTGACCGAACTTGCCCTATCACACAGGCATGACCCTTTAACCGATCTGCCCCAACCATACAGAGTACCCGTCGGATGATTGCAGAACGAATGGCGTCCATACGCCCATTTTATGTCATGGAGTTGTTGGCGCGAGCCAGAGAGCTGGAACAGAGTGGCCGTTCCATTATTCATATGGAGGTGGGAGAGCCTGATTTTGACACCCCTGGACCGATCGTCGCGGCCGGTATGCGGGCCCTGGAGCAGGGGTTTACCCACTACACCGCAGCGGTAGGCATCCCGGAGCTGCGTGCCGCAATTGCGGCGGATTACGGGCGTCGCTACGGCGTTAAACTGGATCCGGCACGGGTATTGATTACACCGGGCTCGTCAGGGGCCCTGCAACTGGTCATGAGTATCCTGGTAAATCCCGGCGAAGCGGTGATGATGGCCGATCCAGGTTACCCTTGTAATCGCCATTTTGTCCAGCTGGTATCCGGTCAACCGGTGACAGTTTCTGTGGGGCCGGAATCCGGCTACCAACTGACGGCCGAGATCATCGAGCGCGAGTGGAGCGACAACATGCGTGCCGTGATGGTTGCTTCCCCCTCCAATCCCACCGGCACCCTGATAAAACGCGATGAACTGGAGAAGATATACCAGGTGGTGAAGGAGCGGGGCGGTGTGCTGATAGTGGACGAGATCTACCAGGGACTGGTGTACGGAGCCGAACCCTTTACCGGGCTTGAGGTTACCGATGACCTGTTCATTATCAACAGTTTCTCCAAATACTACGGCATGACCGGCTGGCGCCTGGGGTGGATGATTGCGCCCGAACGGTATATGGGAGCCGCTGACCGTCTGGCCCAGAACATATTCCTGTCAGCGCCGACCCCGGCCCAATATGCGGCCCTGGCGGCCTTTGAGGATGAGACCCAGCGGATTGTCGAGCAGCGCTGCGCAGCCTTTCAGGAGCGCCGGGATTACCTGTTGCCGGCTCTGCGGGAGTTGGGATTTGAAATCCCCGTGGAGCCTGAAGGCGCTTTTTACCTGTACGCCAATTGCAGACAGATAACTTCGGACAGCTCTGCCTTTGCCCATGATATGCTGGAATCGGAAGGTGTGGCTATCACCCCTGGGAAAGATTTTGGTGACAACCAGCCGGAACAGCATGTGCGCTTTGCCTACACCACCTCCATGGAGAGACTGACCGAAGGGGTGACCCGCATAGCGCGATTTATAAAAGGCTGATCAGAAGTCAAGCGGGGTGAGGTAAAGGGACACTCTGCTCCTGGCTTCACACTATGCGCTGGCTCACCTTCTCCATCGGGTCGATGGACTTGTCAGAAAGGGTCACACACTGGCGCGTGGCGTTGGTACTTCAGCGCGATCAACAGAGCCTTTGTCGCACCATAGCCGGGTGGCACCAATCACGGCCGCCGGCATGGCGGCGAAGTTCAGGATCGGAACCATCATCAGCAGTGTCACTCCCCCACCAAAAGTCAGCGCCGCTAGTCGGGTCTGTTTTAATCGATCATGCTGCTCCTTGAACTCCAGGCCATGATTGCCCATGGGGTAGTCGCCATATTCGATGGCCAGAAACCAGGCACTGAACAGTAGCCAGAGAAAAGGTGCCAACAGATTGATCCCCGGGATGATGAACAGGATCAGCAGGGGTATTGCTCGCAGCAGAAAATAGACCAGCTTTCTCAATTCAGACCGTACTGTAGGCAGGATCAGCTGAGTAATGGATTGGCGATTTTCAGGTGGTTTCTTGCCGGTTAGCATCTCCTCAACCTTGGCCGATAGCTGGCTGTTGAATGGCGCAGCGATCAGGTTGGCGACAGTGGTGAAGGTATAAAAAGTTATTAACAAAATGCTCAGGGCAAACAGCGGCCACAGTAACCAACGCAGGAAACTGAGCCAACTCGACTCCGGCAGAAAAGTATTCAGCAGACCTTCGAACTGGCTGTAACCGATCCAGCCGATAACCACAAACACCACGATATTGATCCCGATAGGGGCCAGGAGATAGCGCCGGAGACCCGGCAGCATCAACATCTGCAGCCCCTTGACCAGGTGAGTGATACCATTGATTGGATTGCTTGCTTTGCTGTCGGATGAGGCCATGTTATTTGGGTTTGTTAGTTAGAATATCCCGTTATTCTAACCGATCCGTGGGCCCAGATCAGGGGAGAACTGCAAGGTTACCCAGTTTCGGGCGGCAGGTAGTGTGCCATCCGCGGCAATCGCCGCGCACCAACCGGATTGAGGTTCAAAATTGATGTAGGGGAGGGTGCCACTCGTTTCAGTGGGGGTGAAAACCCCTGTTCCGACGGCCTTCACCTGCGCTTCCAGGGCCGTCCAGTGTCGATAGAATGCCCCATTGAAATCCGCTTCACTCAGTGAGTCGATCTGTTGAAACAGTTCCGGTGCAAACACTTTCCGGGCGATTCTACGCAGATTTTTGCGTTGAGCCAGGGGTTCCAGGTCGATACCCACTGGCACACCGGTGCTGACCACCAGTAACGCCATTGAGCCGGCATGGCTGAGATTAAATTGAATCTCCCCGCATGACGATGGCAGGCGGGGTTTCCCCTTTTCCCCGTAACAGAGAGGGATATCGGCCGGCGGCGTGTTGGTATAGCCGGAGAGTATCTGGCGCAAAACGCCGCGGGCATTGCCAAAGAGAATTCTGTCATGCCGGTTCAGCAATTTAGCCTGGCGCCGCCGCTCATCACCGCTGAGCAGAGGGGAGAGATCCAGCCCGGGGCACAACAGATCGATCTTCCAGAGGTGGATCTGATCCCGGGAAGGCGGTGCCGGCAGTGCCGTCGGTTTGCGCCATTGATCGATTTTCAGAATATCACTCAAGCAGTCTGCCCAGTGTTGAGGAATGATGCGGGGTCAGCTCCCGCTTCGTGATATTCTTTCATGATCAAATATCAGAGTCACATCTAAATTATCAGGGGTTTGTCAATGAGTCTTGAACTGGTCAGTTTTGCTATCTGTCCGTTTGTCCAGCGTGCAGTGATTGCGCTGAAAGAGAAACAGGTGGATTTCAAAATCACCTATATCGATCTGGAAAATCCACCGGCGTGGTTTAAAGAGATTTCACCCTTCGGTAAAGTCCCACTGCTCAGAATTGATCAGGAGGTGCTGTTTGAGTCTGCAGTAATCAACGAATATCTCGACGAAGTTTATTCACCCCGATTGCATCCGGACGATCCCCTGGTTCGGGCTAAACACCGGGGCTGGATTGAGTTCGGTTCCAATCTGATCTTTGAACAGTACAAGTTAATGGTGGCCACGGATGATGATGGGGTCCAGCAGCAGTGTGAGGCGCTGGGCGGCCTGTTCGCCCGCCTGGCGAACGAGGTCAGCGATGGCCCCTATTTCATGGGGGATCAATTTACCCTGCTGGATACCGCCTATGCGCCGTTTTTTACCCGCTATGAGATCCTGAAAAAGTATCACGAGGAGTTGGAAGAGCTGATCCCTTCTCGGCTGGCCCATTGGGGACGGTCGCTGTTGGCCAGGGATTCGGTCAAGGCATCGGTGGCCGATGACTTTGAACAGAAATTTGTCGATTTCGGCAAGAGCAAAGGCTCCTTTATTCTGGCCAGAGCATAAGCCGGAGTATGGCAAGTAGCACGCGAAGCATAGTCCGGGCACCTGTTCCCGGCCCTTCCACTCTGCAGTTACCCGGTGTGCCACCACTGTTGCAGCGAATCTACGCGCACCGTGGAGTGACCTCTGCCGACCAACTGGACTATAGCCTGACAGCCCTGATACCACCGGGAAAGTTGGGTGGCAGCGTCGAGGCTGCAGAGTTGATTCATCAGGTGATGGCCGATAACGGGCGCATCCTGATTGTTGCGGATTTCGATGCGGATGGCGCCACCAGTTGTGCATTGGCGGTGCGTTCGCTTCTGGCCATGGGCGCCACCCAGGTGAACTACATGGTGCCGAACCGCTTTTCAGATGGTTATGGATTGACTGCTGAGATTGCTGAGAAGGCGTTGACGCTTCAGCCGGATCTGGTGATTACGGTGGATAATGGCATTTCAAGCCTGGCGGGTGTCGCACTGCTGCGGAAACGGGGCGTTGCCGTACTGGTCACGGATCACCACCTGGCCGGCCCCCGATTGCCGGACGCCAATGTCATTGTGAATCCAAACAGCCCTGATGAGCGCTTCCCCAGCAAACACCTGGCCGGGGTCGGGGTGGTGTTTTATGTGATGATGGCGTTGCGGGCCCGTCTGCGGGAACAGGGCTGGTTTCCAGCCCGTGGTCTGATGGAGCCTAACCTGGCCGATTATCTGGATCTGGTAGCCCTGGGAACCGTGGCCGATGTGGTTCAACTGGATTACAACAACCGGATACTGGTACAGCAGGGGTTGGCAAGAATACGTGCCGGACGCTGCTGTCCCTTGATCCGGGAGATACTGGTCAGGTCGGGCAGGGCGTTGGCCCGCGTGGCGGCGTCCGATCTCGGTTTTGTGGTCGCGCCGAGGCTTAATGCGGCCGGACGCCTGGATGATATGTCGGTGGGCATCGCGGCACTGCTGAGTGATTCAGACAGCCGAGCGGCTGAGACGGCGGATCTGCTGGATCGTCTCAACAGGGAACGTAAACAGATTGAGCAGGAGATGAAGGAGCAAGCCCTGGAATATCTTGACTCACTGGAACTGGATGAACAGCTCCCCTATGGGCTCTGTGTCTATCAGGAGGGTTGGCATCAGGGAGTAATCGGTATTCTTGCCTCCCGGGTCAAGGATCGCTACCAGCGACCGGTCATTGCATTCGCCGATGCGGACGGAGAGACGCTTAAGGGCTCAGCCCGATCAATCGACGGTTTACATATCCGGGACACACTGGAATCAATCGCGGTGGCCCGGCCGGAATTACTGAGTAAGTTCGGTGGACACGCCATGGCGGCGGGACTGACGCTGGACAAGTCCTGCTACCCGGAATTCTGTCGCTGCTTTAATGAAGCTGTGGAAACAGAGCTGAAGGGGCGGAGCCTGACCGGTAAGCTGTTATCAGATGGCGGGTTGAAAGCGTCGGAACTGAGCCTGGGTATGGCCGAACAGTTGAGCAGGGCTGGCCCCTGGGGACAAGGGTTTAGGGAACCACTGTTCGATGACCGGTTTGAAATCGTGCGGCAACGGGTTGTAGGTGAAAGGCATGCAAAAATGACGCTGCGAAGAGGGGACTTTGCCGACCACCTGGAAGCGATCGCCTTTAACCAGGTCGACGCTTTACCGGAAAAAACCGGGGTGTCGATCCAGGCCGCCTACCGGCTTTCAGTCAATGAGTTTCGCGGCGCACGAACCTTGCAGTTGATGATTGAATATTTTCAGGTGATTGAATGATGACTGACGAATATGAATCCGGAGGGTACGAGGAGACCGAAGAGCAGGTTTCCCGGAGTGAAATCAAGCGCCAGATGCTGGCGCTTCAGGCATTGGGCGAACGATTGGTGAAACTGAAGCCGGCACAGTGGGAGGCGTTTGGCTTCTCAGAGTCGATGATGGATGCCCTGCGGGAGTCACAGCGAATCAAAAGCCACAATGCCATGCGCCGTCATATACGGCGACTTGGCAAGTTGCTCAATCAGGAGGATACGGAACAAGTCGAATCCCTGTTCCAGCGGATGGACGATCAGGCGATGCAGGATAATCGACGCTTTCATCGAATTGAACAGTGGCGGGATCGGTTAATCAATGGCGATGATAAAACACTCTCTGAGCTATTGGATATTTGTCCTAATATAGACATCCAGCATGTCAGGCAATTAATTCGCGCCGCTAAAAAAGAGCGCGAGTTAACCAAGCCACCTACGGCACAACGAAAATTATTTAGATATCTTAAGGACTTAGACTTAAACTGAAAACTAATTAACGGAAATATTATCGCCAAGTAAATTTGATGGCTCTATAAAATATACCCTTTCAAAGCCCGGCCAAATCGCTATAATTGGCTTCTGTCCCGTCAGGTGTTCGCTTTCTGACGAAAATTCCAACGTAAATTAGGCTGAGACAACGAGAGAATCTGTATGACGATAAAAAACCGGCCTGTCTATCTCGACCTCACGCAATTCCGCTTCCCGATTGCCGCCATTATGTCGGTAGGACATCGGGCCAGCGGTGTGCTGATGATTCTGGCCATACCATTCCTGGCATATACCCTTGATCTCTCACTCTCCGGACCGGAAGGTTTTGCAGAGGCGAAGGCGATTATGGATAGTCTGTTTATCAAGCTGGTCCTGTTCGTCGTGCTCTGGGCGATGCTGCATCATTTACTGGCAGGTATTCGTTACCTGCTGCTTGATTTCCATATTGGTGTTGAGAAGGAGATAGAGACCAGGTCGGCGCAGGTCGTCATGGTAGCCGCTCCTGTTCTTGCTGTTTTGATCGGGTTAATACTATGAGTCGCCAAGCATCCGGATTGCGCGCATGGGCGCTGCAACGTATCAGTGCAGTTTATCTCGGACTGTACCTAATCTATATGCTCGGTCATCTGAGCTTCAATGCACCTGAATCCTATGAAGCGTGGCGCGCCTACGTGGCCGACCCCGGGGTCAGTATAGGCATGCTGCTGTTTGTCACTGCGCTGCTGATACACGCCTGGGTCGGTATCCGTGACGTGCTGATCGACTATGTGCAGCCGATAATGGCCCGAGTAAGCCTGCTCAGCCTGTTTGCACTTGGCTTCATTGGCTGCGGCCTCTGGTTTGCAAAGGTTGTATTCCTCGCCAGTGTGTCTGCCTGAACACCACATATTAATAAAGGTATATCATGACGCTAGCCAGAAGACGTTTTGATGCGCTGATCATCGGTGCCGGTGGTGCCGGCCTGAATGCAGCGCTACAGCTTGCCAACGCCAACCTGCGAGTTGCTGTTGTCTCAAAAGTATTTCCGACCCGTTCCCATACTGTTGCTGCCCAGGGTGGTGTGAATGCCGCTCTGGCCAATGTCTTTGAAGATAATTGGCACTGGCACATGTTTGACACGGTCAAGGGCTCGGATTATCTGGGTGACCAGGATGCGATCGAGTTCATGTGTCGTGAGGCGATCCCCACCGTTTACGAGCTGGAACACAACGGTGTGCCGTTCTCACGGCTCGATGACGGCAAGATCTACCAGCGTGCATTCGGTGGCCAGAGCCAGAATTTCGGTGGTGCCCAGGCGGCACGCACCTGCGCCGCTGCCGACCGTACCGGTCACGCTATCCTGCACACCCTTTATCAGCAGAACATTCGCGCCCGCACCCATTTTTTTGATGAGTACTTCGGTATCGATCTGATACGGGATGAAGAGGGGGCTATCCTCGGTGCGCTGACCCTGGAAATCGAGACCGGTGAGCCGTTGCTGATCGAGGCCAAAACCACGCTGCTGGCGACAGGCGGCGGTGGTCAGGTGTTCAGAACCACCTCGAATGCCCATATCAATACCGGTGATGGGATGGCTATGGCACTGCGCGCCGGCGTGCCATTGATGGACATGGAGTTTTTCCAGTTCCATCCGACCGGTATCGCCGGTCGTGGCATGCTGATTACCGAAGGCGTGCGTGGTGAGGGTGGTTACCTGATCAACAAGGATGGTGAGCGCTTCATGGAGCGTTATGCACCCAACGCAAAAGATCTGGCCAGCCGGGACGTGGTCTCCCGGGCTATCGTGACCGAGGTGAAAGAGGGACGTGGTTGTGGACCCAATGCCGACCATGTACTGCTGAAAGTGGACCACCTGGGTGAAGATATCATTGCCAAGCGTCTGCCCGGTATCCGCGAGAGCTCCAAGATCTTCGCCGGTGTGGATCCGGCAGTAGAACCGATCCCGGTATTCCCAACCGCTCACTACATGATGGGTGGTATTCCCACCGACCGTCTAGGCCACGTGGTGATACCTTCTTCGGATGGTTCTGAAGAGATTGTGCCCGGACTGTTCGCCGCCGGTGAGTGTGCTTGTGTCTCGGTGCATGGTGCCAATCGTCTGGGCGGAAACTCACTGCTGGATATCCTGGTGTTTGGCCGGGCTGCCGGTCAGCAGATTATCAATCACTTGAAAGAGAATCCCGAACACAGGGCGATGGATGAGTCGTCGGTCGAACAGGCGATGTCCAGACTCAGCCGCTGGGAGGAAACGGGTGAGGGCATACCAGTGCGCGAACTGCGTGACGAGTTCCGCAAGGTGATGGAAGATCATGCCGGCGTATTCCGTACTGACGAAATCATGTCGGAGGGTGTGGAGAAGGTGAAGGAGGTCCGGGAGAAACTGAAGGATGTCCGCCTGGGTGATCAGAGCAAGATCTTTAATACGGCAAGGATCGAAGCACTGGAGCTGGAAAACCTGATCGATATCGGCATGGCTATTGTGCTTTCTGCACTGGAGCGTAAAGAGAGTCGTGGTGCTCATTCCCGGCCTGACTACACCGAACGGGATGATGAGAACTGGATGAAACATTCGGTCTATTTCAAAGAAGGTGACCGTCTGGATTACAAGCCGGTTCAAACCAAACCGCTTACTGTCGAAACCTTCCCGCCGAAGCCACGTGTCTACTGAGGGTTGATAGATGAAATTTATTGTTTACCGTTATAACCCTGATGTCGACACTGCTCCACATATGCAGGAGTACGATGTCGAAGTTACCCGGGGCATGATGCTTCGTGATGCGCTGATGGAAATCAAGCGTCAGGATGAGAGTTTCGCCTTCCGTCACTCCTGTGGCGAAGGTGTATGCGGTTCCGATGCTGTGAACGCGAATGGCAGTAATCTGCTCGGGTGTACCACCCCGGTCAGTGATCTGAAGGAGCCGGTCAATGTGCGGCCATTGCCGGGTCGTCCGGTGATCCGGGATCTGGTTGTGGATATGTCCCAGTTCTACCAGCAATATCGTGCGGTTCAGCCCTACCTGATCCATAAGGACCCACTGCCTGAGAAGGAGATGCTGCAATCCCCTGAAGATCGGGACAAATTGGATGGTCTGTACGAGTGCATCATGTGCGGTTGCTGCTCAACCGCCTGTCCTTCATTCTGGTGGAATCCGGAGAAATTCTACGGCCCGCAGGCACTACTGCAGGCCTGGCGGTTCCTGGCGGATAGCCGGGATCAGGCCACTGAAGAGCGACTGGATGCGTTGGAAGGTCCCTACAAACTGTTCCGTTGCCATTCGATCATGAACTGCGTGGAGTATTGTCCGAAGTCGCTCAATCCCACCAAGGCAATTGGCAAGATCAAGGAACTGATGCTCAAGCACTCTATCTGAGCCAGCGTGAAAACACCGGTCCCTGAAACCGATCTCCCGTCCCTCGGGCAGCTACGCTGGCAATGCCGGCGTGGCATGCTCGAGTTGGACTACGTGTTAATCGATTTTCTTGATCAACACTTCACTACTCTCTCCTTGGAAGACCAGCGCTTGTTCGTCCGTCTGCTCGACTTTGAAGATCAGTTGCTGTTGGACTGGGTAATGGGCAATGTAGTCCCGTCTGATCCCGATATCCGGCGCTTGATCTCTTTGATGCGGACCAGCTCCTAGTCAGAACCTGCCTGTCGACGGTAAAATCGGTGCAACTCGGTGCGCCTGCTGCATCGTGCTGCTGAAACCGGGCCGCTCAAAAGGGTGAGGAGAGGTAGTTCTGAGCCCCTATTCTGGTATGCGCACTGTTTGGATTAAGCACAGGGAGTGTGATGAACAGGGAGCAATCACCACTACGTATTCAGCTTTGGCAATCAGAAACGCTGATTCGTTTTCAACACCTACTGCATGCGGTTGTGATCAGCTACTGCCTGGCCGCCGCCGTCTCCTACCCCCTGGAGATGCTGCTGCCGATTGGCTGGGTCACTCTCTCCTGGCTTCGATTTTGGCGTCAGGCCCGAACCCTGGAAAACACCCATACACGCCTTCTTTGGCGGCCGGATGGCAGTTGGCTGGTGGAACAGACGGGCAGGGCACCGCAGCAATATGGGGCGCTGTCCAGTTGCTTCACCAGCCACTGGCTGATAATCCTGGGATTCCGCACCGGACTGCTGTCCCGGCAATACTTTTTACTGTTATCGGATAACTGTGATGCCGGACAGCACCGTCGTCTACGGATTCGCCTCCGGGAACCGGCTACTGGACCGGGTCTGAAGGCTGATAAGTATCCGGTATCAAGACCGTAGGCGCCTTCTGGAAACGGTCGTCACGATGGGGAAAATCGATGTTGAAATGGAGTCCGCGGCTCTCTTTCCGGTGTTGTGCGGAGTGGATGATCAGGTAAGCCACCTCTACCAGATTACGCAGTTCCAGCAGATCGTTGGTTACCCGGAAATTGCTGTAGTACTCCTTGATCTCGTGGCGTAACAGGTTGATGCGTCGTTTGGCCCGTTCCAGCCGTTTGTTGCTGCGGACGATACCGACATAGTCCCACATGAAATGGCGCAGTTCATTCCAGTTGTGGGATACCACCACCTCTTCATCCGAGTCTGTGACCCGGCTTTCGTCCCACGGCATCACTTCTGGCAACGCGGCGGCAGAGGGTAGCCGCTCCTCGATATCGAAGGCGGCCTGTTGGGCGTACACCAGGCACTCCAGCAGTGAGTTACTGGCCATCCGGTTCGCGCCGTGCAGGCCGGTATAGGAGGTTTCGCCGATGGCAAACAGATTCGGTACATCTGTTCGGGCCTTCAGGTCGGTAATGACGCCTCCGCAGGTGTAGTGAGCCGCCGGTACCACCGGAATCGGGTCGGTTGTGATATCAATACCAAACTCAAGGCACTTGGCGTGTATGTTTGGAAAATGTTCACGGATAAAATCGGCCGGTTTGTGGCTGATGTCCAGGAAGAGACAATCGGCACCAATTCGTTTCATCTCATGATCGATGGCGCGCGCCACAATATCGCGCGGTGCCAGTTCGGCACGCTCGTCAAACTGCGGCATGAACCGGGTGCCATCCGGCAACAGCAGTTTGCCCCCTTCGCCACGTAGGGCTTCGGTGATCAGGAATGACTTGGCATGGGGGTGATAGAGGCAGGTTGGGTGGAACTGGATAAACTCCATGTTGGCCACACGACAACCGGCCCGCCAGGCCATGGCGATACCGTCTCCGGTGGAGACATCCGGATTGCTGGTATAGAGATAGACCTTACTGGCTCCACCTGTTGCCAGGACGGTGAATTTGGCGACGAAGGTCTCAACCTGGTTGTTGTTTTTGTTCAGGATATAAGCGCCAAGGCAGGGGTTATCCGGAATGCCCTGTTTCCCCCCCATGATCAGGTCAATGGCGTTATGTTGTTCGAACAGGCTGATATTCGGGCGTGATTTGACCTGGCTCTCCAGACGACTCTCCACCTCCTGCCCGGTAGCGTCGGCTGCGTGAATAATCCGGCGGTGCGAATGGCCACCTTCCCGGGTCAGGTGATAGCCGCCCTCTGACGGGGTATTTCGGGTAAAATCCACACCTTCGTCCAGCAACCACTGAATATTTTCCGGGCCTTTTTCGACAACCAGGCGAACTGTCTGCTCATCGCACAGTCCGGCACCGGCAACCAGGGTGTCATTGACATGGGAATCTACAGAATCTTCAACATCCAGCACTGCGGAGATTCCGCCCTGGGCGTAATAAGTGTTACCCTCGGTCAGTTCGCGTTTGGCGATAACTGCTACCTGGACAGATTCGGGCAACCGCAGGGCCAGGCTCAATCCGGCGGCTCCGCTGCCGATAATCAGAACATCAAATTGCTTGGGGGCGTTTTTAGTCATGGGGTTTACCCGAATCCTGCCTTAGGGTCATAATTCAGCTCCATATGGCGGTATCTGCACATTACGGATACTGTTGGGGAATCCTATCCTAAATCTCCGATTTCGAGAACCGGATATTGAGAACTTATCACACAGCATGTTGTCAACCACATTGAGTATGGAGCATCGCTTGCCACTATCAGAGGTCATGCCCTGATGGGGGAACGGCAGATAGACCAGGAGTTGGTCGAACGTGTTCAGCGTGGAGACAAGAAAGCCTTTGATCTGCTGGTGCTCAAGTACCAGCAAAAAGTGGCAAATCTGGTCTCCCGCTATGTAAGAGACCCCAGTGAGACGCTTGATGTGACTCAGGAAGCTTTTATCAAGGCATACAAAGCTTTACCAAACTTTCGTCAGGAGAGCGCATTTTATACCTGGCTCTACCGTATTGCCATTAATACCGCAAAGAACTACCTGGTCGCACAGAAACGCCGCCCCCCCAGTTCGGATATTGATGCCGAGACCGCCGAGCAGCTGGATGTTGGTGTCCGGCTAAAAGAGCATGCCACGCCGGAACACCATCTGCTGGAGAAGGAGATCGCAGAGACAGTCAATCGGGCGATTGATGAGCTTCCGGAAGATTTGCGCATCGCCATTACCCTCAGGGAACTGGAAGGTCTCAGTTACGAGGAGATTGCGAAGGCAATGGATTGCCCGGTAGGAACCGTAAGATCGAGAATATTTCGTGCCCGTGCAGCGATAGATGCGAAATTACAACCGCTTCTGAGCTGATACTTTGAACAGCAGTATCATATCGACCGGTCGGATAAGACAATGACAGACGATATCAATAAGCAGATTTCCTCCCTTCTGGATAGTGAACTGGAGCAGGATGAGATCCGTCAGACCCTGGATCTGCTCCAGGAGAACGAGTCGCTTCGTAATCGATGGGATCGCTATAACCTGATTGGTGATGCCATGCGTGGCGAGGCTATCCGTTTTTCCAACCCGTCCATTGCGGATCGGGTGCAGGCCAGGCTGGAACAGGAACCTATGGACTTTTCCAATGTCCGGGACTTTCCTTCTGTCCGTCCAAAACGGTTTCCGCCACGCTGGTACAAAGCGGCCGGTGGGGCGGCACTGGCAGCTTCCGTGGCGGTTGTAACAGTACTGTCGTTTCCGCAGTTCACCGGCTTCTCTCCGGAAGGTGGTGGTCCACTGGTAGCGGAGCAATCCACGCCGAATCCCGCTTCATACCTGGTGCAGTCCAGCACGCGCTGGAAGAATCTCTCAGAACCCAAAGTAGAATCAAAACTGAATAACTTTCTGATCGAGCACAATGAGTTTGCAGCACCCGGTGGTATTGGTGTCGTACCCTATGCCAATTTTGTCAGCTACGACAGTAATCGCTGAACCGCATGAAATTTATGCATATTTTAACGACATTGTTGCTGGTCGGGGTATCGCTGGGTGCCGCGGCCGATAGCGGTGAAGATGATGTAAATTTCTGGTTGCAGCGAATGGTCAATGCCGTACATTCGCTGAATTACGATGGCACTTTCATCTTTCTGCATAATACCCAGTTGGAGAGCATGCAGATCATCCATACAGTGGATGACAATGAAGAGCGAGAGCGCCTTATCTCCCTGAATGGCGTGGCACGGGAGGTATTCCGGGATGGTGCATCGGTCACCTGTATCGCCCCGGACAGAAAATCCGTATCAGTGGGAAACCGGCTCAGCGGCCAGGGCTTTCGGGCAATTTTCTCGGTCGATGTGGGGCAGCTTTCCGACTACTACGATTTTCATCTGCTTGGAGAAGAGCGGGTCGCCGGCCGGCAGACCCGGGTGGTGGCCATCATTCCGCAGGATGCCTACCGTTACGGTTATCGTCTCTATCTGGATAAGGAACATGCATTCCCGTTAAAGACCGATATGTTGAATTTGTCCGGTGTACCCATATCCCAGCTGATGTTTACCCAACTGGATGTGCACAACAGTTCGCACGAGATTGACGAGATCTCATTGGAAGGTAAAGAGGATTATCGCTGGATCCAACAGAAGCCGATGCGCACCATATCCGATAAACAATTCTCCGGATGGTCTTTCGAAGCACTACCGGAAGGTTTCGACGTAACACTGCACTCGAAACGGCGGGTAGGCAAATCGGGAGATGAAATTGATCATTTCGTCCTTTCCGATGGTCTGGCGTCACTCTCTGTCTACATTGAAGTTGATGACAATGTGGGGCTGAGGGGAGGTTCCACCATGGGAACCATTAATGCGTACGGTACGACCATTTCGGGTCATCAGATAACGGCAGTGGGCGAGGTTCCGGATAAGACCGTTGAACGGATTGCCAATTCACTGCGTTTTTCACAAGAGTGACCGGGTTGTGATAGAAGAGAGCGCCATAGTAACAGCCACAGAAGGGGAGTTTGCCCGGGTCGAAACCCAACGGGCGAGCAGTTGTGGCGGCTGTGAAGCAAAAAGCAGTTGCGGTACATCTGCGCTGGCCAAGGTTTTTGGAAATCGCAGAACTGTCGTTAAAGTATTGAATCCGATCGGAGCTGAATCCGGTGACAGGGTGATAGTGGGGCTGGATGAGTCGGTTCTGACTCGCGCTTCATTTCTGTTTTATATCGTGCCACTGCTATCGCTGCTTGCCGGTAGTATTCTGGGGCAGTCATTCGCTGAACTGTTTAATTTGTCATCCACGGAACCACTATCTATCGTCAGTGGTCTACTGGGACTGTTGATTGGACTCGCCTGGATACGAAGGTTTGCAACCCGGAGTAGTAAAAGTAACGCCTATCAGGCAGTGATTCTCCGCCGGGCCGGTTCTGTTCACGTCATAGACGGAATAAGCAAGAACACTCTGTAATAAATTACGGGAGCACATTTATGAAAGCGGCGTGGTTGAAAAATCGCTTTACCCCCATCTCATTGATCCTGCTGCTCTGGCTGGCGGCTTCCACCATCCAGGCTCAGACTTTACCTGATTTTACGTCGCTGGTTGAGAGCAACAGCCCATCCGTGGTCAACATCAGCACCAAACAGCACAAGTCAATTTCGAATCGAATAAACCGTCAGTTCCAGATCCCAGAACTGCCGGAAGGGAGTCCTCTGAACGAGTTTTTCCGTCACTTCTTCGGCGAAGGCGGGCCGGGGCTGCCGGGGGAGTCGGAACCACGGCAGTATGACTCCCGTTCACTGGGTTCCGGATTCATTATCTCGGATGACGGCTACATCATGACCAATTTCCATGTAGTCAATGGTGCAGATGAAATCCTGGTCAGACTGAGTGATCGGCGGGAGTATCTGGCGGAAGTGATCGGCATGGACAAAACCAGCGATGTGGCTCTGTTGAAAATCGATGCCACCGGATTACCCAAAGTTAAGATCGGCACTACCCGCAAGCTGAAAGTTGGCGAATGGGTGCTGGCTATCGGTTCCCCATTTGGATTCGATCACTCGGTTACAGCGGGTATTGTGAGCGCGAAAGGCCGTAGTCTGCCAAATGAGAATTATGTCCCCTTTATCCAGACGGACGTGGCCATTAATCCGGGTAACTCCGGTGGACCGCTGTTTAATCTGGATGGCGAGGTGGTGGGTATCAACTCCCAGATATACAGCAGGACGGGTGGTTTCATGGGGCTTTCATTTGCCATCCCGATTGAGCTGGCCATGAATGTGGTGGATCAGTTGCGCACCAGCGGTGAAGTGAAGCGCGGCTGGCTGGGTGTGATGATCCAGGATGTTACCCGTGAACTGGCCGAGTCATTCGACATGGAGTACCCCTACGGTGCCCTGATCGCCAGGGTGGTGGAGGGCAGCCCGTCAGACAAGGCTGGTCTGGAAGTGGGTGATGTGATTCTGAAATACAACGGCACCAAGCTGGAGAGCTCTTCCATGCTGCAGCATCTGGTAGGGGCCAGCGCCATCAACAAACCGGCCGAACTTGAAATTCTCCGTAATGGCAAGCGCAAAACCATTCAGGTCACGATCGGCGAATTGAAGTCCGATATGGCACAGCTTGACGGGGCGACCCAGGAGAGTGTCTCCAAGCTCGGTATGAGTGTGATAGATCTGGATGATCTGGATAGTGATATCCGGAATCAGTACAAGCTTAACAATATCAAGGGCGTGTTTGTGCAGTCAGTTACCGATGGGGCCGCAAAACAGGCCGGCATCGAACCGGGAGATGTCATCCAGATGATCAACCGGGTCAGGGTGTCGACGGTGGAAGAGTTTGATGAAGTGGTGAAGAAACTGCCCAGGGGGGCGACCGTGGCGGTGCTGGTCCACCGTCGGAATGGTGCACGCTTCATCCCTCTGATGGTGCCGAAAGAGTAACCGGGAGTGAGCCGGCAACTCTCTTTTTACTATCGCGATGGCTGCCACCTCTGTGACGACATGTGGCAGCATCTTCAATCCCTACGAGAGACACTGGCGTTTGAATTGGCGTCGATCAATGTGGACAGCGATCCCGATCTGCAGCGCCGCTATGGAACCCTGATCCCGGTGCTGGCTTCGGAGGAGGAGATAATCTGTCACTACTATCTTGATCCCGTTGGCCTGGAACGGTTTCTCGGGGCTGGATCAGGCACTGAATGAGGCTATTTGAGTACTGTACAATCTGGGGTATCATGTAACATTCGCGGGGAAAGTTATTCCATCCGAAGTGCGACGGAACTTTTTAATAAAGTTCCGTTTTTTTCAATTGGTTACATGATTTTGTTAATCTGTAATCTTTGGCTGTACCACCCAGGGTTCATTACGCAGTAGACCATTCATGACAGATCTCCAGCATATCCGCAATTTTTCAATCATAGCCCACATCGATCATGGCAAATCGACCATCGCTGATCGATTTATCCAGATTTGTGGTGGTCTCACCGAGCGGGAGATGGAAGCGCAGGTACTGGATTCCATGGATCTTGAGCGGGAGCGCGGCATTACGATCAAGGCCCAGAGTGTCACCCTGAATTACACCGCACCGGATGGCGAGACTTACCGACTCAATTTCATCGACACTCCCGGGCATGTCGACTTTTCCTATGAAGTATCCCGTTCCCTGGCTGCCTGTGAAGGGGCGTTACTGGTGGTGGATGCAGCTCAGGGCGTGGAAGCTCAGAGCGTGGCCAACTGTTACACCGCCATTGAACAGGGTCTGGAGGTGTTGCCGGTCCTTAACAAGATCGATCTGCCGGCGGCTGAGCCGGAGCGGGTGATTACGGAAATCGAAGAGATTATCGGCATTGAGGCGCATAACGCAATCCGCGTCAGCGCCAAGACCGGAGTCGGTATTCCTGATCTGCTGGCTCAACTGGTGGAGTTTGTGCCACCACCCCAGGGCGATATCGAAGCCCCTTTGCAGGCACTGATTATTGACTCCTGGTTTGACTCCTATGTCGGCGTGATCTCGCTGATCCGGGTATTTAACGGACGGATAAAACCCAAGGACAAGATGCTGATCATGTCGACCGGTCGGGTGTTCCAGGTGGAGAAGGTCGGTGTATTTACCCCAAAGCGGGAGAATCGCCCCGAGCTCGGCCCGGGAGAAGTGGGCTACGTAATCGCCGGGATCAAGGATATCAATGGCGCTCCGGTTGGGGATACCCTGACCCTGGCGGATAACAAGGCAGCCTCCGCGCTGCCGGGATTCGCCGAGATGCGCCCCCGGGTCTTCTCCGGGCTCTATCCGGTCAGCTCGGACGACTATGAGAATTTCCGGGACGCCCTGCAGAAACTGAAACTGAATGATGCGGCGCTGCATTATGAGCCGGAGACCTCGCAGGCGCTCGGGTTCGGATTCCGTTGTGGTTTCCTCGGCATGCTGCACATGGAGATCGTGCAGGAGCGCCTGGAACGGGAATACGACCTGGATCTGATCACTACCGCGCCCACGGTTATCTATGAAGTGGAAAAGACCGACGGTACTGTTGTGATGGTGGATAATCCGGCCAACCTGCCGGCACCCAATCAGATTGCGGAGATTCGTGAGCCCATCATCGAGGCGCATATTCTGGTGCCCCAGGCCCACCTCGGCAGTGTCATCACACTCTGTATCGAAAAGCGTGGTCAGCAGAAAAATCTGCAATACCTCGGGGGCCAGGTTCAGGTCACCTATGAACTGCCGATGAATGAGGTGGTGCTGGACTTTTTTGACCGACTCAAGTCGGTCAGTCGTGGTTATGCTTCATTTGAATATGAGTTCAAGCGCTTCCAGGCCGCCAGCCTGGTGAAGCTGGATATTCTGATCAATGGTGAGCAGGTTGATGCGCTCTCCCTGATTGTGCACAAAGACAACTGCGAAGCCAGAGGACGTGAGATCACCTCCCAGATGAAGGAGCTGATACCCAGGCAGATGTTCGAAGTGGCCATTCAGGCGGCCATTGGTAGCAAGATCATCGCCAGAACCAACGTCAAGGCGTTGCGCAAGAATGTGACGGCTAAATGTTATGGCGGCGACATCACCCGTAAACGCAAACTGCTTGAGAAGCAGAAAGCGGGCAAAAAACGGATGAAACAGGTCGGTCGCGTAGAGATACCACAAGAGGCCTTCCTCGCTGTTTTGCGAGTCGGAAAGGACAACTGATTGTCCGGCATGGGTGCTGGGCAGTGATTTTAAAGACTACACAATGTAGTTCGAGACCGGGTTGGAACCGCTTATGAATTTAGATTTTCCCCTGTTTCTGGTCATAGCAACTTTTTTGACCGGCTTTATCTGGCTGATTGACGCGCTGTTCTTCGCCCGTAAACGCAAACAGCGGGCCAGTGGGGATGAAAATCCCAAAGAACCGCTGTTGGTGGAGTACTCCCGCTCTTTCTTCCCGGTCATCCTCGCCGTGCTGGTATTGCGCTCTTTTGTGGTGGAACCATTCCGGATTCCGTCCGGTTCCATGATGCCCACGCTTCTGGTGGGGGATTTTATCCTGGTCAACAAATTCTCCTACGGCATCCGGCTTCCGGTACTGAATAAGAAAGTGATTGATGTGGATGAACCCAAACGGGGTGATGTGGTGGTGTTCAAATATCCGCAGAATCCGCGCGTGGATTATATTAAAAGGGTGGTGGGTGTACCTGGGGACACCATCAGTTACAGCAATAAGACACTCTACATCAATGGGGAAGCCCAGCCGCAACGCCATGTTGAGATCTACACCGGCGTCGGCAGCGGGGCACGTGAGACCGGTGCACTGAAGAATATCGAACAACTGGGTGATGTCGAGCATGAGATTCTCATCAACCCGCGAGCTCCCGATTTCGGTTATGGTTGTCAGGTTCTGATGCGCGGCACCTTCACTGTACCGGAAGGACACTATTTCGCCATGGGTGACAACCGGGACAACAGTAACGACAGTCGGTGCTGGGGCCTGGTACCGGAACATCTGCTGGTGGGCAAGGCGTTCGCTATCTGGATGAACTGGGATTCGAATATGCCCGGTTTCCCGGTCACCTGGAACCGAATCGGAAATGGCATCAACTAGATTGGCTGCGATACCAAGTTTGAACTGATAGAAGATCAGGGGAGAGCGAAATGGAAAGTGGATTGAAGAAACAGAAGGGGATGACCCTGACGGGCTGGATGACAGTCATTGCATTGATTCTGTTTTTTGCCATGTTGGGTATGAAAATCGGTCCGATTTACCTTCAGAATCTGACCGTCAAGGATGTGGTCGAATCGCTGAAGGATGAACCGCTGATTACCAAGCGTTCCTCCAGCCAGGTGAAAAGCATGATCATGAAGCGCCTGGATATTAACAGTGTCTATGATCTGAAGAGTGATAACGTAACGGTCAAAAAGAGCCCGGGCATCATGAAGGTGTCGATCGACTATCAGGTTCAGAAAAAGCTGGTGGGCAATATGGATATCCTGGTGACCTTTTCTGACGAGATAGAGCTGATTTCAAATTGAGAGAACCGGTTGAACGCTTATGTCGCTCTATAGGCTATCAATTCAATAACCTGGGGCTGGCAGAGACGGCACTGACTCACCGCAGTGCCGGTAGTACCAATAATGAACGCCTGGAGTTTCTCGGGGATGCCATACTTGGCTTCGTGATAGCGGACTATCTCTATGCCAACTATCCTGCTGCCGATGAAGGCCAACTCAGTCGGCTACGGGCAGGTCTGGTCAAGGGCGACTCACTGGCCCAGATTGCCAGGAATCTTGAACTGGGTAAGTTCCTCAATCTTGGTACGGGGGAACTCCGCAGCGGCGGACACTCGCGTGGTTCCATTCTGGCAGATGCGGTAGAAGCGCTGATCGCGGCGGTCTATCTGGATGGGGGCTACTTGGAAGCGCGTCGGGTAATTCTTCAATTGTTCGAAGAGAAGCTGTCGACTCTGAGTAAAAAGTCACAACAGAAAGATCCCAAGACCCGGTTACAGGAGTTGTTGCAGTCGCAGAAGAAGCCGCTGCCAAGTTACACCATTATCAGCGTTACCGGCGAGCAGCACGAACAGTGCTTCACCGTCAGTTGTCGGGTCGATGAACTGGACCTCAGAACTGAAGGAACGGGTAGTAGTCGCAGAAAAGCTGAGCAGGATGCTGCCAGTAAATTCCTGAGGAAAATAGATAATGTCTGATCCGCAGAAAAGTCGTTGCGGTTTTTGTGCCATTGTGGGTCGTCCCAACGTTGGCAAATCGACACTGCTGAACCGCATGATCGGTCAGAAACTGGCGATTACCTCCCATAAGCCCCAGACAACCCGGCACAGTATTCTTGGCGTTAAAACCACCGATACCGCACAGATCATTTACGTGGATACACCGGGCATCCATAAACGGGGCGATCATGCCATGAATCGCTATCTGAACCGGACCGCCCGATCCGCTCTGGCGGATGTGGACCTGGTGCTGTTTGTGGTGGAAGCATTGCGCTGGACGGAAGAGGATCAGTCGGTGCTGGATGCCATTAGCCGTCTTAAGATGCCGGTCTTGCTACTGGTCAACAAGATTGACATGGTAAAAAACAAGGACGAACTGCTGCCCTATCTGCAGGAGATCTCTGGAAAATTTGATTTTACAACCGTGATACCCCTGTCAGCCCGCAAGGGCGACAATCTGGAACCCCTGGAGAGACAGGTGATTGCCGCCTTGCCGGAAGGTGAGCAGATCTTTCCGGAGGATCAACTGACTGATCGCTCGGAACGTTTTTTTGCCGCCGAATTGATACGCGAACAGTTGACCCGGCGCTATGCTAAAGAGATTCCCTATGCACTGACAGTGGAGATCGAAAAATTCGAGGAAGAGGGGAATCTTTATCGCATTCACGGGCTGATCTGGGTGGAGCGTGAAGGGCAGAAGAACATCATCATCGGCGCCAAGGGGGAAGCCTTGAAAGAGGTCGGTACCCAGGCTCGCAAGGAGATGGAGAAATTCTTTGACAAAAAGGTCTTTCTGCAGCTCTGGGTCAAAGTCAAAAAGAGCTGGTCGAGTGATGAAGGTGCCCTGTCCCGCCTGGGATATGGTGATTGAGTAATAGCGGGACGCCGGCTTTGTCTGCCGCATTCCTGTTGCATCGGCGCGACTACTCCAACAGCAGCCTGCTGTTGGAGTGTTTTACCGAGCAGTTGGGCCGATTCCCGGCGGTCGCCAAAGGGGTTACCGGTCGGGGGAAATCGGCTTCCGGTCTGCTGCAGCCTTTTGTGCCGTTGCAGATCGAGTGGCGGGGCCGGGGCGAGGTGAAAAGTCTGGTCAGCTATGAACCGGATGGTCGTATGTTCCGGCTGGAGGGAACCGCGCTTTTCTGCGGATTTTATATCAACGAACTCCTGATGCGACTGTTGCAACGCAACGACCCCCATGAAAAGCTGTTTCGTAACTATCGGGAACTGCTCAAACAGCTGGATGCATCCGGTATCAATGAGGCGTCTCTGCGCTATTTTGAACTGGATATGTTGGTTGAGTTGGGTTACGGCATCGAATTAACCGTCAATATGGAAGATGGCTGTCCGGTGGAAGCCGACAGGTGGTACCGGTTTGTACAGGAGAGCGGCGTCATTGAGTGCCCCCCTGAAACTGAGCATGCCATCAGTGGCCAGACGTTGCTATCATTGGCCTCCCGTTCCCTGGAAGCGTCCTGGCAACTGAAAGAAGCACGTAACCTGCTGCGTACCGTGCTGGGTTTTTATCTGGGTGATAAACCATTGAAGAGCAGGGAACTATTTCGTCACGCCCATCGCTCCTGACGAATCCGGTTGAAGCAAAACAGCTATTTAAATAAACATCATGAATATGTCATATCCGAAACTTCTTGGCGTCAATATCGACCACGTGGCCACACTGCGGCAACAGCGTGGAACACGGTATCCCGAACCGCTGCAGGCCGCCCTGGTGGCTGAACAGGCGGGGGCCGACCTGATCACCGTTCATCTGCGGGAGGATCGGCGGCATATTCAGGATCGTGATGTGGAGATGCTGGCCGATGTGCTGCAGACACGCATGAACCTGGAAATGGCGGCAACTTCCGAAATGTCCTTGATCGCCCGCCGGATCGGACCGTCGGATTGCTGTATTGTTCCGGAACGGCGCCAGGAATTGACCACGGAAGGGGGGCTTGATGTTGCAGCCAACCGGGCATATCTGGCCGACTATTGTGCCGAACTGGATGAGGCTGGTATTAAAGTTTCCCTGTTTATAGATGCGGACGAAAAACAACTGGAAGCGGCCTGTGAGATCGGCGCTTCCGCAGTGGAGATCCATACCGGGCATTTTGCTGATGCCAAGAACCGGGCTGAAAAAGAGATACAGCTATTGAAAATTCAGCATGCGGTGGCAATGGGTGTCAAAATTGGTCTGCAAGTGAATGCCGGGCACGGGCTGGATTATCACAATATCACCCCGATCGCCGCCATCCCCGGAATTCGGGAATTCAATATCGGTCATTCGATCATCTCCAGAGCGCTGTTTTCCGGCCTGGCCAGTGCGGTAAAGGAGATGAAAATACTCATCCAGGATCCTGTCTGAATGACGCCGGTTGAAAAGCCTCCTGCCCACGAGCCGCTAAAGTCGGCTGCCCACTGGTCGCTAACCGTAGTATAGAGGCCGACGCGTTCCCCCGTGAGAGAATCCGCCGGACCTGTAACCTGAATCCGCCGGATCTGGTGAATACAGATCCAGGGTGACAGCACTCTTCCGGTCTGAGCTTTGAAATCAATCGATCAACAGATAAGCCTGTTCGCCAAGCTGCCAATTGTTAGGCTGGTGATCCTGGCGGTGCTTGTCTGGAGCGGATTGGTTGGTTATTCACTGGAATGGAATATCAGCAATCTGAAGGATGAACAGGCAAACCTGGCCATCTATGCGGCGAGATCCAACTGGAACAAGGACCAGGCCTTTCGTCAGTGGGCAACCACGCATGGTGGTGTATATGTGCCCCCGACAGAACGCACACCGCCCAATCCCTATCTGTCCCATATCGGACGGCGTGATGTGGTGACCACAGATGGCATGAAACTTACCCTGATGAACCCCGCCTACATGCTTCGGCAGATGACAGAAGAGTTCGAGGATACCTATGGCGTAAAGGGGAAAATTACCGGAAAAATTACCATCAACCCCAACAATAACCCGGATGCGTGGGAGTTAGCGGCCCTGGAACGGTTTGAAAAAGAGAAGATTCCGGAGGTAATAGAGCAATCGGTAATCGATGGTGCCCCCTACATGCGGTTTATGAAACCGATGTATATGAACAAGGGGTGCGAAGTATGTCATGCAGCAATGGGCTTTAAGGATGGTGATCTGCGGGGTGGTGTCAGTATCGCCATACCCATGACGCCATACCTGGATGCCATGCGCGACACATCCCGTTCCATGATAGTGATCCACCTGGTAGTCTGGTTGGTCGGCGTGGGTGGATTTGTCGCATTTGCCCTCTATGCCTGGCATCGGCACGTGGAGCGCAGTGCCCTGTTAAGCAAGCTGGAACACGGCGCACTCTACGATTCACTGACCGGTCTGCCAAACCGCTTTCTGTTCAGTGACCGCCTGAATCTCTCCATGGCCAAGTTTCACCGGGATACATCCCACCGTTTTGCGGTCTGTTTTGTCGATCTTGACCGATTTAAAAATCTTAATGACAGCTTTGGTCACGCGATGGGTGATGAGCTGTTGAAAGCGGTATCCGAACGTTTCAGTCAGGTACTGCGACCCTCCGATACCGTGGCCCGCATGGGTGGGGATGAGTTCACCTTCCTGCTGGACGATCTTAATCAGCCCCAGGATGCCTATCAGATTACCGAGCGTATTCTCCATGCCGTTGAAACGCCGTTTCAAATCAATGGACAATCGGTCAATGTGGGCGCCAGCATCGGTATCTGTCTGGCAGATAGTAAATACAAGAGTGCGGAAGAGATGTTGCGGGATGCCGATACCGCCATGTATCGCGCCAAGGCTCTGGGCAAAGGCCGGATCGATATATTCGAACCGGCCATGCATGCCGAGGTGGCCAGGAGCACGCGGATCGAGCATGATCTGCATACGGTTCTTGAAAGGGACGAGCTGTCCATTCACTACCAGCCCATCGTAAACCTGGAAACCGAACAGGTTGATGGTTTCGAGGCCCTGCTTCGCTGGCATCACCCGTTTCTGGGTAATATTTCACCCGATCAGTTCATACCCATTGCTGAAAACACCGACGTCATTGAGCATATAGGCCAGTGGGTTATGGAAAACGCCTGCCAGCAGTTGAACGACTGGAACAGGCGTTACGCCAGTGGACGCCGTTTTTTTATATCGGTGAATCTCTCTGCCAGACAGGTAAGCCGCCCGGGCTTTGTCGATGTACTGCAGGAGACCCTTAAGCGGCTCGAGTTTGACCCCGCCTGCCTCCATTGTGAAGTGACCGAGACCCTGCTGATTACTGATCAGGTGACGACACTGGAAAATATGTCCCGGCTTCGGCAACTGGGGGTCCACCTGAGTGCCGACGATTTCGGCAAAGGCTACAGTTCCCTTACCTATCTGCAGAATTACAACTTTAATGTACTGAAGATAGACAAACAGTTTGTGCAGGATATGGGCACCCGGAAAAAGGACAGTCGGCTAGTGGGATCACTGCTTCGGTTGGCCCGGGATTTTGACCTCTCCGTGGTGGCCGAGGGTGTGGAAACCCGGGAACAGATGGAGAAACTACAGGAACTGGATTGTCGCTGGGCACAGGGGTTCTACCTCTGTCGACCATCAACACCGGAAGTTATCGAGCAGCTGCTTCGGAGTGATGCCCAACTGCATGTGGATACCTTGCTGGCGGCGCTGAACGAAGCGGAGATGCATCACATCTCCAAGGTCGGCTAGGCGAGTTTTTGTGACGCGCCCCTATAGGCCTTTTGCAATCCGGATGATTTTTTCAATATCCAGATGCTCCTCGGCGGCATTGGCCAAGCGCTCGATACCCGCTTCACGCAGCTGGTGATAATCGGGGGTCTCTACCTGTTCCAGTCCAGCCCAGGCGAGGAGTGTTGAGCAGGCTTCCCGGGTTTCAAACAGTCCGTGCAGATAGGTTCCGGCTACCTGGTTATCCTCAGATAGTGCGCCATCCTGCCCCTTTTCCAGTACCACCAGCGGTCGGGATAGTCCTGTTCCGTAACTGATGCCCATGTGTATCTCATAGCCGCTGACCGGTGCCCCTTGCCCCATGGCCAGTTCACCCTTCACCAGGCGCAGCTGTTTCTCCCTCTCCAGGGTGGTCTCTATATTCAGCAAACCCAACCCCTTGCTGCTGCCGGGCACTCCCTCAATACCCTCCGGGTCATGTATGGCGGTACCCAGCATCTGGAATCCACCACATATCCCCAGTACCTTGCCACCGTAACGAAGGTGTTTTCTGATCGCCTGATCCCATCCACTCTCAAGCAGGTAATCCAGGTCCGAACGGACACTCTTGGAGCCCGGCAGGATGATCAGGTCTGCCCCAGGGATATCCTCTCCGGGACCGATCCAGCGTACATCCACCTGGGGATGCAGGGCGAGGGGGTCCAGGTCGGTATGGTTGCTGGTTCGCTGCAACCAGGGAATCACCACCCGCAGCGGTTTATCCACACTGGCTTCGACAGCCGAATGGGTCAGGCTGTCTTCCGCCTCCAGATGCAGCCCTGCCAGATAGGGTAGGACGCCGAGTACCGGTTTACCCGTCTTCTGCTCCAGCCAATCAAGCCCCGGTTGCAGAATAGTGACATCGCCACGGAACCGGTTGATCACAAACCCCTTGATACGGGCCTGTTCGCTTTCCGATAGCAGTGCCAGGGTGCCGACCAGGTGGGCAAAAACACCGCCTTTATCAATATCCGCCACCAGCAGGACCGGGCAGTCGACCGCTTCTGCAAAGCCCATGTTGGCCACATCGTTCTGGCGCAGGTTGATTTCAGCCGGGCTGCCGGCACCTTCTACCAGGATGTAGTCATAGTCAGCCTGCAAACGGCCATGGGATTCAAGAATGGCCGGCATGACCCTGGGTTTATAGGCATGGTAGCCCCACGCCTCCATGTTGTCCTCCGCCGGCTGGCCCTGAACAATCACCTGGCACCCGGTATCGGTATTGGGTTTGAGCAGTACCGGGTTCATATCGATGTGTGGCTCCAGGCCGGCTGCCTGGGCCTGTACCGCCTGGGCCCGGCCGATCTCTCCACCATCCGGTGTTACCGCACTGTTCAATGCCATGTTCTGTGGTTTGAACGGCGCCACTGACAGGCCTTTCCGTTTGAATACGCGACAGAGGGCGGCCACCAAGGTGCTTTTGCCCGCATCGGAGGTGGTGCCTTGGATCATCAGGGTTTTATTGTCTGACATGGGAGTAGGCGAGTGGTCGAGTTGATTTTTAAGCCGGATCGGACTGCGGGTCGTCGGTTGTATGGGATAGGGCGGTAATTCCCCAGGAGGGTGCTAAGCTCTCCTGTATCAAGCACAGGATTTTACCATACTCGATTGCATGCGTACGGCGGTCTGCAATAACCGCTGCCCGGTGCACCCTGAAGCGCAGATAGCCACCCAGGCGGGGAGGTTGTATGTATAAGCTGGTCATCATCGGCGCCGGAAGGATCGGGGCTTCGATTGCCCGGCTACTGGATGAGAGTGGCGATTATGAACTTCTGCTGGCTGATCAAAACAGTCACGCACTGGATGCCCTCAAGTTCACTGATCGGGTCGCAAAACAGCTGCTGAAGATCAGCGATTCTCAAAGTCTGGTCAGTACGTTACAGGGTTGTGAGGCGGTGGTCTCGGCCTGTGGGTATGATGTTAATCCGGTTATCGCTGAGGCGGCAGCCAAGGCCGGTGTCAGCTACTTCGACCTGACCGAGGATAATGCCACCACCCAGGTTATAAAACGGATCGCGGAAGGGGCGGGGACAGGGCAGACCTTTGTTCCCCAGTGCGGTCTGGCCCCCGGTTTTATCGGCATACTCGGTTTCCACATGGCACAGCAGTTTGAGCAGTTGGATAACCTGAAACTGCGTGTCGGTGCACTGCCGGAATTTCCCAACAACAACCTGATGTACAACCTGACCTGGTCTACCGAGGGCTTGATCAATGAGTACTGTAACCCCTGTTACGCCATCCGAGCCGGGCAGCCTGTGGAACTGACGCCACTGGAGGGGCTGGAGACTTTCTCCCTGGATGGGACCTCCTACGAGGCGTTCAACACCTCCGGTGGATTGGGCACCCTCTATGAAACCCTGCGGGGCCAGGTATCTGACCTCACCTACAAGACAATCCGTTACAAGGGACACCAGTACCTGATGAATTTCCTGATCAATGACCTGAAACTCGGGGAGCAGCGTGAGTTGCTTAAACAGCTTTTTGAGAAAGCACTGGCAGTGACCCGGCAGGATGTGGTGCTGATCATGGTTACCGCAACCGGCACTATTAACGGGAAATTCATGCAAATCACCGACAGCCGGAAGGTCTATCATGGGGATGTGGGTGATGAGCACTGGGGTGCCATCCAGATCACCACTGCCGCCAGCCTCTGTACGGTGCTGGATCTTTTCTTCACCAAGCGACTGCCACAGCAGGGTTATGTGCGCCAGGAGCAGATCGATTTCAATGACTTTATACAGAACCGTTTCGCCGCCTGTTATCGGATAGCCGGTAGACCACGTGGCAGATAATAACCTGGGGACGGTGTAATGAAACGTAACCTGATAGAAGATCTGGGGCTGACCATCGATCAGAGTAAAGGAGTGTTTCCCGCCATCCTGGGTGCTGATCTGCAACTGGCGGGGCAGGGGGGGGCAACCCCACTGTTTACGCCTGTTGATGGCGCTGCCCTTGGATCGCTGCGGATGGCATCTGTTGAACAGGTTGAACAGGCCATTGCCCGGGCAGAGGCGGCATTTCTGCAACTTCGAACCATACCCGCTCCACAGCGGGGTGAATTCGTGCGCCTACTTGGCAACCTGTTCCGTGAGCATAAGCAGGTGTTGGCAGAGTTGATCACCCTGGAGTGTGGAAAGATTCTGCAGGAGTCGCTGGGCGAGGTGCAAGAGGTGATCGATATCTGCGATTTCGCTGTTGGCATATCCCGCCAACTGCACGGACTCACCATCGCCAGTGAACGGCCGGATCACCGCATGATGGAACAGTGGCACCCGTTAGGGCCGGTAGCGACCATCACCGCATTCAATTTTCCCATGGCGGTATGGGCCTGGAATGCCATGCTCTCTTTTGTCTGTGGTGATCCGATTATCTGGAAACCTTCGGAGAAAACCCCGCTCTGTGCCTTGGCCTGCCAGAAACTGATCAACCAGGTGCTGCGGATGATCCCGCAGTTCCCCAGCGGAATTGCTCAGGTTGTGATCGGTGATGCACAGGTCGGGCAACAGTTGGCTGCCAGTCGGCGCATCGCCCTGGTCTCTGCCACCGGTTCTGTGTCCATGGGTAAGCAGGTGGCAACCACGGTGGCGGGACGCCTGGGCAGATCCTTGCTGGAGTTGGGTGGCAATAACGCCATGATCGTCGCTGAATCGGCCGACCTGGATATGGCATTGCGGGCTATCGTGTTCTCTGCCGTGGGTACCTGTGGTCAGCGCTGCACCTCACTCAGGCGACTGATTGTACAGGAGTCGATTGCTGAACAACTGCTGCAGCGGCTCCGTCCATCTTACGCTTCCCTGAGTATAGGTGATCCGTTTTCTGACTCAGTGCTGGTCGGCCCGCTAATCGATCTGCAAGCCTTCGAAAAGATGCAGAGTGCTATTCAGATCGCCCTGGAAGAGGGGGGGGAGTTAATCTGTGGTGGCGAGCGGGTCATGGTTCCGGGTAAGGAAGGGGGGATCTACGTAAAACCGGCGATCATCCGAACGCCACATACAGCCAGTGTGATTAAACAGGAGACCTTCGCGCCTATCCTGTACGTGATGACTTTTTCCACTGTTGCCGAGGCGATCGAGATTCAGAACAGTGTACCCCAGGGGCTATCATCGGCCATTTTTACCCGGGACCTGGGGGAAGCCGAGCTGTTCCTCTCTCCACGGGGTTCAGACTGCGGTCTGGCGAATGTGAACATCGGTACGTCCGGCGCCGAGATTGGGGGGGCATTCGGTGGTGAAAAGGAGACCGGTGGCGGTCGGGAGTCCGGTAGTGATGCCTGGAAGAACTATATGCGCCGCGCTACCAATACAATCAACTATGGTTCTGATATCCCATTGGCACAGGGCATCCAGTTCGGCTAAAACTTGTTGTGGATACCGTTCAGTCATTGATGTGACCGTTGGTCGCGGGTATCCTTTGCTATCGAATTAGCGCGGCAGGAGTGGAGTATTGATTGCCTGCCTTTTCCCGGGACTTGTTCGGCCTGCCCATGCTCAAAATTTTCAATCAGTTATCACACCATCGTCCGGCCTGGATTTTATTGGCATTGACAGCGTTGTTTCTGGAACTGTCCGCACTGTTTTTTCAATATCAGTTGAAACTGGCTCCCTGCGTGCTCTGTGTTTATGAAAGAACCGCCGTTATGGGGATCATGGTCGCCGGGATTGTGGGCTCTCTGGCGCCGGGACTACTATTGGTAAGGGCTATGGCAATACTGATCTGGGGCAGCAGCGCTGCCTGGGGTCTGCAACTTGCGCTGAAACACACCGGCATACAGCTCTCTCCCTCCCCTTTGAATACCTGTGATTTTGCCGCCAACTATCCCGATTGGGCCAAACTCGATGAGTGGTTCCCCTGGCTGTTTCAACCCACCGGGTTTTGTGAAGATATTCAGTGGCAATTTCTTGGCTTCACCATGCCCCAAACCATGATAGGAATATACGTCATCTATCTGGTGGTTCTGCTGGTGGTGGTTTTGTCCCAGTTTGCCCGGAAGTAGCTTAGCCAATCGGTGATTTAGCTGCTGTTTCCGGGCATCCTATGTAGGTGTTGCATCGCCATGTGTTTTATTAACAAACTCATGGAGTTTCCGGTAGATCTCTTTGACCCGCTGCATCTGGATGGCCATCCCTTCCATATCGCCCTGCTGGGCCGTTAATTCCAGTTGGTATACGGCGGCTTTCATGGCGGGGACGCCACAGACTGAACATCCGCCGTGCAGACGATGGGCCACTTCCCCCAGTGCTTGCCAGTCATGTTGTTCAAAGTGCATCTCCAACTGCACGATCTGCCTGGGGATATCTTCCATCAGTTTACCCAGCATTTCATCGGCCAGTTCCTGGCTGCCGCCGGTAACCCGCAGTGCCTCTTCCTTGTCATGGAGTGCCAGCTCCCTGCCATTGTCTTGCCTGCTTTTTTCTATTGCACCGGATAGGTCATTAATGGTGTCAGAAACCTGTCCCTGATTAACCAGGCCGTTGATGGCCTGCCAAAGTTTGTTGTCATCCAGCGGTTTGGTCAGATAGACATCAACGCCTTCAGAGAGCAGGGCATCTCTGTGTTGCGGAATAATGTCGGCCGACAGGGCAATGATGGGGGTATGTACAGTATCCTGTTCCATTGCCCGAATTCGCCGTGTCGCTTCCTTCCCATCCATCACCGGCATGTGAACATCCAGAATGATCAGATCGGGACGCTGCTCTTCATAGGCCTGAATAACCTCCTCTCCATTGACCGCTTCCACAATATCGGCTTCCGATACGGCCAGAATATTCAACATCAGTTGCAGATTGATCGGGTTATCATCGGCGACAATGAAGCGTTTCCCTTTGAAGCAAGGGGAGTCAGCTGTTATGGATTCGCGGATTGCCGGTATCTTGGAGGGGTTGGTAAATATCTGTTCCAGTGTGCGGTTGAGGACTGACAGGGAAACCGGCTTTTGTATGCAGGGTGCATTTGACAACTCCTGCATGGTTTTATGCAGCGTGGCGTCGGAACTGCTGAGTAAAATCAGCAGATTACTGACACTGAGGTTATCACGCAGGTAGGTGATTCGTTCCGCTGCCACACCGGAAGCGATCTCTGTCGCCGAAAAGCCGATGACTAACAGGTCCAGTTCCTGTGGCGGGTTGTCTTCCAGCGATCGCCAGCCAATTCTCTTTACCGACATTCCCAGACTCTCCAGGGTATGTGAAATGGCCAGTTGGGATATGGCGTGCTGATCGATAACAGCACATTTTTTCGATTCCAGGTTGGGATTTATCAGCGAACTGGATAGCTCCGGACATTTTGGCAACCTGAGGGTCACCTCGAAGCAGGATCCTTCCCCCTCCACGCTATCGAGGGTGATCTCGCCCTTCATCGACTCAGCCAGTTTTTTACTGATGCTGAGGCCCAGTCCGGTGCCCCCATAGGTTTTGGTGGTGTCCCGCGGTCCCTGTTTGAAAGAGATGAACAGATCCTTCTGGCAGGACTCATTAATGCCGATTCCGGTGTCGGTGACCGAGAACAGCAGTTCGCAGTTGTCTTCAGTCTCCTCTCCAACCATCACCCGAACAATAATCTCCCCTTCGTGGGTGAATTTGATCGCGTTACCGATCAGGTTGACCAGGATCTGCCGAATTCGGGTTTCATCACCAATCAGATAGTCGGGGACATCGGAATAGACCAACAGCACCAGCTCGAGCTGTTTCTCGTGAGCGGTTGGCGCCAGTAGGGTAATGGGACCTTCAAAGCAGGCACGCAGCTCGACGGGAGCATACTCAGGCTCCTGTTTGCCATATTCCAGTTTTGAAAAGTCCAGAATAGTGTTAATGATGCTCAGCAGTCCCGTCGCCGATTTCTGGATAGTTGCCGCCAGCTCCCGCTGCTCTGCTGTCAGGTTGGTTTTCATCAACAGGGTGGAAAAGCCGATTACACCATTCATGGGCGTTCTGATTTCATGGCTCATGTTAGCCAGGAATTCCGATTTAGCCTGGCTGGCTTTTAAAGCACGTTTTCTTGCCAGATCCAGCTCCACATTCTGAATTTCCAGGGCCTCCATGGTCTGGGTCAGGTCTGATGTGGCCCGGTCCACCTGTTGCTGCAGGATCTCCTGGTTGTACTGCAAAGTCTTGGCCATGGCGTTAAAGCCCTCTTCCAGACTACGCAGTTCACCGGTAGAAATTTCCGGCACTGTCGCTGAAAAATCGCCGTGTTTCATCCGTATTACCGCCTGGGAGAGCTTGGATAGCGGGCGGGTTATTTTTTGACTCAGGAACGCGGCGATAAGGGCTGTTACCACCAGGCCGGCAATACTGATTATCAGGCTGGTAATGATGGAGTCACGCTGCTTTTCCAACAACCTGGTCTTATCGAACTCGACGACAATGGATCCGATGATGGTCGGGAGGCTTTCCGCCTCCACCTGTTCCAGCTGATCCGGGTAGTCGGTCAGTTTGCCAACCTGGAATCCCGATTGGACGGTGGTGAAAAAGAAGGATGAATCGGATAGATCATGCGTGCTGCGATCTTTATCTTTCAGTTTTGCTCCATCAATACTGGCCAGCAATTTCCCCTGTGCATCATTCACCGTGATGGAGAGAATATCCCGTCTTTTGGCTATCGACTGCAGGTTAAGTGTTAAAGACTCCACATCGCCACTGAATATGCCATAGAAACTGGCCGCCGCCACCTCCTGCGCCGTCGCCTTGCCCTTCTCTTTGAACGCCAATTGAAGATTCTCCAACTGGGCGGTAATCAGGTAGGCGGTGAGTGTGAGTGCCATAATTGCCGCCGGGACAATACCCAGGAGTAGGGCTCTGGCTTTGATTCGTGAATAGCGACGTCGCCTTATCATGGTCTGCTCTGTTCCATCATTCTCTTAACAATGACAGTCTCATCAGGAAGTGAAATGCCGAGCGACCGCGCTACACTTTGGTTGACTGATACACTGAAATACTTGGGATATATCGGACCCGGCAGGATTTCGGTTTCTGAATGCAGATAACTGGCGGTGTACTCCGCCAGGTGTCGGGCTATATCGTTGGGGGTTGAATAGGCCGCAATCAATGCGCCTGCCTTCACGTAGGCAGATGAGAAACCGATAACCGGTATTCGCTTGTGGTAGCTGGATAACAGGATATTAAAAATGGTTGTACTGTTGAATATATTCGGGTCAGGCAGGGCGAGAAGGACGTTGCTCTCCTCCAGAACCTCTTTCAGCAGCGGACCGACCGTGTCGCTGGACGCCACGTCACGATAGGTCACCGGAATGCCCTGCTGTTGGGAGTCGGCGATCAACTCGCTCTTCAGCGATTCTGTTAAGGGACTCATCAGCAGACCGATGTGGGGATCGGGGCGTATAATACCGGCCAGCAGGAACAGTCTGCTGATTGGTTGATCAAGAAAAATGGCGGAGCTGGGAGAATCTTTAACCAGCTTCTGATAGGCGGTTTGTGGTATCAGGGCGTGCAGAACCGGTGTGTCGGTACGCAAATCGCCAATAATTTCACCAGCACGCTGTCCCAGGGTGATAATTAACCTGGTGTCCGGTGGAATTACCGGTGCGTCATCACCGGGTGAGGCAGTAATGATTTGTGTGTGCAGAGACGGACAGGAGTCACTGATTTTTGCACACTCTTCGTTCAGATAGCTCTTCAGTTTTCCCGCCACCTGGCTATATACAGGTGCAGTACCCACACTGAAAATCACGACCACATCCTGCCCTGAGGCAGCCTGTAGCGGCGTCAACAGGAGTAACAGAGCATATAGCAATACTCTGGAAAAACCCCTGTGATTTCGCCCAGGTATCCTCATCAGGACATCAGGACTAAGGTATACGGGCAGACACATGATGATATCAGGCCTGCGGATGCCTCAGTTTACGGCTCACTAAGAAACCTCCATGTACAAATCAAGTTACCTCTGTATGTCCATAGGCGTTAATGCCAGTTTAAACTGGCTTGCATAAAGATCCGATCTGTCCAGATATTCTCATTTCGATAATCTTTGAAATTGTTATCGGGTCCGATGTTCTGGAAAATCAGGGAGACTTCGCCATCTGCCCGATCCAATTCAAAATGCTTTGAAATTTTGATATCCCAGCGTCTGTTAGTGCCGACTTGATCACCGTCGCCGGACCAGGTAAAGCCTTCCATGTAGTAGTATGCGGTACTGAGTTTGATGCCATTGGTGAACTCATGGCTGGCCAGCAGGCTCATGGTCAGATCTGGCGCCCAACCCACCAACTGTCGATATTCGGTTGGGTTGATCTTGTTCAGGCGCATGCCATAAGTATTCAGCGAACTGTAACTGATATGCAGCAGACTGCCTGGTGTGGGATCCCATCGCAAACCCACCTCAAATCCATGAACATTAAAACTGCCGTTGTTGGTATAGAACACTGTATTGTTAGGAGTGCCAGTATCCGCGACACCGGCAATCATGTCCTTGACCTCTTCATGGAACACTTTCATGTCAAGCGTCAATCCCAGATGGTGAAAATTGCCCAGATAACCCAGTTCGTGGGATTCGATCTGTTCGGGGCGTAGATTCTCGGTCGATTTGTAGAACAGGGCTATCGGCGTCATCGTGGTTGATTCAAAGACTGACAGGTCAGAGTAGTCTTCCCAGAGCGTGGGCATCCGGTAAGCACTGGTAGCGCGCAGGCGCAGTGTATTCATCTCATCCAGTTTGAAGTTGATTGCTGCCATCGGTGAGAAGAAACCACTCTTTTGCTCAAATTTCTCATACATGCCACCGAGGTTGAGTGACAGTTTGTCGTTCTTGCGCCATTCAAAGTTACCAAATGCACGATATTGGTCCCGGGTAATCCAATCGTATCGACCGAATGTCCATATACTTTTGGCTTTGTCCTGACGCATACCCAATCCCCAGACCAGCCGCTGGGTGGGATTCAGGTCGAAGGTATGCTGGAACTCCAGATCCTGACGTTGTGATTTGAACCCATAACCCCCGGCGGCAGTAAATGGGAAGAACAGGTCGGAGTTGGTGAAGTTGTCGTCCATCTCCTGGTAGTTGTTATAAAACTGCAGATAAAACTCGTTACCGGGGGAGAGACTGCGAATCCAGCGCAGTTGCTGAAATTCGTGCTTATCGTCTGTAGTACGCAGCGGTTGCACTGCATCTCCAGGATACCCATCCTGTCGGGGACCGCCGCTCTTGCCCAGTTCGAACAGCAGTGCATCCCGGCTGTTGATCTGATAGTCACCCCGGATACTAACCCAGCGTGTGTTGGAACTGTCATGACGGTTGTCAAAACCATCGTTTTCGTCATATTTGAGAGCAATACGATAGGAGAGGTCGCCCTCGGTGCCCGCATACCGGTTGTAGATCTGTCGTCTGCCACCACCACCCACCAGGCTTTTTACCCGTATAGCGGGCTGTTCCGCAGGATGCTGGGTAATAATGTTGATAACGCCGGCGAATGAGTTGGAACCATGGGTGCTGGCATTGGGACCGCGAATGACTTCAATTCGCTGTATGTCATCAATATCCAGTTGCTGGTCGCTCCAGGTGATGCCACCGAAACCGGGGTCATAGATGGATCTGCCATCAATCAATACCTGCATGTCACGGGCAAAACGATCCACATTACCGTGGGATGTGGCGGTAAACCGGGATCCGGTGTCATAACCCACCTGGAAGCCGGGCACCAGGCGCAACAGATCCACCAACTCGACAACTCCGGATGCCTCAATCATTTTCCGATCAATGACCGTGACAGAAGCTGGGGAATCCGGTAGCGCCTGCTTCAATCGTGTTGCCGATAACACCACGGGTACTTCGGTGAAAAACAGCTCTTCAATAAAAGGGGTATCGGCATCCGTTGCCTGAACAGAAAAGGAGATCATCGTCCCCAGACTCAATGCCCAATACCGTTTTGGGCGGTTATCAACAGGATGCGTATACCTCATGATGTTTCTGTTTTGTTCTCTCGTTGTTATTGATAGACTAATAATACTGCTTGATGAATACACCGCTCTCAGAGTACAGCAGTTCTATACTATATATTGGCCCCTTTTCATAGGACACTACGGTAGCCCACCTCCATGAAATACCCAACGATTGAGCAATTTATCGGTCACACACCGCTTGTGCGGCTACAGCGATTACCTGGGGAGAGCTCCAATAATGTGCTGGTCAAGCTAGAAGGGAACAACCCGGCCGGTTCGGTGAAGGATCGTCCGGCGTTGAGCATGATTCAGCATGCGGAAGCGCGGGGCGATATACAACCGGGAGATTCGCTGATAGAGGCGACCAGCGGTAATACCGGTATTGCGTTAGCCATGGCGGCGGCGATCAAGGGGTATCGGATGATCCTGATCATGCCGGATAATCTCAGCATTGAACGTCGTGCCGCCATGCGGGCCTATGGTGCCAAACTGATTCTGGTCACGGAAGAGGAGGGCATGGAGGGCGCCCGGGATCTGGCACAAAGCATGGAACAGCGGGGTGAAGGTAAAGTATTGGATCAGTTCTCCAACGCAGATAACCCCTTGGCCCATGTAGAGGGAACCGGTCCCGAGATCTGGGATCAGACCCATGGAGAGATTACCCATTTTGTCAGCGCCATGGGGACCACCGGCACCATAATGGGTGTTTCACAATATCTGAAAGGGGTGAATCCGGCGATTCAGATTGTCGGGGTCCAGCCGGCGGAAGGCGCGAAAATACCGGGTATTCGTCGTTGGCCGGAGGCCTATATCCCGAGGATTTTTGATCGGCACCGGGTGGATCGGGTGCTGGATGTGAGCCAGGAAGAGGCCGAAGAGGTAACCCGTCGTCTGGCCACAGAAGAGGGCATATTTGCCGGCATCTCTTCTGGTGGGGCAGTAGCGGCTGCCCTGCGACTGTCACAGGAAGTGGCGCATGCGACCATTGTGGCGATTATTTGTGATCGGGGTGACCGCTATCTTTCCACGGGTGTCTTTCCTGCTGAATAACCTCAGGTTGTTATTCCCGGTAGCCCTGCTCTGGGCACTGCTTTTTGTCCCCTCCAGACTGACCGCTTCGGAATATCTGTCCATCTCCCTGGGGGATCTGGGTGATGAGCAGTGGCAGGCCAGGGGTGTGTTACTGCAACTCGATCTGCTGGCAGATCATGACCAGTATCTGCTTTCCGCTGATGAGATCAGGCATCCCGCATTACCGACTCCGGCCCGAAAGTTCAAGTTCCTGTGCAAAACCGGCAAGATCAGTGGTGATGCCATCAGCTGCCAGAAAGGCCTGCTCGATGTGGAGCTGAATGGTCAGCTGCAACGGCAGATAAATTCCAGAATTGACTGGAAGATAAGATCACAAGCTATTGATATTCATCTTGATAATATCTCGGTTGCCAGTGGTAAAGTCACGGCGGACCTGAAGCTGGACAAGGATCGCTGGCACCTGTTGCTGGATGGCCAGCAGATCGATATCCAACAGTTGAAAAAACTGCACGCCGCGTTGGAGGATCCGATCAATCGCCTCTCGCTGAATGGACGGGCCGACCTGTCGGTGGATCTGAGCGGTCGGGGTACTCAAGTCGTCCAGGGCAGTGGGCGAATCGATTACACCGGGGTCAGCTTTGCCACCGAGCCCGGGGATTATATCGGCCAGGGACTGGCCGGCGAATGGCAGGGGCGGGCTGTCCTGAAAAATGGCCAGTGGCAGGGAAACCAGCAGCTACAGCTATCCGCGGGGGAGGTGCTGACCCCCATGCTCTATCTCTCCCCGTCCAGCCATCCTCTTACCCTGGCAACCCGTTATGCCTATCGGACAGAGAGTGGTTTGTTGACCCTCGATGAGCTGTATCTGAAGCAGCCGGGCAGGCTGGAGATTACCGGTACGACCGAGATCTCCGTGACAGAGCAGGCTCACCTGAACAAACTGCAACTGGTATCAACACCGGCCGATATCGGCGCGCTGTTTCAGGACAATGTGTTGCCGGTATTGGGCAATCCTCAGCTGGAAGATATGGAGTTGGCCGGGCAGCTTTCCCTGGATCTCGATTACCAGGCAGGCCAGACCCGGATAGGTATCCTGCTCAGGGATGCCCACATTGAACAGGGCGTACAGACCCAGGGTGACGGCAAGGGGCAATTGGCCCTCTACGGCCTGACGGGGAAAATCAACTGGTCAGACGGGGTGACGGAAGAGAGCCACCTCAGTTGGCAGGGCGGTCACCTGTTCGGAGATATTCTGCTGGGGGCTTCGTCAGTGGACCTGAATCTGTCAGACGGGGGCATCTCGCTGCTTAAACAGGCCAGCATACCCATCCTGGATGGCAAGCTACAGGTGGAGCAGTTTTCCCTGCGGCGGGGCGAAGCGGGCCCCAAGGTGGAGTTTCAGGGCTATCTCACCCCGATCAGCATGGCGGCAATCAGCGCGGCGCTCAATTGGCCACCCCTGTCAGGACAGCTTTCCGGCATGATTCCCGGGCTCGCCTATGAAAATGGCGTGGTTGCGGTTAATGGCTTGGCCCTGGTCAAACTGTTTGACGGGGATATTGTAATTCGTGACCTGAAACTGGACGACCTGTTCGGCGCCCTGCCCGGCTTGAGTGCCGACCTGGAGATAAAGGATATCGATCTGGAAACTCTGACCAGCGCCTTCTCATTTGGTAAGATTACCGGGAAGCTGGCGGGTCGTGTGGACGATCTCCGTCTTGAAGAGTGGACACCTGTCTCTTTTGATGCGGCATTTTACACCCCGGAAGACGACGATAGTCGCCACCGCATCAGCCAGAAGGCGGTGGACAATATCTCCAACCTGGGGGGATCCGGGGTTTCCGGCGCCATATCCCGGAGCTTTCTGAGGATGTTTGAAGAGTTCGGTTATGACCGGCTCGGGATTCGTTGCCGTCTTGAACGTGGGGTTTGCCACATGGGGGGGATTGAACCGGCGGAACGCGGTTACTATCTGGTCAAAGGGGGTGGCTTACCCCGCATACACATAATGGGTTACAACGAAAAAACCGACTGGCAGGTGCTGGTAAGCAAGTTGAAACAGATCGCCGAAGGCGGTGACCCCGTCATTAAATAGCGAGTAGTTGAATTGGCATTTATGGAGCTAACCTGATGAAAATTTTAAAAATAGGCAGTATGTTGGCAATCCTGTTTGTGCTTGCCGCCTGTGTCACTATCAATATCTATTTTCCGGCTGCGCAGGCCGAAGAGGCGGCCGGACGGATCGTGGATGACATCCTGGGTAAACAGAAACCGCAGGAAGAGCAGATTCTGGAGGAGAAAAAGAGTTCGTCCCTGGATAGGCCACTCTATCAGACCATCGCGGCTAGAACCCTGGAGTTCCTGGTCCCGTCTGCGCAGGCGGCCCAACCCGACTTTAATGCCAGTTCCCCTGCTATTCGGAAACTGCAAGCCAGCATGCGCAGCCGGAACAGCGCGCTCACTCCCTACTACAACAGCGGTGCCGTGGGCTTTACCCGGGACGCCATGATTGCCGTGCGTGATGCGGCCAAAATCCCGTTAAAGGACCGTAACAAGGTGCAGGGGCTGGTCAGCAGCGAGAACAGTGATCGCAACGCCCTCTATCGGGCGATAGCCGATGCCAATGGACACCCCGAGTGGGAACCTGAGATTCGCTCCACCTTTGCCCGCACCTGGGTGGAGAAGGCGGCCGGAGGCTGGTGGTACCAGAATGCCAACGGTGGTTGGGTGCAGAAATAACCGGCGGAGCATCGCTTCCCTTCATCAACAGCAACGGCAGCCAATCCGGCTGCCGTTGATATTTTACCCAGTAATTCTGCCTGACAGAGGAATGCACAAGTTTCATGGGACGTTCAAGAAGACGTAAGTTACCCCAGGATCCGGTAACGGTTACCATCGACGCCTTGAGCCACGATGGTCGCGGGGTGGCCCATATTGACGGTAAAGCGGTGTTTGTACATGGCGCACTGCCGGACGAGACAGTCAGTTTCCGTTATACCCGGGTGCAGAAAAAGTTCGATGAAGGGGAGGTGATTGATGTGCTCTCCCCATCACCTGACCGGGTGACGCCCCCCTGTGCCCATTTCGGCCTCTGTGGTGGCTGTTCCCTGCAACACCAGTCAAGTGATGCGCAGATCCTCTCCAAGCAGACCGCGCTACTGGACGCCTTTGAGCGCATTGGCAAAGTAAAGCCGGCAACGGTTCTGGAACCGTTGACCAACAGCGATACCTTCGGTTATCGGCGAAAGGCCCGGCTCGGGGTCAAGTATGTGGCCAAAAAGGGCCGGGTTCTGGTCGGCTTCCGGGAGCGTGGCTCCCCCTATGTGGCTGATCTGTCGGAGTGTGTTGTTCTCCATCCCCGGGTCGGCAAACTGCTTCTGCCCCTGAGCGAACTGATCGGATCGCTCAGTATCAGGGAGCGTGTGCCCCAGATAGAAGTCGCCATGGGCGACGAGCAGTGTGTGCTGGTGTTTCGTATCCTCGATCCGTTATCAGCGGAGGATGAGCGGCTGCTGTTGGCGTTTGGCCGGCAACAGGGTATCGCCATGTATACACAGTCGGGTGGCCCGGACAGTGTGGCACCCCTGCAGGGTGAACCGGTTGATCTGCAATATGCGCTGCCGGCGCATGATCTGACTATCCATTTTCTGCCCAACGACTTTACCCAGGTCAACAGCGGCCTTAATCGCCGCATGATTGATCGCGCCCTGGATCTGCTGGCCCTCGAGCCGGATGAACGGGTGCTGGATCTGTTCTGCGGATTGGGCAACTTCACCCTGCCGATCGCCCGACGCGTGGCGGAAGTAGTGGGGGTCGAAGGGGATGCTGGGCTGGTTGCCCGGGCCCGGGAGAATGCCCGCCGCAACGGCATTGAAAACAGCCGTTACTATACCGCCAATCTTTACGAATCCCTGGAGAAGGAGCCCTGGCTGCGGGAGTCGTTCGACAAGGCTTTGCTGGATCCACCCCGTTCCGGCGCCATTGAGGTGCTTGAACATCTCCCCAGGCTCGGCATTAAACGCATCGTCTATGTTTCCTGTTATCCGGGCACCCTGGCGCGGGATGCGGGGGAGTTGGTCAACCGGCATGGTTACCGGTTGGTCTCTGCGGGGGTTATGGATATGTTCCCCCACACCGCCCATGTTGAATCGATCGCACTTTTCGAAAAACCCTGAACGGAAGTGATAAATGGCTTTGGAAATAGAACGTAAATATCTGGTTATTAATGATAAATGGAAAGAAAATATCGTCTCTGAATCGGTATTGAAACAGGGTTATATCGCCAACCAGCCCAATGCCACGGTGCGGGTTCGCATCGCCAAAGGTGCTGCTTATCTGAATATCAAAAGCGCTACCAAGGGCATTTCCAGGGCAGAGTTTGAGTACCAGATACCGCTGGAGGATGCTGAACAGATCCTGGAACAGGTGGCCGAACAACCCTTTATCGACAAGACGCGCTATAAGGTGCGGTGGGGCAATCACATCTGGGATCTGGACCTGTTTGCGGGGGAGAACCAGGGGCTGGTGATGGCGGAAGTTGAACTGGACAGCGAGGATGAATCCTTTGAACTGCCACCCTGGGCCGGTGAGGAGGTGTCGGGCGATCCCCGTTACTACAATGCCAGCCTGGTCAAACACCCCTATTCAAAGTGGTAACGGAACAGGATCTCCATATACAGGTTGACCTGCAGCGGCAGCAGTTGCGGCTGCTGTCCGGTAACCGTTGTATCGAAAACTACCTGGTCTCAACGGCCCGCAACGGGGCCGGGGAGTGCCAGGGCAGTGGATGTACGCCGCGAGGGGTGCACCGCATCCGTCTGAAGATCGGTGCGGGTCAACCGCTCAACAGCGTGTTTGTTGGTCGTCGTCCGACCGGAGAGATCTATACCCCCGAGCTGGCCGCCGCCAACCCGGGGCGGGACTGGATTCTGACCCGAATACTTTGGCTGACCGGCCTGGAACCGGGGCGAAACCGGGGTGGTTCGGTCGATAGCCTGCGACGTTTTATCTATATACACGGCACACCGGATAGCGAACCGATGGGGCAGGCGGCATCCCACGGTTGTATCAGAATGCGCAACAGCGAATTGATCCGGTTATTTGACCAGGTATCCGTGGGAACACGGGTGGATATTCGCGAACAGTTTTAAGAGTTGCACAAACTACTGGACCAGGTAGGTGGTAAAGAAGAGATCGTCTATCATCTCATCACCGGCCAGTTCCTTCATAACACGTCGCAACGCCTTGAGCGCCTGCTTGCGCAGCTTTTCCTTGCCCTTCGTGGTGCGAATCTTCGGTCCATCCTGATCGCTCAAAAGCAGGAGCAGTTCATGGCGCAGGGCCGGGGCGTGCAGACTGATAGCGGGCAGGTTGCTCCCATCCTGGGTCATCAGTTGCACATCACAACGGATATATTTTGCCCGGCCTTTGACGTTCACCACGATGGAAGGCGTTAACTCGTAATAGGCCAGGCCGGCAGATTCCTCATTGTCGCTGTCTGCCGCAAACAGTTGGAGTGTGGTGAAGATCAGGAGGGTGCTCAATAACAAAGTCAAAAAACGCATCTTTACTTCCGATTCGGTTTAATCTGTAATGCTCGGTCCGGGTGCCTGCCAGCCTGGGCTGTTTTCGAGCGGGATAAGCCGCCAACTCTCCGGACAGGCCGAACAGTATAGCCGAATGGCACCGATGATGATCGAGGAATTCACGCCATGAGCCATGGCCCACTGATGTTGGACCTGGAGGGAACAACGCTCACGGAACATGAGCGGGAGTTGTTGCTGCACCCGGCTACCGGCGGGGTGATCCTGTTCAGCCGCAATTACCAATCACCCGAGCAGGTCACCGCACTGATTGATGAAATCCATGGGTTGCGCACACCACCGCTTCTGGTTGCTGTTGACCAGGAAGGGGGCCGGGTTCAGCGCTTCAGGGATGGCTTCACCCACCTGCCGCCGGCCGCCTGGTTCGGCGAACTGAATCGACTCAATAGCAAAAAGGCCCGCGCCGTCACACAACGGATTGGCTGGCTGATGGCTGCAGAACTGCGCGCCGTCGGCATTGATTTCAGCTTTGCGCCGGTGCTGGATCTGGGGCTTGGCTTGAGCAGCGTGATCGGTGATCGCGCCTTTGACAGTAAACCCATTGGTGTGGCGGAACTGGCCCACGCCTGGATGATGGGGGTACATGAGGCGGGCATGGCCGCGGTTGGCAAACATTTTCCCGGGCATGGCTGGGTGAGCGAGGACTCTCACTGTGAATTGCCGGTTGATTGTCGCCCCATGGGTGAACTGCTGATGGAAGATATGGTTCCGTTTCAGCGCATGATCGACTACGGCCTGGATGCGATCATGCCCGCCCACGTTATCTATGAGCAGGTGGATCGGGAACTGGCCGGTTTCTCCCGAATCTGGTTGAAGGATGTGTTGCGTGATCAACTCGGTTTCCACGGTGTGATATTCAGCGACGATCTCACCATGGCTGCTGCGGAGCAGGCGGGGAGTTACGCCGACCGGGCCCGATCCGCCCTGGCAGCCGGTTGTGACATGGTGCTGGTCTGTAATAATCCGACCGGTGCCGCCGAGGTCCTGGATGCGTTGGTTGAATACAGCAACCCGGCGGCCCAGATGCGACTGGTGCGGATGCATGGCAGAAAGCGATTCTCCCGGGACACCCTGCATCTCAACCAGAAATGGAAGAATGCATTGCAACTGATTAGCCAATATGAAGAAAATCCATCACTTGATCTGGATTTATGATCTTTGGTTTTGCCACAAAAAAACCCATTAATTAAATCGGTTTCTTGTGGCATAATCCGGGCGATTATTAGAAAGACTCTAATAATTGCTGTAACTAAAATTCATTGATTTAGAGGAATTCAAAGTGGGCGTACTTGTAGGACGTGAAGCACCTGATTTTACCGCACCGGCTGTACTGGGAAGTGGGGAGATTGTCGAGAATTACAATCTGAAAGAGGCCACCGCCGGAAAGTACAAGGTACTGTTTTTCTATCCGCTGGACTTTACCTTTGTCTGTCCGTCTGAGCTGATCGCTTTTGATCACAGACTGGAAGAGTTCACCAAGCGTAATGTCGAAGTGGTTGGTATCTCCATCGACTCCCATTTCACCCATAACGCCTGGCGCAATACCCCGGTTAACCAGGGTGGTATCGGTCCGGTCGGGTACACCATGGTTGCTGACCTGACCCATGGGATCTGCAAGGCCTATGACGTGGAGACCCCCGATGGAGCGGTCGCGTTCCGCGGCTCCTTCCTGATCGACAAAGATGGCATCGTCCGCCACCAGGTGGTCAACGATCTGCCGCTGGGTCGTAACATCGATGAGATGCTGCGCATGATCGATGCTCTGCAGTTCACCGAAGAGCATGGCGAGGTCTGCCCGGCTGGTTGGAAGCAGGGCGAGAAAGGCATGTCAGCCTCTCCGGACGGCGTCGCCACCTATCTGGCTGAGAACGCTGAATCGCTCTGATCGATCTGCTCAGCCTGATCAAAGCCGGTTGCCGTTGTGGTAACCGGCTTTTTTATTTATGCACCCGGCACGGGACGAGCCGGAGTCGATTCATATAAACTATGCAGGGTCCGACAACTCCTCTTTTCAGATAACCATTTAGACAGGATGGCCTGAGTGACTGATTTGGCAATAATTGGCGGTTCGGGACTCACCCGATTGCAAGGGCTTCAAATTACCCGGCGGCAGGTGGTGCATACGCCCTATGGCGAACCTTCGGCACCGGTAATCCACGGCATACTGAACCAGCGGGAGATCGCCTTTCTGCCGCGCCATGGTGCGGGGCACACCATTCCACCCCACAAGGTTAACTACCGTGCAAACATCTGGGCGCTGGAGCATATCGGGGCCAGGAAAATACTGGCCATTGCGGCGGTGGGCGGTATTGGGCCGGCCATGGCACCCGGCGTGATCGCCATACCGGATCAGATTATCGACTATACATATGGCAGGGATCATACCTATTTCGAACATGAGCTGAGCAAGGTTACTCATATCGATTTCACCTATCCCTACAGTGAAAAAATGCGCCAAAGCATCATGCGGGCGGCAAAAAGCGCTGGCGTTCCCGTCATCCCCAACGGAGTATACGGGGCTACCCAGGGCCCCCGACTGGAAACCGCCATGGAGATTAACCGGATGGAACGGGATGGCTGTACCCTGGTCGGCATGACCGGGATGCCGGAAACCGCCCTGGCTCGGGAACTGGATCTGGATTACGCCTGCTGTGCCGTGGTGGCCAACTGGGCGGCCGGAAGAGGGGATGGTCCTATTTCCATGAAACAGATAGAACAGTATATAGGGCAGGGAATGGCTCAGATCATCTCATTGATCGAGGCGCTGGTTGATTCACTGGAATCGTGATACGCGCCAGCCACCATTCATTCCCCTATAGCCACATAAGGACATCCTATGAACGGGATTCCGGCAAGAACTGCTAGGATTGATCCAACACATAGAATCTATAGCCTATCAGCGATAGGCTGTCGGGATGACTTAGAACAACTCAGGAGTAGAGAACATGGCCGAGGACGATCTGAATGAGTCAGCCGGGGACGTTACCGGAGAGACGACAACAGCTAAGGAAGAGACCCCTCCTGTCAAGAAAAAAGCCGTAAGGAAAAAGGTCCCTCAAGCCAAAAAGAAGGTAGCCAAGAAAAAAGTCAGTGTAAAGAAAAAGGCGGCGCCCAAGAAAAAAGCGGCAAGAAAGAGCGGTGTCGCGGCCAGTGCAGAGAAAAAGAGCATCAAACCAGCCGCAACAGAACCACAGACTCCGCCACCCACAGCCGGGATACCGGAACAGTCGGCAGATTCCGGGGATACAGCATCCATGGCGGATGCCGGGCCGGACGCCATCAATATGGCGCCCGCTGCAGCCATTGCAGCGACTCAATTGACTGACCAGCCGAGCAAGGCAACCGCCGCAGTATCGGCTGAGGAGCCCCCCAAGGCGGCCCCGAAAGGAAACGAGAAAGTTCAGAAACGACTAGAGGAGATGGGACTCATGCCTCCTGAATCAACTGAAACCCAGTCACCACCACCCGCCAGCAAGTCCTCAAACGGTCTCAGTTTTTGGCAAAAGTCATTTATCTGGACCATCGTCATCATTGCGGGATTGATATACATACGCATGCTGACCAACCCTGAGACAGGTCCAGGGAATGAAGTCCTGACGGGCGATACCAGCACCAGTGAAGCAGCACCGGTGGCGGCTTCCGAGGCCGCATCAAGTGACACAGCCCTGGTTGGGCAACCGGCGACAACGGCTGTCCCCACCAGTAGTCAGACCGATCAGAAACCGGCAGAGACCGCTGCGGATGTTTCGGCTGGAGATCAGGCCGACTCCACCGCGATTGCGGGTTCAGCCGTAATGACCAGTAGCGAGGAGCCGCTTCCGGACGGAGGAGAGGGAACCACCGCTTCAGTGATGGATTCAGCTACAACACAAGCCAACCAATCGTCTGCCACGGTCAGTGATTCCTCAGCGGCGCCGGATTCACAGAGCACGGACAGCCAGACAGTGCAGATGTCGGCAGGTGAGAGTAGTGAGCAGCCGGCTGTAACTCAGGCTGACTCAACTGTTGATGGGGGTGCGGTACCGACAGCAGACAGCCCGGTTGATGCGGAAACCGGCAGTGCTGTTGTGTCAACCGCAACCGAGAGTGCAGCCGGTTCCTCTGCCGCAAGTCCTGATGCCATGGAGGAGGGCGATACACCCACCGAGCCTGCCGCCATGGATAATCAAACGGCACCGATACCCATGGCCGCCGGCATGATGACAAAACAGGCCCAGCAGTTTTCAGAGATGGCGTCACGCTACGGTGCAGGCATGGCCCCGATAGGGGCCAATACCCCGCCTTCCATGCCTGCCGCCCCGGGTACAACGCCGGCACCTGACGGCACCGCTGCGGCACCGGCTGCAGATCAGAAACTGACAGGTAAACCGGCCGGAAATGCTCAGCAACCGCCAGCAGTCAGAGGGCAAGGGCAGCCGTTACCCTATCCGCGTGGTTTCGTGCCACCAGGTTATCCAAGGGGCTTCAATAATCCTCCCGTTGCGCCTTACTACTGGCCCTATCCGCCACGACCACCCGTGTATGGACCGCCGGTGAGATACCCATACTATCCACCGCCAGTAAGATAACCCTGGGTTAATGACCGGTTGCACCACCCGTCCCCGGACGGAGTGGTGCAACACTGTTTATCTGTTCAGGTAGAACGGTCTGGGGGAGAGCAGGGGAGGGGCAAGTTACTTCGACTCCCCGGTGTCGCGGAGATAATGGGTAATGGCCTTCAGGTCCTCTTCTGACAATTTCCCCGTTGTGTCTTCGATAACCTGCCCCATGGATCCACCAAGGAAATCACCATCCGGCGTCATACCGATCTTCAGCGAAAACAGTATATCTTCATCACTCCATTGACTGATCCGGTTGTCCGCTGTCATGGTCAACCCGGGCACTGATTCTCCTTCCGGCCCTAGCGGGTTGCCCTTCAATCGTGCATCTGTGCTGATACCACCCGTGAAATTACGTGGTGAATGGCACTCATTGCAACGGCCCGGCCCATTGACAATATAGGCGCCGCGATTCCACGCTTGTGATTTATCCGGGTCGGGCTGGAACGGCGCGCCATCAAAATTGACCAGCCTCCACAGGGCTATCAGTGGCCGAAAGTTATATGGAAAAGAAGGCTGGTGGGGTCTGTTTTTTAAAACAATCGGCGTTCGCGTATCCAGATATCGTTTCAAGTCCAGCAGATCATCACGGGACATTTTACTGTAGGCGTTGTATGGAAAGATGGGGTAGTAATAGCTGCCATCAGGTGCCTTTCCCTGGCTCATCGCCGCAATGAAATCGGCCTCGCTCCAGTGGCCGATACCGGTGCTTTTATCCGGCGTGATATTGGGTGTATAGAAAACGCCAAATGCCGTCTCCATAGCCAGGCCACCGGCCAGGGGATAATCCTCCCGGGCCGTATGACAGGAGGCACACCCGCCCATATTGAACAGGTACTCTCCGCGTGCGACCGGATCATCGGGATCAGGATTACCTGCCTGGATAACCGGAGCTACAGTAAGAGCAGTCAATAAGGTGAATAGCGAAAAGGCCGGTCCAGCCATCATGCTTCACTTGTGTTTTTTCTTTTTCCGGTAGTCGGTATGGCAACCTGAGCAGACCTTACCCAGCCTGGCAAATTGCTGGGTTATCGCCTGCCTGTCTCCACTTCGGGCGGTCTCCTGGAGTTGTTTGGCCTCCTCACCCAACTTGACTGAAAGCGCGGAGAACTTATCCCACTCCTGCCAGATTGTCGGAAGGGCCTCGCTAGGTTCATGTAAACTATGGGTTGGAAACATGTCGGGAATCTTTGTCGCAGCAGCCATGACTGTGCCGGCATTTCGGGCAATCAGGGTGCTGTCGAAAGCGGTTTTTCCCTTGATCATGTCACTTACCTGTTTCATGTTGTCACCCACATGTTTCATCATATCCATGCGCTCCTTGACGATGCCCGTGGCACCACCGTGAGCGATTACGGTGCCGGCCAGCAGCATGCCGGCACATACCAACAACAGGCGTGTTCCATTCAAATCACCAGCCCTGTTCACTGTACTGTGCATAATCACGTTCTCCATTCTGAATCCATTGCCGGGTCTAACCTGTCTGCTGTCTCTGGGAATTGAAGCGATCACAGAAGGTCGCGGTTCCCCTTGCCAGCGGAGGCGGGGACCAGCCTGGGCGCTATCCATGGCTGTGCAAGCAATGGCCATACCAGACTGACGTAAAACGAAATCATCCGGTCCGGAAGGATCTTTTTCTTAAGGCACAAATCGGTGAAGTCTATTGAAAGTTCTCTATATGTTCTCTATGCTTTAAGGCACAAATTCGGCGCTGATCAATCCTCAGTCATAAGGATTGAATGGCTGTTGCCTCCTGGTTAGAGAACATGATTCTGGAAGAACTTCTCTCAAGCGCCCCTGTCTGGCGCGGTGATAAACTGATCCTCGGTCATCAGCCGAAGACGCTCGCCACCGGCTATCCGGAGCTGGACCGGTTGCTCACCGGTGGCGGATGGCCGGGAGCGGCCCTTACCGAACTGTTGCTCGATCATCACGGTATCGGTGAACTGGGCCTGCTGCGCCCACTACTGGGCCAGCTGGGACAATCCGGACAGCCGGTGGTCTGGATCTCGCCGCCCTATATTCCCTATGCGCCGGCGCTACGCCAGGCGCAGGTAGCCCCGGAGAACATGCGCTGGCTCAGCCCCGATAATCCGGGCGATGCGGCCTGGGTAGCGGAGCAGTGCCTGCGCTCGGGCAGCTGCGGTGCAGTGCTGTTCTGGCCCAAGGCGGTCAACACCCGGATACTGCGCCGGCTGCAGCTGGCGGCGGAGCAGGGGGAGTGCCCCGGTTTTCTGTTCCGCCCCCGGGCGGCGGCCTCGCAAAGTTCACCGGCCGCCCTGCGCCTGCTGCTGAATGCCAGCTCCCAGGGGCTGGGTGTGGAACTGCTCAAGTGTCGCGGGCGCCGTCCCGGTGTCGGCGCCTGTCTGGCGGTGTGAGATGCTCTGGCTCGCCCTGCGTTTTTCCCACCTTGCATTGGAGCTGATTTCAGCCATCCAGACGACCGCCTTCCCCCTGGTGATCCGCCAGCAACAGGCCAGTCGTCAACAGGTGTTCGATGTCAATCCGGCCGCACGGCGACTCGGGGTGCGACGTGGCATGAGTATGAAGCAGGCCCAGCTGTTGGTGCCGGATATAGCCATTGTCGATCGGGACAGGGTGGGGGAGAGCGAGGGCCTGGAGCGCCTGGCCCACTGGGCCATGCAGTTCACCTCCCAGGTGGTGCTCCAGCCCCCACGGGGGCTGTTACTGGAGATCGGTGCCAGCCGACGCCTGTTTGGTGGAGTGGATGCGTTGCACCAGCGGGTCATCGCCAGCTGTGCCCGACTCGGCCACGCCCCCCGCAGCGCTATTGCCCCCAATCCCCAGGCGGCCTGGTGGTTGAGCGCCTTGCCCCGGACAACGTTGATCACCCGGGACAGGGATCTGCGCGCCGCACTGACCGCTCTCCCGTTGAGCTGTCTGGAGTTGCCGGATAAACAGCGCCAGGCGCTGCGCCGTATGGGACTGCAACGACTGGGGGCGTGTCTGCGTCTGCCCAGAGCAGGCTTGCGCCGGCGCTTTGGTGCCGAGTGGATGGATCGGCTTGATCGCGCCCTGGGTCAGCAGCCCGACCCCCGTCCGGTTTTCCAGCCACCCCGACGGTTCGAGGCGCGACTGGAGCTGCCGGCCGAGGTGGACAACTGCACCGGGCTGCTGTTTGGTCTGCGGCGCCTGTTACAGGAGCTGGGCGGGGCACTGCTGGGAGCGGACGCCACCATCGATTGCCTGACACTGACCCTGGAGTACGTGGATAGGCCGGCTGCCCCGATCTCCCTGCAACTGCTTCAGCCCCAGCGTGACCCGGACTACCTGCTGGAACTCTGGCGTGAACGCCTGGAGCGGGAGAGCCTGGCGGCACCGGTAATGGGACTGCGGCTGGCCAGTGTGGATTTTCGACTGGCCGAACATACCAGCCAGGGGCTCTTTGAGCAGAAGTCCGGGCAACTGGCCGGGCAGGCCCTGTGGGAGCGTCTGCAGGCCCGCCTGGGTCGGGAGGCGGTTCGGCGACCGGGCGTGCTGGCTGACCATCGTCCCGAGTCGGCCTGGAGCCTGGCCCATTCGACCGAGGGAGCCCCCTTGGGGGAACGACCGCTCTGGCTGCTGGACCCCCCTGAGCGGTTACGGCAGGGACCGGAGGGCCCCTGGCGTGATGGACCGCTGCGTCTGGAACAGGGGCCGGAACGGATTGAGAGCGGTTGGTGGCAGGGGCGCTGGGTACGGCGGGACTATTTTATCGCCACCGATAGTCACGGTGCCCGGTTGTGGCTGTTCCGACCGGCCGACGAGCGGAACTGGTATCTGCACGGTCGCTTCGGCTGAGATGCCCATGTCGCCTGTCGACTATGCGGAGCTGCACTGTCTCTCCAACTTCAGCTTTCTGCGTGGTGCATCCCACCCCGAGGAGCTGGTGATACAGGCGGCTGAATTGGGCTATCGGGCGCTGGCCCTGACCGACGAGTGTTCCCTGGCCGGCGTGGTGCGGGCCCATGAGGAGGCCAGGGCGCAGGAGCTGCCGCTGATTATCGGCAGTGAATTCCGCCTGGAGGAGGGCGACCGGCTGGTCCTGCTGGCCACCGACCGGCAGGCTTACGGCCAGCTCAGTGCGCTGATCACCCGAGCCCGCCGGGCCGCCGGGAAAGGGCAATACCGGCTCGCCATGGATGGAGTTGATGAAATTCCAGGTTGCCTGCTGTTGCTGCATCCGGAAGACCCGGGTGACCGGGAACGCCTGGCCCGCTATGTGGAGCAGTTTGCCGGTCGTCTGTGGCTGGAGGCGAACCGGCTGTTAACCGGTGACGAGCAACACTACCTGCGCGCCCTGCGGGCCAGTGCCGACCATTTCGGCCTACCCATCGTGGCCGCCGGTGATGTGCACATGCACCAGCGTGAACGACAGCGGCTGCAGGATCTGCTGACCGCCATCCGTCATCACACCACGCTGGAGCGGGCCGGCTGGGCCTTGTTCCCCAATGGCGAACGCCACCTGCGGCCTCTGGCTACACTGGCGCGTATCTATCCCCCGGATTGGTTGCAACAGAGCATTGCCATAGCCGAGCGTTGCCGTTTCAGCCTCGACGAGCTGCGTTACGAATACCCGGATGAACTGGTGCCGAAAGGGACCAGTCCGGCAGTCCATCTGCGCACCCTGACCGAGGCCGGTATGCGGGTGCGCTGGCCGGACGGGGTGATCCCCAAGGTGCGGGATCAGATCGAACATGAGTTGCAGCTGATCAGTGAACTCCACTACGAACCCTACTTTCTGACGGTGCACGACATTGTGCGTTTCGCCCGGGAGCGGAACATTCTCTGCCAGGGGCGGGGGTCGGCCGCCAATTCGGCGGTCTGCTACGCCCTGGGTATTACCGAAGTGGATCCGGCACGCCTGTCCACACTGTTTGAACGCTTCATCTCCAAGGAGCGTCATGAGCCGCCCGATATCGACGTGGATTTTGAACACCAGCGCCGCGAGGAGGTGATCCAGTACATCTATGAAAAGTACGGGCGTCAGCGGGCCGCCCTGGCCGCCACGGTGATCACCTACCGCACCCGCAGTGCTTTGCGCGAGGCCGGTAAGGCGCTGGGGTTTGACCAGGAGACCCTGGAGCGCCTGGCCAGCAGCCACAGCTGGTGGGATGGCCGCCAGTTGAACATGGAGCGCATCCGTGAGCTGGGCTTTGATCCTGGACAGCCACAGATACAGCAGTTGCTGACACTGACTGCCCAGCTGATCGGCTTTCCGCGTCATCTCTCCCAGCACGTTGGGGGCTTTGTAATTGCCCGGAAACGGCTCGACTGGCTGGTACCGATTGAAAATGCCACCATGCCGGAGCGCACGGTGATCCAGTGGGACAAGGATGATCTGCAGGCTTTGGGGCTGTTGAAGATCGACATCCTGGCCCTGGGCATGCTCAGCGCTATCCGCCGCAGCCTGGCCCTGATCAGTGACTACCGGGGAACCCCGTTACGTCTGCAGGATATCCCGCCGGAGGATCCGGCCACCTACGCCATGATCAGTCAGGCCGATACGGTGGGTGTATTCCAGATCGAGTCCCGGGCCCAGATGACCATGCTGCCGCGACTGCGTCCGGCCTGTTTTTATGATCTGGTGATCGAGGTGGCCATCGTGCGCCCGGGGCCGATCCAGGGGGATATGGTGCACCCCTATCTGCGCCGCCGTCAGGGCCTGGAGCCGGTGGCCTATCCCAGTCCGGCGGTGCAGGGGGTGCTGGAACGTACCCTGGGGGTACCTCTGTTTCAGGAGCAGGCGATTGAACTGGCCATGGTGGCGGCCGGATTTACCGCCGGCGAGGCGGATTCCCTGCGGCGCGCCATGGCGGCCTGGCGCAGGCGTGGCGGCATCGAGGTGTTCCAGCGCAAGCTGTTCGACGGCATGCGCCAGCGTGGCTACAGTGAGGCGTTTGCCAGACGTATCTTCGATCAGATCAAGGGCTTCAGCGAGTACGGTTTTCCCGAGTCCCATGCCGCCAGCTTCGCCTTACTCGCCTATGCTTCCGCCTGGCTCAAGTGTCACCATCCGGCCGCTTTCTACTGCGGTCTGCTGAACAGCCAGCCGATGGGTTTCTATGCCCCCGCGCAACTGATCCAGGATGCCCGGCGCCATGGCGTGCGGGTCCATCCGGTGGATGTCTGTTACAGCGACTGGGACAGCTCCCTGGAGCGGGGCCGGGATGGCAAGGCGGAGTTGCGGCTGGGTCTCCGGTTGGTCAATGAGCTGTCCCGTAACGGTGCGACGCGGCTGGTGGAGGCTCGCCGGCTCCAGGCGTTTACCGATATTGCTGATCTGGTCCGGCGCGCCCGGCTCAACGAGCGGGATATCCAGGCCCTGGCCGCGGCCGATGCCCTGGCCGGATTGGGCGGGCACCGTTACCAGGCCCAGTGGCAGGTGCTCGGTATCGAGGAATCGACGCCGTTATTTAACGAACCGGCAGAAGAGCCGCGGGTTGCGCTGCCGGAGCCTGAGCTGGAGGAGGCGGTGTGTGCCGACTACGACGCCTTGGGGCTGTCGCTCAAGCGCCATCCGCTCCAGCTGTTACGCACCCGGCTACGGCGTGTCGGGGTGCGTACGGCGGCCGAGGTGCAGGCGGCACGGGATCGCACCTTCCTGCGTTCCGCCGGCCTGGTGATCTGCCGCCAGCGCCCCCACACCGCCAGTGGCGTGATGTTTGCCACCCTGGAAGATGAGAGCGGCCAGATCAACCTGGTCATCTGGCCCAAGATGCTGGAGCATTTTCGCCAGGTGGTGCTGAATGCCCGGCTGTTGCTGGTCAAGGGACAGGTGCAGCGTGAAGGGCAGGTGGTGCATCTGATTGCTCACCAACTGGAGGACCGCAGTGACTGGCTGGGTGAGTTGAATATCCCGTCACGGGATTTCCGCTGAATCACTTCCGGATCGGCTGGATCAGTACTTCCCCCTGGTTATGTGTATTACCCACGGCCCGACCCACTGCGTGATACTGCAGATCCTGGTGTATAGAGGATTCCCAGAGACGATCAGCGGCTCGGCACCCCTCTGTCAGCCAGCTGCGGGCATCGTCCGGTGCCAGCATCACCGGCATCCGGCTATGGAGTTGGGCCAGATCTCCGGCAGATTCCCGTGTCAATATGGTGCAGGAGTAGGCTCCCTCGCGCAGTTCCCACAGACCGGCAAACACCAATAACCCCATCTGTGCCGGCGCCTGGACGAAGTAGGGCTGTTTTACACCCTGTTCGGTACGCCATTCGTAATAACCCAGGGCCGGAATCAGGCAGGTCTGGGCGTGGTGCCAGGCATTGCGAAACGTCGGCTTTTCACTTGCCGATTCCAGCCGTGCATTGAAGGTGGCGTACCTGGGGGAGGCCTCTTTTGACCAGGCCGGAACCAGGCCCCAACGCATAGGGAAAGTCCCATCTTCCCGGATGGCGGGAATGGTCTGGGTCGGTGCAATATTGAACCCGGTGGAGATGCCGGCCGGCCAATCCTTCAGGATATCCAGCCACTCAGAAGTGACATCGACATGGTTGGCATAGCGTCCACACATGCTACATAGCTCCTCAAAGGGACAAGCCGGTAATTTGGTGAGTCATAATCGGGCAGTTTAAAGCGGAAATCATTTCGTGCGAGTATAGTGGCTTGATATTCCATCGGCATAACCAGTTTCTGCAACTGCTGCTGAACAACTCATTTGAGCAGGAGAACCGCCTGGTATCTGTCAATCACGGTTCGGTTCACGACCCGGCATTTGACCGTAGTATACATCTGGTCAAGGTCAACAGGCTCTGTGAAGAGAAAAAGAGGGTGCTATGGGATTGCTATAGCGATAGATATCTAAGGGAATGGGGTCGCTACAATTATATCGCTGCCGGACCGCTGGTGGATTTGGTTTCGGCCTACGGCGTTAATCAAGCCTTGTTAGAAAGAGATTAAATAATGTTCCATAAGATACTAATAAAACGTTTAATTTTTATTTTTATCACCGCCCTTGTCGCGGCAGGTAACCTCGGTGCAGCGGAGAACGGGGTAGAGGAACTGGAATGGGCTGAACTGGTTCCCGAGGGCTACAGCCCAGATGCGCTCCTGGAGCAGTACCAGGAAAAATACAACATTGATGAGCTTTCAGACGATGATCCCCTGATCACCGAACTCCAGGCAAAACTCAAGGAGCTATGGAATAGTGCGCCGATAAACACCGCGCTGAATGGCAAAACGGTCAAACTCCCCGGATTTGTCGTGCCGCTGGAGGGCGACGGGCAGCGGACCTCGGAATTCCTGCTGGTCCCTTATTACGGTGCCTGCATCCATGTACCACCACCTCCTGCAAACCAGACCGTTTATGTCACCGTACAGGAGAAGCAGGGTGTAGAGATCCGCAAGCTGTTCGATACAGTGTGGGTGACCGGTGTGATAAATGCGGAAAAGCTGAGTACCGATATCGCGGATGCGGGTTATACGCTACATGCAAGCAAGGTCGAGCCATACGAATGAAGATGCTCTGGCGGATATATTGCCTGGCGACACTACTGGTTTGCTGGTCAATTTCGGCGCCGGGGGTCGGATTACCAAGTTGCCATCTTCATCCGCCAACAACAGCGAATTTAGCCAACAGGTTCAAGAGGCTGATCTCCTTCGATACATATGAGGCCTGCGAAGAGGAAAACCGGATGCGCTTTTCCGGTCTGGGTCGTTGTCATTGCGGTTTCTTCAGTGAATTCGGGACAGGGCGTGCAATACCACAGGAGCGTGCAATTCGAGCCCCCGATAACATTCAGGACGGGCCAATCCCTTAAATATCCTGTATACCTGCCGATCGGTGGGAGACAACACCATACGTTAACGATTTCCTATCCGGCTGTTCTATCCGAATTGATAATTTAACATAATATACATTATGCGCATTTATATATCAGTCCGAAACCACCCGTAATTCTTCTGTTATGGGGTTTTAACCGGGAAAACCATTGGAACTGGCATAATGACCCCTTTTCTAAATTAACCTGGACTTGCTGCCTAAGTAATTTGAGAGATTTGGTCGTTGTGGTAAGTTTCCTGCCCCGTCGTCGGTCTCTCCGTCGGGCATGCAGAGATGTAAGGCATACTCAATCCCTGGATTTGAGCGCTTCATTTTCAAATTAATTTTGAAACTTATTCTCCACCATGGCGGTTTTTCCACCTATCCATGGTGATTAGGATTGCCCACTAAGATGAACAACCACGGAATCCCAACCCAGGAACAGAGACAAGACAACCATGAATATCGCCCATTTTGCCCAGACCCGGCATGCTACCAAGGCATTTGATAAGAACCTGAAAATCAATGATAAAACCTTCGACCAGCTGCGGACTCTGCTGCGATTCAGCCCATCGTCGGTCAACTCCCAGCCATGGCACTATGTGATTGCCAGCACCGACGAAGGTAAACAAAAGGTGGCCAGCGCCACCGCTGCCGATTATCCCTACAATGAACCGAAAATCCTTAACGCATCACATGTGGTGGTTTTCTGTGCCCGCACGTCGATGGATCAGGAGTATCTGACGCAGGTACTGGAACAGGAAGATCGGGATGGACGCTTTGCCAATGCGGAGGCTAAACAGGGTCAGCATACTGGACGCAGTTTCTACGCCAACCTGCATCAATTTGACCTCAAGGATACCCAGCACTGGATGGAGAAACAGGTCTATCTCTCCCTCGGGACCCTGCTGCTGGGCGCCGCCACGCTGGAAGTGGACGCCTGCCCGATTGAGGGATTTGATCACCGGATCATGGATGAGGTCCTGGGGCTGCGGGAGAAAAGCCTCACCAGCATCGTTGTGGTTGCATTGGGTTACCGCAGCGAAGACGATTTTAACGCCTCACTGCCCAAGTCCCGTCTGCCGGCCGAGAAAATTTTCACCGATATTTAACGCCGGTTCTGGATATCAGATAACCGACTGCGGCCGGCGACCCGGGTCGCCGGCATCTTGTGTTTACGGCGAGGCACCCAACCAGTGCTGTATCGCTATCCGGGAGGATCTGGTTATCCCCTGCTCTCACTGGCGGTGAATTGTTCAAGTCCAGTGTCATTCAGTCAGAACTTCCCCACTGGTCGGTCATACCGGCCACCACTTTGTCGATCGCCTGCACAACAATCGCGGTTTTATCGGGATCGAGCGCATCGGCATGGGGCGAAGCGAACGCCCTGGTATCATTGTCAAAATAGCGGCCGGATGCGTGCTGAAACCCATCATCCAGCGCCGTACGGGTCAATATATCCGCGCCAATACGGATATCTTTACCCGCGGTACCAAAACCCTCTTTCACCATCTTGGTGCCGAGCAAGGAGCCGGGGTTGACCGCGATTATGGCCGGCCCCGCTTCCTTCAGGGACAGGGCCAGGCTGCGGGACCACATAGTCAATGCCAGTTTGCTTTGTGCATAGGCACTGAAGTCGTCGTCCAGTCTGACCTCTCCTGCCAATGCCTTCACGTTGACCGGGGACTGAGCGGCGGATGAGAGGTTGATTACCCGCCCGGTCGTTCCCAGCAGTGGCAACAGGCGTTGGGTCAGCATATAGGGTGCGATGCTATTGACTGCAAAGCGCACATCGAGTCCATTCTCCGTAATGGGATTGGCGCTTTTGAATACCCCCGCATTGTTGATCAAAACATCCAGTGTTGCGTGCCGCTCCGTGATCGCCCGGGCCAATTTATCCACTACAGCCAGTTGGGACAGATCGGCCACGTAGCTCTTAACCGCGCCATCACCCGGTATCCCGGAGAGGGAGCGTTCCACCTCTTCCAATTTGGCGGGATTACGGCCATGCAGCAGCACGCGATGGCCCCGAGCAACCAGCGTCCGGGCGGTCTCCAACCCGATACCGTCTGTGGAACCGGTAACAAGAATGGTTTTTTGCATAATCTCTCTTTCCTTATTCAATAGGATCCGGCCCGGGAAAATCCGCCAACAGCTCATCGGCCAGCTGTTTCAGGGTTGTTTCGATATCCGCCCGGTTGAAGCGCAGGTTCAGGGCAACATGGTTGATGCCGATCTCCTGCAGGGATTGCAGATAGCGTCGAAGATGGTTTATGCCCAGGCGGAAACCCAGGTGAATCGGTTCTGGAACCGCTTCCGGGTCTTCGGTCAGGTCGATATAGAGCGATTGTACGGCGGGCTTGGCGGGCTCATCTGCCGCTTTCACCCGTTCCCGCCAATCACTGATGATACGGGCCTGTGCTGCCACACCGCGCGGATAGGTTATCCAGCCCTCGCCGTTCCGGGCGATCCAGTCCGGATCCTGCTGGCTGCCACCGGTGATTAGCAGCGGCACCCTTCCGGAGAACGGTTTCGGCAACATATCCAGGTCGCCCTGAAGCGAGCCAAACGGATTATCGAATGCTGGCCGCTCTTCCCACATCCGCCTGATATAGTCAAAGCTGGTACGGAAACGGGCACCCCGCTCGGCAAACGGCAGATTGAGCGCCGGATACTCCTCGGGCCGGTCGCCCGATGCCACGCCCAGGATGAGTCTGCCCCCGGACAACAGGTCCACGCTGGCCGCCGCCTTGGCCACATGCGCCGGGTGGCGCAGCGGCAGCACGATACTGGCGACGCCAAGGGCGATCCGCTCTGTCCGGGCAGCCAGCAGGCCGAGATAGACAAACGGATCGAAAGTCTGTCCCGCATCGCCAAAGGACGGGACATTAAACGGTACATCCCGCAACCAGACGGCGGCAAAGCCCAGCTGTTCCACCAGTTGAACACGCTCCAGGTGACGCGTAATGGTTGGCACCGGACCGGTTGCATAGTGCTCAAGCGGTACCACCAGGCCAAGGCTCAGACGGTTGGGCTGGAAGGTGCTGTTGTACCCTCTGTTAATGGTCTGAAATTTCCGCGTATCCATGGGCTCGGTCTCTGTTGACTCCATTCAGGACAGCTGAAAACCTTCCAGGACGATCTTGCCGATTGAGCGACCGGTTTCCAACGCCTGGTGCGCTGTCCGGAGGTTTTCAGCATTGATGACCCCGAGGTTTTTGCCGATGGTTGTCTTAATATAGCCCTGATCCACCAGATCCGAGACACGATTGAGCAGCCGGCCCTGCTCCGCCATATCGGGCGCCTGAAACATGGAGCGGGCGAACATGAACTCCCAGTGTAGTGACAGGCTTCTGGGTTTCAGCTTGGTCACATCCAGGGATTCCGGGTCATCGATCATGGCAATCCTGCCAAAGGGTGCCAGAAGCTCGGTATAACTCTCGAAGTAGGAGTCGGTGCTGTTCAGGCTGGCCACATGGGTAACCTGACCAATACCCAGTGCCTCGATCTGCGGCTGCATGGGTTTGGTGTGATCAATCACATGATGCGCGCCCAGTTTTTTCACCCAGGCCTGGGAGCTTTCACGGGAAGCGGTGGCGATAATGGTTGCCCCGGTGATCGTGCTGGCCAGCTGAACCAGAATCGAACCCACACCACCGGCCGCGCCGACCACCAGAATGATATCTGCAGATTTTTCCACGGTGTCCGGGTGCTGCTGTTGTAGACCCAGATGCTCAAATAAAATTTCCCAGGCGGTGATGGCGGTCAGGGGCAAGGCAGCGGCTTCGGCGTCTGACAGGCTTTTCGGCTTGTGGCCAACAATACGTTCATCCACCAGTTGATATTCGGCGTTGCAGCCCGGGCGGGTGATGTCGCCCGCATAATAGACCCTATCCCCCGGTTTGAAGCGGCTGACTGACTCCCCTGCTGCAATCACCTCACCGACGGCGTCCCAGCCAATCACCTTGGTTTCGCCCGCTGCCGGTGCCATATTCTGGCGCACCTTGTAATCAGCAGGATTCACCGCTATTGCCTCGACTTTTATCAGCAGATCCCGTCCGGTCGCTACCGGCTGGGGCAATTCAATATCGGTTAAGGCGTCCACGTTGTCGATCGGCAGGCATTTGGTATATCCAACAGCTTTCATAAAATTTCTCCAGTTGATCATCCCCGGATGGGGAGTAGAGCGAAGTTGCAGGAGGCAACCCCGACTATTCACTGGGGTAGATGGTAGGGATTGATTGTTATCCTATAAACAGGATAATGCACGAAACATTATCAAATAATATTGGATAATATGTTACTGGAAGATCTTCAAGTTGTCCTGAAAGTGGCTGAATTTCGTAGTATTACGGCGGCAGCTACCAACCTGGATATGCGTACAGCCACCGCCAGTGCGGCGATTAAACGGGTGGAAAATGCCCTGGGTATGGAGCTGTTTATCCGCACTACGCGACAGCTGCGGCTCTCCAGTGCGGGAGAGCGTTATATCCCCCAGTGCGAACAGGCGCTGAACCTGTTGGAACAAGCCAGGCAGAACATGCGGGATAGTCTGGATATTGTGGATGGTGAACTGCGTATCGCCCTGTCATCGGACCTGGGTCGAAACCTGGTGACACCCTGGCTTGATGAGTTTCTGGACATCTACCCCGGCGTCAGCCTGAAAATCAACATCAGCGACAGCAATATCGACTTTTATCGTGATTCCGTAGACCTGGCGCTACGCTACGGCTCCCCTACTGACGCTAATCTGTACGGTTTCAAGATCTGCAATGTCCCCGGCATTCTCTGCGCCACCCAGGGGTACCTGGATAAGCACGGAACCCCGGAACACCCCCATGACCTGGCCGCACACAACGGGTTGTTCTATCAGCTCTACGATGTCATCCACGATCTCTGGGTGTTCTCCCATAACGGGACAGAGTACAAGGTCAAGATGCGCGGGGATCGCGCCTCCAATGACGGCGATCTGGTGAGACGCTGGTGTGTGGCCGGAAAAGGGGTGGCGATAAAATCGTGTCTGGACATGTCCGCCGATCTGCTGTCAGGAAGAGTGGTCAATCTCCTGCCCGAGTTCAAGCCCAGAGCTACCGAACTCTGGCTTGTCTGTCCGAGTCGGCAATCCATCACACCAGCGGTACGGCTACTCAGGGACCGTTTTCAGGAGAAGAGCAGAGAGATACTCAATCAGTTGGTAGAAAAAGGATTTCTGGAGCGCAGCGTTCTCGACTAGAGCCCACGGAGCCAAGCCAACCGGATGGCCGCTGTTCAGACCGAAATCAGTCGCTTTCAGGTAACGGAGACTGGCGGTAAAAAAGGCTCAACTGGCCATAAACCTGGGGATAAATTCGCGCCAGAAGCTCAGGGGACTGGAAAAAATATTCACTGCACACGGCGAAGAATTCAGCCGGATTTTCCGCCGCGTAGGGGTTGATCCCGCTCTCCTCCCCCCTATTACAGCGATGTAACAGATCATCATAGGCCGCTGTAAATTTGGCGCTCCACTCCTGTCGGATCATCTGCTTATGGATGGGTGGGTAACCGTTGGCCCGCCCGTCCAGCATATCCAGCTTGTGAGCTATTTCGTGGATAACCAGGTTCTGGCCCGGTTCTGAGGCTTCGATATCACGCCAGGAGAGTACCAGGGGACCCCGCAGCCAGGCTTCGCCACCCAGGATATTGCGGTGTGTATGCACCACACCAGCCCCATCCACCGCTTCCCTTCGGGTGATAAATGCATCCGGATAGACAATGATTTCCACCCAGCCGTCGAGCCAGTCCAGGTTCAGGTTCAGAATCGGCAGACAGGCCTGCACAGCGATCAGCAAGCGCTGTTCCTGACCCAGTTCCAAGCCCTGAACCGGTTCAATCGCCTTGGCATGTAAAAACAGCAACGATAGTTCGCGTAGACGTCCCCACTCTTCCAGATTCAGACGATGCAACAAGGGCATACGCTCGAACAGCCCCATCCAGACCGATTCATCCACAGAGCTACGGGAGAGAATACGTCTGTTACGCCACGCCTGATACGACCACATCACACGACCTACCGGATTGAAAGATTCAAAAAAGATTGATTGAAAACGGCCCGTCGGATTACGGCGGGCTACAGTTCACCAGTGCGTAGCCTACTTTTATTTAGCTGCCCGTTCTGGCATCGTTGTTTAGGGGGCCTGCAGTTGCTCCTGGACAGTTGGACGCCATCATCGCCGGTTCAGTTCACCCATGTCCGGGTTTTATCCGAACCCTGGCAAAACGCGCTATCCTGGGACCCTAACCGACCAACCACGGTAACGTGCTCTATGAAAGATGAGAAAAATCTATTCGGCTTGCAGGATGACCTGATCTACCTGAACCATGCCGCCGTGGCCCCTTGGCCGCGCTGTACCGCCGAGGCGGTCAAACAATTTGCTGACGAAAACAGTAGTCTGGGCGCGACCCACTATTTGCAATGGATGGAGACCGAGCGCCAGTTGCGGGCAAATCTTGCCTGGTTGATCAATGCATCATCCCTCGATGATATCTCGATTCAGAAAAGCACTTCCGAGGCGCTATCAACCATCGCCCACGGCCTGGAGTGGCAGGCGGGACAGAACGTGGTCTTCCTGAAACAGGAGTTTCCCTCCAACCGGGTCGTCTGGCAAAGCCTGGCCCGTTATGGTGTGGAGGCGAGGATAATCGAACCCGGCCCGGAGCAGACGCCGGAAACCGCCCTGCTGGCGGCCTGTGATGAAAACACCCGACTGATCAGTGTGAGTTCGGTGCAGTACGCCACGGGGCTGCGTATGGACCTGGAATCCATTGGTCGTTATTGCCGGGAACGGCAGATCCTGTTCTGTGTCGACGCAATTCAGAGCCTGGGCGCCCTGGCGTTTGATGTAAACCGGATAGCTGCAGATTTTGTCGTGGCTGATGGCCACAAATGGATGCTTGGACCCGAGGGTGTGGCCCTGCTCTACACAGCTCGGAATATCCGGGAGCAGCTGAAACTGCACCAGTTTGGCTGGCACATGCTGGCGGCGGCCGGTGATTACGACAGCCTGGAAACCACCCCCGCCAGCAGCGGACAGCGCTTCGAATGTGGCAGTCCCAATATGCTGGGTATTCATGCACTTAACAGCAGTATCTCACTCATCAAAGAGATTGGGCTGGAGCAGATAGAGGCTGCTATTCTAGGCAATACCGATCTGCTCATCCACCTGATTGCTGAACACGATCAACTCCAACTGACCAGTTCACCAGAACAGCATCGTCGCTCGGGAATCGTCACTTTCAGGGTAACGTTCGGTGACCACGAACAGGTCTACCGGGAGTTGATGCAGCGTCGTGTGATCTGCGCACCGCGTGGCGGCGGTATCCGGTTTTCTCCCCACTTTTATACCGGCGAGCAGAAGTTATACGACGCGATGCAGATAGTGACTGAAATTATCAATAAATAACATTAAAAATAACTATTAAGCTATTATTTATAAAACACTATTAGATAAACTAATTGACTATTTTAACCAACACTTGAGATAAACCATGAGTAAATACCCCATCGAAGAACGTAACCCGGGTGAACGTCAGTTAACGGTCAGAGTGCTCGCCATGCCGGCAGATACCAACCCTTCAGGCCATATCTTCGGTGGCTGGTTAATGTCCCAGGTGGATATTGCCGGGAGTATCATCGCCATGCAGGTGGCCGACGCCCGGGTGGCCACTGTCGCCGTGCATGACTTTCAATTTGAAAAACCGGTCCATGTGGGTGATCTGGTCAGCTGTTATGCTGAGGTGGAGCGCAAAGGAAATACATCGATACGGGTCAAAGTGGAGGTCTATGCAGAGCGGGACAGAAACCCCCATACGGTCGGGCGAGTCGCTGTGGCCTCTATCACCTATGTCGGACTGGATGAGAACTCCAGGCCGAAGTTAATTAAATAAATTATCAGGTAATGACTATATCTATCTGATAATTAATTAAAAAACAGCCTGTAGAAATTTTCTTTGGTAATCTCTTCGATGCGCTCCCGGTCGACCCCCCGGATGTCCGCCACCTTGTCCGCCACATGGGCCACGTAGGCCGGCAGATTGGATTTACCCCGCAGGGGAACCGGCGCCAGGAAGGGTGAATCGGTCTCTATAAGAATCCTGTCTTGGGGGACTTTTTTCGCCACTTCCCGCAGATCGGCCGCGCTGTTGAAGGTGATGATGCCGGAAAATGAGATATAGAAGCCGAGATCCAGCGCCTGTCTGGCCATCTCCCAATTCTCGGTAAAGCAGTGCATCACTCCACCGACGCTCCGGGCGCCCTCCTCCTGCATGATACGGATGGTATCTTCCCGGGCGGCCCGGGTATGAATAATCAGTGGCTTATCGCACATCCGGGCCGCAGCAATATGGTTTCGAAAGCGGTCACGCTGCCACTCCAGATCACCTTCGCTGCGAAAATAGTCCAGGCCGGTTTCCCCAATGGCGACATTTTTCGGGTGTTTGGCCAGTTCCACCAGCTGTTCAGGGGTCGGTTCCTCTCTATCTTTATCATTGGGATGCACGCCGACTGAAATAGAGATGTCGGGCTGCCCCTCCACCAGTGCCAGCATGGCCGGATAGCTCTCCAGGTCGATGGAGACACAAAGCATGTGCTCCACACCCGCGCTGCGGGTGGAGTCGAGCATTTTTTCAAAACTGTTATCAAAGGGCGCCAGATCCAGGCAGTCCAGGTGACAGTGGGAGTCGACAAGCATCAGGGTCTCTTAAACTGTTGTGCAAACGCACCAACAGAGGTGCGTTTACATGGTGTGGGTGGGGCGCTCCGATTTCAGTGCGCCGGCGAGGTAGCCTTCAATCTTGTTCCTGGCCATGCCTCCGTCCTGGTCACTGAATTGAACACCGATGCCGGCAGCCCGGTTTCCCTCGGCACCAACTGGTGTAATCCAGATGATTTTACCTGCCACCGGTATGCGTTCCGTCTCCTCCATCAGGGTCAACAGCATGAAGACTTCATCACCCAAACCATATTTTTTATTGGTGGGTATAAAAAGGCCGCCATTTTTAACATACTGCATATAAGCCGCGTACAAGGCGTTCTTGTCTTTGATAGTCAAAGAGAGAATTCCTTGTCGGGCTGCCGGTGCATTCGTTACAGACATACTTATCTCACCCAACGCCGATGCCCGCCCAATTGAGCAGCAGGCTTTCCAATTGCATTTGTGTATTCAGCTGAGAGCCCAGTGTCCGGTTTGCTTCCAGGAGTTGGTCCAACAGCGCGTACAACTTCCTAGAGTTTACCTTTCGTGCCAGCGCATGCAAGCGATCCCTTTGATCCACATTCATTATATGGGCAGACTCCGGGGCTATTTTGAGCCGAATCAGGTCTATCACCCAGCCGCTGAACCAGTTGATCAGACTCAACTGGTCAAGTTTGCTCCAGCGCAGCGCTACACCGATGGGATCGCTCCCCTTCAGAATGCCAATCAGATCATCTAGCACCCTGGCCCGCTCCTCCAGGATACCTTCCCGGGCATAATTCAATGCCAGCAGGGGGGCGCCAGAGGCCAGCGAGAGCAGCAGTGGGAGATCCCCATTACCATGGATCTGCTCAGCCAGCCAGTTCTGGGCGGTCGCCGGATCGGGCGGAGTAAAATGGTAGCGCTGACAACGACTTCGAATGGTGGCTGGCAGGCGGCCGGCATTGGCCGTCACCAACACCATCACGGTGCGTTCTACCGGCTCCTCCAGGGTCTTCAACAGGCTGTTCGCCGCTGCCGTATTCAGGGCGTCCGCCGGTTCTATTATGATGATTTTATAGCCACCGGAGCGGCTGGTCAGCCCTTCTTTCTGGGTAAACTCTCTAATGGCATCGATCTTGATCGCTTTTCCCGGCTCTTCCGGTTGAATCCAGGTGAAATCCGGGTGGCTGCCCGCACGCAACAACCGGCACCCCTGACAGTTTCCGCAGGGCCTGCCCTCCTCCTGGGGCTCCGTACAGAGCAATGCAGCGGCCAACCGATGGGCGAACCAGGATTTGCCCAGGCCCAGTCCTCCGGTAAGCAGCAAGGCGTGGGGCAGACGGGCGGACTGCTTGGCAGCCATAAGGCGCTGCCAGTGGGTCGCCTGCCAGGGCAACACGGCCTCGATCGATGAATAGTCCGTTAACGGTTCATCCATCAAGTTGCCCCTGGACAAATCGTTGCATAACCAGACGGATCTGTTCCTGCACCTGACCCAGAGGCACGGCGGCATCTACAACCTGTACCCGAGCCCTATCCTGTTCTGCGATAGCCAGGTAGGTCTCACGTACCCGTTCAAAAAAAGCGTGCTGTTCAGCCTCGAAGCGATCCGGTTCGGAGCGTTGACCGGCCCGATCCAGTCCGGTCTTGACCGGCAGATCCAGCAGCAGTGTCAGATCAGGTTTGAGACCCTGCTGAACCCACTCTTCCAATACATTGATCCGATCCATATCTATACCCCGTCCGCCGCCCTGGTAAGCGTAGGAAGCGTCGGTAAAGCGGTCACAAAGTACCCATTTACCGGCATTCAGGGCGGGCAGGATGATGCGGGTCAGGTGTTCTGCACGGGCAGCAAACATCAACAGCAGTTCCGTGTCCCGGCCCATGCCAGTGTGTTTGTGACCCAGCAGAAGATCCCGGATATCCTCACCCAAGGCCGTGCCACCCGGTTCCCGGGTGAAGACCACTTCATGGCCAGCCTGCTCCAGCAGGTCGCGAATGAAGGCCAGATTTGAACTCTTGCCGGCGCCCTCGCCACCCTCTACCGTAATGAACTTGCCCTTGTTGACCGTCATGGTTTGATTATCGCTTAAGCTGGTATTTTCTGACAGCCCGGTTGTGTTCGCTCAGGGTACTGGAGAAGTGGTGTTGACCATTTCCCTTGGCGACAAAGTAGAGGCTGTTTCCCTTGGCCGGATGCAGGACAGCATGGAGGGCGTCAGCACCCGGCATGCTGATTGGCGTGGGCGGCAACCCCCGATGCACATAGGTATTGTAGGGTGTATCCCTGCGAAGATCGCTACGCCGTATATTGCCATCAAAATCGTCTCCCATGCCGTAGATCACGGTCGGGTCGGTCTGCAGTCGCATCCCTTTTCTGAGCCGGCGTATAAATACGCCGGCAATCTCTGGACGTTCGGCGGCGTGGCCGGTCTCCTTCTCCACAATGGAGGCAAGTATCAGGGCCTCATCGGGGGTCTTGAGGGGCAATCCCTCTTCCCGTGCTGCCCATTCCCGCTCCAGAAGCTGCTCCATGGCGACCTTGGCCCGCTTGAGAAAATCAAGGTCGGTTGTACCCTTGGGAAAATGGTAGGTATCGGGTAAAAAACGCCCTTCCGGATGCATGTCGGGTGATCCAAGGCGGGTCATGATCGCTTCATCGGAGAGACCCTCCAGGGTGTGTTTCAGGGCCTTATGGCCGGCAACGGCGGCAAGCACCTGGCGGAAATTCCATCCCTCTACCAGGGTGAGCGTGTGGTTCACTACCTGCCCTGAAACCAGCAACGTCAACAGTGAGCGGGGGGTAAGTCCTGCGTTGAGGTGGTATTCGCCGGCCTTGATATTGCCTGCCTGGCCCTCCAGTCGCGCCATCAAACGGAAATAAAATGCGCTATTGATATAGCCACGCTGTTGCAGATCGCCGGCAACGGCGGAGAGCGAACTGCCCGGCACAATTTCATAGGCGATCCCTGCCTCCGGCAGCTGTAAGGGCTGATTGCTGAAGCTGTCGAGCGACATCAGCACCCAACCGAGGGCGAGACTTCCGGTAAGAATCAGTATGCCAAGCAGTCGAAAAAGCATCGAAAATAATCTGCCGGATCAGTAAGTTAAAGGAGAATACTTAGACAACATCAGCTCAGACTATAACCCCGCTCCTGGACGGCATCAATCAGATTCCGGGGCAAGGCATCGAGAGAAAACTCCTGTCCGGATAGTTCCCGAATTGGCCAGATACCGATCAGTGAATTGGTCAGAAAGAGACCGTCGGCGACCCATAAATCCTGCAGGGATATATCGGTGATAATGACCGGGATATCCAGCTCTTCGGCGATTTCAATGACTCTGCCCTGCATCACGCCTGCCACACCACAGCGGCTGAGATCGGGGGTGTAAAGCTTCTCATCCTGCACCACAAACAGATTGGAACTGGTTCCCTCGATGACCCGGCCGGCTGCGTCCATCATCAGGCCTTCGTGAATGGATGGATCATTCCACTCATCCCGCGCCAATACCTGCTCCAGTCGGTTCAGATGTTTCAAGCCCGCCAGGGCCGGATTCCAACCCAGCCGGGTGGAGCAAAGGCGCGCCACGATACCCCGCTGATGCACCTGTTCCGGAAAAGAGGGTTCATCGCTGAAACTGATTATCCGGCTAGGTTGACTCTCCGCCTGGGGGCGATACCCGCGCTGGCCAGGTCCACGGGTGATAATAATCTTTATTACTCCCCGCCCGGCTTTGCCAATTTCCCGGTCAACTTCTTGCCGCAGCTGATGAATATCGGGCGGTTTGATACCCAGCCGGGAACAGCCACCGAGCAACCGCTCCATATGCCGGCGCCACAGGCATGGGGCACCATCTTTGACGGCGATGGTTTCAAACAACCCGTCTCCAAACTGCAAGCCACGATCATTCGCTTCGATCCGGGTTTCGCTTTTGCCGTTGATTAACAAGCCTGTACCTCTCTATACACCGGTTTGCAGGGTTATTTTATCGATCTGTAAGATAGATTGAACGGCACTCGATTGATAGCCCTGACAATAAAAAACGCCTGGTAATAGGCGTTTTTTATTGCGTATACGCTATCGACGGTAATCTGACGGATAGGAATCAGTCAGTCACCCGACGGAAGGCCAGCGTACCGTTGGTGCCACCAAACCCAAATGAGTTGGAGATCGCCACATCGATCTTCATCTCTCTGGCGGTGTTGGGTACGTAATCCAGATCACAATCCGGGTCCGGGTTCTCCAGATTGATGGTCGGTGGCGCAACCTGGTCGCGGATGGCCAGGGCAGTAAACACCGCCTCCACGCTGCCGGCGGCTCCCAGCATGTGGCCAGTCATCGATTTTGTGGAGCTGACGGCCAGCTTATAGGCGTGGTCGCCAAACGCACGCTTTACGCCACGGGTCTCGGCCACATCACCTGCAGGCGTCGACGTACCGTGGGCATTGATGTAGTCAACCTGTTCGCGATTGATGCCACCATCCTTAAGGGCCAGCAGCATGCATTCACTGGCACCTTCGCCACCCACGGACGGAGCGGTCATGTGATAGGCGTCAGAGTTCATTCCAACGCCGACGATCTCGGCATAAATTTTGGCACCACGTGCCTTGGCCGCTTCATACTCTTCCAGCACCATAACACCGGCACCGTCACTCAGGACGAAGCCGTCCCGATCCCGATCCCAGGGACGGCTGGCGCCCTGGGGATCGTCGTTGCGGGTGGAGAGTGCCCGGGCGGCCGCAAAACCACCCAGTCCAACCGGCGAGGTGGCCATCTCTGCACCACCGGCCACCATGGCATCCACATAACCGTGGCGAATCAGACGGGTCGCTTCGCCTATGTTGTGAGTGCCGGTACTGCAAGCGGATACGATTGAGTAGTTGGGACCTCTCAGCCCATATTTGATCGAGAGGTTACCCGCCACCATGTTGATGATGTTGGCCGGTACAAAGAACGGGGAGATCTTTCGTGGACCGCCATTAAGGTAGGCGTGATAACTGTTCTCGATTCCGGTGATACCGCCGATACCGGCACCAACAGCGACACCAATACGGGGCGCGGTCTCATCGTTAATTTCCAGTCCGGAATCTTCAATGGCCTGGGACCCGGCGGCGATGCCGTAATGGATGAACTTATCCATTTTCCTGACATCCTTCTTGGGCACGTACTGGGTCACGTCAAAATCATAGATCGGACCACCGAAATGGACGCTGAAAGGTTCAATATCGAAATGGGTGATCGGTTGAATACCACTCTTCCCCGCGAGAATATTCTCCCAGGACTCGTTAACTGTGTGTCCAACCGGCGTCACCATACCCAGCCCGGTTATAACAACCCTTCTTTCAGACATCTGAGGCCTACCCCCTATTGGGATCTTAATAAAGCAAAAAGCCGCATCCAGTCGCTATAGACGGCTGTGCGGCCTTAAATTAAACGGGCGAGAACGAATCAGCTATGCGCGTTGATGTACTCAACAGCCAGTTTAACAGTGGTGATCTTTTCGGCGTCTTCATCTGGAATTTCAGTACCGAACTCTTCTTCCAGTTGCATGACCAGCTCGACTGTGTCAAGAGAGTCCGCACCCAGATCGTCCACGAAAGAGGCTTCCAGGGTCACCTCATCTTCAGATACACCCAGCTGTTCAACAACTATCTTCTTAACACGTTCTTCAACAGAGCTCATGTTCTTAAATTCCTCCGGTAAAAAAATATGGCCGGCTTGTCACACGACCGACGGGTATTGTATTCATCAAACCTCAAAAGTTCAAAGCAAATTGGCCTTTAATTTCTCGTTTTTTGATGAGATAAAAAAAACTATGAATTTCAATTCGATAGATTGAATATATAAAGACGGAATGAGGCCCCGGTGTTAGGGTTTACCCCATATACATGCCGCCATTTACGTGCAGAGTTTCGCCAGTTATGTAATTCGCAGCCGGTGAAGCCAGGAAAACAACGGCGCTGGCAATCTCCTCTGGCGCGCCCAAGCGGGCCAGAGGAATTTCAGAAAGCAGCTTTTTATGCTGCTCTTCGGGCAGTTCACGGGTCATGTCGGTGTCGATGAAACCCGGGGCTACCGCATTCACCGTGATGCCCCGGGAACCAACCTCCCGGGCCAGGGATTTGGTGAAACCGATCATCCCTGCCTTGGCTGCGGAATAATTGGTCTGGCCGGCATTTCCGGTAAAACCAACCACTGACGCGATACTGATAATACGTCCCTTGCGTGCCTTCATCATGGCCCGGAGACAGGCTTTGGATAAGCGGTAGATGGAAGTGAGATTGGTCTCCATGATGCTGTCCCACTCTTCATCCTTCATTCGCATCAGCAGGTTATCCCGGGTAATACCGGCATTGTTCACCAGAATCCCGGGTGCGCCAAAGCGCTCTGCAATAGCTTTCAGCACGGCGTCGATGGAGGCCGGATCGGTGACGTTCAGCACCATCCCCTCGCCTTTTATACCGGCTTCGCCAAGACGGGCCGTGATGGCTGCCGCCCCCGATTCTGAAGTCGCTGTTCCGATAACCGTTGCTCCCTGCTCTCCAAGCCCTTTGGCGATGGCGGCGCCAATGCCACGACTTGCTCCGGTTACCAATGCAATTTCATTATCAAGCATCTCTATCTCCAAACGTTACCGTCCCGAACCGTGCTGCTCGGGACGCAAAGCTGGCAACGGGCGATCATCCAGCAATCAGGACAAAACTCACCCTGCTCCAGTTGATTCAGTTAAAACCTGGCCAGCACAGAACCCCAGGTAAAGCCGCCGCCAAAGGCTTCCATCAACAGGGTCTCCCCTTTCTTGATACGGCCATCACGAACCGCCACATCCAGTGCCAGCGGTACCGAAGCGGCAGAGGTGTTGCCATGTTCATGGACAGTCACTACAACCTGTTCCATCGGCATACCCAGTTTACGTGCTGTTGCCCGAATGATCCGAATGTTGGCTTGGTGCGGAATCAACCAGTCCACATCGGATTTCTTCATATTGTTCTTGTCCAGCGTTTCATCGACGATCCGGCCCAGGGTATTCACTGCCATCTTGAATACCTCGTTGCCCTTCATCTCGACGAAAGCGGCATTTTGCCGAACCACGTCGTAACCTTTTGAGACCCCTTCAGGTACGTGTAACAGACTGGCGTAATCCCCATCCGCATGCAGATGGGTGGAGAGAATGCCTGGCTCATCGCTCTTTTCGATAACGACTGCCCCGGCACCATCACCAAACAGGATACAGGTACCCCGGTCCTTCCAGTTCAGAATACGGGAAAAGGTTTCGGCGCCAATAACCAGGGCACAGGTCGCGTTGCCGGCCCGGATAAAATTATCGGCAATACTCAGGGCGTAAATAAATCCGGTGCAAACGGCCTGCACGTCGAATGCCGGGCAACCGTGGATATCCAGACGGCTCTGCAGCAGGCAGGCGGTACTGGGGAATATCTGATCCGGCGTGGTGGTGGCGACAATGATCAGGTCAATGTCGGAGATCTGTTTGCCGGAAGCGGCGATGGCATTGCGTGCGGCATTTTCAGCCAGATCGCAGGTGGTTTCACCCTCCACGGCGATATGACGCTCCCGTATACCGGTACGCTCCCGGATCCATTGGTCGGATGTATCGACCATCTGTGCGAGATCGTCATTGGTAACTACTTTTTCAGGCAGGTAACTGCCTGTTCCGATAATGCGGGAATAGGTCACACGTCCGCCCTTTTTTCTAGTTGAGATTCGACCCCATGGGCTATGCGCTCCGGGACATTGGTATGGACTGCTTTTTTGGCCATTTTAATCGCATGATTAAAAGCCAGCACATCGGCTCCGCCATGGCTTTTGATTACAATCCCCCGCAACCCCAGCAGACTGGCCCCGTTATAACGTCGCGGATCGATCTTTTTACGGAAACCATTGATCACTGGCAGGGCCAGCAAACCGGCCAATTTAGTGAATATATTGCGCCTGAATCCACTTTTCAGGTAATGGGCAATCATTTTGGCGACGCCTTCGGCGCTTTTTAACGCAACGTTACCGACAAATCCATCAGTAACCACCACATCGACTTCACCAGTATAGACACCGTCGCCTTCAATATATCCAATATAATTGAGCGAACTGTTGGTCAGCAGTTCATGGGCCCGTTTCACCTGGTCGTTCCCCTTGATCTCCTCCTGGCCGATATTCAACAGGCCAATACGGGGATTGGGAATATCCTCATCCACGGAAGAGACCAGTTCACTACCCATCACGGCAAACTGGAACAGATGGTCCGAACTGCTATCCACATTGGCTCCCAGGTCAAGCACCCAGGTGTGGCCCGACATGGAGGGTAATGCGGTAATGATGGCGGGGCGATCCACATTGGGCAGCATTTTCAGCACAAAGCGGGCGGTAGCCATCAGCGCACCGGTATTGCCTGCGCTGACACAGGCGTGCGCCTGACCTTCTTTCACCAGGTCGATGGCGACCCGCATGGAGGAGTCTTTCTTCCCCCGCAGCGCCCTGGAGGGCAGCTCATCCATACCAACCTCCTGGGAGGCTGGCACAATCCGGAGCCGGCTATCCGGCTGACGCCCGTTCAGATGCTGTTTGATGGCCTCTTCCCGTCCGACAAGAATCAGATCGACATCCCGGTCCTTTTTCAGGAAGTCCAGTGCAGCTGGCACCACGACGGAAGGGCCATGATCACCACCCATGGCATCCAGGGCTATGGTTATCCGATCACTCACCCTTATATCCTCGAAGGTTCAGACATCTTTTGCGGGCGCAAAAACACACAACCGCCCCGAAAGGACGGTTGTGTGGAACTGCTCGCATACGACTCACGGTGTAAAGGGTTATTCGCCCTTACCACTGACCACTTTGCGGCCACGGTAGAAACCGTCGGGAGAGACGTGATGACGAAGATGGGTCTCACCAGAGGTTGGATCGATGGAGAGAGTCTCACCCCGAAGTGCATCGTGGGAACGACGCATGCCACGTTTTGAAGGGGTTTTTTTGTTCTGCTGGACCGCCATGGTTCAAGCTCCTGAGTTACAATAAGCAATTAAATTTAAACTATTTATCAGATTTCAACCCGGCCAGTACGGCAAACGGATTCGGTCTGTCTGATGCATCATCTTCCTGTCCCTGACTGACCATCTCTTCCTGGGCAGGAGTATAACTTCCAGTCCCGCAATCGTCAGGTTCGTGTCGTGGCACCTGGGGAATCGCCAGTATCAGCTCATCTTCCACCAGATCCAAAAGTCGCAAGGTATCCTCTTCAACCCAGACCGGATCAACCGATTCCGGTAACCGATCGGCCTCTTCAGGAACCTGAATTACCGCCAGATCGAGTACCGCATCTACCGGTAGCACCAGGGCTTCCAGGCAGCGTTGGCACTCCAACACCAGCTCCGCCCGAACCTCTCCCTTGATCCGTGCCCGGTTCCGGTTATCACGATAAAACTCCAGGCTGAATCCGGCGTTACCGGCTGTATCCAGTAATGCCTCACTCAACCGCGGGAGATCAGCCAGCTTCACCGTACCGGAGTAGCCGCCTCCCTGGCTGGCTAGGCGCCGGGGATCGATGAATTCAGGAAGTCGCGACGACATAAGCGCGCAATGATATTACGGGATCCGGGATACGTCAAAAATATTACACACTTACGTCGGTTTGGAACCCGCCCGGAATAATGGATCACCATCCCTGACGCAGTATCTTTCCAGGCTTCAGCACAATCGCATGCTGGTCGTTTAGTTCCCAACCACCGCCAGCAGTACGCCGGCCGCAACTGCTGAGCCGATCACCCCTGCCACATTGGGCCCCATGGCATGCATAAGCAGGAAATTATGGTGGTTACTCTCCAGCCCCACCTTGTTCACCACCCGGGCCGCCATGGGTACCGCCGACACTCCCGCCGCGCCGATCAGGGGATTGACCTTACCGCCACTGATCTTGCACATAACCTTGCCCATCAGCACACCGGTGGCAGTGCCGATACAGAAGGCGATCGCCCCCAGGGCCAGAATACCCAGGGTATCGAGGGTCAGAAATCTGTCCGCTGACAGCTTCGATCCCACAGCCAGGCCGAGAAAGATGGTGACTATATTAATAATCTCGTTCTGGGCTGCGCGACTCAGGCGATCCACTACCCCCACTTCCCGTAGCAGATTGCCGAACATCAGCATACCGATCAGTGGGGCTGCGGAGGGCAGAAACAGGATACAGAGCAGTAATACTGTAAACGGGAACAGTATCTTTTCCAGGCGACCCACAGGTCGCAGCTGGGACATGACAATATTTCGCTCCTTTTCGGTGGTGAGCAGCCGCATGATCGGTGGCTGGATTATCGGCACCAGCGCCATATAGGAGTATGCCGCCACGGCAATTGCCCCAAGCAGATCGGGCGCCAGACGGGAGGCCAGGAAGATAGCGGTCGGACCGTCCGCACCACCGATAATGGCGATCGCAGAGGCGTCCGCCAGGCTGAAATCAAAACCGGGGATCAGATTCAGGGCCAGGGCCCCCAGCAGGGTGGCAAAGATGCCGAATTGGGCGGCAGCCCCCAGAAATAGGGTGCTGGGCATGGCGATCAGAGCGCCAAAGTCGGTCAGGGCCCCTACCCCCATGAAAATCAACAGGGGAAACACCCCGGTCTCTATACCCACATGATAGATATAGTATAAAAGCCCACCTGGATCGGCGATGCCCGCTTCCGGAATATTACTCAGGATGGCGCCAAACCCGATCGGCAACAGCAGCAGTGGTTCAAACTTTTTCACTACAGCAAGATAGATCAGCAAACAGCCGACCAGCATCATCAGCAGCTGGCCCCAGGTCATGGTGGCAATGCCCATGGATTGCCAAAGTGCTTCTGCTCCGCTCATATCAGCTGATAATCACAAGTGGATCGCCCACCTGGACCGCCTCGCCCTCTTTGGCGACAATTCTTTCCAGGATTCCGCCCCGGTTGGCCCTGACTTCGGTCTCCATCTTCATCGCTTCCATGATCATGATCACATCCCCTGCCTTGATATGCTGACCAATGGTTACCTTTACCTTGAAGATGTTTCCGGCCAGGGGTGCCGGCACCGCTTCACCCGCCGAGTTGCCCGATGCCGATGACGGGGATGCCGGTTGCGAAACCACCTGCTCTATCTCACCGCCGGCAGAGACGGTCACGCCGTAGGATTTACCGTTTACCGTCACTGTATAGGATTCCGGGCCTTGTGCAGTAGGTGTTGCCGGAACGGATGGGGGTGTGACCGGCTCTTCTTCCAGCGTGGGTGCGGATTCGAAGGCAGCGGGATTATCGCGATTTTCAAGGAATTTGAGACCAATTTGGGGAAACAGTGCGTAGATCAGCACATCTTCAACCAGGTTCTCCGCAACCTTAATCCCCTTCTCCTTGGCAATTGACCGGTACTCTTCGGTCAGTTTCTCCATCTCCGGTTCCAGCAGATCGGCCGGACGGCAACAAATCGGTTCCTCCCCTTCCAGCACCCTGGCCTGCAGTGCACTGTCGACAGGAGCCGGGGTAGCCCCGTATTCACCCCTGAGTACGCCGGCGGTCTCCTTGGTGATGTTCTTGTAGCGTTCACCATTGAGCACATTGAGTACCGACTGGGTGCCCACGATCTGTGAAGTGGGTGTGACCAGCGGGATGTAGCCGAGGTCCTTACGGACCCGGGGAATCTCCTCCAGCACCTCATCCAGCCGGTCAGCTGCCCCCTGCTCCCGGAGTTGACTCTCCATATTGGTCAGCATGCCCCCGGGCACCTGGGCAACCAGAATGCGGGAATCGACACCCTTCAGGGCGCCTTCGAATTTAGCGTACTTTTTTCGTACTTCCCGGAAGTAGGCGGCAATCTCCTCCAGCAGCTGGATATCCAGACCGGTATCACGCGCCGTTCCATCCAGGATGGATACCACCGATTCGGTGGATGAGTGTCCGTAAGTCATGCTCATGGACGAGATCGAGGTATCGACCATATCCACCCCCGCCTCGGCCGCTTTGACCAGCGTTGCGGTACTCAATCCGGTGGTGGCATGGCAATGCAGTGCGATCGGCACCGAGACCGCCTCACGCATCTGGCTGATCAGATCGAATGCCACGTAGGGTTTCAACAAGCCCGCCATGTCTTTGATACAGATCGAATTTGCCCCCATATCCTCCAGGCCCTTGGCCATATCCAGCCAATAGTCCGTATCGTGTACCGGGCTGACCGTATAAGAGATGGTCCCCTGGGCATGCTTGCCGGTTTTCAGGGTCGCCTTGATGGCAGTTTCCAGATTACGCAGGTCGTTCATGGCGTCAAAAATACGGAAAATATCCATGCCATTGGCGGCTGCCTGCTCCACGAAGCGCTCCACCACATCATCCGCATAGTGCCGATAGCCAAGAATATTCTGCGCCCGGAACAGCATCTGTTGCGGGGTGTTGGGCATAGCCTTTTTCAGTAACCGCAACCGTTCCCAGGGGTCTTCGCCAAGAAAACGGATACAGGCATCAAAAGTAGCGCCACCCCAAGTCTCCAGTGACCAGAAACCGACCTGATCCAGTTTTGCAGCTATGGGCAACATATCCTCAATCCGCAAACGGGTAGCGAAGAGGGATTGGTGGGCGTCGCGGAGAACGACATCGGTTATGCCGAGTTTGGTGTTATTGGTCATAGGATTTCGCTCAGCTAGACGGTGATGCGGAAAGAGGCGGACCTGGCAGACAGTGCTGCAGTCACGGCTCTAGGACTTGTTTCGATAACGGCTGATAGCCGCGGAGATCACCGCAATGACCTCCTCGTGCTCTGTTTCCGGCTCTGTTGGCAGGGGGTGGCCCTGGGGATCGCTGTAGAGTTCATCACCGGAGAAGGCGATCACCAGCCGGGAGACCCCGCTCATGGTGAACACCAGAACCGTCAGAAAAAGAAACACGCTGCCCATCCCCAGCAGCATCAGATTCACCCCATCAAACAGCAGATTGGATACATCCATTATGTCGGCCCCTTCGTCCCGCTTCTCTGTCCGTGGAGTTACAGCATGACGGTCAAATATTAGAAAAGACTTAAATCGGTCCGCATTTCTAGGGGATACGGAGCTATCTTGTCAAGTCTAAGGAAAGTTTGTTTATTTATAACCCATTGATAAACAATGAGTATATTATGGATAGATGCTTTGTATTGATAAAACCAATGCTTTTTTTCAATGTATCTATGAAATTTAAGATTGTCAAGACATCGCAATATGATGGCAACATTGCAAATCTTTTTACATTTTCAAATGGTCGGATTTCTCCCCTCAGAAGCGCTATTTTTGGTAGCATTGCGCAACCATAAAAAAGCCAGAAACGAGCAACCATTTCACTCCCCATGAACCGTACCCCATCCGCACTCAAGACCAACCACCCCGCCATTGTGCTGGCATCCACATCGCCCTTTCGACGGGAGCTGTTAGGCAAACTGGGGCTCGCTTTCGACGTGGGCGCCCCCGACGTCGATGAACAGCGTCACCCCCATGAGACACCGGAACAGCTGGTGCGACGACTGGCCGAGGCCAAGGCAAAGGCCGTCGCCAGGCAACACCCGGACGCCCTGGTGATCGGTTCCGACCAGGTGGCCTGTATTGATGAACAGATACTGGGGAAGCCCGGGAATCGTGACAGGGCCATTGAGCAACTTTCCCTGGCATCGGGTAAACGGGTGACCTTCTATACTGGTCTCTGTCTCTATAACAACAGGACCGATCAGGCCCGGACCAGCTGTGAGCTGTTCCACGTCCATTTCCGGGATCTGGATAAACAGCAGATAGAGCGTTATCTGGACAGGGAGCAACCCTATAACTGTGCTGGCAGTTTTAAATCCGAGGGATTGGGTATCGCCCTGTTCCGGCGACTGGAGGGGGACGACCCCAACACCCTGATCGGCCTACCGCTTATCCGGCTGATCAGTTTCCTGGAGGCTGAAGGAGTTCAGGTTCCTTGAGGATGGTCCACTCATCCCTGGTTTACTGGTAACAAATCATGACGAGTCCGATACAGAAAAGCATCAGTAAACAGCGGGAAGCCCTGGGCAGCCTCATCCAGCCCATTCTGGGACGGATTGCCAGGGCTTGCAGTGATGTCTGGCCTGATCGGGAGTCGCTCGATCAGGTACTGGCAGACCGGGTGGCAGAACTCCCCTACTGCGCCTACATCTATGCCCTGGGTACGGACGCCATCCAGATCTCGGACAATATCAATGGAAGCGGCCGTTTCCCGGAGCACTTTGGCAGAGACCGCTCCAGTCGTCCCTATCTGAACAGCATCTATCCGGCCGTCGACTACTACCTCTCCGAAGCCTATATCAGCCTGTTGTCGGGACGCCCCAGTATCACCGCAATCCAACTGGTCAGAAGACAGGATCGGGTGATCGGCTTGCTGGGTGCGGATTTTGATCTGCGCGACCTGCCCCTGACCCAACAGTTGTACGATGAGCCGGATCAATGGCGACAAATGAAAGGCGACCCGTCAATCCGGGGACTACTGTTTCAGCAGACAAGGGTAAAGAGCGTGCTGGACAGCCATATTGATGAGGTAATGTCCATTATGGAGGAGCTGATTGTCCAGCGCGGGGTATTTCATGGCAAGCTGCACTTCTCCAGCAGCCGTGCCACATTGTGGCTGATGGATGACCCCTTCCGTTACCGGATGCTGGAAGTTGAAGACCTGATCGATCCCGATATCTGCCTCGCCTATCCGCTGCACGACTATCCTTCTGATGCCGTGCTGCCGCAGAACAAAATCAAACCGGTGCTGGAGGGCTTCAAGAAACTGCGACTGGCGGATGAAACGGTCTATCTGCGCTCCGGGTCAATCAATGTTTTTAACGGGTTGATCGGGCTGAACTTCTCCTGTGATGGCTCCCACTACATCCCCTGGAGCGATTTTCTCAATCCGCGCAACGCCTTCTGGTCAGGAGATATCGGCTCCACCAGTCGACCGGCGGTGGATGCCTGAACCACGCCCTCAGGGCACCGGCTGTTCCTGAATCTCCCGCAGCCGCTCAAGAACCTTCATGGCGCGCTCGATGCGCCCCGCCACATCCTGACGCCCCATGTCGAGTTTTTCCGCCGACTCCCATACAGATACCGCCTGCTCGATCTGTTCCTCCCGATAGAGTGCATCACCGAATGCGATCAGATTGGCCACCTTCTCATCGCGAACCCGGATCACCTGTTCCAACAGTCCGCTGGCCTCCGGGTCATCCGGTACCAGTTCCAGCAGTTGCTGAAGCGAGGCGACTGCATCCGGGATGGCCTCATCGGCGATCTGTGCCTGGGCCTGTTTTAACAGTCGATTGCGCTGTTGGGTCTTATCATGCTTCTCCTGAACCGCCTTTTTCGAGCGTTCGGTTCGTTTTTTCTCGGCATGGGACTGCTGGATTTTGCGCAGCAAAAAAGCGCTCTCCTCGGTCGGCTTGATCTTTTCGGCCAGGGTGACGCAGGCCTCGGCAAGGGATTGATCCAGATGCAGATGTACCGAGCCGCAGGCTATCAGATCGGGAACTTTCGACTTGAGCATGTTCTGCCAGAACAGCAGCCGGGACCTGGTAATAATATTGTCCGGATCAATAGAAACCAGTTCCTCCAGATACGGAACCTTTTTCCATAGCGAACTGGTTTCATGCACCAGAATCCAGTCCTCCCGGTTCCGTTTTCGCATCTCCCAATTACGTTTTATTTCAGCGTGCAACTCGGCAAGACGCCGCTCATCAGGATACCGGTCCAGCCCCGAACCAAGCAGCACCAGCGCCTCATGCCACTGCTCCTGCTGGTACAGTTTCTCTGCCTGTTGGATCAGTTCTGCCGGGGATAGCGGAGGCGCCGTGGGAGCAGTTTTTGTCACAATGGCACTGCAACCCGTGAGCAGAATAACAAGGAGGGAAATCAGCAACTGCCTCATTGGACTTCCACCGTCGGTAGTATGGTTTTCAGGCTCTCCTGAAATCTGGATTCGGATATAAAGGAATTGCTGTCAATAAGATAGGTTTTAACAGGCTGACGACGACCCTTAACCTTGACGGTATTTTGCGGAAAACTTTTGGCCAGGGATTTAACCCCTGGCTGCATCAGTGTCGCCTCGGTTATCAGAATCTGGCCCGGTGAACAGATATCACAAACCCGCGCTGTCAGGTTCACTGTATCTCCTACTACGGTGTACTGCATCCGCTCCACACTGCCCAGATTACCGGCCAGCATCTGACCACTGTTGATTCCGACTTTGAATTGCACCAGCGGCAGGCCTTTCTTCTGTCGCTGATGGTTAATCCGGGCAGCAATCTCCTGGATCAGCACACCGCAGGTGACCGCATGCAGCCCATGGGATGTGTCCGATTCCGGCACCCCGAACAGAATCATCACGCAATCGCCGATGAATTTATCCACGGTTCCGTTGCAGCTGTCCGCCGCAATGGAGAAATAGCTGAAGTACTGATTCAACATCTCCCCCACATCCCTGGGCGACAGGTTTTCAGATAACTCGGTAAAACCGACCACATCGCAGAACAACACACTGCCTACCTTGGTAATACCGCCCAGTTCGCTACCGGCCGGCTGGTTCAACACCTGGTGTGCGATAGTGGGTGACAGGAAACGGGAAAAGGCCTGCTCAACCTCGCGCTTCTTCTCCATGCCCTCTGCCATGTGCTGAAAGGCATCGAGTACACGACCGATCTCATCTTTACGTCCCACGGCAATCGGCATGTGGGTTTTACCACTGTCTATTGCTTCTCCCACCTTGACCAACTGATAGATGGGACGGCAGAGTCGATGGGCCAACGGAAACGCCAGTATCGCCCCGATCACAATCAGGCCGATGGTGGTGGTGATCAGTGCCCCGGTTAATGCGCTCAACTGCTGTTCCAGCGGACCTTGATCAATACTGACCACCGCATAACCTGCGGTTACATCTTTGAATTTGATACTGCTGAAAAAAGAGACCGCATTGACATAGGGCGTGCGCCAGGGCAACTGGCGCAGCTGTTCGTTCCGATCAAAAAGGGACAAAATATCACCGATGGGTGAGACACCGGCGCTCGCTTTCAGGACGCCTTTCAGGTCAAACACCTGCATACCGATGATCAGCGCGTTTTTCTCCTGCTGCCTGACCAGCACCTGCAGACTGAGATCATCCCCTGCCAGCAGCGGCTCACCGGCGGCAAACGCCAGCTGATCAACCACCACACCACCAAGCAGTGCATTCTGATGTCGATAATTGGCGGTCTGCTGATTGATTAAAAACCAGCCCAGAGAACCCATCACCAGAGAGACAAAACAGGCGATAATAACCGACCACTTCAGCGCAAGCGGAAGCGATGAGTTCTCGAGTCGTCGGGTCAGTTTTTTCATCAAGGGCGCCAGTGCGCAAGGAGACAGGTTTTGCAAGAGGACAATCTTAGCATGTATCGGTGAGTCCGATAGTTACCGGTTTAAGTACAATTCCCGTGGAAGTCGGAACTTGTCATATGCCGGTTTTCTGGCGGTCACCACTCAGCGCCGGGTCTCCAGCAAGCCGATCAGATTCAACAGCGTAACGGTCAATTTGGCAGTAATACCCCAGAGTAGTTCACCCTCGTAACGCTCAAAATGGATCACCTGGATACTTGCATCAGAGCCATCCAGCCTGCGCCAGCTGACCCGGTGATTTGCCGGATCCGCCAGCCAGTTCACCGGAATACTGAAAACCCGACTCACTTCCCGTCTGTCCGGCACCAGCGGTACCGGCCACTGGATCTCCGCCACCACCGGTGTCACCAGATAGTTGCTGATGGTGTGATAGGACCTCAAGTCACCCAGAATAGAGACATGAGCGGGATCCAGCCCTATCTCTTCCTGGGCTTCCCGTAATGCGGCCGCATGGGCGTCACGATCAATGGCCTCCAGCTTTCCGCCGGGAAAGGCCACCTGGCCACTGTGCCGGTCATTCTCATGTTCCGACCGTCTGATATAGAGTACCCGCCAGCCATCCTGGTCCTTGAACAGCGGCATCAGCACCGATGCGGGGGCCGGGGGGGCCGCGAAATAACCTTCCGGATACCGGACCGCTTCGGGAACCTGATGCCCTTTTACATCGAGTATTTCTGAGATGCTTGTACAATCAAGCTCGTACCGATTCATATCCTTCGCACGTTGAATCCTACTGGTCATACCTGCTTGCTGTTTACCCTTGGGGCAGGTCCTGTCATTCCCGTCCGTTGTGCCCGGTCAGAGCAATCCCGTCCGGTTAGCGCTGCCGAACCGCCAACTACATAGATGCATACAGCAGACCCACCCGAGGCAGAAGCAAATAATCACAGCATTCGGGTCTATACTCTGTCTGACATTACTATTGTAGAGCGGTAACAGTTACAGAGTAATGGGTACAAGCGGTGTTGATTTAACAGACAGAGACTACTTTAACAAAGACTATCCATCAGGTGCATCGACCGGTTGCCTGGAAATATAGACACTTTCGTTTACATTTGCCCTATTGCTTTGCAGCAGACGGCTTGCAACCATTGGCCGGGTAGGAAGGTACTCTTTTAACGCTTCCATCAATAGAACCCAACCCGAGAAATATCATGAAAAAGTTTGCATTGATCATTGCTATATCCACACTCCTGCTTAGTGGCTGCGGTACTGACGAACAGAACAGCACCGGCAACGTGGAGAAAAGCAGCATGGAGAAAGCTGCCGAGCACGCAAAGGCATCAGCCAAAGAGCTGGGCAATGCAGTATCGGAATCCACAGAATCCGCCCGGGAAAAGTGGAGTGAAATGAACCAGGATCGTCATGAAGCTCCAACCGGAGAGCAGGATAGCCTGCCGAAGAGCGAAAAGGCCGATATGGAAGCCATCAAGGAAAAATATGAAGAGGTGAAGCAAGCCACCATTGAGAAAACCGAAGAGGTGGTGGACAAGGTGAAGGAGATGGCGCAACCAGCTGAATAGAGACGGACAGAACCCATACGCCCCGCTGTCGGCAGACAGTCGGGGCGTATGTCCGGTAACCGATAGTCAGGCTGCCCTACCGGTTACTTGGACACCGTAATCTGCATACCCTGCATGCGCAGAGCCACCATCACAGCCCGGGCCTCTTCTGGTTTGACTTTCACCCGCTTCAGACTCTTGAATATACTCAGCTGATCCAGATACAGCTGCTCGATTTCCGGTTTGCACTCCAAACCCCGCAGAACCGCCAGTATGGTCTCCGCCACGGTGACATGGCAGGAATCCACAAAGTAGATGGCATGCCGCTCCGGCGCATAGTGCACCCGATCCATACAGAGATTGAAAAAAATATCCGCTTCGCCCGCCGATGCAGGGGAACTGACCTTGCGATGACTACCGCACAGGCGCTTGGCACACTTGGAATCCACCGGGCCAATCATGGGGTTATTCTGACGCTCTCTGGTCCAGGCACGACGACTATTCCAAAGGATAGTACGCCGTGCCCCCCATACTGACAACTGATGATGAACAGGGGTCCGTTAGCGTATATGCGGGGTTAGTCCCAAGCCGGTTTGACTGGACATAAACGCCGCCGCGCCGGCGCCAATACGCTTGGCAAAGCGCTCCAGCAGATCCTCGGAGCGGGTGTAGTCCACCAGGGTCTCGGCACCGATCAGCTCCCGGGCGACGTAGCTGCTGCTACCCAGGCCATCCGCCAGACCGAGCTTGATGCTCTCTTCCCCGGACCAGAACAGTCCACTGAAGATATCGTCATTCTCCTGCAACCGGTCACCGCGACCATCCCTGACTGCCTGGATAAACTGTTGGTGCACCTGGTCAAGCATATTCTGGATATGCTGCTTCTCCTCGCTCTTCATGGGGGAAAAGGGATCGAGAATCCCCTTGTGCTCACCAGCCGTCAACAGCCTGCGCTCCACACCCAGTTTTTCCATGCTCCGCTCAAAGCCAAAGGTACTCATGAGCACGCCGATTGAACCGACGATACTGGCCTTATCCACGTAAATCTGATCAGCGGCAACCGCGATATAGTAGCCGCCCGACGCGGCCATATCGGTCACAACCGCATACACTGGAATTTCGGGATGCTTCTCCTTCAGACGCCGGATCTCATCATTGATATAGCCGGCCTGTACCGCGCTGCCCCCGGGGCTGTTGATGCGCAGAATCACCCCTTTGGTTTTCTCGTCTTTATAGGCAGAACGGAGCGCAGTCACCACGTTATCTGCACTGGCCTCGCTATCATCCGCTATCACGCCCTTGATTTCGATCACGGCGGTATGTTCCTTGGCAGACTTGATAGCCGCATCGGACCAGGTGTCCGGCAGCCACAGGATCAGCACCGTCACCAGATAGGCGAAAGTCAGCAGTTTAAAGAAAATACCCCAGCGCCGCGCTCGCCGCTGTTCGGTGATCGAAGCGGTGGCGAGTTTTTCCAATAGCTCCCGCTCCCAACCTGCTTTACGCTTGACTCGCTCTTGTTCCAGATTATCCATTTTCCTCACTCTGAATCTGTTTCAACGGTGTGAGATCCGACTCAGCCATGCAGCCAGGCCGAAAGCTCTGATATATCATCCAGACAACCCAGGGGGTTGAATCGATTGAGCCGCTCGGGCGTGTGTACCCCGTAGCTCACCGCCAGGCCATGGGTACCTGCATTGATGGCCATCTGCAGGTCATACTCGGTATCTCCGATCATCAGGGTATCCACCGGCTCCACAGCCAGTTCATCCATGATCTGTACCAGCATCTCCGGGTGCGGCTTGGAAAAGGTCTCATCGGCACACCGGGTGGCGTGAAACAGCGACTTCAGGCCGGTCTCTTCCAGCACCTTGTTGAGCCCGGGGCGCCCTTTCCCTGTCGCTACGGCCAGCAGATAATCTTCGTCAGCCAATCCATGCAACACATCGAGAGCGCCGGGAAAAAGCTGTGAGGGGGTACGATCCTCATGCAGAAAATAGTCCCGGTAAAAACCGATAAACTGCTCTTTAAAAGAGTTGTCTGAGCCGGGAAACAGCTTCTCCAAAGCCTCTTTCAGCCCCAGACCAATAATGTCCCTGACCCGATCATCCGACGGGCTTTCGATGGCCATATCCCGGGCAGCCGCATGTACGCAGGAGACGATCCTCGCCTCGGAATCCATCAGGGTCCCGTCCCAATCAAATACCAGGAGTTTGAACTCGCGTCCCATTGTCAATTAATACCTGTTTGCATGTGCACTTGTCCGAATTCGGGACAGTAACTCCTCCAGAGCCGGTTCCAGGGGCGCTCTGAAGTGCTGAAACTGTTTCTCATCCGGCCATCTGAAACGCAGCGTTTCAGCATGAAGAAACAGACGCCGCAACCCCAGATCCCTGAGTTCCCGGTTCGTGGCGGCATCACCATATTTCCCATCCCCCAACACCGGTGTCCCCAAATGGGCGGCGTGAACCCTGATCTGGTGGGTTCTCCCGGTCATCAAGCGGGCCTCAATCAGCTGAAAATCCCCGATTCGCTCTCGGATGCTGAATCGCGTCAGCGACTCTTTTCCCCGTGGATTCACCACTACGATCCGTTCACCACCCTGCAGGGTGTTTTTAAGCAGCGGCGCATCGACTTCGATACGGTCGCGCCGCCAGTTACCCCTGACAAGCGCGATGTAACGCTTATCGATCCCATTGGAACGCATAAGTTCATGGAGTGTGCGCAGTGCACTGCGCCGTTTGGCCACCAGCAAACAGCCCGAGGTCTCACGATCCAGACGATGCACCAGCTCCAGCTGGCGTTCATCCGGACGCAACTGACGCAGTGCCTCGATCACTCCGAAGCTCAAACCGCTCCCACCGTGGACAGCTATACCTGATGGTTTATTAAGTACTATCAGTCGCTTATCTTCGAATATTATAGCTTTTTCGAGACGTTCAAGCTGCCGGTTGTCGACTCGCGCCGGTTCATCCCGGTCTGCCATGCGAACAGGCGGAACCCGCACCTGATCCCCCACCTGCAGCCGATAATTGGCCTTGATACGTCCTTTGTTGACACGCACTTCACCCCGTCGCAGGATCCGGTAGACCAGACTCTTGGGTACGCCCTTCAGGTGATTGATAAGAAAATTATCAATACGCTGCCCCTCATACCCCGGCTCGATACTCAGGGTATGCACAGCGTTATAAATCTGTTGAGAGTTTGACATCGCCGGTATGATACCAGCTTCCCAAACGACACCAAGCAGTTGTTCGGGGTTGAGCAACCCAGGTTCTCTGACTGTTAACTGTTTCACCGGAAATCAAGGGCACCGAGCGGTTCCGCCGACAGATGTTATTTGCTGCACCTGCTTAATATAGCTATAATCCGCCGTTAGCGGTGATATAGAGCTGAGAGGGTTCGTTGTATCCGCTATACGCAAACTGATCATCGAACGTACACCCCGCCAGGTGGCGTTCCGTTATTGCCGGGCGATCAGATCTCTCACCCGGGTGGGATAGATCGATCAGCAGACTCCTGCCGACCCTGTGCATAACAAAGAACGCATCGTATTGCAGACGCAATCGATGTACATAGTTAACGGCGTGCTTCAAAGATGCTGCCGTGTTGAACAGGCTAAGGCCCCATTCAACCAGGCGTACAGCTCTTGTTTCTTGTTAGGAATCCGGCCCCGAAATAGCGGGTGAAGCCAGGTGATGTATCACCCTGTCCGGTTCCTGCCGGAAGAAAGCGCGCCCTGGGAATTTCACAATATGAAACGCATGTTGATCAACGCAACTCAGCCAGAAGAGTTGCGGGTAGCCATCGTGGATGGCCAAAAATTATACAATCTGGACATAGAAACAACCGGTCGGGAACAAAAAAAAGCCAATATATACAAGGGAAAGATCACTCGGGTAGAGCCCAGTCTGGAAGCAGCCTTTGTTGACTATGGATCGGAACGACACGGTTTTCTGCCACTCAAAGAGATTTCCCGCCACTACTTCACCGGAAGCGCCAAAGAATCCAGTGGGCGCGTACAGATCAAGGATGCTGTTAAAGAGGGTCAGGAGCTCATCGTTCAGATCGAGAAGGAGGAGCGCGGTAACAAAGGCGCCGCACTGACCACCTTCATCTCCCTCGCCGGCCGTTACCTGGTATTAATGCCAAACAACCCCCGGGCCGGTGGGATTTCCCGCCGTATTGAGGGCCAGGAACGTAATGAGCTGCGCGATGCCATGTCCGGCCTGGAGATACCTGAAGGCGCCGGACTGATTGTCCGTACCGCCGGAATCGGCAAGAGCCAGGAAGATCTGCAGTGGGACCTGGATTACCTGCTGCAACTGTGGGAAGCCATCGAGACCTCGGCTAAGGAGAAATCCGCGCCATTCCTGATCTACCAGGAGAGCAATGTCATCATCCGCTCTATCCGAGATCATCTGCGGGCGGATATTGGTGAAATTGTCATCGATCACCCGGAGGTCTTTACCGAAGCGCGCGAATTCATCGAGCAGGTCATGCCCCACAATGCACGAAAACTGCGCCATTATACCGATGAAGTGCCGCTGTTCAGCCGCTATCAGATCGAGAGTCAGATCGAGTCCGCCTTCCAGCGCGAAGTCCGCCTGCCCTCCGGTGGCGCCATTGTCATCGATCACACTGAAGCACTGACCTCGATTGATATCAACTCGGCCCGCTCCACCAAAGGTGCCGACATCGAAGAGACCGCCCTGAATACCAACCTGGAAGCGGCCGACGAGATTGCCCGGCAGCTCAGAATGCGGGATATGGGCGGTCTGTTCGTGATCGATTTTATCGACATGACCCCCACCCGTAATCAACGGGAAGTGGAAAATCGTCTGAAAGAGGCGATGAAACAGGACCGGGCCCGGGTTCAGCTGGGTAGGATCTCCCGCTTCGGACTGCTGGAGCTGTCCCGTCAGCGGCTTCGACCATCTCTTGGCGAATCGATGCTGCATGTCTGCCCCCGTTGTGATGGACACGGGTTTATCCGCGGCGTTGAATCCCTGGCACTCTCGGTGCTCCGGATTATCGAAGAGCATGCCATGAAGGAGAATACCCTGCGGATCACCGCTCAATTACCGGTGGACGTGGCCACTTTCCTGCTGAACGAAAAGCGCGATGCGATCCATGACATTGAACAGCGCCAGAATGTCAATGTGGTATTGATTCCCAACATCCATTTCGAAACACCCCATTACGAAATCGAGCGCATACGTGCCCAGGATGTGGCGGAAGGTGACGAAGAGACTTCCAGCTACAAGATGATGGTGGAGCCGGAAGACAAAACCCCGGACTTCGCCAAGCCTAAGGAGACCAAGACGGAAGAACCTACGGTCAAGCGGTTCATCCCCACCTCCCCTGCCCCTACTCCGCAGCAACGCCAGGTAGAGGAAGAGAAGCCGCGTGAGAAAGGTTTCTTCAGCAAGCTCTGGAAGGCTATCATTGGCGGTGATACCGCAACAGGCGCGGAATCCTCTCCGAAAAAAGCCGACTCGACCCCCCGCAAGGAAGAGAAACGGGACGAATCCAAGAGCCGTGACCGGCGCAGCCGGAACAAGTCAGATGATACCCCGCGCTCCAACGGGAACCGTTCAGGTAAGTCAAAGCCAGCCGGGAAGAAAAAACCTGAAGAAAATCGCCAGCAGCGGCCCAATCAGCGTAAAAGCGATAAACGTACTCCGGAAGAAGAGACCACCTCTGGCGAGCAGAAATCGAACGCGAACAATGACAAAAATCGTTCTGGCGAGCAGAAGGCGACAGGCGAAGAGCCGAAACGCAGCTCGCGGCGTGGACGCCGTGGCGGACGCCGCCGGCGTAAGACCACTACGCCTGAGAATGAGGCGGTCAGCACGACCAACGAGGCGTCTGACGCATCGAAATCAGGCCAGCCATCAGATGCCCAATCAAACGGGAAAGAGAGCACTGAACAGGCCAAGGACAAGCCTCGGGCGGCCAAGAGTCAACGCACCCGCAAGCCAAAATCATCGGCGCAGGAGAAGGATAAGCAGGAGAACGCAGCTTCAAATGGCCAGAACGATTCAGCCACTGACAAGTCTGCGAGCCGTCAACCGGCTGCCGAAAACAAGGCCGCAACCCCTGCCCCTGCTGCAGTGGCCTCGGCTGCGGCTGCAACCAGTGGCTCCGATAGCGGCAGTAAACCGGACGGGGACAACGCCGCCACGACCAGCAAGCCGGAGTCGTCCGCAGCAGCACCAGCCGAATCTAGGCCGGTTGTGGAGTCCGCCGCTGATAGTGCTCCTGAAACGAAAAATGAGAAGCCAGCAGTACGCGCCAAGGCCCCTGCTTCCGAGTCACCGGCGCCAGCGGGTGATGCGGCAGCTAAACCGTCCGACAAGCCGGCGCCTGTTTCTGTAGCCAAAGCCACGGAGGTCAAGGCTGGGGAAAAGTCCGACAGTCGTCCCGCAGACAGTGACAATAACAGGCCAGAGATGACGCAACCGGCAAAGTCCAATGTGTCTGCGCCTAAACCTAAAACTGCCCCGTCATCGGCCCCTGTTGAACAGAAACCTGAAGTAAAAAAACCAAAAGCTGAAGCGGCAAAACCGTCGTCGACCGCTCCGGAAGCGCCGAAGACACCGCTGGTAAACGAGCAGCCTCTGCGTCAGGTGGAAACCAAACCCACTGCGGTAAAATCAAGCTCAGCCGCTCCTGCAACCAAGCCAGCGCCGGCAGCAAGCAAACCGGAGGCGACGCCCGTAAAGGCAGCCCCCAAGCACGCACCGGTCCCCGAGCAGGCGCCCCTGCGACAGGTGGAGACAAAGCCTGCCACCACTACCCCATCGGCCAAGGTGGCAAGTAAACCGGATGTCGCCATCAAGGAGAAATCCGAGGCAACCGGCAAGCCGGCTCCGGCTGAAACATCACCGAAGAGTACGCCGAAAAGCGTTGATAAAAAGCCGGAGGAGAAACCGGCACCGGATGGGGACACCTGATCACCTATTGTCAGGATGAAACGCAAAAACGGGGGAGGTGTCGAGTAGCACCTCCCCCGTTTTTTATGCATAACATCGGGTCAGAGCTGGTGTTTCCGTCGGATTGCGGTCAGCAATGCTTGAGAAGCATCGGAAACCAGATCAAAAACCTTGTCAAATCCCCGCGTCCCCCCGAAATAGGGATCGGGAACCTCCCGCTTTTCCAGTTCAGGGGCAAAATCCAGCAACAGGTGCAGTTTCTCCCGATGGTTCTCCGGGGCGATAGCCAGAAGATTGTTCAGATTATCCTGGTCCATCGCGATAACATAATCGAAGCGCTCGAAATCGCTATGTTCCGCCTGTCGGGCGCGCTGTTGGCTAAGATCAACACCGCGACTTAGTGCCGTTTTCTGAGCCCGGGGATCAGGGGGATTACCCACATGGTAAGCATGGGTACCGGCAGAATCAACTTCGATATACTGGCTCAGCCCGGTGTCTTCGACCAGCTTTTCGAACACACCATGCGCGGTCGGTGAACGGCAGATATTGCCCATGCAGACGAATAAAACTGAAATTTTTTTCATAAAATCAAGGCCTGTAAATGGAGCAGAATGGATCGCGTCTTTTCCTGGGTCTCCGGTATCTCCCGGACACCGTTTCTGCTTATGAAGAGTTCGGATCGCTTTATTCCATGATTGGCCATGGAAGTCCAGTGCCGCGACCCCGCTATGCTTTCCGACACCGATCCGGTCAAACCGAGCACACTATCCCGCCTTTTCCCTAGCCAGGCGATGATCCAACTTTCAGCAGGCAAAAAATCATCATCTATAATCACAACATACAGCGGGTCAAGCAGTGAGAGATATTATGAAATGGTTCTCCAGAAACGAACATAAGTCATCCGGTATTAACGAAACACGCAAGGCCCAGCTCGAGAAAATCCAACAATATGAGCGGTTTATCCTGCTGAAAGTTTCCAGATGCGGTTGTAAATCGGCCATTCGTCAGATGGATCGCATGTATCCGGTGGATAAGCCACCGAAGCTGCCGTTCCCGGGCTGTGACGCGGCAGCGTGCCATTGCGCCTATGAAGGTGTGGTTGACCGCCGCAGCCAGAAATCCCGCCGTTATCGGATTGAACGCAGGCGTGCTCACCGGGACGGCACGGATCGACGCATGAACCACGGACGAAGAAAAAGTGACCTTCTGGTGGCCTACGGCCATTTTTAGGCCCGGGCGGAAAGCTGCACTGTTCTGAATCTCTCTGGTTAAATCCCACGCTTGAAACACTTAACTTTGGAGTCTGTTTTGCAGGATCAGGATTTTATTCTACGCATGCGCACACTGATCGGGAGCCGTTTTACCCATCTCGGTAGAGAGTGGGTGTTGCATGAAGTGCTGGCGGACGAAGGGGTTCTGGTACTGTCAGACCCTTCTGATAATACGATAATTCAGGCCAATCTGTTTGGAGAACCATCCAGAAAAGGACCTGAAACAGTGCTGATTCCCCTGTTTGGCCAGGTTCCCGACAGTCTTTCAGAAGAGTTATTGGAACTGCTGGCCAACAAGATCAGTCGATAGAGCGATCAGCTGGTCTCTCTCGCCCCATCCCGCTTAAACAGTTCATTGAGCTGATCCAGATCCTGTTGAGTGTCGACCCCCGGTCCCGGCAGCACGGTGGCGGCACTGACATGGATACGCTCGCCGTGCCAGAGTACCCGGAGCTGCTCCAGTGACTCCAACACTTCCAGTGGTGCCGGCTGCCAGCGGATGTATTGTTCCAGGAAGCCCGCCCGGTAGGCGTAGAGCCCGATATGCCGCCGATACCCTTCCACACTTTCTGGTAACTGCCGCTGATCGGCGAACTGATCCCGGTTCCACGGGATAGCTGCTCGGCTGAAATAGAGGGCATACCCCCTGGCGTCGGTCACCAGTTTAACCACGTTGGGATCGAACAGCTGGGAGGTTTCTGTCAAATCAGCAGAGAGCGTGGTCATAACGGCATCCGGATGGTTGGCCATATCGGTGGCAACCTGTTGCAGCAGATCTGGTGCCATATCCGGCTCATCACCCTGCAGGTTGACCACGATCTCATCCGCTGCCCAGCCAAATTGCCTGACCACCTGGGCAATACGGTCGGTACCGGAGCGGTGTCCGGAATCGGTCAGACAGACCTCACCACCGAACCCCGTTACACAATCTGCGATACGCTGGTCATCGGTGGCAACAATGATCTGATCGGCGCCACTCTCAACAGCCCGCTGATGGACGTGTTGTATCATCGGTTTTCCGGCGATTTCCAGCAGCGGCTTTCCCGGCAGCCGGGTTGAGGCGAAGCGGGCCGGTATGACGACTTTAAAGTTCATCGCTGACTCCAGGTGACCGGCACCGGTTACTCGACCTCTTCTTCCGGAGACAGGCTGCGCGCCTCCTCCTCCAGCATCACCGGTATGCCATCACGGATCGGGAATGCCAGTCGATCCGCTTTACAGATCAACTCACCCGCCTTTTTGTCATAGGTCAGCTTGCTCTTACACAAGGGGCAGACCAGAATATCCAACAATTTCCTATCCATTTTTAAACTCTCTGATTCGCTTATCCAGCTGTTGAATGGTGCCCGGATCGGGTTCCGCACTGATTTCCAGATACCAGTGCCGCCGACCGGCGAATGGAGCGCATTTTACCGCATCTTTCTCGGTTACGATCACCGGTAACTGGTCTTCCGGGTTAATTTCTGTTTCGGTGAATCGGTGGTGGTCTGGAAAGGGCCTTGTCTGCAGTTCCAGACCGGCACTGCGCAGGGTGTCAAAAAAACGCTCGGGATTCCCAATACCAGCCAGGGCATGTACCCGCTGCTCCGCAAAATAGTCCAGACCGACCTGGTGTGACGGATCGGCCAGGTTGATCAGTCGTCCGGGCACCAACGTCATCCGGTGCTCGGTTAACGGAGATTTTCCGTTGGCGATCACCATATCCACCCGATTCAGCCTTGCAGGCCGCTCCCGCAGCGGACCGGCCGGGAGTGATAGTCCATTGCCCAGGCCCCGCGCCCCGTCAACCACAACAATCTCCAGGTCACGCCGGAGCCGGTAGTGTTGCAGACCATCATCGGAGATCAGAATGTCGCAATCTGACTCACTTAACAGCTGCCGCGCAGCCCTGGGTCGGTCGGGTCCCACCCATACGGGGCAGCCGGTACGACTGGCCAGCAGCACGGGCTCATCACCCACCAGGGTTGGATCACTCTGTGGTGTTACCGGCTGCGGCCATTCATCCGCCTGACCACCATAGCCTCTGGAGATGATGCCCGGCGTGAAGCCCAGATCCCGCAGATGGCGGGCCAGCCAGATCACCAGTGGTGTTTTTCCGGTGCCGCCCACCGTGATATTGCCCACGACGATGACCGGAACCGGTAGTTCAGAAGTTATCAGCAGACCCATTCGGTAGGCCTGACACCTGAGCCAGCTGACCAGCCGGAACAGCCAGGAGAGCGGCAGCAGGAGAATGGCAACCGGGTTGAGACTATCCCAGTAATAATCCAGACGTTTCACGGATCGGTCAGTTGTCCGCTACCGGCTGTTTACCGGGGAAGGTCATATTCACAAAGCCCAACTGACTGGTGACATCCATCACCTTGAAGACCGACTGGAAGGAGGCACGGGCATCCGCCTTGATGATGACCGGCAGGTCCCGGCGCACTCCGGCTGCCTTTTCAATGGCCCGCTTCAGGGTATCCGCTTCGGTATTCACCACCTCTCGATCATCAACGTAGAAACGCCCACGGGCGTCGATGGTAATCTCCAGGACTTTCTCTTCTTCTACTTGTTCATCCTGGGTCGCTGCCGTTGGCAGCTCCACCTTGATACGTGACTCCTTATCAAAAGTGGTGGAGACCATGAAGAAGATCAGCAACAGGAACACCACGTCAATCAGCGGGGTAAGGTTCAGCTCCGGTGACTCTTTGCGATGTGGACGTAGATTCACCTGGCTTTACTCCTGCTCGCGCTCGCCAGCCATCACTTCGACCATTTTCAGTGCCTGCTCCTCCATCTTGATCACCAGGCGATCCACCTTACCGCCGAAGTAGCGATGGAACATGAGACTTGGGATGGCGACAGAGAGGCCCGCCGCAGTGGTGATCAACGCTTCAGAGATCCCTCCCGCCAGGACAGTGGGATCACCCACGCCCGCGGTCATGATGGCGGCAAAAACCTTGATCATGCCGATCACAGTGCCCAGCAACCCCAGCAGTGGCGTGATCGAGGCAATGGTTCCCAGTGTATTCAGATAGCGTTCCAGCTCATGGACCACTTGGCGCCCCACTTCCTCAATTGCCTCCTTCATCACAACCTTGGTATGTTGCCGATTGGCCAGGCCTGCGGCCAGGATGCGGCCGAGTGGCGAGCCTTCCTTAACGGTAACCACATGGGCGTTAGTCAATTTTCCTTTACTATAGAGCTGCCAGATCTGGGCAACCAGATTATCCGGAATAACCCGCTTGGCCCGTAGCGCCCACAGACGTTCAATTATGATCGCCATGGCCACGATGGAACACGCAATGATTGGCGCCATCAATATGCCGCCAGCTTTAACCAGTTCAAACACCTTGACTATTCCCTCTGGGGTTCTCTTCTTATGTGGACTGGGACAATCCGCCCCACTAAATGAGCTGTATCATACTGCATTCCAGGGAGGGATCGAAAGCTGTAAGGTGGATCCTATCCCGAAGCCGGGTCACAAATGGGGAGCCATCCAGTATCGCCGGTGGGTACTGCGGTAGCCTGTCGGGCCTTCAATCAGACCGTCCGGGCCCAGCCGCAGGGAGAGAGCTCCCACCTCCGCTGTATTCACCAACTGAACACGCCGTTCGCGCCATCGCTGTAGAACTTCCGCCTTGGGAAATCCATAGCGGTTTCGATAACCGCTGGATATCAGGCCGAAGCTCGGTGCAGTGGCGGCCACAAAATGGGGTCTGGAAGAGGTGCCACTGCCGTGATGGGGGATGGTGATGGCAGTGGACATCAACCGCTCCCCATAGGTCTGAACCAGCCACTCCTCGGCCTCCGCTTCGATATCGCCGGTCAACAGCAGCTGTGCAGTAGCTGTTCTGACAGCCAGAACACAGGAGGCGTTATTGCCACGCCAGCGCGCCGATCCATCCGGATGAAGTATTTCAAAACGAACCCCATCCCATTCCCACTGCATACCGGCCCGGCATGGCTCGGCCTGAGCAATATCGACCCGTTCCGGTTCACCTGATAACAGCTCTGTCTCCGGAAACGATCCAAGCACGGCTGCCAGGCCACCCCGGTGATCAATATCGCCATTGGTGACAATAAGCCGATCTATCTGTTTCACACCGCGAGTTTTGAGAAACGGAACCACCACAGCATCGCCGGTATTGAACCCTGACGGAAACATGGGACCGGTATCATAAAGTAACCGGTGTTGTGCGGTTTCAAGCACGATGGCCAGCCCCTGCCCCACATCCAGCATGGTCAGCCACACCTCACCCGGAGAAGGTTGTGGCGGACGATAGAGCAACAGGGGACAGACCAGTAGTGTGCCCAACCATCTGCCCGGCAGACCGGCCGGCAGTAAAAGCAGGATGATGCTCAACAATACACCGAGCAACATCCACCCGGGCGGGTCACCATGCAGCCGAAGCGTCTCGCCATGCTCTGCCAGCGCAGCCAGTAACAGCTCGGCCTGCCCCAACAGCCAGGCCGCTGCCGTTAGCAGATCCGCACCCACAGGTGGCCATAACATGAGTATCAGTGCCGAAAACAGGGTGAACGGCACCAGGAGCAGGGAAAACAGCGGAACCATGATGAAATTCACCAGTGGCGAATGGATTGGCAGCTCCAGCCCGAGCATCAACAGCAAGGGCGCCAGCCCCAGTGCCACTACCCACTGAACCCGAAACAGGCCGGCCAGGGGTGATTGGCGAGAACCCGTTCGACCCACCACTCCGAACATGATTGCCGCAACAGCGCCGAAAGAGAGCCAGAACCCGATCGACAACACCGCCGCCGGGTCCAGCAGCACGATCGACAGCAGGGCAATACAGAGACTACGGGACGGATGGGGTACCCGGCGAAAAAGCAGCCCGCCCAATGCCACCGTGAGCATAACCAGCGCCCGCACGCAGGGAATAGCAAAACCGGCCAGACCGGCGTAAATAAAGCCGCCCGCCAGAGCGACACCTGCCCCGGCCTGGGGGGCAGGAAACAGAGTGCAGAGCAAGGCAGATCGCCGCCACAGCCATTTACCCAGAAAAAAGGCCAGGCCGGAGACGATACCGATATGGAGACCCGAGATGGCGACCAGATGATTGGTGCCGGTTTGGCGGAAAATCAGCCATTGATCCTGGGAGATACCGGAACGATCTCCGATTACCAGTGCCCGTACCAGCCCCGGGGCAGCTTCAGAATGGAGTACGGTGTTTATGCGTTTGGCCATTATCTGGCGCAAGTGCTGGAACAGATAACCGGCATACAGAATTTCAAGCCTGGCATTGATGGCATCATTCCGTACATAGCCGGTCGCTCGAATGCCCTTCTGAAACAGGCTCTTTTCATAATCGATGGCGCCGGGATTGGCCATCCCATGGGGACGCTTGAGCCGGACCAGCAAGCGCCAACGCTCACCCGGCGAGAGTTCTGGTGCGTTCCGATACCAGTTCAGTCGTACATACCCAGGGGACGGGTAGTCATGCTGTCCATCCGAGATCTGCTCGACCAGAAACCGGAAACTGGTTCGCTGCGCAGTGGCATCAGGTAGCGATTCAACAATACCGACCACCTGAAGATCCCGCCCTTCCAACTCGCTGGCGAGACCCGGGTAAAGGGAGAGGTGTGCCATGATCGAGGCCCAGAGAAATCCACACAGCAGGACAGCAATGCCGTGGATTGGGGGACGGGAGTAATAGCGCCACGCTGCATAGAGTAGCGGGCATAACAACAGCGACAGGAGCGGCGCCGGAAGTGTCGGCTGGTACTGCAGCAGCAGAACACCGGTAATAAAAGCAACCGTTGTAAGAATCATGGCCCTTCCCTGGGTTTATGATCGTTCAACTGATGGTCAAGTAGATTAAATCTTATGCAGGACAAACACCACCATTTTTCAAGCGCTGCGGAGCCGGTCGCCTGATGGAATCATCCGGCCGGAGAGTCGCCGCTGAATGTGGGTCAAAACCACGCATTCACTGGTCAAAATAGTCGTTGCGTGCTTCAATACTCTGCCCTGAACAGGGGATTGTACCGTTGAGAAGAGACCGCATGCCAAAACAACTGTTCAAACGATTTACCCCGAATCACGAAACGATCCGTAACCACAAGCATCTCAAGGTCTTTGGTCAACTTCTGCAGGATCCCAATCTCTGGCACATGAACCGCCGCTCCGTGGCTGGTGCGTTCGCCGTTGGCCTGTTCTGGGCTTTCATTCCCATGCCCTTTCAGATGATTGCGGCAGCGGCAACCGCCATTCCGTTTCGGGTCAACATGCCGATCTCGCTGGCACTGGTGTGGATTACTAACCCGTTCACCATGCCGCCGATGTTCTATTTCTCCTACCTGGTCGGCACCTGGATGATGGGTACACCGGCATCAAACGAAGCCTTCGAACCCACTATGGAGTGGTTCAAACACAGTATGGGCAGCATCTGGGAGCCGCTCTATCTGGGCAGCCTGGTGTGTGGCCTGCTGGCGGCCTTGATCGGGTATATCTCGATCCGGGGTTTGTGGCGTATGCACATTATTTCAAACTGGAAAAACCGGCGCGGTTCAAAATAGTCCCTCAGGTGCCGGCTTGATCACTCAGCAGCCCATCCGACAGATAGAGCACGCGATCCATACTCTCCGCCAGCCCCATGTCGTGGGTGACCACAATAAAGCTGGTTTGGAGATCCCGGTTCAATTCCAGCATCAGTTCGTACACCTGACGTGCCGTTTTCTGATCCAGATTACCGGTCGGCTCGTCAGCCAGCACACACCGTGGATGATTCACCAGTGCCCTGGCAACCGCGGCCCGCTGACGCTCCCCACCGGATAGCTCGCCGGGCTTGTGCCCTACCCGGTGCTCCAGACCAACCCGGGACAACATCTCGGCGGCCCGTTGCCTGGCATCCGACACGGGAGAATTCCCGATCAACAGCGGCATGGCCACATTTTCCAGGGCGGTGAACTCCGGCAGCAGGTGGTGGAACTGGTAGACGAAGCCGAGCGCCTGGTTTCTCAGTGTCCCGCGCGCTTTCTCATTCAGGCTGGCCAGATTCTGTCCGTCTATCAGTACCTCACCACTGGTCGCCTTATCCAGTCCCCCCAGGCAGTGCAGGAGGGTACTTTTTCCCGACCCGGAACTGCCCACAATAGCCACCCGCTCTCCACGCGCCACACTCAGGGTGACGCCATCCAGAACCTTGACCGTCAAACGACCATCGATAAAGGTCCGGGTCAGATCCCGGCAGGCAATGACTGCGGCCTGATCACTCATAGCGCAAAGCCTCGGCTGGTTGGGTACGGGAAGCGCGCCAGGCCGGATAGAGCGTAGCCAGCAGGGTGATAAGAAAGGCACTGATGCTGATCAGACCCACGTCATCCCAATGCAGGTCTGAGGGCAGTGAACTGATGTAATAGATGTTGGGGTCGAGGAAATTCACATTGAACAGCCGTTCGATACCCTGCACGATCGACTCCAGATTGAGCGACAACAGAATGCCGCCACCGATACCCAGCAGGGTTCCAATGAAACCGATGGTGGCGCCCTGTATCACAAATATGCTCATCACGCTCCGGGGTGAGATACCCAGGGTGCGCAGGATGGCGATGTCGCTCTGCTTGTCCGTCACCACCATCACCAGGGTGGAAACAATATTGAATGCGGCCACAGCAACGATCAGAAACAGGATCAGAGACATCATCCGTTTTTCCGTATGCAGGGCGCTGAAAAAATTACGGTGCTGAAAGGTCCAGTCACTGACCCGGTAGACACCGGGGAGTTGATCGGCAAGTTCCCGGGACACTTCCGGTGCCAGATAGAGGTCATCCAGCTTCAGCCGTACGCCGGTCACACCATCGCCCAACTTAAGTAACCGGGCCGCATCCTCCATATGGATCAGGGCCAGTCCCCGGTCATACTCCCCCATACCCACTTCAAATATTCCGCTCACGGTAAACCGTTTCAGGCGAGGCATTGCACCAGCCGGAGTGACCCGTATCTGGGGCGTCACCACGGTCACCTTGTCACCGACCCCAACTCCCAGCAACTGCGCCAGTTCCCGCCCCAGTACAATATCGAACTGTCCGGCAACCAACTGATCCAGGCGGCCGGCCAGCATGTGGTCGCCGACTTCCGAAACCCGGGGTTCATAATCGGGCAGAATACCGCGTAAGATCGCACCATTGACCCGCTGCCCATTGGTCAGCATGGTCTGGGCTTCAATAAATGGCGCCTGGCCGACCACGTGGGGGTTCTGCGTAGAGAGCTGCATCGCCTCCTGCCAGTCCGTCAGGTTGTTCTGGTAAGAGGAGATGGTGGCATGAGATGTCATTCCGAGAATCCGTTCACGGACTTCTTTGTGAAACCCATTCATAACTGAAAGCACGGCGATCAGCGCAACCACACCCAGCATGATTCCCAGCATGGAGATCAGGGAGATGAAAGAGATAAAGTGGTTGCGTCGCTTGGCGCGCGTATACCGCAGTCCAATGAACAGTTCGAGAGGCTTATACATAGGCGCGCATTAAACCATATTCTGAAAAGAAACACCTTTATGTTTCGGGATCTAGATCAAAATGCTATATTTTACCTTAGAGAATAAGAGGACAGGAGTTCCAAATATTATGAAACCCATTTCCACCCTGCTGCTGATCGCCGCGCTCTCGTCCATCAGCCCGCTGGCGACAGCCGACGTGCTCTTACTCGATGCCATCGAGCAAGCGCCGGCCAACAGTAGCGAAGGGCTGCTACGCCCCCGCACCGGACAGACCATGGATGCGGTTCGGGCCCAGTTCGGCAGTCCGTCACAAGAGCTGCCCTGGGTGGGCGAACCACCGATCACGCGCTGGGTTTACCCCAAATTCACGGTCTATTTTGAAAACGAGTATGTGATCAACACCGTCGTACACCGCTGATTATTCGGGCACCGGCTTTCCGGTCGGTGCCCCATGGAACAACTCCCTTGACCGCCAAGTACCACCTGCCCGCCGAGTGGACCCCTCAATCCGCCATCATGCTCACCTGGCCCCATCGGGATACCGACTGGTCCGACCAGCTTGCAGCCGTAGACCAGGTCTACCTCTCTATCTGCCGACAGGTTAGCCGCTTCCAGATGCTGCTGATTGTCTGTAACAGCGAACGCCATCAGCAGGTTATCCGCCGCAAACTGGAGGACGCAGGTATAGATTCAAGTGCCCTGCGGTTTGCGATTGCTCAATCCAATGACAGCTGGGCACGAGATCACGCGCCTTTGACCTGTATCGGGGAAGAAGGTGCACTGCTGCTCGATTTTCAGTTCAATGGTTGGGGGGGAAAATACCCGGCCAACCTGGACAACCAGATAACAGAAACGCTGTTCCGTTCGGGTGTTTTTGCCCATATCCAGCGGCAGCCAGTGCCACTGGTGCTGGAGGGCGGCGCCATCGAAACCGATGGTCAGGGTACCCTTCTGGCCACCCGCAGCTCCATCCTGACCCCTAGCAGAAATCCGCAACTGAAAACGGTGCAGGTGGAGGCAGTGCTGGCTGAACAACTGGGGATCGAGCGCTTTCTGTGGCTGGATCACGGCCATCTTTCCGGGGATGATACTGACGGTCATATAGACACCCTGGCCCGATTTGCCGACCCGGCAACCATTCTCTACTCCACCGCCACGCCGGATGATCCGGACTATCCCGAGCTGGAAGCGATGGCAGCCGAACTGGGCAGATTCAGGCAACCTGACGGCACCCCCTACCGATTGGTACCTCTGCCACCGATTCCACCGATCATATCGGCTGATGGTCATCGGTTGCCGGCCGGTTATGCCAATTTCCTGATTATTAACGACGCCGTGTTGCTACCTGTGTACGATATCCCGCAGGATGTGGAAGCGGTGCACTGCCTGCAAACCCATTTCCCGAAACGGGAGATTATTCCCATCAACTGCCTGCCCCTGATCCGTCAGAATGGCAGTCTCCACTGCATTACCATGCAGTTTCCCGAGCAGGTCGGTTTTCCCATACCATCTCCCCGACCTGACCCCGCTGATTGAGGTTGTGACTTCCGGCGCAATCCTGTTAAATCGGCTCAGTTCAAACGACCATCAGCGCCTTCACAACAAGCTTCAAGATCCCAGCCATGAATCCGAACAAAAACCTCAAGATCGCCCTGATCCAGCACGCCTGCAGCAGTGACCGGGATGAAAACATCGCCCTGATCACGGACAGGATACGTCAGGCTGCCGCGGCGGAAAGTCAACTGGTGTTATTGCAGGAACTGCACAACACCCCCTATTTCTGCCAAACAGAGGAGAGCCGTCTGTTTGACCTGGCAGAGACCATCCCAGGCCCTTCCACTGAGCACTTCAGTGCCCTGGCTGCTGAATTGGGTTTGGTAATCGTCTGCTCACTGTTCGAGAAGCGGGCCACTGGCCTCTATCACAACACCGCAGTGGTATTCGACAGTGATGGCCGGATGGCGGGATGTTATCGCAAGATGCATATTCCGGATGACCCTGGATTTTACGAGAAATTCTACTTTACCCCCGGTGATCTCGGTTTTACCCCCATTGACACCAGCATCGGTCGACTGGGGGTACTCATTTGCTGGGATCAGTGGTATCCGGAAGCAGCCAGACTGATGGCCCTGGCCGGTGCCGAACTACTGCTCTACCCCACAGCGATCGGTTGGGATCCAGCTGATGATGAGGATGAGCAGTTGCGGCAGCGGGAGGCCTGGGTCACCGTACAACGGGGTCATGCCGTCGCCAACGGCCTGCCGGTGGCGGCCTGCAACCGGATCGGCCATGAACCGGATCCTTCGGGACAGAGTCAGGGCATCACCTTTTGGGGACACTCCTTCGTCTGCGGACCCCAGGGAGAATTTCTTGGTAAGTCAGGTAGTAACGAAGATATCCTGATAGTGGATATCAACCTGGAGCGGAGCGAATCGGTACGCCGTATCTGGCCTTTTCTGAGGGATCGTCGAATCGATAGTTTTGCCGACCTTGAGCGGCGTTATATCGATAAATCACCAATCAAGAAGTAACCGAGGGGTGCTGCTGCCCCCCCTATGCGGCAGACCGCGGCTACTTCTGATCCTTGTCCTTGTTCAGGTCAAACGGTACGACGGTGGAGGTGGGCTGCGCATCAGTGTAATAGGGTCGTTGCGCGGTCTCACCCGCCTCATCACCCAGCTCCCGCTCCCGGGCGGTGATCATACCAAGGCAGACCCGCATGTCCTGGATTGTCGTATCGGTGAGCGGATGACGCATACCCGGAGGTGGCGTGGTATCCCGGATTACGGCAGTCAATACCTTACGCATTGCTTCGAGAATGGCGCGATCTTTGGATTTGTCGGTAGTGATGATCAGATCTCCTGTAACTGGCGTCGACGCTCCATCATCTCATGCACCAGGGGGTTCAACAATATCTCCATGGCGAACTCCATTTTACCACCAGGCACCACCAGAGAATTGCGCCGGGACATGAAGGCCCCGTCAATCCGGTTGAGCAGATAGGCAAAATCATGGTTTCGGGGTTCCCGGAAACTGATCACCACCATACTCTCGTCATTCTCCGGTATGTCCCGGGCATCAAACGGATTGGATGTATCCACCAGTGGGATACGCTGGAAATTGATATCTGTTCTGGAGAACTGCGGCGTTATGTAGTGAACATAGTCATGCAGGCGATGCTGGATCACCGAGCGAACTTCATCCAGGGTGTAGCCCCGATTCCTGATGTCTACATGGATTTTCTTGATCCACTCCAGATTAACGATGGGCGCCACTCCCAGAGAGAGATCCACATGCCGCTGCACATCCAGCTCAGGAGAGCTGAAGGCGCCATGTAACCCCTGGTAAACCAGCAGGTCCAGGTTTTCCGGCAATGCCTGCCAGGGGGTGAAAGTGCCCACCTGCTGGCCATGCTCCTGCGCCTGCTCCTCGGTGTGCAGGTAGTGCCGATATTGACCGGTACCACCGGCGGAGAACTCCTGAAACAGGGACTCCAGCAGATCGAGACGATTGCCTTCGGGGCTGAAGTGGCTCAGATAACGCCCTTCGGCGCTGGCTGCTTCAACCTGTGTCGCCATCTCGTCCCGCTCGTAGCGGTGGAAAGCGCTGCCATCCACAATCAGGTGGCTGATCTCTTCACGCCAGGCGATATGGTTGAATACATCACTGACTCGCCAGGAGCCGGATCCCGACGAGCCAGTGATCACAATAATGGGGTGTTTAGTTGACATTGCAGCACGGTAATACACTGCTTCGGCTGATGCAATGTGCCGCAGATTCAAATTTTCTTATACTTCATGCAACCGGCACTTATAGATAGCTTAATGATTTATAAATGCTTTTTGGCTTGACACGGGTCACTCGAGCCGTGCCAGTGTGGCCACCAGCAGATCCCAGAAGCGCTGCACCGAGGGAATGTGCATGCACTCATCCGGCGAATGGGGATAACGGATGGTGGGGCCGAATGAGATCATATCCATGCCTGGATACTGTCCACCGATGATGCCGCACTCGAGCCCGGCATGAATAGCGCCGATCTCGGCCTGATTATCAAAAATCTCCCGGTAGGTCTGGCGCATAACTTGTAACAAAGGGGAATCCAGGTCCGGTTTCCAGCCGGGGTACTGACCATCGATCAGGGTCTCGGCCCCGATCAAGCGGAACAGGGAGCGGTGTACCGCACACAACTCATCACGGGCAGAGTCCACTGAACTACGCACCAGGCTCTTGATCTCTATCTGACCGTCTGCCACTTTCACAATGGCCAGGTTGGTGGAGCTCTCCACTAAGCCGGGCATGGTATCGCTCATCCGCACCACCCCGCTGGGACAGGCCCGCAGGGCGTCCAGCAAACCCTGCTGGAGCGGTTTTGGCAGCCAATTTTCCGCTTTGGTATCGGGTTCCAACTGGATCGACAGATCCGCTTCGATTGCCGCCAATTCAGATGTTATGGCGTTCCCGTGGCTCTCTATCTGCCTCTTCAGCTCTGCTGATTTGGATGCCGGCACCAGCAGAATACCGGTCGCCTCCCGGGGTATGGCATTACGCATATTGCCGCCGCTCAGGGAACTCAATCGGGCGTCGCAGGCCGCCTCAACCACTGACAACAAGCGGCACAGGAGCTTATTGGCATTCGCCCTGCCCCGATGAATGTCCACGCCCGAGTGCCCACCCTTGAGTCCGCTGATCGAGAGACGATAACCGACCCAGCCCGCTTCAATCGGCTCGGGAGTGTATGACAGGCTGGTACTGGCATTGGCGCCACCGGCACAGCCGATACAGAGAACCCCTTCATCTTCGGAATCCAGGTTGAGCAGCATTTTCCCCTGAAGCCAGGCGGGCTGAACCCCGAAGGCACCGGTCATGCCGTCCTCTTCGTTGCTGGTAAACAGCGCCTCAATAGGGCCATGTTTCAGCTGTCGGGACTCCAGCACCGCCAGGGCGGCCGCCACACCGATGCCGTTATCAGCCCCCAGGGTGGTTCCGGATGCCTTTACCCACTCCTGCTCGATCCGGGCCTGAATGGGATCCCGGGTAAAGTCGTGGCCGCTGTCCCCATTGGCCTGGGGCACCATATCCAGATGCCCTTGCAGTACTACGCCGGGAGCGGATTCCATGCCAGGGCTTGCCGGCTTCCGGATCAGAATGTTGCCCGCCTCGTCCTGAAAGGTCGGCAATCCCAAGCCTTCTCCAAACTGCATGACGTAGGCCTGCACGGCAGCTTCATGGTGTGATGGCCGGGGTATCCGGGTAAGCTGATAAAAATGTTTCCAGACAGGTTGGGGAGCTAGGTTTGCAATGGCGTTATTCATAGGGGGCAATCACAATTGGGAGCAGCCGATTTTGGCGCGCTTATGGTAGCCCCGGCGAGGCCCTTGAGCAATCGAATTGGCCGGTGGACAGAGTAACCTGCCTCCGTAAAAGAGGCTCCTGGCGATGTCACAAATCATCGGCACCGTCTATAGTTTGAGCAGCCCGGGATAAACTGTTCAGGACAACTGTCTGAAACAGTCCGGGTTGGCGCTGTTGCCAGTCGCTAAAGGCAAACCATAACAGGTTATTCTCCATGTCCTATCTGAGCCGCTATCAGCAACTGATCTGGCAGATCGACAACACCCTGCATTTGCCAACCATTGAGCGGATTCTACTGCCACCTGAAATATCATCATCCGAGATCAAGGACAACTTCGCCTTTGTATTGCTGAATGACGGCAGTACCGGCCCCTTTTACAGCTGCCTTGGCGAGACTCGCCCCTGGTTGGCATCGGCCGCTCAGGATACTGTTGGTCAATCGGTGGCGGGCATTGCCGGTCAACTGGATGGCGTTGATATTCCCCGCAGCGCACTGGCGTTGGGGGCATTCAATGCAATGAGTCAGCACTTGATGAGGCGGGCCGGTTTTGACCCCTCCACAATCCCCCGGGGCAGCGATATCGACGGGCCCGACGCCCACATTGGTATGGTCGGCTTTTTCGGCCCGCTTATAGAACGTTATCTTGCCCGGGGCCGGCGGGTAACGATAATCGAGCAGCAACCGGAACGGGTACCGGCCGAACTGGGCCTGCCGGTCTTCACCTCGCCGGAGCCATTGGCTGATTGCGACACCATTTTGTGCACCGCTTCGACCCTGATCAACAACACCCTGGAGTCGATCATCACGGCGGCTGGAGATGCGGGAAAGATCCATATAATCGGCCCAAGCGCCAGCGGTTTGCCGGACCTGCTGTTTCAACTGGGGATTGGCTCAACCGGCGGGATGATCATTGATCGGCCGGATGAGCTGATAAAAGCGCTGGCGGTGGGTGAATCCTGGGGCGCTTGCGGGCGTAAATACCAGTTAACCCAGGCCAACTATCCCGGCATAGCTGCTCTGCTGGATGCAGCGGGGACCCCATGAATCGAACAATCTTCTCTGCGTAAACTCTTTCCCGAAGCCACGGATAGCGACCCGATATGTCAGGTGTTTTTACACCGGGAGTTGTATTGTTGCACAGCAACAATAGCTAACTTTCTGATGCTATTAGATTTTATATGTTCTGGAACAATAATTGCGTAACCATGTTGATTACCACTCTTGTGACCAGATCATGCGCTTCCGACTTCACACACTGCTGCTCAGCTTTCTACTGCTCCCCCTGCCCTGTCTGGCAGAAGAGCTGCCGACGTCGGACAGCCTGCGTGAACTGGCGGTTCGCTATGAGCACGGTCGCGGCGTGCAGAAGGATTATGAAAAGGCGTTCCAGCTCTACTGCCTGGCGGCGGATCGTGGAGACCGGGAGGCGTACTACGCGCTGGGCTGGATGTATTTCAACAGTCGCGGTGTTGAACAGAATCCCGCCATCGCTGCCGGCTGGTTCAAAAAGGCCGCCGACGCCGGTGATCCGGCGGCGACACGAATGGTGTCACTGCTCGCCGCAACGGATCCCCAGCCTGACCCACACTGCACGCCACTGGCCGCACGGAAGCGCCCGGGCCGCGAAGAGATTGAACAGTGGGTCAGGGTCAGGGCACCCGCCTATGGACTGGATCCCGAACTGGTGCTTTCGGTCATATGGGCGGAATCCAATTTCAACCCACGGGCCCACTCGGTAAAAGATGCCCGGGGATTGATGCAGTTGATTCCCGATACCGCGAGACGATTCGGCGTCACCGACAGCTGGGATCCCGCCCAGAATCTGCATGGCGGCATGGCCTACCTGCAATGGTTGATGCAGCGTTTTGATGGAGATGTGCCGTTGGTATTGGCGGCCTACAATGCGGGCGAGAACGCTGTGGACGCTTATCAGGGGATCCCCCCTTACCCGGAGACCCGTAACTACGTAAAGCGCATCTCCCGTCACTATCCGAAACTACGCCATCCGGTTATCGACAGTCCTGTCGTCAGCATGATCAACGGCTGAAACGACCGGCCGAGCTGACCGGCAATGCCAACCAGCAGAGCCGTGCCGCTTATACCATACTCTCTGCAGATCGATTCACTCCCAATGGAGCCGCAATCATGTCAAAAGTGGACCCCCAAGCCACCCCGCTACTGACCAGACATTGTGAAGCCTGTAATCCGCAGACACCACCCCTGCCAGAAGCGGAATGCCGGAATCTGCTGGCCAAACTGGCGCCGGAATGGAGCCTGGTGGGCTCAGCCCAGTGGATTAAACGTGAATTCAGATTCAAGGATTTTTACCAGACCATGGCCTTCGTCAATGCCGTTGCCTGGATTGCCAATGTGGAAGATCACCATCCGGAGCTGGAAGTAAGCTATAACCGCTGCCTGGTCAGTTACACCACCCACGCAATCGGCCACCTGTCGGAAAACGATTTTATCTGTGCAGCAAAAATCGATGCATTGATTCCAGATGAAAGTTAGAAAAAGCTATAATAAAAGGCAGTAACTATCTGTTTAATAGTTATATCTTTAAATATTTACACGCACATGAAATAGTAGTTTCATTGGCTGACTGGAAGAGATCTTTAGTAATTGCTAATATTTTTCGATCTTCTTCTGACGAGCGGTTCGTCGATGCCCCATACAGCAGTAAGCCATGATATCCAGATCAGCTCTCCATTCAATCCGGATGAAGAGGCGGCATATCAGGAGTGGCGGACCAGAAAACTGGCCGACTACCCAACTTCTATAGAAGATCTGCTGGTACCTGTCACGGATCCCCGCCACCTCGATTCAGCCGAGTACAACGCCATCCAACGGCGGTTACAAAAAGCCAACATGGCGATCTATATCAGCAGAACCGGCAGTGACCCGGATCCGCAGATCCCGCTGGCACTGGGCAGACAGTTTGGCGCCCGACACCTGAATCATAACTGGCTGTCGGATGATACCGGCCTGACCTCACTGAAAGTGGCCACCGACGGCGTAAGGCGGCAGTACATCCCCTACTCCAACCGCCCCATCAAATGGCACACGGATGGCTACTACAATCGACCGGACGAGCAGATCCACTCACTGATCCTGCACTGTGTACAGAGTGCCGGCAGCGGTGGTGAGAATGCCCTGCTGGACCATGAGATTGCCTATATCCTGCTGCGGGATCGTAATCCGGACTTTATCCCGGCCCTGATGGGCGCAGATGTGCTCACCATCCCGCCCCGCATGAGCAGAAATGAAGTGGCCCGCCGGGAGGAGACCGGCCCGGTCTTCTCTATTCTGCCCTGTGGCAACCTGCACATGCGCTTCACCATCCGGACCCGTCACGTTATCTGGTCTGAAGATCCCATTGTCCGTCAGGCGGTATCCGCCCTGAATGAGATCCTGGACAGTGACTCCCCGTATATCTTCCGGGGCCGGCTGGAGCCGGGGATGGGTCTGATCAGCAACAATATCCTGCACGATCGGGCCGCCTTTCAGGATGATGAACAGGGAACCCGCCACCTCTATCGGGCGCGCTACTATGATCGGTTGGAGAACACAGGTATAGCGCAGTATCGCTGATCAGTTTTGTTCAGCTGCGTACCGTCAGCCAGACGCCAAGTAGCAGAACCAGCATGCCAAGGACCTTCTGGAGATTAAGCTCCCGCACTTCGGCGCCCAGAAAACCGTAGTGATCCAGAAGCGCCCCAACGAAGAACTGGGCGGCCACAATCAGGGTAAAGGCTGACACCAGACCAAGCCGGGGAACACTGAAACCGATGGTGGCCACGATCACCAGACCAATGGCCCCGGAGAGGAAGGCATACCAGGGCACGGTGTGCCAGGCCGACAGGTTGCCACCCCGCATAAAGAGCATCATCAGGCCCACCATTAAGCCGCCGCTGCCATAGGTGATGAAGACGCTCTCCAGGGTCCCCATCCCCCGATCCAGCAACCCCATCAACTGCGCCTGCAAAGCGACAGCAACACCACCGGCGACTGCCACAAGTGAAATTAACAGCAGATTGGATGACATCATGACTCCCTGGTCGGCTCTGTTTGAGGAACATCATCGCCCGATCCGGTTGGCGAGATAAAAATTATCCGCTGCCGCGGCAACGGTTCAGCAATTCCTGAAAGGACACTCTGTACACCACGCCCTGAAACTCCCGCCAACCGGCGACAGGTCGATCTCCCTTTTTGGACCCTCACCCGGATTTACACCACCAGTTCAGTCAGTTGGGTATACAGATCGATGATGGATTGCATGGCGGGCTCGCTTGGGGTCTGTAACTCCTGCTCGACGCTTCGATTGTCCAGATACTCGTGTGCCAGTTGGTTGGCCCTGCGAAGCACCAGTAATCGGGCAGACCCCGGTAATGAATCGGGACCATGGTGATTACCCGCCAGTTCGACAAACAGGTCCGGCAGCTGCCAGCTTTCAAACAGCCGCGCGGCCAACTCGCCATGATCAAATCCCATCAGTTCCAGTTCCAGTGCAGCACCTTCATCGCCACCCTTGTAACGCTTGATCACATCCCCATACTCGATAGGGATCATCTCCAGAAACAGCAGTTTGCCGATATCATGCAGCAAGCCAGCGACAAACAGATCTCCCGCTGACTCCAGTCTCTGTTGTTCCGCGAATACCCGGCAGGCGCAGGCGGTGAACAGGGAGTGACGCCAGAAACTGTTCATGTCGATCAGATCCGGGCGAATACCGAAGAACAGGCTTTTCACTTCGCTGGATATCAGCAGGGCCCAAAGGTCAAATGGCCCCACACGCAAAATGGCGTCCTCTACCCGGGTCACCTCTTTCCCCATACCATAATAGGCGGAGTTACCGATCTGCAGGGTGCGTGCTGTCAGTCCCGGATCGGTTTCAATCAAATCGATAATACGATCGATACCGGCCACCCTGGACTCCAACTCCCGGTAGATCTCTATCAGCACATGGGGTAATGACGGTAGTTTTGCATGCCTTACCAACCAACCCGCCAGATCGGATTCACGTTCTACCTGCCACTTGGCTGTTGCCAGGTCGCGCACATCCCGCGCACCCTGATCCCAGGCGACAACCGCCCCGGGGCAGAACGAACAGATACCGAGACCGGTAGCTTCATCGCTACGTAACCAGTGCATACCCTGGTCAATGGCAGAATTAATATATCGATGGGTTCTGCCACAATTAATGCAGATCATATCGCGCTCCTTCAGCGATTCGGGCTTCCACTTCATTAAACAGAGGTAGGCAGCCGCCCCGTTCAACCCATAGCATAGAGCACCCCGGCCAGAAATACACAGGGTTCAGGGTACAGATACAGCTGACACCGCTTCAACAGGTGGAGCACTGGGGGAGATGGCTGATAGTTCAGCTGTCAGGACAGGTCAAACCGGCGGATAGCGGCTGCGTCATACAGGGAGTGCCAGATAGTGCAATAACCTTCCTCTTGCGGGTCGATTGCACTACCACAGAACCCATGCACGGGCATCGTGATCGAAAAGGGAACGGCGTTGTAGCCATGTCGCCAGACGCCGTTCCCCGGACGGTTGGCTATTCAGCGACTCTTGCCAAAAGGGATAGCGATCATGACGTAATCGTGCCCGGCATAGTGAAAACTTTTCCAGGGCTCATCATCCCGCAGTGCCGTCTTCATCAAGTTGATCGACTCCTGGTGCCGGGGGTCACAGATCTCACCGTTCTCATCCACCAGGTAAGCCTCGAAATGCATGGGGCAGGCATTCACATAGAGAGTTGCCAGCAATTGGCTGGGAACGCCGTTTTCATCGTCATCAAGAAAATCCACCGGCTCCCAGCAGGCATCGGGAATCTGGACTGCTGTAACGTCCGTTGCGCCAGGCACGTCATTGTGTGCAGCCGGATGAGTGGAAACAAATGCCGTAGTTTCATTGACAACTGATAAACTCATATTTGCAGACATATCACAATGCTCCGTAGAATTCGCCATCGATCACGGCCCGCTTCAACGTCTACACAACAGCTCTCAGGCGAGAAGGGCCGACGCCTTATATCTTATTGTTTTTATTATATTATTATTGTTTTTTCTACTATTCACATGTCAATATTTCATTCCATGGGATTTTGTTATGATAACAACTCGATTTTCAATTATCTGTCATTCAGATGACATTTGAGGCCATGCAAACGCTTGAGCAGTTTCTCGTAAAAAGCCCCTGGCTGGAGGGCCTTTCAGTGGCCCAGCAGCAAAGGGTCAGGGAGACACTGTATGAGCAGAGATACAAGGCCGGAGAGATCATTCGCCGCAAAGGCTCTCCAGCGGAGGAGTGGGTAGGCATCGTCGATGGACTGGCAAAGATATCCTGTGAATCCCGTTCCGGAAAACAGATATCCTTTATTACCGGTATCCCGTCCGGGAGCTGGTTTGGCGAGGGTGCATTGCTGAAGCGCGAGCCCAGGCGATATGACATTGTGGCTCTGCGACCATCCCGTATCGCCTTTATGCCCGCTGACACTTTTTTTGCCCTGCTGGAGGAGAGCATCAGCTTCAACCATTTCCTGCTGACTCACTTTAACGAACGCCTGGGACAGTTCATCGGTTATATGGAGTATGACCGCCTGTTATCCCCGGAGGCGCGGGTCGCCCGCTCGCTGGCCTCCATGTTCAATTACGAACTCTATCCAGGCATGCACTACAAGTTGGAGATATCCCAGGAGGAGCTGGGAAATCTATCTGGAATCTCCCGTCAGCGGGTCAACCAGGCCCTGCACGTGCTGCAATCCAAAAAAATCCTGGACGTGAAATATGGGGCGATTACCGTACTGGATATTGAAGCCCTGAAATCCTACGAGGCCTGATAGGCCGTCTAGAGCTGGGCCGCCAGTTCCGCCCCGTCCCGTATCGCCCGCTTGGCATCCAGCTCTCCAGCCAGTCTGGCGCCACCAATAAGATGGACCTTCGCACCGTTCGCCTGAAGCGCCTCATAAAGTGTCGTGCGCGATACCTGGCCGGCGCAGACAACAATGTTATCCACCTCCAGCAATCGGGGAGCATCGTCAATCCGCAGATGCAGTCCCGCATCATCAATCCGCTCATACTGAACGCCGGAGAGCATCTCCACCTGGCGATGTTTCAAGGTCGCCCGATGGATCCATCCGGTGGTTTTTCCCAGGCCGGCACCCGGTTTACTGGTCTTGCGTTGCAGCAGGTAAATCTTTCTACCTGAGTTGGTGGTCACCTGCTTTACAGGAGCCAACCCGCCCCTGGCGGATAGACGCTTGTCGATGCCCCATTCATTGAGAAAATCATCAAGCGTCTCGGTCGATCCCTCCCCATGGCTGTTGTGGGAGAGGTACTCGGCCACATCAAACCCGATACCCCCGGCACCAATTATCGCCACCCGTTGCCCCACCGGCTTCTGTTTACGCAGCACATCCACATAACCGAGCACCTTGGGGTGATCGATACCGGGCAGCGCCACACTTCTTGGCACCACGCCGGTGGCTATCGCCACCTCATCATAGTCGCCGGAGACCAACTCTTCGGCGGTAACTTCGCGCCCGGTATGCAGGGTCACTCCCGTGAGCTCGATCTGCCGCCTGAAGTAACGCAGGGTCTCATTGAACTCTGCTTTTCCGGGAATCTTTCGAGCCATATCAAACTGTCCGCCGATCTCTTCAGCTGCTTCGAACAGATCCACGTTATGCCCCCGGCCGGCCGCGATGGTGGCGCAAGCGAGACCGGCGGGGCCGGCCCCCACCACTGCGATCCGTTTGCTCCGTGGGGCCGGCGGATAGTTCAGCTCGGTTTCATAACAGGCCCTCGGATTCACCAGGCAGGTGGCCCGCTGGCGGGAAAAGACGTGATCGAGACAGGCCTGGTTACAGGCGATACAGGTATTGATCTGATCGGCCCGTCCCTCCGCGGCCTTGCGGACAAACTCCGGATCAGCCAGCAGCGGTCGGGCCATGGAGACCATATCCGCATCACCGCGCGAAAGAACCTCCTCCGCCACTGCAGGGGTGTTGATACGATTGGTCGTGATCAGGGGGATGCCAACTTCCCCCTTCAATCGCCTGGTTACCCAGGTAAAACCGGCCCGGGGGACCATGGTCGCAATGGTGGGTATACGGGCTTCATGCCAGCCGATACCGGTGTTTATCAGGGTTGCACCGGCTGCCTCGATCGCCCGGGCCAGTTCCACAACCTCCTCCCAACTGCTGCCCTTTTCAATCAGATCCAGCATCGAGAGACGGAAAATGATAATGAACTCCCGGCCGACTGCGGCACGGATCTGTTTCACCACCTCGACAGGCAATCGCATGCGATTGCGGAACGATCCGCCCCACTCGTCCGAGCGCCGATTGGTGTGGGGTACCAGAAACTCGTTCAACAGATATCCTTCCGAGCCCATCACTTCCACGCCGTCGTAGCCGGCCCGTTGCGCCAGACAGGCGCAACGGACAAAACCTTTCAACTGCTTGGCTATACCACGCCGGGAGAGTGCACGGGGCTTGAAGGGTGTGATGGGAGACTTGATTGCCGATGGCGCCACATTTATTGGTGTATAACCGTACCGTCCAGCGTGCAGAATCTGCAGGCAGATTTTACCCTCCTCCTGATGTACCGCATCGGTCACCAGCCGATGCCGACCCACCTCAAAACGACTGGTGAACTTGGAGGCAAAAGGTGCCAGCCAGCCGGCCCGTGTCGGAGCAAAACCACCGGTAACCATCAGACCGACTCCGCCCCGTGCCCGCTCGGCAAAATAGGCGGCCAACTTCGGAAAATCGGCCCGCCTATCCTCCAGCCCCGTGTGCATGGACCCCATCAGAACCCGGTTTTTAAGCTCAGTGAAGCCTAGATCAAGCGGTGTGAGCAGATTGGGATAAGCAGTGTTCATGTTTTGTTTGATACCTAAGTGAGCATAACAATCGCCAGAACAGAGAGTTGCATCCTTTGTTCCTCTATGCAATTGTCACTTATGACAAATAGGTGGCGATATATGCCAAACCGTACTGCCGATGAAAAAAATTACCCTACTCTGCTTTGATTACGCCTTCTCTTCGGTGATTACCGGGGTATTGGACCTGTTCAGCCTGGTGGGTGTCACCTGGAACAGGGTACACAACCAGCCGCCGGCAAGCCGCTTCCAGGTCCAGTTGGCGGCAGAGCAACAACGGCCGATTCGCTGTTTAAATAGACTGACGCTGCAACCGGATCTCTGTTTTGCATCGATTAGGGAGAGCGATATTGTCTTCATACCCCCTATCGGCGCCGACATTGACCGGACCTTAGAGAGTAACCGTAACGCCATCGACTGGTTGCGGGAGATGCATGCCACCGGCAGCCAGATTGTCAGTAGCTGCACCGGCAGTTTTCTGTTGGCAGAAACCGGTCTGCTGGATGGCAAACAGGCCACCACCCATTGGGGTTACATCGACCAGTTCAGACAGCGTTATCCCCGGGTAATACTCAAACCGGCGCAACTGATTACCAACGAGGTGGATCTGTTATGTGCTGCCGGTGGCAGTGCCTGGCTGGACCTGTCACTGCTTCTGATACAACAGCATGCAGGACAGGAGCTAGCCCTGCAGACCGCCAAGGCACTGGTGATAGAACGGAAACAGCACTCCCAGGCCGCCTTCACTACCAGCCAGGGCCAGAAATATCATCAGGATGCACAGATTCTCTCCGCCCAGGAGTGGATGGAGAGTCACCTGGCGGAGAAAATTAGTATCGATCGACTGGGGGAACGTTGCGGCATGGCTCCCCGCACCTTTAAACGGCGCTTCAAACAGGCGACTGGAGACAGCCCCCTGGCCTACCTGCAGTCGTTGCGCATTGAGAGAGCGAAAAAAATTCTGGAATCGAGCCAGATACCGATTGAACAGATCACCCGACAGGTGGGCTATGAGGACAGTAGTTCATTCATGAAACTGTTCAAACGCACCACCGGAATGTCACCGCAGCAATACCGGACTGTTTTCAGTCATGTCCAGCACTGCCGGTAGCTACTCCTTGCGTAACAGGCGGTATATCTTCTGCAATGCCTGGTCGACAAACGGAAAACGGTTCGGTTCGACGGTGTACGCAGTTCCGTTGGCCAGCCGTTGAACAAGGACATCTGTCGGAATAACAAACGCCTTTGACCCGAACCGATCGAGAAACATATGGTTGTTTGTCACCGGGCTGTACCAGGAGAGTTTTACCCGCCGCAGGCTGCCATCAGGCTCGCTGAATTCGAACCAGGTGCCAATTTCTGTCTGCTGCGCCTGCTCCAGGAATTTGCGCAGGGTGGCCGAGCGGGCGGCTTCTGCAGATTTGGCTTTGCGCTTTTTGGTCTCGGTAACGGGGCGCACCACGACCTTTTCGGACGGCTCCGATTGCCGGGCCTGCTGCAGTTCAGCGATCGTCTTTTTAAAGGCGACGTACTCACTTGGATTGGTATTGCCAAGAAAATCCAGACCGGATTCAATGTTCTTTCTGAGACGGGGCCAGGCGTGCTTTAACCACTGTGCTGTCAGGGCATCACCATAACCGTTATTGATCTTGATGACGCTATTGATCACCATCAGAACACTGCGCCACTCTTTACGCCGCTCGATCTCCTGATCCCGAAGCAGCAACAGAGTCATGTAGTTTTTCCAGACAACCGAAAGAAACTGCCACAGGACCGGATGAAAACGTACTCCATCACAATGCTGATGCATAATCTCATCGGCACGTAACCGGGCATACTCCAGCCTATCCTTGCCCCGGGTCGCCTCCCGGGTCCGCTCTTCCAGTAACCGTGTTCTATGTTCCAGTGCTCGCAGATGATCGAGAAATTCACTGTAGCAGCGATCAAAGAGAGAAATGTCATCCTTGAAGTCGCGCATGATGCTATGGATCATGTCGCGCATGGTGTGGTAGATACCGGCATCGACGTTATTCTCGTCAACCCAGCGCCGCCCCGCATTAACCACCAGGTTGAGCAGTTTTCGGGCGATATGGTCCGGGTTGGTGAGAAATTCCCGGTCGATAATGGCCACCTTGAGATAAGGTGTGTGCAGGTGGCATATCACCGTTTTGGTCAGGCTGGCAAGATCCGGATCATCCAGCACATGTTCAAACAGCATTCCCACCAGTTCAATGGTATCCAGATCGGCAGTAGGGATGGTGTTTTCGTCCAGTTCACTGAATAGATTCTCCCGTTCACTGGTAATGCGCTTCTGCAGATAATCTATCGCCGCTGCGCTCCTGTCATTCGGGCTGAGATCATCCGCCGCTGTATCAGCGTATACCCCCATATCGAACTCAACCGGCGTATGCAACTGATTGATGGCGGTGACCAGTTCCGGGCTGGATCTGAGCTGCTCCAGATTGCCATCCGGGGCGTACTCCGGGTGATTCCTGAAACGGGGATCGGCATGACGCCTTTCTGTCAACATGGACAGAATGGTGTTGAATACCTCTTTGCCAACCAAAAAGTCCTCATTGGTCAGAGGTTCGGTCCGCAGGTCTGAACTGCTGCTCGCTTGAGACGCTTGCTGCTGCGCACTTTCACCATCCTGGGCAGACCCGTTTCCGTCGGATCGGCTGCTATCTTTATAGCGGGTGATGGTAGGGGGTAGATGGGGATAAATACCTGCATCGGAAAGCATCTTGTTGATGCAGGCGTAGAGCGTTCCGATCTCTTTTAACACGCATTTTTCAAATAATACGTAGAGTATGAGGAGTAGTTTCTGCTCCAGCCCAAATAGGTCGGAAGCGGTCTGGAATGTGGTGCTGACGTGTTCGGGGCTGGCCGGTATATCCTGGTCCCTCAGTTTTTTCCCCTGCTGAATCACCGCCAATCGCTGACCCAGTTGATAAAGTGCCTGATGATTTTTATCTTTTGACCGGGTAATCATCGACTGTATGGCAATATGGATCTCCAGGTCCTGGTTTTCAACAATTTCGATTTTTGACGTATCTTCCGCCTCAATAATAGGTCTGGGATACTCGATTGGCCGACAATTGGAGAATGCGGAGAACCCCTTATGTAAGGTGGTCAAAAAGGAGTCTGTGACCTGCTCGCTGAGGTTCTGTACCTGGGTAATAGCATCAAAAAAGAGAAGCTGTGCATTATCTGTTTCAGCCTTGCTGGCAAAATCGATCATTACCGGCTCAACTTCCTGGAACAGGCGCACCAATCCTTTGTGGAGAAAAGTATCCACTTCTGCCTGATAATCTTTAATCAGCGGGTGAAATTTAGGCAAGACCCCGACTTGCGTATCACTCATGCCATATCACTCGGATAAAAATAGTATGTCGCGCGGAGGACAGAAGAAAATATCCATATAGAACAGGTTAGTCAGTCAGCGGACCAGCTGTAACTTCCACCAGTCGCTGTGATCGCCGCTCACCACCCACCGTGCCGGCGAGGCTGTCCGTATTTGAATAACTACCCCTCCCCTCAATACGGAAGCGGCTGTCATCGACATTCTTGCTCTCCAGGTAAGCCGCTACAGCCTGGGCCCGTTTCAGGGAGAGCGCTTGGTTATAGGCGGCGTCACCCAGACTATCGGCATAGCCGACGATACGAACCACACTCCCCTGGTGTCGTTGCAGCCACGCCGCAAGCTGGGATAACTGCTCTTTGTATTCGTCCTGAATAAATGTGCTATCGGAACGGAAGAATACTTTTGATTGCATATCAGGTTCAATAGCCGATTCAGGGGACGCATCGTGCGCAAGAGTATGTGTTGTATCGGGAAGCGGCGTCTCGGCGCCCCTATCCCCTGCGGCAGACACAGCCCCTGATGAGAGAGAGGCAGTCACTATCTCTTCTACTGCCGCGTTCTGCTTCTGGTTTTTAGCTGCAAAGGTTTGGGAAGCCAACGCGATCTTTCCGCTGTCAGCACTCTGATCCACCGCTAATGAGACCCTGGTTAGGGCCTCCTCCACATCATCTCTGTCTGTCAGTGGAGAAACGTCACTTAACTCAACCTCGGGCGCTGTTTTTTTTTCAGTCAGCACGGTCTCGCTATTCAGCAAAGTTTGAGTAACTGGATCAATGGAAGAGCGGGTCTCCTGCTGTTTCAATTCGCTGGTAGCAGAGGCAACATCAGCTCTGGCTACCTCCTCCGGGGTGACTGGCTGTGCACTCTCTGCATCCCCATTCCCGGTCTCTGTCCCGGCCGGTTGGGATACGGATTGATCAGCAGCCTGATGCCCATTAACCACAGCAGCTGGTTGATTCGGTTCCTGATCGTTTTTTGACACACGCTCATCGAGCAGTTGAGGACCAAGCAGGTAAACCGCCGCGGCAATGGTGAATGCCGCAATCAGGATCAGTAATGCAACGGACAACCGGCTCCACTTTCTGGAGCCGGCACCGGAAGAGCGGGAATCAGACCGGTATTGATTGTAGTAGTGAGTTTTGTTGGCACTAGCCGGCTCGTTCAGCTTGACACTGGCAAAACGGTCACCATAGCCACCACGCGGCTTAACTCTCGGCTCTGCTGGCTTCTTGATCGGTACCGGTTCGGAAGGGAGATCTACTGCTTCAGAGAGGGAGAAATAGTTCTCCTGGATAACATCTTCTTCCACATCATCAGGAACAGGTGAGGAAGTAACCGCATCTTGACGTTTCTGATTCTCCAGTGAGCTCAGATCAGCCACTCCATCCAGAGGTTTAATCGGGGCGGCTGCTGGTGTCTTGGTGGCAACAGGTGCCTCCTGAACAGATGGATTGCTTTTTCCGGTATCGACAGCCTTAACCGACAGCTCTTCCTGTGCCGCCATAGCCGCCGGCTGTTCCTCATTAACATCCGGCTCCATATCCGAATCAGGCTCAAGCGGCTCTTCATCCTGGGGCAAGGGCGGCAGGTCGGCCTTGAAACCGACAGGTGCGAGTTGCTCATGCTGCAACTCCTCAACCACCGTTCGCACATCTGCCACACGAATGCGATGTTTCTCTTCCACGCAGCCGTGGAGCAGGAAACGGCTACAGACCAGATTAATTCGGCGCGGAACCCCTTTACTGAATTGATAAACCAGAGGATAGACTCCCTGATCAATCTGGGGGTCATTTTTCCAGCCTACCCGGTCCAGACGATGCTTGATATAGGCCTCTGTATCCGCTTCATTCAGGGCTTCAAGATGACAGGCGGCAACCAGACGCTGATGCACCTGCTCCATACTCGGTTTCTGTACCAGATCACGCAGATTCTCCTGGCCGACCAGAAAAATCTGCAACAGAGGTTGATTGTTCAGCTGCAGGTTGGTCAACAACCTCAGCTCTTCCAGTGCGGAAGCAGAAAGATCCTGGGCCTCGTCAATGATCAATAGCGCCCGGGTGCCCTCTTCATGGTAGCGACGCAGACGGACTGAAAGTCCCTGCAACAGCACCGCCTTGTTCGGCGCATCCACTTCCAGTCCAAAGTTATAGGCGACCAGTCGTAACAGGTCATCCGCCTCCAACTGTGTGCTTACAATGGTGGCGACCACTATCTGGGAGTGAGAGAGGCCATCGACCAGGTCATTTACCAGGGTGGTTTTACCGGTACCCGGCTTGCCGGTAACCATGACGAAACCTTCAGCCCGGTGAATGGCATACTGCATGTATGCCTTGGCCTTGGCATAGCTTTTGTGGCTGAAACAGAACCGGTGATCCGGACTCAGTCGAAAGGGCTCGACCTTTAGATTATAAAAAGATTCATACATAAAACACGATCAATCCTTTGTCAGACGCAAGAACGGGAGCAACACCACCAGCCGGGAGCTATCCCCATTAACCCGACTGGCCGTTACACATAGTTGTCTACTTACAACTGTTTCGACCAGTACAGCGGCTCTCTTTAGCCACCAGGAGGCTGAGAAGGATAAAATTCCATCGGCAGATGGCAGGCTGCGAACCTATTTCTTACGAGGCAGCAGGAAGTCTAATTTCCTTTAATCAGCATGTTACAGATTACATGTACAATAGTACATGAGGATGAACGCAGATTTTATCAGCCAGCCCGATACGGACAAAGCCGGTAACACGAATCAGGTAAGATTAGTCTGTTTATTGGAAAAGATGTTGGGCGTTAAAATCCTTATCCGGAAAACCAAGACCCATAATGGGCCTCCGCAAGTCACAACGTCCCATATCTGTACTATAAAAAGCAGGAGATCCGTGCAATGAACTACTCGATGCCGTGAATGGGCGTATAATATTCAGGCGTCGATGATTCCAGTCATCTAAAGAACAACGGTTTGGCGCAGATCCATAAACGGCCAGGGACGAATAACCGGGATCGGGAATACCCCCGTCCCCATGACAAGGATGGCGGTAACTGCCATAGAAAATACTATGTATGAACAGTTTTATAATCTGACCGAGGATCCTTTTCGACTGAACCCGAATAGCAAGCCCTGCTTCAGACATGGTAGTTACAATCACGCAAAGACCTATATGCACTATGCCCTGCACCGGGGCGAAGGGGTGGTTCTTGTTACCGGCAGGTCGGGTACCGGAAAAACCGCCCTGCTGAGAGATTTTATCCAGACCATCAAGAGTGAATCAGTCGTCACCGCCGATCTGGTATCCACCCAGTTGCAGGCTGCTGACCTGATCAGAATGATCGCCTTCAGTTTCGGTATTGACAGACTGACAGGCAGCGAAAACGAGGTGATTGCAGAACTGGAGCGACATCTGTCTGGTATGCATTACCTTGGGAAGCGTCCCCTGCTGCTTATCGATGAAGCCCAGAATCTGGAAACAGAAGCGTTACGCAAGATCCAACTGTTGATGGAGTTGTGCTGGAAATCGGAGCCCCTCCTGCAAATTTTTCTTATTGGTAGGGAGAGTCTCCATGAGTTGTTGCTGTCAGATCGCCTCAAAGCACTCTACGCCCAGATAAATGCCGCCATCCGCCTTGAGCCCCTTGATCAACAAAGTACCGGGGAATATATCCAGCACCGACTCAAGCAGGTGGGCTGGAACAATGATCCCCAGTTGTCTGAAGATATTTATCCGCTCATTTTCAGCCACAGTCACGGTATTCCACGCCTGATCAATCTGATCTGCAGTCAAATGCTACTGTACGGCATGACTGAACAGCAGCACCATATCGGTCCGGCCGATATCCGGGAAGTGTTACAACAGATGCGTGATGACCAGATATTACCAACTCCCCTTCAACAGGTAACTGCTTGATCTGGCTAAAGAATAAAAAAGGGGCGGTAAACCGCCCCTTTTTACCACTGGATTACTAATCACAATCTCCAGAGTTCTATCCCTGCTGCCGCGAACCCTTGGCGATCCAGCTTGGATTTCACATCCATGACTACCGTATTGTCCTGCATGATGGCTCTGAAATCAGAAACCGAAAGCGCCTGGTACTCATTATGGGCAACCGCCAGAATAACCGCCTGGGCCTGGGGTAGTTGATCCCAGCTTTTCAGTTCGACTCCATACTCATGCACAGCCTCTTGCGGATCCGCGAGTGGATCAGTCACATGCACATTGCAGTTGTAGCTTTTCAGTTCATCAATAATGTCCACAACCCGCGAGTTTCGCAGATCCGGACAGTTCTCTTTGAAAGTCAAACCAAGAATAATCACATCGGCGCCATTGACCGAATGGCCGGCGCGGATCATCCGTTTTACTGTCTGTTCGGCAATATACTTGCCCATACCGTCATTGGTCTTGCGCCCGGCAAGGATCACCTGGGGATGATAGCCCACAGCCTCTGCCTTATAGGTCAGATAATAGGGGTCTACACCAATACAGTGCCCGCCGACCAGTCCCGGGCGGAAAGGGAGAAAATTCCACTTGGTGCCGGCAGCCTCAAGCACATCGACAGTATCGATATCCATCTTGTGGAAAATCATCGCCAGCTCATTCATCAGGGCGATATTCAGATCACGCTGGGTATTTTCAATAACCTTGGCGGCCTCAGCTACCTTGATAGTGGCAGCACGACAAACGCCGGCAGTGACAACACTTCCATACAGCTCCGCAACCAGATCCTGGGTGGTTGGCGTGTCACCGGAGACAACTTTCACAATAGTCTCAAGCCGATTCTCCTTGTCACCCGGATTGATACGTTCCGGTGAATAACCGATATAGAATCCACTATCCCGAGCGCCACTGTCCACGCCATCCTTACCGGCCCACTTCATACCCGAGACCTGCTCAATGATGGGAACACACACCTCTTCAGTACACCCGGGATAAACAGTGGACTCAAACACAACGGTGGCGCCAGGCTTCAGGTTTGCTGCCAGTGTGCGACAGGCGCCGATGACGGGGGAAAGATCCGGTTTCCTGGCATGATCAATAGGGGTCGGAACAGCGACCACGACTATGTCTGCCTCAGACAAGCGGGATGGATCGCTGGTATACGCCAAATGGGTGGCAGCCACCAGGTCCTCCGGCTCTACCTCACCGCTCGGATCAAATCCATTCCGATAATTAGTCAGTTTCCGTTCATCCAGATCATATCCAATAGTGTCGCGCTTTTTACCAAATGCAACCGCCAGTGGTAATCCGACATATCCAAGGCCTACGACTGCTATTTTATCCATTATCATTCCTGATTTTCGTTAGAGCCCATGCGGCGGGCCAGCCATAATAAAAACTTCCACAAAAGATCCGGGCTGAAATGTCCGGACAGCTCCGGGCTTTGATCAATCCGTCAGGGAATTGTGCTTGCCAATTATTTCAGGATCCAGACTCAAATTCATCTAGAAACCACTCGGTAGTAACGTCCAGTCCCTGTTGCAGATTGTGGCTTGGCGCATAACCCAGCAGCTTCGATGCTTTGGAAATATCGGCCAGTGAGTGACGCACATCACCCGCACGGAAGTCGACATATTCCGGCTGTGCCTGGGCAACCTTTTCGTGACGCAGTGCGATGCGTCCCCTGATCTCATCAAACAGCTGGTTAAGCGTTGTGCGGGTGCCAACGGCCACATTATAAACCTGGTTGACAGCATCCGGATTCGCCGTGGTGGCGGCAAGCAGATTCATCTGCACTGTATTGCTGATAAAACAGAAGTCCCGTGACGTCTCCCCATCTCCGTTGATCCGACAGGTCTCTCCACGGTAGAGCTCTTCGATCCAGCGAGGTATGACGGCCGCATAGGCACCTTTGGGATCCTGGCGGGGTCCGAACACATTGAAATACCGCAGGCCGATGGATTCAGTACCATAGGTTCTGGCAAACACATCCGCATACAGTTCGTTAACATATTTTGTCACCGCATAGGGAGACAGGGGCTTGCCGATCAGATCCTCCTGTTTCGGCAATCCGGGATGATCTCCATAGGTGGAGGACGAAGCAGCGTAAACAAAACGTTTTACTTCGGCATCCCTGGCGGCGACCAGCATATTGAGGAAACCGGTACTGTTGGTGTCATTGGTGGTTAGCGGATCATGAATCGAGCGAGGTACACTACCGAGTGCGGCCTGGTGTAGTACGTAGTCGACCCCCTGAACTGCGGTTCGACAGTGTTCTATCTCCCTGATATCCAGCTCATGGAAAGTAAACCGCTCCCACCTGGCTTCTCCTACCAGCCCACGTACCTTATCCAGATTGTGTTGATGGCCAGTGGCAAAGTTGTCCATCCCTACCACTGTCTGATCGAGCTGCAACAGCTCTTCCAGCAAATTTGAACCGATAAATCCGGCGACACCTGTAATCAACCAGGTACGTGGATTATCCCGAAGTTCATCCCGAACTCGCATAAATTCAGACATCTTTCAGATCTACCTCCCCCTCCACATCTCACTGTGTACAAGACATTCCGGGTGCTGTGGAAATCAGCCGGGTGTCATTCCAACCAGGCTGTGAATAATCCGACAGATTGTACTTTTAAACCCCCCCGGGGCCAGTGAAAATAGGTTAACATCCCTCAAGGAAATGCTGATTCACCCGACTAATAGAGAGGATGTTTAAATTCTGCTGGAGGCGGCGGTAAAATCGGGAGATTAATTCACGATCGATCAATCAGCTGGAGACAACCGAATAGCCAGCCGATCCATAAACCCAATAACGAGAGTGGACCGCTTTGAATATAGGATTTTTCAGTTATCTTTTTGCATTTCTCGCCTACGCCGCACTGACTGTCCTGCTGGTAACCTCCTGGCGTGGCAAATCCCTTGGTCGGTTATTGATATTCGCCAGCAGTTTTTCAGCGCTCTGGGCCGGCATATCGGCTCTTTCTGCCCTCTCGATCATTACTTTCCCCGGCATCCTGCAACCCCTGGAACTGGGCAGAGACACCTTCTGGTGCCTCTTTTTAATGAAAAGTGTTCAATCCAACAGCAGCCAGAAAATCAGCAGCGTGCTGCGAATCACCCCGATAAATCTGTTCTTTATCTTTCTCTTAGTGGCCAGCATCATAACGATTCTGATGCCGCTGATCGCGGTGACCACATCGAACACCAACCTGGTAAGCCATGACGCCACGCTGGGAATCTGGGTCATCTTCAATATCATTGCCCTGTTATTACTGGAGCAGCTGTTCAGGAATTCCGCTGTCGAACAACGCTGGGCGATCAAGCATCTCTGTATCGGGATAGGCTGCATATTTGCCTACGATTTTTTTATGTTTGCCGATGCACTGCTGTTTAAACAACTCAACCAGGAGCTGTGGAACGCCAGAGGCATACTTAACGGTCTGATGGTTCCGCTCATTGCAGTATCGGTGGCCCGCAACCCCAAGTGGTCTTTGGATATTTATATCTCACGGAATGTGGTTTTCCAGTCGATCACCCTGATGGGGGCCGGAATCTACCTGCTGGTCATGGCTTCAGCAGGTTACTACATCCGCTTTTACGGGGGGTCCTGGGGGTCAACGCTGCAAATTGCCTTCCTGAGCGGAACCGGTGCTCTCCTGCTGATCATCCTGTTTTCCGGGACTATTCGCGCCAAGGTGCGCGTCTACCTGAGCAAGCATTTCTTCAACTACAAGTACGACTACCGGGAAGAGTGGCTGCGATTTACCCAGACTCTTACTGAAAGTGACGAAGAGGTTCCGGTGCGGATTATCCGCGCTATGTCCGCCTTGGTGGACAGCACCGGGGGGCTGCTCTGGATCAGGCGCGACAACGGACAGTACGAACTGAACAGCGCTCTTAATATGCCTGAGCCGGCAATGGGTATCACTCACGCCCAGGACCCCCTGTGTGCTTTCCTGGAAAAGGAGCAGTGGCTGGTTGACCTGGATGAATATCAACGAAACCCCGATATCTACGTCGGCTTCACACCACCCGAGTGGCTGATGGCGATCAAAAACGGCTGGTTGATTGTCCCACTGTTATTCAAAAACAGGGTTTTCGGGTTCATCATCATGCCCCACTCCCAATCACAGCGCTCGATCAATTGGGAAGACCGGGATCTGCTGAAAATGGCCGGTCAACAGGCAGCCAGCTACCTGGCTCAACATCTGTCAGAGAAGGCGTTGACCCAGGCGCGGCAGTTTGAGGCATTTAATCGACTATCGGCCTACGTCGTCCATGATCTCAAGAATATTCTGGCCCAGCAGTCACTTATTGTGTCCAATGCTGAACGACACAAACATAAACCGGAGTTCGTTGACGATGTCATTGCCACTGTCAGAAACTCGGTTAAACGCATGACCAATCTCATGGAGCAGATGAAGAGCGGTATGCGGGGTAACAGTTCGGAGTGTATTGAACTTGGCGCACTGCTGACAGAGACAAGCGCCGCTCATTCGGCGAGAAAACCGGTACCCGAACTCAAACTTCCAGAGCAGCAACTATTTATCCAGGCGGACAGAGAGCAACTGACCACCGTATTCGGGCATATCATCCAGAATGCCCAGGATGCCACACCTAATGATGGACATGTTACCATCACTGTCGCGCCCGGTTCCGACCAGGTAGTGGTGGAAGTCCGGGACACGGGTACCGGCATGGACCAGGAGTTTATAAAAAAACGGCTGTTCCACCCCTTTGATTCGACCAAGGGGCTGACCGGGATGGGGATCGGCGTCTATGAGAGTCGTGAATACATCCGTAGTCTAAATGGCGATATCAACGTGGAAAGCGCACCCGGAGAGGGCGCTCTGTTCCGCATCACCCTACCCTGCACCCGGTCAGCAGAGTAGTGATCAAGACAAAACAAATAAAACTAGCGAAGTCGAGGTAAGCAGTGGCGGATTCAAGCAAATACCTGTTAATCGTTGAAGATGACGTTGGCCTGCAGAGTCAATTACGGTGGTGTTTTGACGACTTCGAGGTCCTGATTGCAGGAGACAGGGAAGAGGCCATCACGCACATCCGCCGTCACCAACCAGCGGTTGTCACTCTTGACCTGGGACTGCCCCCCGACCCCGGTGGAGTCAGTGAAGGTCTTGCAACCCTGGAGGAGATCCTGGCACTCGCCCCCAGCACCAAAATAATTGTTGTCACCGGCGATAATGACCGGACAAACGCCGTCAAAGCGATTGCACTCGGCGCCTATGACTTCTGCCAGAAACCGGTTGAACCTGAAATTCTGTCTCTGATAGTCAACCGCGCTTATCATGTCAATACGCTCGAACAGGAAAATATCAAGCTTCAGGAAAATCAATCAAAAACACCGCTCAATGGCATCATCGCAAGCAGTCCGGAAATGCTCAAAGCCTGCAGAACGGTTGAAAAAATCGCCCCATCGAACATAACAACACTGTTGCTGGGCGCCAGCGGCACTGGTAAAGAGTTATTTGCCCAGGCACTACACGAACTAAGCCCCCGTTCCGACCATAAAATGGTTGCAATCAACTGTGCCGCCATACCGGCCAATCTGCTGGAAAGCGAACTGTTCGGTTATGAGAAAGGCGCCTTTACCGGGGCATCCAAACAGACCAAGGGAAAAATTGAGTACGCCAATGGAGGTACTCTGTTCCTTGACGAAATCGGCGATCTCCCGTTCGACCTCCAGGCCAAACTACTCCGGTTTCTCCAGGAACGCACCCTGGAACGAATCGGTGGACGTGAAGAGATACCCATTGATGTCAGGATTATCTGCGCCACTCACCAGGACATACAGAACCTGATCGCGGAAGGCAGATTCAGGGAAGACCTCTATTATCGAATCAGCGAAGTGACGATAAAGATACCGTCACTGAAAGAGCGCGAGGGGGATGCCCTGTTACTGGCAAAAGCGTTTCTTGAACGTTTCAGCAAAGAGTATAACCAGCAGATCAATGGCTTCGATAAAAACGCCATACTTGCCATCGAACACTATGACTGGCCTGGGAATGTGCGCGAAATAGAGAGTCGGATTAAACGTGCCGTTATCATGGCGGAAGGTTCATTGATAACACTGGAAGACCTGGAACTCTCCACCCCTGACGAAGAGGCCATGCCGTTAAACCTGAAACAGGTGAGGAGTGAAGCGGAAAAGAAGGCGATTCTCCGCGCCTTGAATCACACAGACGGAAACATATCAGAGACGGCAAAAACGTTGGGCATTACGCGCCCAACGCTCTATAGCTTGATGGAAAAATACGGTATTAAACCCTGATGGACGAGCACTGAAACCGCTTGTCTAACGTACACCTTTCTTGAAAAAGACGATCTCAACGGTCTGTACCAGAATGTAGAAATCAAACAGCAGACCGTGGTTTTTCACGTAATAGAGGTCGTACTGTAGTTTCTCCATAGAATCTTTCTTGGATGCGCCATAGGGATAGCTCACCTGCGCCCAACCAGCTAACCCCGGGGTCACCCGATGGCGCTCTTTATAGAGTGCATTTACCTTGCACAACTGCTCCACGAACTCGGGACGTTCCGGTCTCGGACCAACCAGACTCATGTCGCTGACAAAAATGTTCCACAACTGGGGCAGTTCGTCCAATCTGTACTTACGGATAAATGACCCAACCCGGGTGATTCGGGAATCGTTCTTCTGTGCCCACCGGGCCACGCCATCTTTCTCCGCATCCGTATACATACTGCGGAACTTATAGAGATTGAAACACTTTCCATCCCGGCCCACACGCTGCTGGCGATACAGTACCCCGCCCTTTCCACGACTCTCCAACATAATTGCCAGGGCGGTAAGCACCATCAGGGGGGAACAGACCACCAGCAACAGGGAGCTGATCAGGATATCGAAAGTGCGTTTGGCGGTGGCACGGAGAATATTCCGTTTAAAACCGTCGGTGTAAATAAGCCAACTAGGCTGGATCAGATCCAGTCGTATCTTTTCTGTCTCCCTTTCAAAGAAATCCAGCAGATCGATAATGGCAATACCGCTCATGCGGCAATCTATGAGTCCATCAAGTGGTAGTTTTCTGCGTCTATCGTCCGGGGCGATGACGATTTCGTCAATTTGATTCTGGATGGCAAATTTGCGTATGTCATCGTCGATATTGATCAGTTTAGTGCTATCCACTTGCACGGTCTCTTCACCGGAGGTCCGCACAAATCCAACCAGATCAAATCCACGCCGATCCGTCTTGCGTCTCAGTTTGCTAATAGAGGCGGCCCGCTTTCCGGCACCAACAACCATTACCCGACGCTGGAGAATCTTTCCATCCACAAATTTGTAGAAATAGATTCTCAGCAGGATGGAATAAACAAAGGCGAGCAACACAAAACTGCCGATATAGATCGGATCATTTTTGAATTGCGGCAATAGGGCGTCAAGTGACGCGATGACCAGGAATCCGCAGAAAAACGCCACCAGGAGCCGCGATAGTGCGCCCTTGATACCCTCTCGCTGCCGGGTGTCATACAGCCCCATGGATGAGATAGTCAATATGAGTATCAGGCCGGCGAACATTGCTTCCGCCCATTGGGTCGTACCGGTCGCCTGTGCCGGCTGGAAATTCAGAAGTGGGGTTGCAAAGAGATAGACAGAGACGAAGGAGAAATACTCAACAAAGGCAAGCAACAGGAACTGGGCATGATAAAAGTGCCCGAATAGCCTTACTTTTCCCCGGAGGGAGTGAAAGCGCGAAAATACCCCCCTATCCTCTGCTGTGTCGTCGGGCGCTACCCCTTCGGGCAACTTCCCGGTTTCGGGACGTCGTTGTTTCGGTTGTTCTTTCTCAAACTGCACTAGTGAAACATTCGGACTACCCTGAATGCCCATACCTTCTCCCTTGCGTGTTGCTTCTTATTCCTTCACGAGGTTTAGCCTGACTCTACCCGGACAATGTGTCAGTAGAACTGCGATACTGTGTCAGAACACAATCGGTTTTCGGCTGGCTGTACTGAATCTTTAGAACTTACGGCTATTTTAACCCTTAGGTGGAATAATGCCTACCCCGACAGAACCGCGCCAACCCCGCTACAGACCAATGATGAATTTAAGCCCTTCAGATAGCGATTGTAATTCCCGGTAATTTGGGGATTAATTTCGACAATAAAAGGGGTTCAATTCCTTACCTGACGGAATGGGATACTGTTGCCTGCAACTCAAATACCTCATCGAGAGCAGGCTTATCAAGAACGGACAATTATGACAGTCACTGCTTTTTTAGATTCAGGACACTTCCTGTTTTGGCGGGGGTCCGATCACTGTTGATACAACCGGTTAAAACGTCAGAAAGATCGACCTTAACTTCAGGGGGCAGTTTATCCTTAGCACCGAGTTCGGTTGTATTTTTGTGCTCATCAACATGGAGAATAACAATCTTTTTATCGATAAGTGCCGCAATATAGGGAGAATTTTTCTTTTCCACATAGGGGAAACCATCAACCGACAACAGGTAACTGTATCCTGTTCCCACACAGCTATCGGTCGATTCATCAACTACAGGAGGCCGCTTGTCTCTATCTGTCACTACATCCTGTTTCGAACGCCAGGCGTTCTGTCCGTCATCCTGAATTATGGTGCCAATCAGAAGTGGAATAAGGAAAGCGAACAGAAAGCCAAAGGCGACAAAGTAGAACATTTCTCTCATGTACTCGTCCCTTCAAAGGCCGGTTGGGATCAAGCAGTAATCCATCACCAACTAATACGTGCCATTAATTCCTATGAGTTATCAGATGATTAACCCGAAAATGTGGATTTATACAGCGTCAATTTGGAGACCGTTCCTACGGGCAGATAGGCTCAATCCTACACAGGGAATAGCTGCCAACTTAAACCCGTACCAATCCATTCCACAGATACGTGCAATTTTCCGGCCATTCCTTTATCTCCATGTTATATAAGTCTTTTAACTCATAGCCCTTCACCCTGGTGTAAAAAATCGTGACATACCGCCAGGGTTATCCGTTGGCCAACGGGTTAACGGAAGAGTCGCTTGAAACAGGCTTCCATCCGCGCCCATTCGTCCGCTGTACCGGGTAGACCGAATCGCAGTGAGGCGGGTTCTGAAAAGAGTCTGACCAGAATTCCTTCCTGCGCCAGCAGATGGGCTATTTGTCCGGCTTCCCTGTGGCGTACGTATTGAAACAGCACGGTGCCTCCCCTGGGAGGCAGGCCGGCACCGGACAGTAATCTTTTCAATCTGTCTGCCGCCAACCCAAGTTCTTGTCGTGCTTTAGTCTGCCATTCACTGTCGGCGAGTGCTTTCGCCGCCACCCAACGGGAAGGACCGGCAATAGTCCAGGGCCCCAGTTTCTCTCTCATCTGCAAAAGCAGTGGATTGTCAGCCAGCACAAAACCGACTCTGGCTCCCGCCAGCCCAAAAAACTTTCCCAGTGACCGAAGAATGATCAGGCCACCCAAGGGGACGGTTTTTGCCAGACTCCACTGCGGTGTGGCATCCATAAAAGCCTCATCAACTATCAGCCACCCACCCCGGGCGTTGAGTCGTTCATGCCATGCCGACAACTGCGCTGCGGTAAATAGTCCTCCATCGGGATTGTTTGGATTGCACAGCACCAGTACATCTATCTCATCCAGGTGACGCTCAACTTCATCCGCGGCAATGGGGCGTACCTGATGGTTATGACACTTCCAGGCGTATGGATGTTCGCCATAGCCGGGTGAAACAAATCCCACTTTTGAGCGAGATCGGAGGGTGGGAAGCAGCTGGATAGCCTGCTGGGAGCCGGCCACAGCCAACAGACTATCGCAACCATAATAGCTGCACGCCACCTGCTCCAGTTCATCATGCTCTTCAGGCAGCCGGAGCCAGACGGAGTCCGGTGGACGGGGAGGCATCCAGCCGCGCGGATTGATCCCGGTGGAGAGATCGATCCATTGATCCAGCGGAATACCATACTTCTGGCTGGCATCCTGCAGCTTTCCGCCGTGCTCAAGCAAACAGCCATCCTCCGATCAATATGGCGATAACCCAGTAGAGTACACTCTTCTGGACCAGGTCCACGGCCCGATAGATGTCACCACAAACCGGGGAAAACCCTGCCCCAAAGAACGGCTTATCCCGGGTCTCTCCGTGGTAGCTGCAAGGCCCGCCGAGGATCAGGCCGAGGGCGCCCGCACCCGCAGTCATCACTACGCCCCCATTGGGGCTGTCGAGCCGGTCGGCCTGCCTGCTCCAGCATCGAATGCTTGCTCGAAATTTACCTGCCAGGGCGTAAACCAGGGCGGTCAGGCGGGCCGGAAACCAGTTCAACAGGTCATCCAGGCGCGCAACAAACCAGCCAAACTCCCGGAATCGCTCCGTGCGGTAACCCCACATGGCATCCAGCGTATTGACCAGCCGATAGATCACCACACCCGGCGCACCTGCCAGCAAAAACCAGAACAGCGCCCCGAAGATCGCGTCGGCGCCATTCTCCAGTACCGATTCGATGGTTGCGCTGACGATGGCCGGGCGTTCCATGTTTTCAGTATCCCGGCTGACCATCATGCCGACCCGTTGTCGCGCAACGGGTAAATCATTCCGTTGCAGCGCTTCCACCACCCTGAGTGCATGTTGAGCGAGACTTTTGGCTCCCACGGCCAGATAGAGCAGGATTCCATCAAACAGAGGGCCGAACCAGTCGCTCAGGATCTGGGCAGCAACTGCCATGGGTGCAACCAGGAGCACAACGCTCAACAGTCCCATAAGTCGCAACGGAACAGCGCCCGAACGGTTCAGCTGCTGTTCCGTAAACTGCGCCAAACAGCCGAACCCGGCCAGGGGATGATAGCGCCTTGGCTCGCCCAGCAACTGATCCAGTAAAAGGGCAAATACGGACAGGATCGTACTCATAGCAACAGTGCTGCTGCCACCAGGGCCATCGTCTCACCAAGCTCACAAATGGTACCGGCACTGTCACCGGTAAAACCGCCGATGCGGGACAGCAGCATGGATCGGTAGATGACAAACAACAGCCCGCAAAACAGCAACATCCACACCGCGACCCATCCCTGGATCAACAGGCAGAACAACAAAGCGGCCAGAAGTACTCTTCCAGCCTCTAAGCGGGGAAGATGGGCGGCCAGCATGGCACCCAGACCGTGTGGCCGGACATAGGGCAGGTAGAGAAAGCTGGCAATAAGATTGCTACGGCCAATCAGCGGAGCCAGCAGAATCACGCCCCAGGCATCCTGCATGATCAGGCTATTCAGCGCGGCCAGTTTCACTATCAACAGTAACACCACGGCGACCACCGCACTGGGACCACAGCGGGGGTCTTTCATGATTTCCAGGGTGCGCTCCCGGTCACCCTGCCCGCCTATCCAGGCATCGGTCATATCGGCGAGGCCATCGATATGCAGTCCGCCGGTAATCGCCACCCAGACAGTCAGTACCAGGGCTGCACATAGCAGGGATTCATCACTGCCCACCAACACACCGGTCAATATGAGCAGCAGACCGATCAGCAGTCCCACCAGGGGATAAAATAACAGGCTCCTACCCTGCTCCGTCTCACTCAGCAGGGGCAGGTTTGCCGGTACCGGGAGTCGGGTGAGAAATTGCAGGGCAAAGAAAAATTGTCTGATCATGTTTGCTGTCGGAATCAGAAGAGAACGAGAAAGAAAAAGTCGGACTGCCGCTAATCAGCCCGGTCCGGTTAATCCAGTGAGCCGCAATGAAACACCAACCGCGGGCAACCCTGTTCAATACGAATACGGCTGATTCCGGCATACGGCAGCTCTATCCTGAACAGGTGGGTCAGCGGCATCTGCAATACCTGGCCAATGATCATTCGATTGACACCACCATGGGCGACAATCAGCAGATGTTGCCCCGCATACTTCGACTGGATCTCCTGCCAGGCCGATCCCACCCGCTGCTGGAACCGCAGCATGGATTCACCACCCGGCGGGGGGCACTCCACCGGGTTGTTCCAGAAGTCGCTAACCCGCTGGGGCGACTCCCGGTACAGCACCTCGGGTGAGCATCCCTCCCACTCACCGAAGCCAATCTCCATAAGCCGCTCTTCAAAAGTCATTGGAATGCCGGATTTTTTGCTCAATTCGCCGGCAAATTCGGCACAACGCTTTAATGGCGAAGCGACAATCCCGTCCCAGGGGGCATGTCCGGCAGTTGCGTCACGCATCTGCTGCCACCCCCGGCTGCTTAACGGATCATCACGCCAGCCACGAATCAACACTCCGCCTTCCGGCTCACCATGGCGAATCAGGTCGATCGTGGTGACGGAGGAGCTATCCAGGTTAGCCGTAGTCGACAATTGAATCAGCCCTCATCCACGCCCGCATCGGCAAAGGTTGCCATCTGATTGTGCAGTTCACAGGCAGCCCGCAACAGTGGCACCGCCGTCGCCGCCCCACTCCCTTCGCCGAGCCGCATACCGAGATCCAGTAACGGCGTAGCATCCAGGGCCTGCAGCAGGGTCCGATGACCCGGTTCAGCGGAGTGATGGGAGAACAGCAACCACTCCCGGACCGCCGGCTGGAAACGTACCGCAACCAGTGCTGCTGCGGTGGTAATATAACCGTCGACCAGTACCGGTATACCCGCCTGGGCGCAGGCCAGATAAGCACCGGCCAGGGCAGCAATTTCGAAGCCACCCAGGCAGCGAAGTGCCTCCAGGGGCTCCATTTCAAGCCCTCCGTAGCGGGACAGCGCCTCCCGCAGCAGTGCCGCCTTGTGGGCCACGCCCCGTTCATCAAGCCCGGTCCCCGGACCGGCCATCAGATCCGGTTCGACGTTCAGCAGCGCACAGCCCAGCGCCGCTGCGGCTGTGGTGTTACCGATGCCCATGTCGCCACCGATGAACAGATCGGCCCCCTGCTCCTGGGCCCTGATGGCGGCCGCACGACCCGCATTGAGGGCGATTGTCAGCTGCTCACCGGTCATGGCATCCTGGTACTGAAAATTGGCGGTTCCCGGGCCGGCCCTGTGGCTGATGACGCCTGGCAGGCGATCCGGCTCGACAACAGTCCCCACGTCCACTATCTCCAGTTCAGCCCCAGAAACCTGGACAGCACACTGATGGCGGCCCCACCCGCACAGAAATTGGCAATCATCTGCACTGTCACTGTCTGCGGATATGCGGAGATACCGGATTCGACCACGCCGTGATCCCCGGCAAACACGGTCACCCGTACGCTCTCTACCCGGGGAAACTCCCGCCCCTGCAGCGCGGCCAACCGGATCGCCAGGCTCTCCAGTCGGCCCAGTGATCCGCTTGGTTTGGTGAGTTGTTGCTGCCTTTCCCTGGCTATGTCTGTCTTGGTTTTGTCCGGTTGCACGACCGGATCATTCAGCCAGCCTGGTTTCAAAGCGTATCCCCTTTCAGTGTCAGTGGCAGCCCCGCCACAGTTAAAATGACCCGATCACAGCTGTTAGCCACCCTCTGATGCAACCAGCCGGACTCATCCTGAAAACGTCGCGAGATCTCACCCAACGGTACAATACCGAGCCCCACTTCGTTACTCACCATGACCAGGTTACCAGTCAGTTCTGACAATACTGACAGAAACGCTGTCGTCTGTTGTTTAAAGTGACGACCCTCATCCATCAGCAGAATATTGGATAACCAGAGGGTCAGGCAGTCCACAATCAGAAAATGACCCGGCCCGCAATGCTCCCGGAGCGCCTCGGCAAGATTCAGAGGCTCCTCCACCAGCAGCCAGTTATCGGGTCTGCGGTCCCGATGTGCCTGGATGCGCCGCGCCATCTCCACATCACTCTGTTCGGCAGCGGCGGTTGCTATATAGATCACATTGTCGCCCGACTCGGCGGCCAGTCTTTCCGCCAATGTGCTCTTGCCTGAGCGGGCGCCGCCAAGGATCAGCTGTTTCACGTCCGGATCACCCGTAAGATGAAAAGGCACACATTATGGGGCGCAAATAATCAGAGGTAAACTTCCGCAGCAAATCCTGTAAAATTGCCAACCCAGTAAAACTTCAGGTGCCCGGCTCTGTAGAGCCGGGAGAATCGGGAAAGCGGTGCGACTCCGCTACGTGCCCAACGCTGTGATGGGGATTTCACAGACCGGCGGTTGTTTTACAGGCTGCCGCCAGCCACTGGACATAGGATTCGGGAAGGCGTCTGTGGAAGTGGAACCTGAGTCAGAAGACCGGCCTGAAGTGCAACCTCATCGGATACCTGGTCAAGTATTCGTGATTTTCCAGACAAGGGGAATATTATGGAAAATCCTTCAGGCCACCTGCAGGAAGTGGTCGAATTCAGCGTGGCGGAACGCGACGCACTCTATAAGGCCATCTTCTCCCGACGCGATGTCAGAGGGCAGTTCAAACCAAACCCTGTACCGGATCAGGTCCTGGCCCGGATACTAAGGGCCGCGCACCACGCCCCTTCCGTAGGCTTTATGCAACCCTGGAATTTCATGCTGATCCGATCTCCTGCCATCAAGCGGCAGGTCCATGGGCTGTTCCTGGAGGCGAACCGGGAAGCCCGGGAGATGTTTGAGGCAGACAAAAGGCCACTCTACAGCGCCCTCAAACTGGAGGGCATACTGGAATCACCGATCAACCTGGTGGTTACTTGTGACCGGGAACGGGCCGGCCCTGTGGTGCTGGGTCGTACCCATGACTTGGCAATGGACATCTATAGTAGCGTCTGCGCGGTTCAGAATCTCTGGCTGGCCGCAAGGGCCGAGGGGGTGGGTGTCGGTTGGGTGAGTATCTTCGACCCATCGAAATTGAAAGAGCTGCTCAATCTGCCAGCCCGGGTAGTTCCCATCGCCTATCTCTGTGTCGGTTACGTGGAACACTTTTTCACCCAACCGGAGTTGCAGAGCACCGGCTGGCGAGACCGGTTGCCGCTGCAGGACCTGGTCTACTTCGATCGCTGGGGAAACAGTCAGCCGGAGAAGGAGGGGAATCTGTTATCCGAACTGGCCAAAACCCACGGCTAGTCCCGCTATTCAGCGGGAACAAGCACGGTCTACCCTGGCAGGTAAACGGTTGGGCAGTTTATTGATATACCGCAAACATTTACTCCATCACGGACTGTGAATGACTCTGGATTCAGATATACTCTCGATTGCTTTTATTAATCAGGCTATTCGAGCAGTTTATTTAGCTTTACCATAGAGCAGTGTAATTCCATTGGTTTCATCGATCTTGTATCAGAACTGTCAAATCACGGGTTAATGTCATCTCTTATTGTCAGGCCCGTCCGGTTGTTTTTTTATTTTGAATAAAAAAAACGAGGGGAGAAATGAGTTTAAGTCACTTGATACCACCATTTTTAGGAATATTGGGCCTGGTTGCGGCCTTTAGAATCTATAAACTGGTCATGCAGTACGAGACCGGTAATGAAAAGGTTACCCGGATAGCAGAAGCAATTCATGAAGGCGCCATGGTCTTCATGCGACGCGAATACAAAATGCTGGGGGCATTCTCAGCCGTTCTCGTCATACTGCTGCTATTTATGCTGGGGGTCAAAACTGCCTTTGCCTTTGTGGTCGGGGCGGGCGCCTCTGCCCTGGCGGGTTATATCGGCATGTTCTCGGCCACCCAGGCGAACGTGCGTACCACCACGGCGGCCCACGAAAAGGGAGCCTCCGAGGCCCTCTCCATTGCCTTCTTTGGTGGCTCCATTATGGGGCTTTCAGTAGCCGCATTGGGACTGCTTGGTCTTGGTACCCTGTACCTCTTCTTCGGCGGTGATCCGGAAACTGCCCATGCCATTCACGGTTTTGGTATGGGGGCCTCTACGGTCGCCCTCTTCTCCCGTGTTGGTGGCGGTATCTTCACCAAATCCGCTGATGTGGGTGCCGACCTGGTGGGTAAGATCGAAGCCGGTATCCCGGAAGATGACCCACGCAACCCCGGCGTAATTGCCGACAATGTGGGCGACAATGTGGGCGATGTGGCCGGTATGGGATCCGATATCTTCGAATCTTACTGCGGTGCCATGATCGCGACGATCGCTATCGCTTCCACCATGACCGTCGATGTCCTGGACCCATTGGGTCAGCAGGCGGACCTGATGTTCCTGCCTCTGGCGCTGGCATCGCTCGGTCTGATCTGTTCGGTCATGGGCATCCTGCTGGTACGCAAGTACTCGGCTAAGAGTCCGGAAGTTGCCCTGCGTATCGGCACGATCAGTGCGACCATCATTTTCATTATCACCTCCCTGATACTGATTAAGCTTATCGGGGTATCGGCTGCCGTCTGGGGTGCGGTATTGTCCGGCGCGGTCGGTGGCATAATCATCGGTCTGGTTACCGAATACTATACCGCCGGCAAACCGGTCATCCAGATAGCAAAATCGGGGGAGACCGGCCCGGCGACCGTCATGATCGCGGGACTCGCTATCGGTATGCAGTCCGTGGTCATCCCCATCCTCACAATCTGCGCCATTATTTTCGCTTCCAGTTCCCTGGTCGGCCTATACGGTGTGGGTATTGCAGCAGTGGGTATGCTGGCAACGGTCGGCATCACCATGGCTATCGACGCCTATGGCCCGGTGGCGGATAACGCCGGTGGTATCGCTGAGATGGGCGGGCTGGGCGCCGAGACCCGGGAGATCACCGATTCCCTGGATGAACTGGGTAACACCACGGCGGCTATTGGTAAAGGGTTCGCCATTGGCGCTGCTGCACTGGCTGCTCTGGCTATCATTACCGCCTACGTGGAGACCGTCGCGGCCAACATCCCCGATTTTGCACTCAGTCTGAATAATCCCCATGTGCTGATCGGTCTGTTCATTGGGGGCATTCTGCCCTTCCTGATCGCCTCGATCACCATGACGGCTGTGGGTGATGCGGCATTCGACATGATCAAGGAGATTCGACGCCAGTTCCGGGAGATTCCCGGGCTGATGGAGGGCACCGCTGAGCCGGACAGTGCACGCTGTGTGGACATTGCCACAACCGCTGCGCTGAAAAAGATGATCCTGCCGGGTGTAATCGCGGTTTCGGCACCCATGGTGGTGGGTTTTGTCCTGGATGCGGAAGCGCTGGGTGGCATGCTGGGCGGCGCCCTGCTTGCCTGCGTCCTGTTGGCACTCATGATGGCTAACGCCGGTGGTGCCTGGGACAATGCGAAAAAGCATATTGAAAAGGGTAACTTTGGTGGCAAAGGCTCGGATGTTCACAAAGCCGCTGTGGTCGGCGACACCGTTGGCGACCCCTTCAAGGACACCTCGGGCCCGTCGATGAATATTCTGATTAACGTCATGGCCATTGTCAGCCTGGTTATCGCACCGCTGTTGAGCTAACCCGCACGGGTGAAGCCGATTCCGGGCTGATCCCAGAATGACCGGCGGCCGTATACTTACGGCCGCCGGTACTTCAAAGCACACCAGTCGATATATTTCCCCTGGTAGTGCTATATTTCAGGTAGTTGTCGATACAGTTACACGCCAGCGCCCCTTGTTGTGCCGGGGATCTTTAAGGCAGTGCAACTGTCAAACAGCTTGAAGCACTTCAGGAACAGCCTGCACAAGGATTGAGGTATGGAAATTTTCATTCGAAGGTTACCCAAATCGACCACCCGTCTCCATCTGATGAAGTTCATATCCGATGCACTGAAGCCGAAATGGTACCTGCTGCAGTTTTCTCCCAAAGGGACACTGCGTCACTGCGATATCTGGCGTATTGATGATCCCCAGACCAAACAGGTCGAGTACCATGGGGTTGCCCGTATCGAACCCCCTTCTGCGGCTCTGCAGTTGATAAACAGACTCAATGGACAGCCGTTTAGGACCAAGATTGTGGAGGTCAGAAAGTTTTTCCATCGCTCATCAGAGCGGGACAGAAGGCGTCTTCAGGATGAGCAGATCGCCAAAGAGTTTAGCGAAAAACGTAAACGGGACCGCAGAAGATCCGGCTTGCATATCGATCATCTCCACGCTGGAGTCACAACCGATTCTCTACCTCCATCGGGTTTTAAGGTGGCCTCCCACTCATGACAGCGGGATAAAGCGATCAGCTACACCGCCTTGAGTTCCGACAAGCAGTAAGCCGGAATACACTGCTATTGATAGTCAATGGCAGCACACTCTCCCATACGCCACTTCCCACATTGGTTTCCAGCATTTCACACAAGAATTTGCCGCAACCTGTTTCCCATTGGTTCTCTTTGCACTATAATAGAACGAAGCTAGAACAGGGAGTCAGGTATGAACGATCATTTAACGCGCAGACAGCAGGAAATTTACGACTACCTCCAGACAAATCTGGATAAGTTTCCCCATCCCCCCACGCTGGATGAACTCTGCAACGCACTCGGACTGAGTTCCAAGGGATCGTTACACAAACAGATTCAGGCCCTGATAGATGCCGGCTTGATAGAACCGATGAATAACCGCCGCCGGGGTATAAGACTGACCAACCCGGATAGGAACGAAGATCAGGGCTTGCCGTTTCTGGGTTACATTGCAGCAGGTCAACCAATTGAGGCGATTGAGCAACGGGAAACCGTCCAGGTTCCGGATTTTCTGCACACCAGCCGACCCTGCTATGTCCTTCAGGTAAAGGGTGACTCGATGATTGAAGAGGGCATTCTTGACGGCGATCAGATCATCATCGAACAACGGGATCATGCACGCAATGGTGAGATTGTGGTTGCCCTGGTGGATGGCAGCGAAGCGACTCTCAAACGTATAGAACAAAAACCTGACCGTGTGGTGCTACACCCGGCTAATGCCAATATGTCGCCCATGGTCTATGCGCCGGAACAAGTGCAGATACAGGGTATACTGGTAGGACAAATGCGTCGTTATCACTAGGAGAGAACCGGCACCGCTGCGCCCATAGCACCATGGGTTACTCCGGTTCATAGTTAAAGGTAATCTCCTCGTTCTTCCCGATTTTTACCCTGGCGTACAGATCAAAACCATCAAATTCAGCGTTACCCGGTATCTGATGATTAAGGAACCGCAGATAGTTCTTACCGCTGCGACCAACTGCATTCTCTTCATCATCAGGATCATAGACCCAAAGCACGTAGGTGCCATTCCGGCGTGCAACCGGCCCATGATAGGTACCGATATATTCACCCTTTGACAACGCCCGTTTGGCGAACACGCCGGTTCCGTGGATGCTTGAGGGGGCGATATAAACCAACTCCTTGAGCTGGCTGTTTTTAATACGCAGTTCCATCGACACCTAATCTCCCATTATTGAGCCGTGACAGCATAGTGCCTCAGGACGACCTATCTCATTTCCGCGTACTTTGGATTGCGATGTGCTCAGCGCGCCCATACACCGTACCCCATCCCACAAGGTGTCTCTTCAGGGGGGCATCAGCAATGCTGTTATAGAGTTCGCCAAGTGACTTGATTTCCCACTGCCCCCCTTTCCACATAACCAACAATCGCTCAAAGACCTCCAGCAGTTCAATCCCCTCCCTCTCAGCAGATAGACTGAATACCTCGCCATTGGGCATGATGCGCTGACATGCCGCGTAGAGATATTGGTGCAGGTTTTCTTCGTCTATTCCTTCCTGGGCCAGGAGTTCATCCAGGGTCGGCAGAGTTGTAGGTATCTGGGGACAGTTTGACGACACGCCCTGGGACTCCGGTAAAAATATGTGCTGACCGCGCACATCGGAAGCAAAATCAAATCCCAGTTCCTCCTCTTCACTGAACAAGTGAGGATTGACCTGCCATCCCAGGGCGGCAAAACAGTGTGGTGCCTTACCAAACAGATCAGTAAATGCTTCGCAGGCAAACGCCAGTTCACTATAGGTCCAGTCAGCGCTCTGGAAGGCCACGTCCTGATGCCAATCTGATGCGGTATAGGAGGCAATGCCTATATCGTGACCTGCATCGGCCACGGCCAGGAGATTGCTCCTGCAGCGTTTGCTGATTAGGGGGGCCGGCAAGTGCCTTCTGACCAGCCTGGGGATCTGATCACCGAAAGGATAACGACTATAGTCAGGACCAAGGCTGAAAAAGAATGTCGCCTTGACCTGATGCTCATCCAGCAGACGCAACAGGGCCGGCACCCCTTCACGAGCACCTTTTTCCGATCCAACTTCTATTCTGAGAGCTACTCGCAACTTCCTACACTACCTTACTTGTGACTGAACCCGATCAAAACAGTGACAAAGTATACACAGAGTAACGGGGTAATTGGGATCAAATACCCCTAACGCCGTTTTTTTAAAGCATCTCCCAGCGCAGCTGCCATAGCACCCCCCATAGGCGGATTATTCTGAGCAGGCCGTTTTACTTGTCGCTGTTTTGGCTTTGCCGCGGTTGTCCGGGCCGAATCGTTAGGACGCCTGGCTCTGTTATCACCGTCACTCTGATCTGACAATCGCATACTCAGACCAATTCGTTTTCTGGCAACGTCTACTTCCATGACCTTCACCTTTACCAGATCACCGGCCTTGACCACTTCCCGGGGATCCTTGATAAATTTCTCCGCCATGGCAGAGATATGAACCAACCCATCCTGGTGCACACCAATATCAACAAAGGCACCAAAATTGGTGACATTGGTAACAACACCTTCCAGAATCATATCGGGCTTCAGATCAGACAAGCTCTCGATCCCGTCCTGGAAACTGGCAGTCTTGAACTCGCCGCGGGGATCACGCCCCGGCTTCTCCAGTTCGGCAATAATATCCGTCACCGTCGGCACGCCGAACTTTTCATCGGTAAACTGTTCTGGCCTGAGGGTGCGAAGAAATGCCCGATCGCCAATAACATCCTGGATCCGGCGGCCAGCCTTGTGCAGAATCCGCTCAACAACCGGATAGGCCTCCGGGTGCACCGCGGAGGCATCAAGTGGATTATCACCAGCATTGATCCGCAGAAAACCAGCGGCCTGTTCAAAACTTTTGTTACCCAATCTGGGCACCTTCAGTAACGCTTTCCGGTTCTTGAACGCACCATGCTCATCACGATACCTGACAATATTTTCCGCCAGGGTTTTGTTTAACCCGGAAACCTGTCCCAGCAATGCGGGAGAAGCGGTATTGATATCAACACCTACGGAGTTAACACAATCCTCCACAACATTATCCAGTTGCCGGGCCAGGCGCGTCTGGTTGACATCATGTTGATACTGACCAACACCAATCGCCTTAGGATCAATCTTCACCAGCTCCGCCAGCGGATCCTGCAAGCGTCGGGCAATTGATACTGCACCACGCAGGGTCACATCAAGCTCCGGCAGCTCAGCCGCTGCCAGCTCAGAAGCAGAATAGACAGACGCACCCGCTTCACTAACCATGATTTTCTGAACCTTGAGTTCGGGATGACGCTTTATCATATCGGCCACTAGCCGGTCTGTTTCCCTTGAAGCGGTACCGTTCCCGATAGCCACCAGACGAACGCCGTGACGTTTCGACAGCACCGCCAGGGAATTGATCGAAGCGTCCCACTGATTCTTTGGTGCATGCGGGTAGATGGTATCGGTATCCAATACTTTACCCGTGGTGTCCACCACAGCGACTTTGACTCCGGTTCGCAAACCGGGGTCGAGTCCCAAAATCGGCAGATTTCCTGCCGGGGCAGCCAGCAACAGGTCATTGAGGTTGTGACCGAACACCCGAATCGCCTCTTCTTCTGCCGCTTCACGCAGCCGCATCTTAAGTTCCAGGTCAAGGTGGCTGAAGATTTTTACCCGCCAAGCCCAGCGAACACACTCTTTCAACCAGCCATCCGCAGCACGCCCCTGATCTTCTACTCCAAACTGTTGGGCAATAGTCATCTCACAGGGAGATGTGCCGGTTATCTCTTCATCGACAACCAGCTCCAGATTCAGCAGGCCTTCATTGCGTCCCCGAAACAGTGCCAGTGCGCGATGTGATGGAATCTGTTTAATCGGCTCGGCGTAATCAAAGTAATCTTTGAACTTGGCCGCCTCCTGCTCCTTCTCCTTTACCACCTGGGATTTGAGCACACCCTCGTTCCACAGGTATTCACGCAGCTTACCCAGCAGCTCGGCATTCTCAGCAAAGCGTTCCATGAGAATCTGCTTGGCGCCATCAAGCACCAGCTTGCTGTCGGTGAAACCGGCTTCACTATTCAGATAGGCGGATGCCTCTGTGGCGGGATCCCGTGTAGGGTCGGAGAGCAGTAGCAGCGCCAGGGGTTCGATGCCTGCTTCGCGAGCAATCTGGGCTTTGGTTCTGCGCTTCGGTTTATAGGGCAGATAGAGATCTTCAAGTCGGGTTTTGGTCTCAGCCGAAAGGATATCCCGCTCAAGTGCTTCAGTCAGCTTACCCTGTTCCCGGATGCTGTTAAGGACAGTTTCACGCCGAGCCTCCAGTTCCCTCAAGTAACCCAGGCGTTCTTCAAGATTTCGTAACTGGGTATCATCCAGACCGCCGGTTTTTTCTTTACGGTAACGTGAAATAAAAGGGACAGTCGCGCCTTCATCCAGCAACGCTACCGCTGCCGCCACCTGGTTGGCAGCGACACTCAACTCTTCAGCAATCTTGCTAACTATTTTCTGCATTACAGCCATGATTCCGGTTGTGTGCCTGGTTCACACCAACGCACAATAAAACAGTGCCGAGCTGTCAGGCTCGGCTCATTTGAATTTAAATCTCTGAATCAGCGGACCAGCTCTTCGGACTTTCCAGGTATGGCATCGATGCATATTAAACCCGGCAGCTATCGCCATAAACCGACATGATGCTTTTAAGCTCTTCCAACACCTGTTGACGCGACTGAGGAGTCAAGTGAACAAGCTCCGGCAGAATCCGCCCCTGTTCCAGCAATTCGATGTCATGCCGAACCACCCGACACCCCTTGTTACATATCGCCTCTACACAAGCATCGATATTCCTGTTCTGCATAGCGTCATAACGTCCCGATCATCTGGAGCTGAATTATATAGGAGATCGTCTAAACCCTGCCAGAAATCCATACCACCTTCCACCAGTTTAAAAACCGGATCACGAGATGTGGGTTAAGCACTTGAAATCATTCACTAAGCATGCTCGTCAAACAAAATAGTTCTCTTTTCGTTCTCGTTGAGCTATTATAGAACCATTAGAGAACAAGGATGTTCCTGACGTTTCACATACCAGGGCAAGGAAGGCGTAATTAACTTCACAGTTGACTCGTTAGGTGCACTCCATGAAATGTAAAAACGGTTATATCATGCAAGACCAGGTTCGTGATCAGATTAGCAGCTTGATGGCATGTAATCCGAACACCAGGCCGTCCCGTTCCGAGTCCCGATTACATCTGCTGTCTGTAGCGGTAGTAACTTCTGTCTACTTGTTGGCTATGGCTGTATCCGTTTAGTTGCAGAATCGAGACCTCACCTGCAGATCACCAGATGCCGGGTTAAGGGCGTCCGTTGCCTGGAACCAGAACAACTCCCGCACACCAACCCGGCCTACCATCTGTTCTGATCAAACAGCCCGACAGTAAGCTAAGATCATTCGGCTTACTTAAAGGGGCTCATCCGTCACAAATCATGTGCTTGGCAGGTGTGGTGAGGATTAAGATCCATAACGGCCTGTCCAGCTTTCCCCGGCACTATTTAGCCATTCATGGATTCGACGCTTTGAAGACGTACCCGAAAATTCGGGCAACACACATGGCGGGGCCGCCTGTGTCAGAAAAGAAAAAAGCTTATCAATAAGAATTGTTTGAAGATTTAATCTGGAAGCATCACTTCCAGATTAAACAACACGGACTCTCAACGAACCGAATCAGGTTAGCCGGTAATTTTGGAGCCACTGGCGGCACTTTCGTTTACCCGCTCGCGCAGTTCCTTACCCGGTTTAAAATGCGGCACATACTTTCCGGCCAGTGCTACCGATGCACCGGTCTTCGGATTACGCCCCTGCCTTGGTGGACGGAAGTGAAGAGAAAAGCTACCAAAACCACGGATTTCTATACGCTCTCCGGAAGCCAGGGTTTGACTCATCTGCTCCAGCATGCACTTCACAGCCAACTCCACATCGCGGTATGCAAGGTGGCTCTGTTCTTTTGCGATGACGTCAATCAATTCAGATTTTGTCATTCTTTTTGAATCCCCTCGATGTTGCCGGGACCCGATATCGGGTCCCGGCTTACTTCGATCAACTGCGTTTAGCGCAACAGATCATTTCTTGGATGCTTCGTCCATCTGTGCTTTCAGCATATCGCCAAGTGTGGCGGTGCCGGTAGGTGCACTAGAATAGGACTTGATCGCTTCCTGCTCTTCAGCAAAGTCTTTCGCCTTGACGGAGAGCGTAATTGTGCGATTCTTTCGATCCACACCCAGGAAACGAGCTTCGATCTCATCTCCCTCTTTCAGCTCTGCACGTGCATCTTCCACCCGGTCGCGGGAGATCTCGGAGCTACGCAGATAGCCCTCGATGCCTTCAGCCAGGGTGATGACCGCACCACGTTTATCGACTTCTTTGACAATACCCTTGACGATATCGCCCTTGGCATTGTTTGCCAGGTAGGACGAGAAGGGATCTTTGTCCAGCTGCTTAATACCCAGGGAGATACGTTCACGCTCAGGGTCCACGGAGAGTACAACAGTCTCCAGTTCCTGCCCCTTCTTGTAGTCACGAACACCCTCTTCACCGGCCTCATCCCAGGAGATGTCGGACAGGTGAACCAGACCATCGATTCCACCTTCGAGACCAATGAACACACCAAAATCGGTGATTGACTTGATCTTACCAGTGACGTGATCGCCCTTCTTGTGGGTCTCTGCAAACTCTTCCCAGGGGTTGTTCTTGCACTGTTTCATGCCCAGGGAGATACGACGACGTTCCTCGTCGATATCCAGAACCATGACCTCAACCTCATCGCCCAGCTGAACCAGCTTGGAGGGATGAATATTCTTATTGGTCCAATCCATCTCGGAGACGTGAACCAGACCTTCAACACCCTCTTCGATCTCGACGAAGCAGCCGTAGTCAGCCAGGTTGGTCACCTTACCGAACAGACGGGTGTTCTCCGGATAACGGCGAGCCAGATTGGTCCAGGGATCATCACCCATCTGTTTCAGACCCAGTGACACACGCTGTTTCTCACGATCGAACTTAAGCACCTTAACGGTAATTTCATCACCGATCTCCACCACTTCGGACGGATGCTTGACACGCTTCCAGGCCATATCGGTGATATGCAGCAGACCATCGATACCACCAAGATCCACAAAAGCACCATAGTCGGTGAGGTTCTTGACAATACCCTTGATCTCCATGCCTTCCTGCAGACTCTCCAGCAGCGCTTCACGTTCAGCACTGTACTCAGTCTCAACAACGGCACGACGGGAAACCACGACGTTATTACGACGCTGATCCAGTTTAATTACCTTGAATTCGAGGTCCTTACCTTCCAGGTAAGTGGTATCCCGAACCGGGCGAACATCGACCAGTGAGCCGGGGAGGAAGGCGCGAATCTCGCCCAACTCAACAGTGAAGCCACCTTTAACCTTGCCATTAATGCGGCCGGTTACGTTCTCCTCTGCTTCAAATGCTGTCTCGAGGACCTTCCAGGCGTGATGGCGCTTGGCCTTTTCACGGGAAAGACGGGTTGCACCGAATCCATCTTCGACAGCGTCGAGAGCTACCTCGACCTGATCACCAACGGCGACTTCAATCTCTCCATCCAGATTCAGAAACTGGCTCTTGGGTATAACACCCTCGGATTTCAGTCCGGCATTGACAATTACGGCGTCATTGGTGATTTCCAGTACGGTGCCGACAATAATGGCACCGGTGCGCAGCTGAGTTTGCGCGACGCTCTCTTCAAAAAGTTCAGCAAAGCTTTCGGTCATGGGTTAATAATCCTAATCGGCGAACCGATTACTGTATCGACCTGTATAAAATCTTCAGGCCGACGGGGTTGAAGTTAAAAAAACAGCCCTTAACGGGCCACCTGTCACTTGAGTTCCGGCAGGATCTGATAGACCCGGTCCAGGACTCTCTCCAGCACCTCATCAATAGAGAGTGCAGTTGAATCCACAATCAACGCCCCTTCCGGGGCCATGAGTGGCGCTACACTGCGGTTACGATCCCGGTCATCCCGTTCACGAATCTCCGCAACCAGACTCTGTAGATTAGCACTTAAACCCTTCTCTATCAACTGCTTATATCGACGTTGAGCGCGCTCTTCCGCACTGGCATCAAGAAAAATCTTCACATCCGCCCCCGGGAAAACCACACTGCCCATATCCCGGCCGTCCGCTACCAGTCCCGGCTCAACGGCACACGCCCGCTGCCAGGCCAGTAACGCCGCCCGAACCTCTGGCAGCGCAGCCACCTTGGAAGCGGCATTGCCTGCCTGCTCACTGCGGATCGCCAGAGTGACATCCTCACCATCCAGCAGCACCTGGCCATCCCGGAACTCAATACGCATATCAAGGGCCAATCGGGCCAGTTCATCGGCGTTATCGAGACTGATACCAGCCTGACCTGCGGCGTATCCCAGCAGCCGGTAAAGCGCCCCACTATCCAGACAACGCCATCCCAGAATCCCGGCAAGTCGGCTGGCGATGGTCCCCTTTCCGGAGCCACTTGGCCCATCGATTGTGATAATGGGAGCCATTCAATTCTCCTCGCTCTGCTCTATATCCAGTCCGGCGCCGGAGGCCAGCGCCACAAACCCCGGGAACGAGGTGTTCACATTGCTGCAGTCATCAATCAGAATCTCACCTTCGGAGCGCAGGGCAGCCATGGCAAACGCCATGGCGATCCGATGATCACCATGGCTGTTGATTCTGCCGCCACCTATCCGGCCACCCTGAATCACGATCCCGCCAGGCGTGGGCATTGCCTCCACACCTACAGCGGCCAGACCATCAGCCATCACCTGAATACGGTCACTCTCCTTGACCCGCAACTCTTCCGCTCCGGTGAGGAGTGTTTCACCCCGGGCACAAGCTGCGGCAATAAACAGAGCCGGAAACTCGTCAATGGCAAGGGGAACCTGATCTTCTGGTATACGGATACCGTGCAGATCCGCAGAACGGACCCGCAGATCCGCCACCGGCTCGCCACCCACATCACGCTGGTTCAGAACCTCGATATCAGCCCCCATCAGTCGCAGGATATTGATGACCCCATCCCGGGTCGGATTGATTCCCACGTGTTGCAGCAGAACATCCGATCCGGGTGCAATGCTGGCGCCAACCATAAAAAAAGCCGCCGAAGAGATGTCCGCCGGAATATCGATATCACAGGCCGTCAGTTTTCCGCCTCCCTGCAGGGCGGCGGTTGCCCCGCTGCGCTGAACCGGGTAGCCAAAGCCACTCAGCATTCGCTCGGTGTGATCCCGGGTAGGCGCCGGTTCGGTTATCCGGGTCTCTCCTGTGGCATAGAGTCCGGCCAGCAGCAGGCAGGACTTGATCTGGGCACTGGCGACCGGCAGCGGATAATCGATTCCGTTCAGGTGGTCCACCGGGTATATGGTCAGGGGCGCCGTTCCCTGTTCCGTGGTCTCCACTTGCGCCCCCATGCTCCGTAACGGATCGGTCACCCGGCGCATCGGCCGACTGGAGAGCGAACGGTCACCGATCAACGTCAGTTTCAGCCCCTGCCCGGCCAGCAATCCGGCCAGCAGGCGCATGGAGGTACCCGAGTTACCCAGATCCAACGGACCGGTTGGCAGTTTGAGGCCATGCATACCGACTCCCTGAATCGCCACGTTCCCATCTACCGGGCCACTGATCTCCACGCCCATGGCACGAAACGCCCGCAGCGTCGCCAGACTGTCATCGCCCTCCAGAAACCCGCTGATATGGGTCGTCCCCTCGGCCAGTGACCCCAACATTATCGAACGGTGCGAGATCGATTTGTCACCCGGCACACGCAGGGTACCCTTCAGGCTACCTCCCGGCCGAATATGAAAAATCAGGTTTTTGGCTGAACTCACTGGAGTCTCCAGAAATACAAAACAGGGCAGGAAAAAAATGACCGCACAGCTTAGCCCTAAACAGGACACAAGTAAACAATAAAAACAATGGGTTAGATAGATTCAGCGGAATCCTGGCTACGTCAGCCTACAGCTCCAACAGCCGGGCCAGCCCCGCTTCATCCAGAATAGCCACACCCAGTGATTCTGCCTTGGCCAGTTTGGAGCCGGCCTCGGCACCCGCCACCAGATAATCGGTCTTTTTCGAGACGCTGCCGGTTACCTTGGCGCCCCGTGCGATCAACTGTGCCTTTATCTGATCCCTGGGTTGGCTGAGGGTTCCGGTAATCACAAACACCTTGCCGGCCAGTGGCAGACTCTCGGCATCAGGCACGACAATCGGCTCCCAGCTCACCCCCGCATCAATCAGCGCCTGAATCACCTCGCGATTGTGTTCCTGGCGAAAGAAGGTGATCAGGTGCTGGGCCACCACTGGACCCACATCCGGCACTTGCAATAGCGCTTCCGTATCCGCCTGCATGATCGGCTCCAAGTCACCAAAGTGATTGGCCAGGGATTGGGCGGTGGTCTCCCCCACCTCCCGGATACCCAAGGCGAACAGAAAACGCCCCAGACTGGTTTGCTTGCTCTTCTCCAGGGCCTCCAGCAGATTGGTGGCGGATTTGCGACCCATCCGTTCCATCTGCTCCAGTTCTTCCAACCGAAGATGGAACAGGTCTGCCGGTGTCTCCACCATACCGCGGCTCACCAACTGATCGATCAGTTTGTCTCCCAGCCCCTCGATATCCATGGCCCGGCGGGCAGCAAAATGCCGGATCGCCTGGCGCCGCTGGGCGGGACAGAACAGCCCGCCACTGCAACGGACCACCGCTTCATCCGCATCACGAATTACGTCAGAACCACAGACCGGACACTGCTCAGGCATCCTGAACACTGGTAGATCGCTGCGCCGTTGTTCAGGAATGGAACGTACCACCTGGGGAATCACGTCCCCTGCCCGGCGAACAACCACCCGGTCACCGACCCGGATATCCTTGCGCCGGATCTCCTCTTCATTATGCAGCGTGGCATTGGTTACCGTTACACCGGCCACGTTGACCGGCTCCAGCCGGGCGACCGGGGTCAGTGCCCCGGTCCTGCCCACCTGGATATCGATCGCCAACAGGCGGGTCATCTCCTCCTGGGCGGGGAATTTCTGCGCAATGGCCCAACGGGGAGCCCGGGAGACAAAGCCCAGTTGCGCCTGTTGCTCCAGGTTATCCACCTTAAACACCACCCCGTCGATCTCATAATCCAGGGTGGGGCGTCGTTCACTGATTTCCCGATAATAATCCAGACAGCCGGTCGCTCCTTCCACCGTGCGCATCTCCGGTGAGACCCGCAAGCCCCAATCGGCTAAACGCCGGATGCTTTCACTCTGGGTAGTTGCCAGCGGGCCGCCCGTGATCTCGCCAAAACCGTAGCAGTACATGGCCAACGGACGTTGCGCAGTGATTTTCGGATCGAGTTGCCGCAGACTGCCGGCCGCCGCATTGCGTGGATTGGCGAAACCCTTCTCCCCGCGGATCCTGGCCTGCTCATTGAGCTTGGCAAAACCGGCCAGGGGCATATAGATCTCCCCCCGCACCTCCAAAACTTCCGGCCAGTCACTGCCCAGCAATCGCAGCGGTACAGAGGGGATGGTTCGGACGTTGAGGGTCACATCCTCGCCCCGGCTGCCGTCTCCTCGGGTGGATGCCTGTACCAGCAGGCCGGATTCATAGCGCAGGCTGATCGCCAGACCGTCAAGTTTCGGTTCTGCGGTATAGACAACCTTTTCCACACCCCCAAGGCGCTCCCGGACCCGTCGATCAAAATCGATCATATCCTCTTCGGAAAAGGCGTTATCCAGCGATAACATCGGAATCCGGTGCTGTACCTCGCCGAACCCCTCCAGGGGCTGGGCACCGACCCGCTGTGTAGGGGAAGCGGGATCGATCAGTTGCGGATATTGCTGCTCCAGCGCCTGAAGCTCACGCATCAGCCGGTCATAGGCACTATCCGGAACCTCGGGATCGTCCAGAACGTAATAGCGGTAGTTATGCTGGTTGAGCTGCTCGCGCAGCTGCTCTACGCGACGCTGGATCTCGGCAGGTATTGTCATCGTTTACTAAGGGCCAGCTGAAGCTGTCTGCGGTGTTCCCGGATGCGTTCCCGAATATGCTCAATGGTCTGCTTACTCAGAACACTATGGGTCTCGTCCTGCAACTCCCCATCCAGCAGGGCCGCCAGCCGTTCCGCGGTAAACAGCATATCAGAGAAGGCAACCAAGCCATCCTTCGGCCCGGGAAGCTGACCAAACAGCGCCAGACCAGGCGTGGTGAATTCCTCCATCCTGTCCAGCGGAAACACGCCCGGTTCCACCATGCTGGCCATACTGAAGACCACCCGGCGCTTGCTGCCGCTGGTGTCATAGCGATGAAAAATATTCATGTCGCCGTATTCAAGCTCCACATCCCGGGCCACTTGCTCTATCTGTTCACCTGAGAAGTGTCCGTTTGTCGCCACCACGTGGATCTGCAGTATCAGTCCCGGGAGACCCTCCTGAAGCAGCTCATCCAGCTGATCATCGGGGTCTTCGGCGGTAAATGAGAAAGACTCCTGTTGCATGGCAGGATCCACCTGGTCCGCGGGTTCGTGGGCCACGCTATCCAGTTGCCTGAGTTCTGTCTCCAGTTGGTCATCGTCCAGGGCCTCGGTGAGGGCCGGTTCAACCGGCTGCCGGTCATCCGCCCCATCTTCTGGTGCGTCACTCCAGTGGGGATCGACCCGTTCAGCCGGCACATCAGGCGACTCAAATCGCTCCTGTTGCGCTTTGCGTATGGCATGCACCCGGGCATTGACCTTTTTATGGCGATCCCAGAAATAGATCCCCAGAATCAGGCCCACGCCGGCGAGAAACAGAATCAGACGTAGTATATCGGCATCCATTCGTTTACGGATTCACAAATGTCACGGTGGTGGCTGTTGATAGTACAGCGCCCAACCCGGTTTTTGTAAGCTTTTTGGTTAAATCGATCACACCCGGGGTCCTGGGTTACATCGCGGCCAGCTCGGCCGCTTCAGAGATATCCACTGACACCAGGCGCGATACACCCGGCTCATGCATGGTAACACCGGTAAGCTGGTTGGCTATCTCCATGGTCAGTTTATTGTGACTGATAAAGATAAACTGCACCTGCTCCGACATAGACTTGACCAGTTCACAGAAACGCCCCACATTGGCATCGTCCAGCGGTGCATCCACCTCGTCCAGCATACAGAAGGGCGCCGGATTCAGTTCAAAAATGGCAAATACCAATGCCACCGCGGTGAGCGCCTTTTCACCACCGGACAGCAGATGGATACTGGAGTTGCGCTTGCCGGGCGGTCGAGCCATTACGGTAACGCCGGTATCGAGCAGGTCCTCTCCGGTCAACTGCAGATAGGCGTGCCCGCCACCAAACAGCTTGGGGAATTTCTCCTGCAAGCCACTGTTGACCTTGTCGAAGGTCTCCTTGAAACGGGTACGGGTTTCCCGGTCAATTTTTCGGATGGCGTTCTCCAGCGTTTCCAGCGACTCTGTCACATCAGCGTGCTGGGCATCCAGGTAATTCATCCGCTCAGACTGCTCCTGGAACTCGTCGATGGCCGCCAGGTTGATGGGGCCGAGACGCCGGATACGGGCTTCCATCTGTTCCACATTTTGCTGCCAGGTCTCGATAGTGGCCTCGCCCGGCAGTTCAAGAAACAGCTGTTCGCGCTGAAAACCGGTCTCTTTCAGCTGCTCTTCCAGGGTCTTGCAACGGATCAGCACCTCCTGCCGGGCCATCCGCGCCTGATCCATGCTGGTGCGCTGGCGTATTACCTCCTGTTCGCAGGCGGAGCGCTCCTGCTCCATACGGCGGACCCGGGCATCAATCTCTTCCAGGGTGGTTCGCGCCTTGGCCAGCTCGGCTTCAACCTCGACTCGCAGGGCCAGCTGCCGCTCCAGCTCCTCGCCTTTCTCCAGCAGCGGCTCCTGCCCCTCTTCCAGCGACTGTTTCAGCTCTTCTCGACGGGCGGTGAGATGGGCCAGTTGCCCTCGCATCCGTTCCAGACTCTGGGTCAGGGACGCCTGTGAGCTACGCATGGATTCGATCTGCAGGGCGATACTGTGGGACTGGTTGCGTTGGCGGGCGGTCTCCTCCCGGATCTCACTGAGCAGGCTGTTGTGGCTTTCCCTTTGCTCCACCAGCCGTTCCCGGCGCTCACTGAGAGTCTCCATCTCCTCCAGGGCGGCATGCAGTCGGGCCCGGGACAGCTCCAGCTCCTCCCGGTCCTGCTCCGCCTGGGCACGCAACTCCTCCATCTCCCGCTGTATGGATTCACCGCGCTGTTTCAGATGCTCGGCCCGGGTACGCTTTCCAGCCAGTTGGGAGCGCAACTCCGAGATGCCGTGCTTGATCTCATCAAGCTGTTTCTGGGCCTGCTCTTTCTCCTGTTCCGCCATGCGCAACTGTTCACGCCCATCAGCCAGGGTCGCCTCGGTCTGCGCCACCTGGTCCAGAAGCTGTTCAATCTGCTCCCCGAGCTGACGGATCTCCTGCTCCCGCGCCAACACACCGGAGGTTTCATCCTCACCCCGGTTGAGGCGCAGCCAGTTCCTGCCCAGCCAGACACCATCCGGCGTAATGACCGATTCCCCCGGCTTCAGGCTGTCACGCAGGGTGTACGCCTGGGCCAGGTTGTCGGCGGTTCGAACACCCGCCAGCAGGCTCTCCAGTGGCCAGGGCGATTGGATCCGCCTGGACAGAGCATCGGCTGTAGCCGGCCCGTTTTCAGCCCTGACACTGGTATCGAACAGGGAGAGTGAACCACTCTTCAGGGTATCCAGTACCGATTCCAGATTGGCTAAACCATCGCTGCAGACCGACTGCAGGTGGAAGCCCAGTACAGTCTCCACCGCCTGTTGCCAGCCATCCTCCACTTCGATCTCCTGAGCCAGCCGGGAGGCGTTGCCCAACTCCTGGGTCTCCAACCACTCGGTGACCGCCTGCTCCTGCTTGCCCAAAGCCGCCTGCTGCAGCGCCTCCAGGGAGGCGTATCTGCCCCGGGCGGTCTGCAGGGCGGCACGGGCCTCATCCAGCAGTTGCCCGGCGACCTGATTCTGCTGACGGAGCGTGGTAATTTTTTCCGCCGCCTCAGCCAGCTTCTCCTGCTGCAATGCGGCCTGCTCTTCCCGCTCCTGCTCCTGCAGCTCCAGATTCTCGATACTCTCCATCAATTGCGGATCGTTCAGTCGCTCCAGCTCCTCGGTAAAACGCTCAAGCCGGCGCTGGGTCTGGTTGCTTTTTTCATCCAGGTGATTGATACGGGTGCGTTCCACCTGGGCCGTTTGGGCCGGCTCCGCCGCCTGATGGTTGAACTGCTCCCACTCATTCTGCCAGGCCTGCATAGCCTGTTCCGCTTCAGCCAGCCGGGCCACTGACTCCTGTTCAATCTCCCGGGCCTGCTCCAGCAGAGGCTCCTGCTCCGCCAGGTTGGCGTTCAGCTCTGCCAGGCGCGCTTCATCCTGCTGACGATGATCGCTGGACTCCTGCCAGGCCTGCTCGGTCTGGTGCAGATCGTGTTCAAACTGGGCACGGCTCTCCTTGGCGTACTGGATCGACTGCTCCAGGCGGGCGATTTCACTGCCCACCGCGTAGAAACGGCCCTGCACCTCGTTGAAATTGTCATTCGCTTCAGTATGTGCACTCCGGTCCCGTTCGATCTCCGCTTCCAGGCGCCGTTGCTTGGCGATGGCCGCCTCAAGGTCGGTCTCTTTCTCCAGAATCTCCTTGTCGCGCCGCTTGATATCCTCATCCATGGCACGCCAACGCAGCGCCAGCAGTTCCGCCTGGAGCCGGCGCTCCTGCTCCTTGTACTCCTTGTAACGCTCGGCAGTATTGGCCTGGCGTTGCAGGTGCTGGAGCTGCTTGGCGATCTCTTCCCGCAGGTCATTCAGTCGATCCAGATTCTCCTTGGTGCGGCGGATCCGGTTTTCCGTATCCCGCCGACGCTCCTTGTATTTGGAGATACCGGCGGCCTCCTCCAGGAAGGCGCGCAGATCTTCCGGCCGGGCCTCGATCAGGCGCGAAATCATACCCTGTTCAATAATGGAGTAGCTGCGGGGACCCAGGCCGGTACCAAGGAACAGATCGGTGATGTCGCGTCGGCGGCAACGCACTCCGTTCATCAGATAGTTGGATTGGCCATCCCGGGAGACCTGGCGTTTGACGGAAATGGTGCTGTACTGGGCATACTGGCCGCCGGCTTTGCCATCGCTGTTGTCGAACACCAATTCGATACTGGCGGTACCGACCGGCTTGCGACTGGTGGAACCGTTGAAGATGACATCCGCCATCGATTCGCCACGCAGCATCTTGGCGGAACTCTCCCCCATCACCCAGCGAACGGCATCGATCACATTGGATTTACCACAGCCATTTGGCCCGACAATACCGACCAGATTGCTCGGTATGTGCACGGTCGTCGGATCGACAAAGGATTTAAATCCGGCCAGTTTGATTTTTTCTAAGCGCATAGACTCGGTAACATACAGCTAGGCGATCCTGGATACAAGAGAACCAGGTCTGATTATTCCACTTTAAAAATTAACTTTATCTTATTGTTTATTAAATATAATTAATTATCGTAGCAGGGGTTTTCACAGCCCTCAGACACGCCGGCTTCAGACCGGCCGACAACTCCCGTATAATCGCCGAATTTCTTCCACAGATCGAGAACATTCGCACATGCCAAGCCAACCCAGCAAGACCCTGGAAACTTTCGACAATCCACAACCGGAGCGAGACTACACCATCCGCATAGAAGTACCGGAATTCACCTGTCTCTGTCCGAAAACCGGCCAGCCCGACTTTGCCGAACTCACCATCGAATATATTGCAGATAAACTCTGCGTCGAACTGAAGTCCCTGAAAATGTACGCCTGGTCATTCCGCGACGAGGGTGCCTTCCATGAGGCGGTAACCAACCAGATTCTGACCGATCTGGTGAACGCCACCCAGCCCCGTTTCATGCGTCTGACCGCCAATTTTAATGTTCGCGGCGGCATCTACACCACCGTGGTGGCTGAACACCGGGCAGAAAACTGGCAGCCGCCGGTGCCGGTCACCCTGCCCTGAAGCCCGCTGGACACTCCCCCGGGCAAGGCGCGGTGAGCGGCGTCGAATGCAAACCAAGTTGCTGCTCCCCGCACCCCGCCCGGCGGCGTCACCTATCCGAGCAATCGTAAACTCACTCCGCCTCTGCCAGCCCGCCAAAGGTCTCCACCAGACGGGCGATAAAGCGCCTCAGCTCCAGGCTCATCAGGGCAAAATCCACATCGAACCGGGTGGCGGCATCTTCGGCTTCCGCCGAGGCCGCTTCCTCCAGGATCAGATCGAGAAACTTCAGCCGTTTGATCGCCATGTCATCGCACAGTACGAATCCGAGCCGCTCGCCCCACTCCAGGGCCAACTTCACCACCTGCTTGCCGGCTTCCAGGTGGATGCGTAGCTCATCGCCCTCCAGGTCCTGCTGTTTGCAGCGGATGATGCCCCCCTCTTCCACCGTATCCCGCAGTTCACACTCATCCTGAACCAGGAATTCTGCCGAAGAGAGCGCCCCGTTCAGCCAGGCGGTCATGACGGAGGCCGGAGACTGGGCCACTTCCAGCGGCTTTGCCGGCAGTGTGCCGAGGGTCTCCCGCAGCAGGCTGACCAGCTCCTCGGCCCGTTTACTGCTGGCCGCATCCACCACCAGCCAGTTCTGTTCCGTATCGATATAGGCGTAGTGGTGGGAGGATTTCACAAAGGCCCGGGGCAGCAGGTCGTGAATAAGCTCATCCTTGATCTCCTCCCGCTCTTTGCGCCGCACCTTGCGCGCCTCCGACTCCTCGATAGCGGCCACCTTCTCATCCAGCATCTCGCGCACCACGGATGCAGGCAGCAGCCGCTCTTCACGCCGGGCACAGATCATAATGCAGCCGTTGGCCGCATGGGTAAGCAGTTCCGCCCCACGCCCCAGTGGTGGTTGCCAGCCGAACGAGGCCGGCTCCAGGCTGCCACAGCTTTTCGCCGCCCGGGCCAACAACTGTTCGTGCAGTGCTTCGGGGGTGAGTTCGAACGGGGTAAGGAGTCTGAAAATCTGGAGGTTCTTGAACCACATGCCGGTATTGTTTCCTGCAAAAAGCGGGCATTATCCCGGAACCGGGATCGCCTATCCAGTCTCAATCTCCTGCTGTTGTGTGATCCGGACAGCCGAATTCACATCCCTTGATCCAGGCGCACCGGCATACGCCTGGCGCCCCAGTCACCCGGCGTCGCTTCAAACACTCCCGCACAGGTTTCCCCACAGTAGGCACAGCGCCCATCAGGGGTCAGATGCCACTCGCCCAGTTCATACCAGTCCCGCTGAATCAGCAGCTTGCCGCAACTGCTGCAATAGGTGCTGCCACCCGCTGAATCATGCACATTGCCGGTGTAGGCATGGTGGACACCGTTACTCAGTGCGATCTGCCGGGCCCGGCTCAGGGTCGCCGGTGGTGTGGGCGGATAATCCCGCATCTTCCAGTCCGGATGGAAAGCGGAAAAGTGCATCGGCACGTCCGGTCCCAGATTCGCCACTACCCAGCGGGTCATCCGGTCAAGCTCTTCGTCGCTGTCGTTCTCTCCAGGTATCAACAGGGTGGTCAGTTCGAACCAGACCCGGGTCTGCTCCTTGAGGTAGACCAGCGTATCCAGTACCGGTTGCAGGTGGGCGCCGGTCAGCTTGTGGTAAAACCTCTCATTGAACGACTTGAGGTCCACATTAGCCGCATCCACGTGCCGGAAGAACTCCACCCGGGGCTCCGGGCTGATGTAACCGGCGGTCACAGCGACCGTCCGGATATCCTGGGCATGACAGGCGATGGCGGTATCCACGGCATACTCCATGAAGATGACCGGATCGTTATAGGTAAAGGCGATGCTGCGACAGCCGAGCCGTTTTGCTGTTGCGGCAATCGTTTCCGGGGAAGCGGCATCGGCCAGGGTATCCATCTCCCGGGATTTACTCATATCCCAGTTCTGGCAGAAGCGGCAACTCAGGTTGCAGCCGGCGGTGCCGAATGAGAGCACCGGAGTCCCCGGCAGGTAGTGGTTGAGCGGTTTCTTTTCAATCGGATCCACGCAGAAGCCACTGGATCGTCCGTAAGTGGTAAGGACCACCTTGCCGTCATGACAAGCGCGCACAAAACAGAGTCCCTGCTGCCCCTCCCGCAGTTTGCATTCCCGTGGACAGAGATCACATTGGACCCGGCCATCCTCCAGGGTATGCCAATAGATGGTCGGATGGTCCGTTTCTTTCAATTGCATGTTACACCCCCACTTAAGTACTCATACTCTACACTTTAGATGTAAAATTTCATCGAATATTCGTTGCATGAAACAAGTCGGGATAACGCAATGAGCAGAACAATCAAGCATTCGGCGGTGGCAGGCGCCTTCTATCCTGCAGAACCGGAAACGCTGCATCGACAAGTACAGCAATTTATTGATGCTGCCAGGCCTGTCAGCGACACCAGACCCAGGGCCTTGATTGCCCCCCATGCCGGTTACATCTACTCGGGCCCCATTGCCGGCAGCGCCTATGCCACGCTGCTGAACAGTAGCGACATTCACCGGGTCATTCTGCTGGCACCGGCCCATCGGGTCGCGTTTCGCGGTATCGCCTACAGTTCGGCCACCCATTTTGAGACACCCCTGGGCCTGATTCCGGTCGACCAGGAGTTGCTGGGGAAAATCGCCTGCTCACCTTCCCTGCAGCTCAACGATGACGCGTTCCGGGATGAGCACAGTATCGAGGTCCAACTGCCTTTCCTGCAGGAAATATTGACTGATTTTAAAATCGTACCGCTCCTGGTGGGGGATGCCAGCCCACCACAGGTGGCTGAGATTCTCGAGCAGACCTGGGACGTGCCGGAAAACCTGATTGTGATCAGTTCCGATCTGAGCCACTACCTGGATTATGAAAGTGCCACTGAAATGGATCAAAAAACCTCCCAGGCCATCGAGGCGCTGCAACCGGAGGCGCTCACCTATCACAGCGCCTGCGGCAGGACACCGGTCAGTGGACTGCTGTTGGTGGCAAAAAAACATGGCCTGAAAGCCAGAACTCTGGATCTACGCAACTCTGGAGATACCGCCGGTCCCCGTGATCGGGTTGTGGGGTACGGGGCCTATGTGTTCAGTTAAGCAGTCGAACGAACCGTTGAGCAAAGCCGATCAGGAGAATCTGCTGCGTATAGCCGAGGCGTCCATCCGACACGGCCTGGAACAGCGCACGCCCTTGCCGGTAGACCCAACAGAGTTTTCCGCCCCCCTGCAACAGCAGCGCGCCTCCTTTGTCACACTCCTTAAGCGGGGCCAATTGCGCGGCTGCATTGGTCACCTGGAAGCCACCCAGGCGGTGGTCGCCGATGTGGCTGCCAACGCCTACTCGACCGCTTTCGAAGACCCCCGCTTCCCGCCGGTAAGCGGCACTGAACTGCCACTTCTGGAGTTGCACATCTCGCTGCTGACCCCGGCAGAACCTCTGGAGATCGGATCGGAAGAGGAACTGATCCAACAGCTGGAGCCGGGGGTCGATGGTCTGATTCTGGAAGACGGCTATCACCGGGGCACATTCCTGCCGTCGGTCTGGGAACAGCTTCCAGATCCCCGAACATTTGTCACCCAGCTGAAGCTGAAGGCGGGACTGCCGGCCGGCCACTGGTCAGAAACTCTGCGGGTCTCCCGCTACAGGACCGAGTCCATTCCTCCGCGTGACAACCACAATTAGGGCTTGATCAGACAGCTTCCCAGTGAGCCGGGCTGACACAGGGCGCCATTGATCCAGATAGCGTTATCCAGACGGGCCTGTTTAATGGCCGCCCCGCCCAGATTGGCTCCGGTGAGGTCGGCAAAGCTGAGGTCCGCACCACTGAGATCCGCGTAAGAGAGATCGGTATACCTCAATGTAGCCCCTTTCATGGAGGCGCTTTTCAGCTCCGCATAACTGAGGTCGGATTCAGACAGATCCACATACTGCATATCACCGTGATTGAATTTACCCCCGGACAGTTTCGCCCCGCGGACCGATCCGTTACTCAGTTGCACCCCATCCAGTTCAGCGCTCTCCAGCTGTAACCCATCCAGCTTGCAGTTACGCCAGTTGACCCCGGGAGCAGGTTGGCTGTCACAGTCCGGATCCGGTATGGACGCCGGGGCACCCAGGTAGATTCCAAAACCGACAGCCAGTAACACCAGGGTGCCAACGATAATCATGCTGAACAGTGGCAGGGGTTTTTTTCGACGTCGTTCCAGCAGGTCTATCTTGGCCTGCCGATGGTTCTGGATAATCTCCAGTTCAGCCTGGCGCCGCTCCCCCTTCCTGCGTTGGCGGTAGGTGCGATCATCGGCCGCTACCCGACGTTCACGGCCGTTCCGTTCATCCTCCCGCAGCCTGGAAGTGATCAGCAGTTCCTTGTCCCCGATCTCCAACGCCTTCCGGATTTCCGGGGGAACCACATCGGGAACCTTGGAAACCGGCAGCCAGTCGATCTTATCGATACTGACCTCATCGTCGACACGCACCCGGCCAAGCAGGACAAATCGCCTGATGGCGCCTGGTGGGTGGGGGCCCTTAATCTCACCATCACGCCGCACATACCAGAGCTTCTGCTTTTTGGACTCGCTCTTTTTTTCTGTCATTGTCACTCTACGCTATCGATCGCCACGCCAAGCCGAAGCGATTCAATTTAACCTATCGACCGGTCGGTCGATAAACTAAACTAACATCAGCCCTTTATACCTAACATTGACATGCAAATCACGGACCCGATTTCCAATCCACGACTCTTTATCGAGCAAACCCGTGCAAACGCCTTGCAGCAGTTGCGTCCGGGGCAGGTAGTGCAGGCCGTGGTGGAGGCACCAGCCAGTAAAGGTATTGCCCAACTGAATGTGGGCGGCGTATCGGTGCCGGTAAAAACCGGCATACAACTGGCAACCGGCCAGCAGCTCACCCTGGATGTGGTCAAGTCGGGCAACATGCCGGAGTTCCAGGTAGTCCGGGAGGCGACTGCCGCCAGCACCCGGGCACTGGCCCTTAAAGATGTTCTGCCAAAACAGCTACCACTGAATCAATTGCTCGACAGTCTGAAGGCACTCAGTACCCCATCCCTATCCGGTAGTGCCAATGGCGGCCTCCCCGCCGGGACCCAGAATGCAGTTGGCAAACTTTTCCAGCAACTACTACAACTGACTGGGCAAGCGTTGCCAGGACAATCCAACGGCCCTAATGGACTGGAGCGCAACCTGCAACTGCTTGCCAGCGCCCTGCAGGGCGAGCCAGGCCTGACTGCACAAAGCGGCCGCAACAGCGGCTCCACCAATGAGCTGGCCCGGCAGCTTAGTCAGCTGATCAACCAGCTGCTGCCCACCGGCCAGCCGGTAACAGGCAGCGCCATTCGCCAGGCATTTTTGCAGTCCGGCCTGTTTATGGAACCCCATCTGCTCAAAGGCCTGGAAGCCCAGCAGGATATGAAGGGCAACTTGCTGAAACTGCTGGAGATGTTGCAACCGATGCTGCAGATGGGAGCAAACTCCGCAGCCATCCGGGGTGATGCAGGGGCCGCCCTGCAGCTGCTGGCGGCGAAGCTGTTTGCTGAACTGCATCAGAAGGCTGAAGGCGCCCTGGCGAGAGTGCAACTACATCAGCTGGCATCCATGCCGGACGAGAACAATCCCAGGCAGTTCTGGCAGTTTGAGCTACCCATCCCCCATCCTGATGGCCATGATGAGTTTCTGATCCAGTTTGGAAGAGAGGCCAAGCCGGCCGGGCAGGAGGGGGATCGCTGGTCGGTCACTCTCAACTTCAATATTGAGCCAACCGGCCCGGTCTCAGCCCGGCTCAGTTTGAGTGGAGAGGAGATCTCCAGCCACTTTATCGCTGAGCAACCGGAAGGCGCCAACCGTATCGAACAACTGCTGCCCACTCTCCGGGAGGCATTTATCAAAGCGGGGCTGCAAGTTGGAAAACTCTCTGCCGGCCAGGGCGTTGCCACCAACAAGCGAGCCGACCAGCCCCCCTCCCCTTTGCCACTGTTGGATGAACGGGCATGAGTGAAACTTACGACCAGACACCCGATGTGGCCGTTGCACTGCTCTATGATGGTGAGAATACGCCCCGTATCACGGCCAAGGGTGAGGGAAAACTGGCAGAACAGATCTTCCAGTTGGCGCGGGAACATAACATTCCACTGGAAAATGATCCGCAATTGGCCGCCATCCTGGCACAGATTCCATTGGGGGATGAGATTCCCGAATCACTCTACCGGGCGATCGCTGAAGTGATCGCCTTTGCCTACCTGGTATCCGGCAAGAGGCCGCCGGGTTTCAGGGAAGATAAGGAGCCAGACTAACGGGGTGTGCGCTGGTTGCGGTCATCGGTCTCCGCCTGCTCCCGTTTCTCCACCTCTTTCTGCTCCGCTGTACGGAAACGGTCCATCACCTTGCCCAGCGCCTGGGTACGCACATGCTTCTGCTGCCACTGCTCTTTACGGGTGACACACTCGTTCTTGCTCGCCAGCACCACTTTCTCCTGCTCCTGAATCGCCCGATCGAGCTTCGCCAGGAACACCCGATACTCCTGCATCTGCTTGGCAGACATGCCCTGACGTGCGGTTGTTTCAAACCGCTCAAGATACTCCTGATGGTAACGCTTAAGATCACCCAGTTTCGCCTCCTGATCATGCATTCGACGCCGGGAATCACCTAACTCACGTGCCGCTTCATCCTCCTTGGACTGGGCTACCCGTTGAACCGGTTGTAATCTTTTTGAAGGGACCATTCTTTTTCTCCACCGATCCGCCCGGTCAGTCCGGGCCTGCTTTTAAGGTCGCACTATTTAGAGCGATTCTCAAGTAAAGAGTGCCATCAACTGCTCCAGGCTCTGTTCGCGGGAGACAGGGGTATTCATGTCCTGACGCAAAAACCCTTCCAACTCCGGCATTGCATCAATCGCGGTATCGATACGCTCATCACTACCACGCTCATAGGCGCCAACGTTGATCAGATCCTGGTTCTGACGATAGAGCGAATAGAGCTGCTTGAAGGCCCGGGCCGCGTTCTGGTGCTCCTTGTCGGTGATGTCGTTCATGGCACGACTGATGGAAGCCTCGATATCGATGGCCGGATAGTGGCCGCTCTCGGCCAATCGCCTGGACAGTACGACATGCCCATCAAGTATTGCCCGCGCCGCATCGGCAATCGGATCGTTCTGATCATCACCTTCCGCCAGCACCGTATAAAAAGCCGTGATAGAGCCACCACCCTGGTCACCATTGCCGGCCCGTTCCACCAGTTGCGGCAGCTTGGCAAATACCGAAGGCGGATAGCCCTTGGTTGCCGGCGGCTCATTAATCGCCAGGGCAATCTCCCGCTGGGCCTGGGCAAAACGGGTCAGGGAGTCCATCAAGAGCAGCACATGTTTGCCCTGATCACGAAAATGCTCCGCAATACTGGTGGCCAACATGGCGCCGTGCATACGCCGAAGCGGCGTGTTGTCGGCCGGTACGGCCACCACCACGGCCCGGGCCATGCCCTCGTCGCCCAGGATATTCTCCACGAACTCTTTTACTTCCCGCCCCCGCTCGCCGATCAATCCCACCACGGTGATATCCGCGTCGGTGTAGCGGGTCATCATGCCGAGCAGCACACTCTTACCTACACCGGAACCGGCAAACAGGCCCAGGCGTTGTCCGCGACCGACGCTCAACAGAGCGTTAATGGCCCGCACCCCCACATCGAGTGGTTTTCGGATAGGCGTTCTGGCGAGGGGATTATAGACCTTACCGGTGAGTGGCCGGCGCTCCACCCCGTGCAGGCGTCCCTTACCATCCAGCGGTCGTCCGGCGCCGTCCAGTACCCGGCCAAGCAGATGATCCCCGACCACCGCTTCACACACCCTGCCGGTGGGTACCACCCGGGAGTCCTGCTCCAGCCCCCGGATATCTCCGGTTGGCATCAGGTAGAGACTCTCACCGGCGAAACCAACCACTTCGGATTCTATGTGTTCGCCACTGCTGCTGATCACATCACATTGTCCGCCGATGGCGGCGCGGCAACCGACCGCTTCCAGGGTCAGTCCGATCATGCGGGTAATCTTTCCCTCAACCACCAGTCCCCGATCTTCGCCGACCCGTTGCTGGCAGTGGCGCAGACGCTCCGTCCAGATCGGGGTGCGATTCGGATCAGGCAGACTCATCGCGCCCCGCCGTCTGTCATGGAGACATCATCATCCCGTTCTCCCCCCATGATACGGGCTATCAGGGCGGAGATGCGGGACTCCAGGGTGGCATCAATCTGGGAGGTTTCGGTGACAATCCGGCAACCACCCCGGGCCAGAACCGGATCTTCAACAATCTTCCAGCTCTGTTCCCGGTCATTCATGTCATAGATCTCCCGCACCAGTTTGGCGTCCTCGGGATTCAGCTGTACCCGGATATTACGGGACGAAACCGGCAGTATGGAGAGTGATTCCCGCACAATACCAATGATGTGGCTGGGCTCCAGCCGGATTTCCCGACGCACCAGCTGACGAACCATGGAGATCACCAGATCGACCAGTTCCCGCTCGACCTGTTCATCCAGTTCCTGGAGCGGAGTATCCAGCGTCTGCATCAACGCCTCAACCTGCCCTATCAAATCGCTGATCCGCTGTTGCCCCTGTTCCAGCGCCTCCTTGTGACCGAAAGCAAATCCCTCTTTTTTGCCGAGTTCAAAACCCTCCTGGTAAGCCTCTTTCTGCAGCTCTTCGAGCTGTTCTGCTGTCAGCATGGTGGTGGATGAGCGCATTTTGACCACGCTCTTCTCCTCCTTTTCACCCATGCTGGGTGGCAGCCACTGCTGGGCCTCACCCGCATCGCTGCCGGTAAGGACTTTAGATGAATTCTTCTCCACCGCCACCTCCAAGCATGATCTCTCCGGCATCCGCCAGTCGACGGGCGACCGTCAGAATCTCCTTCTGGGCCGCCTCTACATCGCTTAAGCGCACAGGAGGCGCCGCTTCCAGGTCGTCCTGCAGCATCTCGGCAGCACGTTTCGACATATTCTTGAAAATCTTCTCCTTGAGCCCCTCGTCTGCGCCACGCAAAGCCAGCAGCAGCTGATCGGAAGCCACTTCCCGCATCAGGGTCTGGATACCGCGGTCATCCACGTCGATCAGGTTCTCAAACACAAACATATTGTCCTGGATCTCCTGAGCCACTTCCGGATCGGCACTGGCCACCTGTTCCAGGATATTGCTTTCGATACTACCCTCTATCAGGTTGAGAATATTGGCAGCGGTCTTGATCCCTCCCAGGCTGGAGGATTTCACATTGCTGGCGCCGGAAAACTGCTTCTCGAGAATCTCATCCAGCTCCTGCAGGGCGGCCGGCTGGATACCATCCAGGGTCGCGATACGCATGACAATCTCGGGCCGGATACGCTCGGGAAATTCAGACAAAACCGCAGCGGCCTGATCTGAATCCAAAAAAGAGAGCACGATGGCGATAATCTGCGGATGTTCAAGACGGATCAGTTCGGCCACTGAGCGTGGATCCATCCATTTCAACTGCTCCAGGCCCTTGCTGTTCCTGCCCAGCAGAATGCGATCAATTACGCCACCCGCTTTCTCCTTGCCCAGGGCGTTGTTCAATACGTTGCGGATGTACTGGTCTGAATCCACACCCAGAGAGGTCTGACTACGCAGGGTGTCCACAAACGAGTGCATCACCGACTCCATTTTGCCGGTGCTGACATTGCTCATGTTGGCCATTGCCAGCCCCAACTCCTGTACCTCCTTGGGGCCCATATGGGAGAGTATCGAGGCGGCATCCTTCTCGCCCAGCGCCAGCATCAGGATTGCAGCGCGTTCTACACCCGATATTTTGTTGCTATCTTCCGGCATCTTCTGCCACCCAACTCCTGATTACCTGCGCTACCCGCTTGGGATCATCTTGAACCATCTGGCGTGCTGCTTCCAGCGTGTTCTCATATTTCTCTGGCCCAGGCAAGCGCATGGCCTCGTCCGAAGAATCCAGTGATGCAGCCGATTCAGCAGCGTCAGGGGCGCCGTCGCTAGTGATCCCTTCCGGTGTGGCCACCTGATGCAGAGTGGGTGGTGCAGTCAGTTTCTTCATGGCCGGGCGCAGCACAAAGAAGATCAGAACCAATACCAGTATCAGGCCACCCAGCTGTTTGGACAAATCCCAGACCCAGGGCTCTTCCCAGATCGCCAGTTCAGGCAACGGCTCTGGCGCTACAGGCTGCATGAAGGCGGAGTTTATCACCTCCACACTATCGCCCCGCTGGGTATTGAAACCGATCGCTTCCTTAACCAATCGGGTAATGCGGCTGATCTCTTCGGGGGTGCGTTCTATCCGCGTCACCGTACCATCTTCGGCGATCGCCACCTGATCATCCACAACCACCGCCACCGATAGCCGGCGCAGCTTGTTGCTGGCTAACCGGGTATGGCTGATCGTCTTGTCCAGCTCATAGTTCCGGACGGCCCGTTTGGTACTGTTCAGGGGGGTCGGAGCCGCCGCTTCACCCTCTTCAGGCGGTGTGGCCACTTCGGGTGCAGTTCCGGCTGCCGGCGGCTGATTACTCAGCGCCCCCGGTACACCCTGCACGGCAGAGAGCCGGCTGGACTGCTCATTAACCTGCTCACTGCGCAGGGCCGGCAGATCCGGATTGAAGCGCTCTGAGGTCTGCTCGGTCACGGTAAAGTCGACATCGGCACTGACCTGCGCCCGCACCTTGTCAGCCCCCAGAATGGGAGAGAGTATCTCTTCCACCCGCTGCTGGTAGTGCTTCTCCAGCTCCCGGGTGTATTCGAACTGGCTGGCGGTAAGCATCATCTGACGGGAATCCATCTCCCCGCTCAGCAAATTGCCCTTATGGTCAACCACGGTGATCCGGTCAGCATTCAACTCGGGCACACTGGATGCCACCAGATGCACAATAGCCGCCACCTGGCCCTTGTCCAGCGCCCTACCGGAATAGAGTTTTAATACCACGGAGGCGCTGGGCTCTTTTCTATTGCGCACAAAGACCGACTGTTTCGGGGTGGCCAGATGTACCCGTGCCGATTCAATATTCGCCAGGGTACTGATAGTGCGGGCCAGCTCGCCTTCCAGTGCGCGGTGGAAACGGGCCGCTTCCAGCGCGCGACTGGTACCAAAACCGGTCTCCTGCTGGAGTATTTCAAAGCCCATGCTGTTGCTGTGCGGCAATCCCTGGCCGGCAAGTTTCATCCGCGCCTCCTGGACCTTGCCGCTGGCAACCATGACCGCACCGGTTGCCTCATTAATTTTGTAGGGAATACCATTCTGTTCCAGCGCGGCCACCACTTCGGTCGCATCCTTAGGCGCCATATTGGCGTAAAGGATGCTGTAGTTGGGAGTCTGGGACCAAAGCACCACCGCTATCCCGAGCGCCACGCTGGCCGCGATACCGATCATCACCCCCAACTGGCGTATGATCGGGTTCTGTCCCAATCCGCCCATTGGCAGTGCTTGTGTCAAGGCATTATCTTCATTGGCCACGGTCGTTACCCATCCACATATTGATTCACTACATTAAAATTACTGTTTATCACTCTGTTTTTTATACTTTTTAAATCGCCATATTCATCACTTCCTTGTAGGCATCCACCAGCTTGTTCCTGACCTGCAACATGGCTTCGAATGAGACGCTGGACTTCTGCACGGCCACCATCACTTCCGCCAGATTGACATCTTCCGTGCCGAGTTCGAACGCCTTTTTCAGCTCCCCGGCATGCTGTTGGGTTTCATTGACCTGGCTGATCGATTCCGCCAACAGATCACCAAAACTGTTGGCGACAGGTTCCTCTGCTGCCTTGGGGGCAGAAGCGGCCTGGGCTGACATGGTGCGCATCTGGGCCAGTATCTGATCAATTTGGGTTGTCGTACTCATGCTCTCGTTCCCGTCAAAACTCTGTCACTAAATTAAGGTATGCAGAAAACACACCAATATCACCCCGGAATGGCCACACCCGCTTCCCGAAGACGTGCAATCTTGTATCGCAGGGTGCGCTGACTGATACCCAGCCGCTCGGCAACCTCTTTGCGGCTTCCCCGGTCCTCCCGCAGCGCGTCGATAATCATGCGCTCTTCCATGGAACGCAGATCCTCGCTCAGACGACCGCGATTCTCTTTGGCGGGTGCCGCCACAGGCGCCGGCGCCGGTTGGGGTGAGGTGGCAAGATCCATTTCGAAACAGAGGGCATCCGGGGTGATCTCAGTACCATCACAGAGAATCAGCGCCCGCTGCATAACATTGTCCAACTCCCGGACATTACCCGGCCAGCTATGCTCCATCAGCCGCTGTTCGGCCTTCTCTGAAAGCACCGGTTCGGCGATCTGTTGTGAATGACAGATCCGGTGTAACAGGAAACGGGCCAGCGGCAGAATATCCCGTGGCCGCTCCCGCAGCGGTGCCAGATGGAGGGGAAACACATTCAGACGATAGAAGAGATCTTCACGAAAACGGCCGGCAGCCACCTCTTCCCGCAAATTCCGGTTGGTGGTCGCCAGTATCCTGACGTTGAGCGGGATCACCTTCCGGCCGCCCAGCCGCTCCACCTCCCGCTCCTGCAACACACGTAACAGCTTCGCCTGCAGGGGCAAACTCATCTCGGAGACCTCATCCAGCAACAGGGTACCGTTCTGGGCCTGCTCGAATTTACCCGGGGCAGCGCTATAGGCCCCGGTGAAGGCCCCTTTCTCATAACCGAACAACATGGCTTCCAGCATGTTGTCCGGTATCGCTGCACAGTTGATCGCCACGAACGGGCCGTCACTACAGAGGGACTGGCGGTGAATATAGCGCGCAAACACCTCCTTGCCGGTGCCGCTCTCGCCACCGATGGAGACAGTTGCCTGACTTCTGGCCACCCGCCCCGCCAGATTGAGCAGTTCACGGGTACGGATATCTTCAGCGATCACCTGCTCGTCCACCGGCTGGGTCTGTTTAATACAGGTTTTCACCTTCTCAATCAGAAGCGCCGGTTCAAACGGTTTGGCCAGATAGTCGGCAGCACCGTTACGCATGGCGGTAACGGCTTTCTCTATATTGCCGAATGCCGTCATCATGAGTACCGGCACGGTCGGGAAACGGGACCGGATGTGGGCCAGCAACTGATGGCCATCCATCGGTTTCATCTGCACATCGCTGATCACCAGACTGACCGGTTTCGACTCCAGTACCTTAAGCGCACTTTTCCCATCCACAGCGGAGACCACGCCATAGCCGGATAATTCAAGGGTGTCACACAACGCCTCACGCAGCGTTGCATCGTCTTCAACAATCAGCACCGTTGCATCACTCATGCAGGACTCCTTACAACATTAAGGCCACTCTCCGGGTCACATTCCGGCGCCCCTGCCGGCTCCCTGGTATGCGCCATGGACAGCGGCAAACAGATTTCAAAACAGCTACCCTCACCCAGCGTGCTGTTGACACTGATCCGGCCCTGGTGACTCAAAACCACGGACTGCACCACGGCGAGCCCCAGGCCGGTACCATCCGGGCGGGTGGTATAGAAAGGATCAAAAATGCGCTCCTGGTCTTCAACGCGGATACCGGGGCCGTTATCACTGATACGGATAAACAGCTCGCCGGATTGCTGTCCGGCCTGGACACCCAGTTCAATCCCACCAGCCTGCTGAAATGCATTCTGCGCCACATTCAGCAGGGCACCCGACAGGGCAGCGAAATTTCCGTCGATCCGGGTAGTCTCATCGACTTCAAACTGGTAATTGACAACAGCGTCGTGCTCCCGGCTGAGCGGCTCCAGATTTGCCACCAGTTCCATCAACAGCTCCCGCACAACGAGCGGCGTCCGTTCAAACTGGCCTCCGCGGGCAAAACTGAGCATGTCGTTGACCTGGCTCTCCATATGGTGGAGGCGTTCAAGGCAACGGGTGGAAAACTTCTCCCGCTGCTGCGGGCTGAGATCATCACGTGAAAGATGGGAGGTATAGAGCAGTGCCGAACTGAGCGGTGTGCGGATCTGATGAGCCAGTTGGGCGGCCATCTCACCCATGACGCTGAGCCGTTGCCGGCGCGCCATCCGCTCCTGCAACTGTCGCGTCTCAGTCACATCCAGAAGCAGTAGAATAGTGCCGGGCTCAGGGGCCAGTGAACGCCGGGTCAATGAGACCAGCCGCCCCGAGACGAGTTGTTGCTCATCCCCCTTTTGCCCCGGCACAATATGCAACCGCTCGATCTGCTGCCAGTCACTGTTCAGATCAATACCGGGCAATATGTCGCGAGCGGCGGTATTTATCTGTTTCACCAGTCCGGCGCCATCCAGCACCACGACAGCGGCCGGTAAAGTCTCCAGCAGGTGAACCAGTCGATTGGCCAGCGACTCCTTCTCAGCCAGTTGCAACAGCCGCTCACTGCGCGCCTCGGACAACTCCCGGGTCAGACGGGCAACCTGTTGCTGTAACTGCTGATAAGAGTCAACCAACTGCCCGGACACCTGGTTAAAAACCTGGAAGGCATCTTCGAGTTGTTCCCGTTGGGCAATCTTATGTTCTGCCATTAGCATGTACCGTTATTTGACGCTTGTGGAGAAAACTCCACGCTCTATCGTCAACTAACAAATAACATGCCAATTTTTTATTTTCTTATTATTCAGTGAGTTATATTTAACAGAAAGACTCTAGTCAAATATTTGTCGCTTCCTGGGTGCGTTGAAGGCCATATTTGCGCAGTTTCTCAACCAGTGTCGTTCTACGCATATTGAGCCGTTTTGCCGCATGGGCCACAACGCCATCACACTCATCCAGTGCCTGGCGTATAAGGCTCAGTTCCATATTACTCAGGTGGGACTTGAGATCGATGCCTTCATTGGGGAGTCGTGGAACACTTTCCACAATACCGGGCTGTTCTCCCGATATCGTCACTTCGGGAAGTTCGCTCACCGATTCCGTAATACTCATACCGACCCGGAACTTCTCCGGAAGATCCTTCACATCCACGATGCCGTAGGGATACAGGATTGCCAGACGCTCAATAAGGTTGGCCAGCTCCCGCACATTCCCTGGCCAGTTGAACTGGGTCAGCGCCATCACCGCCGCTGGAGTCAGGCGTACCGAACCGCGCTTCTCCTTTTCAATCCGGGCAATCAGGTCATTGACCAGTACCGGGATGTCATCACGCCGCTCACGCAATGGCGGCATTTCGATCGGAAATACGTTCAGTCGATAGTAGAGATCTTCCCGGAAACGGTCCTCTTTGATCGCCTCTTCCAGGTTACGGTGAGTGGCGGCAATAATCCGGACGTTGCATTGTATGGTCTTATTGCTACCGACCCGCTCGAAGGAGCGCTCCTGCAATACCCGCAGCAGTTTTACCTGCATGGGCATGCTCATATCACCGATCTCATCCAGGAACAGGGTGCCGCCATCGGCCATCTCGAACCGACCCTGCCGGGCGCTGATGGCGCCGGTAAAGGCGCCCTTCTCGTGACCAAACAGCTCACTCTCCAGCAGATCAGCCGGTATGGCGCCACAATTCACCGGAACAAATGGTTTTCCCCGTCGTGAAGAGTTGTAGTGCAGCTTCCGCGCGACAACCTCTTTACCGGTTCCCGACTCACCGAGAATCAACACCGTCGCTTCGGTATCGGCTACCTGCTCGATCATTTTATTGATCTGCCGGGTTGCCCGGCTGTTACCAGACAGGCTCCTGAACAACTCCAGCGGCCGGTGGCCGCTGGTTTTATTCTGGCAACTCTCCTGGAACAGCTGCGCCTTATACAAAAGGCCGATCAACGCTTCATATTGAGTGGGAATGGAAAGCGTGCCGATACAGGGCGGTTCCATCTCACCATCTGGAATTCCCTTATCCTTTTCACGCAACAGAAGGATGGCGACATCACTGGCCTCGCTCTTGATGATCTCTACTAGACGCTTCCTTTCGTCAGCCGGATAGTCAGGCCCGAGCAATACCGAAGTACATTTATCCTTGCTCCGTTCTATCAGCCGCTGTTTCAATCCCTGCGCATCACCAGCCGCTTCAAACTCATAATCGATAAAATCAAACAGGGTACGAAGGTAAGCGATTCGCTCCGGTTCGCTATCCACCAGCAGCACACAACCGTTATGCAACATCTCGAGGGCCTCTATCAGTTTTCCTTTCATTGCCAATATCCCTGGCCTCTATTTAAACTATCCGGTTTAGATAAAAACCTAATGATGCAATGAGTTAACCAGCTTGGGGGGTTATTGTCAAAATATTGTCGCCCCTCAATCCCCTGACATTGCATAAAAGTACCCAATAAATATTTTTGTTAACACAAACGGCTAGGATCACATTCTAATTATTATTTAAGGTAATTACTATTAGTTATTGTATTTACTAACTATATTAGAATTTTTCTTCTAACTGTTTTCCGATCTCATTTCTGCTTTTTGCTGGGCAATCATGCGGCGATGCTGGCGGAAGATCAGTTTCCCAAGCAGATCCTCCAGGGATTCTTCCAGCGCATCAAACGAAACCGAGATCTCTGACTCCTTGCCACGACCGGTAACAGCAGTTACCACCACCGGCAGATGCAGTGGCTGGGCCAGACGGGCATCAACATACAGCTCCAGCCAGAGCGGCTCCCCCACCGCCGGCACAACTTCCGCCTGACAGCTCCATGCGGCCCCTGTCAGCCAGAGCGTCACTGTCGTCTCGATCATATTCGGCCGCTCACGGCGTAACAGTTGGGACACCATGTCCAGCAACAGATCAAGCTTGGCGTCGACCCGGGCCAATTCAACAGCACCGCGATCGCCGGTCTCATCACCCGGCTCACTGTGGATCTCCTGGGAGACCAGCACCGCTCTCAGCAATCGGGCATTTTTCTCCCCGATCTCCAACAGACCCAGGCTATTGTCCGCACTGCGCGCCTCCCAACGAAGTCGCATATCGCCAGTGAACGAGACCCCTCTGGCGCTGTGTTCATCCTGCTGACCGGGCATTCTGCCTCCTACCTACCGTATCTGAATCCATCGCCGCGTTGCCTTTCTGATGCTCCGCCACACATCACACCGGATGTGCCGGCTTGACATCACTAAACAGGCAGCTTAGAAATGTTACTCACTTTATACTATAGAAGGCAGTTTCTTTGAGCGACATCTCAATTGGTGTGCTGTTCGGCATACTCATCTTCCTGATTCTGTTGTCGGCGTTTTTTTCCGGATCAGAAACGGCCCTCATGACACTCAACCGTTATCGCCTGCGCCACCTCTCCAAGGTGGGACATCAAGGCGCCGTGCGCGCCAGCAGGCTGCTGGAACGACCGGACCGACTGATCGGCCTGATCCTGCTGGGGAACAATTTCGTCAATATCATGGCCTCTTCGCTGGCAACCGTGATCGCTCTGCGCCTGGGTGGAGAAGGCGCCATCCCGGTGGCCGCGTTTTTATTGACCCTGGTCATTCTGATCTTCGCGGAAGTGGCGCCGAAAACCCTGGCCGCCCTGAAACCCGAACGACTGGCGTTCCCCGCTGCTTTTGTCTACACCCCACTGCTGCGGCTGCTCTATCCCGTGGTCTGGGTGGTGAACAGTATCGCCAACATGATTCTTCGACTGCTCAATGTCTCGCCGGAAGATATGGATGACCAGGTACTCAGCAAGGAAGAACTCAGAACAGTCGTCATCGAGGCAGGGGCCATGATACCCAAGCGGCACCAGAAAATGCTGCTCAGCATTCTTGACCTGGAGAAGCTGGCGGTGGAAGACATCATGATTCCCCGCAACGAAGTGGACGGTATTGACCTGGAAGACCCCATTGAGGAGACCATCAAACTGCTGCAGGACAGCGCCTATACCCGCCTGCCGGTCTTTGATGGCAGCATTGATAATATCGTCGGTACTATCCATGTCAGGAAGGCCATGCACGCACTGACCCATGGGCGGCTGACCCATGAGGTAATCCGGGAGATCTGCGATCCACCCTACTTCATCCCGGAAGGCACACCGCTGAATCGGCAACTGATCAATTTCCAGCGTAAAAAACAGCGTATTGGCATGGTCGTGGATGAGTACGGTGATCTGCTGGGTCTGGTCACGCTGGTGGATCTGCTGGAGGAGATAGTCGGTGAGTTCAGTACCGATCCGGCGGACAGCGTGCAGGAGGTTCAGCCGCAGGAGGATGGTAGCTTCCTGGTCTCGGGCAGCGCCAATATCAAGGAGCTGGTGCGAACCTATCACTGGGAACTGCCGCTGGATGGTCCCCGTACCATCAGCGGTTTGATTATCGAGTACATGGAGACCATACCGGAACCGGGCACCAGCCTGCTCCTGGCCGGTTATCCGGTGGAGATCCTGCAGATCAAGGACAACATGGTGCGCATGGTACGCATTCAACCCAATAAGTATCCGCAGGAAACCTGACAAATCAGCACAGCAGTTGCGTTGCACCACCGGACAATGAGAATATAGCTCCTGTTTTTTCGACACGACGGCCCTCTTCCCACCGGCTCGACATGCTACTATGGTGACCGATTTCACGTTACCAATTACAGTCCTGGCGACACCGGCCGCTAAATAAGGGGCCAAATGGATAGTTTTCCCTGAATATTGATAATCTAAGCAGCCATCACTGTCATGCCGAAGTTAACTTTATGCTTTAAAGGGCGTTTCATCGGATTACACAATCTTGGTGAAACATCTGCCACCATCGGACGAGCCGCCGATGCGGATATCCATATAGAAAGTCTGGCGATTGCCGAGCGTCATGCGTTGATCACCTTAAGGGAGAACCGGTGCCGGATCACGCCGATCAGGGATAACAAGGTGCTGGTAAATCATAGAATGATCACCAGCCCTACCCCGTTATCCCATGGGGACGTTATCCAGATTGGCAAACATGAGCTCTTCTTTTCGGAAAACAGCATGGAATTGAACCGTCCCACCCTGAAGACAAACGTCCATTCGCTCAAGCCAGCCCCGCGACAGCATGATTCGGCAAACACCGCCTTTGATCAGTTACTGAATAATCTCAACACCTTACCCAGCGGCACCATCCAGATTCTGAACGGTGGGCACCTGGGAAAGATAATTCCACTACAACGGGGACTTACACGACTGGGCCTGACCGGCAACGAGTGTGCGGTCATCGCCCACCGCAACGACGGCTACTATATATCCCATCTGGAAGGCGATGAGCCTCCCCTGGTCAATAAACAGTCCATAGCCAATCGATGCGTTCAACTCCACGAGGGCGATGAGATTCAGATGGGTGAGATAAAAATGCGTTTCCACGAACAGATCGAACAGTCTGCTGCTATATAGTTAGTAAACCAGCAGAACAATCCAACCAGCGAGGGGAGTTTTTTCCATGACCAGCGCGGATAAAAATGAACGTCGCAACTTCCAGCGGATTCTTTTCGATGCACCAGTGACCATCTCCCACAACAACAAGCTGTTCTGCAGCAAGTTGGTTGATATCTCCCTTAACGGAGCGCTGCTGGAGACCACCGATCAAGTTGATGTTCAATCCGGCGATACGGTCTTTCTCAATATCCGTCTTGGCGAAGAGTTCTTTATCGACATGGAAGCGCAGCTCACTCACCTGGAAGGCGGGCGACTGGGCCTGCGCTGTGTGCACATCGACATGGAGAGCATTGCCCACCTGCGCCGTCTGGTGGAACTGAACCTCGGGGATAGTAAACTGTTGGAGCGGGAACTCTCTGCACTGGGATAACACCTGCATAAACGGCGCTATAGCGATGCCACTACCAGCCCAACAGCGCCGGCACAGTGCATTTAATAGAGATCCAGCACATCGGACAGCCGGTCAACAGCAGAGACCTCTATCCCGTCTATCGGTTTTTTTGGTGCATTGGCACGGGGTACGATGGCCCGGGTGAAGCCGTGTTTGGCAGCCTCCCGCAAGCGTTCCAAACCGTTGGGTACCGGTCGAATTTCCCCCGCGAGCCCCACTTCACCAAAAGCCACCAGTTCCCGGGGCACCACCCGATCCCGAAAACTGGAGAGCACCGAAAGTAACAGCGGCAGATCGGAGGCCGTCTCGGTAATTCGCACACCACCGACCACATTGACATAAACATCCTGGTCAAACATGGCGATACCGGTATGCCGATGGAGCACCGCCAGCAGCATGGAGAGCCGATTCTGCTCCAGCCCAAGGGTGACACGACGTGGATTAGCCAATGGGCTCTCATCCACCAGGGCCTGTACCTCCACCAGCAAGGGCCGGCTGCCCTCCCGGGTCACCAGGATCACGCTACCCGGAACCGCCTCCCCATGCCGGGACAGGAAAATGGCAGAGGGATTGCTCACCTCCCGCAGTCCCCGGTCTGTCATGGCGAAGACGCCCAGTTCATTGACCGCGCCGAAACGATTCTTGATGGTACGGATAAGACGAAACTGGCTGCCGGACTCCCCCTCAAAATAGAGCACCGTGTCCACCATATGCTCCAGCACCCGGGGGCCGGCCAGGGCGCCCTCCTTGGTGACATGACCAACCAGGAACACCGTGGTTCCGGTCTGCTTGGCAAAGCGGACCAGTTGTGCCGCCGACTCCCTGACCTGGGCGACTGATCCGGGCGCCGACTGCAGCTGTTCGGTATAGAGTGTCTGGATCGAATCCACCACCATCACGGCGGGATTCTCCTGCCGGGCCAGGGCGATTATCCGTTCCACGCCGGTCTCGGCCAGCAAGCGCAGCTGGTCACCCTCCAGACCCAGTCGCAGCGCTCGCAGACTGATCTGTTCAGGAGACTCCTCGCCACTGATGTAGAGAGTCTTGAGCCGCACCGAGAGTTGGGCCAGGCTCTGCAGCAACAGGGTCGATTTTCCAATACCCGGATCACCCCCAATCAGGATTACCGATCCATCCACCAGGCCACCACCCAGCACCCGATCCAGTTCCGCCAGGCCGGTGGGCTCGCCACTGCGCTGTTCCGGCGACACATCGGCCAGATTGCGGATCTGGTTCTGGTTGGCATCACCCGCATAGCCGGCAAAACGGGAGTTAGGGGAAGAGACCGCAGCGGCCACCGACTCCTGCAGGGTATTCCAGCCCTTGCAATCGGGACATTGCCCGGCCCATTTCTGGAACTGTCCGCCGCAATCAGCGCAGATATAGATCGATTTTCCGCCTCGCTTGCTGCCTATACCGGCCATGGGTTAACCCTATCCATTAATCTCCTCAAACGGCACCCGCTGGGTCACGCCACAGAACAGTTCGTAGGCGATGGTACCGGACGAGGCCGCCACCTCCTCTGCCGGTAAACCAGCCCCCCAAAGCGTAACCGGATCACCCGGACGGGCGGTGGGCTGACTGCGCAGATCCACTGTCAGCATATCCATTGAGACCCGGCCGATGAGCGGCACCCTGCGACCATTTAGCAGCACCGGGGTACCGGATGGGGCATGTCGGGGATAACCGTCACCATAACCGGTCGCCACTACACCGACCGGCATATCTTCCGGACAGGTCCAGATACCGCTATAACCCACCGGGCTTCCCTTGGCAAAATGATTAACTGCTATCAACTCGCTATGCAGGGTCATAACCGGCTTCAGATCGATCTGTTCCCCGGTCTGTCCCGCCATGGGGGAAGCTCCGTAGAGCATGATGCCGGGTCTGATCCAATCGGATCTGGCGCTCGGCCAACTGATAATGCCGGCGGAGTTGGCAATGGAACAGGCGCAGCCGAACTGATCAGCGAAGCGCCGCAATGTTGCGATCTGGGCCAGGGTGGTTTGATCATCCAGATCATCGGCCGAGGAGAGGTGGGTCATCAGCCGCACTTCGTCGGCAACGGAGGGGATCTCCTGCAGCGCCTGCCAGGCCGCGGTCACAGCAGCCGGCTGAAAACCGAGCCGATGCATACCGCTGTCCAATTTCAGCCAGCAGACCAGGGGTTCTGCCAGTTGACGCTGACGTAATAACGCCAGCTGTTCCGGCTGGTGGACCGCCACCTGGAGTCCATATGTTGCCGCTGCATCCAGCTCTTCAGCACCAAAAAAGCCCTCCAGCACCAATAGGGGTTGATCCATCCCGTTCTGGCGAAGCCGGATTGCTTCATCGACCCGCGCCACCGCGAGACCGTCCGCATCCCTCAGGTAGGGCGCCACCCGCATTACGCCATGGCCATAGGCATTGGCCTTGATAACGGCAAAAACACGGCTGTTCGGGGCCAGCTCCCGCACCCGTTTCAGGTTATGCCTGAGAGCAGCAAAGTCGATGCGTGCAGTGGGTCCCATCAGTAACCGGAGTCTCCATAAACATCGTTGGCAAAGTTTTCAAACTTGGTGTATTCACCGAGGAACGTAAGGCGAACTGTTCCGATCGGCCCGTTTCGCTGCTTGCCGATAATAATCTCCGCAATACCCTTGTCCGGGCTGTCCTCATGGTAGACCTCATCGCGGTAGATAAAGAGCACCAGATCCGCATCCTGCTCAATAGCACCGGACTCACGCAGATCGGACATAATGGGACGTTTGTTGGTGCGCTGCTCCAGACTTCGGTTGAGCTGGGAGAGCGCGATCACCGGCACGTCGAGCTCTTTTGCCAGCGCCTTCAAGGAACGGGAGATGGTGGAGATCTCATTGGTTCGATTGTCACCCATACCCGGCACCTGCATCAGCTGTAGATAATCCAGCATGATCAGCCCCAGTTCTCCATGCTCACGCATCAGACGACGGGCTCGGGCCCGAACTTCCAGAGGACTCAGGGCCGGGGTGTCATCAATATAGAACTTGGTCTCCGCCAGCATGCTTACTGCCGAGGTGAGCCGGGGCCACTCATCATCGTCCAGCTTGCCGGTACGCACCCGGGTCTGGTTGATACGCCCCAGGGAGGACATCATGCGCATAGCCAGCGCTTCGCCCGGCATCTCCATACTGAAAACAGCCACCGGTTTACCGCTCAACAGGGCCACATTCTCCGCCACGTTCATGGCAAAGGTGGTCTTACCCATCGAGGGTCGCCCCGCGACGATCACCAGGTCAGCCGGCTGCAGGCCAGAGGTCATTTTATCCAGGTCGGCGAAACCGGTACTGAGTCCGGTGATCGGTTGATCCTGGGAAAACAGTGTCTCGATCTTATCCACCGCCTTGGTCAGCAGTGATTTGATCCCCTCAAAACCGCCCTTGCCCTTAGCGCCTTTCTCAGCGATTTCGAACACCCGGCTCTCGGCAGCGTCCAGCAATTCCGAACTATCCCGGCCATCGGGGTGAAACCCGCTATCGGCGATCTCGTTGCCGACATGGATAAGCTGGCGCATGACTGAACGCTCGCGCACGATATCCGCATAGGCACGGATATTGGCGGCACTGGGGGTATCCTTGGCCAGTCGCCCCAGGTAAGCAAGCCCGCCGGCGCTCTCCAGCTGGCCGTGGCGCCCCAACTCTTCAGAGAGCGTAATCACATCGAATGGCCGTTGCTGATCAGCCAACACCTCAATAGCCCGGAAGATCAACTGGTGTTCCCGGCGATAGAAATCCCCTTCCGCAACCCGGTCGGCCACATTGTCCCAGGCTTGATTATCCAGCATCAGACCGCCCAGTACGGACTGTTCCGCCTGGATCGAGTGCGGAGGTACCCGCAGTTGTTCGGTCTTGCCGCCCTCATCGGGCATATCAGATGGAAAAACAGGTTTTTGCATGCTTGGCTGACGTTCCGGGTGCAATAAATTCAAAGGATACGGCAAAACGTGGCTATCTGAAATTGTTCAGTGACCTTTCCAGTCAGTAACATCGGGAAGAGCAATGGAACCGGTGGATCCCTGAACAAAAAACGCCGGGGTCGATACATACATCGACCCCGGCGTTATGCTATCACCTGAAAGCGGGATCAGGCGACTTCTTCAGGCTTGATCACCAGTTTGAGGGTGGCATCCACATCGGTGTGCAGATGAACCTGGACATCGAACTCGCCTGTGGCATGGAACGGGCCATCCGGCAGACGGACTTCCCGTTTCTCCAGTTCACCGCCGGCAGCCACTACCGCTTCGGCGATGTCCGCCGTACCGACAGAACCAAACAGACGACCTTCATCACCCGCCTTGCGCTCAATGGTAACAGTCAGTGACTCCAACTTGACTTTACGGGCCTCTGCTTTGGCCAGTGCTTCAGCCGCCTGCTTCTCCAGTTCGGCACGACGTGCTTCAAACTCGGCCACATTGCTCTTGGTGGCGGTAACGGCCTTGCCGGTGGGGATCAGGAAGTTACGGCCGTAACCGGACTTCACATTGACCTTGTCTCCCAAACCACCCAGGTTGTCTACTTTCTCTAACAGAATAACTTCCATCGTTATTTCCCCTGTAATCAGGTATTAAATCTTCAGCTCGCCTTTCCCGGGCTACGGGGGCCAAGACGGGCCCTAAAATCAAACCATGCGTCTGCTATTCCAGCCATTGCCAACGCAATCATCATGTGTGGCAACGCAAATAACAGCAGCAGATAGGTACCAATCAACCAACCACTGCTTGAACCTAACTTGCCGACCAGCCCATGCACCAGTGCAAGGCCGTGGATAAACCAGGCAACCACCAACAGCACCACCGCATGCTCCAGCAGCGTTACCCGCCCCACCCCCTGCAAAAGCAGTGGAAGCGCCACGAGCAACAAGACAACCGAGAGCGCCCTGGGCAAGCGCAGCTGATGAAACTCGGCACGGAAACCGCCCGGGTTATACAGCGTCGCCTGCCACCAGCGTGCCAGCAGCAGCGAGACAACCATCTGCAGGAAAAAACCTGCGGCGATTATCCCCGGCATCCAACCGGCCATTGTTGTGACCAGAGACGCCTGCTGGCCCGGCTCCACCAGTTGCGCATCGACTAATGACTCCACGAAGGGAGACAGTAATCGCTGCCAATCAGCAGCGGGGTCAGCGGACTCCATAAACTGGCTGCCGAGCATCACAAAACCCAGCACCATTCCGCCAACCACTGTCAGAGACAACGAGCGACTCGATCTGAGCAGCACGGCCAGCAACCAGGCAGGTATCCACAACAGAACCAGAAACCCAATCGCCAGGCTGATGCTACCCAGGGAGAGCAGCGCAATCCCCCCACTGACAACTGTGGCAACCCCGAATATCAGGGCGCCGGCAGATGCCCCCTGCCGTAACGTCACCAGAGCGACTACGGCAGAACTGAGCATACTTGCCGGAGGAATAACCAGCGACAGGGCCGCCAACAGGATGGTCGACATCACCGCCTGTGTCAGGCCCCGCATCACGAAAGATGCTATAAACCGCATCTATTCCAATCCGGCAATTTCAAGCAGTGCCCGTTCGTAATCCACTTGAATCATGAACGCGGCGACCGACAGCCTCAGTGGCTGTCAGTGTAAGGTAACAGTGCCAGATAACGCGCGCGCTTGATGGCGGTAGCCAGTTGGCGCTGATATTTGGCTTTGGTACCGGTAATACGGCTGGGTACAATCTTGCCGGTTTCACTGACATAGGCCTTCAACAGGTTGAGATCCTTGTAATCGATCTCGGTAATCCCTTCGGCGGTAAAACGGCAGTATCTTCTGCGACGGAAAAAACGTGACATATCTTTCTCTCTATTCAATTCATTTGCGCCGGCAATCTCTGCTTGGCAGTTAGCCGGCAAAATCCGCAATCAAGCGCCCGATCAGGCTGAAGCAGCAGCCTCAGTCTCATCACTACCGCTGTCGTTATCTGCATCTTCTGCATTGTCGGTGTCATCAGCGGAGGATCTGGGTGCATCATCACGATCATCCTGGGACTTCACCAGCGGAGAGGGCTCGGTGATAGCTTTGTCGCATTTGATGATCATGTTACGCAGGATGGCATCGTTATAGCGGAACACGCTTTCCAGTTCTTCCAGAACCGCAGCGCTGCATTCGATGTTCATCAGCACATAGTGGGCTTTGTGCAGCTTTTGAATAGGATAGGCCAACTGACGACGACCCCAGTCCTCCAGACGGTGGACCTGGCCGCCATCGGCCTCAATCAGTGAGCGATAACGCTCGATCATTCCGGAAACCTGGTCACTCTGGTCCGGATGAACCATAAACACAACTTCGTAGTGTCTCATTATTTCCCCTTACGGATCATAAGAGCCTCCCAATTGAGATTTGGTGAGGCAAGGAGTAAAGCGCGGAGGTACCTCCACGCCAGGAAACCGCGAATTCTACATCCCCCAACCGGGACATGCAACCGGGATACTATTGAGCCGCTGCCCGTTGTCGCACCGCCTCGAACAGGCAGATACCGGCTGCCACGGATACATTCAAGCTCTCCACCGCACCGGCCATGGGCAATTTGACCAACAGGTCGCAGGACTCCCGGGTCAGTCGCCGCATCCCCTTCTCTTCGCCCCCCATAACAATGGCCAGCGCTCCCTGCAGATTGGCATCATAGAGCGAGGCGTCGGATTCTCCCGCAGTACCCACCAGCCAGATCCCATGGTCTGACTGCAGGCCCTTCAGGGTTCGGCTCAGGTTGGTGACCTGAATAAACGGGATGGTCTCCGCGGCACCGCTGGCCACCTTGCAGGCGGTTGGTGTCAGTCCCACTGAGCGATCCTTGGGTGCAATTACCGCATGCACCCCGGCGGCATCCGCACTGCGCAGGCAGGCGCCCAGATTGTGCGGATCCTGTACCCCATCCAGCACCAACAGAAACGGTGGCACATCCAGCCCGGCCAACAGCGCTTCCAGCGCCTTTTCGTCCAGCGAGGATGGCACCCGGGTGCGCGCAGCCACCCCCTGGTGATTGGATCCCCGGGTCATCTCATCCAACTGTTCCCGGCTCACGTAGGAGACCTGGACCGCCGACTCCCGGGCCAGACTGATCAGCTCACGCATCCGCCTGTCCTGTTTACGGGCCCCTTCGATCCAGATCTCCAGCAACGCCCCGGCGCCGTGCTTCAGCGCCGTCCTGACACTGTGCAGCCCGGCCACAAGCTGAGTTTCACTCATTGTCCGCACTCCCGGGATTAACTGGTCTTGGGTTTTCTGCGTCTACCGGCGCCACCCCGTTTCCGGGTGGTAGGCTGATCACCTGGCTTACCGCTATCGGTCTGCTTGGCCTTGGCCGGCGAACTGGCGGTGCGCCCCTTACCCCGCTTGCGGCGGCTTTTTCCGGCCTGATCCCCGGCCCCGGTTTCACCAGTGGTTTCCGCAGCCCCCGTTTTCCGGCGCCTGGATTTTGATCTGACATCGAGCGCCTCCACCAGGGTAAAGTCGATCTTGCGGTCATCCAGGTTCACGGCGGCCACCTTGATCCTGACCCGATCCCCCAGGCGATAGACCATACCTGAGCGCTCACCGGTGAGCCGGTGACCCACCGGGTCGAAATGGTAGTAGTCATTATCCAGGGCCGTGATATGCACCAGACCGTCGACAAAGATATCATCCAGTTCCACAAACACACCAAATGAGGTAACGGATGTGATAATGCCGGCGAACTCATCACCGATTTTGTCCATCATGTACTCACATTTAAGCCAGGAGGTGACGTCCCGGGTTGCCTCATCGGCACGCCGTTCGGTGGCGGAGCAGTGCTCGCCCAGACTCTGGAGTTCGGTTGGGGAGTAGTCGAAATCTTCCGCCGTACCGCCCTTCAGCAGATGCCGGATGGCACGGTGGACGATCAGGTCGGGGTAACGTCGAATAGGTGAGGTAAAGTGGGTATAGGCGGGGAACGAGAGCCCGAAATGGCCCTGATTTTCCGCACTGTAGACCGCCTGTGACAGCGAGCGCAGCAACACGGTCTGGATCAGATGTGAATCGGGCCGGTCCCGCACCTGGTCCAACAACTCCGCATAGTCCCGGGTGGTCGGCCTGTCACTGCCGGGCAGCCTGAGTCCCAGTTCACCGAGAAACTCCTTCAGATCCAGCAGCTTTTCCGCCTGGGGCCCGTCGTGGTTGCGGAACAGGGCCGGCAGTTTCTTGCGTAGCAGAAAACGGGCCGCCGCCACATTGGCCGCCAGCATACACTCTTCGATCAGCCGATGGGCATCGTTACGCACCACCGGCACAATCCGCTCCACCTTGCGCTCCTGGTTGAAGATGATGCGGGTCTCGGTGGTATCGAAATCGATCGCCCCCAGTTTGCTGCGGGCATCCCGCAACACCTGGTAGAGGGCGTACAACTGGTGCAGATGCGGCAGCAGCTCGGCATGGGTAGCACACAGCTCGGGATCGCCCTCGATCAACATCTCCGCCACCTGGTCATAGGTCAGGCGCGCCTGGGAGCGCATCACCGCCTCATAGAAGCGTGACCGGGTGACCTGCCCCTCCCGGTTGATATAGAGTTCGCAGGTCATGCAGAGGCGATCAACCGCCGGGTTGAGAGAGCAGAGGCCGTTGGAAAGGACCTCCGGGAGCATCGGAATCACCCGCTCCGGGAAGTAGACGGAGTTACCCCTTGAACGGGCTTCCCGATCCAGGGCACTGCCGGGCTGCACATAGCTGGAGACATCGGCAATGCAGACCAGCAGACGCCACCCCTTGGGCTTGGCCTCGCAGTAGACCGCGTCATCAAAATCCCGGGCATCGGCACCATCGATGGTAACCAGCGGCAGATGGCGCAGATCCACCCGTCCCTGCTTGGCCTGCTCATCAACCTCCGCCCCCAGGTGAGCGATCTCCTGCTCCACCTCTTCGGGCCACTCCACCGGTAGCTGATGGGTCCAGATAGCCACGTCGGTCTCCATACCCGGCGCCATATGCTCGCCCAGTACATCCTTCACCCGACCGATGGGTTGGCTCCGTTTGGTGGGCTGCTGGACGATCTCCGCCACCACCATCTGGCCGTGCCCGGCGCCGTTGAACTCACCTTCGGGGATGATAATGTCCTGGTTCAGGCGCTTGTTGTCCGGTACGACGAAACCGACCCCGCTATCCATATAGAGGCGGCCCACTACCAGCTGGTTGTTGCGCTCCAGCACTTCAACCACCGCCGCTTCCTTGCGACCACGACGATCCAGCCCCACCACCCGGACCACCGCCCGGTCGTTGTGCAGCAACTGGCGCATCTGGCGGGGCGACACAAACAGATCATCGCCACCCTCATCCGGGCGCAGGAACCCAAAGCCATCGGGATGGCCAATAATACGGCCGGCGATCAGATCCTTGCTATTGACGATACAGAGCGCGCCCTTGCGATTGCGCACCACCTGACCATCGCGCTCCATGGCATTGAGTCGCCGGCGCAACGCTTCCAGATCATCTTCGCTGTGCAGCCCCAGCTGCGCCGCCAGCTCCTGCCGGGCCATCGGCACCCCGGCGGTCGCCAGGTGCTCCAGGATGAACTCCCGACTGGGGATAGGATTGGCGTATTTCTTCGCCTCCCTGGTGAGATGCGGGTCGGCATCTCTGGATGTTTTCTTACGTGAACTTCTACTCAAAGGTATTTCCCTGAAATTTGTTTAATAGAAATGCCATTGTACCGTTGACAAGCATTAAATGTCGCTGTAAAGTTCGCGGCCTCTGGGAAATGAGCGCGATTAAAAGCGATCTGAACCAGACAAAAGCCGAGGTGGTGAAATTGGTAGACACGCTAGCTTCAGGTGCTAGTGGGGGAAACCCCGTGGAGGTTCAAGTCCTCTCCTCGGCACCAAACTCGAAAACCCCTTTCATATTTATATGTCAGGGGTTTTTTATTGCCCTCTAAACAGCTCATTATAGACTCAGTTGAACTCCAACCAGAGAAATTCAGTTACTACCTGGTAGCTCCACGATCTGCGGAGCTGATCCCCGACAGGCCGAACCATTTTTCCAGCAGAATCCGGCAACCCGCCGGTGACAACAGCCCTTGGGGATTGATCAGGGTCTATCCCCGGACAGGAAAGTCTGTAACCGTTCGCCCTGTCACGTGATAATGGCAGCGGACCCCGGACAGCGGGTTGCTGTTACATCGCTCTACTGGCCAACAGGGATTCAGCTTGCCTACTGCATTTAAATTAAAAGAGATTTTTCGACCCAAAGAGGCACACTGGTTCGAACTCTATGTTCCCCGTGACGACACGGTTTATGCCATTGAGGCGCTGGCCGCCACCGGCGAGGTGCAGCTGGAATCCAGTACCCGTCTGGCTTCTCCCCTGGACGTAGAGAAGATCCGAACCACCTTGGCGGAACTCGATCATTTCTGCAAAATCCACCAGATTGCCCTACCGGCCTATGAGGTCTCCCCGTCACGGCTGCTTGAATCCCCCGAAGAGACCGCCGAACAGGCGCTCTCCTCCATCCGCCACTGGGGTAACCGACTGGTATCCCTGCAGGACCAGATGCACGCACTTCAATCGGAAAAGGAGGATCTGCAACATCTGTTCAACTGTCTCAAGGCACTCCAGGAGGACGACACCGGCATCGAGTTGTTCGCCCACCACGGCGACTTCCTCTACAAGGGGATCTACGCCTGCCCACGGGACCACCCACTGACCCCCAAGCTGGACGATACGATCTGTCGTTATTTTGTCCTTGGAGACACCGAGTTTCTGTTGCTGGCCGCTGACCCCGACCAGAAAGCGGCCATCGATCAGCTGGTGGAGAATTCCGCCTGTATCGAGATCAAGATACCGGAATGGCTACCCCCTGGCCGGTCCGCCCAGAAACAGGCGGTCAGTGAGCGGTTGGCCGTGGTGGAAAGGAGATATCACGAGCTGCGGCACCAGATCGAAGCACATTGGGCCAGCGACAAGCTGAAAAAGACCCTGGCCAATGTGGCGCTTCTGCATTGGTTCCTCAGCAAAGCGCCCAAAGTCACCGAGCGGGGGCGATTCTGCCGGATCACCGGCTGGAGCACCCTGCCCGCCCCCAACGCCGTGGAATCGGTCTTGAAAAAAGCCCATATCGACGCCGTGGTACGTCATCCGCTACCACCACCCACTTCGTTGCCCCCGGTACATATGCTGGAGACCTGGTGGAGCCGTCCGTTCCACCTGTTCAAAGCGTTCTCCGGCACACCGGGACGCAATGAGATCAATCCATCTTTTATTATTCCCCTGGTGGTTCCCCTGCTGTTCGGCTTCATGTTTCCCGACGCGGGCCACGGATTGATGTTACTGGTCTTCGGATTGATTTTTGGCTTCAAGTATTCCCAGCTCCGGTTCCTGGCACCCTGCGGACTCTCCTCCATCATCTTCGGGCTCCTGTTTGGTGAGGCGTTTGGTGTAGAAGAGTTGCTGCCGGTGATCTGGTTCAGGCCCCTGGACGAGCCCTTGCGTGTGCTCGGGGTCTCCCTGCTGATCGGTTGCGGACTGATTCTGACCAGCATGATTTTTTCTGCTATTGAAGCAAAGTGGCGCGGGGCCTTATCCGAATGGTTTGCCACCGAGGCACCGGTAATGGGTCTTTATACCGCCGCCGTAATCGGCGTGTTTCACCACCCCACCCTGCTGGTCATGCCACTACTGCTGCTCTGGTATCTGGCTGGCAGCGTCCTGTTCCAGCAGCGCAGAGGAGAAGTCGATCTGGTCGCGGTTATCGGCCACCTGCTACAGAGCGGTTTTGAGCTGCTGCTGCACAACTTCTCTTTCATCCGTATCGGCGCGTTCGCGCTTGCCCATGCCGGCCTTACCAGCACCGTTGTATTGCTGGCGGATAACATGGAGAACGGAGCGGGTCGTCTGGTGGCGCTGCTGACAGGCCACCTGCTTGTGGTCGGTATTGAGGGATTGGTGGTTTTCATCCAGACCACCCGATTGATCTTTTTTGAGTTCTTTATCGGTTTCCTGCGCGCCGATGGCAGACCCCTGAAACCCCTGTCGCTGCCGGACAAAAAGTAATATAGGCGGAGTACAGTTCCCGGTCGCTTTTGGAACGCCAACACCATAACCAACTGCGCCGGCTCACGAGTATTTTATTTCTCACCCAATCCCCTCCCGACACTGTGATATTCGTTACGTTACCAGGGGTTCATTCCAGACAAATCGTGAAAAGCAGTCGCTGTTTTGCCAATTGTCATTTTTGGATCACACACCTGACTATAAAATGAACCGGTATTCACCGGACACCACCCCATTAAGGAGCATATTCAGTCTGCCAGAAAAAGGGACGGGGCTTGGAATTTTTCAGGTTCGGCACAATCAGATAAATCGTTGAGCACCCGGTCGACTATGCTTAGAACGTGAATCCGGTGCAACACCACTTTGTGGAACGGCTGATTGAGTTGATTAATAAATGGTATCTGCCACCCATCCGGGGAACAAGACTCCAGAAAAAGAGCCGCGAAAAGGTCATCAACCAATTATGGCGTTAAACGAGACACAACACCCGGTTACCTCTATCACGGACAACCTGCCTGGCATGGTTTATCGCTGCCACAACGACCGCAACTGGAGCGCTGAATACATCAGCCAGGGTGCCATCAAACTGACCGGATACACCCCTGCCGAACTGGTTTCAGAGAGTAGAGTCAACCTGGGATCCTTGATCATCGAGGAAGACCGTGAGCGGGTATGGGAGGAGATACAGGCAGCGATCAAACAGGGCCGTTACTACACCACCACTTACCAGATCAGAACCCGACAAGGGGAGTTGAAGTGGGTCTGGGAGCAGGGCCACAAGGTTACTTCGGGCAAACGGAATGAGACTCTGCTGGAAGGGATAATCATCGACATCACCGAGCAGAAAAGAACGGAATCGGAGTTGTACCAATACGGCAAGTGCTTTCGCAGCATTGTGGACGGCTCTGTGGAAGGCATATTTGTCCACCGGGACTGGCGGCCACTGTTTGTGAATCAATCCCTGGCGGATATGCTCGGTTACGACTCCCCGGCCGAAATCCTGGCGATGGATTCCGTTTCGGATATTGTCGCGCCCCATGAACGGCCCCGCCTCAGCGCCTACGCAGAGGCCCGCATGACCGGAGGAAATCCGCCCAGACGCTACGAATTCGAGGCGTTGCGCCGAGATGGATCACCCATCATTCTTGAAAATCTCGCCAGCAAAGTGAACTGGATAGGACAGGAGGCGATCCTCGCTACCCTGATCGATGTGTCGAAACGTAAACGAGCCGAAGAGGAGGCGAAGCGTTATCGTGAACAGCTTGGACACATCGACCGCTTAAATGTATTGGGTGAGATGGCGGCCGGCATTGCCCATGAAATCAACCAACCCCTGACCGCCATTCTCAGTCGTTGCGGTGCCGCCCGACGCCGCATAAACATGAACAACCCGGACCTGGACAAGCTGCGCATCGCTCTGGAGGCGATCGAGCAACAGGCACACCGCACCGGCGAAGTTATCGAGCGAGTACGTACGCTCGCCAAACATTCCACCGGCCAGCGGGAATCATTCAATATCAACGCACTGATAAAACAGTGTGTCGAATTTGCAGAGCTGGATGATCGTATCGACAGTATCCATTTAAAGATCGATCTGAACCACAGCTTGCCATCCGTTATTGGCGACCCCATACAGGTGCAGCAGGTGATACTCAATCTGATGCGAAATGCCTGTGAAGCCATGACAGGGCTGCCGCCCGAACAGCGAATCTTGACTCTGGCCGTGGGACGGCATGACCAGGATACCGTGCAGGTTTCCATCTGTGACAATGGATCCGGTATCAGCGAATCCACGGAAAAGGGTCTGTTTCAATCGTTTTTCACTACCAAGGAGCTGGGCTTAGGCATGGGGCTGTCGATCAGCCGCTCAATTATTGATGCCAATGGGGGTAGCCTCTGGTTTACCCGCAACCCTGAACAGGGTGTCACCTTCCGTTTTACCCTACCAGTTACGCCGGAGAAAGCGCATGAGTGATAACACCCCGAATGTATTTATTGTGGATGATGACCTGGCCGTTCGTGAATCACTATCCGATCTGATGGACTCGGTCGGGCTGAACGCCGAAACCTACGCATCTGCCCAGGAGTTCCTCACCCGTTACACCCCGACACTCTGGGGTTGTCTGGTGCTGGACATCCGTATGTTCGGTATGAGTGGACTGGAACTGCAGGATGAACTGATCCGACGAGGCGCTCTGCTGCCGACCATTTTCATCACCGGTCACGGAGACGTTCCCATGGCGGTACAGGCGATGCGCCGGGGGGCGATGGATTTCATTCAGAAGCCCTTTCGCGAACAGGAGCTGCTGGACAGCATCAACCTGGCCCTGGAAAACGGCAGCAAAATCCGGGCAAGTGAACTGGAGCGCCAGACCGTCTGGCAACAGGTCGAGTCACTGACCCCCCGGGAACGGGAAGTCATGGACAAGATCATTGCCGGCAAATCGAATAAGGTTATCGCGGCCGACCTGGGATTGAGTCAACGGACCGTGGAGGTACATCGCGCCAATATGATGGAGAAGCTGCAAGTACATTCACTCGCGGACCTGGTGCGGGTGATCACCCATGCGGGACTGGATGGGACGGAACATCAGGTTTACTCGAATGGATAAACGCCACCTGGCCCACGCCGGGCATGCTCAGCGAGCCATTCAATCGGCCATAACACCGCGCACAATCAACACTTCGCAAGGCGCCTCCAGCAGTACCCCCTCAGCGGTGGAACCCAGCAGAGCGGATGCCCCGCCCTGGCCATAGGGTCCGATGACGATCAGGTTCGCCCGGATCTCCCTGGCGACCTGCACAATCTCATATTTGGCCGCGCCCGGTGTCACCCGCACAATCAGCACAGCGGCGTGATACTGGATGCGCCTGGCCAACTGCTCAAGCCGTTTTCGACACTCTCCCTCCAGATGCTGGGCAAGATCTTCCAGCTTGACGGAACCTTGCTGAATACGCTTATCTTCAGGGAAGTATTCAACCACGTGCAGCAGCGTGAGCATGGCGTTGAAATGCCCGACCAGGTCCACAGCCCGCCGGGCCGCAATTTCGCTGAATTTGGAAAAGTCTGTCGCCAACAGAATCTGTTGATACGCCTTCATGATTTACTCCCGAGCAATTGCACGGGCCCACCCGGCCATGCCAGTCTGACCCGCACCTGACTACCCGGATATGATGCGACGGATTGACCAAAGACGATACAGGGGGAATATTCGTAATTTCCCTGTGGAAACTACCTAACGCTCCCCGGCAGTGGTTTACATGGGTTGGCGGGCCTATCAGGGAAGGTTCCCGTTCCGGCAGGCAGAGTCACAAGAAGAGCAGGCGATTGTCTGAATGGAAGTTGGGATACAATAGCTGACCTCGGAGCAAACTATCTTTTCAGGATATCCAGCCACTGGCCAACAGACAGGTGCAATGACCACATTCAATAACAATTCTCACCGCCGTTTCACATTGACCCTGCTCTGCCTGTTTCTGGCCTGGTGGCTCTGGCTCGCCATTGCCCCCCTCTACCGTAACGATTGGCTACTGGAGAACGCGCTGGTGTTGCTCTCTATCGGCCTGCTGGTGGGAACCTACCAGCAACTCCCCCTGTCCCGTATCTCCTACACCCTGATCTTCCTGTTTTTCTGCCTGCATGAGGTGGGGGCACACTACACCTACGCCGAGGTGCCCTACGACGCCTGGTTTCAGCGCCTGACCGGGCACACCCTCAATGAGCAGCTCGGTTGGGAGCGCAACAACTTCGACCGGGTGGTGCACTTTCTATATGGCCTGCTGCTGGCCTATCCGATACGGGAGGTATTTCTGCGGGTGGCCAGTGTGCGGGGCTTCTGGGGCTACTTCCTGCCACTGGACCTGACCATGTCCAGCTCCATGATGTTTGAGCTGTTCGAGTGAGGAGCGGCCGAGCTTTTCGGAGGAGCGCTGGGTATGGCTTATCTCGGCACCCAAGGTGATGTATGGGACAGCCATAAGGATATGGCCCTTGCATCCCTTGGTGCGTTGATCGCCATGTCCGGTACAGCACTGCTAAACAGCTACCTGCAACGCGATTTCAGCCAGGAGTGGATAGAGAGTCTGCGGGTGAAACAGCCTGCTCCGCTGGGTGAAGAGGAGATCCTCCGCCTAATCGACAAGGAGAATCCATAGCAACGGCTAGCGACGATCAAGCCACTTCAATCCCAACCAGGCGTACAGACCACCGGCAATCAACCCACCCGTGCTCCCGCCGAGGATCGCCAACATCACTTGCTGGAAACCGACCTGCTGGTCTGAAAAGGCGGCTAACTCATAACTGGCGGCCATCACCTCATGCACAGACCAGATACTACCGGCCACCACTACTGAAAGTAACGCAGCCACCAGAGAGCCCACCATCGACAGGGGCAAGCGACAATCCATGCGGCTGATCACCTTGAATACCCCATAGATGTAGAAGGTGCCGGTCACCGGCACCAGTACAGCGGTTACCAGATAGCTGTTCAGCTCAATAGCTGTCCTGCTCACTCCCCACAACATGATGCCAGCAAGCGCACCGGCGACCAACCCGGTCAAGGCCTTCATCAGTGCCCCGCTCACTTCACGGTGGGTGTTACCGTAGATAAAGCCGGCAACCACGCCGGCCATCAGGGAGACAGCGGCCATCTCATCAAGCTGATGATTATTGGCAAGAATCAGGTAACCGATCCCCGAAACCGAGCCGGCAAGTGTGCCGATAATCGCCACCTGGAAGGAACCATAGAATGCCGCACCGACGGCGCCGGCAAACGCGGCAGCCGGGATAATGGCCAGATCATTGCCCATCAGAGGAGAGAGCACACCCGCGAAACCGACATAGAGTCCGCCAAAAATACTGCCCACAAACCCCCAGATAATGGCGCGAATAAAAATATCAGCCTTTCGGCCATGGTAGTTACTGCTTCCAGGGCCCTGTGACGCAGCCGGATCGATACCACTGCGTTCAATGGCAATACTGTTGGTCGATTTCATGGATTACCCTTTTAGGGTTGGATTGGATGAAGAGAGCGAGTGACCAAAACCGATCCGGTCATCCCCCTTTAACAGAAGGGATGACTGGATCGGTTGCTGGACTCAGACCACCTTGACCTGGACCATCTCTTCGCCATCTTCATCGGACAGATGTACAGCACAGGCGATACAGGGATCGAAGCTGTGCACGGTACGCAGGATCTCCAGGGGCTGCTTCGGATCGTGCACCTGATGATTATCCTGCAGTGCCGCTTCATAGGCTCCCGCCTGCCCTTCCCCGTCCCGGGGGCCGGCATTCCAGGTGGAGGGCACCACTGCCTGATAGTTCTTGATCTTGGTGTCCTTGATCACTATCCAGTGGCCCAGTGCACCCCGTGGGGCCTCCATGTAACCTGCCCCCTGACATTCGCTGGGCCAGGATGAAGGCTCCCACAACTTCTCATTAAAGGTCTTGCTGTCACCCGCTTTGATATTGGCGACCAGATCGTTGTACCAGCCCTGCATCGCGTCGCCCAGTATCTTCGACTCCAGCGTACGGGCGGCGGTTCGGCCCAGGGTTGAGAACATCGCTTCAATCGGCAGATCCAGCTTTTTAAGCGCATACCCGGCCAACTCCTTGGTGGGTTCATGGCCCTTGGCATAGAGCAGCAGCACCCGGGCCAGGGGGCCCACTTCCATGGCATGGTTCTTCCAGCGTGGCGATTTCATCCAGGAGTAGCCCTGGTCCACATCCAGGTGTTTATAGGGCGGTTTCGGCCCGGTGTAATTCAGATTGGTCTCGCCATCATAGGGGTGCAGGCCCTGTTCATTACCGTCATCGTAGTCATACCAGGAGTGTTGCACGTACTCCTGGATCTGCGAGGCGTCGTGAACGTCAACATCGTGAACGGTGCTGAGATCCCGATTCAGGATCACACCGGGGGGGAACAGCAGTCCGGTGGTGTCGCTCATGCTGCTGGCGGGCAGATCACCATAGCACATGAAGTTACCCAGGCCCTCGCCCCGCTTGAACCAGTCCTTATAGAAAGAGGCCACCGCCAGTGTATCGGGCAGGTAGACCTGATCGACAAACTGCTGCATCTGGCTGATGATGTCCTGCACCTGGGAGAGTTTCTTGGCATTGATCGCTGAATCGGAGTTCAGATCAATGGGTGACGCCACACCGCCCACCAGGAAATTGGGATGGGGGTTCTTGCCGCCAAAAATGGTGTGCAGTTTAGCCACATCCCGCTGCCAGACCAGTGCTTCCAGATAGTGGGCCACCGCCATCAGGTTGGCCTCGGGTGGCAGTTTGTAGGCCGGATGTCCCCAATACGCCTTGGAGAAGATGCCCAACTGGCCACCCTCAACAAATCCTTTCAGCTTCTTCTTCATATCAGAGAAGTAACCCGGTGAGGACTTCGGCCAGTTACCGAGGGACTGGGCCAGCTCGGAAGTCGCCTTGGGATCGGCGTCCAGGGCTGAGACCACGTCCACCCAGTCCAGCGCATGCAGATGATAGAAGTGCATCACATGATCATGGATAAACTGCGCACCGATCATCAGGTTTCTGATCAGCTGGGCGTTTTTGGGTATCTCGTAATCCAGCGCATCCTCGACAGCGCGGATCGAGGCCATGCCATGTACCAGGGTGCAGACACCGCAGATACGCTGTACATAGGCCCAGGCATCCCGTGGATCACGCCCCTTGAGAATGGTTTCGATACCGCGCACCATGGTGCCGGACGAGTAGGCCTGGCTGATATTGTTGCCTTCCATCTGCGCCTCTATACGCAGATGGCCCTCAATACGTGTGATCGGGTCAACGACAATGCGTTCGCTCATAACTCTTATTCTCCCGTAGCCGTCCCGGTTAGCACTGGACGGAGCTTGGCGCGCTTGGCGCTCCTGCAATATTTTTTAATAGACCTTCCACTCACCGGGAGTGGAAGGCTGCGCACTATTTTTCAGCTTCTTCTGGCTCGTCATCCACCACCAGGTGATCGGCGATCATCTCGGAAAGCCCCACTATGGGCATCTCGATGTTGTACTCTTCGAGTCCCTCTTCGATCACCAGGCGGCAGTTGGCGCAGGCCGTCACCAGCACATCCGCGCCGGTCTCGGCAATCTGGTCTCGCTTACGCTTGAACGCCTTGATCCGCAGCTCATCGGCATCCTCGTTACTGGAGACACCGCCGCCACCGCCACAACACCAGGCCAGCTTGCCCCGGTCCTTCATGTCGACAAAATTGCTGGTGACCATATCCATGAGCCGGCGGGGCTCGTCGATCACACCGCCCTTGCGGACCAGGGAACAGGGGTCATGGAACGTGTGTGTATCCGTTTCCAGGTCCTTGGTCTTGATGCGTCCGGCAGCCCGCAACTCGTCCAGCAGTTCCAGAATATGTACCACCCGGAACGGGAACGGCCGACCAATCAGATTGGGGCCTTCCCAGCGAATCGCGGTGTAGGCGTGACCACACTCCGGGCTGATGACATATTTCACTTTCAGCCGCTCGGCGCCATCTACGACGCGCTGCACCAGGGTACGGGCGATATCGCTGGAGCCGATCTGGATACCGGAGTTGGTAGCCTCAAAAGCGGTGGAGCAGAGCGTCCAGCTGACACCCGCCTGTTTGAAGATCTTGGCCAACCCTTCCAGATACTCGGGGAAGTTCATGATCTCCATTGAAGAGAGCAGCGCCATGTAGTCGGCCCCCTCCACATCCACGGGAATCTTCAGGCCGCTGTCCGCCTCGATATGCCGGATCTGTGCCTCCAGGGCATTCAGCTTCACCCCCATGGGGCTGCCGATGGTGACGGCCCGGACCGACGCACCCTTGACCCCTTCCGGCGCGTTGCCGGAAGCGACCATGCCTTCACGGGTTTTGCGGATCATGTAGGCGATATCGTTGCCCACCGGGCAGATCATGGAGCAGCGGGCACACATGGTGCAGCTGTCGTAGAGCAGCTCCTGCCACTCCTCCAGCATCTCGTCAGTGACCGGTTTATGCAGGCCCAGGGCCTTTTTGACCTTGCCGAACAGGGTGTACTCCTGCTCCCAGACCCGGCGCAGGGGCTCCAGTTTGTAGATCGGCGTATATTTGGGATCGCCGGTTTCGGTATAGAACAGACAGGCTTCGGCACACATACCGCAACTGACGCAACTGGAAAAGAAGGAGGCGACTGGCGCATCGATCTGTTCTTTCAGGGCGTTAATGCCCCTTTCAAGTGTGGCTTCACTCATGATTCAACCCCCCGACGGCCGTTCATGGCGCCGTTGTACCAGCGCGAAAGGAAAACGGTGAACGTGTGCATCAGCTTGGTGAACGGGAAGGCGATCATCAGCGCCTCCACGCTCAGGATATGCAGCCCGAGAATCACCGGGTATGGATTGACCAGACGGTGATAGGCCAGGTAGCCGGTCAGGATGGGCAGGAATGTCAACGCCCAGACCAGCCAGTCTTCCCAGGTGGTGATCTTCTGCATCACCGGATTCATGATGCGGTGCCACAGTCCCGCCAGCAGACCGACAATGGCGAGGACGGCCGCGGCATCCACAATCGGTGTCGGCAGGCCGGGCCAGCTGATGCCGAAGGTGGCGCGAAACAGCTCGATATGGGGCACAAACAGAAACAGGCTGATAAACAGACCGATATGGAACATATACCCGGTGACCACCGTCAGTGGTTGACGCCGGAAAGTACCCAGGTCAGGAATGGACCGGGTGAGGATCGTTTTCATACCGGGACCGAACTCAGTGCCCCGGGCTTCTGCAAGGTTCTGCTTGCGACCCAGTGAAATGACTTCAAACAGCCGCAGAATAACGCCTATAACAAAAATGGTAACCGCAATGTTGAACGCGGTACCCTTTGTCCAGATGAGAAAGTCCATCGGTTCATTCATGATGATTTCTCCAAATCGTCGATGGTGACAGTTTCATGGGCCTTCTGTGCCGCATCCTTCTCTTTGAAATTGATACCCGCGGCCGCAGCGCCCAGCGCCAGGCCGGCGGCACCAGCGAATGCCACGGTCTGTGAGTTGTCGCTGATCGGTACCGACAGGGCGTTGTAGAATCCACCCGCATCCCAGAACCGGGGCTCGGAGCAGCCCAGGCAACCATGCCCGGACTCCACCGGCCAGCTGGTCCCCTGGTTCCACTTGGTGGTGGCACAGGCGTTATAGGTCATGGGACCTTTGCAACCCAGCTTGTAGAGACACCAGCCGGCTTTTGCTCCCTCGTCATCGAAGGTCTCGGCAAACAGACCCTTGTCGTAGAACGGACGACGATAACAGCGATCGTGAATACTCTGGCCGTAGAACACCTTGGGGCGGTTGTATTGATCCAGTTCCGGGATCGAACCGAAGGTGAGGAAATGGGCCAACACCCCGGTGATCACCGTGGGGATCGGCGGACAACCGGAGACATTGATGATCGGTTTATCGGTAATGATATCCGCCACCGACACGGCACCGGTCGGGTTGGGATTGGCCTGGGGCAGCCCACCGAAGGCGGCACAGGTACCCACGGCAATAATGGCCGCCGCATCTTTTGCCGTCTCCTCCAACATCTGCAGATTGCTGATGCCGGCGATTGTGGAGTAGCCGGGATCACCCAGGGGGATCGAACCATCCACTACCAGGATGTATTTCCCCTTGTTCTCGTGCATGGCCGCTTCCCGGGCCGCTTCGGCGGCATCGCCGGCTGCTGCCTGCAGAGTGTGATGATAATCCAGGGAGATATGATCGAAGATCAGACTCTCAACCGATGGTGAGTGACTGCGGGTGAGTGATTCGGTACACCCGGTACACTCCTGAAAAGAGAGCCAGATAACCGATGGGCGCCGCGCCTTTTCCAGTGCCTGCGCTATGGCCGGGACCATAGTAGGCGGTAAAGCCATGAGCGAGGCGGTTGCGGTACAAAACTTCAGGAAACCGCGCCGGGAAACCCCGTGACGTCTGAGGCTGTCACCGAGGGTGCTTTTGTCAGCCATGTTACCTCCCTTAATCTATTGCTGATTTCTGTTAATTTTCTGTTGTTCTTCGTAATCGCGATTATCACTCTCTAACCGCGATCATCTGTTCCGGGCTGACTGGCCGACAGCTCACTCCGTACCCTGCAGTTCGTCTTCCAGCAGCGTAGCCAGTTTATCCAGACTTTGGGACATATCATCCGCCTGAGCGCGCAACAGATCGGGAATATCGATCACTTCGATCTGAAACGCGATACGCTCATCTTCACTGTTGTAATGATCCACGATCCAGACACCGCTGAAGCGGGACTCCTTGATGCTGGTCCGGCCCAGACTATCCAGAGTTGCCTGAACCTCGCCCTGTCCCAACAGATCAAGCAGGCGCTCTTCATCACCCGGCCCGAAGGGGATGGCACGCAGGTCGATAATGGTGGATTCACCGGTGCGTACCAGTCGCTTCAAGGCGTGGCGGACCTCATTGAGCAGAGGCAAGGTATTGTGCGTCAATTCGGCGTTTCCGGAAGCCGAAACGGATGAGGAGTCTGTCTGATCTAGTGCGCTCATATACTTAATTCGTCCCTTGCCTTAAAGATTATCCTGATTGACAAAAATCAATGATGACACAGGTCAGGTTACTTCTGCTTTTCGTCAAATCATTATTAAATAATTAATAAATTACTTAATAATGTAATAAAACAACTCACAGAACCGGGTTGAAGATTATTTTTATTCCCCGGCCCATTTGGACAATTACCTTTATTCCTCTGCCCAGCGGTCGATCAGGCCGATGACCTGGGAAACGGCCACCGGTACCGCCTGCGCAACCGGTGCAGAAGGCTGTTCGCCCCAATCCAGATTTTCCGGCTCTATTCCCACCAGCGCCCGCCTTTCCGGGTAGTGATCAGAGAGCCGGGCAATATCCAGCAGGTCGGTCAGGCCCACCTCATGGACGCTCTGTCGATCACCGGTCAGGTAGCGATCCATATCGCTCCCCTCATAGCAGACCACACTGCCCGGGCTATTGCCGGTGCGGGCGGCGTCAACCACAATCAACTGGTCATGCTCCGCCAGCAAACCGGCCAGGGAGAAGCTCAATGTACCCCCATCGACGAAAGTGGTGCCCGGCTTCTCGGCAAACTGCTCCTGTAGCCGATTAACGACATGCACACCGACGCCTTCGTCGGTCAACAGGGTGTTTCCAACCCCTAATACCAAAGTGGTTTTTTGCTTATTCAATGTGAGTGTTTCCGAGTGGCCAGTACTATAGCTATATTCATTTATTAACAACTACTAATGATATGACTTCAATCAAAATATTTTTTGATTAAAGCCGATATTCTACTTCTACACCAGATTGTATTTCGGACAACCTAATCGGAGGGATGATTATGAAAAAGACCCGTCAGATTCTTGTTGCCGCTCTGATAGCCGGCTCTGCGGCTATGGCACCGTCGTCTGCAAGCGCATTCTGGGGGTGGGGTCCATGGGATGGCTGGGGTGCGCCCTGGTCCGGCGGCCCCTGGGGCGGCTACCCCTACTACGGAGGTTATCCATACTATGGCGGTTACCCGCCCTATGGTTACGGTTATGCCCCCTACGGGTACTATCCCCCCTACCCTTACACCGTTAATCCCTATTTAACCCAACCGGCCCGGCAACCTGCGGCACCTGGCAAACCCGACGCAGAGGACAAATAGGCAACCTGACAGCTTCAGAAACTGATACACCTATCCGCCGTCACAAAAATCCGGCGGCGGATGGGAAGCGGAGACGATATTTCCTCCCACTCCATCCTGAAACCAACCATCACTAGTAAAAAAGTTTGAACCGCAACACAATATATAGTGTTTTGCTGAATATCCTTGTCTTTCCGGTACTTATCCTCAACCGACTGACACAAACAATTTGTAACATATTGTTTTTCTTATTTATTAGTATTCACTTATGGTTCTATAGACACACTTGACAGGCGACACCATCCCCCCTAATCTCCGTCTGACTAAAACACAACATCTTGTGTTTTCTCGCCGAACATGGAAAGCGACGCTACAATATATGGGAATCAGCCCTAAAGACCTGATCCCCAGCGACAGCGCACCAAGCCGGTGAATGACGCGCCCTTACCCAATTTGAAGTCGTGAAGAATTGCTTATGCGTTTATTGCGCCCTTTTGCACCAGTATCAGCCAACCGGGTGCTGGCGCAGCGGACTTAATAAATAGAAGAGCCCAAGGATTTGTCTAAAATGAAAAGCGCCCATCTGAAAGCTGTACCCACTGCCGCCGTGGAGATACCCTTGCAACCCGCCTCACTTGATATATGGGATACCAAGTACCGCCTGAAAGCAAAGGACGGTACCCCTGTCGACCAGGACATCGATGGCACCTATCAGCGGGTTGCCCGGGCCCTGGCCGAGATTGAATCCTCCCCGGAACTACAGGAAGAGTGGGAAGCGCGTTTTCTCTGGGCTCTGCGACGCGGCGCCATTCCGGCGGGCCGTATTACTTCCAACGCCGGCGCCCTGGAGCATAAGCCCGCCACATCGACCATTAACTGCACGGTTTCCGGCACCATCTACGACTCCATGGATGAGATCCTCGGCAAGGTGCACGAAGCGGGGCTGACCCTGAAAGCCGGCTGCGGTATCGGTTACGAGTTCTCCACCCTGCGTCCGCGAGGCGCCTATGTGAGTGGTGCCGGCGCCTACACCTCCGGTCCCCTCTCGTTCATGGATATCTACGACAAGATGTGCTTCACCGTCTCGTCCGCCGGTGGACGCCGGGGCGCCCAGATGGCCACCTTTGACGTGGGCCATCCCGATGTGATGGATTTCATCCGCGCCAAGCGTGAGGCCGGCCGCCTGCGTCAATTCAACCTATCCCTGCTTATCACCGAAGAGTTCATGGAAGCGGTCAAGAAGGACGCCAAGTGGGACCTGGCCTTCCCGATCTCGGAAAAAGAGCTGCAGGAGGATCAGATCGACCTCACCGACAGCAAAAAAGTGATCTGGCGCGAGTGGCCTTACAAGGACGGTTTTATCAGCGATGAGACCGGTACCAAGGTCGCCTGCCGAATCTACAAAACCATTCGTGCCCAACGGCTGTGGGACGTCATCATGTCCTCCACCTATGACTACGCCGAGCCCGGCTTCATCCTGATCGACAAGGTCAACGAGATGAACAACAACTGGTTCTGCGAAAACGTGCGCGCCACCAACCCCTGTGGTGAACAGCCCCTGCCGCCCTATGGCGCCTGTCTGCTGGGCTCAATCAACCTGACCAAGTTTGTCCGCAACGCCTTCACCCAGGAAGCCTCCTTTGACTGGGCGGAATTCCGTGAGGTTGTGGCTGTATTCACCCGCATGCTGGACAACGTGGTGGAGATCAACGGCCTGCCGCTGGAAGAGCAGCGTAAAGAGATCGAGCACAAACGCCGTCACGGCATGGGTTACCTGGGACTCGGCTCCGCCATGACCATGCTGGGCATGCAGTACGGTGATGCCGCCTCGCTGCGTTTCACCGAGAAAGTGACCAAAGAGCTGGCCATGGTAGGCTGGCAGACCGGCCTGGAACTGGCCCAGGAAAAGGGCCCGGCTCCGATCATGGAGCAGGAGTTCACCGTAACCAAGGAGATGCTCACCCAGCGCCCTGAGATGGCGGTGGACAACTGGAAAGTGGGCGATAAGATCAAGGGCAAGGTCCTGCATGCCAGATACAGCCGCTACATGCAGCAGATTGCCGCCGAAAACCCTGAACTGGTGGATCAGCTCGCCGAACATGGCTGCCGCTTCACCCACCACAGCTCCATTGCCCCGACCGGCACCATCTCGCTCTCCCTGGCGAACAACGCCAGCAACGGCATCGAGCCCAGCTTCGCTCACCACTACTCCCGCAACATCATCCGGGAAGGCAAGAAGAGCAAAGAGAAGGTGGATGTATTCAGCTTTGAACTGCTGGCCTATCGTGAATTGATCAACAAAGAGGCGATGCCGTATGCCGAAGAGTCCGACAAACAGCTACCGGACTACTTCATCACGGCGGACAAGGTAACGCCCAAGCAGCATGTGGATGTGCAGGCCGCCGCGCAGAAGTGGATCGACTCGTCCATCTCGAAAACGGCCAATGTGCCGACTGACTTCGATTACGACGCCTTCAAGGATATCTACCTCTACGCCTATGAACAGGGATTGAAAGGCTGCACCACCTTCCGCTTCAATCCGGAAGCGTTCCAGGGCGTACTGGTGAAAGAAGAGGACCTGGCCAACACCACCTACAAGTTCACCCTGGAAGATGGCACCGAGATCGAAGCCAAGGGTAACGAAGAGATCGAATACGACGGCGAAATCCATACCGCCGCCAACCTGTTCGATGCCATGAAAGAGGGCTACTACGGTAAGTTCTGACACGGCGTAACAGACCAGACAGTAAGCAGCAGACCGCGGTCTGCCTCAGAGGATTCAACCGTTCAGCACCTGCTGACAAGGTTAAGAGAAATGGCAATCAAGATCGAAAGTAAAATCGTTGGCTTCAGTGTCAATAAAGAGGAAGAGGCCCCCGCCGCCGAGGAAGCCAAGGCGCCGGAAAGCAACATCATCCAGATGCATGAAAAAGTGGCGCGGCCCGAGATGCTGTTCGGCTCCACTTACAAGATCAGCACGCCCCTTTCCGAGCATGCACTCTATGTCACCATCAATGACATCATTCTGAACCACGGTACCGAGCACGAGGTACGCCGCCCCTACGAAGTGTTCATCAACTCCAAGAACATGGATCACTTCCAATGGATCGTCGCCCTGACCCGGATTATCTCAGCCGTGTTCCGCAAAGGTGGCGATGTCACCTTCCTGGTTGAGGAGTTGCGCTCAGTGTTCGATCCCAGCGGCGGCTATTTCAAGAAAGGCGGCAAGTACATGCCCTCCCTGGTTGCCGAGATCGGCGATGCTATCCACTGCCACCTGGTGATGATCGGCCTGCTCAAAGAGGAAGGCCCGGACGAGCACCAGCAGAAACTGATTGATGAAAAACGCGCCCAGTACGAACAGTCGATCAACCTGCGCGACCAGGAGCACACCAGTGATTTTCCTGAAGGCGCCCAGCTGTGTAAAAAATGCAATACCAAGGCCGCCATCATGATGGACGGCTGCCTCACCTGCCTGAATTGTGGTGATTCAAAATGTGGTTGAGCCTACTGGTAAATTAAATTGTAGGTTTGCTATCCAAACAGAAAAAGGCGGGATTAACCCCGCCTTTTTTGTTGGTGCGATAAAGCACTGCTGTGACTCTCTAAGAGCACGGACAATTTCCCTACCTACTTGGCAGACTGGAATCATCCGGAACTGGGTTACTGCTGATGTCCGCCTTGCCTGTAGAGAATAGCCCCATCCCTTCTCTTGCTTAAAATAACGGCTTAGCAATCAAAGAAATGGCCGTGTGCAATCAATGACTCTGACTCTTAGATTTACATGAATAAACGTCTCTAGATCATCGTTAGGCATCCAAACTCCCTTTGATATAACGCTACCAACAGCGACTGTGCTGTAGCGAGGTCCAGCGCACGAAGTACGCGATGCTGCTTGGCTTTGTTAGATTGAGTAACACAGTATTTTGCCAACTAGTATCCAGCCTTCATCAGGTGCCTTTTAAAGATGTTAGGAAGTTTTTCCTTATTAATGGCTGAAAGCGCTTTTTCTGCAGAAGAATCTATCTTCTTGATTTTGCTTGAGATTGAAAGTGCTACAGATCTATTTATTCCACAACTCATTAGTTCTAAAACCACAGGGTCGTAACTCCCCATTTCTAGCATTGAGGGTAGATTTAGAATATAGGCATTTTCTTCAACTTCTTCTTCGTTCAAAAAGTATGAAACCATGTCAGCCCAGAGCATGAGATATTTAACTGCAATGAAAGTCAGATTAGTACTGATATGGCTAGTAATTCTCCGCGCTGCCTTATCGACTTCTTTCTCATCATTATTGTTTTCACCAATGAGATCAAGAATGAAGAACTTATGTTTTTTTCCTGTCATCCAACGATGGGCGTCCCTTACAAGTCTTCCTATATTAATGTAGTTGTCTTTCGCATAACCATCACCATTGATCTCATATTCGATATTGAAAATATCATTGAGTCTGTTGAAGATACTCCATAGCTGAAAGTAATAGCTTTTTTCTTGGAACGCCACAGAATCTGAATCTCTACCACCATTGGTCATGGGCTTCCTACTAATCAGCCAATTTTCTATGCCTTCGGCTTGAATCGCCCCGAAAAGCTTGTTTTGCAAGATAGGATCAATAAACGGATTTTTAGCTATAAGTTCTTGAGGTATAGTCATACCTTCGTACATAGATTCTAATTTCTTAGAAAAATCTTCGACGTTTTCTGATGAAACCCCTGAGCTTGATAGAATTCTGTCGAAGTGATTTCTGTCGGTTTTAAATATTGCCCTCAAGTAAGATAGGTTGCCGTAAATATCTTTATCACCCGTCATTTCGCGTATCTGATCTCCTGACATATCGGCAATAACTGATAGATGATCTTCATTTTTTTTAAGGAAAATATTAGTTGATGTATCAACAGTTTTGTTAACTTCGGTTTCAAGTTTCTTGCTCCCCCATTCATCATCAACAATATCAATACAGTAGATTTCACCATAAAGTTTAGTGTTGGCCCTGCCTGCTCGACCAAGAAGATTAAGAAAATCAAAGGCTGGCATATCGTCCGAATTCACTTTAGGGCTTATGACAATGAGTCTGTCCGCAGGCAAGTTAACACCTTGCAGCAAAGTAGATGTGCAAACAATATTCTTAATTATTGACTCCGAATAGAGTTCCTCTACTTCTTGCCTTACAATATCTGGAAGCCCTGCATGGTGATATGCAACTCCAAGCCTAAGGGTTCGGATGAGTGAGTAATCTGGATGCACTTCTTCAGATAAGAAATCTATTAGATCCTTAACTCTAGAGTCGGCCGCCTCAATAATTTTGGGGTTCTTTGAGGCGATAACAGGAGCAATTTTGCTTGCCCATTTCTCTGCAAGGTTTTTCTTTGGAGCATAATAAATATTATGGTCCTCAGGAGAAAACATATCTGCAATAACCTCTAGCGCCTCCCCTTTGTTTGTTTTTATCTTCGAATACAGTGATTTTCTCAACTTAATATCACCTGAGATTATTCGTTGAGTTGGGCTTGATATTTTATATTGGGCTATTTTTTTGTTTGGAAAAAAAGTAAGTGCTGACCGAACCTGAAACACTGGAGAGGATAGAGTTTGATGATCAATAATAGAGACATTACAGATTTTCTTAATGCTGTCTGAAAGTGAGTTTATGAATGGCCCTGCGACGACAAGTTGAGTAGAAGTCCAAGTAGAGATTACTCGATATAATATGTTCTCAAATATAACCCCTCTCGAACCGGCTTCAATATTATGCACTTCATCCATGAATATTAATTCTGGTGGAGTTATATTTTTGTCTTGTAGAAGTTTCAAACATCTCTCTGGCGTCAGCACATATATAGTGGCAAGATTATCTTCTTCATTAGCTATGTAGGTCGTATACACGTGCGCTTTTTCGTGAAGCTGGCTCTTTAGCACGTTGCTTACTTGATTTATCAGTGCTTTTGTTGGCACGATAAAAACTATATTCTTTGCACCAACTTCTACCAGCTCCATAATATACTTTTTGATGATGAAAGATTTACCCGCTGATGTTGGGGCAGAGATAGCTATGTTCTCTCCAGAGTTAAGGGACTCCCATAGCTTTTTCTGAAACTCAGTGAAAAAGATCTTTGTGTCATCGGAGAATTCGTGCTCTAGCAGCGCTCTATGTGCAGCCAGTTCAAAATTTAGTAGCGTTCCATAATCGCTGAGTGTGTTTTCTTTATGGAAGAGTTTGGGTATATGACTGCTGGTAATAAGGTTTCCAGCTCTTGATTGCAGGATATAGCACACACGTTTGTATATTTCATTTTCTCTATCGGTAAGATGGAGCAGTGCTCCAAACGCATTTGCCATATTGCGTTCTTTATCATCATCACTAAGAGCTGCTATCGAAGCGAGCCAGGTAGCTTTTTTGATCTCTTCATTATCAAGATCGATTTGCACATTATCTGCTACTTTATCTTCGAGAAATAGCTTTTCCAATAGCTTGTCAAACACTCGAATAAAGTCTTCATGATTTGCTGCTTGAGAATATATCTGCGTCATATTATTTATTTTTTATGTGATACATAGTCTATGCCGTGGATTTCTTTATAGAGCGCGTGTTTGAACTTAGATACATTAGTCAACGGTATAAGAAATACATCGATGTATATCTTCTTGAGCTCTGTATATTCATTTAATTTGTCACCTAGAAGTTTTTGTATCTTTTTTGACCTGCCAGTTAGCCATTCGCTGAACATCTGCTCTGCTTCGTCTTTATTCTTAGCCTTCTCTTCGATAGCACTAATTACATTTGATTCGAAAACAAGAAGAACTGGGTGCACCTTGACACATCCTTTGTACTGCTTGGTACCTGGAGTAAATGCTTGATAAAGGCTCTCGACATCATCTAATGATGAAAAATTCTCTGAAATATTTGACCGAGCAATGAACATTTCATGTCCTAGTTGACCGGTACTATAGTTGTCGTAAAATCTATCCAGTGACTCTAACGCCTCTTCCATGGCCCCAGCAGCTCCTTGGTGAATCTTGGATTCCCCAATTAAGATAGCTAATTCATCTTTATAGTCACCAAAAAAAATACCATCGCCGCCTTTGACTTGATCGTTTGTATTTGTAATAAGAGATAGTTTATGACTTACAAGAGGTGTCTGGAGAAATTTTTCTGTCAGAAGATATAGAAGAAGTTCTCCGTACTTACCATCCATATCTGGATTTGTTTTTCCGAAGAATTTCATTGCCTTTTGAAAAGGAACCTTTCCTTCTTTGTGGAAGCATGCTAGCTGCTTTTCATCAAAAACATAGTGTTCGATTGATTCTGCCAGTGCCTCTGTTAGAGCGAGCATCTCTTGCTGAGTACCTGAAAAGTCCAGAGAAATGAATCGACACACTGTTTTCTGGTCTTCAAGAACGGAGTGGACTTTTAAATGATCGTCAATCCATGAGTGCTTGCCAGCTACGAGGCTTGACCAGTTAATCGCCTTCAATTTATCCATATTGATCGCTTTTACATTAACACCTAATTGATTCCGCCTAGTTAATACGGACATTCTAACAAATGGAATGGACCCATCCCTCTTCAAAGTGGGTATAGATTGAACCACCATTAAGAAGACATTTTCTCGCTATCTGACTAGAGGGTCCTTTATGAATATTCAGACTATCGTCATCGATCTCGCCAAGGATGTATTTCAAGTGCATGCTGTAGATCAGCATGGCCATACTGTCCTGAAAAAGCGACTGAACCGCAAACAGCTTCGTCCTTTCTTCGCGACTCTGCCAAGCTGTACTATTGGTATAGAGGCCTGTAGTAGTGCCAGCTATTGGGCGCGTCAACTCGAATCTCTTGGCCATGAGCTCCGCCAGATGAGTCCCCAGCATGTAAAGCCTTACGTAAAAACAAACAAGAACGACTACAACGATGCCGAGGCCATCTGTGAAGCGGTTACTCGGCCTAACATGCGTTTTGTGTCCACTAAGTCTGTTGAGCAGCAGGACATACAGGCCATTCATCGCATCAGAGAACGGCTTATTAGAGTTCGTACTGCCCTGATCAACCAAACCCGTGGATTGCTGCGTGAGTACAGCGTCTCCTTCCCCCTGAGCCACGCTGCCTTCAACGCCCGCATAAGCGATGCCCTTGAGAAGGCCCGGAATGATCTCTCCATGCTGACCCGAGAACTTATTGCCGACCAGATTGAACAACTGCGTGATTTGGATAGGCGAATCTGTCAATACGATCAACGCATCGGCAGGGTTTTTCAGAACAATCCTTTGTGTAAACGACTGGCAGGCGTAAATGGTGTTGGGCCGATGACAGCTACCGCCATAGTTTCCGCCGTCGGTGATGCAAGCACGTTCCGCAATGGCCGACAACTCGCCGCCTGGATCGGATTGGTTCCGCGACAACACTCCAGTGGCGGCCAACCCCGACTCCTCGGTATCAGTAAACGGGGCAATACCTATTTGCGCACACTCCTGATTCGCGGAGCCCGAGCGGTGCTCCGTTATAGTCGGGATAGAGATGATCCTAGAAGCCGCTGGTTGCGGGAACTCATTGCACGCCGCGGCTTTAATCGGGTTTGTGTTGCTTTGGCGAATAAAAATGCCCGTATCCTCTGGGCGTTGATGGCTCGCGGCACCACGTATCAACCCGCAGCATAAGCAGTAGGAGGTTTCCTCACCCAGACGACGCGTAAGATGATTGCGTGATGGTTTCACAGGTCAGACCGGCTCTTGCAGAACCTGGCTAATCAGCGGGCTTGCCACCAAAGCACAGCCGACTAACAGATGAGGTGGAAGAGTGCGGTTTCCATCAGGGTCAGGCGGCTTCAAAGCGCCATCGATAGGCCGTATGTAAGTGTGCAGTCGTGACCTGTTTTCCATCATAAATAGTCCTTTACAACACCGGGTTGGGTCCATGTAATTTGATTATGCGTCTCCCATGCTCGTATAAATGAATATTGCAGCACGCACGCATAATTAAATATTGGGACTTATAATTTTCTTATAGTTGTATTCTAAGGAATAAATCCAGACTTATGCACTCAAGCTATCGAAGTATATTCCTTAATTTTTCGCGGTTTATCAACCGAAAAACCTGTCGAATAGCCACTAGGTGGGTCACAACTTGATGTCGCTACCTGTTGATCAGGGCATACTAGTTTTCTAGCCACTTATACATAACCAACGCATCGACAAGCCCTTTCTCTGGATGGTTAAAGGCTTTTGGTAGCCTACCTACAATCTCGAATCCTAGTTTGCTCCACAAATGAACCGCGCCCTCGTTGCTTGAGGCGACAAAATTAAATTGCATGGCCTTGTAACCAAGCTCTAATGCCATTTTCTGCGAGTGCTCACACATGATAGTTGCCAGCCCTCGCCCTCTTGCTTGTGACGAAACCATATAGCCGCAATTACAAACATGGCTTCCGGGCCCTTCTTGATTGGTTTTTAAATAATAGGTTCCGACTATGTCTCCATTCTCTTCCAAGACGTATGTCTTCCTTGGAGCGTCGATCCATATCTTCTTCCCCTGTTCGATAGTGGTGGAAGGCCGGTACGCATAGGTCTCGCCTGCTTTGACAATTTCGTGAAAGATTGGCCATATCAACACCCAGTCTTTTTCAGTTGCTTCTCTTATTCTCATACGAAAACTCTTCTAAAAAGATAACATTCAGAAAATGAACAGCGGGAGGTAGCGCACCGACGAATACCACCCCCGTCGTTCTGCTTGTGCTCTTTGTTACCTGGTGGGCAAAGTTGCAAGTATCCTGGCAATTGACACTCAACTAAACCGATATAGCCAGCACGCAGGATAATCCAGTGCATCGCTGCCTATCCTGACCAGCCGCTTCAGGGAGTTGCCGCCATACCTGCATGGCGTAACCACTGATACAGCTAATTCCCGAGTATATTTGTCAGTATTATTTACACCTCGGCAGCTACTCCCATCGACAAGTTCACCTAAGAGACTGTTATTCCACGATAAGAGAATCCATCGACTCATTCTTGCTTACTTTTTTTTCGTAATTCAAGCAGTCTACTGATAACCCTCACAGAGGACTTGCAAGAATGAATCTCACCCACAAACTACTTGCTGTCACCCTGTTGCTGACCACATGTTTCGCGGGAAATGTGCAGGCAATTTACCTCAACCATTCAAATATCACTGTAGCTTTGGGATCCAGCATGGCTGCAGAGCCATTTGCCAACCGCTCGACTGCCGACTCATTAGCCAGTGTGATTGATGCAGCCTCGGCAACCACGGAGGAGTTTCACACACAATCCACCCATGTCTGGGTAAATGGTGGAAGCCTGGAACTGGATTTTGATTTCGGCACCGAATACGACCTGACTACCCTGCACTTCTGGAATTATTGGGGCGAGGGTTACGATGTGGACAACATTGCGTTTACCTTCTTCGATACCACCATGCAGTTGGTCGGCGCACTGGATGTGATCAATCCATTCCTTGGCGGTTACCAGGAGCCAGGCCCGTTCAACGACAGTACACCGTTAAGCGCACAGAATTACGCACTGAGTTTTTCCTCCAAGGTGCAATTCGTCAACGCCGTTTTGACCGGTTCGAATGGTCAGGTTGACTTCAACAACATCGGCTTTACCGGCCAGTTGTCGATCTGTGCGACCAACCCCTCATTGCCGGAGTGTCTCAACAGCGTGCCGACACCGGGTACCCTGCTGCTGTTGACGCTTGGCCTGGGCGTCATCGGACTGCGGAGACCCCTGGCGCGGCGCTGAAGAAACAGTGGTTTCTGAGACCTCTGACCCCGCCCCGGCGGGGTTTCTTTTGACTAAACCAGTTGACCTTATGCCACCTGGCGGGTCTTCGGGGCGTCTGCTGCGCGTCCAACATGGCTGACCGATTCCCCTGATAATAATCTGCAAATTCCCCTTCAAGCGATCGCTCATTCACAGATCCGGGTGGCCGGTAGGGCTGGCCAAATCGCAGAAAGAGGAATATTTCGACTAATAGTTAACGGATTACCGATTAATTTTGCGTCGCCATGAATTAGCCTTCTATAATTGGCAGTTGCAGTCAGCGCCCCCGGGTATTACTGCCTCCATAACTCAAAGATCAACTAAAGGAAGATATGATGCTGAAACGTCGCACCTTCATGGCCGCCGTGGCCGCCACTTTGCTGTTCAGCGCCAGCGCCAGCGCTGAATACAAATCAGAATACACGGTCTCTACTGTACTCCCCTCGGCATTTCCCTGGGGGCAGGCTGCCGATAAATGGGTAGAGCTGGTTAAAGAGCGTTCGGAAGGACGCATCAACATGAAGATCTACAGTAACTCCCAGCTGGTCTCCGGTGACCAGACCAAGGAGTTCTCTGCCATGCGTTCCGGTCTGATCGATATGGCTGTTGGCTCCACCATCAACTGGTCTCCCCAGGTACCGGAGCTGAATCTCTTCTCCCTGCCCTTCCTGATGCCGGATCACAGCGCCATTGATGCCATCACTCAGGGTGAGGCCGGAGAAGCGGTATTTGCAGCCATTGAGAAGCGCGGCGTAACCCCCCTCGCCTGGGGTGAGAACGGTTTCCGGGAGCTCTCCAACTCCAAACGGGAGATCACCAAGCCGGAAGATCTGCAGGGTCTGAAGATCCGCGTGGTGGGCTCGCCCCTGTTCCAGGACACCTTTACCGCCCTGGGCGCCAACCCCACCCAGATGAGCTGGGCAGACGCCAAGCCGGCCCTGACCACCGGTGCGGTGGATGGCCAGGAGAACCCGCTGTCGGTGTTTAACGTGGCCCGTATTGATCAGGTCGGACAGAAATACCTGACCCGCTGGCACTACATGGCCGATCCGCTGGTATTTGCCGTCAGCAACCGGGTCTGGCAACAGTTCAGCCCGGAAGATCAGGCGCTGCTGAAGCAGGCCGCGATTGATGCCGGTAAATGGGAGATTGAGAAATCCCGCGCCGAGTTGAACGACACCCTGGCGAAGATCAAGGAGCGTGGCGTAAAGGTCACCGACCTGACACCTGAGCAGCATGCAGCCTTCGTGGCAGCCACTGCTTCGGTTTATGAGAAGTGGGCGCCGCGCATCGGTGAAGAGCTGGTGAGGAAGGCCCAGGACGCCATCGCCAATCGCAATAAATAAATATAAGACTGTGTTGACGCCCGCCATCCGGCGGGCGTCGTTGTCTGTACCGGAGTTACCATGTCTGTCCGTCCCCCCAAGTTCAGGCCCGAGGCCTGGTTGGCAAGCCTCTCTTTGATTGCTATCTGTCTGATCAGTCTGGGCAATGTGATTATTCGTTACGCCACAGACGCCTCATTTGCATTCACCGAGGAGTTTTCGGTCTTCTTTCTGGTAATTCTGACCTTCGCGGGAGCTGCGGTGGCCTCGCGCCATAATCAGCATATCCGTATTGAATTAATCGAACACCACCTGCCGGTCGGCGCAAGGAAAACCGTCTTTGTACTGCAGTGGCTGGCCGGGATGGTTGTGATGGGGGTGACCTGCTGGTATGGGGGCAAGTTCGCCCTGGAGGAATACCAGTGGGAGTCCCTCTCTCCCGGTCTGGGACTACCGAACTGGATATATGTTATCTGGCTGCCGCTGCTGTCGGGGGCCATCATGATCCGCATGACACAGAATCTGCGTGATCGTCTGCAAGGCAAAGATGGTCCGGCGGTGATCCATGAGTCCTGATCTGCTGATGATCGGCAGCTTTCTGCTGTCACTGCTGCTGGGCATGCCGGTGGCCATTGCACTGGGCTTTGGCGGTGTGGTCGGCATTCTGGCCGGACTCTCCCCGGACATGCTAGCGACACTGGGAACCAACACCTACAACAGCGTCGCCAAGTATCCCCTGATCGCCATCCCCCTGTTCATTCTTACCGGGCTGATTTTTGAACGCGCCGGGGTAGCGGCCAGCCTGGTCCGTTTCGCCCAGTCGGTGATCGGTCCACGGCATGGCGGATTGGCGGTGGTCACCGTGCTGGTCTGCCTGATCATGGGTGGTATGAGTGGTTCCGGCCCGGCGGATGCGGCGGCCGTGGCCATGGTGATGCTACCCAGTATGCGTAAGGCGGGTTATCCACCCCCCTTCTCCGTCTCGCTGATCGCCGCCTCTTCATCAACCGCGATTCTGATTCCACCGTCGATTGCGCTGATTCTCTACTCCATCGTGGTACCAGGCGTGGATCTGCGGGCCCTGTTTGCCGCCGGACTGTTCCCCGGCATTCTGGCCGGCGCTTCCCTGCTGGTGCCGGCTCTGTACCTGTCCCGGAAATTTGGCTGGGAGAATCCCGAGGTATCTGAGCGGCCGCCGTTCTGGCCCAGCTTCAAGGCGGCCTTGCCCGCGCTGTTTGCTCCGGTCATTATTCTGGGTGGCCTGCGTTCCGGACTCTTCACCCCTACCGAAGCGGCGGTGGTGGCGGTCACATACGGCGTGATCGTAGGCAGCGTCATCTACCGAAACCTGAGCTTCGGCAACCTGTTTAATCTGATGACCGAAGCGGCGGTCACCTCGGGTGTGGTGATGTTCATTATTGCGCTGGCGGGCATCTTTGCCTGGGCAGGTACCACCCTCGGTACCTTCCAGCATCTGGCGGAAGGATTACTCTCTTTGTCAGATAGCAGTTGGGTATTGCTGGGCCTGGTGATGATTCTGGTACTGATTGCCGGAATGCTGCTGGATGCGGTATCGATCTACCTGATCCTGATCCCGATCATTCTGCCGATGATGAACCACTTCGGCTGGAACCCGATCTGGTTCGGTATTCTGCTGGCCATGAATATCGCTATCGGTCAGTTCACACCACCGGTAGCGGTCAATCTGATGGTGACCACCCGGATCGCCAATGTCCGGCTGGAACACACCCTGGGCTGGGCCATGATCTTCATCGCCGCCATGGCTTGCAGCCTGTTGCTGGTGATGCTGATTCCGGGGATTGCCCTCTGGTTGCCGGAGCAGCTGGGTTACGTGGTCGGGAAGTGGTAAACGACGGCGGTACGTTCAGGGCCTGATCGCCCGGCCAGTCGCAACAGGCCAGATCAGACCCTGTCCCGCAGTATCTCTTCCCGGGGTTGCGGTATCACGACCTTCTCCACCAGCACGCCCTTGGCCCGTATAAAATCGGTACCGGCATCCACAGCGGCGGTTACCGCGGCCACATCGCCGGTCAGGGTGGCATACCCCTTGCCGCCAATGGCCATGGCCAGGTGAACATCAATCAGCTCCACATTGGCCGCCTTCACCGCCGCATCGGCCGCCTCGATAATGGATGCGACCGAGAATGTTTCAATAATCCCCAGCGCTGCGGTCTTCTCTATCACCCGGGTTCCGCTGATGGCCCCAAACACCGAAGGGTGCACGTTGGGTATCACCAGTTCATCCACAATGGTTTCGCTACCCAGATGCAGGCCCGCATCCATGGCCGACTCCACCGCTGCCACATCACCGGCCACCATCACCATAAACTTTCCCGGACAGATGGTTCGGTTAAACAGTATCTCCACATCGGCCGCTTTCAACATGGCATCCCCCACTGCGTAACCCTTGGCAATGGAGTTCATCTCGATCATACCGATAGCGCTTTTTTTACCCATAATCAGTTTCCGCCGCGCTCAATTTCAATCATTTCACCAATCCCAACCACCGTACCAGTGATGCTGGCGTGTAAAGGCACTCCCATGGCATCTTCAGGTGGTGCCGCAATCACGTCACCCATTTTCACCTTGTCACCCACTTTGACCGTGGGCGCCGGTCGGGCACCCATGCGCGCATGCAGTGAGATGGTCACCCGCTCGGGAACATCCTTAACATCCAGCCAGGGCGCACTCCGATGGTCATATTCGTATAGGCCCAGACGCTTGACCAGACGCTCGGTAGGCACGCCCCGATACTCACGCATACCGTGGACCGGCCGGGTCTGTTCCTGCAGCTGTTGTGCCGTCTGCCACATATCATTGGCTTTCAGATCCCGTTTGGTGGCCGCACAGACTGCGCAGGGGTTGAGTTGTTCCGGACAGGACCAGAGTGAACATACATTACATTCACAACAGGCCTGGGCATACAGCGACAGCGTTTCACTCAGGGGGTCCGTGGTCAGTAAGGAACGCATCACCAGATGTGGCTGAATCGGGTAGCCCAACAGATAGCGCGGACACATCTCTGTGCACAGGGTGCACTGGTCACAGGCCGATTTACCGATCCGCCTGAAGGCCTGTTCCGATTCCGATTTCCGGACCACCAGGTGGGACTCCGCCGGCATCACCAACAGGCCGCTGGTCATGGCCGTAATGGGCGTGGAGAGATCCCGCTCGATCGAACCCATCATGGCACCACCTTCGATAATCACCGGCGATTGACAGCTTATGGCGCCCGCCAGTTGCAGCACATCCGCGTAGGACATGCCGATGGGTAACCAGGCGGTAAACGGACGCTCCACCTCTCCATGCACCGTTAACATGGTATGGGTCACCGGTTTGTCACGGGATGCGGCATACACATTCATCAGTGTCTCCACATTCTGCACCAGCACCCCCACATCCTTGGGTAAGCCGCCCGCCGGAATGCGCTGCCCGGTCACTTCGTACACCAGTTCATACTCATCACCGGCAGGATAGACATTGGGCATGATCTTCAGATCCATATCGGCCGGTAACAACGGCTTGATATGATTGATCGAATCCTGATGTTTCTCCTTGATGCACAAAACAGCGCGGCGGGCGCCGATATGCTCCATCAGCAACTTCATGCCCCCCAGCAACTCCTCGGTGAACTGCTGGATCACCACCTGATCCTTGTTGAGCAGCGGTTCACACTCGGCGCCGTTGGCGATCAACAGATCCGCCTGCGTGGCAATTTTGACGTAGCAGGGAAAGCCGGCTCCACCAGCACCCACAACGCCCGCCTGTCGTACCTTATCCTGTAACCCGTTCACGATTCATTCCAGACCCGCTAGATATCAATGGGCATGCCGGCAACATCCAGCACGGCCTGTTGGAATGCCGCGCAGGCGGCACCACAGGCGGCTTGGGTTCCGGTCAGATAGCCACCGCCGTAGTTGGTTTCAGAAGGTGGTGCGAAGAAAGTGGCCACCTCCACATCCGCCGCTTTCAGGGCCGCATCCATCCCGTACATCGCCTCCAACGGTGGTGCAATCAGATAGGCCAGCGCCTGGCCCCTTGGTACACCGCCCTCTTTGGAGAGATAACTACCGGTGGAAGACACCAGGTGGGCGAAGAACGCCAGGCTGCCATCTTCATTAGCTGCCTTGAAAGCCGCCTCGTTCTCGATCACCTCTCTTGCCCGTTGCAATCCGGCCCGAACGTCAGCCGGCCCTGGTCCCGCCAGGATGCCGATAATCTCACCCGATAACGGGCCGGAGGCGTGCGCGGCGCCGGCGTAGAAGGAGTGCGCATACACCACTTCCACCTCAGCGGCCTTGGTGGCCTCATCGAGCGCGACATAGGTCACATCGTCACAATCCGAGGTCAGCATACCGATGCAACGCTGGTTGCTCTTCAACTTGAACTGCTCGGCCATACCCTGATCTACCGAGGCGATGACCCGAGTCGCAAGTACCGATGCTCTGATTTCGTCTAATACACTCATGCTATTTGTCCTTGGTCTCTTGTCGTGAAACTGATGGTGGAGACTCAGCGTTTAAGCTTCAGTCCACTCGCCTTCTGCTCCAGCATTTTCTTGGTCAGATCAACAATTACAGCCGCCGCCTCAACCGGAGGCGTTCCTCCCGAATGAATATTGGAGATCACCATGCGGTCGGACTCCACGGTTTCCGGGGTAGGCTTGTAAACGCAATAACAGCTCAGGCTCTCCGACTGGCCCAGTCCCGGACGCTCGCCGATCAGCAGCAGGTTCGCCTCCGCCTGCAACATGTAGCCGATCTCATCCTGTGCCTTGACCCGGCCATAGCGCAGGAAGAAGGGAGTACCCACGTCAAAACCGGCATTCTTGAGTCCCTTCAGCAAGGGTGGTAACAGTTCGTCGTAGTTGTTGGTCACCGCATCCGTACTCAGGCCATCGGAAACCACCACCTGAACCTGTGGTGCTTTCTTACAACGCTCCATGACGATTTTTTTGCTCTCATCCGAGAGCATGCGACCCAGGTCGGGGCGGGTCAGATACTCATTCTTATCCGTCACCTGTGACTGCACTTCCCACATATCATGTTTGGCCAGCCACTCCGGCGTAATCTCCTTAACCACGGTATCCTTGGAGCGGGAGTGATCAGCAATGAAGCGCAGCAGGGAGATCGTCCGTGGTCGTGGACCGGCACGGCCCTGGCATACCCGGGCGGCCGTCTGGCTGATCATGTCATCATTGACACTGGGATTGTGGGCATTCCTGATCCCGTTCCAGCGGATGAACTTCTTCTGACTCAGATCTTCCAGACTCTCGCCATCATCCACCTGTACAGCATCTGCAGCCGCGCCCTGCCCGGCGTTTCCCACCGAGCTGTCAATCGTTGTCACCTTACCCGGCTTCACATCATTCACACCCAGTTCACGTAACACCGAGTTCACAATAGTTTGAATACTCTGTTCGTCCATTGTCATTACCCTCAATCAAAGAATATGGATGGATCTCCGGCGCGAGCCGTCAGTTCGCCATTCTCCATCAGCCCCATGCGCTCCATCCAGGCTTCAAACTCCGGCGCCGGACGATAGCCGAGTAACCGTCGTGCGGTAACGACGTCGTGATACCCCGTGGTCTGGTAGTTGAGCATGATGTCGTCGCCCAAAGGCAGAGACATCACATAGTTACAACCGGCCGCTGCCAGAAGCACAGTGAGGTTTTCATTCGAGTTCTGGTCGGTATCGGCGTGGTTTGTGTAGCAGGCATCGCAGCCCATGGGTATACCGGTGAGCTTGCCCATGAAGTGATCTTCCAGGGCAGCCCGGGTGATCTGTTGATGATTGAACAGATACTCGGGACCGATAAAACCGACCACCGTGTTAAGCATGTGGGGGTTGTAACGTTTGGCCAGTCCGTAATTGCGCGCCTCGATGGTCACCTGGTCGGCACCATGATGGGCGTTAGCAGACAAGGCGGTACCCTGGCCGGTCTCAAAATACATCATATTGGGGCCAGCCAACTTGCAGTAGTGCTTGCCCAGTTCATAGGCCTCGTCGAGCAACTCGACAGTGACACCAAACTCCGCCAGGCCCTTTTCAGTTCCGGACAGACTTTGGAATATCAGGCCACCCGGTGCACCCTTTTCAATCGCTTCCATCTGGTTGCTGACATGGGCCAGCACACAGCCCTGGGTGGGAATATCCCACTTATCGGTCACTTCCTTGATCGCTTCCAGAATCCGCCGGGTGTTCTCCACTGATTCGGTCACCGGATTGACTCCAATCACCGCATCACCACAACCGTAGGAGAGCCCCTCATAGGTCTGTACGATGATACTGTCGATATCATCCCGGGTATCGTTCGGTTGCAGACGGGAGGAGAAGCGGCCCGGCAATCCGGTGGTACAGTTAGCTTTAGATACCACATAGAGCTTTTTGGCTCCCACCATCAGGTCGGCATTCGAGCAGATCTTGCAGACCGCTGCGACCATCTCGGACGTCAGGCCGCGGCGTAACCGCTCGTAATCCTCGTGGGTCGGTGTGTCATCCAGGATATACTCCCGCAACTCACTCACGGTCCAGTTTTTGATCTCTTCATAGATCGCCGTATTCACCGAGTCCTGAATGACACGGGTGATCGCATCCTCTTCATAGGGTACAACCGGGTTTTCCCTTAAAGTCTCCAGGCGCATCTCACTGAGCACCTGTTTTGCGGCCACCCGCTCCTGTGCTGATGACGCGGCCACACCGGCAAGCACGTCGCCGGATCGAAGCTCATTGGCCTTCGCCAGTACATCCTTTACGTCTCGAAACTGGTAGACCTGGTTGAATAGTGTTGTCCGTAATTTCATGAATTACCTCCTAAGCAGGAAATGCCAGGGACTTGATGGTCAGTGGTACTACTTCACCACCGAAGAAGCTCTGGCCTATATCAATGTAATCGCCTTCTCCCGTGCGCACCTCATCAATCACCAGCAGTTGCTGTGGGTTTATCAGTGGCTGCAGCTCCATGCCGAGAACTTTTCCCAGATCATTCTCCGTCACTATGATGAGTGGAGCATTGTGATTACCGTGTTGCTGATAGAAGTTGGCCAACTGCCGCGCACTGCTACTGACGGCTTCGTAGTTAATCGGCATACTTGCATCAAAGGCGATAGCGTAACGGTCTTCGGTCAGATTAAGGTCGAGGCGATGCCCGGCATTGACCACCTGCTCAGAGACATCGGAGGGCGTGCTCGACCAATCGATATTGGGTTGTAGAACGGGAATATTCCGTATTGGCAGATCCTCTGAATTCAACCAGATGGAGCTTCCTGACAGGGAGAGTGTATAGGTGCCGGCGCCAATGACGGTCGCCTGCAGCGTGTGCTGGGGCTGCTTCAGTTTATATTCTGCCAGGCGCTGATTTGCATAGAGCGACCGGGCCAGCAGAACACCGATATCCTGCCAGTCAAACGAACCCAGCTCTCTATCCTTCAATTGATAAAAACAGTCCCCCACACCACCACTCAGAAATACCGCGTCCAGACGTTGATCCGGTTTCAATGCGGGCGTCATCAACAGGCTGCTGCAAAGTTCCGAATGACAGCCATCGATCGTTTCCACTATCAAGCCAGCCATCCGGTCAGCAATCTTTTCCAACTTATCCATGTCCAGGCGATCTGCCGACAACTGCTCACCAAACAGTTCCGTTATCACCCCCAGGGCCGGTTTACGAATTCTGGTTACCCGCCCGTTTAAATCGGTCTCCAGCAGATGGCCACCCACGTTGAGGCAGGCCGTCTCCACCGTTTTGCCACTGTCGAAAATCACGTAGTTGCTGGTACCGCCGCCTATATCGATATTCAGCACCCGCGCATGATTTTTCTTGGAGTATTCACCTGCGCCACTACCCCGCCCCGCAATGACCGACTCCAGATTGGGGCCGGCCGTGGCAACGACAAAATCACCCAGCTTTGCGGCCAGATCCATCACCGTATCCCGGGCGTTCCTGGCTTTGGATGTTTCACCGGTAATGATAATGGCACCGGTCTCTATATCGTCCAGCGTGAGCCCGGCTTCTTTCAATTGCAGATCGATAAACTCCTGCACCCGCTGTACGTCCACTATTCCCTCTTCGGTTAGTGGCGTACGTATGACGGGGCTTTGGAAGGTAATCGCGCGCTCGATAAACTCGTAGCGGGGCACCTGAGTAACCGGCGCACGATTAACCATTCCCAGGCGTGAAAATATCAGCTGTGTTGTCGTGGTGCCGATATCCACACCCACACTGTGTACCGTTTTACGGTTCACTGGTTACCTCTGCTTCCTGCTTCGGTTCATTGTTACCGGCTTTTGCCGCTGACTTATCAATCGATGCAATCATCTTCTTGGACAGCAACATGGCAAACAGGACCGCGGTAATACCACCTACCAGCTTGCCGATAATGACCGCCATGATCATGTCTGGCTTGTTGGCTGCCGTGAAACCGAGATGATCACCAAAAGTAAAGGCAGCACTGACCGCAAATGCGGAACAGAGAATCTTGCCCCGGGCATCCATATCCTTCATCACCTGGAACATCGGGATATTGTTTGCCAGTGTGGCAATCAGGCCGGTTGCTGCGGTCGGATTGACATCGAGCATGCTGCCCATTTTCAGCAGTGGCTTCTCAAACCAGCGGGTCAGCAACAACACCATCGGGTAGGCACCCAGCAGAATAATGGCGATAGAACCAATCACTTCGATGGCGCGCATATCCACACCGGGCACATCTCCCTCGACCATAAAGATGGGATCCATACCGGGTATCAAGGTAATTCCAACCGTCCGCTCCAGTACCGCCGCCATCAGGCCGATGGTAATAAAGGCCACCAGGAACTTGGCGAAGATTGAAAAGCCGTTGATCATACGGTCGGGTATCAACCACAATCCTGTTGCGATCAGGGCCGATACGATGATCACCGGTATGAGATTCATAAAGATCAACGGCAGATTAAACTCCACCAGTTGATCGGTTCCGGGAATCATGACGTTGGAGGCCATGGCACCCAGTCCGCCCGCTATACAGCCGAGGGGAATGGTGACGATACCCGCCAATACACCGGCTGCCAGGTAGGGCCTGTCCTTCACATCGATAATGCCCACTGCCACGGGGATGGAGAACACGATGGTCGGACCGAGCATGGCACCCAGTATCAGGCCGGCGTACATCCAGGCGCCGTAGTTAATGACACCATCTGCACCGGTGGCCATCTCCTTGGCCAGGAAGTAGCCACCCATATCGTTCGCCAACAGCGTGGTGGCAAACATGGCGGGGTCTGCGCCCAGAGAGGTATAGATGGGTACAACGATGGGAGAGAGTACCTTGGCGAGCACCGGGGCGATTGCGATAATACCCACCATCGCAAGCGCCAGGGCACCCATGGCGTTAAATCCCTCTTCAAACTGATCGCCAGCACCTCCTATGGCTTTGCCCAGTTTGCCCAGGCCAATCTTGTCCAGGACGGCTTCCGCCCCCCCGAACTGCTGGAATACGCGATCCAGCGCGCCTATGACCATGAAGGTCATCATGATGTATAGAATTATCTGATTTAACATTCCCATGATCTTCTCCCCGTCTTGTCGACGTTGGGTTTCAGCTTGTGGCTCTTTCTAACAGCTGCATAACGTCTGCTTTGGTAACGTTACGCGGATTAGATTCAACACAGATATCCTGCAAAGCCTCGTTCGCCAATTCACTAAAATCATCCAGCCGTGCACCGTAATCCGAGAGGCTTTCAGGTAATCCGATATCTCTCAATAACTGGCGTACCGCCGCAATGCTGGCGTCACACTGTTCACGTTCATTCATACTTTCCCGCGCCACACCCATGGCCTGGGCAATGGCTGCAAACTGGCTGCGGCACACCAGGGCGTTAAACTCCATTACATAGGGCAGCAGAATGCCGTTGGCCACGCCATGGGGTATGCCGTACTGGGCGCCCACCTGATGCGCTATTGCATGCACCAATCCGAGTCCGGCGTTGCAGAATGCCAACCCGGCCTTGTAGGCAGCGACTGCCATCCCCAGCCTGGCCGGCATACAGCCGCCACTTCCCACGGCCGTCGGCAGTTCATTGTGTATGCCGGTAATTGCTGAGGTGGCCAGCGCCCTTGTCAGTGGATTGGCACTGGCGGAAACGTAGGATTCGATGGCATGGGTCAAGGCGTCGATGCCGGTGGCCGCAGTAATCAGGGGAGGCAATCCGAGCATCAGCCCGGGATCTATAATGGCCAGGTCGGGCATCAGATCCGGCAGTTTGGCAACAAACTTCCTACGTTCATCAATATGCAGGATGACACTGATATCGGTCACCTCAGAACCGGTGCCGGCGGTGGTCGGTACGGCCCCCAGACCGAGGCTCCGCCGTCCCTCAAAACCGGGGTCGGTGAGTTCGTCCACGCTGCAGTTACAGCTTTTCATCACCGCCACTGCCTTGGCCGCATCCATGGCGGATCCACCCCCGAAGCCCAGTACGAAATCCGCATCGCAACGGGTCAGCATGGCGAGCGCCTGCTCCACCACTTCGGTGGTTGGCTCGCGCTCGACGCCGCTAAAGACGGTGCAGTCGATATTGGCCCGCTTCAGACAACGCAGGGTGCTGCTCAACAGGCCAAGTTCATGGACGGTCTTATCCACCACCGCGAACACATGCTTCACCCTTTGCTGACGCAGCAGTTTTCCAATGGTGAGTATCGACCCTTCACCCACGACAGCCTGTCTGGGGGAGTTGAAGTGGAACACATTCCTCGGCGTCAGCTCATCCACGGTTTGCGCCACAACGCTCTCCACTGTTGCTGCATCGAGAAATGTATCTTGGTTATACATAGCCCCCCCGATTAACCAGTTGAGCCGTTTCGGTAGTTGAGAATGCCGCAATGGCCAGAGGCGTCAGGTAGATGGGCTGGGACGGAATGACCACCTGGATATCCGGGAACTCGTTGGAGAAAACCTGGGCGAAGCCGTGTAACGCACAGCAGCCACCGGTCACATAGATCACCGGCGGGGCGTGTTCCGCAATATGGGCCTTTACCAGGTCGGCCATTTTCTGGATAACCGGCCGCACCACCTGCAGAACATCACCACTCTTGTCCTGGCGTTTGATTAACTCGGCCTCTTCATAGTTCAGCCCGTTATGGCCGGCCAGGGTCAGGGTAATGTGGTGCCCGCCCGTGGGGTCATCCACCGACTTAACAACACGCCCTTTTTCAATTATGGCCGTACCGGTGGTACCACCGCCGATATCCACCACTGCGGCATGGTCCAGTTGCAACAGGGCCGCCACACTGCAGGGTTCATCCACTACATCGGTGACCTCGATACCGGCCGCTTCCACCACGTTGACTGATATGCGGGAGTCGGTGCCGGGGGGGAATGAGGTCACCGCCTGCTCTATATTGATACCAAGACGCTGGTTAGCGCGCTGCAACTGCTGTTTGACAATCTGACAGGCCCCGAAGTAGTCCACCACCACGCCATCCCGAACCACGTCAGACCAATCCAGATAGCAGGCCACTGGATGGTTGTTTCCATCCAGTATAATGGTCTGAATATCGGCGGTACCGAGATCGATCCCCACCTTGTAGTCGTTGCCCTCATAGGGGACGACGGTATCGTCATTAACGATCGCTGATGCCTCGTTCAGCAACTGGTTGACGGCTGTGATATCTGGCTTCATGAATTGATCCTTATACAATCCTGAAAGCGTCGACCAAGGTACAACGGCGCTTGCGAACAAAAGTAGACGCGTTAGTCACACCCTCACCCGTGGGGGTGGATATGGTCATGGAGGTCCAGCCTTCACCACCCGCTCCCAGACCTGCCAGACAGGGGCCATTTTTGACAAACAGGCTGGTATTTATCTCTGCGGCCATGCGTGACAGATTGTCGATATTGCGCGAGTGCATGGCAGCGGAATGGAGATTGCCCTTCTCCAGCTCGATGGCCCAGTCAATGGCCTGATCCACATTGTCTGCGCGAATCAAGGGAATCACCGGCAACATCATCTCGGTACGGGCGAAGGCATGTTTACGATCCGTTTCCAGTACCAGCAATCGGGTGGAGTCGGGAACCTTGAAGCCGGCAGCGGCTGCGATCTTTGCCGCATCCCGACCAATCCACTCCACTTTGGATCTGGGGTTGGGACCCGGATAATCGGCCAGCACCAGCTGAGCTACCGCCTCCCCCTGCTCTTCCGTCAGCAGGACCGCACCGTTATCACACAGGGCGTCTATCAACTCGTCGGCGATGGTATCGACGGCGATAATCTCTTTTTCATCGACACAAACAATGTTGTTATCAAACGAGGCCCCCTGCACGATACTGATGGCAGCCCGTTTGATGTCTGCGGTTTCATCCACCACTACCGGTGGATTGCCCGGACCGGCGGCAATCAGCCGTTTATCGGTCACCTTGCGTGCCGCCGCCACTACTGCGTCGCCACCGGTAATCGTCAATAGACGGATCCCCGGATAGACAAACAGCTGATTGGCTACGTCAATGCTTGGAGTCTCCACACAGGTGACAATGTTTGACGGACCACCAACACTGGCGGATGCCTGGTTAACCAGCTGAATAGCCCGCAGGGAGACCGCCTTGGCCGCCGGATGGGGTGCAAAAACCACCGCATTACCGGCCGAGATCATACTGATACTGTTGTTCAGGATGGTGGCTGACGGATTGGTCGATGGAGTGACCGAAGCGATGACGCCCCAGGGCGCGTTTTCAACCAGTGACAAACCGTGATCGCCACTGATTGCCATTGGATATATCGCTTCGATGCCCGGTGTTTTATCGATCACCAGCTGGTTCTTGATGATCTTATCGGAGACCCGGCCGAAACCGGTCTCCGCGACACCCATCTCGGACAGCTCCCTTACATGTTCGTGCCCCAGCTTACGAATAGCAGCGATAATTGCTCCCCGCTGAGCCAGGTTACGCACTTGGCGTTGTGCGGCGCTTGCCGCCGCCACTGCATCATCAAGCGACCGGAATACACCATACTGTTCGCCATCCTGTTGCGGTGCATGCAGTTTATCGATGACTCGCCGCACAATCGCTTCTATCTGTTGCGGATCCAACTGCTGCTGTGCCATACCTATGCCTCACCTAATCTACTACTGCGATTGATTTTTCTTGAACAGGGTTCCGGCGTCACTGGTTACTTCATCGACAATACCCACGATGCTCAAATCCACCGGCACCTGGCCACTGCCATCCACTGACATTCGGGCCGAACTACCCCCGACTACCAGAACCCATTCACCCTCGCCGGCACCCAATTTATCGACCGCCACCGAAACCGATTCCTCCGGTGTACCGTCCTGGTCGATAAACCTGACCAGTGTCAGCTTATCCATACCAAGTCGATCACTGCGTACCGTTGCAACAACCTGACCCACTACTTTTGCAAGTCTCATGTTTCAGTCATCCATTTGGTTGTTCCTCAGCCCGACACGGCCTGCCTTTAACCCGCAGTCTTCTTCGGTGCTGGTTTTTTGGCTGCCGGAGCTACCGGGGTAATGGGGAATATTTTCTCCAGATCCGCATGCGGTCTCGGAATCACATGAACAGCGATCAGTTCACCCAGTCGCTGCGCCGCCGCTGCTCCGGCATCAGTCGCCGCCTTGCAGGCCGCCACATCGCCGCGCACCAGGGCCGTCACATAACCGTGACCGATCTGTTGATAACCGACCAGTTCCACTCGCGCTGCCTTGACCATGGCATCCGATCCCTCAATCAATGCGGTCAGTCCTTTTGTTTCAAGAATGCCCAATGCTTCCATCATGATGTAATCCTCTTTACGGATGTTGTTAAGACAAAGAACCGTTAATTGTCCCCGGATAACTTACCGGTGCTGGTGATCGGGAAAATCGATTCCAGATCATCATGGGGACGCGGTATCACATGTACGGCGACCAGTTCACCCAGACGCTGAGCCGCTGCTGCGCCGGCGTCTGTTGCCGCCTTACATGCCGCCACATCACCCCGAACCAGCGCGGTTACCAAGCCACTACCGATCTGCTTGTAACCAACCAGTTCAACCCGGGCGGCTTTGACCATGGCATCTGATGCCTCAATCAATGCGGTTAACCCTTTGGTTTCGATAATACCGAGTGCTTCATTCATGATTATTTCCCTCTCTAGAACGTCGTTTAACGTGTAGCCAGGCACGATGCCAGGACCGCCAGGTCCACAATGTCATCAACACTGCACCCCCTGGACAGATCGTGCATGGGTTTCCTTAACCCCTCCAAAAAAGGGCCAAGAGCCTGGTAATGACCCAATCGCTGGGCCACCTTGTAGGCGATATTTCCCGCATCCAACGATGGAAATATCATTACATTCGAATTCCCCTGTAACGGGCTATCCGGTGTTTTTCGTGCGGCCACTTCCGGTACAACCGCCGCATCAAACTGAAGCTCACCATCGACAATGAGATCAGGCGCTTTGCGATGAACCAGTTCAAACGCCTCCCGAACCCGCCGTGCCGATGGGTGATCCGAACTCCCCTTGGTGGAGAATGACAACATCGCCACCCGGGCGGTATCACCCGTCAGTTTTTCAAAGTTTTCTGCCGCATCCATGGCGATCTCCGCCAGCTGTTCCACTGTCGGGGTGGGTACCACACCGGCATCGGCGAACAGGCGTACATCACTGCCATCTGCAGACGTCATCAAAAAGAACGACGAGACGGTACGGTGCTGCTCGGCAACGCCAATTACCTTCAATGCGGTGCGTAACACTTCACCGGTGGTGGAGAGATTGCCGGCGATACAGATATCGGCCTGGCCGTTGCGCACCATCATGGCGCCATAATTGAGCGGGTTTCGCATCGCCTGACGGGCATCATCACGACTCATCTCTTTGTCGCCGAGCCCCATATAGGTGTCTACATACTGTTCGAACAGGGTCGATTGATCCGGATAAGCAATGCTGAAACAGGGCATCGATGCACCCCGGCGCGAGGCGTAATCCCGCAACTCGAACGGATTGCCGATCAGTATCGGCTGGGCCAGTCCCTCGCTCTGCAATTTGTTTGCTGCATGCAGTAAACGGATATCAAGCGCATCGGGAAACACGATCCTTTGCGGATTTTTTCTGCAATTGGCGCGGCACTGTTCCAGCAGTTTCATACGGCCACCACCTTTTCCACCTTATCAACCGCTCCAGACTCACTGACCACGGTCATTATGGACAGTACGTAGAGCGCACTACTGAGTCGATTCAGGCCCTGTACGATATCCTCCCTGGAGAGGGTGAATTCGTCGGTCACATAGACCCTGCACGCTTCCAGCTCAACTTCCCGTGACAGGGCCCGTAAAAGATTCAACATGGCCGCATTGGCGCCATAGGAGGCGTCGGGAAGCAGATGATCATGCCCCAGGAATTTGAGTGGCTGATGGGAGACCTGATGTAGGGCCTCTTCATCCAGCGATCCCATCTGCAACGGCTGGAGCTGCTCTCCGGTCACTTCACTTCGCAGCACATCTCCCATGTAGGAGCGCAGATCCGCCAGCAGCTTGTGCAGCAGCGGGTATTTGTGCTCGGGATCAAACCGGGTCTGAACATCGATGGTTTGGGCGATCAGGGTATCGAGTTTGCCGCGCAGACTGATCCTGGGATGGGTCTTCGGCACCAGCCGATCACAATCCAGCAGGGTCAGCAGCTCACCCTTCTTATCCACATGGCTGTTACAGACGGCACAGCTGTTTGCCGGGCGATGATTACCCCCGGTGAGGGGATGCACCTGTACCAGTTGCTCACCCCTGTCCTGCTTGTTCTTATCCAGGTACACCCGGCCTGCCTCGTCCAGGTAGCGGATGCGAATCTTCCGTTCAGCCAGTAACTGGGCAGCCGACGGGGTCAGGTTGGAACCGGCGGGCAGATGAATTTCGCTGCCGTGGGTTAACCCGAACTTGTCTCGCAACCAGGATTCTGTGATGAACTTAGGCATGATCGTATCGGTCCCTAGGCATCCGACCAGTCAGCCGGATAGGAGATGTAAACAAAACGCACCTTGCTGGGTGTGCCGAACTCGATGGACGAGCCTTTGGGAATAAAGAACACATCACCCGGCTTACCGATGGAGGTTTTACCTCCACAGGTGATGTGCAACTCTCCCTCCAGCACCACGTCTATCTCGTCATAATTCAATGTCCAGGGAAAACTGGAGTTCTCCCACTGCATGAACCCGGCGCCAATGGAACTGCCATCTTCACTGCCGATCACATCGGTCAGGCCGATATTCTTGCCCGGCGCCCCATCAAAGCGGCCGAACCTGACTGAACCACCCTTTACCAGCACAATGCCGCTATCCGATACATCCCGTTCGCAATAGGGGCCAATCGCCCCCTGCGCCAACTCCCGCAACGCCTTGTTCACCAGCTGCTCAAGCAGTGCGGGATCACATTTTCCGGCAGGCAGCCTGGCCTCCACAGCTTCACGTATTGCCTGTTTGGGATCTTTGGCAGAGATGCCATCGGTCTGCGGGGTATCCACGATACTGATACCCAATTTACTCGCCACATCACGCGCTTCAGGCGTGATAATCATGGACTGCATGGCGAAATCGAGTTTAACTCCGCCGTCGCGATGGAGTTTTCTTATATCCTCGGCGGTTATCAGCGTTTTCATGAGCTATACCTTTTATCGCTACTTGTGTTGTCGTTTGACGTTCATTCACGCCGCCTTGAATCGATACTTTGGGGGAGCGGTTCCCAACGGCCCCTTCCGCAGATCTGCCAGGTAGGCCCGCAGCTCCGCCACACCGGCACCCGTGACAGTTGACGTTTCAAAGTAGGGTTCCGGAACTCTGTTTTCCCGCAGAATCCCACGCGCTCTCTCGACATCCGCATCCGGCAGATCAACCTTACTGATGACACCGATCACTCGCTTGTTCGGATAGACCTGCAACAAACCGGCAGGCATGGAGAAGATGGCGCTGTTGGCAGGTTGGAGATAGACGATGGTGTTCACTTCCAGCACCGTCGAAAGCAGCGCACCGTAATAGGCGTGAACCTCGGTAAACTCTCCCGGCGTGTCGATGACATTCTGACCATGAAAAATCGCCGACTGGGTCTTCCGAACCTCGTCGTGGTTCTGCAACAGGGCGTTCATCAGGGCGGTCTTACCACAATCGACTTCACCCACCAGGGCAAAATCGGTGGGCAACTTGTCAGACCCTAGGTGCGTGTCGCTGCACATACGCTAAACCCCATGACCGTTTCCAGTGTGGTCAGTACAGCACTCAGGGACTCTTCCACTGCCCCTATACTTCCGGTCACAACCAGTGCGCCGGAAAACCGGTCCAGAAAGCCAATCTCTACAGATGCAAACTTGGTCGCCACATCGCCTGCGATAATCGCGGTCTCACCTGGTGTGAGAGTAAGGATACCGATGGCTTCAGCGTGATCCACGCCAACCTTGTGGCAGAGTTCTTCGGTGGGGTTGGCCAGCAGATGAGCCAATGTAACCTGCTTGCCAGGTACATACTCCTGGATAATTCGTTCAATATCGGTCGAATCATCATGGCCAAGGTGGCTCACTGCTTTTCTCCCAAATTGTCAGAACGGTTACATTCAACAACTATCAACTAAAGAATGATCATTTCCCTAGAAATCAAAAAAGTCCTGTTAAACAAGACCTTTTAAATGTTGTGAACTCCATTGAGCAGAGCGACGGATACACACCATTTTGCCGGGCCGGACCATGACTTCCACCACTGCTCCCGACCGGGAAATCCGCTATCCGGGATGACCAGACTGCCACCCTGTTCAAGCGCGAATGTAGTGAACGATCCCCCATGTCAATGATGACTCCTGTGACGCGGTTGTGCTCTTTCCATGGGCATTATCAGGCGTTCGCTGTAACCACATAATTCGAACAACTACGTAACCTGTTTCGGTTTGTACGTAGGCGATAAAACGGTTCCAGTCCGGTGAACGAAACAGCATTTCATATCGGATAACCATACCGGGGCCAGCCTGCCTCCACAGACCAATCCGGCTTCTGTTATTTTTCTTTAAATATCAATGTATTTGCCGATTTTGCGATCACCAAACCAGGTCATCAGGCAGCCCATCAACACCACCCCGGCCGTGCCGAAAGGGGGCATAAGGTTGCTGCGGATAACCCGGTGGCCCGAGAGGGCCTGCGACACATTTCCTGACCCAGATCAACAGAGCCGGATTTTTGGTCTAACTTAACAGTAGCGTCGGCAACTTTTTCGGGAACAGACATATGGTACAGACTCTACGACACTATATAGACGGACAGGCGATTGAGGGGGAGAGCGGTCGTTATGGCGATGTTTTTAACCCCGCCAGCGGGGAACTCAGGGCCCGGGTGCCGTTGGCATCACCCCACGAAGTGGCCCGGACAGTGGAAGCGGCCCGGGCAGCATTTGACGATTGGCGAGACACCCCGCCCCTGCAACGTGCCCGCGTGCTGTTCAGATTCAAGGCTCTGCTCGACCGACACCTGGATGAACTGGCGGAACTGGTCTCCGTCGAGCACGGCAAAGTGCTTAGCGACGCCCGGGGTTCGGTGATCCGGGGCATCGAGGTGGTGGAGTTTGCCTGTGGCGCGCCTCACTTGTTGAAAGGGGATTTCTCGGAAAATGTCGGCACCCAGGTGGACAGCCACTCAATGCGCCAACCGCTGGGGGTCTGTGTCGGTATCACGCCATTCAATTTTCCCGCCATGGTGCCGATGTGGATGTTTCCGCTGGCGATTGCCTGTGGCAACACCTTTATTCTGAAGAGTTCCGAAAAAGTCCCCTCCACTGCCCTGCGACTGGCGCAACTGCTTAGCGAAGCCGGTCTGCCGGATGGTGTCATGAATGTATTGAACGGCGACCGGGAAACAGTCGACGCCCTGCTCACCCATGCCGAAGTAGCGGCCGTCAGTTTCGTCGGCTCCACACCGGTTGCTGAGCGGGTCTACCAGACCGCTTCCAGCCACGGCAAACGGGTCCAGGCCCTGGGTGGTGCCAAGAATCACATGGTGGTGATGCCGGATGCGGACATGGATCAGGCGGCAGATGCACTGATAGGGGCCGCCTACGGTTCCGCCGGTGAACGCTGCATGGCGATCTCCGTGGCCGTGACGGTGGGCGATACCACAGCCGACGCCCTGATTAAACGGCTGGTGCCCCGGCTCAGGGAGCTCAAGGTAGGCCCCGGTAGCGACCCCGAGGCTGAGATGGGACCGCTGGTCACCGCCGAGCATCGGAAGCGCGTCCGGGATTACGTGGACCTGGGCGTTCAAGAGGGGGCAGAGCTGCTGGTGGATGGCCGTAACCTGACTATCCCCGGTCATGATAACGGTTACTTCCTGGGGGGCTGCCTGTTCGACCGGGTATCGCCGGCGATGCGAATCTACCAGGAGGAGATCTTCGGACCGGTGCTTTGCGTGGTACGGGTGGCGGATTTCGCCGCCGCGCTTCGCCTGGTCAATGCGCACGAACTGGGTAACGGGACAGCCATCTTTACCCGGGATGGCGATACCGCCCGTACCTACGCCGCCCGGGTACAGGTGGGCATGGTAGGTATCAACGTACCGATTCCGGTCCCCATGGCGTTCCACAGCTTCGGCGGCTGGAAACGCTCTCTGTTCGGCGACGTCCATGTGCACGGTATGGAGGGGATCCGCTTCTATACCCGATTGAAGACCATCACCACACGCTGGCCTGAAGGCATCCGGGCCGGGGCTGACTTTCATATGCCGACCATGTAGCCGGCAGGAAAACCACAAAAGCAATTACCAAGGAGGCAGAGGCCAATATGAGCAAGATTGGATTTATCGGAGTGGGCATCATGGGCAAACCCATGGCTGAACATCTGCAGGCGGGAGGACATCAGCTCTACCTGGTGCGACACCGCACCCCCCTGCCCCAGGCGCTGCTGGAGGCTGGCGCGGTGGAGTGTGACTCGGCCAGAGCCGTGGCCACACAAGCAGACATTATTATCATCATGGTGCCCGATACACCCCATGTGGAGCGGGTGCTGTTTGGAGAGGATGGCGTGGTTGCGGGACTGTCACCGGGAAAACTGCTGATCGACATGAGTTCCATCTCCCCGATCGAAACCCGTACCTTCGCCACCCGGATCAATGAGCTGGGTTGTGATTACCTGGATGCCCCGGTATCCGGCGGTGAGGTGGGCGCCAAGGCGGCCACGCTGACTATCATGGTGGGCGGTCCGGAAAGCGCATTCGAAAAGGCCCGGCCACTGTTTGACCTGATGGGCAAGAACATCACCCGAGTCGGGGAAAATGGCGCCGGCCAGACCTGCAAGGTAGCCAACCAGATTGTGGTCGCCCTCACTATCGAGGCGGTGGGTGAGGCGCTGCTGTTTGCATCCAGAGCCGGGGTGGATCCGGCCCGGGTCAGGGAGGCACTGATGGGCGGGTTTGCCGGCTCGAAGATCCTGGAAGTGCATGGTGAACGGATGATCAAGCGGACTTTTGATCCGGGCTTCCGCATCGCCCTGCATCAGAAAGATCTCAATCTTGCACTCACCGGGGCCCGGGAACTGGGCCTGAGCCTGCCCAACACGGCCACCACTCAGGAGCTGTTCAACGCCTGTAACGGCGATCTGGACCACTCCGCACTGGTGAATGCCCTGGAGGCGCTGGCGGATCACAGGGTCGCCTAGCGCAGATAAAAACCCGGAGACGTAGCGCCGGGTTTCCAACCATAAGCCATACTTCTTTCACCGGAAGACCCATTACTACGAGGAACACAATCATGCCAACAGTCCACATCACCGTCGACCAGCTGGATCACTCATCGTCCCGGGGACAGGCCGGTGATCATACGCACGTCATGGATCGCCCCGAGGCCAAGGGCGGACAGAACAGAGGCCCCATGGGGGGGCAAACACTGCTGATGGGACTCGGTGGCTGTTTCATGAGCAACCTGCTGGCGGCGGCCAAGGCACGGGATATTGAGATCAGTAATGCCAAAGCCGAGATAGATGGGGAGCTTGCCGACAGTCCGGCCCGCTATACCGATATCCGGATGACCGTAACCGCTCACTGCTCCGCCCCGGAGGAGCTGGAAAAGCTGGTCACCATCGCCGAGCGAGGCTGTATCGTGGCCAATACCCTGGCCAAGGCGGTCAACCTGACCATTAAGTGTGGATGACGCCTGTCGCCGGGTTACTGGTTAACTGCTACCGCTCTTACCACCGTTTCGCAGCGTGTGCCAGAAGTCGTAGATCGCCAACAGGGAGACCAGCCCGATCACCAGGATCAGATCGAGATCCGGTACGAACCAGGCGACCACGCCAAGGAAGGCGATCATGGTGGCCAGCGCCACTATTGCCATAATCTTGTCTGTCATATTACTCGACCTGTTGCAGACCTGACGACATGTTCAGGTTCCCAAGCTGTTGACCAACCAGCGCGCTGTACGTAACAGCTGTCCGTCGGCATGGCGTCGACCCACCAGCTGTACACCGATGGGTAACCCGTTGGCACCATTCAGCAGTGGCAGCGTTATCGCCGGCACGCCCAGGAACGACCACAGCACATTGAAGGCGGCGCTGCCGGTACTGCCCAATCCCGCCGGCGCCTCACCCGCCGTCGCCGGCGTAATGATCGCATCATAGCGATCCAACACTTCCCCCAGCCCGGCATAGAGCGGTTCGCGCCAATCGCAGGCGGCCAGATAATCCACTGCACTGATCTGCCGTCCCTCTTCAATCGCCCGGCGGGTCTCCCCGGCAAGAGTATCCCCTGCCCGGTCATAGTAGTGCCGCAGGTTGTGGGCAATCTCCGCCAGCATGATCCGTCGATGGGCTGCCGCCCCCTCTCTGAAGATCGTGGGCAACTCCACTTCATCACAGTTGTCGCCCAACGCCTCTGCCAGTTCCGCAAAACCTTCCGCGCAATCGGCGTCGATAGCGGACCAGGCGGGAGTCTTGATAAATGCCAGCCGCGGCGTCACCGGCGGATCGGTGAGTGTGGTCTCCAGTATCCGCGGTGCCGGCCCGGGCCGGGTGTCAGGATCAGCCTGGTCATGACCGGCCAGCACATCGGCCAGCAGTGCCGCATCCTCGATGGTTCGACCAAAGGTCCCAATCGTGTCGAGATGGCGTGATGTACGCAGTACACCACTGCGCGGAATCAGTCCAAAGGTGGGTTTGAAGCCCACCACGCCACAGTAGGAAGCGGGCCGGATCACGGAACCACCGGTCTGAGTGCCGATCGCCAATGGCACCATACCGCTGGCAACTGCCGCTGCCGAGCCGGAGGAAGAGCCGCCCGGGGTATGGGCCGGATCATGGGGGTTGCATGTTTTGGCCGGAGCCAGATAGGCACACTCGGTTGTTACGGTCTTGCCGGGAATCACGGCTCCGGCAGCCCGCAAGCGGGCCACCAGCCAGGCGTCATCTTCCGGTTGCCGACCCGCATCGAGGGGGCAGCCATTCTCGGTCGGCAGATCCTGGGTATCGATAATATCCTTAATACCGACCGGCAGACCATGCAGCGGCCCGAGCGGCCGCCCGGTCTGACGATAGGCATCGAGCCGCTCCGCCTGGTTCAAGGCGTATGCCTCGTCCAGGGTCGCCCAGGCCTGCACTACCGCTTCGCCATCGGCAATACGTTGCAGGCAGGTGCGGGTCAACTCCACTGCACTCAAGGCTCCGTCATAAAGACGCTGCCGCAACTCCAGTGCGCTCAGGTCAGCCAAACCGGGGGTATTTGTCACTGTTTTCAGTTGTTCAACGGCCATAGATCAGATCCGGCAGCCAGAAAGTGATTCCGGGGAAGTTATACAGGATAACCATGGCAAACAGCACCATGGCGAGATAGGGATAGTTACCCTTGAAGATATCGTTCAACTGCACATGGGGCGGCGCAATCCCCTTCAGATAATAGGCCGACATCGCCATAGGAGGCGTCAGGAACGAGGTCTGCAGATTGAGCGCCACCAGGATGCCGAAAAACAGCGGGTCGATACCGAAATGGGGCAACAGGGGCAGGAATATGGGTACGAAGATGATAATGATCTCCGACCACTCCAGCGGCCAGCCGAGCAGGAAGATGATGATCTGCGCCATGATCAGAAAGGTCACCGGCGAGATATCCAGGCTGGTGACAAATTCACTGATGATCTGTTCCCCACCCAGATAGGAGAATACCGACGAGAAGGTCCAGGACCCCACAAACAGCCAGCACACCATGGCGGTGGTACGCAGGGTCAGGTAGACCGACTCCCGCAGGCGCTGCCAGGTGAATGCCCGGTAAAGAAAAGTGAGCGCCAATCCACCCAGGGCACCCACCGCCGCCGCTTCCGAAGGTGTGGCCAGCCCGAACAGAATGGCCCCCAGCACCGCCAGAATAAGAAATGCCAGGGGGAAGAACGAAGTCAGCAGACGCAGCACAATCTGACCAACGGTAAACTCACCGATCTCGGCCCGGGTCGGCTTGGGTGCCAGTTGGGGTTGCAGCATGGATCGACCCACCACGTAGATCACATAGAGACCGGCCAGCATCAGCCCCGGCAGCAGTGCACCGGCGTACAGTTTTACAATGGATACACCGGACGCTGCCGCGTAGACGATCAACATGATGGACGGTGGTATCAGAATACCCAGTGTACCGCCGGCACAGATCACGCCGGAGGCCAGGCTGGTGTTATAACGGGCCTTGAGCATAGCCGGAAACGCCAACAGTCCCATCAGGGTCACCACCGCTCCCACAATGCCGGTGGCCGTGGCAAACAGGGTACAGGTTATCAGTGCCGCCACCGCCATCGAACCCGGTATGTGGCGTGCAGCAATATTCAGGGTGTGAAACAGTCGGGCAACAATATTGGCCCGCTCAACGATGTAACCCATGAACAGGAATAGCGGCACCGCGGTGAGTACATCGTTGTCCATCACCGAGTAGGTCTGATTGACGAACAGGTCAAAGATCCGGTTGTTAAACAGCCCTTCGATCCAGAGTTGAATCTGGGTCAGTTGATCCGCATCCGCCCGCACCGCCCGGTCATAGGCCCGCCACATACGGCCCGGGTCGAAGTAGGCGTAGTAGCCGAACATGATGCCCATGGCCATCAGGGTGAAAGCAACCGGAAACCCCAGCAGGATGATAAACAGGAAAATGCCCAGCATGCACAGCGCGATAACAGGATCAGACATGGCTCAACGAGGCTCCTGTTCTTTAAGTTCATCTTCTTTGAGTTCTTCTTTCAGTCCACGGGCGTCTTCGCGTGCCGTATCGGAGGCAAAATGTCCCGCCTCGTTTTCCATCTCCCGGGCCAGTTGGATTTCGGTCTCTTCGATATCTTCAGCGGCAACCAGCCATTCACCGGTACGTATACAGATGATGCAGCGGAACACCTGGGCGATCCCCTGGATGAACATAAGAACGCCCGCCACCACGATCACCGATTTGAACTGAAATATCGGAATACCCGCCGGACTGTTCACACTCACTTCCAGATAACGCCAGGAGCGTTCCGCGTACTTCCAGCCGGAAATGATCAGTGCCAGCACACCGGGAAAGAAAAACAGGAAATAGAGCACCAGTTCGACACGGGCCTGGGTGCGGGGCTTCCACAGACGGTAGATGAAATCACCCCGTACATGGCCTCCCCGGGACAGCGTGTAGGCGCCGCCCATCATGAACAGGGTGCCATAGGTGATGTAGGAGAGATCAAACGCCCAACTGGTCGGTGAGTTGAAGCCGTAACGCACCAACACCTCGTAGCCGACACCGAACGCCATCACCAGGATCAACCAGGCGAATGCCTTGCCAAACCAGGCCGACAGCCGGTCCGCGAAATGGATATAACCAAGCATTCCTTCTCCCGTTTTCTAGCCTGTAGAGTACCTGCCCTATTGGACGCTCGCCCTGCAACGCAAACGCTACGTTTGCGCCACAGGGTGATCCGCTGTTGTCGGTCAGAGCTTCAGTTTGCCCGGGAAGTAGTGGCTGTAGGCCAGGTTGTAGTCCGGGGAGTTCATCAGTTCGTAGAACACCACCCGTTCAACCCAGGCCCGCTGGCTGTCCAGTACTTTCTTCATGTAGGGGTCTTTCTCAAGGTCGGGAATGATCTGATCCCAGGCCTTCAGTTCGGCATCGAGAATCTCCTTCGAGGTGCGGTGTACCGTGACGCCATGTTTTTCCTGCAGTGTCTGCAGGTCCTGGGAGTAGTTGTCCAGCGCGATGGCGGTATTGGCGGTACTGGCTGACTCCACGCCATACTCCAGGATCGCCTTCAGATCGTCGTCCAGGTCATCAAAGAAATCCTTGTTGAACAGGAACTCGAAACTCTCACTGGCCTGGTGATAGGACGACAGGTAGTAGTTCTTGGCCACATCCTGGGAGCCAAAGCGCATGTCCGACGAGGGATTATTGAATTCGAAGGCATCGATAACACCCCGCTCCATGGCCGGCACAATCTCGCCGCCTGGCAACTGGGCCACGCTCATACCCATTTTCTGCATCAGGTCGGCCGCCAGGCCCACGGTGCGGTACTTGAAGCCCTGCAGATCCGCAGCCGTGTTGACCGTGCCTTTGAACCAGCCAAATGGCTGCGCCGGCATGGGGAAACCGAGCAGGCCATAGACATTCAGCCCCATGATGTCCTGGGTCAGTTCGCGGTACAGCTCCCGGCCACCACCGGCGTTGAACCAGGCCAGCATGGTGGTGGCGCTACCACCAAATACCGGGCCGGTACCAAACAGCGATGCCGCCTTGTGCTTACCGTACCAGTAGACCGGCACCGTGTGCGCCGCATCGAGAATACCGTCGTTAACCGCGTCCATCACCTGGAACGCCTTGACCACCGCACCGGCCGGCAACAGATCGATTTTCAGACGACCGCCGGCCATGCGTTCGACGCGCTCCGTGTACTGGCGGGCGAAATCCATCCAGATATCGGATGATGGCCAGGATGTCTGCATCTTGACCACCAGGGGGGCCCCGACGGATATCATCGGGAAACCGGCTGCTGCTGTACCTACTGCGGCAGCGAGACCACCTTTCAGGAACTTGCGTCGACTGGGTGAAGTGTTGTTATCTGCCGAGCCGGTCACCACGTCATCTTTCGGTGTTGCGTGTTTCATGTAGATCTCCTCCTCGAATGGGTATTACGTTTTGGTCTTTTTTTCTTACCGTATTAAAACGTACTCACAATCCCTTGCTTTCCACATCTATCCAACTCCCTACAGCAGTATAGGCAATCGACTCCTCTCTATCCGACCATGACTAATAAACGCCCCTGCGTCCTAAACCAACCGGTCAGGTGGTTCACGACCCGAAGTGATTGCATCCAGATTATCCAGCGCCCTGAACCCCATGGCGTCCCGGGTCTCCCGGGTGGCGCTGCCCACGTGGGGAAGTAAAAAAGTGTTGTCCAGTTGCCGGTAACGGGGATCAATGTCCGGCTCGTTGTTGAACACATCCAGTCCGGCGGAAAACAGCTTGCCGGAGCGCAATGCATCAATCAGGGCATCGTCATCCACGATGGCACCCCGCGCGGTATTCACCAGTATGGCTCCATCCGGCAGCAGGCCGATCCGTTCCGCATTTATCAGCTGATCGGTTTCCGGAGTGGCCGGACAGTGCAGCGAGAGAAAATCACATTGCGGTAACAGCTGCTCCACACTGGGGTGGTAGATCGCACCGGCCTCCAGCTCAGGCGGGAGCCGGTGGCGGTTGTGGTAGTGAATCTCCATATCGAAACCCCGGGCACGTCTGGCCAGGATACGCCCTACCCGTCCCATACCCAGAATTCCCAGCCGTTTACCGGTCAGCTGAATGCCCAGTCCGCCGGTGGCACTCCACTCTGCCCAGGTTGCGGTACGGATCTGCTGTTCACCCTGGTGCGCCCGCCGGGCGGCGGCGAGCAGTAACAGCATGGCGATCTCCGCCGTTGCGTCATTGAGTACATCCGGGGTGTTGGTAACGACCATACCGCGCGCTTTGGCTGCATCCAGATCGATATGATCAAAGCCGACGGAAAAACTGCAGATCGCCCGAACGCTTTCCGGCAGGCGCTGAATCACCGCCGCGGTCAGCTTCTCCGTGTGACAGGGAATGATGGCATCCGCACCGGCAGCGCGCTCAATCAGTTCGTCGCTGCTATAGACCCGATCCTCCTGGTTGAAACGGGCATCGTAGTCACGCGCCAGACGCAGTTCCACCGCGTCCGGAAGTTTTCGTGTCACCAATACAACGGGTTTTCTGCTCATAAGCTATTGTTATTACGGTTTTAATACCGCTTGTTATCCGCATCGATGTGGGCCAGAACTGACCTGGAACTTCCCCACAGGTCTGCGTCACCCTATTTGTGGCCACTACTGCTGCCGTACCGAGCCGTTTTCATATCAGTGTAGGCGAAGATTCTGAAATTTCGAGAAACAATTTTCCAAATCACAAAAACCCCCCTATCTCCGGGGGCCGATTGTGCTCCCCGACAGTCACCGATTATCCGTTGCTAGTGGCGACATAACTGACTACTCTGAAACAGAACAGGGACCAGAGATCAAACCATGAAGAGACTCGAAAACTACACCCTCGGTTTTATCGGGCTGGGCCTGATGGGCCGTCCCATGTGCCTGAATCTGCATCAGGCCGGCGCCCGACTGATTGTGCATAATCGCAGCCCGGAAGCGGCGAAACAGCTGGAAAGAGCAGGAATTCTGTCAGTCGCAACACCCGCAGAGGTGGCACGCTCCGCCGATATCATACTGTTAATGGTTGCTGACACGCCGGCGGTTGAGCAGGTGCTGTTCGGACCATCGGGTCTGGTTGAGGGGTTACGGGAGAACGGGCTGATTATCGACATGGGCACGACAGCGGTCGGTCCTACCCGGGAGTTTGCCAAGCGGCTGAAACAGCACGGTGTGGATTATGTGGATGCCCCCGTCTCAGGTGGCGAAATCGGCGCCATCAATGGCACCCTGACCATCATGGCCGGGGGTGAGGAACAGGCCATACAACGGGCCCTGCCCCTGTTCGATGTGCTGGGTTCCAGGTTCACCCATGTGGGCGATATTGGCGCCGGTCAGATCGCCAAGGCCGCCAATCAGGTGATCGTGGGGCTGAATATCGGTGCAGTTGCAGAAGCGCTGACCCTGGCCCGGCAAGCCGGTGCCGATCCGGCCAAGGTGCGGGAGGCGTTGATGGGGGGCTTTGCCAGCTCCAGGATACTGGAGGTTCACGGCCAGCGGATGATTGATGGGGATTTTGCCCCGGGCGGAAAAATCACTACCCAGCACAAGGATCTGCGCCAGGCACTTGAACTGGCGGCCGATTACCACCTGGAATTACCTGCCACCCGGCTCAATGCGGAACTCTACCAGACACTGATCGATCAGGGCCTTGGCGATCTCGATCACAGTGCGTTGATCAAGGTGTTGAAGGGGGAATAAACCCGGCAGCGGAGCACGCTCCTCCGTCAGCGTGAACGGATCGCCTTGGCGATGCGGGATGAGACCTCTTCAATGGAATGGGTGGTAGTATCAAGCACCCAGATATCGTGTTTTCTGAACATCTGCAGCGCCTGTTTCACTTCTGAGTTACAGCGCTTGAGGGAAGCGTACTCACTGCCTGGGCGGCGCTCTTCACGAATCCGGTTCAGCCGCGGCGGATCGATGGTCAGGGCCACCAGCTTCTCTTTATGTTTCAGCAGGCTGTCGGGGATTTTGTTCTGTTCGAAGTCATCCGGGGTCAATGGATAGTTGGCGGCCTTGATACCAAAATGCATGGCCAGGTAGAGACAGGTGGGTGTCTTGCCGGAGCGGGATACGCCGATGAGAATCACATCGGCCTGGTCAAATTTATCCAGCCGGGCACCATCATCATTCACCATGGCGAAATTGATGATATCCATCCGGTTCTCGTAGCTCTCGCCATTCAGCATGCCGTGACTGAGACCGGTCTTGCCGGAGGGATTAACTCCCAGTTCCCGGCTGAGGGGCGCGATAAAAGTATCAAACAGTTCGATATAGAGGCAGTTGGATCGCTTCAGCACCACCCGGGTTTCGTACTCCACCATGGTGGCGAAAACAATGGGGCGGGCGCCATCCCGCTTCGCCACCAGATCGAACTGCTTGGCCAGTTTCTTGGCTTTCTCCACCGTATTGATAAACGGCATGTAGATGGCCTTGAACTCGATGGTCTGTTCGAACTGGGAGATCAGACTGTGTCCCAGCGTTTCTGCCGTGATTCCGGTGCTTTCCGAAACATAATATACCGTGCGTTTTCGGGTCATCTGCTTTCCGTTCTATTAATTGTTCAGCCGGGGAGACGGCACCTGCCCGGGTGCCATGGCCAGCGTGGTATCCAGCATGCGGTTGGCGAAACCCCACTCGTTATCAAACCAGGTGACCACCTTGGCGAAGTGGTGATTACAGACCTGGGTCTGGTTACTGTCCACTATGGAGGAGCGGGAATCATGATTGAAGTCGCACGACACCAGCAACTCTTCGATATATCCGAACAGGCGCCCATCCTGTTTTTCACTCAGGGTCCTGAACAGCTGATTCAGTTCATTGCGGGTAGCCGGTCGTTCCAGTTCCACGGACAGATCCATCATGGAGACGTTGATCGTGGGTACCCGGATCGCCTGGGCATGCACCCGGTTCTGGAGTTCCGGCAGAATCCGCACCACTCCCCTGGCCAGGCCGGTTTCCACCGGGATGATCGACTGCAAGGCGGAGCGGGTCTTACGCAGATCGGAGTCGTAGGCATCGATTACCGGCTGGTCATGCATGGCCGAATGGATCGTGGTAATCAACGCACACTCAATGCCGAAACTTCCCTGCAGCGCATGCAATACCGGAATAATGGCGTTGGTGGTACAGGAGGCGTTGGAGACGATGGTGTCGGTCGGCTGCAACTGCTGTTCATTGACACCGTAAACAATGGTGGCATCCACATCCGGTTCAGCGGGATGGGAAAACAGCACTTTGGTAGCGCCGGCCCGGATATGCTGCTCCGCATCCTGCCGGGACTTGAACACGCCGCTGCACTCAAGCACCAGATCCACCTCCAGGGCGCGCCAAGGCAATAGCTCGGGATCGGGTTCGGAGAGCAGGGCTATTTTATCGCCATCAATCAGCAGATGGCGTTCATCCCGCGCCACGCTGCCGGGAAAGCGTCCATGGGTGGTATCGTACTTGGTCAGGTGGGTCACCACGTCCAGGTCGGCCAGCTCATTGATGGCCACAATCTCTATCTGTCTGCGGTAATAGGGTGACTCGTACAGGGCCCGCAGGATACAACGGCCGATGCGTCCATATCCGTTGATGGCGACTTTTAGTTTCATTTACCCGGATGCTCGATATTGGGACTGGCCGTTCAGTGTGGACCACTGGCAATGGAACAAGAAGGCGGCATTTTCCCATATTCGGCGGCCATTTCCCAGCCGAATAACCCAGACCTTTTAACTGGTAACCAGCATGACAAAACAGTTCAAGGACCACTTTTCGAAAGACTCGGCCGGTTATGCCCGATTCCGGCCCGGCTACCCGTCCGGACTATTCGGTTACCTGGCATCCCTGTGCAGAGATCACCAGACCGCCTGGGATTGCGCCACGGGCAACAGCCAGGCTGCCCGTCGACTGGTTGACCACTATGGCCGGGTCATCGCGACCGACGCCAGCAGCAGCCAGATTGCCGCCGCACCGCCACAGGAGAACATAGACTACCGGGTGGCGGCTGCGGAGCAGAGCGGCATAGCGGATGCCGGCGTGGACCTGGTGACCGTGGCGCAGGCACTGCACTGGTTTGACCTGGCGGCGTTTTATACTGAAGTCAGACGGGTGCTGAAACCCGGCGGAGTGATAGCCGTCTGGAGTTACAATCTGTTGAAAATAGCGCCGGAAATCGACCCCATCATCAACAGGCTCTATCACGACACACTGGAGGCGTATTGGCCGAAAGAGCGGCAACGGGTGGAGAGAGGCTATGGCGCTATCCCCTTCCCTTTCACTCCGGTCTCCCCCATACCCGGGTTTGCCATGGCGGCCGATTGGGATCTGTCCGATCTGTCGGGTTATCTGGGAACCTGGTCTGCGGTACAACGGATGATTCAGACAACGGGGGTTGATCCGGTTGAACAGCTAGCGCAGCCATTGGGCGCAGCCTGGGGAGATCCCCAAATGCGTCGCCCCGTGACCTGGCCGCTGAGTATCAGGATCGGTTACAACCCCTGACATCCCCTCACCCTGGCCACGGGGCGACCCGTGGAGAGACAGCTAACCGCCGAGCAGTGTCGCCCGCTGGCGACGCCGTTGTGGTGCCCGCCGGTTGCCGTTTGCTTCTGACGGTGCGGACTGCTGCTGACCCTTGGCCGCCGGTCGTTGCGGACGACTGTTTTGCGATCTGGGGGCTTCATTGCCGGACTTGGCGGCTGCCGGTGCGGACCGTTTCCGCCGCGCGCCCGGCTGCTCCGGCGCAGTGGCCGTCTTCTGTCCCGTGTTCCGCCGACGCGGTGCCTGTTGCTGTGCCCGGCCCCGACCACGGTCACCACCACCATTACGTCCGTTCTTGATCGGTTCCGGTTTGATACTCGGGTCCGGCTCATAGCCCGGCAGAATCTCGCTGGGCAGTTCACGCTTCAACAGCCGTTCGATATCCCGCAGCAGCCTGTTCTCATCCACACAGACCAGGGAGATCGCCTCTCCCTCACGGCCGGCACGGCCGGTCCGTCCGATCCGATGCACATAGTCTTCCGGCACGTTGGGCAGTTCAAAATTGACCACGTGGGGCAGTTGGTCGATATCCAGTCCGCGGGCCGCAATATCGGTGGCCACCAGCACCCGGATATCCCCCTGTTTGAAACCGGCCAGGGCCCGGGTACGGGCACCCTGGCTCTTGTTGCCGTGGATCGCCGCGGCGCTCAGGCCATCCTTCTCCAACTGCTGGGCGAGCCGGTTGGCACCGTGCTTGGTACGGGTAAACACCAGCACCTGGCGCCAGTTACGTGAGCCGACCAGGAACGAGAGCAACTCCCGCTTGCGTTCCCGATCCACCCGGTAGACTCGCTGTTCGACCGTTTCCGCCGCTGTATTTCTCCGTGCCACTTCGATCAGTACGGGGGCGTTCAGCAGTTTATCCGCCAGGGTCTTGATCTCCTGGGAATAGGTGGCCGAGAACAGCAGGTTCTGGCGAGCGGAGGGCAGCAGCGCCAGCACCTTGCGGATATCGTGGATAAAGCCCATATCCAGCATGCGATCCGCCTCGTCCAGTACCAGGAACTCCACATGGGAGAGATCCACTGTCTTCTGCTGGGCGTGATCCAGCAGGCGACCCGGGGTTGCCACCAGGATATCCACGCCGTGGCGCAGTTTCTCGATCTGTGGATTGATCTTCACACCACCGAACACAACGGTGGATCGCAACGGCAGATGCTTGCCATAGGTCTCTATGCTTTCGGCCACCTGGGCGGCCAGCTCCCGGGTAGGCGTCAATACCAGGGCGCGGATGGGACGATGGCCCTTGCCCTGGGCCTGCTGACTGAGCAGTTGCAACAACGGCAGGGTAAACCCGGCGGTTTTGCCAGTGCCGGTCTGTGCGCCGGCAAGAATGTCTTTTCCTTCCAGAACGACAGGGATGGCTTGACGCTGTACAGGCGTCGGTTCCGTGTAACCCTGTTCGGAGACAGCACGGAGTATTTCGGCGGAAAGGCCGAGTGAATCAAACGACATATGAATAATTGCTCCTGAATGCCTACCCTTGGTGGGCCCAGCCTAGGCAAAACGATAATAGATGCTAAATCGAGGTGTTCCTGAAGGTTTTACCGCGACGGGTACGCAGACCGGAGTGCGTGCAGACCGCCATTCTAGTCTTTTCAGGCAGAAACACAAGCACGCGGGGAATTTAACGGACCATACTGTGGGTCGGTGGCAGCGGAATCAGCTGTACAGCAACTGGGACCAGCGTCCCTGGGAGACCAGTTGGCCCTTAAGAGCGGCCCACTCCTGATCGGAACCCATCGCTTCCGCCAATACCCTGTCCATCGCCTGCTCTACTTTGCTCAACCCGGCCACGCACACATAGGTCTGGGGCTGGCTGATCAGCGACAACGCCTCCTCCACATGGGAGTCGAGTGACTGTTGCAGTGCCTCGGTAGCGCTCATCAAAGGTCGATTGGCCAGTGCGTTGTAGGCCATGAAGGTCTCTTCCTGAAAATACTCTTTCAGATCACTGTTGTGATCATTCATGTAGAGCATATCCATACCGGTACGGGCGCCATAAAACAGCCGTACCTGGCCGCTCCAGCCACCCTGTTCTCCATAGAGATGCTGAATAAAGGCCCGAAACGGCGCGATACCGGTGCCCACGCCGATCATCACCAGATTACTTTGGTTGTTGGTCGGGATGATAAAGGGGCTTTTGTAGGGACCGGTAACCGAGATGCTCTTCCCGACCGGGGCATCGCAGAGATAGTTGGAGGCGATGCCGGGATAGCGTTCGCCATTCAGCGGGTCGATATAGAAGCAGCGCCGAACCAGGATGGAAAACTCCACTCCTGCTTCATCGGAGTGACTGCGATCATTGGCGATGGAGTAACGCCGCATGTGGTACTTGTTGCCGAAGGCGTGCGGACCCGGTACCACCACCCCGATCGACTGGCCTTCCCGGTAGCGGAACGAAGGCTCATCCACCCGCAGGACAATGTGCCGAACCTCGTCGGTCTTTTCCGGGGTGATACGCCGGTTCTCAACCACTTCCGCCACCGCCGTTGCACCCAGTTCGGTCACACCCATAATCTCCCCCGCGTCACCGGGCCTGGCAGGCCCGGCACTCTGCTACTTGTTGCGGCAACTGGAGCCGCCGCTGCAGGAGCAGTTCCCCCCGCAGCCCCGTTTCTCCTGGTAGGGACCGAACTCCGGATGCCGACGGGCAAATTCCCGGGCCAGGTTCTGCACCATGACCCAGCCTACCAGCACCCCCATGATGACGCCACTGGCCAACAACACCTTAAGCATGGGAACCTCCCAGCCCGGCGAATCCCATAAACGCCAGGGACAGCAGGCCCGCCAGCATCAGGCCCATGGCCGCCCCCTGGCTGGCGGTCGGCAACTTGGCCAGCTCCAGTTTCTCACGCAAACCGGCCATCAGCATCAGGGCGATGGTAAAGCCGACTCCGGCGCCGGTGCTGAACGCCAGGGATTGGAAGAAGTCGTAATCCCGGAAGGTCTGGAACAGGGCCAGTCCCAGAATGGCGCAGTTGGTGGTGATCAGCGGCAGAAAAATACCCAGGGCACGGAACAGTTCGGGGCTGAACTTTTTGACCGTCATCTCCACTAGCTGCACAGCCGATGCGATAACCGCGATGTAGCAGATCAGGCGCAGGAACTCGATATCGAACTTCACCAGCACCCAGTTGATGCCGTAGGCAGAGATGGAGCTGACCAGCATCACAAACATGGTGGCCAGACCCATGTTCCAGGCGGTCTCTTTCTTGGCCGATACGCCGAGAAATGGACAGAGCCCGAGAAACAGCGCCAGCACGAAGTTGTTGATCAGGGCCGCGTTGAGAAAGATAAAAGTGAGTGAATTAGGATCCATTGGCAACGGCCCCCTCGGTATTCAGCAGTTTCTGTTCCTTGCGGTGTTTCAGATAGTCAAACAACAACAGCCAGCCACCCAGCACAAAGAAGCCGCCCGGGGGCAGGATCATCACTACCCAGGGTTCAAAGTTGCTGCTGAAAATCTGTACACCCAGGATAGTGCCGGCCCCCAGCAGTTCGCGCACGGTACCGAGGCAGAGCAGTGCAATTGTAAAACCGGTCCCCATGCCCAGGGCGTTGACAATCGAGGCCCCCACTTTCTGCTTGGAGGCATAGGCCTCGGCCCGGCCCAGGATCACGCAGTTGGCAACAATCAGCTGGATAAAGGCGCCCAGCGCATTGTAGAGATCCAGGCTGATCGCCTGGATCACGTAGTCCACGATGGTGACAAAGGTTGCAATAATGACAATGTAGGTGGCGATTCGCACCTGTTTCGGAATCACCTTGCGCAACAGGGATACCAGGGTGCTGGACGCCACCAGCACGAACAGAGTTGCCAATCCCATGGCAATGGCGTTCATGGTGGAGTTGGTTACCGCCAGTACCGGGCAGAGTCCCAGCAGCATGACAAATACCGGGTTCTCTTCCCAGATACCCCGCATGAAGGTGTCCAGCGTCACCTTCTCCTGTTTATTGGGTAACGACATCGCTTCTACCTCAATTCGCCTGACCGGCTCTTAATTCGTCCAGATGCTTGATGATCAATGGGAACATGCGTTGTCCGCTGTCATTGATCATGCGTCCGATCGCCTTGGAGGAGATGGTGGCACCGGAAATGGCATCGATCTCCCACTGCTCCCGTTTGGCGCCATGCTTGACTGTCACGATGGCATTCTCCAGGGCATTTTTCTGACTGTTCAATCGGGCATCCAGCGCCTCGAAGTTTTTCAGAAACTCCGGATCAAAGGCGATCTTGTCACCCAGCCCCGGCGTCTCCGCCATCTTCAGCACCTTAATCCCGGTGACGCACTGGCAGTCCTGGTTATAACCGTAAAGGATACGTATCACATCCTGATAACCGGTGGCGGCAGCTTCCAGCGCCACACCCTGCAGTTTGCCCTCGGCGTTGTAGGCTGCATAAATCGTCTCACCCACCGCACCCGGGGTATCCGGGGCAAACAGCCCATCGGGGCCGAGGATAAAATCCTTTTTGTTCACCACCCCCGGTACCACCCGGGATACCGCCTGTTCGATGGCGATACGCTTGTTATTCTCAATAATCGGCTGGGTGAACTGATACACCAGCACCACCAGCAGACCGGACAACATGGCGATACCGCCCAGGGTCCGCAACATGGCGAAGCTGGGGGTCTGGGGCTGAACCTGGCTCTGTTCCGCGCTGCTCATGATTCAGCCCCCTTTTTGGTTGCGCCATAGATACGCGGCTGGGTCACCGAGGCGATCAAGGGCGACAGCGCATTGGCCACCAGGATGGCGTACATCACCCCTTCGGTGAGTCCGCCAAACTGCCGGATAATCACCGTCAGCACTCCGATCACAATACCGTAGAGCCAGACTCCGCGAGGGGTCATGGGCGAAATTACCATATCGGTCGCCATAAACATGGCACCCAGCATCAGACCACCGGAGAGGATCACAAACAGCGGGGAGGGATAGATCTCCGGATTCATGAGGTGTAATGGCCCGGAGATCAATGCGGCCCCCAGGAATACAGCGGCCGGTATCCGCCAATCCATCATCTTGCGGAAGGCCAGGTAGAGCCCGCAGACAAAAATCAGCAGTGCCGAAGCCTCCCCGGCGGAACCGGACACGCTGCCGGTCAGCAGATCCATGGTACTGGTGGTAACGTGTTCGAACTTCTGCAGCGCCAGGGGCGTGGCACCGGTAAAGCCATCCACGGCATGGGATTTAACCCAGTCAGCGGTATCCACCGGCGACATGAACGGCAGCGCCAGGCTGGAGGGGATGAATTCCAGGAAACGACCCTCCGTAAAACCGGGTGTCCAGGTGGTGATAGCCACCGGAAACGCGGCCTGCACAAAGGCTCGTCCGACCAGGGCCGGGTTCATGACGTTGTAGCCCAGCCCGCCAAACAGCGCCTTACCCAGGCCTATGGCCATGAAACCGGCCACCGCCGCCATCCAGAGGGGAAAGCCGGGCGGCAGCGTCAGGGCCAGCAGCATGCCGGTGATGATGACACTGAAATCACCGACGCTGTTGGGTCGGCCGGAGAGGCGGCAAAACAGAGATTCGGTCAGTACACAGGAGAGGATCGTCACCAGAATCAGCACCAGCGCACTGAGTCCAAACTGATACACCGACCAACCACAGACCGGCAGCAACGCATACACCACGTTACGCATGATCTGTTCGACAGAGATGGCCTTCTTCAGATGGGGGGAAGTTCGGATCTCGACAACTTTTTTCTGTTTTCTACTCATACTCTACTCTGCAGGGGCGTCCGATCCCGTTTACTACTCACTGGCCGGGTTGACCAACTTCCCTTGCTTCAGGCTGCCGCCGCCCGAGCCTCCCGATTCACCGACTTGGCGATACGGAAATACTGGGTAAGCGGAATATTGGATGGACAGACATAGCTGCAACAACCGCACTCAAAACAGTCGTTGAGGTGATACTCGGATTCCATCGTCTCATAGTGACGCACGCTGGCCAGCTGGCCCAGCATGGACGGATTGAGATTGATCGGACAGGCATCCAGGCAGGCACCACACTTGATACAGGGGTGTACCGGTCGCTCCCGCTGATCCTCGGCGGCCTGTTCGAACACCACCACCCCGGAGACACCCTTGGTGATGGGGACACTAAGGGAAGCAACGGTCATCCCCATCATCGGCCCGCCGACGATCACTTCGTTGGCATCCGAACTGGACTTCACCTGATCCATCAGGAAACTCAGGGGCGTGCCGATCGGCACCAGGTAATTCCCCGGTTTACCAACCCCGGGACCCGATACAGTGACCACCCGCTCAATCAAGCCCTGACTGTGGGGAATCAATTCCCCCAACTGTGCCAGTGTGCCGACGTTATAAACCGCCACACCGATATCCACCGGCAGTCCGCCGGAGGGCACTTCCCGCTTCAGCAGACTGCTGATCAGCATCTTCTCCGCGCCCTGCGGGTACTTGGTTTCCACCGCCTCGCAGCTGATCACACCATCTTCCGGCAGTTTCTCCCGGATCGCCTGCACCGCATCCAGTTTGTTGTCTTCCACCCCGATGATGGCCCGTTTCGCCCCGGTGGCCCGCATGATGGTGCGGATACCGGCGATCAGCCGATCGGTCTGCTCCAGCATCACCCGGTGGTCGCAGGTCAGGTAGGGTTCACACTCGCAGCCGTTGATAATCAGGGTATCGATCACCTTCCCTTCCGGCGGCAGCAGTTTCACATGACTGGGAAAGGCCGCTCCGCCCAGGCCCACCATACCGCTGGCCTTGACCGCCTCGATCAACGCCTCCCGGGACAGAGTGGACAGATCCTGCTCCCGGCCATACAACACTTCCTGGGTCGATGCCTCGTAGGTGTCGATCACGATCGCCGGTGTCTTGGGACCCGCCGCCGTCGGCACCAGATGGTCCACCGAGCGCACGATACCGGTCACCGGGGCGTGCATGGGCACGGAGACAAATCCGCCCGCCTCGGCGATTGGTTCACCACGTACTACCTCCTGCCCCGGTTTCACCAACGCTAGCGCTGGTGCGCCAATATGCTGGGCAAGCGGCACATAGATCGTGGGAGCAAATGGCAGGCGCCTGATCGCCAGGTGTGCCGTCTGCTCCTTGTGCTCCATGGGGTGTACCCCATGTCTGAAGGTCGGGGTACGCCTGAATAGATTGAGTAGACCCATTCTCTCTCCACTACTCTCGACAACCTGACCGGTCACCCGGCTCTACGGCCGGGCGACCGGGCCCTGTTGTCTGCTAACTACTACAAACTTATTTCAACGCGGCCAGAGCTGCCTCGTAATCCGGCTCATCACCGATCTCCGGCACCAGTTGGGTATAGGTGACCGTACCGTTTTCGTCGATCACCACCACGGCGCGACAGGTGAGACCCCGCAGTGGGCCATCGGTAATCAGCACACCGTAGTCGGTGGCAAACTGCTGGTCATGCATCATCGACAGCGTGACCACGTTTTTCAGACCCTCCGTCTCACAGAAACGGCCCTGGGCGAACGGCAGATCGGCCGAAATCACCATCGCCACCGCGTCATCGCGGCTGGCGAATGACTCGTTGAACTTCTTGGTGGAAACGGCGCAGGTTGGCGTATCCAGGCTCGGCACGATATTCAACAGCCGTTTTTTGCCGGCAAAATCCGCCAGCCCCACATCCGCCAACTCCTTGTTGGCCAGGGAAAACTCCGGGGCCTTGCTACCAACTGCCGGCAGCTCTCCGCTGGTGGAAACCGGGTTTCCTTGTAAGGTTACAGTTGCCATGTTCACTCTCTCCTCTGATGGTTGTATTACTGGTACTTTGCCGCACGTTTGACCAGTTTATCGAGATCTTTCTCGTTGGGATTCCAGGGGGTGCCAGGATGCAGACAACCCGCTGTACACTTCTCTGCCGCCTTGACGATGTCCTTGTAAGGAGCGCCCTTGGGATCGACAACAATCGCCAGCTTCTGATCGTTGTACTTGAACACGTTGGGCGCTATATCGGTGCACTCATCACAGGCGGTACACTCCGGAGTTTCGATCCAGACCGGCTCGTAATCCGCCGGTGCAGCACCATTCCCCCCGGCTGCCGCAGCAGCTGTACCATTGCCGTTACCATTTGAAGCCGGCATATCGGTCAGAGCCGAGACATCGCCATTGTTGGCCAGGGCCAGCAGACTGGCGCTGAGCTTCTGCGCCATCTCCGCCTTGGCGCGGTTGGCGATTTCAATCTCGTCCACCGCTTCACCCACACCGGCCAGGGCACGCAGCTGATGCCAGAAATCGCGCCGCTCTTCACAGGAGAGCACGATCTCCTGGGAGACCAGCACCCGTATCAGGCGCTGCTTGTTGTTCACCGCCCAGATGTAGGGGTAGCGACCATCCCGGTCATCCTCATCCATCTCCAGGAACTCGTGCAGCGGCACCATGTCATCGTTCCAGGCATCCTGGGGCACGGAGCGGAAATGCTTGCGGAAACGTCCCTCACTGAAGGCGAAGTCGGCAAACGTGATCGGCAGCTCCAGCTTGGACTCCTTGCCGTGCTCATCCTGATAGGTGAGCTGGTAAGTGGGCCAGTCCGCATCCAGCGCCGGGTTGCCTTCCACACTGGAGCATTCAGCAAAGGTCACACCGGCATCCGGGTCATAGCGGAACAGCGGATAGGCGCGGGATTCCAGTGCCAGCTTGGCCTGGGCCTCCGACGCGTCGTCCGCCACACCGTGCTCCGGCTGGCAGGTGGTATAGATGTTGAACATGGCCGGACGACGGCTGTTCAGTCCATCAATGAAACCCTCCAGCAGATGGGTGATGTTGGCCTGGGAGCTCTGCAACACAAAACTGGTGCGGTGCGCCATGCCGATCACGCCCATCTCCTTACGGATCTCGGTCTTGCCCTTCCACGACTTACCGTAGGGTGCCATATCCGCCACCTGGCCGATAAAACCGGAGGTACAGGACTGGCCACCGGTGTTGGAATAGACCTGGGTATCCAGGATCAACACCTTGATCGGCGTGCCGGAAGCCAGCGCACGGGAGAGGTTCTGGAAACCGATATCGTACATGGCGCCGTCACCACCGATGGAGACCACCGGCGGGCAGAGCAGCCACTCTTCATCACTGAAGGACTTCCAGTCGAAGTAGGTGAAGAAGTTATCGTGCACCTCGGGATCATACTTGTCTTCCAGTTCCAGCTTGGCCTGGCGGATCGCCTTGAAGCCCTCGGCCATCTTGGCCATGTGGCCCTCGAAGATACCCATAGCTACGGACGGGCTGTCCTGGAACAGGTGACTGGTCCAGGGGAACGGATAGGGGTTGAACGGGAAAGTCGATCCCCACACCGAGGTACAACCGGTGGCGTTGATAATACCCATGGTGGCGCGTCCCTGATTGGTATTGCCATCAGTATAGAGCCATTTCAGATGACGCAGTTTCTCCAGCAGCTGGGTGACCCACTTCAGCCACTTGGGATCGACCGGCTCCGACGCCTGGCCATCGGCCAGGGTGGCAGAGAGATTGGTCAGGGTCAGGTCCGTATCCCGGTTCTCCTCAACCACTTCGTTGATCGCCGCCGTATTGGTGAGATCCATGCCGGCTGCCAATTTCAGACGAACATGGGTCTCCAGGCGATTGATCAGGTCATCCAGCTCGGCCAGGTGCGCCTTTACCCGGGGTTGCATCAGGGCAGTCGCCGTACTGGTGAACAGGTGGATGGCGGTCTTCTCACCACAACCGAGGCAGGCACCGTCGCCGGAAACCATGGACTGGTAGTTGGTCTTGTCCAGCAGCAGGGTCTCCAGTGCGCCGATCTTTTCATTCAGATCGTCGATACGGATAAAGTCAGGATTGGTGGTGGGCAGATCCATCCAGAACTTCCAGTCGTTCCGCAGTTTCTCGACTGCGGCCTCGGTCTGCAGTTCAACCACCAGCGCTCCATCGTCACAGACGTCTACGCACTCCATACAGCCTTTACAGGTGTAGGGGTTGACGGTGATGGAGAACAGGCCGCCAGAGCCTTTGTTCTTCTTCTCCCGGTTGCTGTAATAGGGTTTGGTGACCGAGAATTCGAAACCACCGATGGATTCCAGGAACAGGCCGAACTCCCGCTCCAGGCCGGCCTTTTTCTGCTCATCCAGCTCGGACTCGGCCAGCACTTCGAGTACCGCCTGATCCAGCAGCTTGGAGACCACTGCTGCCTCTCCCTGAGCATCAATCAGGGCACGCAGTTTCTTCTCCACATTGCGGGTTTCACGCCGCAGGTAGAGGGTCGGCGTACCTCTCTTCTCGATACGCTCGATGGCGGTATTAAAAATCTCACCGATGGTGTTGACCAGGCCCGGTATCGCGCTATCCGGACAGGCGGTGTAACAATCACCACAGGCAGTACAGTTCTCGGTAATGAACTTCGGGTAGTCGAAGCGGATCTGGGTCATGTCGCGATACACACCGGTGGCCGCCGGGATCAGGCTGGTGGCCATGTAGGGATCGGCCAGATTCTCCGAGCCCTTGCCGTTCAGGTAGAACGAACCGGTCTGTTCCCAGAAGCGATGGACATCGGAAAGATGACCGTCGCCCTCGGGCAGCTGCTGCAGCATAACCGGAATCTTGGCCGGTTTGCGGATATCCTGCTCGGTCAGACCCACCGGTTTGTTGGTGATCTCACGGATCTCATCGAATCCACGCCGTACCACCCGCAGGTTGTCAGCTACCACGCGCTCGCCCTTGCCGCCGAATTTCTCCCGCAGCTGGGTCTCGATAGCATCGAACAGTCCCTGCTCGGTCAGGTTGGCCCGCTGCAACAGGGGTGATGCGGCAAAGAAAGCACCCTGGAAGGCGTTACCCTGCATACGGAACTGCAGTTCCGGATTGGAAGCCTCCTCCTTGGCGATCTTGAATCCATCGACAAAGTAGACATGGATGTTGTGATCCACAATGTACTTCTGGTACATCACCGGGATCTGCGCCCACACCTCTTCTTCGGTCTCCAGGTTGCTCTGGATAATGAAGTAACCGCCCTCTTTCAATCCGTACAGCGGATTGGAGTGCTGGAACACGTTGGGATCGGGTGACAGCACCACATCCACATAGTGATATTCACAGTTCAGTCGGATGGGTACCGGCGCAGCAGACAGATAGTAGGTGGTGGGCTGGCCCTTCTTTTCGGAACCGTACTTGGGATTGGCCCGGATGTCGTAGCCCAGCAGATCATACAGGGTCATGGCCAGGTTCTTGCCGGTCGTGATGGCGCCCCAGCCACCGACCGAATGCATGCGCATGGTGATCGCTTCCTTGGGCAGCAAGTCGGGGTTTTCACTGCCCCGGATCGCCATTTCACTGATATGGGGATAGGCCTCCAGCAGCTCCTGCTGGCGGATCTCCGCTTTTGGATCGGCCGCTTCCCGCACGAAATCCACACCCAGATAGAAGAAACGACGTTTTTTGCCATTCGGCAGCATATTCTCGACGGCACCGATCAGCCCTTCCGGCTGCAGGTCCCGAGATCCCAGTCCGTAGGAACCGGAGTAGAGAGCCGGTGCCTCACCCGCCTTGTAAGAGGCGTATTTCGGATAGGGTGCATCACCGCTGGTAGCCCCGTTCTCAATACACTTGGTGAGCGATGAACGGATCTCGCGGATCAGCGGCAGATCTTCCGCCAGCGGCTGGTCGGTACGCTCCAGGACCACTACGCCTTTGCGCTTTTTCAACACTTTGCCGATCAGGTCACCGGGGAACGGACGGTACATGGTGACGTTCAGCACGCCCACTTTGAGTTTGCGGGTTTCACGCAGATAGTCGGCCACCGCCTGGGCCTGGATGATCATGGAGCCCTGCCCCACGATCACGTAGTCCGCATCGTCCATCCGGTATTCACTGACCCGGTTGTAGCGCCGGCCGGTCAGTTCGTAATACTCATCCATCACCTGGTCAGTCAGGCTGGAGATGTGGTCAAAGAAGTAAGGACGCTGGGCAGCCACCGCCTGCATATAGGCATCCTGGTTCTGTACGGCACCGGACAACATAGGATTGTCCACATCCCAGATCTCCGGCACACGACGACGCTTCTCGCCATAGATCATTTTCTGTGCCGGAGTCGGACAGGGAATGATGTCATCCGGCGACCCGCAGAACTCCTCGATCAGTTCCCGCTCCGGGACCATCAGGGGTTCAATCAGGTGGGTGGTGAGGAAGCCGTCCTGGGCCACTGCCGCGGGCGTCAGACTCAGTTCGGCAATCTTGCGGCCGATCAGGTTCAGGTCCGCGGCTTCCTGGGCATTGGCACCAAAAATCTGGAAAAAGCCGGTATCGTCGATACAGTGGTAGTCATCGTGACTACAGTGCACGTTGAGTGAAGCCTTGGTAATGGCCCGGGTGCCGATATTCAACACATAGGGCAGACGCTTGCCAACTGCGGCATAGAGCGACTCGTGCATGAAGGCGACGCCCTGCGCTGAGGAGAAGTTAGTGGCACGCATACCGGTCATTGCCATACCGGCTGTCACTGCGGCGGCGGCGTGTTCGGATTCAGGCTCTACGAATACCAGCGGCTTGCCGGAAACGTTGACATGACCCTTGGCCACCTCCTCCGCCCAGTACTCGCCCATCTGGGTGGAAGGGGTAATCGGGTAGGCACCGGCAGCGTCAGATGCTTCCCGCTCGCACATGATGACGGCAGTATTGCCATCCATTGCCATGCGGATTCCGGGATACTTAAACTGCTTTTGCTCTTTTTTTCCGAACATGGATACTTCCTCTTCTACATTCCTGGATTCACCAGCATTGTTGGCAACCCAACCGATAAAACTCTAACTACCCAATGGGCAGCATCTCTTTGCGGATAATCTTTTTGGCATCCTTACCCACTTGGTAACCGCCCTTCTTGTCGAACCAGACAATAGCGCCCGTGGGACAGCGCTCAATCGCTACCCGGGATGCCAGATCGTTTTTGCTGTAATCAATGACGGCCAGGTTGTTTTTAATCTCAATCAACCCTTCCGGAGAATCCACCGCACACCGCTCACAGGCGGTACAGATGACTTCGCACTCATTCTCTGCCTCTTCACCCTTCTCCAGATTCCGGCAGGCGACAAAAAGCTGTTCATTGACGGAGTGGAGTTCAAACAGATCCTTGGGACAGATATCGACACAATCGCCGCAGGCGGTACAGAGTGATTCGTTCACCATCGGCAGGCCATATTTGTTCATGCTGATTGCGTCAAAGTCACAGACATCGGCGCAGTCCCCCATACCGAGACAGCCCCAGGCACAGCCCTTGCCACCACCGGCCACAAGGGCTGCAGCACGGCAGGAGCTCATACCATCGTAACTGGCCCGAATATAGGCCACATGGGTGCCGCCGGCACAGGCGAGTCGGGCGACCCGTTTAACTTGCGTACCCAGATCAACACCCAGATAATTGGCGATCTGTTCATTAATCTCTTTGGAATTGACGGTGCACTGGGCCGGCTCGTAGGTGCCTTCAATCAAGCCTTCCGCAAAAGGTCGACAACCCGGGCTGCCACAGGCGCCGCAATTGGCCCGGGGCAACAGGTCCTCCACGTCATCAATACGGGGGTCTTCATAGACAAACAGACGTTTGTTAGCCAGCACCAGAATAGAAGCAAGCAGTGAACCGAGTAGAGCCATAAAACCAACGGATAAGGCTAGGCTGGTAATATCGATCATTGTTCGGCCCTCAAACAAACTACAGCTTATCGCCGCATAAATAATTGCAATAGTTTCAATCTATACTATTATTTTCCGTTTAGTATCAGTTAGTTAAATCCATTTACCTAAGATACAATGCGTATTTTTTCGCAAGCGCAGCAAAGTGTAGTGGAATTTGTGGTATTTGACAGGTCAATTATTTCAATGCTTACTATTAACTTCAGCAATAAAGTAACAAGAGAGCACCATGGCATCACCGGCGCCAATTTACTATAAACAGAACAGACTCAAGCAATTACGCGCTTTTTGCCATGCTGCCAGAACCGGCAGCATCAGTGAGGCGGCCGACAAGGTTTTTCTCAGTCAGCCGACCGTTTCATTGCAGATTCAGGCCCTGGAGCGTGAGTTGGAAACCGTTCTTTTCGAACGCCGGGGCCCAAAAATACGCCTGACCCCGGAAGGTAAGATCCTGTTCAAACTGGCCCAGCCCCTGGTTGAGGGAATGGACAAACTTCAGGAGACCTTTATTGCCCAGCAGGGCTTGCTGGAGTCGGGTGATCTGAACATCGCCGCCGGTGAATCAACCATCCTTTACGTGCTACCCGAACCGCTTAAGCAGTTCATGGAGCAGCACCCCAAGATCCGGGTCAAACTCCACAACGTGACGGGCGGACGGGACGGACTCTCCAGACTGCGGGCCGACGAGGCCGATTTCGCGGTCGGTTCCATGCTGGAAGTACCGGATGACATTATCTATAAACCGCTGGTCACCTACTCTCCCGAATTGATTGTTCCGATCGGTCACCCCCTGGCCGAGATCGAAACCATTACCCTGAAAGATATCGCCCCTTACGGGCTGATACTCCCTCCCCCCAGCCTGACCACCTGGCGGATGGTTGATCTGGTGTTCCGTCAGCATGAACTGAAATTCAAAACCGGTCTGGAAGCCGGCGGTTGGGAAGTGATAAAAAAATATGTGGAACTTGGCATGGGTATCTCGATCGTCACCGATGTCTGCCTGACCGGTGAAGAGCGACTGATCAAGATCCCCCTGAATGAGTATTTTCCCAAACGCACTTACGGAATAGTGCTGCGCCGCGGCAAGTACCTGTCACCTCAGGCCAAACGATTTATCGACATGATGGAGGCCTGTTACGCAGACGATACAGAAGGTTCTGAAAGCGATCCGCTAATTTAATAAAGAATTTAAATAAGCAACATATCAGTCTGTTTGTAAAAGCGTTTCTTAGGAAAATATGACAATTATTTTATAGTTGTCGTTCCTGGAATATCCGTCTATATTTATTCCTTGACTAGCGAACAAACCGCAGGGAGAATGAGATGACTCTGCGCAAATTTTCGGGTAAGGAAAGAGCACACCAGCCAACGTTAAAATTTTAAATCAAACTCGTACATGAACTCTGGTTATCGGGTAGATGGAAAAGAATCTGGCTTGCTAGGATTTTCTCCATCTATCTGAAAAGATAGGTGGTCGCAAGATCACACACCGGCAGTATACCAATAGAAGTTTAGGGCCAGTGTTTTTTGTAATGCCAATAGAAATTGGCACTGTTCATAAGTACGAGGGTTATATGTCTGATTTAGTTACCGGTGTCGTTAAATGGTTTAACGATGACAAGGGATTTGGTTTCATTGAGCGCGAAGGCGGCTCTGATGTTTTCGTCCACTTCCGTGCAATTAATGGCACTGGTCGGCGCACACTGACCGAAGGGCAGAAAGTCACTTTTGAAGTTACGCAGGGCCAGAAAGGCCCACAGGCTGAAAACGTAACCATCGTCTAAGTTACCGATCGCCGTTCACCGGAAGCGTATCAAGCGCTTCCGGTGAATCATTTGGCTTTGCAGCTGTTTTATGGCCCCGGTTATCGGGTGGTCAGGTGGTCTTAGGCCCTATTGCTATTGCCCCAGAATCAATTTCACATCCAGCTGTTTCTCGCCCAGTAGTACTCTCCGACGCAACAGTGTCAGCTCTGCTTCGTCCCCCGGTTTTTTCCTGAGCAGTTGTATACGCAGGTCGTTTGGCGATGTCACCTGCTCCCCGTCAAATGCCAGAATAATGTCATCAGGCTCCACACCACCCAGATCGGCGGCACTCTGCTTTACCACCTTGCTCACCAACACCCCGCTCTCCGCCTGCTCCATATAGATGCCCAGTACCGCAGCCGGCGGTAACTCGGCCTGTTCGGGGAACAGCATAAAATCAGCAACACCGGGAACAACCCGCAGGTTACCACCCGGCAGCACCACCGCCGAGGAGACCGGATGACGCCGCTGTACCCGGTTGGGAATACCAGACCTGTGCATCAGGTGACCACTGCCGGCCAGCACCACCATCTGTTTATCCGGGTGGGCCTGGAGGTAATCGGCGGCCCTGGCGGCCATGCCCTCGTCCCAGACCAACTGCACCTGTAAAAAGCGCTCGAAATCTGAACTGATCTCTTTACCGTGCTGATTGAAAATCTTTTTTAACCGCTCCCTATACGCCTGATCAGAGTTATCGATCTCCACAGGAACCTGGCTGCGCTCTTCTTCATTCAATCCATCCAGCCCGACCTCCGATACCCGCCGGGTAACCTCACGCGGCACATTCAACGCGATCACCGGAATACTCTTGCTTTTCGCATACTCCAGAATGGGTTGGTACAAGCGGTAGTCATAGACCCAGCGGTCGTACCATTCGGTCTTTTTCAGCATCTCCGCTTCGGTTATTCTTCCGGCAACATAGTCATCCAGATATTGCTGGAATGGCTGCTGAAACATCTCCATACCGATGGCCAGATCCGCTCCCGATTCATGCAGCGCATCAATAACCGCCAACTGGGCCTGGTGGTGGGCGTAGTTATCGTGGGATTCCCCCACATAGACCACTGGCCGGTTGACGAGAATGGGGATCAGCTGTTCCAGCCCCATGGCCTGCCGCAGATCCAGCACAGTCGCCTTGGTCGGGATTCCATCGCTCTGCTGGTCCGGCTGTTTATCGGGATGGGGCTCATGCATAACAACGCCGCGCTGCTGTATGGCCGCATTTCCACAAGAGGCGAGAAACAACAAAACTAAAATCAACGGAAGATAGCGGGAATATCGTGTTATAAACATAAGTCAGATCTCTTAAACAGCAAGACACGCGTGTCAGACATGAAACTTTCAGATTGATTCAACCAGGGTAGAGAAATTGCGTTACAAGTTTCCCACACATCCCCTCTTTGCACCTCGCCAGGATCATCTTATCAGACAGCTCGTACTCCTTCTGCTGCTGTTTTGCACTGCGCCGGCCTTTCCGGATAGTGGGCAAGGCCCGATCCACCACCAGTTGCAGGTTGAGATCCAACCCGACCAGGGGCTGCTTAACGTAACCGATTTGCTAACCCTGCCGGTTGCCGAACAGGAGATTGGCTTCCTGCTCCATGCAGCCCTGAGACCGACCCTGCTTGACGAAGATGCCAAACTGATCACGCTTGAGCTGCAACAGGGACCGGTACCGGTGCGTCGTTATCTGGTCCGCTCTTCCCAACCCAGGAAAACTTTTTCCATTAACTACGTTGGTACCATCAACCATCCGGTTACTCCAAACGGCGAATCTGGCAATAGTCACCATTTCACCCCCGGACAGATCTCCTCCAACGGCGTTTTTCTGTCAGGCAGCAGTTATTGGTACCCGTGGACCGGCAATTCACCCATTGAATTTGTACTGCAGGTGAAACTGCCAACAGGCTGGAAATCGGTCAGCCAGGGCAGCCACATCCCCCGATCTGAGGGCTGGCGAATGCCCCATCCCCAGGAGGAGATCTATCTGATCGCCTACCCCTACCACTATTATCAGCAGCCCGCATCAGGCCACCTGGCCGAGGTCTACCTGCGTCAACCTAATCCTGACCTGGCCCGCCGCTATCTGGATGCCACCGGGGAGTATCTAGCTCTGTATGAAAAGTTGCTCGGCCCTTACCCCTACACCAAGTTCGCCCTGGTAGAGAACTTCTGGGAGAGTGGCTACGGCATGCCCTCCTTTACACTGCTGGGACCCCGGGTGATCCGGTTACCGTTCATTGTCCACAGCTCCTACCCCCATGAGATTCTGCACAACTGGTGGGGTAACGGCGTCTATGTGGACGCATCATCCGGCAACTGGAGTGAGGGGTTGACCACCTACCTGGCGGACCATCTGTTGAAAGAACAGCAGGGAAATGGCGCCGGATACCGCAGGAGCACCCTGCAGAAATATGCCGACTATGTAGCAACCCAGGATGACTTTCCCCTGACCCAATTCCGTGGCAATCATGGTCAGATCAGCCAATCGGTCGGCTACGGCAAGGCCCTGATGCTATTCCATATGTTGCGCATGGAACTGGGTGATCAGCAGTTTATCCAGGGCTTGCGGGAGTTCTATCGCACCTATCAGTTCAAGCTGGCCGGATTCCCCCAGTTGCAGGCGACCTTCGAATCGATCTCCGGAAAAGACCTGACCCGTTTCTTCCGACAATGGCTGACCCGGACCGGTGCACCGACCTTAAAACTTGCCGCCGCCGAGACAACCCGGACAGAGAAGGGATACCGTCTGGAAGTGCGGGTCGAACAGACCCAGGCAGAGGCGCCATTCTGGCTGAGAATCCCGCTGTTTATCCATTTTGCCGATCAGAAAGCGGCGGTACCCTACACCCTGGAGATGGACAAACGGAGCGCCACATTGGTGATTGAGGCCGACCAACGCCCGTTACGTATCAGCGCCGATCCTCTGTTTGATCTGTTCAGACGACTGGATCCCAGCGAAACTCCCAGCAGTCTGGGACAACTGTTCGGGGCGAAACGGCTGTTCGCCGTACTCCCTGCAGGCGCAGATGATGATACCCGGCAGGCCTACCGGCGACTGATAGCAGCGTGGCAGCAGCGACAACCCGGTCTGACCCTGCTTGAGGACAGCGCGATCGACCAGCTACCGGAGGACGGCGCCCTGTGGATTCTCGGCAGGGAAAATCGCTTCGCTCATCTGTTTAACCCCCTGTTGGCACAACAGAAAATGACAGCGCAATCAGGCACCCTGGCACTCACCCTGTCCCGTAACCCGGAAAATCCCCAGACCCTGGGCTATATCACCACTGACAACCCGGCCGCCCTCATCGGCCTGGCCCGTAAACTCCCCCACTACAGCCGCTACAGCTACGCCCTGTTCAGTGGGGTGGAACCGACAGTGCAACAGCGAGGTGAATGGCAGATTACAGCAAGCGCCCTCTCCCGCCAGCTGGCTACCGACTCCGGAGATGGGCTGCTGCCGGTCGCCGATCATCCGCCACTGAGCAAATCGTCTCAATAAACCGCAGATACTATTTCCTGTTTTTCCCCAGCGGGGCACCGAGTGACAACTTGCCGTTGCCAAAGCGCTCGGTTGCCTTGTCCAACATGGAGTAGAGACGCTCCTGACGCTCATCGTCTTCAACCGCGTCGAACAGATCCAGATTGGTATGGGCTCCATCACTCCAGTCCGACACCCCCAGGCCGATCAAGCGGACCGGTCGACGGACAAAAGCTGAGGACTGGAACAGCTCCCAAGCCACCCGGAACAGCGTGGCGTCGGCGTTGCCCGGCGATGACAAGCGACGCTGCCGGGTATGGGTTTCAAATCCACTCAGGCGCAGCTTAAGCGTCACCACGTTACCCTTCAGGCCCGCCTGGCGCAGGCTACGCCCCACTTCAGCGGCCAGTCCCCGCAGCGTGGCCCTGAGCTGCTCCTGGTCAGTGATGTCCTCGTTGAACGTGGTCTCTTTGGAGAGTGACTGACGCCCCGACTGTTCACCTACCCGGTCAGATGAAACACCTCGAGCCTGACGATAGAGACTCTCCCCCATGCTGTCACCGAAATAACTGTTAAGCTGATCCAGTGGCAGGGCCCGCAACTGTTGCACGGTTTTTATTCCCAGGCGCGCCATCGTCTTCAGATTACGGGGGCCAACCCCGCGCAGATTGGAAACCGGCATGGGGTCCAGAAACCGCTCTACTTCGTTCACGTCCACAATCGTCAACCCATCCGGTTTGTCATAATCGGAAGCCAGCTTGGCGATCAATCGATTGGGGCCGATACCTACCGAGCAGTTCAGACCGGTCCGTTCCCGGACCCGCTCCTTGACCCGTTCTCCGATGGAACGGGGAGGCCCGTACAGACGCTCAAGACCGGTAATATCCAGATAGGCCTCATCCACTGAAACCTGCTCAATAACCGGTGAGATATCCGCCAACACCTCCAGCACCTGGCGTGATACCTCCACGTAACGGGGCATGTCCGGACGCAGGTAAACCGCATCCGGGCAGCGTCGATAGGCATCGGAAATGGGCATCGCAGAACGGATCCCGAACACCCGGGCCTCGTAGGAGCAGGTAGAGACCACGCCACGCCGGCCCGGTTGGGCGCCCACCACCACGGGCAGACCACGATACTCCGGGTGGTCACGCTGCTCTACCGAGGCATAAAAGGCATCCATGTCCACGTGCATGATCCATCGGATGCGTTTATCTGTCATGATCCTCAACCGGGTTGGGTAAAACTGCAGGCTCCGGATCGACATTCTGTATAACGATCCCGTAAACAATTGTAACGCGCGGTTCCAGCGGGGTAAAAAATGTCGATTTCCGTGAAACCCAACCTACCGGCAATCTGGCCAGCTTACGCAGAGTTGGCTTACAATGCGGCCACACTCTGGCTCTCTGCGACCGATGCACTGGCGACCGACGGTGGTGGAGGCCGAAACAGATGCCAAACGGCGCTTTCTCGTTCCCTTTTGTACCCTGGAGCAACACCTTGGCTGATAACGAAATGACAACAAACAGTGAAGAACCGCGGGTAGAGTTGGAGAGCTTCATACCTTATCGTCTGTCGGTGCTCAGCAACTTTGTCTCCAGCAGCATTGCCACCATCTACTCGGAACGCTTTAACATCAGCATCATGGAGTGGCGGGTCATCGCGGTACTGGGAAATTATCAGCCGCTATCCGCCAATGAGATCTGTGAACGTACCAACATGGACAAAGTGCAGGTAAGCCGGGCCGTCTCCAGCCTGACCAAGTCCGGTCGCGTGCTGCGCAAGACCGACAAGAAAGATCGACGCAAATCCCAACTGCGCCTGGCCGCCAAGGGCATGAAGGTCTATCAACAGATAGTGCCGCTGGCCCTGGAACGTGAAAAGAAGTTGCTTGCACCGTTCAACGAGAATGAGATAGCGGAATTTGACCGGTTATTGAGCAAACTGGAAACCCGTGCGCGGGAACTCTGCGCTACTGACTAGACATGGTCACTAAACACCATCTTTTCTGTACGGTTTTGTACAACCTCTTAACAAACCGCTGCCCAAATACTCGAGTTATATAAGGGATGGGCGCAACAGGCGCCCTTCACCATCCCGGCAAAGCTATTCAGCGCGCCCTTTGCAGCATTGCACCAGATTGATCAGTCGAATCTGGCATTTCCACTGGTACAACCAGACAGCATACGGGCTGCCCTGCTATTGGCGGGAAGTACCCCAGAGCCGTCAGATTCGTTCATGGTGACATAAAGGATTATCTGCCCTTTCGTCACACTCCCCATCCGACAACGCCAATAACCCATCTGTAAATAGTGGATATTATCTGTACTTTTCCTAAACAGGTGACTCTCCCGCTGATTTTCCTGGTTTTGTAAAATTTGCTATTAGTTACTTTTGCAACTATATTTACCTCAACTGATATTTGTCAGGATTTAACGTTGACGATAACTCAGGGTCGTTAACCCACACCGACACAAGGAACCTCAATGAGCAAGAAATTCGCATCACAGGCTGATCTCGAAGAGAAAACAGTTTCATTCGATAAGCTGGCAGAAGGTGTCTACGCCTATACTGCGGAGGGCGATCCCAATACCGGTATCATCATTGGTGATGACGGAGTCATGGTGATCGACACCCAGGCCACACCGAAGATGGCGCAGGATGTTATCAGGCGCATTCGTGAGGTCACCGACAAACCGATTAAATACGTGGTGTTATCACACTATCATGCGGTGCGTGTGATGGGTGCATCGGCCTATGGTGCCGATCACATCATCTCCAGCGAAGCCACCTATGACCTGATCGTGGAACGGGGTCAGTTTGATTTTGATTCCGAAGTTGGCCGTTTCCCGCGCCTGTTCCAGGGTGTTGAATCGGTGCCCGGCCTGACCTGGCCGACCATCACGTTCAAAACCGGCATGACGCTCTGGATGGGTAAACGCCGGGTCGAGCTGCTGCACCTGGGCCGGGGCCACACCAAAGGCGATATCGTAGCCTGGCTGCCGGATGAAAAAATTCTGTTCAGCGGTGACCTGGTGGAGTACGGCGCCACACCCTATACCGGCGACGCCTATCTGACCGACTGGCCTCAGACCCTGGCCAATGTGCGCGCCCTGGGGGCTGAGAAGTTGGTGCCGGGGCGTGGCGATGCACTCACCACGCCAGAGACCGTTGAAGCCGCCATCAGTGGCACACAGGACTTCCTGACCCAGATGTTTGAGAGTGTCAAAAAGGGCCGGGCCGAAGGGAAGCAGCTGAACGAAATATACACCGAGACTTACAAAGTACTGCAGCCCCAGTTTGGCGACTGGGTCATCTTCGACCACTGCCTGCCGTTCGATATCACCCGCGCCTACGATGAAGCCGGCGAGTTCCGGGACCCCCGTATCTGGACCGCCGAGCGGGATACTGAGATGTGGCACGCCCTGCAGGACGCCCTCTGACCCGAAACAAAAAGGCAACAGCCAGCAAAATATAAAAAAGGCGCAAAGCCACGATGAGAGGAGGATTGTTCAATCATGTTGCAGACCCATCAGAACCCGGTTTACCCGTTCGTACACTCAACCGATCAGGATGCCGCCACTCCGGTCCATCACCCGATAATCGTGGTGGGGGCCGGCCCGGTTGGTATGGCAGCAGGTCTGGACGCTGCGGCACAGGGCATCCAGACCGTGATCCTGGATGACAACAATACCGTCAGCATCGGCTCCCGGGCAGTCTGTTATGCCAAGCGGGCCCTGGAGATTCTCGACCGGCTCGGTTGTGGCCAGCCCATGGTGGACAAGGGGATCACCTGGAACCTGGGCAAGGTGTTTTTTCGTGACGACCAGGTCTACTCGTTCAACCTGTTACCGGAGTCGGATCACCACCGGCCGGCATTTATTAATCTGCAGCAGTACTACCTTGAAGAGTTCATGGTGGATCGCATCGAGCAACTGGAGCAGGTCGACCTGCGCTGGAAGAGCCGGGTCATTGCGGTAAAGCAGTCCGATGACCGGGTGGAAATCCGTATCGAGACCCCCGAGGGCGAATACACGCTGACCTGTGATTACCTGATAGTGGCCGATGGCGCCAACAGCGGTATTCGTAAAATGATGGGTCTGGAGAGCAGCGGCAAGGTTTTCCAGGATCGCTTTCTGATTGCCGACGTAGTGATGGAGACCGACTTTCCCCCTGAGCGCTGGTTCTGGTTTGATCCCCCTTTTCACAAGGGTGGCTCCACACTGCTGCATCGACAGGCGGACAACGTCTGGCGCATCGACTTCCAGCTTGGCTGGGACGCCGACCCGGAAGAGGAGAAAAAACCGGAAAAAGTCATTCCCCGTCTCAAGGCGATGCTCGGTGAGGAGGCCCGCTTCGAACTGGAGTGGACTTCGGTCTACACCTTCCAGTGCCGCCGTATGGAGAAATTCCGCCATGGCCGGGTATTCTTTGCCGGCGATGCGGCCCACCAGGTCTCTCCTTTCGGTGCCCGGGGTGCCAACAGCGGTTTTCAGGACACCGACAACCTGTTGTGGAAAATGAAACTGGTACTGGATGGCAAAGCGCCCGCGAGACTGCTCGACACATACGATGAAGAGCGCATTCCAGCAGCGGACGAGAATCTGCGTAACTCGACCCGCAGCACCGATTTCATCACCCCCAAGAGCGAAGTGAGCCGAATTTTCCGTGACGCCACCCTGTTGCTGGCGGAGCAGTATCCATTTGCCCGCACCATGGTCAACAGCGGTCGGCTCTCCATACCTGCGGTGTATCGTGACTCCACGCTCAACACCCCGGATGAAGCGAATTTTGACAGCAACATGGCGCCGGGCACTCCCAGTACCGACGCCCCGGTCAATACCGGTGACTGGTTTCTTCAATTGATCGCCAACAACCGCTTTAACGGACTCTACTTCAGCCAGATGGAAGGCAGCCTGAATGCTGAGGAGCAGGCGATCCTCAGTGCCCTGACGGAAAACAGCGACATCCCCTGTTCCATACTGGTGGCCGGACTCGATCCCGATGGCAGCCGCCCGACAGCGGTGATGCCGGTGAAGGATACAAAAGGGATCCTGAAACAACGCTTTGATGGCCGGCCCGGTACCTTCTATCTGTTCCGTCCTGATCAGCATGTCGCCGGACGTTGGCGCAACCTGGATAAAGATAAGATCGACGCGGCCCTGAACAGAGCCATCAGTCGCACCTGAAGGAGGAGATAGACAGATGATCGCCCCACAAAAACTGAATGTACAACCGGCACTCACCCACCCGGATGATTTTTACAACGCCCTGGTGGCTATGCACCGGGATCTGAATGAAGAGCAGAGTCAACTGGCCAACGCCAAGCTGATCCTGCTGCTGGCCAACCAGATCGGTGACCAGGAAGCACTCGAAGAAGCGCTGAGAATCGCCGCCGACGGGTTGAACTGACCTTCAGAATCTCGCCCTACCGTCCACTCGACAGGAGCTACCCGTGGAAATCAAACAGATCCATCATGTTGCGTACCGCTGTAAGGATGCCAAAGAGACCGTGGAGTTCTACACCAAGAATCTCAACATGGATTTTCTGCTGGCCATCTCGGAAGACAAGGTCCCCTCAACCAAGGAGCCAGATCCCTACATGCACCTGTTCCTGGATGCCGGGATGGGCAATATCCTGGCCTTTTTCGAGGTGCCGAACTCGCCCCCCATGGGTAAGGACCCCAACACCCCGGACTGGGTGCAGCACATCGCCTTCCAGGTTGAGGATGAAGCTGCCCTGTTGGAGGCCAAGGCGCAGTTGGAGGCGAACGGGGTCGCGGTGGTGGGACCCACCAACCATGAGATCATCAAGTCGATCTACTTCTTCGATCCCAACGGTCACCGTCTGGAACTGACCACCGTGACTGCCACCCCGGCCATGTTGCAGGAGTTGCACGATATCGCACCCGCTATGCTGGAAGAGTGGAGCAAAACCAAAAAGGTCGTTACTCACGCCTCCTGGTTGCACGAAAAAGAGTTCAAAGAGTAATTCCGATCCGCACAACAGCCTCCATACAGGCAAAACAGAAAGGAAAACAGTGATGAAACTGGCTTCAATGAAACAGGGGCGCGATGGCCTGCTGCTGGTGGTCTCCAAGGACCTCGGTCAGGCGGTGCCGGCCAACGATATCGCCCCGACCCTACAGGCGGCCCTGGATGACTGGGCAGACTGCGAAGCGGCGCTGCAACAGCGCTATCGGGAGCTGAATAGCGGCGATCGCCCTGATGCCTTCCGACTGGAGATGGAACAGCTCGCCTCTCCCCTGCCCCGGGCCTATCAATGGGCCGACGGCAGCGCCTATGTGAACCACGTGGAGTTGGTACGCAAGGCCCGCGGGGCGGAGATCCCGGAGAGCTTCTGGCACGATCCGTTGATGTACCAGGGCGGCTCGGACAGTTTCCTGGGACCAAGGGAGCCGATCCGCATCGCCGATACCACCTGGGGAATTGACTTCGAAGGCGAGGTGGCCGTGGTCACCGGGGATGTGCCCATGGGCTGCAGCATCGAACAGGCGGCCGGACAGATCCGCCTGCTGATGCTGGTCAACGATGTCTCCCTGCGCGGACTGATTCCGGCGGAACTGGCCAAGGGGTTCGGCTTCTTCCAGTCCAAGCCCTCCAGCGCTTTCTCACCGGTGGCCGTCACACCGGACGAACTGGGCGACCATTGGCAGGATGGGCGGGTCAGCCTGCCGTTGCTGGTGGACTATAACGGCCAGCCGTTCGGCAAGGCCAACGCAGGGGTGGACATGACCTTTAACTTTCCTCAGCTGATTGCCCATGCCGCCAAGACCCGCCCCCTGGGTGCCGGTACCATTATCGGATCCGGCACGGTCTCCAACAAACAGAACACAGAATGGGGCTCGGCCATCGCCGACGGTGGAGTCGGCTACTCCTGCATCGCTGAAGTGCGCATGATCGAGACGATCAACAACGGCAAACCGACCACCCCCTTCATGGGCTTCGGCGACACCATTCGCATCCGTATGGAGGATCCGGCGGGTAACAATATCTTCGGTGACATCGACCAGCAGGTGGAGCAGTACCAGGCGTCGTAAGGGGCAACCAGAAGCGGGATTCCGACATGATGAAACTCTATGATTACTACCGCTCCACAGCCGCCTATCGGGTACGTATCGCGCTCAACCTGAAGGGACTCGATTACCAGCAGATACCGGTCAATCTGTTGACCGGTGAAGATGGTGGTGCGGAGTACCGGACGGTCAATCCCCAGGGGCTGGTCCCGGCATTGGCCCTGGATGACGGGGTGCTGCAGCAGTCACTGGCGATCTGTGAATACCTGGATGAAACAGTGCCTGAACCTCCCCTGTTACCGGGCGATGCCCGGCAACGGTCCAGGGTACGGGCTCTGGCCCAGATGGTAGTCTCTGATATCCATCCGGTTAATAACCTGAGAATACTCCAGTATCTTACCCGGGAGCTGGGAGTCAGCGAGGAGCAGAAGCAGACCTGGTATCACCACTGGATCCACGAAGGTTTCCGCCCCATGGAGCAGCTGCTGGCTGCTCAGGCTGCCAAAGGAAAATTCTGTTTCGGTGACCAGGTCACCCTAGCCGATATCTGCCTGGTACCCCAGGTGTACAACGCACGCCGTTTCGCACTGGACCTGACCCCCTATCCCCGTATAGTGCAGATTGAGCAGGCCTGTCTGCAACTGGAAGCATTTAACCGGGCCAGGCCGGAGCACCAGCCGGAAATGGTTTAACTGTTAGCGGCCCCGTGGTGCAGATCCGATACCGGACACAACCAAGGGATCGGATGAAAAATTCTCCGGCTGCTCGAGCCACGATCAGGCCGGATCGCCCATCCGGCAGCCTAGCGAGAAGAATCCTTAACCGTCCCACTCCCTTACCCTGAATCCGGTTGGGACGATTTTAATTTTTTACCCGATCAGTGCTATTCTTCGTGACTGCTTAAAACTATAAGATCATATCCACCGGTGGAGAATTTAATGGCAAAAAAGCTCTGGCAACCCCGCCCCGAACAGATTGAACAGGCGAACGTCACCCGATTCCGCCACTTTATCAACCAGAAGTACGGTACTGAGCTGACCGACTACACCCAACTCTACCAGTGGTCGATTGATCAGCCCGAAGCGTTCTGGAGTGCCATCTGGGAAGAGAGCGGTGTTATCGCCGAAACCCGAGGGGATGTGGTGCTGGAGAACGGCGACAAAATGCCCGGTGCCCGCTGGTTCCCCCAGGCGAAACTCAACTATGCCCAGAATCTGCTGCGGCGCCGGGATGACAGCGATGCGCTGGTGTTCCGTGGGGAAGACAAGGTGCAGCGTCGCGTCAGCCACCAGGAGCTCTATGACCAGGTGTCCCGCCTGGTTCAGGCACTGGAGGCCGCCGGTATTGGTGAAGGTGACCGGGTGGCCGCCTATCTGCCCAATATGCCGGAGACCATTATTGCCATGCTGGCCGTCAGCAGCCTTGGGGCCACCTGGTCCTCCTGCTCACCCGATTTCGGGGTCAATGGCGTAGTGGATCGTTTTGGCCAGATTGAACCCAAACTGCTGTTCACCACTGACGGTTACTACTACAACGGCAAAACCCATGACAGCCTGGAAAAGGTCGCCGAGATCCGCCAGCGCATCCCCAGTATTGAGCATGTGGTGGTGATCCCCTATACCCGGGAAACATTCCCGCTGGAGTCCATCCCGGGCGCCATTTCACTGGCCCAATTCACGGACGGCTACAGCGCACAGGAGATCAATTTCCGCCAGCTGCCGTTCGATCATCCGCTCTATATCATGTTCTCCTCCGGTACTACCGGCGTGCCCAAGTGTATTGTGCACGGCGCCGGCGGTACCCTGCTGCAGCATCTCAAGGAGCATCGGCTGCACACCGATGTAAAACCGGGGGACCGGACCTTCTATTTCACTACCTGTGGCTGGATGATGTGGAACTGGCTGGTCTCGGGACTGGCCGCAGAGGCCACCCTGCTGCTGTATGATGGCTCACCCTTCTATCCGGATGGCAATGTACTGTTCGATTATGCCGACGCGGAGAAGATGACCCAGTTCGGCACTTCGGCCAAGTTCATCGACGCGATCAACAAGGCCGGGCTGAAACCGCGCGAAACCCATGATCTCTCCACTGTGCGCACCCTCTGCTCCACCGGCTCACCGCTGGTGCCGGAGGCGTTTGACTTTGTCTATGAACAGATCAAACAGGATATCTGTCTCTCCTCCATCTCCGGTGGCACCGATATCATCTCCTGTTTCGCCCTGGGCAATCCGGTGTTGCCGGTCTACCGGGGCGAATTGCAGTGCCGGGGGCTGGGCATGCGGGTGGAAGTATGGAACGACGACGGACAGCCGGTCCGTGAAGAGAAGGGGGAACTGGTCTGTACCGCTCCCTTCACCTCCATGCCGATCGGTTTCTGGAACGATCCCACCGGTGAGAAATACCACAGCGCCTACTTCGACCGTTTCCCCAACGTCTGGTGCCATGGGGACTATGTGGAACTGACCGCCCAGGACGGCATCATCATCTACGGCCGCTCGGATGCGGTCCTCAATCCCGGTGGCGTGCGGATTGGCACAGCCGAGATATACCGTCAGGTGGAGAAACTTGATGAAGTTATCGAGAGCCTGGTAATTGGCCAGGAGTGGGAAGGCGACGTGCGGGTGGTATTATTCGTCCATCTGCGCGATGGATTGACCCTGGATGAAGCACTGATTGACAAGATCAAGAAGCAGATCCGTGCTAACACAACGCCCCGCCATGTGCCGGCCCGGGTTGTTCAGGTTGACCAGATTCCACGTACCAAGAGCGGCAAAATTGTCGAACTGGCGGTGCGGGAAGTGGTGCATAACCGGCCGGTTAAAAACAAGGAGGCACTGGCCAATCCGGAGGCACTGGAGCTGTTCGCCAATCGCCCGGAACTGCAGTCCTGAACCGGGCTCCGGTCCGGACCTGAACAACTCTGATCCGGATATCTGAAACAAAACACCCACCGGTCCGGTGGGTGTTTTGTTTCTCCAGGCAGGAGTTGTGTTGCCAGTTAACGCATGCGGGGCTTGCCACCCATCGGACGCATCTGATCGGCAATCTTCTGCTGCTCCGGGGTCAGGCTGGCGTAGAGCTTCTCGATCACATCCGCCATCTCGTTCATCTGTTCAGCACCCGTGCGCATCTGCTTAACCCGCTCGGAGACAGTTGGACGACCGTTATCACGCATCGCTTCCCGCCGTTCCAGGCGATTTTCCATCTTCTGCTTCACCTGCTGTGCAAACGCCTGCCAGACCGGCTCCTGCTCTTCGGTGATACGCAGTTTATACTTCATCATGTCCAGACGTTGCTCCATCCGAGCAGCCGGATCACCCTTCATACCACGGTTGAACTTGTGGTGTCCGCGCTCCCCGTCAAAACCCCGCTGCATGCTCATGGAGTCACCCCCATAGCCACAGCGATCATAGCGTCCTTGGGCAGAAACCAAGGAGATGGATGCGACACTGATACCAACGATAGCAACTGCAGTCAGAATAATCTTGTTTGAACGTTTCATCGGTTTTTCCTCTCTGTTACCGGGACCACATGCCCCGTTCGTGGGTACTATGAGACCAGTTCCATGTAACTCGCTGATTTCAGGAAAACGGTTTTTTGTAATCCTGAGTATCAACAGCCGGGCTGTTACACTCTGTTACAAAACAGCCCCATCAAAAAACCACATTTCAGGTATAAAGAACACATGAAAAAGAGACGTCATATTCTGGTGGTCGATGATGACCGGGAGATCCGGGAACTGCTACAGACCTACCTGGAGCAGAACGGCTACCGGGTAACCACCGTCGGTGAAGGCAAAGCCATGAACCGGGCATTGGAGGAGCAGCGCATTGATCTGGTGGTGCTGGATCTGATGCTGCCCGGGACCGACGGACTGGAGCTGTGCCGCAACCTGCGGGTGAAATCGAAGATTCCCATTATCATGCTGACCGCCCGGGGTGACGAGATGGACCGTATCCTGGGCCTGGAGATGGGGGCGGATGACTACCTGCCCAAGCCGTTCAATCCCCGGGAACTGCTGGCCCGTATAAAAGTGGTTTTGCGCCGCACTACCTCCCTACCCTACGACCAGCCCGACTCGGCACCCGAAGTGATCAGTTTCGGCGGCTGGACACTGGACCCGATTGCCCGTCATCTGGAATCGTCGGGTGGTAGCGTAGTACCCCTGAGCGGTGCAGAATACCGGCTACTGAAAGTGTTCCTGGATCATCCCAACCGGATATTGAACCGGGACCAGTTGCTCGACCTCACCCAGGGCAGGGAAGCCGACCCGTTCGACCGGAGTATCGATGTACTGGTCAGCCGTCTCCGGAGACGCCTGGAAGACGATCCGAAAGAGCCTCGGATAATCAAGACGATACGGGGTGAAGGATATATCTTCGCAGTCCAGGTCGAGAACAGCGGGAGCACCGCATGAGGCTGCTGCCACGCTCACTGTTCGGACGCCTGACCCTGATCCTGATCATCGGTCTGCTGTTTACCCAGCTGTTCAGCACCGGGCTGCTGCTGAAAGACCGGGTCAACGTGATACGGGAGAACACCGGAGTACAGCTGATCCAGCGGGTGGCCTCCCTGGTCTATCTGCTGGAGGAGACCCAATCTGCCGAACGGGCACATATTGTCCGGGCCTTCAGTACTCCCCAATTCCGCGCCAGCCTGTCCGATGCCCCGCTTGAACTGGATAAGGGGGCCCTGCCAGCCAACCATCTGGAAATGCTCCTGAAACAGGCGCTGCCCGAGGGTACCGCCATACAGGTGGCGATCAATCCGATCGAGCGCAACCGTGAACTGGAAAAATCCTACTGGCGGGAGCACCGCAAGGATAGCCGGGAACGGCGCTATATCGAATCCAGACCCTCTCGATTCCGCCCGCCCCGGAGCGGTTTTCAGGCCAGCATCCAACTCTCCGATGGCGGTTGGCTGAATATCCTGCGGCCAATCCCTGCGGGTGTGGAAGAGTGGCCCTACAGGCTGCTCACCTATCTCGGGGTGCTGTTGATCTCCATTATCCTGCTCTCACTGCTGGCGGTGCGCTGGGTCACCCGTCCCCTGGGCACACTGGCGGAAGCGGCGCAGAACATCGGTAAGGACATCACCTATCCCCCCCTCAGCGAGAGTGGCCCCCGGGAGGTCAGGCGGGCGGTAAAGGCATTCAATACCATGCAGGAACGGTTGCGACGCTATATTGAAGATCGCAGCCGGGTGCTGGCTGCCGTCTCCCACGATCTGAAGACCCCGATCACCCGCCTACGCCTGCGCCTCGCGTTGCTGAAGGACGAAGAGCTTCAGACCCGATTCGAGAAAGACCTGGACGATATGGAGCAGATGGTACACGCCACACTGGACTACCTGCGGGGCACCGAGAGCAAGGAGAAACCGGTACAGATCAATATCATCGGACTGCTTGAGTCACTGCAGGACGACGCCGGCGAGCTGGGTTGGGAAGTAAACCTGTCGAAGGCGAATATTGCGCCCTACACCGGCCGACCCCTGGCATTGAAGCGCTGCCTGATGAACCTGATTGAGAACGCCGTTCGCTACGGTAAGGCTGCAGAGATACGCCTGGAGGAGAGCCAGGAGCGCCTCACCATTATTATCGCAGACCGTGGGGAAGGAGTACCGGAAGCGGAGCTGGAGGGACTCTTCGACCCCTTCTATCGCCGCGAAGAGTCACGGGCCCGGGAGACCGGCGGTACCGGGCTTGGGCTCGGTATCGCCCGCAACATTGCCCGGGCCCACGGCGGCGATGTGATCCTGCGCAAGGGCAGATCGACGGGACTGGAAGCGGTGGTGACCCTGCCCCGTTGAACCGATCCGGTTATTCCGCTCGGGACAGGGCACCGTGCAGGGTCAACTGGGGGAACGGAATCTCCCAACCGTTCTCGCTGCAGGCATCCACGCACCAGCGCTGGATGGCGCGGCGGAACCGGTTATACAGGTCGCCCACCTCCCCCTTGAAGTCGGCAATGACCACGAGATCCAGTGACGAGTTGTTCGCCGCATTAAACTCAACCCGCATATTCAGCAGCTGATCCGCATAGCCTTCCTGTTGTAATCGCTGCAGCAGATAATTCTGAAGTGTTTCCGGGATAGTGCCGGTAATCTCCTTTTGCAGATCGTAACTGAGCCCGATAATCTCCTTGATGCGGAAGTTTGTCGCCAGGTTGCGTGGCGAAGCAGCCAGGAAATCGGCCATCTGGTAAGTGACCCTGGCACCACCCCGTTGTACCAGCTGAACAAACTCATGGGAGATACCGTTGACTTTCCCCCGCACGCCACTGTCCAGAATCACCCAATCCCCTTTGCTGCAGGGAAACCAGGGTTCATCTGCATCAGAGGGGCGTGATTTAAGATCCACCAGTTCATCGATGGGTACCCGCTGGCTGATTCCCGCGACCGGGTTTACCAGGGTACTGAACACATTGATCTGCTCAACCCGCCATGGCAGTCCCTCCATCAACAGCCGCTCGCCCTCCCGCACCGAGCCGACATTGAGAAACAGCTGAACCTGGCTCCAGTAACGGGGTAATGTCTGTCGTAACGCCCAGGCAATGCCGAACAGTAACAGGATACCCAGGCTGAACAGCACCCAGTCCTCGACAATGTAAAACACCGCCATGGGGCCGAGGATTGAGAGCAGCACGGTGAGGACCCGGTGCAGCAGTTCAATCAACCGAATCCTGAAACTGCGATGCTTGGCCCGAAATCCCGGTATAAAACGCTGCATCGCGCTGGCACTCAGTCGGGACAGCAAGGCGATACCGATGACCACTGCCAGGGCGATGGTGAGATAGAGTCCCCGTTTCTGGAAGAATGATTTCAGATAACTCTGGGATGCCTCGGTGAACGAGGTCTCATCGGCGCTCAGCTTGTCCAGCTGTAACTGTGCCGCCTGCAGTTCACTCTGGATAAAAGCCTGCTGTTTAGCCCACTGCTCCGCCGTCTGCTTGAGACTCTGCAACAGGGTCTTGTTATCAGCGGACTGTTCCAATTTCTGCACATTGGCCAGCGCCTCGGTGATAATCGGCAGTTGGCCCTGGTAATAGGCGATCTTCTTTTTCAGCTCCGATTTCTGCCGCACCCGGGCAGTGATCTCCTTCATTTCATCGATTGCCGGCCGCAGCAGGGAAAACACCTCCTGCTGCAGATTGAACTCCTCCTGAACCTCTCCCCTCAAGGTCGTCATATCGACGCCTGCCGCTATATTTTCAAAATTCCGGTTGGTGGTCTTGAGATCACTCTCCAGTTTCTCCAGTTGCTGCTTCAGATTTGCCTTCTCTGCGTCTGTCTGGGCGGACTGAAGCTGCCGGTTCACAGCCTGCATGTCCTTCTGAAGGTTTCTCTTCAGCTCCACGAAGGAGGTCAATGTCGCTATGGTGGATGGGGCCGCAGCGACCTGTTTCTGCTCCGTCTCCGGCTGCTCCTGGGCCAACAGCGGCATTGCAACCAGGCCCAGGAAACCGAATAGCAGCAGGATGAGAAAGTTAACCCTGAATACCTTTTTTTGATTATTCATCAGGTGGAAATTCCCTATCTGTCGTTGTATCACTGAAGCGCCTGCGATCGCCGCTCCGGCACCATGGGGAGCTGTCCCCATGAGCGGCAGCAGCACCTTGGGCAAACTAATCGTCGTCCCGGTCATCCACATCCAGCTGGCCACTGATGCGACGACGGATATGGGACCAGGAGAGGCCGGTGGCCATCACGGCGGAGAGTATGACCAATACAATATAGGAGAGAAGCGTGGTATTGCTCAGGGAGATGATCTGATAGTAGATCAGGGCCCAGACCAGCGTGCCAAACAGGGCCAGGGCCAGCAGCGTACCCAGGATGCCAAGGGAGCGGGCCGTCGCCCGAACATAGATCACCCAGCCGATAAGCAACAGCACAGCCGCCAGTATCAACAGGGGTTCGATTTTATTTTCCGCTCCCATCAGCCAGTGATACCAGGAGTAACCGGAAGGATTGTAGGTACAAAAAACCAGAAACAGGGCCAGGATCCATCGAATCATGAAGCCAGCAAAATTGAAACTGCGGTCTGCCATAGCGTATCCCTAACAAAAATTAAAACCGTTGCAACCACCTATTCCCAATAGCGGTATCGGTCGGTTGAATCAGCAGTAATTTATAACACAGAACCGGGCAGACAATCTGTCCCCAATCAAACACCCATCTTGGCGGGTTGAGCACGGACAGATTTAACTGGTCGATCCTTTCTCCACGCCATCCGTTTTTTGATGTTATCGCAGAGATTGGCCTGTTTGACCATGAACTCGCCGCCGATGTGGACAAAACCAAGACGCTCGTAAAACCGCTTGACCCGTTCCACATCGGCAGGTGGGACCGGTTTGCCATATTCGGGAGAGAGGGGAAACGCCTTTAGTGCGATGATACTATCTTCCACATCCACCATCTGGCCGATCTTCCCCATCAGGGCGGTCCCGATACCCTGGCCTCGATAATCGGGGTCGATGGTGATCTCGTTGATATAGACCAGTCCGCTGCACTCCTGCTTCTTGGTGACGCCTTCGTCCGTCTGCTGCATGAAGTGACAACCATCGTCACCAAAGGCGGTCTGGGCAAATTCGGAAAGTTCGGGGCAGACTGAATCGAGCAACAGGGACTGTTCAACACCATCCACAATGGCCGCTGCCAGATCTATCCTGTGGCCGAGTATCTCTCCAGCAATACGATCGGTAGCCGCTTCATCATCCCAGGCCACACTGGTACCAAGAAACCTGACCACGTAGGGAGCCAACTCTGGATCCGGGTCCGGCTTGAGGGAGAATTCAAATTCTAGATCCAGCTCTTGCATAACATGCTCCATCGAACATTATATTAGCAATTACTTATGCTACAGCATTGATAACATGATTTCACAGAGTTTTTGGCCTTAATGTGATAATTGTTGGAAAAATCGTGTTTTTATTTCCTTGCCACTGATCAAATTTTCGCACTAATCGCCGATACTGCTACCATCAGATGAGGAACTCGAGGAGAAATCCATGTCAGGCACCGTCCAAATCCGCAGAAAACTCGCCCCACTTCTGCTCTTACTGGTCACTGCATCGACCGCCATGGCCGATAACTTGAACAGTTCAGCGGAACAGGATAAGGATTCCAGCCCGTTTCCTTTCCAGCTCTACCGCACCCCCGCTGTTCCAGAACCAAGCAGAAATGAACAGATCCTCACCTGTGAAGCACTGGAACGGGAGATTGCACAACTGACACCGGACACCTACAGCTACCAACCGGGCTTTTATGAAGATCCCTACCATGGCGCCTCAATCTGGATTGGCACCACTATCCTGATGCCGGCCTACGCCCTGTCGGGCTATGTGGAGTATCTCCGCTATCAGGAGCGCGGCCGCATGATCTCAGCAGAGGATCGGATTGAAATGCTGCGTCGCCTGAAGGCGCAGAAACACTGTTTCGAGAGTTAAGTCGGCCGGACCTCAGCAGGGGCGATTCTGCCAGCGCGCCGCCGCCACAACCGCCTGACCAAGTGACAGACCACCATCATTGGCGGGTACAAGCCGGGGACTCAGCAGATTCAGCCCCTGCTGCCGCAGCCGATCACTGACCCCCTCCAGTAGAATTCTGTTCTGAAATACTCCACCGGAGAGTACCACCGTATCCAGTTGCTGCTCCTGACAAAGCAAAAGAGCAGTCCGGGTTACCGCATCGATGATCCCCTGATGAAACCGGGCCGCCATGATCGCCACCGGCACAGATCGCTTCAGATCATCCAGCAAATCACTCCATAGGGGCTGCCAACCCAGCACATACCGCCCCTCAATCAACTCCAGTCGATGACCGTATCCAGGTTGCCCCATTGGCGGTGCAGCCAGCGCTTCCATCTCAATGGCCGCCTGTCCTTCATGACTCGCCTGTTCCCGACAGATATTGAGGGCCGCTGCAACTGCATCAAACAGTCTGCCGCAGGACGATGCCAGCGGTGAATTGATCCCACGCGCCCACATCTGCTGCAGATTGATGATCGGTTTCGCGTTGAGAAACCGGATCAATTCCAGATCCCCATACTCCTGCAGCAGCGTCTCCCATTCGAATTCGCTCAACAGGTAAGCCAATGTGTTTCGCCAGGGTTCATACATCGCCTTGGCACCCCCTAACATGGCCGTCGGTTTGAAATGGGCCAGACGTTGGAATTGACAGTAATTTACCCTCAGAAACTCACCACCCCACAGGGAACCACTCTCCCCCATTCCCAGACCATCCAGGGCGACACCCAGGACAGCGGGATGATCAGGACCCAGCCCATGTTCAGCCATACAACTGGCGATATGGGCATGGTGGTGCTGCACGGCTTCCAGTTGCAGGTCCTGCTCACTGGCCATCTGCTGACCCCACTGGGTAGAGAGATAATTGGGATGGTAATCGACCACCACCAGAGCCGGATCGAGCTGATATAGCTGCCGGTAGAGTTCCAGGGAACGATGATACTCCCGCATTGTGGCACTGTTCTCCAGATCCCCCATGTGCTGGGAGACGATGGCCTGGCCATCCCGCAGCAGACAAAACGTGTTCTTCAGTTCACCTCCCAAAGCCAGAATTGCGGGTGTCTTTTCGAACCCATCGGGCAACACAATAGGAGCCGGCGCATAACCGCGCGCACGCCGCAACATCCGGGCGTCACCATCCATCACCCGCACCACCGAGTCATCCAGGCGATTAACGATCTCGCGATCATGCAGCAGCCAGTAATCGGCAATTCCGGCCAGACGTTCCTGGGAGGCTTTGTTGGAGATCACCTGTGGTTCATCCGACAGATTACCCGAGGTCAGCACGATCGGGCGCGCCAGGTGTCCCATCAGCAGATGATGCAGGGGGGTATAGGGCAGCATAAAACCCAGTGACTGCTGTCCAGGGGCCACCTCTCGGGCCAGCATTTCTTCACCCCCCTGTTGCAGAATGACAATGGGGGCCGCGCTACTCTTGAGCAGGGCCACTTCCTGTTCATTGAGGTGGGCATAACGACGAATCATGTCCGCGTCAGTGGCCATCAGAGCAAAGGGTTTGTGGTAGCGTCGCTTTCTTGATCGCAGAGCAGCAACCACCAATTCATTACCCGCATCACAGGCAAGATGGACTCCGCCCAACCCCTTGATCGCCAGAATTGCACCGGACGCTATCAATCTGGCAGCCCGCTCAATCGGATCTTCATCATGTTCAGCAGGCAACCGTTCACCAGCACCATTCTCCAACCAGACCTGCGGACCACAAGCGGGACAGGCGTTCGGTTGGGCATGAAAACGTCGATCGGACGGATCACCATATTCCGCCAGGCAGGCGTCACACTGTTGAAAATCACCCATACTGGTGGTCGCCCGGTCATAGGGGATGGCCCGCACAATGGAGAGCCGGGGACCACAATGGGTACAGTTGGTGAATGGGTAGCGGTAACGTCGATTGGTCGGATCATCTATATCCTGCAGACAGGCACTGCAGGTTGCCGCATCCGGTACAATACCGGTATGAATATCGCCGCCCCGGCTTTCGATAATCTCGAACCGGGTATAGTCCGGCTGCTCGCCGGGTGGCAATGGTTGCCGCTCTATGCCATCGATTCTGGCCAGCGGTGGTGGATGCCGGGCGATTAAATCGGTCAGTTGGTCGATGGCGGACTTGCTGCCCACCGCATCAATCAATACACCCTGCGCATCATTCCAGACTGCGCCAAGCAGTTCGCAGCGATTGGCAAAATTCCAGACCGTCGGTCTGAAGCCGACCCCCTGTACCAAGCCACGTACCCGGATTCGCTCTGCGTAGGGTTTAACACTCATCTTGTTTATTGATATTTGAAGCGGTTTAAGATTAAGACCAGTGTAACCCTACCCCGGAGCCAGGGCGAAGAGAAAAAATGGCGGAGATTGAGAAACGCTTCAGTGGTTCTGATGCTGACCCAGTCCTTCCAGAACCGCAGCGGCCAGCTCTTCAGTAACAAACTTCGTCAGTGCAGCGTCTGCGCCACTGGCCGCCGCATACTCCTGACTGACAACACCGGCCAGTGAGGTATGCAGCAATATATAGACAGATGAAAAATCCTCATCCTTGCGCAACTCCCTGGTCAGGGTATAACCATCCATTTCGGGCATTTCAATATCTGAAATAATCAGGTCAACGGTGCGACCTTCTTCATGCAGTGCATGAAGTAACTCCAGCGCCTCCTTGCCATCATTAGCCATTACCGGCTCTATATCCATCATAGCCAGGGTCTGGGATATCTGTTTTCTGGCCAGGCCGGAATCATCCACCACCAGGATCAACTTTCGACGCAACTGTTCCAGTTGCTCTGCTGACAGGCTGAGCCCCTTCCCGGTACTGTCAGGTGGCGGAGCCACTTCATTCAGTACCCGTTCTACGTCGATCACTTCGACAATAGTGTCCTCCACATTGATCACACCGGTAATGTAGCTGAATCGTCCTGATAATGACGGCGGTGGTTGAATGGCATCCCAATCCAGAGGAATAATCTTGTCCACTTTCTTTACCAGGAAGCCCTGCAGGGAACGATTAAACTCCGAGATAATAATCGAACAATCGGCAAGCTCCGACGCATCCTTGCTACCCGTAAATCCCAGGGTGGCAGAGATATCGATGACCGGAAACGGTTTGCCCCGTAACCGGGCAATACCGATAATTGCCGGATGGGCTCTGGGAAGCGTGTTCATGGCGCGATAGGGAACGATCTCCTTGATCTTCAGAACATTGATACCAAACACCTGACGACCAAACAGACTGAACAGCAGCACGCGCTGTTGCGAGCCCTTTTGATTATTTCTTTGCATTGTATTTTGAGTAGTCACAACTATGGCTGCACATTAGATTATTTAGGAGTGATGGGCGGAAACGATCCGGGTTGTCTTGCTCACCCTGCTTGGAGCTATATAGCGACCGAGATAAATCTAACTTGAACCGCACCGGTTAATCTTTTCTACACAAGCTCTGCTAATGGTTATGAACAGAACCGATGTTGGTGCCAACCCTGACTGAATGAATCAGATCGGTACTCACACAAGGATCGATGGAGATAATTTAAGAATAAAAAATAAAATTATCGCGCCCAGTTTAAGAGGAGTATCGTATTTATTCGTAAAACCTTTGAATTTTTTTCAATTTTTGACAATAAAGTATTGGCAACAGTATCCAACTTTGGCAATATTCGACCGGTGGAAGACTCTACTACCCGTCGCAATTCATACACTCTTATGGGGAACCTCTGATGGTCACGAAAAAAGCAAGAACCACGAAGAAACGCGTCGCCAAGAAAACGGCTGTTCGCGCAACCAGAACTACCGCTGCCAAAAAAGCAGCTCCCAGCATCTCTCCGGTTACTGAACTTGAACAGTCAATTGCAAAATCCCAGGTTCAATTGGCCAAGCTTTACGAAAAAGAGGTAACTAAGGCACAGAAGGGTGTAGAGAAGATCAAGGGGCAGCTGGATAAGGCTGTAGCACGACAGGCAACACTACGGGACAAAAAGAACGCCGTGGCAGAAAAAGTTGCCGCCAACCGCACAGCCGCTACACAGAAACAGCTTGAGCGGGCTCGTGAAACCCTGCGTACAGCAAGCCAGAAGGTTTCCGAACTTCGTGAGCAGATGAAGAGCGCCAAACAGGCTCTCAAAGATGCCATCGCAGCACAGAAGAAGTCTGTTGCACAACAGAAAGCCATGGCCAAGTTTGAAAGTGACTGGGCTAAGGCCACGGCACCGAAGAAAAAACGCAAAACCACGGCCAAGCGTCGTCCGCGCAAAACAACTGCCCGGAAAGCGTCAACTCCTGCAACTAATGAAAGCGCAGCCAGCGAATAAACGCCGGTAGCGGGATCTCTTTTTTTTACAAAGAGATCCCGACAGTGAAAAGCCCGCCCCGATTATAGGAAGCGGGCTTTTATTTTGTCCGGAGCTCTGCAGGAACAGAACCTCGCTACATTTCCGGCCCATCAAATGGTTATCCCCCGGCCTCCAGATTGAGCCACCCAGCCGGTTCGGCATTTGAACTGCGCAGATTAAATCTGCCGCTGCGCCACTCAATACTGATGCCATCCGTATACGCCACCAGTCACCTGCCCCTATAGTTGTCCAACACCGGTTTGATTGCAGCCGCCGGGTTGGCAAGCTGACTGTTGATATCCCCCGGTGAGGGGTACAGCGCAATTCGGTCATTCACTAAAGCAGATAAGGGTTGCCACTATATTGAAACCAGTTCCGCCATTAACAAACAGAAAATCATACCGCTATTGCAGTAGAAAAAATCCTGAAAACAGTGGTGCACACTCATCTTACCGTCGTGTTCAGCACCCTCCCGCTCCATCCGTTCATTGATAAATAGATGACGGATTTGCTCTGCTCACCTCCCCGCCATGCTAAGCAATCATCTCCAGGGTGCTCCACACCTATCAGGAATCATGAATAATTCTGCTGCCCGGATACTTGAACAGAAACGCTTCGATAGGCAAACCGACAGCGAGCGCACTCTTGAGCATATCGCCAGAGAGATGCATGTCGCCACCACACACCACCTGTTCGGGGTTGATCTATCGGGCGCTGGCACGACCGAGACGATAAACAACATCCTCATTCAGGAAAGAGCCCGACTGCCCGCCTATATCGTATGACTTAACGCAGTCTAGGTACGGCATCAGATAGTCCAGGTCTTTTGTATCGATCGGTGCGGAGGATCAGGGAGTGGTATCAGCCATCCGTGACAAACAAAAACTGGTCTGGGCAGACTGCCTGAAACACCCTGAATGCTTCCCAGAGAAGGGAAACAGTTTTCCATAACGGACAGTACCCGACAGTTCTGTTGGCATTAATCAGCAACGGCAACTGACTTGGTGGCAATATTCAGAATGGAACAACCGCTTATTACCCCACTTACCGCATCCTAGGGTGATGCTGTATAGCTGGCATAATTTTCGTAGACATCTGGAACGAATTCTCTATTATGACGTTTACGTTAAGGTTAACTGGAGCCCATTCATGCAAGTTGAAGAAGCACTCAAACAGAGAAAATCCACCCGGGCCTTTCTGCAACAAGAGGTGGAGAAAGAGAAGATCATCAAAATTCTGGACGCTGCGCGCCATGCGCCCTCAGGTACCAATACCCAACCCTGGCAGGTGGCCGTCGTGACCGGAGAAAAACGCCGCCGCCTGGGGGACCTGATGGAGACCGCTTTCCGAAATGGCCAGAAAGGTGCCATGGAGTTCCAATACTACCCGGAGATCTGGGATGGGGTTTACAAGGAGCGTCGTCGGGCCTGTGGACTGCAGATGTACTCCACCCTCAACATCAGCCGGGAGGACAAGCAACGTCAACAGGATCAGTGGGCGGCCAACTATCGCGCCTTTGATGCACCGGTCATGCTGTTCTTCTTTATAGATAGTGTTCTTGAAACCGGCTCCTATCTCGATTACGGCATGTTTCTTCAATCCATCATGCTGATGGCCGAGGAACAGGGTCTGGCCACCTGCCCCCAGGCAGCCCTGGGTGAGTATCCGGAGATTGTGAAACGGGAACTGGGATATTCCGAGGATAAAAAACTGGTGGTCGGTATGGCCATGGGTTACGAAAACAAGGACCATATTGTCAACAGCTACCGCACACCCCGTGAAGAAGTGGAACAGTTCACGCGCTTTTTCGAGTAACGGAAAACCATACCAGGCGTATAAAAAAACGCCCTGCATCACCGAATGCAGGGCGTTTTTCCAACCGCTTTAAAGAGAGGGACTGACTATAAAGCCTGCTCCAACTCCGGTAGCGCCTGGAACAGATCCGCCACCAGCCCATAGTCGGCCACCTGGAAGATCGGCGCCTCCTCGTCCTTGTTGATCGCCACGATCACCTTGCTCTCCTTCATCCCCGCCAGGTGCTGGATCGCACCCGAGATGCCCACCGCGATATACAGCTCCGGCGCCACGATCTTGCCGGTCTGCCCCACCTGGTAGTCATTCGGTACATAGCCCGCATCCACCGCCGCTCGCGAGGCACCAATCGCCGCATTCAGCTTGTCCGCCACCGCTTCGATCAGCTTGAAGTTCTCTCCACTGCCCATGCCCCGGCCACCCGAGACCACAATCTTCGCACTGGTCAGCTCCGGCCGCTCCGAGACCGTCAGTTCGGCACCCACGTAGCTGGAACGGTCGTAACCCTCCCCCGCTTCGATCCCTTCAATGGCCGCACTGCCACCCTCCCCCGCCGCATCAAACGCCGTGCCCCGTACCGTGATCAGCTTGATCCGGTCACTGCTCTGCACCGTCGCCAGGGCATTGCCCGCGTAAATCGGCCGCACAAAGGTGTCTCCACTCTCGATCGCCGTGATGTCCGACAGTTGTGCCACGTCCAGCAGCGCCGCCACCCGCGGCAGGAAGTTTTTGCCAAACGTGGTGGCCGGCGCCAGCACGTGACTGTAGCCTTCCGCCAGCCGGGTCACCAGCAGGGAGAGCCCTTCCGCCAGCGGGTGTTCATAAACCGAGTCATCCGCCACCAGTACCTTGGCTACACCGGCTATCTTCGCCGCCGCTTCCGCCACACCACCGCAGTTCGAGCCCGCCACCAGCAGGTGAATATCACCTTCCAGTTGGCCCGCCGCCGTTACCGTGTGCAGGGTCGCGCTCTTCAGCTCCCGATTGTCGTGTTCCGCTATGACCAGAATACTCATGAAATCACCTTCGCTTCGTTGCGCAGCTTCTCCACCAGCTCGGCGACGCTGCCTACCTTCACTCCCGCCTGGCGCTGGCCCGGCTCGCTCACTTTCAACACTTTCAGCCGCGGCGCCGTGTCCACACCCAGCTCAGCAACCGGAATCACCTCCAGCGGCTTCTTCTTCGCCTTCATGATGTTGGGTAACTTGGCATAACGCGGTTCGTTCAACCGCAGGTCGGTGCTGACCACCGCCGGCAGTTGCAGGTTGACCGTCTCCAGCCCCCCGTCAATCTCCCGGGTCACCGCCACCGCGCCGTCCGCCAGCTCCACCTTGGAGGCAAAGGTGCCCTGCGGCCAGCCCAGCAGCGCCGCCAGCATCTGACCCACCTGGTTGCTGTCATCATCAATCGCCTGCTTGCCCAGGATCACCAGCTCCGGCTGCTCCTTCTCCACCACGGCCTTCAGCAGCTTCGCCACCGCCAGCGGCTGCAGCTCCTCGTCACTCTCCACCAGCACGCCACGGTCAGCACCCAGTGCCAGGGCGTTACGTATCGTCTCCTGACTCTGCTTCACGCCCAGTGAGACCACCACGATCTCCGACGCCTTGCCCGCCTCCTTGATCCGCACCGCCTCTTCCACCGCGATCTCGTCAAACGGGTTCATCGACATCTTGACGTTGGCTAACTCCACCCCCGTCTCATCCGCCTTCACCCGAACCTTTACGTTGTAGTCCACAACGCGCTTTACTGCGACCAGTACTTTCATACATCACCCTTGATTGGTTTGGCTGCCGCCCTGATACGAATTTCTTGACTCTATGCAGAAAACACTCAATTAAATATTATCCCTGTCCGGACCCTAGCCAGACAAATAAATTTGCTTACCTTCCCGTGGAATCCAATATCCCCGGCAGCAGACCCCAGATGCCGGACAGCCATGACAAGGTTGGCTGAACCATCTATATAAGGTGTCTACGTATCTTATGAATTAGGTAGTAAACTACGCCCTCAGTCAGTCTGCCGGGTCCAGTAATAGCCGGGGTACTCAACCTCTGCGATCATTGGAACAGTGTCGGATGTTGAAGGAAATTGACCCATCAGCCTGACTCAGTATAATGACGTTTACGTAAACGTCAACCTAGCCATTTACAGACCGCCGGGAACAGTTGCCGGAATTAACACCAAAGGGGGAGTCGCCGTGGAACGCGAAGCGATGGAATTTGATGTTGTCATAGTTGGCGCAGGGCCTTCCGGGCTTTCTGCGGCCATTCGCCTGGCCCAACTGGCCAATGAGAATGGGCAGGAGTTGACCATCTGTGTCGTGGAGAAAGGCTCTGAAGTGGGAGCGCATATTCTTTCAGGTGCCGTGCTGGAACCCAGGGCTCTCAACGAACTGATTCCCGACTGGAAAGAGCGTGGCGCGCCGCTGGATACCCCCGCCAGCAATGATCGCTTTGTTTACCTGACGGAAAAGAAGTCCATCCCCATGCCCAACCCGCCCCAGATGCACAACGCGGGCAACTATATTATCAGTCTCGGCAACTTCTGCCGCTGGCTGGCGGAGCAGGCTGAACAGCTCGGTGTGGAGATATTTCCCGGATTCGCTGCCGCCGAGGTTCTGTTTGACGAGGATGGTGCCGTGCGGGGTATCGCCACCGGCGATATGGGCATCGGGCGCTCCGGAGAAAAGACCGACAATTACGAACCCGGCATCGAACTGCACGCCAAGCAGACCATCTTTTCCGAAGGCTGCCGGGGCTCGCTGACCAAAGAGCTGATGGAGCGGTTTAACCTGCGCAGCGAAGTGGATCCCCAGACCTACGGTATCGGTATCAAGGAGCTGTGGGAGATCGACCCGGCCAAGGTCAAACCGGGCACCACTATGCACAGCATTGGCTGGCCACTGGACAGCCAGACCTATGGCGGCTCATTCCTCTACCACCTGTTGGAAAACCAGGTGGTGGTGGGCTTCGTGGTGGGCCTGGATTACAAAAATCCGCACTTAAGTCCGTTTGAAGAGTTCCAGCGTTTCAAGACCCACCCCGACATCCGCCCCCTGTTTGAGGGTGGTCGTCGCATCAGTTATGGGGCCCGAGCCCTCTCCGAAGGGGGCTTCCAATCGATTCCGAAACTCACATTCCCGGGCGGTGTGCTGGTTGGTGACACCGCCGGTTTCCTCAATGTACCCAAAATCAAGGGCACCCACACCGCCATGAAGAGCGCCATGGTGGCGGCCGAAGCGATCTTCGAGCAGCTCGCTGAGGCGGGCCATAAAGAGGTCACCAGCTATCCAGAAAGGCTGCAACAGAGCTGGCTGTGGGAAGAGTTGAACCAGGTGAGGAATATCCGCCCCGGTTTCACCAAGGGACTCTGGTTCGGCCTGTTCAATGCCGCCCTGGAGACCTACCTGTTCCGCGGCAAGGCGCCCTGGACACTGCGTCATCACGCTGACCATGAGCAGCTCGGCAAGGCGGCTGACTACCCGAAAATCGACTATCCGAAACCGGACGGCAAAATCACCTTTGATCGCCTCTCATCGGTCTTCATCTCCAATACCAATCATGAGGAGAATCAGCCGATCCACCTGAAGCTGAAAGACCCGGAAGTGCCGATCAAGGTCAACCTGGCGCTGTACGACGCCCCGGAGCAGCGCTACTGCCCCGCCGGGGTCTATGAAATCATTCAAGGTGAAGATCAACAGCCGGAATTGCAGATCAATGCCCAGAACTGCGTGCACTGCAAAACCTGTGATATCAAGGATCCGACCCAGAATATTAACTGGACTGTCCCGGAAGGCGGCGGCGGTCCCAACTACCCAAATATGTAATCGACGCATACCGTTCCATGGCGGCACCGGTCGAAGGTGCCGCCTGGGATGGCAGACCGTCCCATCTACCAGGCTCCATTCAAGAGGAATCGATTCATGCCAAGCTACAAAGCCCCTATCCGTGATCTGCAGTTTGTATTCCACGAGCTGCTTGAGGCCGACGAGACGCTGCACAATCTCCCCGGCTTCGACGAAGTGAGCCCGGACCTGGTGGACGCGATTCTGGAAGAAGGCGGCAAGATCTGTGAGGAGCTGCTCCATCCCCTGAACCAGAGTGGTGACCAGGAGGGGTGCCAGTTCAATGATGGCCAGGTCACCACCCCCAAGGGGTTCAAGGAGGCCTACAGCACCTATATTGAGGGGGGCTGGCCATCCCTGGCGGCCGATCCTGAACTGGGTGGCCAGGGTCTGCCCGAGACCGTCGCTTTCATGATGGAGGAGATGCTCTGTTCCGCCAACGTCTCCTTCAGTCTCTATCCCGGTCTCACCCGGGGGGCCATCAGCGCCCTCAACCACCATGCCAGCGATGAGCTGAAGCAGCAGTATCTGCCCAAGATGGTGGAGGGTCGCTGGAGCGGCACCATGTGTCTGACCGAACCGCACTGCGGAACCGACCTGGGGTTGGTACGCACCCGTGCGGTACCCAACGAAGATGGCAGTTACGCCATCAGCGGCACCAAGATATTCATTACCGGTGGCGAACACGACCTGACCGAGAACATTATCCATCTGGTACTGGCACGCCTGCCGGATGCCCCGGAAGGGGTACGTGGCATCAGCCTGTTCCTGGTGCCGAAACGGCTACCCGACGCCAACAACGAGCCGGGGGAACAGAACGGCGTCAGCTGCGGTTCCATCGAGCACAAGATGGGCATCAAGGGTTCCGCCACCTGTGTCATGAACTTCGACAGCGCAACCGGTTATCTGGTGGGCCCGGAGAACAAGGGTCTGGCCTGCATGTTCACCATGATGAACTCAGAACGACTGGCCATTGGTATGCAGGGCCTGGGACTGGGTGAAGTGGCCTACCAGAACGCGGTTGAGTATGCCCGGGAGCGCCTCCAGAGTCGCTCGGCCACCGGCGTCAAGGCCCCGGACAAGCCGGCTGATCCCCTGCTGGTGCACCCGGATATCCGCCGCATGCTGCTCACCACCCGAGCCTACAACGAAGGGGCCCGTGCGCTGGCCACCTGGACCGCAATGAATATCGACCTGGCACACCGGCACCCGGACGAGCAGGTACGTCAGGAAGCGGACGACTATGTCGCCCTGATAACTCCCATTATCAAGGCCTTCTTCTCCGATTACGGCTATGAAACCACCACCCTGTGCCAGCAGGTCTACGGGGGCCACGGTTACATCCAGGAGTGGGGCATGGAACAGTTCGTCCGGGACGCCCGTATCGCCCAGATCTACGAGGGGACCAATGGCATTCAGGCTCTCGACCTGGTGCGCCGCAAACTGTACATCAATGATGGCAGGCTGCCGAAACGGTTCTTCAGCATGCTGGATAACTACATCGCCGAAAATGGAGACAACCCGTCCCTGGCTGAATTTATCAATCCGTTACGGGATGCCAACGCCCTGTTGCAGGATCTGACCAGCTGGCTGATCGCCGAGAGTGAACAGAACCCGGATGAGCTGGGTGCCGCCGCCACCGACTATCTGCGCATATTCGCCCTTACCACCTTTGCCTGGTTGTGGGCCCGCATGGCAGCAGTGGCACTGGAGAAGGTGGAGAGCGACAGCAGTGGTTTCTACCGCACCAAACTCAATACCGCCCGTTTCTTCATGGGGCGTCTGCTACCCCAGATCCAGGGTTTGAATAGCGGCATTCGTTCCGGCGCCGGGCTGATGATGGCGTTTGACGAAAGCGAGTTCTGATCACCCGATCCGGCACGGGCGGGCACTGCCGCCCGTGCCATCTCCACGCCATGCCCTCCATGGCACCCCACCCGATGCCTCAATTGACAGGAGATACTATGCCAAAAATAACCTGCGAGGATTTCAATAAGATACTGGAAAGTGAAATGTCCTGGGCCAGCGATCTTGGTATGCGACTGGAGCACATCGAGTCGGGCCTGGGTACCATGCGCCTGCCCTATCACCACAGCAGTACCCGGCCAGGCGGGACCATCTCCGGCCCCCACATGATGATGTTGGCCGACGCCTGCATGTATGCCGTGGTGCTGGGCCTGATCGGTCCGGTCAAACTGGCCGTTACCACTAACTTCAATATCAACTTTTTACGCAAACCGGCGGAGACCGATCTGCTGGCGGAAGGCAAGATCATCAAACTCGGTAAACGGCTGGCAATTATGGAGGTCTCCATCGCCACCGACAACGGCGGCGAACTGGTGGCCCACGCTACCGGGACCTACTCCATTCCCCCGGTAACTGTTGGGTAAGGTAACCTGAATGGAGAAATAGTAAATAATTATATAATTATTTACTTGATTGAAGATTATCAATGTGGCATAGTCCAACCGTGTGCTTCAATAGGCGCAAAGGTCAACAGGGCCTGGCCAAAGGCAGTATCGTAGTAGTGTCGGGTCCTGTTGTTCCTTCTAATTCCTCCATCCTCCTTTGGTGGTTTTATAACGGTAGATTTAGCCTGACTTCCCCCGTCAGGCTTTTTTTTGCCCCCTAATACTGCCTATTACCCAGGCCCACAGGGCACAGTTCCCGGGTAACAGGCCTGCAATCGCACCACTCCATTCTGCATCCTGGCGGTATAATCCCGGTCCGGGATTCCCCGGCTATGACATTTCAGCGCACACAGGAGAGCATCGCGTGGACCGGACTCTGTCACCCAACCTCAAACCGGCAATTGATCAGCTCAGGCATGCCGGTCTAAACCTTGTTGCCATTCTGGATATGGAGTGCCTGCCCAACGCGATGGCGGACAACCTGGCAGCGTCTTATAAAGCAGAATCCAGGCCGAAACGGGTGATCCTGATCGGAAATGGGGGGCGAGCACTCTGGGAATCCATACCCGACAGCCGGTGGCAGCAGACTGACCCTATCGACCAATACAGCTACGACGCCGCCGAGCAGTTTGCCCGGCGGGTAGCGGCGGGGTACAGCTATCAGATCATCTACCCTGGTGACAGCCCGGTACCCCTGCAACAGTTGGGGAGCATCACCGGCTGGCATACACCCTCACCACTGGGTATCGGTATCAATCCGCAGTGGGGGCTCTGGTTTGCCTATCGTGCCGCCCTGCTGACGGACGCTCCGCTACCGGAGATCGTTCAGCCAGCTCCCGCCTCGCCCTGCTCCAGCTGCAGGGAAAAACCCTGCATCTCCCTCTGTCCCGCAGGGGCACTGGCGGCCGATTCGGTTATCGACATGAATCGATGTGCCCGGCACCGCCTGACACCCCGCTCAAACTGCGCCAATCGTTGCCTGGCACGACTGGGCTGTCCTGTTGCAGCCGAACAGCGTTATACTTTAGAGCAGATCGAATATCACTATCGACTCTCCCTTGAAACATTGCGACACTACTTTTGACTGTCCGGTAACTCCACCCGGACCGGTAAAGCGGGATCACATGACAGAGCCATTAACGGTCAATGTCCGTTAAACCCGGGCTCGAATATCCTGACTACCGGGCAGCAGTGAGAATTGCCGGGGAGAGATTCGAACAACCTCGTATTTAATTGCCCGATTGTCAGCAACTGACCGTTCCCAGCCATGGAAAACACAATGTCGAATAGCGCAGATAAAATGGAAATCAAAGCAACAGACTCAACTCAACCGGCAGCTCAGGAAGAGACATCCGGGGCAGTGGATGAGAGCAGTCTGAACCTGGACGCCAGTGAGTATTACCTTAACAGGGAATTGACCTGGCTGGAGTTCAACAAGCGGGTACTGCATGAAGCAGCCGATGAACGGACACCGCTTCTGGAGCGGCTCAAGTTCATCGCCATCGTCAGCGCCAATATGGATGAGTTCTTCATGAAGCGCCTGGGCGGTCTGAAACAGCAGGTGGGCGCCGGCGTCGCCACATTGACCGTGGATGGCCGGACTCCCCAGCAACAGATCGATGAAACCAGTCAGGTGGTACGGGAAATTGAGAGCCAGATGCGGGAAAACTACCTGCAGATCACTGAGAAGCTCAGGGAACACGATATTGCCATTCTCAGCTACGATGAACTGGACCGGGCAGATAAAAACTACCTGCGCGAATACTATTACGAAAACATCTATCCACTGGTCACCCCCCAGTCGATCGACCCGGCCCATCCGTTCCCGTTCATCTCCAATCTCTCCCTGAACCTGCTGGTGCTGGTACGCTACCCCGGGGCATCCGACAAAACCTCCCTGACCCGCATAAAAGTGCCGGTGGGCGCCGGTATACCACGCTTCCTTAAACTCACGGACCGTCGGCACTATGTGCCCCTGGAATATGTCATCGCCAACAACCTGGACATGCTGCTACCGGAAATGGAGGTGCTCTCCTGTGAAGTGTTCCGGGTCACCCGCAATGCCAACACCGAGCGCAGCGAAGAGCACGCCGACGATCTGCTTTCACTGATCGAGTCTGAACTGCGGGAGCGTCGTTTCGCACCGATCGTGCGATTGCAGGTGCAGAAAGATATGAAACCGGTCCACCGGGGCATGCTGGCTGCCGAGCTGTTCCTGGATGAAGAGAGCGACGTTTACGAGGTGATCAGCATGCCCGCCATGCGGGATCTGTTTGAACTCGCCTCCCTGGATGTACCGGAACTGCGCGATCCACCCCACAAGCCGATTGATCATCCGGAGCTGGTGGATACCCGCAGTATTTTCCATATCATCCGGGAACGGGGACCCTTGCTGCTGCAACACCCCTACGAATCATTCGGCACCTCGGTGGAGCGCTTTCTGAAAGAGGCCAGCACCGACCCAAAGGTACGGGCCATCAAGATGACCCTCTATCGCACGTCCAGCGACACCAAGGTGGTTGACTACCTGATCAGCGCGGCACGGAATGGCAAGCAGGTGGCGGTGGTGGTGGAATTAAAGGCGCGCTTTGACGAAGCGGCCAACATCCGCTGGGCCAACCGCATGGAAGAGGCCGGCATCCACGTCACCTACGGCGTGGTGGGACTCAAGACCCACTCAAAGATCATCCTGGTGGTTCGTAACGACTACAGCGGCATTAAACGCTATCTGCATATCGGCACCGGTAATTATCACGCCGGCACGGCCCGGCTCTATTCCGACCTCGGGATTCTGACCAATGATGAAGACCTGGGACGGGACGCCACGGAACTGTTCAACTATCTGACCACCGGCTATACCCAGGAGCGCAGTTATCGGAAACTGCTGCCCTCCCCCAAAATGCTGAAGAACGCCCTGCTGTCCAAGATCAAGCGGGAGCGCAAGTTGCACAGCCCTGAAACACCCGGACTGATCCAGTTCAAAATGAACGCCCTGGAGGATGCGGACATCACCCGGGCCCTCTACGAGGCCGCCCGGGATGGTGTGCGGATCGACCTGATCGTACGGGACACCTGCCGTTTCCGCCCCGGCATTCCGGGCCTGAGCGAGACTGCCCGGGTTATCGGTATAGTGGGCCGCTTCCTGGAACACACCCGAATCTACTATTTCCAGAATGGTGGCGAAGAGGAGTACTTTATCGGCTCAGCCGACGCCATGAAGCGCAACCTGGAGTCCCGGGTCGAGGTGGTCACCCCGGTCAGCGATAAAAAACTGTGCGAAGAGCTTCGGTTCATCCTCAACACGCAGCTCAATGACCAGCGCAGTGCCTGGGAAATGCAGTCGGACGGCAGCTTTATACAGCGCCAACCCACCAGCGAAGCGGAAGCTGTCGGCTGTCAGGAACTGTTGATCCAGTCGGCCGAAAAACGGGCCAAACAGGCGACCAAAGCGGCCAAAGGGAAAAAAAAGCGGCGCCTGCGCCGCAACCTGCGCTAGCAACTCTGGGGAGATCCGGACGCCTTCTGTCGGCATCCGGGCCTCCCCAGGCCGACTGATTCAAGGCCAGACCGCAACCAAACATCAACCCCACCGTCACCCGGTTTCTCCGGGACTCTCGGCATCACTCAGCGGCCCTGAAGATTCTACCGATTACAGGGAGGCGCAAACCGGCCGCCTGCCCCGATAAAATCGATGGAAGCGGGCCATTTATAGCCATTAATGGTTTCATTTCTCACCATCTAACAGTAGTATTATTTATTTGTGCGTGGGTCATTTCACCGCAAAATCTACTGACAATTACTGACCAGGGATACACCGATATGAAATCGATCATTGTAAAGAAGTTACTCGCCGCCACTGTGGGGTTGGCTCTAGCCATACCGACTGTGGCGTCCGCTGCGGATGATACGATCAAACTGGGCGTTGCAGGCGCCCATAGTGGCGATCTTGCCTCTTACGGTCTGCCGACCGTGAATGCCGCCAAGCTGGTGGTTGCTGATATCAACGCCCGGGGTGGTATCAATGGCAAGAAGGTCGAGCTGCTGGTAGAAGATGATGTGTGCAAACCCGAGGTGGCAACCAACACCGCCACCAAACTGGTTTCCAGCGGTGTGGATGTGGTACTCGGCCACATCTGCTCAGGTGCCACCAAGGCGGCGTTGCCCATTTATAAGAATGCCGGCGTCGCTGTCATGTCCCCTTCCGCAACCAATCCGGAACTGACCCAGAGCGGCGATTATCCGAACTTTTTTCGTACTATCGCTTCCGATGACGCTCAGGCCAGAACCCAGGTGGATTTTGCCCTTGACATCCGCAACCTGAAGAAGATTGCTGTTGTACATGACAAGGGTGACTACGGTAAAGGCCTGGCGGAATTCGCCAAGCAGTTTATCGAGAAATCCGGCAAGGCAGAGGTTGTGCTGTTTGAAGGTGTCACCCCCGGTGCGGTGGACTACTCCGCTGTTGTACAGAAGATCAAGCGCTCCGGTGCCGACGGTGTGATCTATGGTGGTTATCATCCGGAAGCCTCGAAAATCGTCACCCAGATGCGTAAGAAACGGATCAAGATTGACTTTATTTCGGGTGATGGTGTGAAAGACGACACCTTCATCAAGGTGGCTGGCAAGAATGCCGAAGGTGTCTACGCAACCGGCGCCAAAGACAACTCCACCAACCCCCTCTACACCGCGGCCATCGAAGCGCACAAGAAGGCTTATGGTGAAGATCCCGGCGCCTTCTACGATAGCGCACACGCCGGTGCAGTCGCACTGCTGAACGCTATTGAGAAAGCCGGTTCAACCGATCTTGCCGCTGTTACCAAGGCCCTTCAGGACAATGAAGTCGCCACCGCCGTTGGCAAGATTCACTTTGATAAAAACGGTGATGCAGTCGGTGTAGGCTTTGCTGTCTACCAGGTGCAGAACGGGCAATACGTCGAAGTTAAGTAAGCCAGAGGGTATAGGGCCTGGGTTCGGGGATCTGTATCCCGGAGCCCAGGCCCTCTGTATTATTTATGGAATACTTTATTGAACTTCTTTTTAGTGGTCTGACCCGCGGCGCGATCTACGCGCTTATCGCGTTGGGCTACACCATGGTATACGGCATTATCGGGCTGATTAACTTTGCCCATGGCGAGATATACATGATCGGTGCTTTCACCGCCTTCATTGTCTCCACCGTACTATCCATTCTCGGTTTCCCCCTGCTGGCAATTATTGTGCTGGCAGGACTTGCCGCTGCGGTCTGGTCCAGTGCCTATGGGTACACGGTTGAAAAACTGGCCTATAAACCGTTGCGCCACGCACCCAGGCTCTCGCCACTGATCAGCGCCATCGGTATGTCAATTTTCCTGCAGAACTATGTGCTGCTGGCCCAGACTTCCGATTTCCAGCCCTTTCCCGAGTTGATCCCCGAATTTGATTTCATGGAGCCCTACATCCAGTACCTGGGATCCTCGGACATGGTCATCCTGGTGGTCACCACCGTGATGATGATCGGCCTGACCGTGCTGATTAAATTCACCCGGATCGGCAAGGCGATGCGGGCCACTTCGCAGGATCGTAAAATGGCCATGCTGGTGGGTATAAACGTCGACCGGGTCATCTCCGCCACCTTTATCGTCGGTTCAGCACTCGCCGCAGTCGGCGGCCTGTTAATCGCCTCCCATATCGGACAGATCAACTTTTTTATCGGCTTTATAGCGGGTATCAAGGCCTTCACCGCTGCGGTACTTGGCGGGATTGGTTCGATCCCGGGCGCGGTACTGGGTGGGGTCATTCTCGGACTAACCGAAAGTTTCGCCACCGGTTATGTCTCCAGTGACTATGAGGATGTGTTCGCCTTCTCATTGCTGGTTCTGATCTTGATCTTCAAACCTTCCGGCCTGCTGGGTAAGGCCGAGATTCAGAAAGTATAGGGGCGAAAATGATCTCATTTGAAGAACTGAAACGTTCGTTTCTGGTATCGCTCTGGTTTGTATTCCTGACCTTTCCGATCATGGTCATCAAGGCTAATCCGATCGAGAAAACTATCATCTGGCGATGGGAAAACATGTTCTACGTCGCCATTGGCAGCTTCGTGCTCTCGATTCTGATCCGGGTGGTCAATCAGCAGAAAACCAGACGCCTTGCCAGGCGTACCGCACTGGACCCGGATGCCACACCCAACGAGCCACTGATCCAGATTATTCTGCGCAACCCCAACTACCTCTATCCCCTGGCCGGTGCGCTTACCCTGTTCGCCCTGGTATTCCCCTACCTGTTCGATACCTACCAGACCAATATCATGACCACTGCACTGATGTACGTGGTGCTGGGACTGGGTCTGAATATCGTAGTGGGTATGGCCGGTCTGCTGGATCTGGGATTTGTCGCCTTCTACGCCGTGGGCGCTTACAGCTACGCCCTGTTGAATGCCCATTTCGGCATCGGGTTCTGGATGGCTCTGCCCATTGGCGCCCTGCTCGCCGCCAGTTTCGGTATCATGCTCGGTTTTCCGGTGTTACGGTTGCGGGGTGATTACCTGGCCATTGTGACCCTGGGCTTTGGTGAAATCATTCGCCTGGTACTGGAGAACTGGAACGACTTTTCGCAGGGACCCAGCGGCATCTCCAATATTCCCCGTCCGGGACTGTTTGGTATTGAACTGTCCCTTGAATCGGCCATTCTCTACATCTACTACATCATGGTGGCGCTGGTCATCATCACCATCTTCGTGGTCAACCGCCTCCAGGACTCCCGCCTGGGACGCGCCTGGATCGCCCTGCGCGAGGACGAGATAGCCTGCCAGGCCATGGGCATCGACAAGACCAAAACCAAGTTGACCGCCTTTGCCCTGGGTGCCACCTGGGCGGGCATGATGGGGGTGATCTTTGCCGCCAAAACCACCTTCATCAATCCGGCCAGCTTCACCTTCCTTGAGTCTGCCATCATCCTCTCCATCGTGGTCCTGGGTGGTATGGGCTCGATCCTGGGTGTCATTGTCGGTGCACTGGTACTGATCCTGCTTCCTGAGTATCTGCGGGCACTGTCCGATTACCGGATGCTGGCCTTTGGCGCCATTCTGGTGATTATGATGGTGTTCAGACCCCAGGGCATCATCTCCACGGTAAGACGAACCTACAAGTTTAAAAAGCAAGATGCGGGCAATACCCAATGAATGACACCATCTTGAAAGTCAGTGGTCTCTCCATGCACTTCGGAGGTATCCAGGCGCTTAAACAGCTCGACCTGGAGGTGAAGCGAGGAGAGATCGTCGCCTTGATCGGACCCAATGGCGCGGGAAAAACCACCTTTTTCAACTGCGTCACCGGCATCTACAACCCGACTGAGGGAGATGTGATTCTCCACACCCTGCAAGGCACCACCAGCCGTCTCAACGGACTGAAGCCGAACAAGGTTACCGAAAAGGGGATGGCCAGAACCTTCCAGAACATCCGTCTGTTTCAGAATATGACGGTGCTGGAAAATGTCATGATCGGACGTCACTGCCGGACCCACTCCTTTATACTTGGCGCCATCCTGCGCACCCCTTCCAACAGAAAGGAGGAGCAGGAAATCGTGGAGCGAAGCTACGAGATCCTGGAACTGGTCGGCCTGGCTGATGAAGTGGACAACTTCGCCCGCAATCTCTCCTATGGCGCCCAGCGCCGTCTGGAGATCGCCCGGGCACTGGCCACTGACCCGTCACTGCTGCTGCTGGATGAACCGGCGGCCGGTATGAACCCGCAGGAGACCCAGGAGCTGGTACAGCTGATCCTGCGGATCCGGGACCAGGGCTACTCCATCCTGCTGATTGAACATGACATGAAACTGGTAATGACGCTTTCCAACCGAATTTATGTGATGGACTATGGTAAGAAAATCGCCCAGGGAACCCCTGAAGAGATCCAGTCCAATCCGGTCGTAATCAAGGCTTACCTTGGGGAGGATCTCGATGCTTGAGCTGCGCAATGTTGATACCTATTACGGCAATATCCACGCACTCAAAGGGATAAACCTGGAGGTCAACGAAGGGGAGATCATTACCCTGATCGGTGCCAACGGCGCCGGCAAAAGTACCACCCTGATGTCCATCTCCGGCATTGTCCCCCCCCGTAGCGGTGAAGTGCTATACAAGGGTGAGGCGATCCATAACGTGGCACCGGACAAGATTGTCGCCATGGGCATCTGCCAGGTTCCGGAAGGCCGGCATATTTTTCCCCAGCTCACCGTGCAGGAGAACCTGGACATGGGCGCCTTTCTCCGCTCCGACAAACGGGGTATTCAAAAAGACCTGGATTACGTTTTTTCCCTGTTCCCGATCCTGGATGAGCGCCGCCATCAGCCGGGAGGTAACCTGAGTGGTGGAGAACAGCAGATGCTGGCCATGTCCCGGGCCCTGATGGCACGCCCCGATCTGTTGCTGCTGGATGAACCCTCCATGGGATTAGCGCCACTGATCATTCGGCAGATTTTTGAAATCATCAAAAAAATCAACGACGAACACAACACCACTATCTTCCTGGTGGAGCAGAATGCTAACCAGGCACTGCACATTGCCGACCGGGGCTACGTGATCGAGAATGGTCAGATCACTCTCAGTGACAAGGCTGACAAGCTGCTCTCAAACGAGGCGGTACGGAAAGCCTACCTGGGAGGATAAGCTGATCAGGGCTGCTCAGAGCAGCATCCCGGCTACAAAACGGCCCCTGATCTATACTGGGGAAGTGCTCTGTGCAGTGCGCGGTGAACAGTGCACTGCCGGGCATTCCCTCCCCAGGGAATCATGCCATTGTGGCAATTAACCGGGCCTGTGATTTAAGCCCCCTATAACGCTTGTTTCAAGCCGGCTTCCTTCTATAATCTCCTTTTAACCACACAGTTGATAAAACTGTCCTGCCGGGACACTCCTTGGTGCTCAGCCTCTTTCGTAACTCCGAGATCCAACCCATCGGCACCCTGGTGCTGGGCTGCCTGATGATGGGTTCCATGGGCGTATTTGCCAACCAGATCGTACAGACCCACCCGGCCAATATCGTGTTTCTACGCTTCTTCTTCTGTACCCTCAGTTTTCCGCTGATTGGATTGATCGCCTATCCGTTGTTCCCCCGAACCACCCGGAACAAGATCGGCCAAACCATCGATTTTGCCAGGAATCACACCGGGCTCTGGATACTTGTAGGCATCTCCATGGCGCTGGTGGTCGCCCTCTACACCCTGGGTGCAGTGCTGCTGTCAGTGGGCTTGAGCGTGATACTCCTCTACACCGCCGCCATCTGGTTTCCGCTCACCGAGAAACTGGTCTGTCACTACCTGTTTCATGACCTGAAGCCGACCCGGTTCAGTCGTGCCTACTACATCTCCGTGATGCTGAATCTGCTCGGCCTGCTCACCATTATTCTGGGTACCACCCAGCTGCCCGATTTCGGCTCCACCGCCTCGGTGTTAGGACTGGCCGCCGCAGTCACAGCGAGCATGGCATTCTCTTTCAGCATGGTGCTGGTGCGGGTGATCCGGGAAAAGGGTATCAAGACGGAACAGATGATCGTTTCCAGTGCATTTATTGGATCACTGATCATGTTACCTGCACTGTTCCTGTTGCCGATCGAACTGAACAGCAACAACCTGTACAACGCCTTCGGCATGGGCTTTATCGCCACCGCACTGGGCGGACTCATCTACTTCAAGGGGTTCGGCAGTGTGCGTACCACCCTGGCACCGGTACTCTCCTATCTGGAACCGATTTTCGGTTTCAGTCTGGCGGTCCTGATTCTGAACGAGCAGTTCACCCCGACTCTGCTGCTGGGAATGGCCATTATTCTCGGCACCAATCTTGGCTATACACTGCTGGATGTCTGGCGCAGCCGACACCTGCTGACGGAACTGGATCCCTGAACGGGCCGGTTGGAAGTGTGCGAAACCAAAAAGCCCGGCCTAAGCCGGGCTTCTTTTCAACAGTTTAAAAAAACTTACAAATAGTCGTAAGTACCGTTCACCCACTTGTAGAGTACATAACCGGGTGCGGTCACATCACCCTTGGCATCAAAACCGAACTTACCCAGAACGGTATCAAACTCGCCGGCATGCAGCGCATTGCTCACCTTGTAGGCGTCAGTTGAAGCTGCCCGGGTAGCCGCCTGCGCCCAGGCCTGTACCGCACCGTAGGTGTAAAGCACGTAACCTTCCGGCTCAATGCCCTTGCTGCGGAACTTCTCCACCAGGGGTGCAGCAACCGGGTTCTTGCGGGGATCAGGGCTGAAGGTCATCAGGGTGCCCTCGCCCGCCGGCCCGGTAATGGACCAGTACTCGTTGGTGACCAGCGCATCACCGGAGACCAATACGGTATCCATGCCCTGCTCACGCATCTGCCGCACAATCAGACCACCTTCGGTGTGGTAACCACCCAGATACATCACCCCGATATTGGCCTGTTTCATTTTCGAGACCAGCGCGGTGTAGTCCTTCTCACCGGCGGTGATCGCCTCGTACATGGCGGCCTTACCGCCCAGCTTTTCGTACTCAGCCAGGGTGGCATCCGCAAGTCCCTTACCGTAGGCGGTCTTGTCATGGATAAAGGCAATATTCTTGTCAGAATAATTTTCTTTCAGGAACTTGCCTGCCACGGCGCCCTGCTGGTCATCCCGACCACACACCCGGAATACCGTCTCGCCCCCCTCCTCGGTGAGCTTCGGGTTGGTTGAGGCTGGAGAGATCATCAAAATCCCCTCCTCTTCATACACCGAAGATGCCGGTATGGATGAGCCGGAGCAGAAGTGTCCGGCCATGAATACCACGCCCTTGTTGATCATCTGGTTGGCAACGGCCACGGCCTGCTTCGGATCGCAGGCGTCGTCCCCCACTTCCAGCACCAGCTTCTGCCCCAGCACACCACCGGCCGCATTGATATCTTCAACCGCCTGTTCAGCACCCGCCCGCATCTGGGCGCCAAAACTTGCGTATTGGCCGGTCATGGGACCGGCAGTGGCAATCTTAATATCGGCCAGCGCCACTGAGCCAAAGCTCATAGTGGCAGCAGTCATCGCTGCCATCATGGACAGCCTGAATGTTTTTTTCATGTTATCGAATCTCCTTTGGTACATTCCCGGTTATCAGTCATTCAACTCCTGCTACTCCAGTCCAGCATGAAAACAACCCGCCAAACCGAACTGCCACTTAAAGCATGGGACACAACCGCCCCCATCACCTCAAGGTCGCGCATTATCGACAAAACCCATCAGAGCGGTTTTGCCGTATCACTCCTTAATACCTTTCCAGCTCAACAAGCCGGATCGTTGATAGAGCCAGGGATATTGACTGATCATGCGGTTTACCCGGGTGATTCTGAAACCCAGTAAACCGATCACGGTGATAACCGCTGTATCAATCAGGTAACCTGTCGGTGACAACAACTCACCGTCAAACAGTGCGTAAATCAGAAAACGGTCACTCGCCCCGAGCAGCAGCGAATAGGGAATCATCTGGTACCAGGGACGCCAGGTGAGGGCGATCGCCTGTCCCGTCATGTAGCCCGCACTACCAAACAGCAGCAGGGTAATACCGATAAAAACAGGTATGCTCAATGTCCACCCTCCAGATAGGCGGCCCGCACCTCGGGGCGTTCCAGCAGTTCCCTGCTCTCCCCCGACAGGGTGATCTCGCCGTTCACCATGACATAACCACGGTGCGCCAGTTTCAGTGCATGGTAGGCGTTCTGTTCCACCAGCAGTACCGTCACATCATCTTCCCTGTTGATCTCCTCGATCACTTCAAATATCTGCCTTACCACCAGTGGAGCGAGTCCCAGTGAGGGTTCATCCAGCAGCAGCAGTTTAGGCCGACTCATCATGGCCCGGGCAATGGCGAGCATCTGCTGTTCGCCACCGGAGAGCGTACCGCCGCGCTGGTGGGTGCGTTTTTTCAAGATCGGGAACAGGGTCGTGACACGCTCCAGGTCCTCTTCCAGATAGGCCTCGTCAGAGACAATCGCCCCCATTAACAGGTTCTCCAACACCGTCATCCGGGGGAAGATACGCCGGCCCTCCGGTACCTGGGCCAGCCCCAGGTGCATGATCTCGTGGGTACTCAAGCGGGTGATATCCCGATCCAGATAGCGGATGCTGCCCCGGGCCGCGCGTGGTATACCGCAGGTGGTCATCAACAGGGTGCTTTTACCCGCCCCATTCGCTCCGATCAGGGTGACAATCTCCCCCGCATTGACCGTGAGATCGACTCCTCTTAACGCTTCGATACTGCCGTAGAAGGTGTGTACGCCGGTAATGTTCAACATATCAGGCACCCTCCCTGTTTTGCGGATCAAGATCCTTTCTGAGGTCCGCTTCTACCTCAGGAGGCAATGCCTCTGTCTCATCCTCACCCAGATAGGCCCGAATGACATTGGGATCGGAGCGCACATAGAGCGGGGTACCATCGGATATCTTGCTGCCGTAATCGAGCACGATCACGTGATCCGAAATCTCCATCACCACGCTCATATCGTGTTCAATCAACAGCAGCCCGATCCGGTGTTCATCCTTGATGTAGTTCAGCAAGGCGTTGAGTTCCCCTGACTCCTTCGGATTCAGCCCCGCGGCCGGCTCATCCAGACAGAGCAGGGTCGGCTTGATGCACATGGCCCGGGCAATCTCCAGTCGTCGCTGGGCGCCATAGGGGAGATTGCCCGCATTGATATCGGCCAGCCGGGTCAGTCCCACCCGGTCCAGCCAGTAGCGCGCCAGATCGGCCGCCTCCTGCTCCTTTTTCCGATAGCCGCGAAAACCGAACAGGCCGGTTACTGTATAACCGGATGCCTTCATCAATTCGTTATGTTGGGCAACGACCAGATTCTCCAGCACCGACATCTCCGAGAAGAGACGAATATTCTGGAAGGTCCGGGCAACGTGGGCCTTCTGGGCGATGCGAAACCCATCCATCCGTTCCAGCAGAAAGGTTTCCCCCCGGGCCCGCAGGGTCAACCGGCCGACAGTGGGTGTATAGAAGCCGGTGATACAGTTGAACAGAGTGGTTTTACCGGCCCCATTCGGTCCGATAATCGCGGTAATCTCCCCCTCGCCCGCGGCGAAGGAGACATCATCAATGGCGGTCAGGCCACCAAACCGCATGGTCAGGTGCTCAATGGTCAACAGCGGTGCAACGCCACTGGGTATGACCAGTTCAGGTGACAGGGAGGATACGCTACTGCTCATGCCCGCTCCCCCGCAGCTGCTGGCGGACTCTCTTCAGGCGGCGGCTCACCATCCGGATGGAGTTTGATGGTGGGTTCACGATGAGCCAGCAGTCCGCGTGGTTTCCACACCATGATGGCAACCATCAGACCACCGAAGGCGAGCATGCGATACTCCTCCAACTCCCGGAACAACTCGGTGCCGCCGATCAGCAAAACTGCCGCGATCGCCACGCCCACCTGGGAACCCATTCCACCCAGCACCACGATGGCAAGGATCACTGCCGATTCGATAAAAGTAAAACTCTCGGGACTGATAAAGGCCTGCCGGGTGGCGAAGAAGGAGCCGGCAAAGCCGGCAAACATGGCACCCAGGGCAAACGCCGTCAGCTTGGTATTGGTGGGATTGATACCCAGCGATCGGCACGCTATCTCATCTTCCCGCAGCGCCTCCCAGGCACGACCCACCGGCATTTTGCGGATACACAGGGTGAAGAAATTGGTCATCAGCGCCAGAACCAGGATCAGATAATAGAGGAAGATCAGCCGGTGCATGGAGGAGTAATCGAGGTCGAAGAACTGGTGAAAAGTCTCAGCCCCCTCGCTGGCCCTGCGCTTGAACTCCAGGCCGAAGAAACTGGGCCGTGGAATACCGGAGATGCCATCAGGCCCGTTGGTGAAGGTGTACCAGTTGAGCAGGATCACCCGGATAATTTCACCGAACCCCAGGGTAACAATGGCCAGGTAATCGCCACGCAGCCGCAGAACCGGAAACCCCAGCAGCACACCAAAACCGGCCGCACAGAGCCCGGCCAGGGGCAGGCAGACCCAGAATGAGAGATCAAAATAGAGGGCAAACAGGGCATAGGAGTAGGCGCCAACGGCATAGAACGCCACGTAACCCAGATCCAGCAGGCCGGCCAGTCCGACCACAATATTGAGTCCCCAACCCAACATCACATAGATCAACACATAGGTGGCTATATCCACCACGTAGCGGTCGGCAAACGGCAGCATGGGTAACACCAGGGCGAAGGCGATGAACAGCGGACCGCCAATGGTGGAAAAGCGTTTCACAATGGTTGCCGCGCGCCTCTCCTCCCGCTTGAGATCCCGTTTTGCCGGTTGCCGGGCGGCCTTCCATTCACGGCGGAAGGCAAACAGCAAACGGCCGAAAAATACCGACATGACGGCCACCGCCACCAGGGGCCAGCGGGTCGTGATACCCAGCCCGGAGCTGGTATCCACCGTGCGGAAACCGAGCATGACCACAGTCAGGCCCAGGGCCACCAGCGCGGCGACAGCCGACTCCTTCAACAGCGCGGGAAAATCGATGGCGCGGGGTTCGTTACTGGATTCGATCGTCATACCTACACCTTCTCGATTTCCGGTTTCCCCAACAGCCCGGTGGGCCGGAAGATCAGCACCAGCACCAGAATGGCGAAGGCGGCCACATCCTTGTACTCGATACTGAAGTAGGCAGACCAGTAGGTCTCAATCAGGCCAATCAGCAGACCACCCAGCATGGCGCCCGGCAACGATCCGATACCACCCAGCACCGCCGCGGTAAACGCTTTGATGCCGGCCAGAAAACCGATATAGAAATCGATCACTCCGTAATAAAGCACGAACAGCATACCGGCCACCGCCGCCAGCGCGGCCCCCATGACGAAGGTCAGCGAGATGGTCCGGTCCACATTAATGCCGAGCAGGGCCGACATGGTTCGGTCCTGTTCACAGCCCCGCTGCGCCCTCCCCAGTGAAGTGCGGGCGATCAACAGCGCAAACCCTGTCATCAGTGCAATGGTCAACAACACGATCACGATCTGCAGATAGCTGACCGTAATAGGGAAACTGCCACCCTCCAGAAAAGTGAATCCGCCGGAGATAACCGGAGGTACGGGACGGACCCGGGCCCCCTGCAGCAGCTGGACATAGTTCTGCAGGAAGATCGACATCCCGATGGCGGAGATCAGGGGAGCGAGCCGGAATGACCCCCGCAGCGGCCGGTAAGCCAGTCGTTCCACCGTCCAGCCGTATATTGCGGCGATCAGCATGGAGACCAGCAGTACGATCAGCAGCGCCAGGGGAATCCAGGTGATACCGATAATTCCGAGCACCAGAAAAGTGATCAGGGAAAGAAACGCACCGATCATGAAAATATCGCCATGCGCAAAATTGATCATGCCGATAATGCCATACACCATGGTGTAGCCGATGGCGATCAGTCCGTAAATCGACCCAAGCGTAACGCCGTTGATTAACTGCTGGATAAAGTATTCCATGCACTCCTCACAGGTCTCTTCTTGTTATATTGCAGCCGCGCATCGACCCGTATATAGCGGTCTCTGCCGACTGTCTGATCAGCTTGTTACCGGCGCTGAAATGTTTTCTTTTTATATCGCTCTACATTCTTATAGTTAGTAATCCGCACAATAACAACTTTCACAGCCCAATCAGATTGAGATGCAGCAGCGCCCCGGATCATCGGATCACGCTGTTTTGCAGGGACAGCAGCGTTGCATTACCACCAATCGCTGCGCTGTTGATGGTGCGGGTTCTCTCCGTGGCGAAGCGCAGCAGATAGTGTGGACCGCCCGCTTTGGGTCCGGTGCCAGACAGGCCCAGACCACCAAACGGCTGCACACCAACTACCGCACCAATCTGGTTTCTGTTGATATAGACATTGCCCACCCGCACTCGCGATTCAATATAACGACTGGTGGTTTCATTGCGGGAATGGATGCCCAGGGTAAGACCATAGCCGGCCTGGTTGATCTGGCTGATCACCTCGTCCAACCCGGCAGCCTTGAAGCGGATCACATGCAGGACAGGACCAAAGTGCTCGCGGTCGAGCTGATCCATACGCTTGATCTCAAACGCCACCGGTGCCACGAAACAGCCGGCTTCCCCATCCGGGGGCAAGGGCGTCTCGGCAATCAGCCTGGCCTGCTGGCGCATCTCGCTGATATGTTGCTGCAGCGTACGGCGGGCCGCTTCATCAATAACCGGCCCCACATCGCTCTCCAGATGACAGGGATCGCCCACCGTCAGCTCCGCCATGGCTCCCCTGAGCAGATCCAGTATGCGGTCGGCCACATCCTCCTGGACAAACAGTACCCGCAGCGCGGAGCAGCGCTGTCCGGCACTGGTAAAGGCGGAAGCGACCACATCCTGAATCACCTGCTCCGGCAGTGCGGTACTATCCACGATCATGGCATTCTGCCCACCGGTCTCCGCCACCAGTGTGGCGATGGGTGCGTTGCGCGCCGCCAGGGAACGGTTGATCTGCCAGGCCGTTTCAGTGGAGCCGGTAAAGGCCACGCCGGTAATCCCTGCATGGGCAGTGAGCAGAGGCCCGATCCGCCGCCCCTCCCCCGGCACCAGTTGCAGCACCTCGCCCGGAATTCCGGCCTGGTGGAACAGAGTGACAGCACGGGCGGCGATCAGGCTGGTCTGCTCCGCAGGTTTTGCAAGCACGCAGTTGCCGGCCACCAGGGCCGCCATCACCTGGCCGGTGAAGATGGCCAGGGGAAAATTCCAGGGACTGATACAGACAAACACTCCCCGTCCCTGCAGATAGAGTTCATTGGTCTCACCGGTGGGACCGTCCAGAGTGACTGGCGTACCAAACAGTTGTCGAGCCTGTACCGCGTAATAGCGACAGAAATCCACCGCCTCGCGCACTTCGTCGATGGCATCCTGCAGAGTTTTGCCGGCCTCCAGCTGGCAGAGAGCAATCAACTCCGCCCGGTGAGTTTCCAACAGATCGGCGGCCCGCTCCAGGGCGGCTGAACGCTCCTTCACCGGCGTCCCGTTCCAGCGGGGGAATGCCTGCTGTGCTCCCTGGATCGCCTGCGCGACCGTTTCACTGTCCGCCTCAAACAGGCTGCCCACCTGGATGGCCCGATCCTGGGGAGCCCGTACCGGCAGCGCCGTGCCGGTCTCCATGGCGCTGCCGTTGACGATAGGACAGGCCTGCCAGCGCTGTTTGTAAAAACCGGCGACCTGTTGTTGCAATGGCAACCGTTGATCCGCCACGTTGATATTCAGTCCCTGGGAATTGCCCCGTGTCGGCCCATAGATTGCCGTTGGTAACGGGATACGCTCATTGGCCAGGGTCTGGTTACGGCACAACTGGATGACCGAATGTTCGATCAGGGAATCCACCGGCGTCGCCCGATCAATCAAGCGATGCACAAAAGAGGAGTTGGCGCCGTTTTCCAGTAACCGCCGCACCAGGTAGGGCAGCAGATCCTTGTGGCTCCCCACCGGGGCGTAGATACGTACCCGGTTACTGTAACGCTCCCTGACAGTTGCATAGAGCGCATCCCCCATACCGTGCAGGCGCTGGAACTCAAACTCATCATGGGAGGCCATGCTGGCGACGCTGGCCACGGTATGGGCATTGTGGGTGGCGAACTGGGGATAGAGCAGCCCCCGCACCGGTTCACTCAGCAGGAAACGGGCACAGGCCAGATAGGAGACATCGGTCGCCTCTTTGCGGGTGAATACCGGATAGCCCGGCAGACCCAGTTGCTGTGCATGCTTGATCTCGCTGTCCCAGTAAGCCCCCTTGACCAGGCGCAGCGGTATCCGATCCCCCTGGCTGTTGGCCAGCGCCGCCAGCCAGCAGAGCACCGGCAACGCCCGCTTCTGATAGGCCTGCACCACCAGGCCGATGTTGCCCCAGCCCCGGCTGACCCGGTCCCGGTAGAGCTGCTCGAACAGATCCAGGGACAGCTCCAGCCGATCCGCCTCTTCCGCATCGATAGTGATACCCACATCCAGCTCCCGGGCCAGTTGGATCAGACGCCGCATCCGTTCACCCAACTCCCCCATCACCCGCTGTTTCTGGGCCTGTTCATAGCGGGGATGCAGGGCCGACAACTTGATGGAGATACTGGAACGACCGGCCGGATCTGACCGGGGTTTCTCACTGCCAATGACGCGGATCGCCTGGCTGTATGCGTCGAAATAGTGGTCGGCATCCTGGCCCGTAATGGCGGCCTCCCCCAGCATATCGAAGGAGTAGCTGTAACCCGCCTCCCGCAACCGGCGACTGTTGACCAGTGCCTCGGCAATGGTGCGGCCCAGCACAAACTGCCGTCCCATGATTTTCATCGCCTGGTGCATCGCCTGCCGCACCACCGGCTCGCTCAGACGGTTCACCAGCCGGTTGATAATGGTGGCCGGTTCATCATCCATACCGGCATCCAGGGTAATCACCTTACCGGTCAGCAGCAGCCCCCAGGTGGAGGCATTGACCAGCAGGGATTGGCTGCGCTGCAGATGCTGTTTCCAGTCGGCTACGGTCAGCTTGTCCCTGATCAGGGCATCCGCGGTGGCACTGTCGGGGATACGCATCAGCGCTTCTGCCAGGCACATCAGCAGCACCCCTTCCCGGGTATCCAGGCTGTACTCCAGCAGCAGGGCGTCGATCATGTGGATGGCATCATCCCGCTCCCGCACAGCCTGGATCAGACCAGCACTCTCCCGGGTGATCTTCTCCAGCAGATCATCGACTGGGCGGGCCAGCGGAATGAGCGTCTCAAGCAGACGCGCTTCGTCTACGCAATAGAGGGGGCTGATGCGCTCCTTGAGCAGATCGGGGGCCTGCTGAATGGTGTTGCTATCCAAGGCAGTGCTGGCATCGAATGGGATTATCACAACAGCTGACTCCTCTGGCTGGACCCGCAGACTCGGTTGAGAATAGCGACAGGTTACCTGTGTCAAACTGTAGCACGCAGAAAAACAGCTACCGGCCATGCCCCAACCCTCTATTCAGCATGGCCTATCCTTTAACCGGCCACCCGCCCCCTGGGCCGGATTACTTTTGCCGGTAACAGTAACCAAGCCCCTCACTCCACCACTGTGGAGTGCTCTGCACTGCTCCCCAGTAACGGCGTGAAATAGTCTGATCCGCGCAGCGGCGAGTTTTCTCACGGACCGCTCGCTGACACAGGTTGCATCCACCTGCCTGCTAACCAATAATCGTGCGGCGACAAACCACGGGAGAGTCCATGTATCTTGAACAGGTAATTGATGACCGGGGAGCCGGTACACCTCTGGTCCTGCTGCACAGCTCCCTGAGCAACCGCACCCAGTGGCGCAAACTGAGCGAACGGTTGCAGTCCGAATACCGGGTTCTGGCTATCGATCTATACGGCTATGGCGCCGGCGAATACCCCGACGAACCCGCACAATTCAACCTGGCACAGGAAGCCGGGCGCATAGCCCATATAACCGGGCAGCGGCTCGGGGAAGCGCCGTTTCACCTGATCGGACACTCCTATGGAGGCGCCACGGCCCTGCGCCTGGCCCATGCCCAACCCGATCGTATCCTCTCCCTCGGCCTGTACGAGCCGGTCGCCTTTCATCTGCTGGAGAGGGATGAGCAGGCCTACCAGATTGTTCAGCAGGTCTACTCCCGCCTGAGTGAACTGCTGGCGGCCGATGCAATTGCCGAAGCCACTGCCCTGTTTATCGATTTCTGGAGTGCTCCCGGCACCTACGACAGACTCCCAGCGGAACGACAGCGCCTGTTAAATCACCATTTCCCCAAGGTTCAGCTCGATTTCAATGCCATACTGGGAGAGCACCTCCGGGCAGCCCAGTATCGCAACCTCACTATGCCGGTTTGCCTGTTACGCAGCCCGGAGAGTCCCCTACCCAGCCGCCGGGTCGCGGAGGTCCTTGAACAGCATCTGCCACAGGTGGAGACACACTGGCTCCAGGGTGGTCACATGGCCCCGATAAGCCATGCGGACACGGTCAATCCTTACTGGATCGAATTCCTAAAACGGCTGCAGGAGTGATCCGATGATTCAACTGGATCGATCTGACGACCTTGCCCCTGTCAACCTGGATTGCTAGGTTGTAGGGAGATCCCACGCTTGCAGCAGGATTTCTCGCGCTGCCGATCTTTTACCCCACTATCCCCATCAGGAGATAAACAATGAGCGAAACACAATTTCGCGCCCTGGTTGTAGAAGAGGCTGAACCGAACAGATATGTCACCCACATCAGGACCCGCCGGATCGACGAACTGCCCGCCGGCGAAGTGCTGGTGAAAGTGCACTACTCTGCCCTGAACTATAAGGATGCCCTCTCCTCCATTGGTAACAAGGGGGTGACCCGCAACTATCCCCACACCCCGGGCATCGATGCGGCCGGTGTGGTTGTCGCCAGTGAACAGGCCGATTTTGCCGTGGGTGACCAGATCATCGTCACCAGCTACGACCTGGGCATGAATACCGACGGTGCCCTGGCTGAATATATTCGTGTGCCGGCGGCCTGGGTGATCAAGCGGCCCCAGGGCCTGAGCCTGAAAGCGGCGATGATGTTCGGCACCGCCGGCCTGACCGCTGCCCTGATGATGGATGCCCTGGTGCGTAACGGCGTCACCCCCGAGGCCGGGCCGGTGCTGGTCACCGGTGCCACCGGTGGCGTGGGCAGCCTGGCGGTGGCCATGCTGGCCAAGGCGGGATTTTCCGTCACAGCGGTTACCGGCAAGGTGGATGCGGCAGACTTTTTACAATCGCTTGGTGCCAACGAAGTGGTTGGCCGGGAAGCGATTATTGACACCCAGCGCCCGATGCTGAAGGAGCAGTGGGCCGGGGTTATCGATGTGGTGGGCGGCGACATGCTGGCCAGCGCCATTAAGGCGACCCGTTATGGCGGCGTTGTCACCTGTGCCGGCCTGGTGGGCTCCCCGGAACTTCACACCACGGTGTTTCCGTTCATCCTGCGCGGGGTATCCCTGATCGGCGTCGACTCGGCTGAAGCCGACATGGCCGAACGGGTCACCGCCTGGAATCGCATGGCCAGCGAATGGAAACCGGACTGCCTGGATACCCTCACCACCGAAATCACCCTCGATGAGGTACCGGAAAAGCTCAAACAGATCCTCCAGGGACAGGCCCATGGCCACTACCTGGTCAAGATAGCCTGACGCCTGCCAATCAGGGATAATGGCCGCCCGCGGTAGTGTCGCGGGTGGCCATTTCTCTTTCCGGACCATCGACCATCCAGATGAAACGCAATACAGAGCAGGACCGGGTCTACTCCGACCCGAGGGAACAGATTGACAAGTTTGTCTTCGACCAGCAGGTAGCACGGGTATTTCCCGACATGATCGGGCGCTCGGTGCCAGGCTACGACAGCGTGATCAATCTCAGTGGGGTACTGGCGGCCCAGTATGTGCAGCCCGACACACTCTGTTATGACCTGGGCTGTTCCCTGGGGGCCACCTCCCTGGCTATTCGGAATGGTATCCGGGTGCCGGGTTGCCGCATTATCGCGGTGGACAACTCGCCGGCCATGCTGGAACAGGCGGCGAAACGGCTGCCGGCGGCGGACGGTGCCACACCGATCGACTTTGTCTGCGCCGACATCACCCGGATGACGTTTCAAAACACCTCCATGGTGACGCTCAACTTCACCCTGCAGTTCATTCCGCTGGAGGAGCGCAGCGCTCTGCTGCAACGGATCCAGGCCGGATTGCGCCCCGGCGGCATCCTGATCCTGTCAGAAAAGATCCGCTTCGAAGATCCGGAAGAGGAGCAGTTGCAGATCGAGATGCACCACGCCTTCAAACGGGCCAACGGCTATAACGACCTGGAGATCAGCCAGAAACGCAGCGCCCTGGAGAATGTACTGATCCCCGAGAGTCTGGCACGCCACCAGAGCCGTCTGAAACAGGCCGGCTTCCGGCGGGCGGATCTCTGGTTCCAGTGTTTTAACTTCGTCTCACTGGTGGCGCGCAAGTGATCATCGACACAGCAGCGCTTGGCCAGCTGATGCACTCCCATGGACTGGAGAGCTGGGCCGAACAGCTTCCGACTCAGCTGGAACAGATTTTCAACCAGCGGCCCCATGGCGATCTGGATCGCTGGCTGGCGGCAATTGCCCGCCTGCCGACCCTGAAACCGGCCCAGGTGACCCTGGACGACGCCCGGGTATCCGTGACAGGCACTCGCCCCCTGACGGAGTCAGAGCGGTCCGAAATCCACGATCTGCTTCAGCAGCTGCACCCCTGGCGCAAAGGTCCGTTCCAGCTGCACGGCATCCCTATCGATACCGAGTGGCGTTCAGACTGGAAGTGGGACCGGCTGCGGCCACACATCAGCCCGCTAGGGGGACGCAGCGTGCTGGATATCGGCTGTGGCAACGGCTATCACTGCTGGCGTATGGCCGGTGAAGGGGCGGAACTGGTCATCGGCATCGACCCGACCCAGCTGTTTCTGGCCCAGTTCCTCGCTGTCCGCCACTTTCTGGGGCCGGACTGGCCGGTCCATCTGCTGCCCATGGGCATCGAGGATCTGCCGGCCAACCTGCGCGCCTTCGACAGTGTATTCTCCATGGGCGTGCTCTATCACCGACGTTCACCGATAGATCATCTCTATGAGCTGAAGGCGGCACTACGACCCGGTGGTGAGCTGGTTTTGGAAACCCTCGTCATTGAGGGGGACGCAGGCAAGGTGCTGGTACCGGAAGGCCGCTATGCCAAGATGCGTAACGTCTGGTTCATCCCCACCGCGGAGACCCTGGCCGGCTGGCTGAAACGCTGCGGTTTTCGGGACGTGCGGGTGGTGGATGTCACCCCCACCACCACCCAGGAGCAGCGTGCCACCGACTGGATGCGTTTTGAATCCCTGGCCGATTACCTCGACCCACAGAATCAAAGTCGCACGATCGAGGGTTATCCGGCGCCGTTGCGGGCCATCCTGCTGGCCACCGCACCCTAGCCAGGGCGGTTGATCGGGCCCGGAGCCACCCGCAGAAGCGGCTCCCGCCCCGATCTGATGGGAACACCACTCGCGGATGAAACCGCTCCGGCGCCGAAGCCTGGACCAAGGCCGGATTACTACTCCCTACTTACCACCCACGGCCATCTTCAATGACGCTTCGATCCCATCCGGCGCATCGGAGATTTTCATAAAGGTGGACATGGTCAGATCGGGAAAGCTCTGGGCGATGCGGAACTTGCCGTGCAGCATATAGACCCGCTTACCGGACACCAGCAGCTCATAGGGAAGATGGGCGGTATGGCGTAACTCGCCCTGGTCGATAATCTTCATCACCGCCCCATCCGCTCCCGCTCCCTCGGTGACAGAGACACTGAACAGGGACTCATCCTTGCCCAACACATCCACCCGGGCGATCTTGCCAACCCCACCTCTTCCAGCGGCCAGTCCCGCTTCGACCGCGTCCAGAGCGGCCTGGTAAGAGTCAAAACTGGCCAACTCCACCTGATCGTCGAAATAGGGCATGAACATCATGTAGTGATACTCACGCAGATTCTCCCTCGTGCGACCACCCTCCGTGCCGAAGGTTTTGTCCCGTCCCAAAGCGCTCTTCAGACGTTGCGACAGCGTCATGAAATCCCCCGCCATTCGGTAAACATTCCCCATCCATTGCGGGTCGGTATAACTGACCTGTACCAACCCGTCCCGCTCGGTCAGGGCGACCCGCAGCGCCGCCCCAAAACCGCCCATGGGGGATGCCGCGGCCTGCTTGCGCAACAGCTCATCGGTAATGATCAGAATCCGTGCGCCCGCATAGGGGGCATATTCACCCGCAATGGAAAAGCCGGCGCCGGTCAGTGCCTCCCTGACTGTTGCCACCTTGGCATCCAGTGGGGTCTGGACGATCTCCGCCAGCACAAAAGGACGGAGTCGCTCCTCTGCCTGGGCAACCAGTGACAGTGAAGATAAACAGAGTATTAGCAGCACCGCTGCAAGACGGACAGTTCGCATGATTTCCTCCCAAGATGTTGATGGGCCCTGGTCGTGGCCTCTTATTCTGCTCATGATTTTTATAGGTGAGCAGTGTGAATCTAGCAGATCAATCCAGAGAAGAACATTCGATTAATCTTATTCTGGTAATAAGTCACTGTCCCGATCAACCACATCAAATACGGGTTATCAACTCACCGGCAGATGGTGGTGACGCCATTCCCACAGAACCCGGTCACAGCTCGGAAAAAGCGCCTTGCACTGATCAGCGGGCTGTCGATAGAATGGCCCCGATGGTTCCGAAACGGCATCAGCCGACGGGATTAAAAGGGAACACGGAACGGGAAAACCAAGCCGTGGCTGCCCCCGCAACTGTAAGCGGAGAGTTCATGTCAATTTGCCACTGGAGCAATCCGGGAAGGCGACATTCGAACATCGACCCGCGAGCCAGGAGACCTGCCATCGACAAATCATTAATTTCACTGGGACGGGGCGTCCCTAAGGAACAAAACCATGAAATCATCACATAGACCGACCACCGTGACCGGTCAGCTCAAGATTACCTGCCTGCGTTTTTCCACTGCTGAGCCAATCCGTTGCTGTTGCTGAAAGCCAACAGCCGTTGCTCCGACTATCAACCGATTACGCAGGAAACCGTATGCATCACAGTGACCCCTACTCTTTTGCCAAACGACTCAACAGCTGTCTTCATCAAGCGCGTATTTCACAACTGGAACTGGCCAACCGGACCGGACTGAAACCGACCCAGATCAATCACTTCTGCTGCGGCAGACGACTGCCCAATCTGAGAAATTTCAGCAAGATCTGCCAGTCCCTGCCGGGCGCCGATCCACGCTATCTGATGGGCATCACTGATACCTGACACCTGACCGGAAGAGTTGGCCGCCCCCTCCGGATGGAGGCCGGCCGGGATTGCCCGTTTGATCCTGCCCCGGTCTGGAAGCCGTGCGGGAGGTCGTTCCGGTTTTGCTTTTGGAGTAGATTTTGACCATGCTAGGGAGCAATGAAACAGCCCAACTTCTACAGTAATCCGGGATTCGATCGACTGGACCGCTACCGGGATGATACCGATTGGCTGCAATCCATCCTGGCAACCAAGCAGACCCGGCTGCTGCCGGTGTGGCGCAATCAGCATCTGGTGACCGACCATAATCGGCCGGTCTCCTTTCCGGGTGACCAGGACCGGGGGCTGTTGGCGCTCGCCCAAGAGCGGATCCTGCTGGGCCGCGATGGGGAGGGCACTATCTGGCTGGCCCTGGATATTTCCCAGCTCGAGCAACCCCTGGACTGGCTGCCCTGCCCGGCCGAGCAGACTTTCCGTGACCTGCGGGTGGTCGGCCCGCTGGTCGACCGGCACAGTGGGGCGTTGCTGGCCCATGCCCGGGCCATGGTCTACTGGCATCAGCACCACCGTTTCTGCCCTAACTGCGGCAGCCAGACCCACTCAACCCGCGCCGGACACATGCGGGTCTGTAGTGACTCGGCCTGCGGACGGGCACACCACCCGCGCACCGATCCGGCAGTGATCATGCTGGTCCACGACGGCGATTACTGTCTGCTCGGCAGGCAACCTAGCTGGCCACCCGGCATGCACTCCACCCTGGCCGGTTTTGTCGAGCCGGGGGAGAGTCTGGAGGATGCAGTGGCGCGGGAAGTGTGCGAGGAGGCCGGTATCCGGGTGACCGGTATCCGTTACCACTCCTCCCAGCCCTGGCCATTTCCAGCCTCGATTATGCTGGGTTTCTATGCCCGGGCGACCAGTAGCGAAATTCAGGTGGATGGATTGGAGCTGGAGAGCGCCAACTGGTTTCACCGGGACCAGCTGCTGGAATCACCGGAGGATGAGCATTTCCATCTGCCGCGTCGGGACTCCATCTCCTGGCGCCTGATCGAGACCTGGATGAAACGACAGCACCCGGACTGAAGCCCAGCCCGGGTGCGATGGGAAGATATCGGATTATTTCGGCAGGTATTCGTTCAGAGCATCCACCATCTGCTTGGCAGAGATGCCATGGGCAAACTTGGTGATGAACTCTCCATTCGGCGCCATCAGGTAGACGCTGGCGGTGTGATCCATGATATAGAGATCGGGGTCGCCGCCCTCCTCTTCCACCTTCTCATACCTGGCCCTGTATCCTTTAACCACCCGGTCTATCATGCTTCTGCTACCGGTCAGACCCACCAGATTTTCGTTGAAGTATTTCACATAGTTTTTCATCACATCCACATTGTCACGTTCCGGATCGACGGTAATGAAATAGGGTCTGATCAGATTGGCCCGCTCACCGAGCAGGTTCAGCGCCTGTGATATGACCTGCAACGAGGTGGGGCAGATATCGGGACAGAAGGTGTAACCAAAATAGACCAGCTGGAATTTCCCCAGCATATCCTTGTCAGTGAAGATCTGGCCATTGTGATCCACCAGCATGAACTTGGCACCCACCTTGGCGGTTTCCGGCTCATAGAGCTCCTCCTTGGCGGCAACCTGCCCGGCGTCTCCATCAAACTGGAGGCAGGCCTTGATGGTATCGGTATTCTTTTGCATCAGCTCAAAGTAGAGATCCGGTCCGGCCTCCATCGTGGCGCCAAAACTGTCCAGGGTGCCGATATTGATATCCACATCTTCAGTCAGCAGGGGGAGTTCCGGCATCGGCATACCGTATTCGGTCAACAGACAAGCGTAATAGCCCTCTTTCAGTTTGGCGTGATTCTGTAACAGGGAGAGGGCATCAACCGGCTGATAAGGCGCTTGGGCCAGTACGCCCCGGATCTTCAGCGCATAGGCCTGTTCAAAATATTGCAGCGTGTCGTAGTAAGCCATACCCACACCGCTTTTCAGTCCGCGATAGCCGTACTCCAGTTTGCGATCCAGTTCAGCCACCCGCCCCAGCAGCTGGGCACGATTTCTTCGATAGAGATGGGCCCGGCCGGTATCCGCATCCATCAGTGCCCGGGAGAGCTCATCCACCAGAATCAGCACATTGCGGCTGTCCAGCCAGAAATAGGGGTCACGCAGCTCGGCATCTTCCCGCTTGTCCCAGCGGGACGGCAGGATCTTCAGCTCCAGGTTATCCAGCAGGGTAACGACCCGGGCGCCACGCTGTTGTGCCTGGGCAACCGGTTTAACCAGAAATTGCTCCAGTTCCGGCCCCACCCAGACAATCAGATCCGCCTGTTCCAGGCTGGTCTGCTGCTCGGCATCCATCTGGTAATTGAACGGCAGCTTTTCACCATCCAGCAGCAGCTGCGGTCCCTCGGTACCAACCATCAGCCCCGACAGGATGGAGTGGATTGGCTTGATACTGGTGACCACCCGAAAAGCCGAATCGGCCAGGAGTGGCTGGCTGACCAGCAGCAACAATGCCAGAAGAATGGAGTGTAAAGAGTTGAAAAAAACTGCGGTTAGCCTGTTCACGAATTTCTACCCACCTACATGTACTTGGATCGAATGGATCTCTTAATTGGCGAAAGCAGCTTCCAGTTCCAGAATCGCTGCGTCCACCTGCTCGCTGAAGACTCCCTCCTCCGGACAACCGGTCCTGTTCTCGAGGATTTTGAGAAACGCGGTATTGGTGGTGCTATCAAACAACTCCCCGTACTGACGCCGTTTCGGAAGTGTCAGTACCAGAGTTTTTTTCATACGGCGGGTTTCAATCAGATAGTGGCAGTTAAGCGCCATGCCGTTGAGTTCGCCCAGTTTTTGCACCGCGGCCAGCTGTACGTCATCCATGCCGTCCGCCCTTGCCACACTACTGAGCAGTAGTACCAACAGGGTCGCTACAGTCAATCTGAAACCCATCATCGCGCTTATCACCTGAAATTGATCGAATAGTCGTATGAGTGGAGGATTATAGGTACCCGGAACAGCCGGGTAATTGCCTAAAATCAATCTTTAACCTTTCCGTACCCGGTTGCCCAACCCGGGCTGTCGGGTCAATCGGCTGCATCCCGGGGTCCGGTATAGAACTCGGGCCAGCGCTCCCTGACCACCGGCCCATCGCTGGCCAGGCCGATGCAGGCATCCAGAATACGTGGCCGTTGACGCACCGGCTGCTGTCTGGCCCGCTCCTCCAGCGCCCCATGCATGGTCTGATAAGCGGTAGTGGCCAGTGGCCCGAGCAGCTCCATCAGGTGGGTACAGCTCGATTTCCGCTCAATCCGGTCTCTCACTGCACGCATCCAGCCGGGGCCGATTTTCAGACCAATCAACTCCCGCATGATCTCTGCCGTCTGCTTGCAGGCCAGATAGGGGGTATCGTCAGAGACGGCAATCACATCATGGATGACAAAATCCAGATCCAAAGTGATCCTCAGATGCAGGTCATGTACCGGCGCACCCGGCTCCAGATAACCCCGATGGCGGGTATCGAAACCGAAAGTCTTGGTATCGGTCAGATGGGCTTCCAGATCCCAAAGACCATCGCTGCGCAGATAGCCCTGGCAGGTGATCCGGCGGGTATGGAGATGTTCGCGTTCGACGGGGTCGGGTAACGGCACGGCGGTTCAATCTCATGACGACAGGAGTGGGAAACCATAATGGCAACAGCGGCGAATATCAAACCAGGCCGGGATCCGGCACCGGGAAACAAGCACTGCCGGGACCCTTGACGCCTCCCCGGTCGCCGCCTATTGTCTCCCGCCATGACTCTGATTCAACGCCTTTTTTTATGCCTGATTCTGTTACCCGGTTGGGCCCGGGGCGATGCCGACAATCTGATCGGTCGTACGATCGTTGTTTCCGACCAGGTCGGCAACGGTGAACCGTTCATGGGTATCGAACTGCTCGGCAGCCTGGCACTGCGGGGAGATTCGGCACTTGCGGAGCTCTCCGGGCTGGCCTGGGACGAAGATGAACAGCTGTTGTTTGCCATCTCTGACCAGGGCCGGATCGTGAAACTGGCGCCGCACTTCAGCGACGGACACCTCAGCCAGGTAGCGCTGCTTGCGGTCCATCCCCTGCTGGACCGGCGCGGCAAACCACTGCGCGGTGGCTGGAGCGACGCCGAGGGGCTGACATTGGAAAACAGCACCAACGGCATCCGGGGTGACAGCCGCCTGATCATTTCTTTTGAGCGGCACCACCGTATCGAACGCTACTATCCGGATGGTCGCTGGCACTCCACCCTGCCGTTTCCGAGCCTGCTGGGCCAGAGCGACTACCGGCCGAAAAACAACCGGGGACTGGAAGCGGTCACCCTGCACCCGGAGTACGGCATCCTCACCGGCCCCGAGACACCGCGCAGACACCATGCACCCTACCTGATCAACACCAGCGGTCGGACCTGGCAATACCGGTTTCAGGAGGCCGCCGGAGCGCTGGTGGGCCTGGAGGCACTGCCGAATGGTGACCTGATCCTGCTGGAGCGCGCCTACACCTCTATCTTCGCACCCTGGGTGATCACTCTGAACCGGGTGCGGGCCGCTGACCTGGCCACAGCAACAACGGTGCCCATCGAGCTGATCGCCCGCTTTGACAGTGGACAGGGTTGGCTGACACAGAATATCGAGGGATTGACCCGGCACCAGGGCAGTCACTTCTTCATGGTCAGTGATGACGGCAACATGCCCTGGGCCCAGACCCAGTTGATCTATTTCAGGCTCTTGTCGGAGTGAACGGAGGTCTCTTCAAGCATCGGCTGCAACTGCTCCCAGACATGTTCCAGCATTAACGGCTGCCCCTCCGCCGTGGGATGGATGCCATCGCTCTGCATCCACTCCGGCCGATCCGCCACGCCAGCCAGGAAGAACGGCACCAGCGGCACGTTGCGCTGTTCGGCCAGATCCCGATAGATTTGCAGGAACTTCTCGGTAAATGCCTTGCCGAAGTTCGGTGGCAGCATCATGCCCAGCAGCAGTGGCCGGCTATGACTGGCCCGGGCAAGTGTTATCATCTGATCCAGATGGTCACGGGTCTGGCGATTACCGAGTCCACGCAAGCCGTCGTTGCCACCCAGTTCAATAATCAGGATATCCGGTTGGAACTGCTCCAGCGCCCGGGGCAGGCGTGCCAGTCCGCCGGCGGTGGTATCACCCGATATACTGGCATTCACCACCCGATGGGGATAACCCGCCTGTTGCAGGCGGCTTTGTAACAGGGAGACCCAGCCCCGGCTGCGCTCAATACCGTAGGCCGCGCTCAGACTGTCACCCAATACAAGAATCACCGGCTCGGCGGCCGGTACGTTAGACATCGCAAAAATCAGCAGCAGGAAAAGTTTTTTCATGGATACAGATCATAACCCAGATGACATATTGGTAAAGGCTACCGGCGTAGGAAAACAGGTCAATGCGCCGGGCGGCACCCTGACCATTCTGCAGGACATCTCCCTGCAACTGGCCAGCGGCGAGGTAGCCGCCATTCTGGGGGCATCCGGTTCGGGTAAATCCACCCTGCTCGGGCTGCTGGCCGGTCTGGATGAGACCAGCAGCGGCGACATCGAACTGTTTGGCAAGTCCCTCAATGCGCTGAGTGAAGACCAGCGCGCCGCACTGCGGGCCGGCAGAGTCGGATTTGTATTCCAGTCTTTTCAACTGCTACCCGGTATGACTGCCCTGGAAAATGTCATGCTGCCACTGGAGCTGGCCGGTACCGCACAACCGGCGGCAGGTGCCACCGAGGCGCTGCGCCAGGTGGGTCTGGCGGATCGCCTGCACCACTACCCCGGACAGCTCTCCGGCGGCGAACAGCAACGGGTGGCCATCGCCCGTGCCTTCGCCCCCGGCCCCCGGCTGCTGTTTGCCGATGAGCCAACCGGCAGTCTTGACCAGGCCACCGGCAGCCACATTATCGACCTGCTGTTCCAGATGCGGGAGAAGACCGGTGCGGCACTGCTGCTGGTCACCCACGATGAACAGCTGGCAGCCCGCTGTGACCATCGCCTGCGGATCGAGAGCGGCCGCCTGGTGGGTGGCCGATGAATACGCTGTTGCTGGCCCTGCGATTTCTGCGCCGGGATTGGCGCAGCGGTGAACTGCGTCTGTTGGTGCTGGCGTTGATCATTGCCGTATCGGCGGTGACGGCAGTGGGTTTCTTCACGGATCGGGTGGAGCAGGCCATGGTCCTGCAAGCCAATCAGGTGATGGCCGCCGACCTGGTACTCTCCAGCAGCCGCCCGTTACCGGAACAGTTCGAACAGCAGGCCCGATCCGCTGGTCTGCGTACCGCCCACACCCTCAGTTTTCCCAGCGTGATCATGCATCGGGATGAAACCCAGCTGGTGGAGGTCAAGGCGGTCAGCCGCGAATACCCGTTGCGCGGTGAGTTGCGAACCCGCAACCAACCGGGTGCCGAGGAGCAGCGCATCAACCGACCGCCGGCTCCGGGTAATCTGTGGGGCGAAGCGCGGCTGATGGCCGCCCTGGGCATACAACCGGGCGAACAGGTCTCACTGGGGGAAGCGGAGTTCACCCTGGAACAGATTCTGAGTCGGGACTCGGCCCTCGGCAACAGCTTTTTTCGGCTCGGACCGGAAGTGCTGATCGCGCTGGAAGACATTCCGAAAACCGGACTGGTCACTCCGGCCAGCCGGGTACGTTATCGCCTGCTGGTGGCCGGCGACCAGGCCCAGGTGGAGGCATTCCAGAGCTGGAGCCAGTCACAGCTGCCCCGCGGGGTACGGCTGGAGCACCTGAGCAGTGCCCGTCCTGAACTTCGGAAAACCCTGGAACGGGGCAGTCGTTTTCTCAGTCTGGCTGCCCTGGTGGCGGTGCTGGTGGCGGGTGCCACCGTGGCCCTGGCCACCCGGCGGTTTGTTGAACGCCAGTCGGACACCAGCGCCATCATGCGCTGCCTGGGTGCCAGCCAGGCAATGATACTGCAGGTGTTGTCGCTACGTCTGCTACTGCTCGGGCTGCTGGCAAGTCTGCTGGGTATCGGGGTCGGCTGGATGGCCCAATACCTGCTGGCCGGTCTGTTGAGCGACTGGTTTGGTGGCACCCTGCCACCCCCCAGCCCCTGGCCGCTACTGGTGGGTCTGGGTACCGGCATGATCACCCTGATCGGTTTTACCCTGCCGCCGGCTTTGCGATTGGGTGCCGTCCCCCCGTTGCGGGTGCTGCGACGTGACCTGGGCGCACCACCGGCCAGTACCTGGCTGCTGACCCTCTGTGCCATCGGCGCCATGGCACTGCTGATGCGCTGGCAGGCCGGCGATGCCACCCTGGCCGGCTGGGTGCTGCTTGGCACACTCGGAACGGTTCTCCTGCTGTTGCTGGCGGCCTGGCTGCTGATCCGTATGCTCAGACCGTTGCGCCAGCACGGTGGCACCCTGTGGCGTCAGGGGCTGGCCGGACTGTTGCGGGATCCGGCCATGACCGCCCTGCAACTGACCGGCTTCGGCCTGGGTATTCTTGCCATGCTGCTGCTGGGCATTATCCGCATGGATCTGCTGGATGCCTGGCAACGGACCATTCCGGATCAGGCACCCAACCACTTCCTGATTAACATCCAGCCGGAAGATGTAGAGGCCCTGGGCGACTTCTTCCAGCAGCAGGAGATCGCGCAGGCCGGCATCTACCCCATGCTGCGGGCCCGTCTCACCCGGATCAACGGCAGCCCGGTATCACCCGAACAGTATCAGGACGATCGCGCCCAACGACTGGTGGAGCGGGAATTCAACCTCTCCTGGGCAACTGAGCCCCAGGCAGACAACCGGATTGTAGCCGGCCAGTGGTGGGACGCCACGGATCCGGATGCCCGGTTCTTCTCGGTGGAGACGGGTATTGCCGAAAACCTGGGTATCCGGCTGGGCGACAAGCTCAGTTTCGATCTGGCCGGGGTGCCGATCGAAGCGACAGTGGCCAATCTGCGCCAGGTGCAGTGGGATTCGTTCCAACCCAACTTTTTTGTAATCGGCACCCCCGCCCTGCTGCGGGATCACCCCACCAACTACATCACCAGCTTCTACCTGCCACCGGGCCAGGAAGGGATACTGGCGCAACTGGTTAAACAGTTCCCCTCCGTCACTATTATCGATGTGAGTGCCATCATGCAGCAGATCCGTGAAATCATGCAGCGTGGCTCCCTGGCGGTGGAGTACGTATTCCTGTTCACCCTGGCCGCCGGCCTGCTGATGCTCTATACCGGCATTCAGGCGAGCCGGGAACATCGCCAGCAGGAGTCGGTGGTGCTGCGCACCTTGGGCATGCAGCGCCGGGGACTGCTCCAGGCGGCCGGAATTGAGTTCGTCACCCTGGGTCTGCTGGCCGGCGCCCTGGCCAGTGTCTGTGCCACCGCCACCGGCTGGTTCGTCGCCACCGAAGTGTTTGGGTTCACCTTCCGTCCCAGCGCCTCGATCGCCATCGTGGGTATCCTGGGCAGCGGACTCGCTATCGGTATGGCCGGCGTATTGGCCACCTGGCCCCTGACTGTTCATCCCCCCTTGCGGGTGCTGCAAAACCGCACATGAATCCGGCGCAATACAAGGCGTTCCTGCTCACCCGTCACTGGCGTGACGGAGCGAACGGGATAGAACTGCAATTCTGGGCCCATTCAGCGTCCGGACCATTGCGGCTGATCTATCCCGATCAGAAGGCGGTCTGTTTTATTGCACGGGACACTGCCCTGCCCCTGGATGGGGTGCGGGTGGAACGCAAACCGCTGCAGTTGACCGACATGCAGGGTCAACCGGTGGATGGACTCTATTTCCAACAGCAGCGCCAGTTGCAGCAGTTACGTGAGCGAACCGCCGGTAGCAGTACCCTGTTGCTGGAGTCGGATATCAAGGTGGTGGACCGTTTTCTGATGGAGCGTTTTGTCACCGCCCCCATGCAGGTAACCGGCAACCCGCGACAGCGTAACGGTTATCTGGAGCTGATCAACCCCCGTATACAACCCATTGAATACCAGCCGGAACTCAGTTACCTGAGCCTTGATATCGAAACCGACGGCAGTGCCAACCAGGTACTTTCCATCGCCTTCTGTGGCCCCGGCGTGAGACGGATTCTGATGCAGGGGGAAGCCTCTGACTGGCCCAGCGACCTGCCGATCCATTGGGTCAGGGACGAGGCGCAACTGCTGCGGGAGTTTCTGCAACAGATGCAACAGTTGGACCCGGACCTGATCCTGGGCTGGAACCTGATCAACTTCGACCTGGACTATCTGGAGCGACGCTGCCGCGCCCACCATATCCCCTTCACCCTGGGTCGGGGCGGCGAACAGGCTACCATTCTCCAGCCACAACAGAGCGGGCAGGCCAGGATTGCCAGCATTCCCGGCCGGGTGGCCCTGGACGGCATCGACAATCTGCGCGCCGCCTTCTGGTCTTTCGACAGTTTCGCCCTTGACCATGTGGCGGAAAAACTGCTGGGGCGTAAGAAGCTGATCAGTGGCAGCCAGGATAAACTGGCCGAGATTCAGCGCCAGTTCCGGGAGGATCGCCCCGCTCTGGCCGCCTACAACCTGGAGGACTGCCGCCTGGTGGAGGATATCTTCCAGCAGACCGACCTGATCAACTTTGTCCGCCAGCGCGCCACCATGACCGGCCTCTCCCTGGGACGCCAGGGGGGGTCGGTAGCGGCATTCGATAATCTCTACCTGCCGCTGCTGCACCGTGAGGGGGTAGTGGCCCATGACATCGGCGCCTTTCACCACTCCCAGACCAGTCCCGGCGGCTACGTGATGGACTCCCAGCCCGGTCTCTACCAGAATGTACTGGTGCTGGATTTCAAAAGCCTGTATCCCAGCATCATCCGCACTTTTCGCATAGATCCCCTGGGTATGGCGTTTCCCGGTGACGATCCGATCCCCGGCTTCCTGGAGGCCCGCTTCGCCCGGGAACGCCATCTACTGCCGGGCATCATCTCCCGGCTCTGGGCCAGCCGGGACGAGGCCAAGCGGCGCCAGGACAAGGCACTCTCCCAGGCAATCAAGATTATCATGAACTCTTTCTACGGCGTGCTCGGATCCAGCGGCTGCCGTTTCTACGATCCCCGACTCGCCAGCAGCATCACCCGGCGTGGCCACGAAATCATCACCCGCAGCCGCGACTGGCTGGAGGCGGCCGGTTATCCGGTCATCTACGGTGATACCGACTCGGTGTTTGTGCTGCTCGGCGAGGGCTACGATGAGGCCCGGGCCGATGCAACCGGGCGCCAGCTGGCCCGGGAGCTGAATAGCTGGTGGAACGACACCATCGCCCGGGAGTTTCGCGTTCAGTCGGCCCTGGAGATCGAGTATGAAACTCACTTCATCCAGTTCATCATGCCCACCATCCGCGGCACCGAAACCGGTAGCAAGAAACGCTATGCGGGTGTCATCCGCAATGTCCAGGGCGAGTATGAGCTGGTGTTCAAGGGGCTGGAGAGTGTACGCAGCGACTGGACCCCCCTGGCCCAGCGCTTTCAGCGCGAACTCTACCGGCGGATCTTTTTCCAGGAACCCTACGAAGCCTATATCAGCGACCTAGTAGAGCAGCTGAAACGGGGTGAGCTGGATCGGGAGCTGGTCTACCGGAAACGGTTGCGGCGCAAACTGGACGACTACCAGCGGAATGTACCGCCCCATGTGCAGGCGGCCAGAAAGCTGGATAAACCGGGACGCACGGTCAGTTACCTGATCACTCTGAACGGCCCGGAACCGGCGGAGCACTATTTCAGTGGCCGAAGCGGCAGCCCGATCGACTACCAGCACTATATCGACCGCCAGATAGAACCGGTGGCCGACGGCATCCTGCACTTTCTGGACGACAGCTTCAGACGGATCACTGCTGACCAGCTGACGCTGTTCTGAACCTGCATCGGGAGCGTCTGCCGAATGGTTAAAGCCATGCCAAGAGAAAACAGGAGTGGTAAAGTTAACCCATGTATCTGCTGCTGATTGAAGACAATCCCGACCTGATAGAGAACCTGTGTGAGTTTCTCGAATCCCAGGGGCACATCGTGGATATCGCCTATAACGGGTTGAGTGGTCTCGGGTTCGCACTGGATAACAGTTATGACGTCATCATCCTCGACCTGACCCTGCCGGGCATGGACGGACTGGAGGTCTGCAGCCGGTTGCGTCGGGAGGGGCATGACACCCCGGTGCTGATGCTTACCGCCCGGGACACCCTGCAAGACAAGCTGGAGGGATTCGCCAGCGGCACCGATGATTATCTGGTCAAACCCTTTGCACTACCGGAACTCGCCGCCCGCCTCGGGGCACTCTCCCGACGCAGCCGCAGCGAAATGGCCCAACGCCGCCTGGAGGTTGAAGACCTGCGGTTCGATCCCGACACTTTGCGCGTGGAGCGCAATGGTCAGCGTATAGAGCTGGCCCCTATTCCGCTGAAAATACTCGCCCTGCTGATGCGCCGTTCACCAGGTGTGGTGCGCCGGATGGAGATCGAACGGGAGATATGGGGAGACGATCCACCGGACAGTGATACCCTGCGCGCCCATATGCACGCCCTGCGCGCGGCTATCGACCGCCATTTTGAACCGCCCCTGCTACACACCATTCGTGGCATGGGTTATCAGCTCTGTGGGCCCGATGGCCGGTAGCTGGACACTGCGCAACCGGGTGGCCATCACCCTGGCCCTGTTCGGCGCGGTGGTCAGCCTGGCACTGGCCACCACGATCTATTTCGCCTCCCACGATCTGGAAGCACACCTGATTGATGAGACCCTGACGGCGGAGCTGGATGACTACGTAGCCCGTCGTCAACGCAACCCCTTCTCCCTGCCGGAACACACCGCCACCATCCGGGCCTACGTGGTGGCGGCGGAAGGGGGCACCCGCCCGATTCCCGACGAGATCAGGACTCTGGCACCGGGATTCCACAATGTAAAAATAGACAGCACCGATTATCGCGCCGCTGTCAGAGAGGTAGAGGAACAGCGCTTTGTCGTACTCTACGACACCAGTGCACTACACCAGCGGGAGACCAGTTTCCTGATCCTGCTATCCGCCAGTGTGCTGGTGGTGACACTCATATCGGCACTGGCCGGACGTTGGCTGGCGGCGCTCATCATCGCGCCGGTAACCGAACTGGCGCGTCGGGTGGCACAACTGCACCCGGAAGATGAACCCACCACTCTGGCCCGGGAGTTCCCCTGGGTGGAGATTCACCAGCTGGCGGGCGACTTCGACACCTACCTGAAACGACTGCACGATTTCATTGAACGGGAACGGCTGTTTACCGGGGATGTCAGCCACGAACTGCGCACCCCGATTGCGGTGATCAATGGCGCCACCGAGCTGATGATGCTGGATACCACACTGGATGAGAAAAACAGGAATCGTGTGACCCGCATTTCCCGTGCAGCCACCGAGATGGGAGAGATATCCGCTGCTCTGCTGGCGCTCTCCCGGGAGCAGGGTGACTCCCATCGCCCATCTGTCGACGAGGATCTGCAGAGCGTGATCGAAGAGGTGATCGAGCGCTATCGCACCCTGTTCCGTCACAAACCGGTGGAGGTCATACTGGAGGTGGTGCACCCATCAGAGAGGCGGGTGGACCATGCCATCCTCTCCATGGTGGTGGGTAATCTGTTACGCAACGCCCTGAGCTTTACCGAACAGGGCGAGATACGGATCACCCTGGATAATGAGACGCTCTGCATCACCGATTCCGGTCCGGGACTGGAGCAGGCCAACCCGTCTGAACTGTTTAAACCCTACGTACGGAGTGATAAAAGCAGTGGAGCAGGGCTGGGGTTGTCGCTGGTATGGCGATTGTGTCAGCATGAAGGCTGGCATATCTCCCTGGAAAACCACCCGGATGGTGGTACCCGGGCACAGCTTAACCTGGCCCCCGCTGCCGGGTAATTAGACTGACAACCCACTCCTATACACTCCTTTAACATTTTCTATCCAATCCCTATACCAGCAAACCGATAAGGTTTGTCACGAGCAAATGCCGGGTAGTAATCCCCCTGCCCCTCCCACTTCGTGAGGGGCCTCTTGTTCCCACTTCACTCAATCGGCGCCCATAAGGAATCGGGCTGACTATCTGCCAGACCGATATCTTCCGGATCGCCGGAGAGGTGCTGTAGCGGATCAGGAACAGCGGTAGTGGAAGACGGGGGCAGAGCCTCCCGCCATCCCGTCAGACAGCAATTATGCAGCAGGATCAATCATGCAGTATCTTCATGCCCATCCCGATACACGCCTGCCCCACGGCTTGCGTTCCATCCCGGTCCGTTACGGGTTACTGGCTCTACTGATCATCCTGGCGGCGCTTGAACTGAGCACCGGTCAGTTCGTCCTGCTGCTACTGGCAGTGACGTTAGGCTTCTCTGTTCTCGACCGGGTAAACAGACTGAACCCTGCTACGCCAGCCATCCTGAAACCCGACCAGTCATTTGATGGTGGCTCATTCATTCTGGAAAAGAGATCCCCACCACCAACCAGAGGCATCAAGATCGTCTGCGATGGCGGCAGTTTTGAACGGGCGCACATGAAACAATGAAAACAGTATTCGGAAACTCCAACACCTTCGCTGGAACAGCAGGGCTGCCATCACTTCCGCAACGGCTGTTACTGCTGCTACCTTTCCTGCAGTGGTTACCCGGTGTTTCCCGCCGGACCCTGCAGCAGGATCTGATGGCGGGATTAACCGGTGCAGTGGTGGTGCTGCCGCAGGGTGTGGCCTTCGCCACCATCGCCGGGATGCCGCCCCAGTACGGTCTCTACACCGCCATGATCACGCCGATCATCGCGGCCCTGTTCGGCTCTTCAAGGCACCTGGTTTCCGGACCGACCACCGCTATTTCAATCGTGGTCTTCTCTTCCATCAGTCAACACGCCACTCCGGGCACACCCGAGTTTATTCAACTGGTACTCACCATGACTTTTCTGGCCGGCATATACCAGTTCGCGTTCGGTGTCGCGCGTCTGGGGGCGCTGGTCAACTTTGTCTCCCACACCGTGGTGGTGGCATTTACGGCGGCAGCCGCCATCCTGATCGCCACCAGCCAGATGAAACATGTACTGGGAGTGGAACTGGCCGGCGGCCACTCCTTTGCAGACACCTGGCTGCATCTGTTCCAGAACATAACCCAGACCAACGGCTATGTTCTGGCGATTGCCCTTGCCACCCTGACCGTGGCCCTGTTCAGCCGTCGTCTGTCCAGCAAAATGCCCCATCTGCTGCTGGGCCTGATTGTCGGTTCCCTGATCGCCCTGTTCCTGGGGGCCGAGTCCCACCAGGTTGCCCTGGTAGGTAAAATCCCGGCCCAGTTACCCCCTCTATCCACTCCCCAGTTCAGCATGGATACCATTCGCATGCTGGCCCCTCAGGCGTTCGCCGTGGCCCTGCTGGGCCTGATAGAGGCGGTATCCATCGCCCGCTCGGTGGCCACCCGCTCCAACCAGCGCATTGATGGCAACCAGGAGTTCATGGGCCAGGGCCTGTCCAACATTGTCGGCAGCTTTTTCTCCAGCTACGCCGGTTCCGGATCGTTCACCCGTTCCGGCATCAACTACGATTCAGGGGCCCAGACCCCCATGTCGGCCATTTTTGCAGCCATCATCCTGATGGCCATCGTGTTGCTCATTGCCCCCTTGACTGCCTACCTGCCGGTGGCTGCAATGGGGGGTGTCATCCTGTTGGTGGCCTATAACCTGGTGGATTTCCATCATATCCAGGCAATCTTCAAGACCAGCCGCTCGGAATCCGCCATTTTTCTGGTGACCTTCTTTTCCACCCTGTTCCTGGAGCTGGAGTTCGCCATCTATATCGGCGTGCTGCTGTCACTGGTTATTTTTCTGGCCAAGACCTCCAAGCCCAAAGTCACCTTGCTGGCACCGGATCAGACCCAGAAGAGCCGCACATTTACCGATATCGAGACCAAGCCGTTGCCGGAGTGCCGCCAACTGAAGGTGGTACGGGTGGATCGCTCCATCTATTTCGGATCAGTGAGCTATCTACAGCTTAAACTGCAGATGATCTCTGCCAGCTACGGAGTCAATCACATCCTGCTGATCGCCACCCGAATCAACTATATCGACATGGCGGGAGCGGAACTGCTGACTCAGGAGGCCAGACGACTCAAAGCAGCCGGTGGGGGACTGTATGTCTACGGTCTGAAAGATGAACTCTGGCAGTTTCTTGCTGAAGGGGGTTATCTGAAACAGATAGGCGCCCAATACTTTTTCGATAATAAGACCGACGCCATCAGCGCTATCTACCGCAAACTGAACCACCAGACCTGTCAGCAGTGCAGCCAGCCGGTGTTCCTGGAGTGCCAACGGAAACAGGAAACAGCTGCCTGAACTCCCGCCCCCGTCATCGAGCAGAATGACTCTGGATTTCTGCCGGTGCCGGTTTTCTGCACCAAATCGATCGATCTGCCTTAAAGTACTACTGCTGGCTGGTTCACCGATTTAATAGCTTTAACTCCCACGATTCATGTAGACTCTGGGCATCACTTGTCCGATTCTAATAACATAAACCAGACAGGTTTCTCTTATGCCAAATCCTATACGCAGGATCGGGGGGGCTCTATGGGCAATCTGCGCATCTCTCTCCATCAATGCCGTCCAGGCGCAGGATCTTACCATTGCGGCGGCAAATTCAACCTGTAATGCCATCAAAGCGGTCGGCCAACAGTATTCGCAAAACCACGCTGTAAATATCCGCTACATCTGTAAGTCATCAGGACTGTTGGCCAAGGGGATCCGGGGACGGGCTATTCGGGCTGACATCTATATCTCGGCCAACAGAGCGTGGATGGATTACATGATTAAAGCTGGTCTGGTGACTGCCGATAAGGTGGCCAGTCCCTGGGGCAATCGTCTGGTGGTCAGTGCGCCTGCCAACAGCCCTTTAAAATTTGACACCTGGAAGGATTTGATGTCAGACCCTGTCAAAACCATCTTTATCGGTGATCCGGGTACCGCCCCGTTCGGTCGCTATGCGAAACAGGCCATGCAGAAGAGCGGTATCTGGGAGCAGGTCAAACAGAAGATCACGACACAGAAACATATCACGCTGCTGGCCGACACATTGGCTGAATCAGGGGGGCACAGTGTAGGCATACTGTTCGCCACCAACCTGACCCCCCAACTGCGTATCCTGCACCCGGTCGATCCATCGCTGCACCCGGCAATCCGTTACTACATGGCACCGCTGGAAAATGAAACAGATATGTCTGGCGCCATGGCACTGGCTGACTACATAAACAGCGATGCTGCTAAAGCGGTATTCGAAACAGCGGGATTCGTTGTGGAGTCCCTATGAGCATGATTTAAGTATGATTGAGAGGCTGAGAAACTTTTCACTCTACCAGCAACTGATCATCCCGATGTTCAGTATCGGTCTCATCTCACTGCTCGGCACTGTCTATTTTTCCCACAACCTAAACGACTCCGTGACCGCCATCGATACGGTCTATATCGAAGATAATGACCGACTTCGGAACCTGGAGAACATAGAGAAACAGATCACCCGCTATCGCGCGCTCTGCCTGCGCCACCTGACGGCGGAAAGTTACCTCAGCATGCAACAGATCGGCCAGGAACTGGAGGATACCAGGCGGGTTCTTATCGACTTACTGCCCAATACCCTTGCCACCAGCCATTTGTCGGCTGCCGACGACGGGGCAGCCCGTTCATCGGCCCAGCAGCTGTCAACCATTCTTCGAAACTATTTTGAAGAGACCCGGAACGTTCTCAAGCTGAGTGCCGATTTTGAAAAAGAGGCGGCCTTTATCCAGCTCAGCAGTACGGAATCCGGCTACATCCCCTTTATCAAGGAGATCACCTCCCAGTTGATTCGCCAGGAGTTCGACGCGATAGCAGACTCCCGCCGCGCCCTGGTCTCGGGTGCAACCCACAACCTTTTCATTACCATAACCATCGGTATCCTGGGTGGGAGCCTGCTGCTGTTCATCGCCTTTGTGGTTATACGGGACGTAACTCAACGACTTTCTGAACTGCTGGTCTGGTCAAGAAAAATAGCCCTGGGTGACTACTCGGCCCCATTGACCCTGAATGCCGACGATGAGGTCGGCCAACTGACCCGCGCCATGCTGGAGATGGCGAAAAACGTCGCCGATGCCCATAACAAGCTTGAGATGTCGAAACGCAGCGCCGAATCGATCGCCGAAGCGCTGCAGATCTATGCCAATGCTTTCGAAAACAGCGGTGAAGCCATACTGATCACGGATAAGGACAACCGCATTATCAACGCCAATAGCGCCTTTACCCAACAAACCGGTTACGAGCTGTCGGAAGTTATGGGCAAGAACCCGAAGATGCTGGCGGGCGGCAGAACCAGTGAAGAGACCTATCTTGAAATGTGGAACGCCCTGCAACGGGACAGTTTCTGGCAGGGCGAGCTGTGGGACAGAAAAAAATCGGGGGAGATCTATCCCAAGTGGACCGCAATATCCGCTATCCACAACGACGACGGCGAGGTCATTTTCCACATAGCCAGCTTCTCTGACATTACCGACCGTAAGGCCGCAGAAGCCCGGATCGAACACCTGGCTCACTACGACATGCTGACCGGGCTGCTCAACCGCTTCAGCCTGGAGAGCCGGATGGAGCAGGCCATACTGGCAGCCAAACGGGATGAACAGCAGTTGGCGGTGCTGTTTATCGATCTGGACCGGTTTAAGTATATCAATGACTCCCTGGGACACCATGTGGGTGACCAGCTGTTGATCGAGGTTGCCGATCGACTGAAAGGCTGCATCCGGGAGAGTGACATCGTCGCCCGGATCGGTGGCGATGAGTTTGTCATCGTACTCACCGGGTTGAAGGAGATGATCTATGTACCGGCTCTGGCCAGGTATATCATTGAGCAGCTCTCTGAACCCTATACGGTCGATGACAATACTTTTAACAGCAGCCCGAGTATCGGCATCAGCATCTATCCCGATGATGGAAGCACTATTCAAGAGCTGTTGAAAAACAGTGATATCGCCATGTATCACGCAAAAGACCAGGGCCGAAAGAATTTCCAGTTTTTCACAAAGAGCCTGCTGATCGCTTCCGAGGAGCGGCTCCATTTCGAAAACCAGCTGCGCACAGCCCTGGAGCAGGAGCAATTTGAGCTCTATTACCAGGCCCAGGTGGATACGGAACAGAACCGTATCTGGGGTATGGAGGCGTTGATTCGCTGGAATCATCCGGATCGGGGTTTTATCGGACCTGACCGCTTTATCCCGATCGCCGAGGAGACCGATATTATCCATCCCCTGGGTGCATGGGTGATCCGAAAGGCGTGCCAACAACTGGCCCGATGGAAACAGGCCACCGACACACCACCCCAGGTCTCCGTCAACCTCTCAGCCAAACAGCTGCACTCCGCCGATCTGATCGATACGGTTCACGAAGCGATGGAAACCTATCAGATCATGGACGGGGAACTGGAACTGGAGATCACCGAGACAGCGGCCATGTCAGATCCTGAAGTGGCGATAAATCAGCTGAGCAGACTGAGCGAACTGGGGGTGAGTCTCGCCATTGATGATTTTGGCACCGGCTACTCATCCCTTGCCTACCTGAAGAAGCTCCCGATCAACACCCTGAAACTGGATAGAACCTTTGTCCGCGATATTGAGAATGATCGGAATGATGCCGAGATCTGCATGGCGACAATCGCCCTGGCACACAATCTGGGCCTGAAAGTGATCGCGGAAGGGGTGGAAACCCAACTTCAGCGCGATTTTCTGGCGGAACACAGTTGCGACTACCTGCAGGGTTACCTGTTCAGCCGGCCACTGCCACCGAACGAGGCGGAGTTGTTGTTGAGTCCCGACGGGGTGATCCCGGCCCGTGAATCCCACGCGGACACCCCGGCCTGAGTGGCTGCGGGGCGCAGCGCTATACGCCCTGCAACATCTGCGTCAGACCGGCAATCTCTTCACGGGCTTCATCCAGCATTCTGATACTGTTATCCGGTGTCAGTTCACCCACCGGCAGTTTACCGAAGGCCGGTAACTCCTGAAATGCCGGCGCCTCCTTGAACTGGGGCGTGCCGATCATGGAGTGGAGTCTGGCGATCAACACGATATCGCTCAGATCCGCTTTTTTGCCCCCCTCCCGCCACCAGTCTTTACGGCTTCGGGCCACCTCGATCAGCTCTTCGTCAAACTTCCACTGTTTAAGAATCAGCACACCCACCAGAGGCGCCAACTTGTCCACCGCATCCCGCCGTCTGTCGATATCGTCGAAGATATCCTTGCGCTCCCGAAGCCGGATCAGGATCGGTGGTAATCCAATATCCTGCAGCAGACCGGCGAGCATGGCTTTACTGGCATCAATACCCCTCACTCTGCCCGCCAGCACGTGACTGATCACAGCGACCGTGGTGGATTCACGATAGGCCTGCAGCAACACCTTGTTAATGACAGGGTCCGGGGAACGGAAAGATGAGCGGACAAAAAAAGTGGTCGCCAGACGGGATGCAGCGCTCAGACCGATTCTTCGCAATGCACTCTCCAGATCCTTGGGCGGTACCCGTGACAGGTAACCGGCACTGTTGGCTACCCGGAGAATAAAGGCTGACAGACCGGGGTCAGACTGCAACAGCTTGGCCGCAGCCGGGATATCGCAGTTGGACTGACCAAGCAGGGTCCGCAACCGAATCGTGGTCTCTGGAAGAGAGGGAAACAGCGACTGGTTAGATGCCAGACTGGCGTATATCTCCGAGTAAATTCCACCCGCTCCCACGGCAATCCTCCCTGCGACTTTATTCAAAGCGTGATCCTTCGCGGCTTCCGGCCATGGTAGTTGTGGATACAACCGCAAACACACCCGGTGAATTCTACTGCCTGGGCCGCCGGATCAACAACCCTTTATTGGCCGGAGGACTGGAGAAGTTTCTTCCACCATTGATCAGCCCCGGTCCCAACAGCAGCCCTCGTGCGGCGGACCTCAACCAGGCGCCAGAGCAGGTGGAGAGTTAAATCAGATGGGATTCAGAAATCCACCGTAGCGAAATGCGGATTCTCCTCAGCGGCCTCCATCTGCCGCACCTGATCCAGTACCACCAGCGCCTCCGCAGATCCGGTACTCAGCTTGAGACACTCCTCCCCGGCCTGGTTTCTTGCCGTATCCACAGCGATCCCCCTGAGTACTTCCCCCGAACGCAGGGTCAGGATAACTCCCATCCTGTAGAGGCAAGCGATCTCCACATAGTCGTGTTGGGCACAACTGATCATGGGGCCATATCCCCCGGCTCTTTTTCAAGTCGCCGGCTTATCCTGTTTCGGCACCCGTCCCAGTAGATAGAACTCATCGTTGGTTCGCGCGTTGGTGAGATTGACCATGCGGTTGGATAGCCCGAAGAAGGCGGAGATGGCACCGATATCCCAGATATCTTCATCGCTGAAACCGTGGCTGCGCAGCAGCTCGTAGTCCGCATCACTCACTGCATGGCCACACTGGGACACCTTGACGGCAAAATCGAGCATCGCCTTCTGACGGGGTGAGATATCCGCCTTGCGATAGTTCGCCGCGATCTGATCCGCGATCAGTGGATTCTTCTCCCGAATGCGCAGAATGGCGCCATGAGCCACCACACAGTAGATGCACTGGTTGGCGCTGGACGTGGCCACCACGATCATCTCCCGCTCACCTTTAGTGAGCCCGCTCTCCTTCTCCATCAGGGCATCATGGTACGCAAAGAAGGCACGAAACTCGTCCGGACGATGGGCCAGGACGAGAAAAATATTCGGAATAAAGCCCGATTTCTCCTGCACGCCCAGTATGGTGGCTTTGATATCCTCGGGCAGTGCGTTGATATCGGGTATGGGAAAACGGCTGATCGGCTTATCGGACATCTCTATCTCCTCTCTGAATTTTTGTAATCATGTCCCGTTATTGTTTTGTCCTGTGCGGGCGGGACTGCCCTGCAACGGATATCCTCTGTCAGAGGCTTGGCCCGGTCACTGGACTGGGCCGGAAAGTCAATCGGCGGCTATCAGGGCCCGGGCCACTTTCGAGGCCGGCTGCCGTTGCAGAAAGTCGCTGATAAAGCGGCCCGCCTCTACCAGCTTCGACATATCGACGCCGGTCTCTATACCCATTCCGTTGAGCATATAGAGCACATCTTCGGTGGCCACATTTCCCGAGGCACCCTTGGCGTAGGGGCACCCCCCCAGCCCGGAGACCGAGCTGTCAATGACGCTCACACCCCGCTGCAACACGGCAAACAGATTGGCCAGCGCCTGGCCATAGGTGTCATGGAAATGGGCCGCCAGTCTCTCCATCGGCACCCGTTCCGCCACTGCGTCGATCATCTGCTGCGCCTGGACCGGAGTGCCGACACCCACGGTATCGCCCAGGGAGATCTCATAGCAGCCCATCTCATACAGCCGCTGGGCCACTTCGGCGACCCGTTCGACGGCTATCGCCCCCTCGTAGGGGCATCCCAGCACGCAGGAGACATAACCCCGCACCCTGAGATTGTGTTGCCGGGCCTGCTCCATCACGTCGCCGTAACGGGTAATGCTCTCATCGATCGAACAGTTGATATTCTTCCGGGTAAAGCTCTCGGAAGCGGCTGCGAAGATGGCAATCTCCTCTACGCCAACCGCCAGCGCGCTCTCCAGGCCACGTAGATTGGGCACCAGCATGGGATAGCTGACACCCGGTTTCTGTTCAATGGACTGGTAGACTTCCGCGCTGGAGGCCATCTGGGGCACCCACTTGGGGGAGACAAAACTACCCGCCTCGATCACCGACAAACCGGCCTGTTCAAGTTTTTGAATCAACTCCAGTTTGATCTCCGCCGGCACCGAGGCGGACTCATTCTGCAGTCCGTCCCGGGGCCCCACTTCGACGATCTTTACCTGTTGGGGTAGTTGCATAGTTGCTCCTCTGCCGTGCCCTGTATGGGCCTGCTCAGCGACCCGGGGTTATCTGTCCGGTGATGACCTTTCGACTAACTGATTCTGCGGTCTTTACCTTTGAACACCATCCACTACTCGATCACCAGCAGTGGTTCGCCATCCTGCACCTGATCGCCAACGGCAAAACGCACCTCTTTCACCGTGCCGTCGGCCGGGGCGGTAATGGTGTGCTCCATCTTCATCGCCTCGACGATCATCACCGCATCACCCTGCTTCACCGCATCGCCCTCCTGCACGTGGATGGCGATAACATTACCGGTCATGGGTGCCACCAGGCTGCCGCCAGCCCCTTCACCTTCCAGCGCCTCCAGACGTGGGTCGGAGAGCAGCAGCTGCCAGGAGCGCCCCTGGTGCAGGATGGTCAGTTCCTGATCGTGCTTGATTACCGCCACCTTGAAACGACGTCCCGCCAGATCCGCCAGCAGATCACCATTCTCCAGCAATTCCCCGGACACCAGGCAGTCGCCGCCGGGCAGTTCCAGCAGGAAGCTGCCATCCCGGTAGTGCGCCACCACACTCCCCTGCTGTTCACCGCTCGCCCAGTGCAACTGGTGGAAACTGTCCTGGTTCATACGCCAGCCGGTGGCGCTGCCCCAGGGCGAGAAAGGATCATTGGATCGGGCCTGGCGTTGTAAAATATCGCGTTGCTCCACCAGCAGCTCATACAGGGCGGCGATGGCCAGGATATCGTCCGATACCGGCTCAGTAACCGGGAACAACTCCGCTTCGTGTTTATCAATGAACCCGGTATCCAGCTCGGCGTTGCCAAACGCAGGCAGGGCGCACAGGGTGGAGAGAAACTCCAGGTTGGTGGTTACACCCACGATTCGGTAATCTGCCAGGGCCGCACGCAGTTTGTGCAGGGCGCTGGCCCGGTCCTCGCCCCAGACAATCAGCTTGGCGATCATCGGGTCGTAATGGACACTCACTTCGTCACCCTGCTCCACACCGGTATCGACCCGCACGCAGGGACCGGTCTCGGGGGTCTGCAGATAACGCAGTGTGCCGGTGGCGGGGAGGAACTCCCGCGCCGGATTCTCGGCATAGACCCGGGCCTCGAAGGCGTGGCCGTTAATACGCAATTCGGACTGGGCCAAGGGCAAGGCCTCACCCGCCGCCACCTTGAGCTGCCACTCCACCAGATCCTGTCCGGAGATCATTTCGGTCACCGGGTGTTCCACCTGCAAGCGGGTATTCATCTCCATGAAGTAGAACTTGCCATCGCTGTCCAGCAGGAACTCCACGGTGCCGGCACCCACGTAGCCGATCGCCTTGGCGGCGTTGATGGCGGCCTCACCCATGGCGTCACGCAGTTCAGGGGTCATACCGGGCGCCGGCGCCTCCTCCAGCACCTTCTGGTGCCGTCGCTGTACCGAACAGTCCCGCTCAAACAGATGTACCGCGTTGCCCTGGGTATCGGCGAACACCTGCAGCTCCACGTGGCGGGGTGCCAGCAGGTAGCGCTCCAGCAGCACCTTGTCATCGCCGAACGAGGCGATCGCCTCCCGTTTGGCGGCATTCAGGCCGGTGAGAAAATCTCCCGCCTTCTCCACCACCCGCATACCCTTGCCACCACCGCCGGCGGTCGCCTTGATCAGCAACGGATAGCCCATGGCATCCGCCTCCTGTCTGAGGCGTTCGTCGCTCTGATCATCGCCGTGATAACCGGGCACCAGCGGCACACCGGCCTCACTCATGATGCGCTTCGCTTCGCTCTTGGAACCCATGGCGATGATGGCCGCTGCGGGTGGGCCGATAAACACGATACCCGCCGCCTGGCACGCCTCGGCAAACTCGGCATTTTCCGACAGGAAGCCGTAACCGGGATGTACCGCCTGAGCACCGGACGCCTTCGCCACCGCCAGAATCTTGTCCGCCCGCAGGTAGCTCTCCTTAGCGGCCGCCGGTCCGATCAGATAGGCCTCGTCACACAGGGTCACATGCATGGCATCCGCATCGGCCTCGGAGTAGACCGCCACGGTGGTGATGCCAAGACGGCGGGCGGTACGGGCAACCCGGCAGGCGATCTCGCCCCGGTTGGCGATCAATATCTTGTCAAACATCACTGCAGGTCCTCTGCTATCCAGGCCGGTTTACGTTTATTCAGAAAGGCACTCAGTCCCTCCTTGCCCTCGTCCGAAGCCCGGGTGGTGGTAATGCGTTTGGCGGTATCCTCGATCACCGCTGCGCTGGTGGGCTGACGGGCGACGGCAAAGATCAGGGACTTTGCTGCAGCCTGGGCGGCCGGACCACCTTTCAGTAACTCATCGACCAGGCTGTCAACCCGGGACTGCAGCTGTTCCTCCGGCACCACCGCATGCAGCAACCCCAGGCGCAACGCCTCGGCAGCGTCAAACCGCTCAGCGGTGAGGAAGTAACGCCGTGCGGCCCGCTCCCCCATGGCGGCGATCACATAGGGTGAGATAACTGCCGGAATCAGGCCCAGGCGCACTTCCGACAGGGAGAACTTCGCCCCGCTTGCCGCCACGGCCATATCACAGCAGGCCACCAGCCCGACGCCACCGCCAAACGTCGCCCCCTGCACCCGGGCAATCGTGGGCTTGCTGAGGCCATTCAACCGCTCCATCAACCTGGCCAGCATGCGGGCATCGGCCAGGTTTTCCGCCTCGCCGTAATCCGCCATGCGGCGCATCCAGTTCAGATCGGCACCGGCCGAGAAGCTTTTGCCCTCGGAGCCCAGCACCACCACCCGCACCCGGGAGTCGTTTTCAATCGACTCCAGGGCTTGCAGCATCCGCTCGATCAGCTGATCGTCGAATGCGTTATGAATCTCAGGACGATTGATGGTCAGTGTCGCCACACCGCGCCCATCCACCGCCACGATTACCGAGTTATCTGCCGTCATAGCATGGGCTCCCTGTTACATCCTGAAGATGCCGAACCGGGTCTTCTCCACCGGCGCATTGAGCGCAGCGGAAAGTCCCAGCCCCAGCACGGTACGGGTATCCGCCGGGTCGATGATGCCATCATCCCAGAGTCGGGCACTGGCATAGTAAGGATGACCCTGGCGTTCATACTGATCACGGATCGGCGCCTTGAACGCCTCCTCCTCTTCTGCCGACCAGTTCTCACCCCGGCCTTCCAACGCATCCCGCTTGATCTGCCCCAGCACATTGGCGGCCTGCTCTCCCCCCATCACCGAGACCCGGGCATTGGGCCACATCCAGAGGAAGCGGGAGCCGTAGGCACGACCACACATAGCGTAGTTACCGGCACCGAAACTGCCGCCCACAATCACCGTGAACTTAGGCACCTTGGCGCAGGCTACCGCTGTCACCATCTTGGCCCCGTCCTTGGCAATGCCACCGGCCTCGTACTTCTTGCCCACCATGAAACCGGTGATGTTCTGCAGGAACACCAGCGGAATACCGCGCTGGGCACAGAGCTCCACAAAGTGGGCACCCTTCTGGGCCGCCTCTGAGAAGAGAATGCCGTTGTTGGCGATGATCCCCACCGGGTACCCGTGAATGTGGGCAAAGCCGCAGATCAGGGTGGTACCGTAAAGTTTCTTGAACTCGTCCAGCTCGCTGCCATCCACCACCCGGGCGATCACCTCGCGGATGTCGTAGGGCTTGCGCAGATCGGTCGGCACGATGCCGTAGATATCCTCTTTCGGATAGAGCGGCTCCACCGGCTGGCGCAGGGCCACGCCCGGCTGTTTGTCCCGGTTCAGGGTACCGACCACCCGTCGCGCCAGCCCCAGGGCATGGGAGTCGTTCAAGGCATAGTGATCGGTGACACCGGAGACCCGGGAATGCACATCCGCACCACCCAGCTCTTCCGCCGTCACCACTTCACCGGTGGCGGCCTTTACCAGCGGTGGTCCACCCAGAAAGATGGTGCCCTGCTCCTTGACGATAATGCTCTCATCCGACATGGCCGGCACGTAGGCGCCACCCGCTGTGCAGGAGCCCATCACCACCGCGATCTGCGGGATGCCCTGGGCCGACATATTGGCCTGGTTATAGAAGATGCGCCCGAAGTGCTCCCGGTCCGGGAATACCTCGTCCTGACTCGGCAGGTTGGCACCGCCGGAATCCACCAGGTAGATACAGGGCAGATGGTTCTCCCGGGCAATCTCCTGGGCGCGGATATGCTTCTTCACCGTCATGGGGAAGTAGCTGCCGCCCTTCACCGTGGCATCGTTGGCCACGATCATGCACTCCTGGCCACAGACCCGACCGATACCGGTGATCACACCGGCAGCGGGAACCTCGTTGTTGTACATGCCGTAGGCGGCAAACTGAGACAGCTCCAGGAATGGTGAGCCGGTATCCAGCAGCACCCGGATACGCTCACGGGGCAGCAGTTTGCCCCGTTTCAGATGTTTCTCCCGGGCCCGATCGCCACCACCCCGGGCAATCTCATCCACCCGATCCCGCAGATCAGCCAGCAGCGCCTGCATGGCCGCCTGATTTTCCCGGTACTGTTCGCTCTTGCGATTGACACTGCTCTTGATGACCGACATTACCAGCCTCCTGTTGCTAACCAGCGGTCCACCTGTTCCAGTCGGTCGTTACCCCAGAACGGTTCGTCATCCACAAATATAAAGGGCGAGCCGAATACGCCACGGGCCACTGCCGCCTCGGTCTCCTGTTTCAGGCGCTCCTTAACTTCCGGGCGCTGTATTCCTTCCAGCAACTGCTGCCGATCGACCCCCAACGGCTCGGCCAGATCCGCCACCAGGTCTGCCGCCGTGCCATCGCGCCCCTCGGCAAAGGTCGCGTGGTAAACCGCCCGGGCCAGTTGCCGGGCGGTCTCGGGCTGGCTATCCACCAGCCAGTAAAAGGCCCGTGACGGCGCCAATGCCGCCTTGGGAAAGTTCTCCGGCAGTTGGAAGGCCACACCCTGTTCCCGGGCGCAACGCTCCATGTCATGTAACGAGTAGTCACCCAACAGGGGAATATCCACCAGCGGGCGGGCGCCGGTCAGGGCGAAAGTTGCCCCGACCAGGAACGGACGCCAGATCACCTCCCGACCATGCCGACTGGCTATTTCGTCAATCCGGGCACTGGCCAGGTAACCATAGGGCGAGTAGAAGTCGAAATAGAACTCCAGTGGCGCAGCAGCCATAGCCTACTCCTCGGCGATAGCGCGGGAGATCACGATGCGCTGTATATCGCTGGTGCCTTCATAGATCTGTGAAATACGTACATCCCGATAGATCCGCTCAACCGGGAAATCATTCAGATAGCCGTAACCACCGTGTACCTGGATGGCCGCGGAACAGACCTTTTCCGCCGTCTCGGAAGCAAACAGCTTGGCCATGCAGGCCTGCTTCAGGCAGGGTTCACCGGCGTCCCGCAGGACCGCCGCATTCATCACCATCAGGTGGGCCGCTTCCAGTTGTGTGGCCATGTCGGCCAACCGGAAACCCACCGCCTGGTGATTCATGATCGCGGTGCCGAAACTCTCCCGCTCCCGGGCATAATCGAGGGCTGCCTCGTAAGCGGCCCGGGCCATACCCACACTCTGGGCCGCGATACCGATGCGCCCGCTTTCAAGATTGCTCAGGGCAATCTTGTACCCTTCGCCCTCTTTGCCAATCAGGTGGTCCGCCGGAATCCGGCAGTCGTCGAAAAAGATCTGGGCCGTGTCTGACGCGTGCTGACCCATCTTGTGCTCGATATTGGCCACCTTGTAGCCCGGGTTGTCGGTGGGCACGGCAAAGGCACTGATGCCCCGCTTACCGGCGGCCGGATCGGTCACCGCAAAGACAATCGCAACCTGGGCATACTTGCCGGAGGTGATGAACTGCTTAGTGCCATTCAGCACATACTCATCGCCATCCCGCACCGCGCGCATCTTCAGGGCCGCCGCATCGGAGCCGGCCTGGGGCTCGGTGAGGCAGAAGCAACCCAGCATCTCACCGGAAGCGAGCGGCTTCAGGTAGGTCTCCTTGAGATAGTCACTGCCAAATTTCAGCAACGGTCCACAGACCACCGAGTTGTTCACGCTCAGAATGGTCGAGCAGGCGCCATCGCCGGCAGCAATCTCTTCGATCGCCAGGGCGAATGAAACATAGTCGGTACCGGCACCACCCCACTCTTCCGGGATAGTCATGCCAAACAGACCCAACGCCCCCAACTCCTTCAGCTCTTCGGCGGGGAAGATACTCTCCCGGTCCCACTCGGCGGCATTGGGCGCGAGGCGCTCCCGGGCAAAATCACGCGCCATATCGCGGATCATGCGCTGTTCTTCAGTGAGGATCATGCAGAAACTCCTGTGAGTTATTTTTTACTTTTCCAGCCATCGATTGATGGCGACGGCCGCTGAAACTGTTCCAGGGCGCCGGGTGGGCACAAAAACGTGCCCACCCTACGGCTCATCACCGTAGGACGGCGCCCCGTCGGCAGCGGTTAAACCCGCTCGATCGCCACCGCCGTCGCCTCACCGCCGCCGATGCAGAGCGAAGCGACACCCCGTTTCAGCCCCTTCTCTTCCAGTGCGGCCAACAGGGTGACGATGATACGCGCACCCGAGGCACCAATCGGATGACCCAGCGCGCAGGCGCCACCGTTCACGTTGACCTTCTCATGATCCAGCTCCATTTCGCGCATGGCTGCCATGGTCACTACGGCAAAGGCCTCGTTGATCTCCCACAGATCCACGTCATCGGTTTTCCACTCCAGGCGCTGCAACAGATTCTGCATGGCGTAGACCGGGGCGGTGGTGAACCAACGGGGTTCGCCGGCATAGCCGGCATGTCCGCGAATCACCGCCTTGGGCGAGAGACCGCGACGCTCCGCTTCTGAAGCGCGCATCAGCACCAGGGCTGCCGCACCATCGGAGATAGAACTGGAGTTGGCCGGGGTCACCGTGCCATCTTTGCGGAAAGCAGGACGCAGGCTAGGGATCTTCTCCGGACGGGCATTACCGGGTTGTTCGTCAGTCGCCACCTCGGTATCACCTTTACGGCTGGAAACGGTCACCGGCACAATCTCCCGCTCGAAGCGGCCTGCTTCGATTGCCGCATTGGCGCGACTGAGGGAGGCGATGGCAAATTCATCCTGCTGTTCACGGGTAAAATTAAAATGATCGGCACACTGCTCGGCAAAAGTCCCCATCAATGCGCCCCGATCAAAGTAGGCGTCTTCCAGCCCATCCAGGAACATGTGATCCATGGTCTTGCCGTGACCCAGACGGTAACCGCCACGGGCCTTCTCCAGCAGGTAGGGGGCGTTGGTCATGGACTCCATACCACCTGCCACCATGACCTCGTTGGTGCCGGCCTTGATCAGGTCGTGGGCCAGCATCACCGCCTTCATGCCGGAGCCACACACCTTACTGATGCCGGCGCAGGGTACGTTCAGTGGAATGCCGGCGCCGATCGCCGCCTGGCGGGTGGGCGCCTGGCCGATTCCGGCGGTCAGCACATTACCCATCAGTACCTCCTGTACATCCTCACTGCTGATACCGGCCCGTGACACGGCGGCGGCAATGGCCGCGGCGCCGAGCTGGGGCGCGGTCAGTGAAGAGAGGACGCCCTGAAAACCCCCCATCGGGGTGCGGGCAATATCGACAATGACAATTGGATCACTCATGGGATAACTCCGGTTTATACAAATAGACAACTGAATCTGTCACTAACCGGCCATTCGGGATGGCCGGGAAAAACTGATACACATGGGACGCTGCAAAGCGATCGACACGGTTCGCACCAATGAACCCGTTGTGGCGGGTTTGATACTGCCGGGGAGCAGGGCCGGTTCCCGCGCTTCGGGGTTAACCGACCTGACCTGACGCCCCACTCCTGCCCCGACCGGTTAACGGGTCTCGTTGAACAACTCGCGACCGATCAGCATACGACGGATCTCCGATGTACCGGCACCGATCTCATAGAGCTTTGCGTCCCGCAGCAGACGTCCGGTGGGATATTCGTTGATATAACCATTGCCGCCCAGGGTCTGAATCGCTTCCAGTGCCATCCAGGTCGCCTTCTCGGCACAATAGAGTATGGCGCCGGCGGCGTCTTTACGGGTGGTCTCGCCACGATCACACGCCTTACCCACAGCATAGACGTAGGCCCGGCAGGCATTCATGGTGGTATACATATCAGCCATTTTGCCCTGCATCAGTTCAAATTCACCGATGGGGCGGCCAAACTGCTGCCGTTCGTGGATATAGGGCACCACCACGTCCATGCAGGCCCGCATGATACCGAGGGGACCACCGGAGAGTACGGCGCGTTCGTAGTCAAGTCCGCTCATCAGTACCCTGACACCCTGGTTCAGTTCCCCGAGGATATTCTCTTCCGGCACCTCCACATCCTCGAACACCAGCTCACCGGTGTTGGAGCCGCGCATGCCGAGTTTGTCCAGTTTCTGGGCGCTCTTGACGCCAAACTCCCGTTCGATAATGAAAGCGGTAATACCCTTCGGGCCGGCGGCGGGATCGGTCTTGGCATAGACCACCATGACGTGGGCATCGGGACCGTTGGTGATCCACATCTTGTTACCGTTGAGAATGTAACGATCACCCTTCTTCTCGGCCTTGAGTCGCATACCCACCACGTCGGATCCCGCATTCGGTTCAGACATGGCCAGGGCACCGATATGGTCGCCCGAAATCAGTTTTGGCAGGTATTTCTCTTTCTGCGCCTGGGTGCCGTTGCGCTTGATCTGGTTAACGCAGAGATTGGAGTGGGCGCCATAGCTCAGTCCAATGGAAGCGGAAGCGCGGCTGATCTCCTCCATTGCCACAATATGGGCCAGGTAGCCCATTTCACTGCCGCCGAACTCTTCGGCAACGGTGATACCCAACAGCCCCATATCGCCCAGCTTTTTCCATAGATGGTTCGGGAATTCATTCTTCTCGTCGGTTTCTGCCGCGATGGGTGCGATTTCGGCAGCAGAAAACTCCCGTACCGAGTCACGCAGCATTTCCACGGTCTCACCCAGATCAAAATTCAGTGAAGGCAGGTGGATCATTCAGATTTCTCCTTATCAGGTGCTGTTGCCAGCAGGCAGCCTTTTAAAAAATAGGCAGAGCAGGTGTGGTCGGCAAGCCTGAAACAGTACACAGGTACCCACCAGGGCAGATCAATCTGGTAATTATTATCCGTAACCGGGATCTGCCGGAAATCAACAACCGACACAGAACATATATTACGTTTACGTTAACGTCAACCTTGATCTGCAACCGCAACTACCATCCATATTTGCGCTAGTAATAAAGGGGGGCGGGAAATACTTTCCGACATCCGGATCCCGCGGACCCATCACAGCAGTCGGCATCCTCTACACAACTGACCGACAGAGTCCCCGCTGCAAACACCCCCACCCGGTTTGTCCTGTCCGGAGTCCAGACCGGCAGAGCTGACAGGAGTATCGCAATCCTGCTCCATCACCCAAGCATAATCGATCACCCATATTGCCACCGGGTATTTACGGAGATATTTAATTAGGGAGTGGGGACCGATTATGTGGAAACAGTGACGGGGTCTGCGTCGATGCGTCTCAGGGAGCCTCGCCCTGCAATTCACTCAGCACATTCAGCGCACGCTTTTCGACGCTCGCCATCTCGTGAAGCACCGCCTCGATATCCTGCCGCTGCTGCTCAAGCATGGCGCGACGGGCTTTAATTTTGTCCAGTAAAAAATTTAACTGCCCCACTTCCCCTGGAGAGGTGTCATAGAGGTCAAACAACTCTTTTACCTCGGAAAGGGCAAATCCGAGTCGCTTACCACGCAATACCAGTTTCAGACGTACCCTGTCCCGTTCCCGATAAACACGGCGACGCCCTTTCCGGCTTGGGGCTATCAGACCCTGATCCTCATAAAAACGGATCGCCCTTGGGGTGACATCGAACTCTTTAGCCAGTTCGGAGATGCTATAACTGATGCCGCTCATGGTCTCTAAATCGTCTGCCGGTTCGTCGTGTAGATTATCCATTTATTCTGTTCCACCCCTCTCGAATAGTAGTTTTTATTATTCAGTACGTCCCACCGGACGCCATTTATAATGGTTAAAGTTGCCACACAAAAATCGACTACATTTTGCTTCACCGGATGCCATACTCAACGGTGACGACGCTGAACGGTAAAACCTGTCACTTACTTGTTATAACCTACGTTAACGTTAACGTCACTATTCTTTGCATTTTCAACATGCTCCGCTGTCCGATGCCAACCCCGCCGGCAAGCGCACAGGATATTATTGACGTTTACGTTAACGTAAGGTAGTTTTAGTCTCAATACGCTACTGATAGAGCGTTTCAAAAAGCGCTAACTTTACCATCAGTGAGTTGATATTTCTATTATTTACAGTAAGTTAAAGAATCACACTGGAGACATCATGTCTAACGCCCCACAGACAAGCAATGTGGTCAACATTGCCCCGCAACAGAACAAGATTCGCTTCGTAACAGCCGCCAGTCTGTTCGATGGCCATGACGCCTCTATCAACATCATGCGGCGCATCCTCCAGGCACAGGGCGCGGAGGTGATCCATCTGGGGCACAACCGCTCAGTAGCTGAAATCGTCAATGCCGCCCTGCAGGAGGATGTCCAGGGTATCGCCATCAGCTCCTACCAGGGCGGCCACGTGGAGTATCTGAAGTACATGGTGGACATGCTGAAAGAGCATGGCGGCGAGGAGATCAGGGTCTTTGCCGGCGGCGGTGGCGTGATCGTACCGGAAGAGATCAAGGAGCTGCACGATTACGGCGTGACCCGCATCTTCTCCCCCGAAGATGGCCAGCATATGGGGCTGCAGGGCATGATTCAGTTCGCCATGGAGCAGAGTGACTTTGACCCTGGACAGTTTGCACCGGACAGTCTCGATCCGGTGCTCAAGGGCGACCTGAGGGCACTGGCCCAGATCATCACACGCCTGGAAAACAGTACCGAAACCAGCAAGTTGCCGGACCAGATAGATGACGCCCTGCAGGGGATCAAGAAACAGATCCCGGTACTGGGTATCACCGGCACCGGCGGTTCCGGCAAGTCATCCCTGACCGACGAGTTGATCCGCCGCTTCCGGCTGGGCCAGCAGGATCAGCTGAAGATCGCCATCATCGCGGTGGATCCGACCCGGCGGAAAACCGGTGGCGCCCTGCTTGGCGACCGCATCCGCATGAATGCCATTGAACATCCGAATATCTTCTTCCGTTCGGTTGCCACCCGGGATGCCAGCGGAGAAGTGCCCAACTATGTGGCGGATATCGTCAAGGCCTGCAAACTGGCCGGATTTGATTTCATCATTGTGGAGACCCCGGGTATCGGCCAGGGTAATGCCGGTATCGTCCCCCTGGTGGACGCCTCGCTCTACGTGATGACCCCGGAGTTCGGTGCCCAGAGCCAGCTGGAAAAGATCGACATGCTGGACTTCGCCGACTTCATTGCCATTAACAAGTTTGACCGCAAGGGAGCCGAGGACGCCTTCCGGGATGTGCGTAAGCAGGTACAGCGCAATCGCGAGTCATTCTCCACGCCGGTGGAGGAGATGCCGGTATACGGCACCATTGCAGCCCGTTTCAACGATGAAGGGGTCACAGCCCTCTATCACGGTCTGCGGGACAAGCTGGCGGAATTGGGTATGGGCGTCAGTGAAGACGCCCTCCCCCGCAGCAGCGAAAAATGCTCCACCGGCAAGCAGGTCATCGTTCCGCCTCAGCGGGCGCGCTACCTGGCGGAGATCGCCGAGACGGTACGGGATTACAAAAAGACCGTGGCAACCCAGTCCCGCATTGCCCGGGAGCGTCAGCAGCTGACCGAAACCAAACGCATGCTGAGTGAAGCCGGCACCGAAGTGGCGGATCTGGACGGGCTGATCGCCAAGCGTGACCAGGCGCTGGATCAGAGGGCTAAAAAACTGCTGGAGATCTGGCCACAGGTTAAGGAGAGTTACGCCGGTGATGAATATGTGGTGAAGATCCGTGACAAGGAGATCCGCACCCAGATCACCCGCACGACCCTCTCCGGCACCAAGATCCCCAAGGTGGTGCTGCCCAAGTTTGAGGACCATGGCGAGCTGCTCAAGTGGCTGCTGCTGGAGAACGTCCCGGGTACATTCCCCTACACCGCTGGCGTGTTCGCCTTCAAGCGCGAGGGCGAGGATCCAACCCGGATGTTCGCCGGTGAAGGGGACGCCTTCCGGACTAACCGACGCTTTAAGAAGTTGTCGGAACACTCTGATGCAAAAAGACTTTCAACCGCCTTTGACTCGGTCACTCTGTACGGCTGTGACCCGGATGAACGGCCAGACATCTACGGCAAGATCGGTAACTCCGGCGTATCCATCGCCACCCTGGATGACATGAAGGCGCTCTATGACGGTTTCGATCTCTGCAACCCGAGCACCTCGGTTTCCATGACCGTCAACGGCCCTGCACCGATGATCCTGGCCATGTTCCTGAACACCGCTATCGACCAGCAGATTGAAAAGTTCGAGAGCGACAACGGCCGCCAGCCCACTGACGAAGAGATCGAGAAGATTCGCGCCTGGGCCCTCTCCAATGTGCGGGGCACGGTACAGGCGGATATCCTGAAAGAGGACCAGGGCCAGAACACCTGCATCTTCTCCACCGAGTTCGCCCTCAAGCTGATGGGCGACATCCAGGAGTATTTCGTCCACAACCAGGTGCGCAACTTCTACTCGGTCTCCATCTCCGGCTATCACATCGCCGAAGCAGGGGCCAACCCGATCTCCCAGCTCGCCTTCACCCTGGCCAACGGCTTCACCTACGTGGAAACCTACCTGGCCCGGGGAATGGACATCGACGAATTTGCCCCGAACCTGTCGTTCTTCTTCAGTAACGGCATGGACCCGGAGTACACCGTGATGGGCCGGGTGGCCCGGCGCATCTGGGCGACCGCCATGCGCTTCAAGTATGGCGCCAATGAACGCAGCCAGAAACTGAAGTATCATATTCAGACCTCCGGTCGCTCCCTGCATGCCCAGGAGATGGATTTCAACGATATCCGTACCACCCTGCAGGCGCTGATCGCCATCTATGACAACTGCAACAGCCTGCACACCAACGCCTATGACGAGGCGATCACCACGCCAACTGAAGAGTCGGTACGCCGTGCACTGGCCATCCAGCTGATCATCAATAACGAGTGGGGCCTGACCAAAAACGAGAACCCGAACCAGGGCGCCTTTATCATCGAGGAGCTGACCGAACTGGTTGAAGAGGCGGTTCTCAGTGAGTTCGAGCGCATCTCCGAGCGTGGCGGTGTACTGGGCGCTATGGAGACCGGTTACCAGCGCGGCAAGATTCAGGACGAATCGCTCTACTACGAGCACAAAAAGCACGACGGCTCCCTGCCCATCATCGGGGTCAACACCTTCCTGAACCCGAAGGGCAATCAGGAGACGACCATCGAACTGGCCCGCTCAACCGAGGCGGAAAAGCAGAGTCAGATCACCCGACTGAAAGAGTTCCATCAACGCCACGCTGATACTGCCGATGAAGCACTGGAGCGGATTCGTACAGCCGCCATCAACAACCAGAACATCTTTGTCGAGCTGATGAACGCCGTGCGCAGTTGCTCACTGGGGCAGATCTCCAACGCCCTCTACGAAGTGGGCGGTCAGTACCGCCGTAACATGTAAACCAGATCAGGGGCGGCTACCGCCCCTTTTTTTGATAACAAGCATTAATAAGTTTTGTTATCTTATTGTTTTTTTAAATTATATTAATCAGGTGATTATTGTAATGAACTGGCCGAACCAGGACATCTGACAGGGCCGCAAAAGATCGCCTGATGGATAACCACCGAACCTGGCCCGGCGTTCCCGGAGCGCTAAACCAGGTGCCCGGCGGGCTGATAACCCATCCCGGAAAAGCGTAATACGGCGACTCAGTAACAGCTTTTGCTGTAAATACCGGAGTCCCGGTAAATGGTTTTAACTTTCACTTTAGTCAGAGGTAGATATGCAAATTAGTTCAGTTGGTGTCATCGGGGCCGGTACCATGGGGAACGGCATTGCCCAGGTCTTCGCAGCGTCCGGATTCAAGGTCATTCTGCATGACATTGCCGACGCCCCACTGCAGCGCGGCCTGGATACGATCAACAAAAGTCTCGATCGCATGCTGAAGAAAGAGAAGATCAGCGAAGCGGACAAATCAGCCACCCTGGACAACATCACCGGTGTCACCGACCTGGCCAAACTGGCCGATGTGGACCTGGTGGTGGAAGCGGCCAGCGAAAATCTGGAGATCAAATGCAAAATCTTCCAGGAGCTGGATCGTATCTGTAAACCGGAGGCGGTACTGGCCACCAACACCTCATCCATATCCCTGACCCGCATTGCCCGGGAGACAGCTCGCCCGGAAAAGGTGATCGGCATGCACTTCATGAATCCGGTTCCGGTCATGAAACTGGTGGAAGTGATCCGCGCCCTGCAGACCAGCGACGAGGTTTACCAGTTGATTGATCAGCTCTCCAAAAAGATCGGCAAGGTGCCGGTGGAGGTCAATGACAGCCCGGGATTTGTCTCCAACCGCATCCTGCTGCCGATGATCAACGAGGCGATTTACACCCTGTACGAAGGCGTGGCTACTGTTGAAGCGATTGATGAGGTGATGAAACTGGGCATGAACCACCCTATGGGGCCGCTGGCCCTGGCCGACCTGATCGGTCTGGATACCTGCCTCTCCATTATGGAGGTGCTGCATGAGGGATTGGGGGATACCAAATACCGCCCCTGCCCCCTGCTCCGCCGGATGGTGGATGCAGGTTATCTGGGACGTAAAAGTGGCAAAGGTTTCTACGACTACTGATCACCTGATGGCGGTCGGGTGGCTCGCCATCCCGACCGCTTGCCCAGCCAGGGCTCCCCGCCAGAAACCGGCAACCATGGCAAGCAGAACCTCCTGACTGACAACCCAAACGAGGCCATTATGGAATTTGAAAACATCCTCCTGGAACAGGTGGAAACCGGCATCTACCAGCTGACGGTAAACCGCCCGCGCAGCTTCAATGCACTCAACAGCGCCACCCTGGACGAGATTTACGCCGCCGGGGAACAGATCGCCAACACCCCGGACGCCCGTGTGCTGCTGGTCACCGGTGCGGGAGAGAAAGCCTTCGTGGCGGGTGCCGATATCTCGGAGATGCAGAACAAGAGCGCCATCGAGGGGCAGGTATTCTCCCAGAAAGGGATGCGCGCCTTCCGACGCCTGGAGACTCTGGATATTCCGGTTATCGCCGTGGTCAACGGTTACTGTCTGGGGGGCGGCTGCGAACTGGCCATGAGCTGCGACTGGATCATCGCCTCGGAACGCGCCCAGTTCGGCCAACCGGAAGTGAGCCTGGGGGTGACCCCCGGTTTTGGTGGCAGCCAGCGCCTGACCCGGTTGATCGGCCGCGCCAAGGCGATGGAAATGCTGGTTACCGGACAGCAGATCAAGGCCGATCAGGCATTGACCTGGGGCCTGGTCAATCACGTCCATGCAGCAGAAGAACTGATGGAGAAGGCGCTGGAGACCGCCCGGCAGATAATCCAGAAAGGGCCGATTGCAGTGCGGCTAGTGAAACAGGCGGTACAACGCGGCCAGGATATGGATCTGGATAACGCCTGCGTGCTGGAGAGCGAAGTATTTGGTCTCTGCTTCTCTACAGACGATCAGAAAGAGGGCATGGGAGCCTTCCTGGAGAAGCGCAAAGCGGATTTCCAGGCTCGATGAAAAGACAATTTTGCGCCCGCCTGGCCCAATGACTGACCGCTCCCCTTTCCGGGAGCGGTTTTTTTGTGTCGCACCGGATAGGTTCTGACAGCGGCTATGGCCAACCCAGCCAGGGAACCGCGCCATGCTTAACGGCGAAAACGGAACAGTAACATGACTTGTACGGCGCCGACTGATATAAACAATGCATCGGAATCGCCGGGAGCCAGGCAGCAGCACCCGATCCACCTATCAAAAAACGATAAGGCAGAGGCATTCCGGCGCAATTTCTGATCTATTCCACCGACCCGGGAGCAGCGGTCGACAGCAGACTATTTAATACAGGGATTGATTTCTCTGATCAGGGTCTGCATATCAGATTGAATCCGACTCGGACGGAGACTTTTCAGCAACCATATATAACTGTTAATTCAATTAGTTATACAGATAAAAAAAGTCTTTCAAGAAACTATTGACCCGGTCATGGTTTTTATTTAGTGTTAGCTGCAATTACGTTTACGTTAACGTAATTTAATAAACAATAATATAAATGTATCAGGACGATACTCTATTAGAATGATTCGGGTAGCACCCCTGATTCAGGAGACACGCAATGCCGCTTAAAGATATTCTGGTACACGCAGACTCTTCAGCAAAAAGCGAAAAACGCTTCAAGCTGGGTTTGAAACTCGCCAAGCGTCATGGCGCCACCCTCTTCTGTCTCTACACCCAGGTAATGCCACTCTCCCTGGGGTTGAGTAACAACAAAGACAAGCGTCGCAAACTGCATGACAAAGCGGCCCAGGAGATCTTTGCCAAGTACCAGAAACTGGCGGACAAGGCAGAAGTGGAACTGGTCACGGAAGTCTCCAAGCTGCCCAATTCAGAGGATGATGTCACCAAACAGCTGATCCATGCAGCTCAGCACATGGATCTTACAATCATCAGCCAGTATCACCACAAGACCGCGGCCGGCATTCTCCCCCCTGACCTGGCGGAGCAACTGGTACTCCAGAGCGGGCGCCCGGCCCTGATCGTGCCCTATGCGGGCGACTTCAAGGATGTGGGAAAGCGCGTCCTGGTGGCCTGGAACACCGGCAGAGAGTCGGTTCGGGCGGTCAATGACGCCATCCCGCTCATCCAGAATGCCAACAAGGTCAACGTGATCGCGATCAATCCGAATCAGGGCAAAAAACGCCATGGCGAGAACCCGGCGGAAGATATTACGCAACATCTGGTACGCCATGGCATTAAGGCAACATCCGAACACCTGACCACGAAAGACGTGGACCCGGCCAATATGCTGCTCTCTTGTGCAGCGGATGAAAGTGCGGATCTGCTGGTGATGGGCGCCTATGGTCACCACAGGTTGCAGGAGTTGATCCTGGGTGGGGTGACCCGCGCCATGCTGAAGAACATGGCAATACCTGTACTGATGGCGCACTAACAACCCGGTTCAGGCAAATATGATCCGGTAACCATTAATAATAAATATTACTTTAATAAGAGGCAGGCTGAGAAAACACAGGATTAAGGAACACGGTCGACCCGATCAGCCAAACCGAGTTGACCATCGAAACTGTTTACTATAGCGTTGCCAGATAATATTGACGTTTACGTCAACGTAATTAATAGACTCATAATAAGAATTTAGTAATTGCTTCAGGGCAATTAGTCGTTTTTTGCACCCAGACCATTCTGGATAACCGTACGCTTTTAGCGACAAAACGAGGAGTGAGGATATGACTGTAGGCATAGCCATGCCAGGCAGGTACCCCTTGGATTGTCTTCTTTACACCATGAAGGCAGGCCAATGAACGATAAGAACCCATTACTTGAAGTCCGCGACGTCACTTTGACTTTCGGTGGTGTGCGCGCTTTGAGCAACGTCAAGTTCAGTGTCAACAAGGGCGAACTGTTCTCCATCATCGGCCCCAACGGCGCGGGAAAGACCTCGATGCTCAACTGCGTTTCGGGACGTTACAACCCGAATCAGGGTCAGATCATTTTCAAAGGTCAGGACATCACCAAGCTGCGGCCGAACGATCGCTGTACCCTTGGTATGGGCCGAACCTTCCAGAACCTGGCGCTGTTCAGTCACATGACCGTCCTCGACAACATCATGGTCGGGCGTCATCACCTGCTGAAAAACAACTTCATCACCGGTCCGCTCTACTGGTTCTCCGGTGCCCAGAAGGAGGAGCTGACGCACCGTCGTGAAGTGGAGGATATCATCGACTTCCTGGAGATCAGCCACATCCGCAAATCGGTTGCCGGCACCCTCTCCTATGGTCTGCGCAAACGGGTCGAGCTGGCCCGGGCGATTGCATTGCGCCCGGACCTGATCCTGCTCGATGAACCCATGGCCGGCATGAACCTGGAAGAGAAAGAGGACATGGCCCGCTACATCAACGACCTGAATGAAGAGTGGGGCATGACCGTGATCATGATTGAACATGACATGGGCGTGGTGATGGATATCTCGCACCGTGTCATGGTGTTGGATTTCGGTAAAAAAATTGCCGAGGGGCTGCCGGAAGAAGTGATGGCGGATCCCTATGTCAAGAAAGCCTACCTCGGCGAAGAGGTGGACGAAGAGACCTCGGTGAATGACGGCAAAGAGAAAAGCGCATGAGTAAAGCACTGATCGCCAATTATCCCGATATAAAAAAGTACGACACTTTTCCCAAGCTGCTTGCCTACAATGCCCAGCAATGGCCCGACGAAGTGGCCATGCGTGAAAAAGAGTTCGGAATCTGGAACGAATTCACCTGGCGTGATTACCACACCACGGTGAAGCAGATGGCCTTGGGCATGTACGCCATGGGCATCAGGCGGGGGGATGTTGTCGGTGTGATCGGCGACAACCGGCCGGAATGGCTGCACGCCGAGATCGCCGCCCACGCCATCGGTGCCATGAGCCTGGGTATCTACCAGGACTCCATGAACCAGGAAGTCGCCTACCTGATCAACTACGCCGAAGCCAAACTGATCATGGCTGAGGATGAGGAGCAGGTCGACAAGCTGCTGGAGATCACCGAAGAGTGCCCCTGCGTCAAGCACATCGCCTACCATGACCCCCGGGGCATGCGTAAATATGAAGATGACCGCCTGATGAGCCAGGAGACCCTGCTCGAGATGGGCGTGAAGCTCGACCAGGAACAACCCGATCTCTATGACAAGCTGGTTGCCGAGGGCAAGGGTGAGGATGTGGGCGTACTCTGTACCACATCCGGTACCACTTCCCATCCCAAGATGGCCATGTTGCAGACCGGTCCCTTCCTGGATCACTGCTCCGCCTACCTGCGGGCTGACCCAAAGTATCCATCGGACGACTATGTCTCCATGTTGCCCCTGCCCTGGATTATGGAGCAGGTGTACGCGGTAGCCCAGTCACTGATCAGTCGCATCACGGTCAACTTCGTGGAAGGGACCGAGACCATGATGAGTGATATGCGTGAAATCGGCCCGACTTTTGTCCTGCTGGCACCCAGAATCTGGGAGAGCATCTCCGCGGACGTTAAATCGCGCATGATGGATGCCACCCCCCTGAAACAGAAACTCTACAACTACGGCATGAAGATCGGCATGGAGGCGCTGGAGCGTGGTGAACGATCACCGCTGGCCCACTTCCTGCTTTTCCGTGCCCTCAAGGACCGCCTGGGATTCACCAACCTGCGCTCAGCCGCTACCGGTGGTGCCGCGCTGGGACCGGACACGTTCAAGTTTTTCCTGGCCATGGGGGTTCCCCTGCGTCAGCTGTATGGCCAGACCGAATTGGGCGGTGCCTATACCATCCATGCTGAAAATGATGTGGATTTCGACAGTGTCGGCCTGCCCTTCGATAATACCGAGATCAGGATTCACGAACCGGACGACCAGGGTGTGGGGGAAATTGTCGCACGCAACTCCGGTATGTTCCTCGGCTACTACAAGGATGAGGAGGCGTCCAAAAAGGATGTGCGGGATGGCTGGATGTACACCGGTGACGCCGGTTACATCAAGAAGGATAATGGCCACCTGGTGGTGATCGACCGTATCAAGGATATCGCCACCACCACCAACAACATTCACTTCTCTCCCCAGTTCATTGAGAACAAACTGAAGTTCTCTCCGTTCGTGGCGGAGGCGGTCATTCTGGGCGACAAGAAGCCCTACCTCACCGCAATCATCTGCATACGCTATGGCATTGTCGCCAAGTGGGCTGAACAGAAAGGCATCGCATTCACCAACTACACCAGCCTCTCTACTCAGGAGGCGGTCTATGATCTGCTTCAAAAAGAGGTTGAAGGGGTCAACGCGACCCTGCCCGAGGCGCACAAAATTCAGCGTTTCGTACTGCTCTACAAGGAGCTGGACGCGGATGATGGCGAACTGACCCGGACCCGGAAAGTACGCCGCTCGGTGATCTCCGAGAAATATAAAGAGATTATCGATGCTATCTACAGCGACACCGATTCGGTTCACGTCGATACCATGATTACTTTCCAGGATGGTACCAAGTCCCGGATTGTCACGGATCTGAAACTGATCAGTCTGACAGATCCATCTTCATCGGCTGCGGCCTGAGGAGAAAGACCATGAATTACGAGTTGTTAGGCCAACTACTGGTTAATGGAGCCATTATCGGCACCCTCTACGGGGTTGTCGCGATGTGTTTCGTACTCATCTACAAATCCACCCAGGTGGTCAACTTCGCCCAGGGCGAATTCCTCCTGATTGGCGCCTGGGTCTGCTGGGCCCTGCTGGTGAAATTCAACCTGCCGTTCTGGATCGGTTTCCCGGTCACACTGCTGTTCATGATGGTGTTCGGCATCGTGCTGCAGGTGGTGGTGCTGCGTCCCATGATTGGCGAACCGGTGATCTCCGTGATCATGCTGACCATCGGCCTGTCGATCTTCTTCCAGGCTGCCATGGGCTGGATGTTCGGGGTATTCGCGGAACCCTATCCGCAAATTTTTGAAAACGAAGCGATGAACATTCTGGGGCTGCAGGTCCAGACCGCGTATATCATGAGTCTGATCATCTCGGTCATTATCATGGTCGGCTTCTACTACTTCTTTAAGTATTCCCGTATGGGCCTGGCCATGCGCGCAACCGCGTTCGATCAGCAGGTGGCGCAGAGCCTGGGAATCTCGGTCAAGCAGGTGTTTGCCATGGCCTGGGCCATCTCGGCCATGGTTTCCGCCCTCGCCGGCGTGGTTGTGGGTATGGTCAACGGCGTCTCTTCCGCCCTCTCCTTCTTCGGCATCAAGGTGTTCCCGGCGGTCATTCTGGGCGGCCTGGACTCGATCGTTGGTGCCATTGTCGGCGGGCTGATCATCGGCATCCTGGAGAACCTGGCGGAGTTTGTCGACAGTCAGTGGCTCAACCTGGGCAACCTCTACACGGTCGCGCCGTTCTACATTCTGGTGATCATCCTGATGATCAAACCGTACGGCCTGTTTGGCACTAAAGATATTGAGAGGATATAAGTATGGCTGGCGGCGGACATTCCCAAATGCGTTGTGGTGAGTTCAGAACCACCTACAAAGCAGATACCACCATTTTTCCCACACCCATGTCACGTAATGTGGCCATTGCAACTGTGGTGCTGTTACTGGGTGCGCCCTTTGTACTGGATGCCTACCTGCTGAACCTGATGATTCAGATTGGTTACTACGGCATCGCGGCCCTGGGTCTGAATATCCTGGTCGGATTCACCGGACAGATCTCCCTGGGCCACGCGGCGTTCTTCGGCTTTGGCGCCTTTGCTTCGGCCTGGCTGAATAACACCACCGGCATCCCGGTGTTTCTGACGATCCCTCTGGCGGGCCTGATGACCACTGCGGTCGGCCTGATCTTCGGTATACCGGCCGGACGTATCAAGGGTCTCTACCTGGCCATCGCCACCCTGGCATCCCAGTTTATTCTGGAGGATTTTTTCGCCCGGGCAGACTGGTTTACCGGTGGTTCTGCCGGCTCCATGGCCAACCCGTTCAGCCTGTTCGGCTACGAGTTCTTCACCGATGAGACCTTCTTCTATGTAGTGCTCTTCTGGGTGGTCATCATGTTCCTGCTGGGCGCCAACCTGATGCGCACCCGGGACGGACGGGCCTTTATCGCGGTACGGGACCACTACCTGTCCGCCGAGATCATGGGTATCAATCTGACCAAGTACCGGATACTCTCGTTTGGTATCTCCTCATTTTATGCCGGCATCGGTGGCGCCCTGTTCGGCCACTATCTGGGGTTCGTCTCGGTGGAAGGATTCACCATTCTGCTCTCCATCCAGTTCCTGGGCATGGTCATCATCGGCGGTCTCGGCTCGGTGATGGGTACCCTGCTCGGTACGGCCTTTATGGTGTTGCTGCCGGAAGTGATGGAGACCGTGGTTAACGTCATGCCGTCTGGCGGTGGCGATGCACTGGCCTATATTAAAGAGATGTCCATCGGTCTGGCGATTATCCTGTTCCTGATATTTGAGCCGGACGGACTGGCCCATCGCTGGAAGATGATCAAATCATACTGGAAACTCTATCCGTTCAGTTACTGACGGATGGAAACCACTGGTTTGAGTCTGAAATACAGGCGGGGAACCAGTAAAAAATCATCTCGCCGTCCTTGTGAGGGATTCGGCGGGGGAAGAATTACCGGATTGACCCACGGGTCTTTTTGGTAGCCCGGGCCATATGCACAGCCCGGTATGGCGATCAGCCAGAGGATAACCCAGCAGCGCGAGTAATCGCCTGTGACGGTGTCAATAACACGGGGGAGGATCACCCCACAACATGCCCATCGGGTATTTGAGGATGAAGAATATGCATAAAAATATAATTTCTATCGCGGTTAGCTCCGCTCTTCTGGCTTTTGGCGCAGGTAATGTTGTGGCCGAGGAGTCCATTCAGGTTGGTCATCTGGCCGCTTACACCGGCCCGACCTCTGATGTCGGCAAACCCTATGGCCAGGGTATCGCCGATGCCATGAGTTACATCAACGCACATGGCGGCATCAACGGCAAGATGCTCGATTTTGACACGGTCGACTACTCCTACAACGCACCACGCGCCGTATCCACCTACAAAAAATGGATGTCGGGAAACAAGCCTGTCGCCATTCAGGGCTGGGGCACAGCGGATACCGAGGCACTGGTTAAATTCGTAACGCGGGACAAGATCTTCTTCATGTCCGCTTCCTACTCCAGTCACCTGACCGACCCCACGGGTAAGTCCAAGTACGTCAAGTCTCCGGCTCCCTATAACTTCTTCTACGGCCCTTCCTATTCTGACGGCTGTCGTGCCGTGGTGCAGTGGGCTGCTGAAGACTGGAAGAACAAAGGTGGTCAGGGCACGCCCAAGTACGTCCACATGGGTGACAACCACCCCTACCCCAACTCTCCCAAAGTGGCTTGCGAAGCCTATGCCAAAGAGCTGGGATTCGAGGTCCTGAACCCGATTGTCTACTCCCTGAAACCGGGTGATTTCAAGGCACAGTGCCTGTCCCTGAAAGATTCCGGCGCCAACTATGCCTACCTGGCCAACACCTCCGGTTCCAACATTTCGCTGTTGAAATCCTGTAAAACCGTCGGTGTGGATACCCAGTTCCTCTCCAACATCTGGGGTTGGGATGAGAACGCCATGAAAGCCACCGGCAGCGATGGCAATGGTCTGGCCTGGGTTGTAGCCGCATCCACTTGGTATGACGATGTCCCCGGTATGAAGACCGTTAAAGAGATCTCCAAGATCTCCGACCCCAGTGGCGAGGAAGCACGTCCGCTGCACTACATGCGTGGTGTCTGTACCGCCATGTTCATGCGTGATGCCATGCTGGCTGCTGACAAGGCCGGCAAGATCACCGGCCCCACTCTGAAGGCCGCCATGGAGAAGATGACGGATCATGTACCCGCCGGTATGGAAGGTGTTTGCGCACCACACACCTGGACCGATCAGGATCACCGTGGAAACCTGAATGTGATGGTCTATCGCAGCATTGATGGTGATACGCTGAAGATGGAAAAGATTTACACTGCTGATCTGCCACGTCGCGACGACTGGCTCGGCATGTAATTGACGGTCATGGTGGACCCTGCGGGGTCCACCATCCAGCCGCTGTTAATAACACGTTTCAACGGGCATTGTGAAAATAGAGGCCGAGTGCGATGGGTGAACCCATAAAGAAAATTGAAACCGAAGAGCCGATTCTTACCGTCAATAATATTGAAGTTGTGTATGACGATGTGATCCTGGTACTACGTGGCGTCAGCCTGGAAGTGCCGGAGGGTAAGATCGTGACCCTGCTCGGCCCCAACGGTGCAGGAAAATCAACCACACTCAAGGCGATATCCGGCCTGCTGAAGACCGAAGATGGTGAAGTTACCCGGGGTGAAATCACCTTTATGGGGGAACAGATCAATAACCAGGCGCCTGAGGATATTGTCCGTAAAGGTATCTTCCAGATCATGGAGGGTCGCCGGATTATCGAGGACATGACCGTTATTGAAAATCTCCGCCTGGGGGCCTACACCCGAAAGGCCAGCAGCCGGGAGATCAATGACGATATCGAAATGGTATTCAACTACTTCCCACGCCTGAAGGAGCGTACCGGCCTGGCCGGCTATCTCTCTGGTGGTGAACAACAGATGCTCGCTATCGGACGCGCCCTGATGGCTAAGCCCAAACTGATTCTGTTTGATGAGCCATCCATGGGCCTCTCTCCCCTGCTGGTGAAAGAGGTGTTTAATATCATCAAGACCATCAACCGGGACCAGGGCATCACCATGGTTCTGGTGGAACAGAACGCCAACATGGCTTTGCGTCACGCCTCCTATGGGTACATTATGGAGTCTGGTAAAATCGTCCTCGATGGTACCCAGGAAGGACTGCTCAACAACGAAGATGTGAAAGAGTTCTATCTTGGTGGTGGCGAAGGAGATCGTAAATCATTCAAGAACCTCAAGTCATACAAGCGGCGCAAGCGCTGGTTGTAATCACTGAGCAATCGGCAGTGCCCTATGCGGGACTGCCGCCCGATCCGCCATGACCGGACTGACCCGAAGACATTGCATCCCGGTCAATCCGGTGACAGGTTACATGAAGTTTTTAACCCGTAGTGTAGTGATCCTATTTATTATCCAATCCAGCTAAAGGCCCATATCCGATGACCGAGTTTTACGATCACCTGGAAACCCGTGATCAGAAGCAGCGCCAGGAGGCGCTGATCGAGGCGGTGGCTGCCCAAGTCGCCCACGCCAAGGCCGAGGCACCCGCCTATAGCCGTATTCTCGCGGACGTTGATCCGGCCGACATCACCAGCGCGGAAGCGATCACCCGGCTGCCACTGACCCGAAAGTCGGCTCTGATCGAGATGCAGCAGAACGCCCGCCCGTTTGGCGGTTTGGCGGCGGCCAAAGCGCCCCGGCTTGCCTACGTGTTCGCCTCGCCTGGGCCCATCTACGAGCCGGGTTCAAAACGCTCGGACTTCTGGCGTTTTGCCCGGGCACTGTTTGCGGCCGGCTTCAGAACCGGTGAACTGGTGCATAACTGCTTCTCCTACCATTTTGTACCCGCCGGCGCCATGGTCGATAGTGGAGCCCATGCCCTGGGCTGCTCGGTAATTCCGGCAGGTGTCGGGCAGACCGAACTGCAGGTGCAAACCATCGCCGATCTCCGACCGGATGGTTACGTCGGAACCCCCTCCTTCCTCAAGATCATCCTGGAAAAAGCGGACGATATGGGGGCGGATGTGAGCAGCCTGAAGAAGGCGTTGGTATCCGGTGAAGCACTGCCACCGCCATTGCGCGAAGGATTCAGCAAACGGGGCATCAAAGTGTTGCAGTGTTACGCCACCGCCGACCTGGGTGTAATCGCCTATGAGACCGACGCAATGGAGGGCCTGGTTATCGATGAAGGGGTCTATGTGGAGATTGTCCGCCCGGGCACCGGAGAGCCGGTTGCCGATGGCGAAGTCGGCGAAGTCGTGGTCACCAGCCTCAACCCGGACTATCCGCTGATCCGTTTTGCAACCGGCGATCTCTCCGCCATCATGCCGGGGATCAGTCCCTGTGGACGTACCAACCGTCGCATCAAGGGCTGGATGGGACGTGCTGACCAGACTGCCAAGGTGCGGGGTATGTTTATCCACCCGGAACAGGTGGACCGGGTTGTCAAACGTCATCCGGAGATCCGTAAAGCACGCCTGGTGGTTGACTGGGTAAACGAAAGTGATCAGTTGACCCTGCAGTTTGAAGCCGACAGCAGCTCCGCTGAGTTGGAGCAGGCGATTGCCGATAGTATCCGGGATGTCTGCAAAGTGCGCGGCGAAGCCAAACCGGTAGCACCCGGGACGCTGCCGAACGATGGCAAGGTGATAGACGATACCCGCCAATACGACTGAACCGATTCTCCAGTTACCCACTACCCGGAAACTGGAACATTGACACCCCCCGCTGCGATCCCGCAGCGAAGGTGGGTTCGGAACGCCAGCCCCTCGGTTGTTTGCGGCACCAACAGCACCCGCGGTTTAAAACCCATTAAGTGACAAATCGTGCTAATCTGCGGATCCGGTGGTGGACCTTGTCGGCAGCGGGTCTACGCTCGACACGGCAGACCTGAACACCGTAGCATTTCAACCAGAGAACAGGCTAATCTTCATCAGGGCTGAATAGAACCATGAAAAACCAAAGTTTTCTCGCCGGCTACCGGGTACTGGACCTGTCCCAGTATATTCCGGGGCCGTTTGCCACCCGGATGCTCTCCGACCTCGGCGCAGATGTAATCAAAATCGAACCGCCACGCGGCGACCCGATGCGTAACTTCATGCTATCGGATAACGCCACACCTTCGGCGCTCTATCGGCATCTGAATCGTGGCAAGCGGGTGGTCAAACTGGATCTGAAGTCCGACCAGGGTAAAGCGGAGCTGAGCCGCCTGCTGAAAAACGCCGATGTGCTGCTGGAAGCGTTCCGGCCCGGCGTTATGGATCGACTCGGTTTCGACCGGGCCCGATTGGAACAACTCAATCCGCAACTGGTCCATTGCGCCCTTTCCGGTTACGGGCAGAATGGCCCCTACCGTGACCACGCCGGCCACGACCTGAACTACTGCGCCGCCAGTGGGGCCCTCAGCGCCACCGGCACCCTGGCACAGCCCATGATCATCTTCCCGCCGTTGGCCGATCATGCCGGTGCCATGCAGGCGGTGGCCGCTATTCAATCGGCCCTGCTTGGCCGGGCCAAGAGTGGTAAGGGGGCGTTTATCGACATCAGTCTGTTCGATTCGGCCATGGCACTACAGTACCTGGGACTGAGTGAGGCGAAGGAGAGCGCGGGTGTACAACGGGAACAACTGCTGCTGAATGGTGGCGCCGCCTGTTACAACATCTATCAGACCGCCGACAACCAGTTCCTGGCCCTGGCGCCACTGGAGGCCAAATTCTGGCGCGCATTCTGTGAAGCGGTGGATCGCCCCGCCTGGATACCCCGCCAACTGGAGAACATGCCCCAGACCGTCCTGATCGAAGAGTTACGGGAGCTGTTCCTCTCCCAACCCCTGGAACACTGGCAGCGTCTGCTGGGTGAAGTGGATTGCTGCTTTGAGACCATACCCAGTCTGGATCAGACCAAGCACCACCCACAGGTGGAAGCCCGGGGTTTGCTGAACGATTGGGAGCCAGCTTATCCGGCCTGGATCAACGGCGCCCCCTGTCGCCTACCCAACCCGCTGGTGGAGGTCGGCGATGGAGAGAGTGTCAACTGGTTTACCGAGGATCACCCAGAGTAACCGGTTCTGCCGACTGTCGGAGCATTGAGACCGCTCCGGCAATCGGCAGTAGATGTTGTTGATCTACCCTGTTTCTCCCCTAGCCAATCTTGATCGACGGCAGTACCGGCTTGTCCAGTTTTATCTTCTTATCCGGGGCGATCACCCGGGCGTCTCCCTTGGCCACCAGTACGCCATCCTGGTTGTGTACCTGGCAATCCAGTGCCACATGGCGTTTGGTATCATCCAGCTTTCCGGTCACGGTCAACTTTACGGTGACCTCATCACCGGGCCGCACCGGCCGGCGAAATTGCAGATTCTGCTCCAGATAGATGGTGCCGGGACCAGGTAATACGGTCGCTACCGCAGCCGAGACCACCGAACCGGTCCACATGCCGTGGGCAATGCGCCCCTTGAACGGGGTTTCCTGAGCAAACTCATCGTCCAGGTGTACCGGATTCACGTCACCGGAGATCTGGGCAAACAGTATCAGATCATCATGCTGTAAAGATTTACTGAAACTGGCGGTCGTACCGACCTCCAATTCGCTATAGGGTATGTTTTCCATTGTAGCCATAGGCACTCCCTCTTGTTCCAAACACAGTCAACCCAGTAAAAAAATAACTTCAGAAACTACCCTTTTTCATTCCCTGTTTTTCATGCCAGGGCCAGCCCCGGAAGAAACGCGGATCTGCTCAGTTAGCGGCAGTGCTGTGGCTGACCACTCCCCATTCCCTGTTGCCGCCGAACCGGTGTATCAAGCAGAACACCCTATACCGCGTGGCCCAGCTTGCGCAGATGCTGTCTGACATTCTGCTCAGCCAATGGTAGCAATTTCTGATCGACGCCACGGTAGAGACGCTTCACTATCTGATCCAGATCATCCCCGGCGTTCAGCATGGCGACAATCTGCGCCTCCCGCTCCTGCCGATGTTGCAGGGTTTTCTCCAGCACATGGGTGCCACCCATCGGGATACCGTGAGATGAGACAACCACTCCGGGTTGCAGATCGATAATCCGTTGCAGGGTGTCAAAATAGTCCTGCATATCTCCTTCCGGCTCCGGGATCACCACGGTAGCCATGGGCTGCACCAGATCCGCCACAAAGAACCAGGACATATCCTCCGGCGCCAGGCCGATCATGCCGTCATCGTGTCCCGGCAGCTCATAACAGTGCACATCCCGGCCCAGCCACTGGGTCAGTTGATCTCCCTCCTGCACATGCCTGACCTCGATACCGTCCAGGTAGTCGGCACCATTACGCTCCAGCAGGCGTTGCCGGGTGTTTTTTGAACAGAGCATGGGCAGGCCAAGCTGGCGGGCGATGTCAGGGGCCCGCTCATGGTGGTCCGGGTGGTGATGGGTGATCAGGATGCCGTCCACCGGGTGATCCTTCAGGGTATTGAACATCCGCTCCAGCACCTGATCGGAGGCCGGTGCCGGATCCACCAGGTAGCGCGGCGCATCACCATCACCAATCATCAGGGCGTAGGTATATTCCGCTGGTGGCAGTGTGTTGGACGGGGTGGGTATATATCCAAGTCCACGAATCAGCTCAAGATAGGCCAGTTCACGCTCTTCATCATACTCCAGGTTGAAGGGCTCAATCGGACTGCTGGCCATATCCCGGGCCAGGGCACGGGCAGTGTGCATGATCGGCACTACCATCATCCCTTCACCCGATTCGTAGCGGGCCAGGAACTCATCTTTATGCAGCCAGCCGGACCAGGCAATCTCATTCACGTCGGGACGGAACAGCGCCTTGGATTTCAGTACGACCTTGTAATAGTGGGCGTGGAAACGGACCCGTTCGAACGCCGGCGTGACGGCAACCCCGATCAGATCGATCTCCTCCACCTGGTTCTGTTCGATCGCCTGTTCCAGATCGAAGCCCAGCTCCTCATCCAGCTCCCGGACCAGCGCCCGGATTCGCTCCGGTCTGAATTCGGCCAATTGCGGATGCTGGTAAACAAAGCCGGCGTCCTCTTCATCCACCTTCCCGCCGGGAAAGGCGTAATAGCCCGGGAAGGCACGCAGATAGTTCTGGCGTTTGATGACAAAGACTTCATCACCATGGACGAGTACGGCGGTTACGGCTTCACGCATGATATCTTCCCGATTCAGTTTTGTTTCGGATGATACCATAGCGACCCCGCAGCCGGCATAAACGCCTATCTATTCAATGGTATTATCCTCCCGCGACTGAAGCCGGGTTACCGGGATCAGGGCTAGTCCGGCAGCCAGCCGGCGGCGGCTTGCAAGGGCCGTTGACTGCCCGGGCGACTGACCCAGGCGACCAGGGCGTGGCGTGCCGCATCCCGCGAACGGGCCTCAGGCAGTGTCATTTGCCAGCGTAAATCGGTGGAATCACGGCTATTCAGCTCCAAAACGACGAACTCATGGGCCAGTTGACGCCCCCGGTTCTCCCCCGCCGCCACCGTACTGGTCAGACCGAACGCTACGACGGCCAGATGCAGACGCGCCCCGTTAACCGTTTTATCCGTCGGCATAAAACGGGCCGACAGCTGGTCTCCCGCAATCTCCAGCGTCAATTCACCGACTCTCTCATCCGCCACCACGGGACGTTGTCGAAAACCGCCCCGCCACTCTTTGCCATTCACCAGTATCCCCGGTGTATAGACCGCTCCTATCGCCCCCTCTTTCCGATAGCGATACTGCCGTTGGGAGAATTGCGGCTGGGCAAACCGGTCCTGCCAGCCGATGTAGTCCCAGTAGTCCACATGAAAGGCGAGCGGTATCACATCGCGCCACAGGGTGGCCATTTCCAGATAACCGTTCAGCCAGGCCTCCGCCGGGGGGCAGCTGCTGCACCCCTCCGAGGTGTACAGCTCCACCAGGTTGACCCGTTGTTCACCGCTACTGATGCGCACGGTTTCAGCCGCCAGATCAGCGGCCAGCAACAGCCCCATCAGTACGCATAAACGACCCAGGGTTACCCTGTTCATGACGGCTCCTCCTCATGGAAGTGGTGATGACGCTGAAAAGGGGATATTTTCCGTAGCCGGTACATCAGACCGGACCGGATAGCGGCCGGTATCCGGAACAGCATCAAGCCCAGAAACAGCCCCAGGTAGAGCAACGGCGGCAGAACGTCCGCCCTGACCAGCCAGAGATAGTGAAGCGCCCCGCCCAATCCGGCGATGTAGACCAGCCGGTGCAGCCGTTTCCAGCGCCGCCCACCCAGCCATCGAATGATCCTGTTATGGGAAGTGGCCGCCAGGGGAATCAACAGCAGAAAGGTAGCAAACCCGAGCGTTATATAGGGACGTTTCAGTACATCGGTCAGAATCTCCCCTAAATCCAACCCCTGGTCCAGCACCGCATAGGTGCTGAAATGGAGCAGTGCATAGAGAAAGCTGAGCAGACCGATCAGGCGGCGAAAACGAACCCAGTCGCTGATCCCGGTGACCTGGCAGAGAGGTGTAATGGCCAGGGTAAGCAACAGCAGACGCAGCGCCCAGAGACCGGTCTGGTGGATAATGGTCTCCACCGGATTGGCACCCAGGGCATCCCGGGTAGCGTCCAGCACCAGCAGGCCCAGGGGCACCAGCAACAGCATAGCCAGCAACGGTTTCAGCAGCCAGTTAATAACCCCTGTTCGCGTCATCTTATGCGGCCCCGGTCAGAAATATTTTTTCAGATCCATCCCGCGGTAGAGTGACGCCACCTGATCCCCGTATCCGTTGAACATCAGGGTCTCCTGCTTCAACCAGTCACCGATACGTCGCTCCTTCTTCTGGCTCCAGCGGGGGTGATCCACCTGGGGATTCACATTGGAATAGAAACCGTACTCGGCGGGCTGCAACTGGTTCCAGGTGCTGGCCGGCTGTTCCTCGGTAAAGCTGATCCGGACAATGGATTTGATACTCTTGAAACCGTATTTCCAGGGCACCACCAGACGCAGCGGCGCGCCGTTCTGATTTGGCAACTCGGCACCATACATACCAACCGCCAGGATGGTCAGGGGATGCATCGCCTCATCCATACGTAACCCCTCCCGGTAGGGCCACTCCAGTACCCGGCGCTGCTGCCCGGGCATACGCTCCGGATCGTACAGGGTTTCGAAGGCGACATACTTCGCCTTTGAAGTTGGCTGGAAGCGCTTCAATGCAGCGCCCAGGGGAAAACCGACCCAGGGGATCACCATCGACCAGGCCTCCACACAGCGCAATCGATAGATACGCTCCTCCAGGGCATGGGGACGCAGGAAATCCTCCAGGTCGTAACTGCCCGGTTTTTCACAGGCCCCATCCACCACCACCGACCAGGGACGGGGCGCAAACTCCCGGGCATGTTTTTCCGGATCACGCTTGTCTGTACCGAACTCGTAAAAGTTGTTGTAGCCGGTGGCGTCCTGGTAATCGGTCAGTTTCTCATCACTGCTGAACGGACTCGACACCAGTTCGCCAAACCGGGCCCCGGCAGGCGCCTCTGCCCAGGAGCGCTTCATCCATGGCAAACCCACCATTGACCCAACCAGCCCAACCCCCAGCAATCCGCTGTCACGGATAAACTGTCGCCGTTTCAGGTAGACCGACTGGTCGGTGATTTCAGATGATTTTATGACCTCGGGCTTTTTGATCAGCATTTGGTTTTCCCCATACAAGTAAGGTTGTCAATTCCTGGCACATGGGAGAGTGTGGCGAAAACGGGTAGCACCAAGATCACCAAATCATCACAATTTGATAACAAATGGCAGCGCAGACCGCCCCGCCTAACTGCTAGCCTCTCCGCTCCACCATCCGGTAACACGGCTGTCCCCCTGCCCCCCCGATTGGCGTACACTATTCCCCAAACAGAATCAACTGGCGGTTTTAACATGACAATGATGAAGGCACTGGTAAAAAAGCAGGCTGGAACCGGTATCTGGCTGGAGCAGGTTCCGCGACCGACCATCGGCATCAATGATGTGCTGATCAGGATAAAGCGGACCGCCATCTGTGGTACCGACATGCACATCTACAACTGGGACAGCTGGGCCCAGCAGACTATCCCGGTGCCCATGGTGGTGGGCCATGAGTTTGTCGGTGAGATCGTGGAGGTGGGCAGTAACGTGATCGACTTCCACCCCGGTGAGATCGTCTCCGGTGAAGGCCATGTGGTGTGCGGTCGCTGTCGCAACTGCATGGCGGGCCGGCGTCACCTGTGCGCCCACACCAGCGGTATCGGCGTCAACCGCACCGGTGCCTTTGCCGAGTACCTGGCCCTGCCCATGTCCAACGTCTGGGAACACCGGCCCGGTATCGATCTGGATGTGGCGTCCATCTTCGATCCGTTCGGAAACGCCGTGCACACCGCGTTGCAGTTCGACCTGCTGGGGGAGGATGTACTGATTACCGGCGCCGGTCCTATCGGCGCTATGGCGGCGGCGGTCTGCAAGCACGCGGGAGCCCGCCATGTGGTGATCACCGACGTCAATCCCTGGCGCCTGGAACTGGCCAAACGACTGGGGGCGGATCGTACAGTGGATGTCCGTACAGAGAGCCTGGAGGCGGTCAAACAGGAGCTGAATATGAGCGAGGGCTTCGATGTGGGACTGGAGATGTCCGGCAGTGCGGAGGCATTCAACCAGATGATTGCCCACATGTGCCACGGCGGCAAGATCGCCCTGCTGGGTATTATCAGCGAAGATACCCGGATCGACTGGAACAAGGTGATATTCAACATGCTCACCATCAAGGGTGTCTATGGCCGGGAGATGTACGAGACCTGGTACAAGATGTCGGTGTTCATCGAGGCGGGCCTGGATATCTCGCCCATCATCACTCACCACTTCCACTACAGCGAGTTTCAGGCCGGTTTTGACGCCATGCTGTCGGGGCAGGCCGGCAAAGTGATACTCAACTGGGAAGAGTAGCGCAAACAGCGTCCGGCCAGTCCGGGCATCCCAAAAAATCAACAGGCCGGGAAACACCATGTACGGCGATTTTCAGCAACATCTGCAACAGCAACTCAATCAGATCCGTGACGCCGGACTCTACAAGGATGAGCGGGTCATCTCCTCGCCCCAGGGGGCCCACGTGTCGGTCAACCAGGATCGGGAGATTCTCAATCTCTGCGCCAACAACTATCTTGGCCTGGCCCAGCACCCGGCGATCCGGCAGGCGGCGGCGGAAGGTCTGGAGAGCTGGGGCTACGGACTCGCCTCGGTGCGCTTTATCTGCGGCACCCAGACCATCCATAAGACCCTGGAGGCCCGCCTGAGCCGGTTTCTCGGCATGCAGGACACCATCCTCTACCCCTCCTGTTTCGACGCCAACGGCGGCCTGTTCGAAACCCTGCTGGGGGAAGAGGATGCGGTTATTTCCGACGAACTTAACCACGCCTCCATTATCGACGGTGTACGGCTCTGTCGCGCCCGCCGCTACCGTTACAAAAACAACGACATGGCCGATCTGGAGCAGCAGCTGCAACAGGCCGACGCAGCCGGCGCCCGTTTCAAGCTGATCACCACCGACGGGGTCTTCTCCATGGATGGCTACTATGCCCAACTGGACAGGATCTGCGACCTGGCCGAGCAGTACCACGCCCTGGTCCACGTGGACGACAGCCACGCGGTGGGTTTTGTCGGCAAAAGCGGACGGGGCACCCATGAGTATTGCCACTGCATGGAACGGGTGGATATCACCACCGGTACCCTGGGCAAGGCCCTGGGCGGCGCCAGCGGTGGTTACACCAGCGGCCGCCGGGAAATCATCGAACTGCTGCGCCAGCGCTCCCGCCCCTATCTGTTCTCCAACACCGTAGCGCCACCGGTGGTGGCGGGGGCCATCGCCGCCCTGGATCTGCTGGAATCCTCCGCTGAACTGCGGGAGCGGCTGGAGCAGAACACCCGACTGTTCCGCAGCGGCCTGGAGCAGGTCGGCTTTGATCTGCTGCCGGGCTCACACCCCATCGTGCCGATCATGCTCTATGACGCACCGAAGGCGGTGGAGTTTGCCCGGCGCATGCTGGATCAGGGTGTCTACGTGGTGGCCTTCTCGTTTCCGGTGGTACCCCAGGGACGGGCGCGCATCCGCACCCAGATCTCCGCCGCCCATACCCCCGATGACCTGGCATTCGCCATTGAGGCCTTCACCAGGGTCAAAACGGATATGGGGATCTGACCGGCCATCTCAGGCCCGGGCATAGAGCCGCTGCAACAGCTCATAGGCTTCACGGATACGGATAAAGCGAGCCGGCTCACCCCCCTTGTCCGGGTGATGCTGCGCAATCAGTTGCCGGTAGTTGCGCTGTATGGTGGACCATGACGGCACCTCGTCGGGTGCCAGCCCCAGCTGTTGGAGCGCTTCGGCACGCTGATCAAAGGCGTGAAAGCGACTCCAGAAGCCCTGCAGCAGAGCCGCCACATCGGCCTCGGATGTGCGTGCCAGGTTGTCCCACTCCAGGTAGTAACGGCGCAGCGGTTCATCCTGGCTGGGGGTGGAGCTATCGCCCCTATCCTCCTCCCCACAGGACGTCAGCCGAATGGAGAGCGGATCAATGTGCAGTACGACCCCCTCCTCCTGGAGCAGCCTGTCCCGTAGCTGATAGAGCGCATTCATGACCAGGAAATGCTTCTGAAACAGTCCAAGGTTGCCAGCCGGCTCCTTCTCGGCAAGCAACCCGGTCTGCTGTAACTGTTTTATCAGCCCGTGCTCGCTCACCCCGTCAGGAGTGGCCCGCAGCAGAGACAGGATGGATGGGATCAGCGGGTTGTCATACATAGCGTCATTATCCATACTTTCAGACCAGATCCCTACCTGCAGCGGAACCTGAATCCATGTGTACCCTGGTGATTCTGTTTCAACCCGACACCCGCTGGCCCCTGATTATGGCGGGCAACCGGGACGAGATGCGTGACCGCCCGGCCATGCCACCCGCACAGCACTGGCCGGCCCAGCCGGCGGTGACAGCCGGGCTGGATCAACTGGGCGGCGGCACCTGGCTGGGAATGAACCAATACGGCGTGGTGGCCAGTATCATGAACCGGGAAGGGACCCTGGGTCCGCTGGCGGGAAAAAAGAGTCGTGGTGATCTGGTGTTGCAGGCACTGCAACACACCAGTGCGGAGGCGGCACAACGGGCCATGGGCGCCCTGGCAGCCGATGCGTACCGGGCATTTAACCTGTTTATCGGGGACCGGACACAGGGCTTCTGGCTGCGTAGCCAGGATCACGGGGAGAATTCCCGGCTGGAGTGCTTTGAGATTGAACCGGGGTTGCATATGCTCACCTCCCGGGAGCTGGATGATGTCAGCCACCCGCGCATTCGCCACTGGCTGCCCCGGTTCCGCTCGGCCACACCACCCCGTCCGGAACAGCAGTCCTGGCAGGCGTGGAGAGCGCTGTTGTCCGCCCGATCGGCGGGTGATCCGGCCACTCCCCATGCCGCCATGAATATGGACCTGCCGGGCGGTTTCGCCACCGTCTCCAGTTCCCTGATTGCCCTGCCCCGCTCACCAGGACAGGATGATCCCGTCTGGCTCTATGCGGACGGCGCACCCGATCAGGCGGAGTTTGTACCGATCAACGTGGCCAGTTGATGCCGGCAGGCAGGTGGATTGAGCCAGCACAATGGTCCGGCAACTGGCCCAATTAACCCGCTGCTGGTGGGAACTTCACTAAACTAAAGGTAAAATCAGCTTTTGATGGCAGCTGAAAAGCTGTTGATGAATCGGCTAAGAAGGGGAGATGTATGCAGTTTACAGGAATACGTCGTCGTTGGTGGACCGGCCTCATTGGCATTGGCCTGATGATTGCCGGGGTAAACGCCCACGCTGAGGATTGGGTTTACACCGTGGTACCCGGCGACAACCTGTGGAACTTCTGTCAGAAGTACCTGCACAAAGTGGGTTACTGGAAACAGCTTCAGCAGATCAACCGTATTGAAAACCCCCGACGGATGCGGCCGGGCTCCCGGGTCAAGGTCCCGATGAAGTGGATCAGGGTCAACGCCGCCCACGCCGAGATTGTCACCCTTCGCGGCACTGCCGCACTGCTCAGACCCGATGGTACCCGTGACACTGAGCTCGCTCCCGGCAGCCGTATCTCCCTGGGGGACCAGTTGGAGACCGGGCCGGAGAGTAACGTCACTGTGCGCTTTGCCGATCAGTCCCTGATCACCCTGCACGCCCAGAGCAGCATCCGTTTCGACCACCTGTCGGCCTATGGAGAGACCGGCATGGTGGATACCCGTCTGCACCTGATCAAGGGGCGTAGTGATACCCGTATCACTCCGGCCAGTGGCCCCGGCAGCCGCTTCGAGATCCACACTCCCTCCGCCATCAGCGCGGTGCGTGGCACCGAGTACCGGCTCTCCAATCGCCCCCAGCTTCAGGCCTCCACCTTCGAGGTGCTGAAGGGCCAGGTGGCGGTCTCGGGCGATCAGCAGACCCGCCTGCTGCCGGCCAGCTACGGAACCCGGGTAGAAGCGGGCAAGCCGCCCCTGCCACCGCGTAAACTGCTGCCACCACCCAGCATCGAGCCGCTGCCGGAGAAGATTGAACAGCTGAACTGGCCGGTCACCTGGCAGCCATTGGAGAATGCCCAGGGTTACCGGGCGGAGATCTCCCGGACAGCCGACTTCCTGTCACCGCTCTGGCAGCAACAGGTGAGCAGCACACGGGTGCCCCTGCCGGACCTGCCCGACGGCGATTACTATTTCCGGGTGCGGGGTATTGATGACCTGGAACTGGAGGGACTTCACCAGGTCCAGCCGTTCACCCTGGATGCCCGGCCCCAACCGCCCATCCCCCTATCCCCCAATGATGCGCAACTGTTTCGTGGTCAGCAGCCTGAGCTGAAGTGGAGCGCCTCTTCCGATGCGGTCGGCTATCGGCTGCAGATTGCCACGGACGCGGCATTCGAGAATCTGCTGGTCGACCAGTCGAATCTCACCACCACCCAGTTTGGAACCGGGGAATTGACAGCGCCGGGGGATTACTACTGGCGGCTCTACTCATTCGACGCTTCTGGTGAGCAGGGGCCGGTCAGTGACAGCAGACATTGGCAGATCAAACCGATCCCGGCCAAACCGGAAGCCAGTATGACGGTGACCGAATCGGGCATTACCACCAGTTGGCGGCCCGGTATCGGGGGGCAGCGTTACCAGGTACAGCTGGCGGCCGACCCGGAATTTACCGAACTGCTGCTGGAAGCGTCGCCTGATGAACCCCGGCTGACCCTGCAACCGGTATCTGGCCAGGTACGTTATTTCAGGGTCCGTTACGTGGAGCCGGATGGTTTCGAAGGCCCCTGGGGAGCGACCCAGCGCATCGACCCGACCCCGGACAACAGCTGGATATATCCGGTGTTGACCGGACTGCTGGGCATCCTGCTGCTCTGAATGTAATCCGTCCAGCAGTATCACCCCGACAGCTCGAGCGCCGGCACAGGCTGTAACCTGCTGATCTATCAGAAGCGCCCGGGAAACCGGGCGCCCGATTTTCGTCGATTGATACCGGAGAGACACCCAATCCCATGAACTGTGTTCTGACCGCCTGGGCCAACCACGAAGCTGAACTGCGACGCTATCTGAACAACCGGCTGCAGGATACAACCGTGGCGGAGGATCTGTTGCAGGACACCTTCCTCAAGGCATTGGCGGCCGGCAGTCACTTCTGCACTCTGGAGAACAGCCGCGCCTGGCTGTTCCGGGTGGCAAGAAATCGTCTCATCGACTATCACCGCAGTCACAAGACCCATGAGGCAATCGACGATGAGCATCCCCATGCAGCGGCCCATGAGACACCCATAGTGGATGACCTGAGCCAGTGTCTGCCCCGTGCCCTCCGGGAGTTATCACCGTCGGACAGCGAGGTGATCACCCTGTGTGATATCGAGGGCATCAGCCAGGTGGAGTACGCCCGCATGAAGGGCCTCACCACAGCCGGTGCCAAATCCCGCATCCAGCGGGCCCGACAACGCCTCAAGTCCCACCTGAAGAAAGCCTGTCAGGTGCGTTATGACGAGAATGGCAGCGTCTGCTGCTTCACTCCCCGGCCGCCGGATCCCACCTCCAACCCCTAGACCCCGACAGCCTCACCACCGGTCGACCGGAACGGAATGAAAAAAAACTGCATCCTTCTGCCTTGTGGTTCGTCTACTGATTAGATAATTCTTAGCTATAACGACTATTTGGAGACACCATCGTGAACGACACTACCCGGGAATCGATCCAGGCGCGTCCCGCATCGAAAACCCTCTCCTGGCTGATCGGCCTGGCCGTTGCCGTGCCGGTCTGGTTTCTGATCTATTTTCATCTGACCGATTTCGCCGATCTGATCCTCTCCCTGGTTGGCCTGGATCGTACCACTCACCTGGGCGAGGCCGTCCATTTCTTCTTCTATGACACGCCCAAGGTGCTGCTGCTGCTGATCGGTATCGTCTTCCTGATGGGTATTGTCCAGACCTATTTCGCCCCGGAACGCACCCGCGCCCTGCTGGCGGGCAGACGTCTCGGATTGGGCAACACCCTGGCGGCACTGCTCGGGATCGTCACCCCGTTCTGCTCCTGCTCGGCGGTCCCACTGTTTATCGGCTTCCTCTCCGCCGGTGTACCACTGGGAATCACCTTCTCATTTCTGATCGCCGCACCCATGGTCAATGAGATCGCCCTGGCACTGCTGCTCGGCCTGTTTGGCTGGCAGGTAGCGGCGCTCTATCTTGGCCTGGGACTGACAGTGGCGATTTTTGCCGGTTTAGTGATCGGCCGGCTCGGCATGGAGAAACACCTGCAGGATTGGGTACGGGATATACAGGCTGGCAACAATATGCCGGTCAACAGCGCCGGTTTAAGCTGGGAAGCCCGCTTCCAGGCCGGTTGGCAGCATGTGAAAGAGATTGTGGGTAAAGTCTGGCCCTACATCCTGATCGGTATCGGGGTCGGCGCCGCCATCCATGGTTATGTACCCGAGGACTTCATGGCCTCGTTCATGGGTAAGGAGGCCTGGTGGTCGGTGCCTGCTGCCGTGGTTATGGGCGTACCCATGTACACGAATGCGGCCGGTATCATCCCGGTGGTGGAAGCGCTGATCGGCAAGGGCGCCGCCCTCGGCACCACCCTGGCCTTTATGATGGCGGTGATCGCCCTGTCACTGCCGGAGGTGCTGATTCTGCGCAAAGTGCTCAAGCTGCCACTGATCGCCACCTTTGTCGGTGTCGTCGCCAGCGGCATCCTGGTGGTCGGCTACCTGTTCAACATATTGATCTGATACGGATCACTACTTCGCTTTCGTTTAATCTTTCCGTTAGGAGAACCGCAATGAAGAATATCAAGGTACTCGGCACCGGCTGTGCCAACTGCAAAACCACCCTCCGGCTGATCGAAGAGGCAGCCCAGAGTGCCGGGGTGGAAGTCGCCCTGGAGAAGGTGGAGGAGCTGAGCGAGATCATGCAGTATGGCGTGATGAGCACACCCGGTGTGGTGTTGGATGGGCAGGTGGTCCACGCCGGCGGCATCCCGTCAAAAGAGGCCATTGCGAGCTGGTTGACAGGTGCCGCCCCAGAAGCCGGTTGTTGCAGTGGAGATAGCAGCACAAGCGGCAAGTGCTGTGGCTGAATAGGGCTCGAAAGGGCTCTTCGGCCGGCGACACCCTGTCGGCCGAAGAGCTGTCCCCTGCTCAATTGATCCAGCCACTTCTGCCCGGGATCAATCGCGACTATAGTTAAGTCTGATTAAACCCTCATCAACCGGGGTCTGATTGTGCAGCAGAACGGAGTCTCATTGATAAAGCTGATCGCCAGGTACTATTCACCCCTCGCGTTACCCCGTCAGGTAGCCGGTCCACAGGCAACCCGGCACGAAAAAGCGCGCATACGTCGCAATAACCTGCTGCAGATCCAGCCCTTCATGCGACGTTATATATTTCGCTCCGGTCAGCTGGTGGTGGGCTGCTTTATCGCCTCTTTGCTGTTCGCCGGTCTGCTGCCCTTACCCCTGCTGGCAGTGGCCGCCAGTATCGGCCTGATTCTGGCGGTGCTGCACACGGTGGTGCTGATCTTCATGCAGCAGTGGATCAACGAGTTTGCTGAGCAGAACAGGTCGGAGGATCGTAAAACCCGCCCGTAACCCTCTCTGGTCAAAGCGGTTTTTATACTACGGCGCCGTTCCGACCGGCCAACAGGCTCCACTAAAACGGGGCATGCTTGGGGGTCCGGGGGAACGGGATGGCATCACGGATATTCTCCATACCGGTTACATAGTTCACCACCCGCTCGAAGCCCATACCGAATCCTGAATGGGGTACGGTGCCGTAGCGCCGCAGATCCCGGTACCAGCCCATATCGCCCTGGATACCCAACTCAGCAATGCGTCGGTCCAGCACATCCAGGCGCTCCTCGCGCTGGCTGCCACCGATGATCTCGCCAATACCCGGCGCCAGTACATCCATGGCGGCAACGGTTTCCCCATCATCATTCATACGCATGTAGAACGCCTTGATAGAGGCGGGATAGTTCATCAGGATTACCGGTCGCCCCACATGTTTCTCCGCCAGGTACTGTTCATGTTCCGACTGCAGATCCAGCCCCCACTCAACCGGGAACACAAATGATTCACCACTGTTGCGCAGAATGTCGATCGCATCCGCGTAATCCATATATTCAAAATCGCTCTGCACCACCGACTCCAGTCGCTCAATGGCCCCCTTGTCGACCCGTTGGGCAAAGAAGGCCATATCATCCGGCCGCTCTTCCAGTACAGCCCTGAAGATGTATTTAAGGAAATCCTCCGCCAGCGCCGCGTTATCATTCAGATCGGCGAAGGCCACCTCCGGCTCAACCATCCAGAACTCCGCCAGATGGCGGCTGGTATTGGAGTTCTCAGCACGGAAGGTGGGACCAAAGGTGTACACCTTGCTCAGTGCCAGGGCATAGGCCTCCGCGTTCAGCTGACCGGAGACGGTCAGGAACGCCTCGCGGCCGAAAAAATCCTCCTCGAAATCGACCGACCCGTCCGTGGCTCGTGGCAAGTTAGCCAGATCCAGGGTACTGACCCGGAACATCTCCCCTGCCCCTTCACAATCACTGGCGGTGATGATCGGCGTGTTGACCCAATGATAGCCCCGCTCATGGAAATAGCGATGGATAGCACTGGAGAGCGTGGTACGAACCCGGGAGATGGCGCCAAATGCGTTGGTGCGGGGTCGCAGATGGGCCACCTGACGCAGGTACTCGAAGGTATGACGTTTCTTGGCAATGGGGTAGGTATCGGGATCATCCACCCAGCCCATAACGGTAACCGCGCTGGCCTGGATCTCACAGGACTGCCCCTTACCGGCCGACTCGCTCAACACGCCGCTAATCTCAACCGCACAGCCGGTAGTGATTTTAAGTACATCCTGCTGGTAATTGGACAGCGTGTCGGGGACCACCGCCTGGATCGGGTCAAAGCAGGAGCCGTCGTAGAGATGAATGAAAGAGATACCGGCCTTGGAGTCCCGCCGGGAACGCACCCAGCCACGAACGGTCACTTGGTTACCAATGGCACTGTCACTGGAAAGCAGGGATTTAATATCACGATTTTCCATGTTTGTTATCCGCATCTACTGGGCATTGATTTATCCCGACAGTGGTGGGGATCGGGCCACCAGGCTTCCGGGAGAGTGCGGAGATTATACATGGTCGGCTTACCGCCGGCAGCGAAGAAACCGGGTTTGAGCGTGGAAGATCAACCTGACAGGAGATTGGGATCAGGCATCCTGCTGATTGTCACTGGCAGTCTGTCCCCCCGGCATACGCAGTTCACTCACCGCCTGTAACAGCTCCCTGGATTCGTTTCTCAAACGAACCGCCGTGGGGCTGCTTCTGGGTCGGGTCATCATGAACGAGTCCAGTGCACGGGCCGCCCGGATTGCGTTCGGCCAGTCATTTGACTGGGCATAGGCTGTTACCTCCCGGGTGTAGTAGCTGCTGGCTGCCATGAGCTGAAACTCCACCAGTTTCAATTGCATGGCGTTTCGATCGGCGGCGACTAAGCGGGTTCCTAACCGGCGGCCTTCCAGTAGCCCGTAGATTTCATTCAGCCCTTTAATGTAACGATTGAGGGATTCAGCGGAGGTGAAGGCGTTCGAGTTTACTGAGGTGGCACCCTCCGGCTCCAGCCGGGCCCGTTCCTCAGCCTGTACGATCATCTGATGGATGTTTGGCTGCTGGGGATAGACCTGGCGAACCGTGATGTACCGGGCCAACAGTTCATTGCGCAACAACTTGCCCACGCCGGCTGGCAGCCCCCCGGTGCGACTCTTCTCCAACGCATCCTCGATGCGTTGAATCCCCAGCATCAGGCGTTGCACTGCCAGGCGCTTGGCAGCCGTGTACTCCTCATACTTCTGTACCAGACTGCCTACCAGCAGCAGGAGCAGCAGGAGTCCACCGACCACGATGAACAGACGCAGATGATCAGGAACCCAATCCATCGTCCCGCCTGTCACATTTTGCAGCCATCTTTATCTGTCGATTTACCGGGGCCCGCGCTGGCCGTCATTCGGATTGGCTGAGCAAGATTTCCTTCAGCTTGGCGGCCAGTTCAGAGGGTTGGAATTTAGCTACATAGGCATCCGCCCCCACGCCCCTGCCCAACTCCTGATTGGCATCCGCAGAGAGCGAAGAGTGCATGATGACCGGAATATCCGCCAAGCGCGGATCCTCCTTGATATGCTTGGTCAGCACATAACCATCCATCTCCGGCATCTCCACATCGGTGAGGATCGCCTGGATATAGTCACTGGTCTTGTGTCCGGTAGCCTCTGCCCGATCAGCCAGTTCACTGAGCTTGTGCCACGCCTCGGCGCCGTTGGTGGCCTCGACATATTTGGCACCGACCCGTTTCAGGGTTCGGATAATCTGATCCCGGGCCACCGCCGAGTCATCGGCAAAGAGTACCGTTATATCATCGCGATGGAGCTCTTCGATGCCTTCAAACAGCGCTTCCGCCTCATCAAAGCGCGATGTTTTGGCCAGCACCATCTCCACATCCAGGATCATCAGGATGCGTTTATCGGGCAGCTCTGTGACAGCAGTCACCAGTCCACCCAGCTGCTGGGTCAGCATCTCAGGAGGCGCTTTCACATCCTCCCAGGCAAGCCGTACGATATTGTCCACCGAATGCACCAGGAACCCCTGCACATGTTTGTTATATTCGGTGACGATCAGGATGTTCGGCTCCTCATCAGACTTGATACCACAGAATTTCGGCAGATTGATGATGGGGATCATGTTGCCGCGCAGACTGACCATGCCCTCAATCGAGTCCGGCATATCGGGCGCACGGGTGATCTCCGGGATGCGCATGACCTCCCGAACCTTGAATACATTGACACCAAAGGTTTCATCCCGGCCGGTCAATGAGTCGCGGCCGAGGTTGAATAACAGGACTTCCAGGCGGTTGGTACCCGCCAGTTGAGTGCGACTGTCTACCGAATCAATGAAATTTGCCATTAATACCGCCAGATAAATAAAGAGATTAACCGTAAGGGCTTGTTATTGCCGGAGATCCCGTTTCAACTCCAGGCAATTAGGCTATCGGCCGCTTGGCTGATTGCTTTAGCAACAGCCATTTCACAACACGCCGATTATCTAACCCCCTGTTTCTATGATGCTTATACCCGCGACGCGAACAGCCCGAGCTGCCACTGCCCACCAGCCCGGGTAGGAGAAAACATACCCCATCCGCCAGGCTCCCAGTCCACTGAGTGCTGACGGAACGGGCTGACGGAACGGGCTGATTGCAACGGGCCAAGGAAACGGGCCATACTCTCCCCTGCTGCAGTCCCTCCCCTACGGACGGCAGAACCGCTCAATCGGTCGCCAGCCTGTCGTTCCGAGCAGCGATTATTTGAGAACCAGCGCAGCAATTCCAACGCCAAAATTGCCGTTCGCTGACTATCTTCTGTATACAGTAAGGAGGTACCCGCGCACCAATAGCCTGAACAGGCGCTTGAGCGGCATGATCGGTACTCACTGCAAGCGCAGCATGGGCCGTGCATACACCCGGCCATATTATTAAAGTTAACTGGGATTCCTGAGCGATGGAATTATCGGCGCAGCAAACGGCCCTACTGGAGAAGTATGATCAACGGGACATACTGGGCCTGATTCGTCTGGTGGATCAGATCAGGAATGCACCTGACCACATGACCACCTATCGGCGATTGCGGGCCAGTGGGCGACTGGCCACATCACAGGTCAAACAGGAGCAGCTTACGGCGGCGCTGATCGATGAGCTGGAGGAGCAGCTCAACAGCAGCAGCGAGCGGGTCATCCAGGCCAACTATTTTGAGATCGCCAAACAGCTCAGAAAGAAATTCGGATCAGAGGTGGCCGATGTCTACCTGGCCTCCAAAATGCCCGATGATTTCCTTACCGCCATTCGACAAAATCCACAGCACAGCGACAGCAAAAAACTGACCGACGATCTGGTTGCAGAGTATAAAAATGCCCTGGTCCGGATCGAAAAAGGTCGTCGGATAATCTCCGCTCTGCTGCAACCCTACAGCAATTTTCCGCTAAAAAATGCGGACCTGTTGAACAGTCAATTCAACCAGCTACATGAACGGCTGCGAAACAACTACAAATACCTCTCGGTGAAACCGTTCCTGATGAAGGTCATTCAGCTCATGCTGGGACCGGAATATGGCCAGCCCGATCAACCCGAGAGCGGACCGGAACCGATCGAGTCTGACCTGTTCCGAACGTACCGTACGACCGGCATTGAACCGGACCTGGCCACACAGGTGTCGCTCCACCTGGCATTGCTGAATCTGCTCAAATATATCAAGAAGCATTCACTGCTACCGGAAGATACCTATCGCAGCACGGCCGGCCGGATCTCATCCGTTCTGCAGTACAGATCGCCCCAGACCCTCTCCCCCAAGGCGCGCAAGATACTCAATGACCTGCTGGTACAGATCAACAGCGACGAGCCGGCCATTCTGCACAGACTGTCCGCCACTTTCATTGACGAGTATCTCTGTGCAGAAGAGCAGATGCGTCTGCGACACCGGATGATCGAAAGTGAACTGGCTTTCACCAACGAGTTTCTGAAGCAGATTGCTCCCAACGCCAATCAGTTGTCCGAGGAACACGAAACCAAGATCAGGATCGCCCTGGAAAAACTGGTCTGTCTGAAAGGGGTGTTCGAACTCTCCCGCAAACAGAAGCAGAATGCGGCTGAAAAGCCGTTTGCCGAACTGGAGCGATCCGCCCTCAGCATCTCCACCGCGCTGAGTCCGACCCAACTGGCCAATTGGATCAAGATCTATTCAATCCTCTTTTCCAATGAAACCCTGCTGGCCCACAGCCGGGAGCGGCTCGCCGACAAACAGAAGCTGGAGCTGGAGCGGATGCGTGGCCTGATCTCCAAACTCACCACCTACCATCTGATCCAGAATATTGCCCAGCTCAAGGTAGTGGTGGACCGCACCATGCTTGTCCCGGATGATGAAAAAACCAGCCATTTCAAACAGTTCAGCGAAATACTGAAGATTAAACTGCAGGGTCTGATGGATCATGAAAAACAGAAGGAGAAGTCGTTACGGGAGATGATTGACGAGCTGGTGTTCCTCAACAATGAATCAGCCCAGTTCGTCATTGCCGAAACCTTTGCCGGTTTTCAGGACATTGTGGATGCCTTCAACGCCAGCGCCAGTGACTACTTTGTTCGTGACAGGGAAGCGTTACTGAAAGAGTCACGCACACTGTATAATGAAATCTGCAATCAGTGCCTGAAGAACATGATCAAGCGGCCGGCATTACTCCAGAACCATTCAGGCAAGTCAAACCCCCGGACGAAAAAAGCCTCCTGGATCCGCCGCCTGCTCTCCTGATAAAGCTAAAATTATCTGATCACCACAAGCTGGCACTGGCAGCCGTAAGGAGCGACCATGTTCATCTATGCCGGTAAGAGTCTTGCGCGCTATGGCTTTGGCAACGACCATCCGCTGGGTTCCGACCGATTTGACACTTTCTGGCACGCCTTTCAGCAATCGACGCTGCCGGAACAGTGCACTATCCGTACGCCGGTTCAGGGCAGCGCGGATGATGCCCGGTTATTCCACACCACCGAATATGTGGAACGGGTCAGACAGCTGTCCAGCCAGGGGGCAGGCATGTTGGATGCGGATACACCGGTATTCCCGGGTATATTTGAAGCCGCACTGGTCGTGGTGGGCAGTGTGCTGGACGGAGCCGCTGAAATCGTAGCGGGTAACACCACCCAGGCGTTTGTACCCATTGCCGGTCTGCACCACGCCAGCCGTGGCTCTTCAGCAGGATTCTGTGTATTCAACGACTGTGCAATCGCCATCGAGGCGCTGCGCCAGCGGCACGGGATAAAGCGGATCCTCTATGTCGATATCGATGCCCACCACGGGGATGGCGTCTACTACGCCTTTGAAGAGGATCCCGATCTGTTCTTCATTGACCTGCATGAGGATGGTCGCCACCTGTTCCCCGGCACCGGCGACAGCAACGAACGGGGCACCGGGCCAGCCCGGGGGACAAAACTGAACATACCCCTGCCCCCCGGCGCGCAGGACCGGGAGTTTTTCCAGCACTGGCCGGCGATTTCCCGTTTTCTGGATCGGATCCAACCTGAATTCATTATCCTGCAGTGTGGTGCGGACTGCCTCGCTGGTGATCCCATCACCCACCTGAAACTGTCTGACCAGGTTCACTATCAAACAGCCAGACGGTTGGCAGAATACGCCCGGATCTGCTGTGACGGACGCCTGTTGGCATTGGGTGGTGGTGGCTATAACCGGGCCAATATAGCCCGCGGCTGGTTACAGACCATTCGCGGCCTGCTGGATGCTTAGGGTAAAACTCGCTTGGTTCCTGAATTATGTATATACTGGCCCCACAGTGCCAGGAAGGCAGTGATCAATTCGGGAATGTCACCAACCTTCGGTCCGGTCAGCTGTTTTCATGGCCGTCTCCGTCGAACAGGGATAAAAACAGTACGGTGCCTTTTGGATTGCGTGCTCCGCTAACGCCCGGTAGAAGTGCGGCCAGGGATCTCACATAATCGAAAGGCGCAATCACCATAACAAGTGATCGCTATTCAGCGACCGGGAAGCAAAACGCTATACCAGTTTCCATGAACAGAGATCTGTCACTCCCACCCCAAAGAGTCCTATTCGCATCCGGCGTAATCCCGGAACTGCACGGCTGTAGCGAGACTGCGGAATTCATTGCCACACTGCCCCGGGCACTGAGTGAATCAGGGCATGATGTACGTCTGATTGTACCGGCCTACACGCCGATGCTGGCCCGTACCAACGACCATATCCAAGTCTCCCGCGTCCGTCTGCCGGGCACGCACCGGGAAGCCCGCATTCTGCGCGGTCAGACCGAGCAGAACGGGATACTCTATCTGGTGGATATTCCCGGTAATCCGGGCCAATCGGGCGACCAGGTACTCTCCGACGCGGTCCACTGCGGGCTCTTCAGTCGAATCGTGGCCCTGGTGGCGATCAATCAGGCGGGCATCAACTGGCAACCGGACCTATTGCACTGTGCCGGCTGGCAGAGTGCGTTGGCCATCTCCCTGCTTGCCGGGGAATGGAGCCGCCCGGCGACCATCTACTCCATGCATGAGGCGAACCACCACTATTGCCAGAATGAACATATCAAGGCGCTCTCGCTACCGGTGGAGTTGCTGAAATCGGGTGCCCTGGAGATGGGCGGACAGTTCTCTTTTGAAAAAGGGGCAATCCTGACGGCGGATGAACTGCTGCTACCCAGCGACGGCTATCGTCACGAACTACTGCTGAATCCGGATGCCCATCCACTGGCCCCCCTGCTGAAAGAACGTGCCGACCGACTGGCCAGCATTCCATCCAGCATCGACTACCAACGCTGGAGTCCCACCACCGATCCGCACCTGGAACAGCACTACGACAGTTCGTCGTTCGAGTTAAAAAAGCTCAACAGGCAGCGTCTGCTGGGGGAACTGGGGTTGCAACTGGAGGATCGTGATCTGCTGATCAGTTTCCTTGCAACAGACCACAACGGTGCGGACTCCGAACAGATCCTGGGATTGCTGGAGAGCCTCGCCCCTGATACTCCGGTCCACATACTGGCGGCGGGCCGGGGAGCAGACCCGCTCCTCCAGCCACTGCTGGATAATGTGGAACGTTTCCCCCGACTCAGTGTACATACCCTGGACGACTCAGGGGGCTGGCACCGAATGCTCGCCGGCAGCGATTGTCTGTTACTGCCCGCACCCTACTACCCGTCGGCACAGCAGGCACAATGTGCCCTCGGCTACGGGACGGTTCCCATTGCCCACGCCACCGCATCAATCGACGAAGCGGTAACAGATGCCACTCCCGCCAACCTGCTGCACGGAACCGCCAACGGTTTTCTCTATGCGGATGCCACGGTCGGAGAACTGACCGACGCGGTCATGCGGGCCAGTAAACTGTACGCAAAACCACCGATCTGGTGGGAAAAGCTGGCGGTGCAGGGGATGGAACAGAACTTCCAGGTTCGCGACTCCCTGACCGCCTACCTGCAGTGCTATCAATCCGCAATAGATAATCCGGCGACCACCCCCGTACACTGACAGGGAGGCTTTTCCCACAATCCGCTTGTTGATCGCCATCTGGAATGGCGTCATCATGAAATACTCTCGGATAAGCTAAGCATGAGCAGACGCAGGGCGGCAACACCAGATGAACAGTAACGCACTTCTGAAAAACCGGGCCTATATCAACGGCGAGTGGATATCCGCCGATAACGGCCGAACCTTTGCAGTGACCAACCCGGCTGACAACAGCGAGATCACCCAGGTTCCCTCATTGGGCGCCGCCGAGACACGGCGGGCTATCGAACAGGCGGAAATCGCCTTTCGCAGTTGGCGCAAATACACCGCCCAGGAGCGCAGTAACCTGTTGCGCCGCTGGTATGAGCTGATCATGGCCAATCAGGAAGAGCTGGCCCAGCTGCTCAGCCTGGAACAGGGCAAGCCGTTGGCGGAGAGTCGTGGCGAAATCGTTTACGGCGCCAGCTTCATCGAGTGGTTCGCTGAGGAGGCGAAGCGGGTGTACGGTGACGTGATACCCGCACCGGCACCCGACAGACGCTTCGTCGTGATCAAGCAACCCATCGGCGTGGTGGCCGCCATCACTCCCTGGAATTTTCCCAATGCCATGATCACCCGCAAGTGCGCCCCCGCCATGGCGGCCGGTTGTACCGTGGTGATCAAACCGGCACCCGATACACCTCTCTCTGCCCTGGCCTTGGCGGCCCTGGCCGACGAAGCCGGCATCCCCCCCGGTGTATTCAACGTGCTGCCGACTGATGACGCAGTCACGGTGGGTGGGGAGCTGACCGGCAATCCCCTGGTGCGCAAGCTCTCGTTCACCGGCTCCACCGCTGTCGGCAAGCTGCTCATGGGCCAGTGCGCCAGTACGGTGAAGAAAATCTCCCTTGAACTGGGCGGCAATGCCCCCTTCCTGGTGTTTGATGACGCGGATATCGACGCTGCGGTGGCCGGTGCGCTGGCCTCCAAATACCGCAACAGTGGCCAGACCTGCGTCTGTACTAACCGTTTCCTGGTGCAGGAGAAGGTCTATGACGAGTTCGCGGAGAAGCTCGCCAAAGCGGTGGCCGCCCTGCAGGTCGGCCCTGCCCTTACCAGTGATTCCCAGCAGGGCCCGCTGATCAACCAGGCCGCCGTGGACAAAGTGCAGCAGCACGTGGACGATGCGGTGGCCAAGGGCGCCCGACTGATGACCGGCGGACAGCTGCATGAACTGGGCGGCACCTTCTATCAACCAACCATCCTGGCCGATGTGACAGCGGATATGCGGATTGCCTGCGAGGAGACCTTCGGCCCGGTTGCCCCCCTGTTCCGATTCAAAACGGAACAGGAAGCGATCGACCTGGCCAATGACACCCCATTCGGTCTGGCCGCCTATTTCTATGCCCGGGACATCGGCCGGGTGTGGCGGGTGGCAGAGGCACTGGAGACCGGCATGGTCGGCATTAATGAAGGCATTATCTCCACCGCGGTGGCACCGTTCGGCGGCGTGAAGGAGTCCGGTATCGGGCGTGAAGGGTCCCGTTACGGCCTGGATGAGTTCATTGAAATGAAATATCTCTGCATGGGCGGGCTGGACCAGGCCTAAACCAGAGCGTCAGAGACGTCTGCCCGTGTCAAGATCACTCCTCGGGCAGAAGGTGGCGGAAGCGTCTGACCCAGGGGGTTTCGATGGGGTTATCGGCCAGTAGCTGCTGTTTGGCCTGTTTCGCCTGCTCCAGGGTGTCGAAACTGCCGGCCAGCACGCCGAACCAGCGGTAGCCGAACCGGTCAAATGGCAGGATAGTGACACGCCAGGGACTCTTCAACGTCCGCGCCAAGCGCTCAGCGCTGTCCCGCTTGTCGCTGCTGAAAAGTTGCAGGGTAAAATTCTCTTCGGGTTGGGCGACGATCCAGTTCAGATCATTCTGATCGTCGACAACAGCCGTATCGGCAATGGAGGCCCCCAGCGTTGCTGCCGCTCCCGCCAGTGCGGCATCGGCCGCGGTGACAGACTCCCCCTGCAGTCGCAGACTTTGGCCCGATGCTACCGCGGCTACCCGGCTCGATCCGGCATCAGCAGCGCGCTTCGCCGGCTCTGGCAACAGGGCAATCGCCCGACTCTCCCCAACCTGAACCAGATCCACCGATTTATCAAAACGGGGGGATTTCATGGTCGCCAGCCGATCCAGCATCAGCGCGGCACGTTGAGATCCGCTCCCGGCAGCACGTCCATACCACTCCCGGGCCTGCTGCAGATCCCGCTCCACCATCCAGCCAAGATAGTAAAGGGCTGCCAGCCGTAACTGGGCCGACTCATCACCCTGCTCCGCTGCCTGGCGCCACCAGTAGAGCGCCCGCTCCCGGTCACCTTCGATCAGCTCACCGGTGTGGTACAGATTACCCAACCGGTAGGCTGCCGCCCCGTGTCCGCCTTCGGCAGCCATGATCAGCAGCGTCAGTGCCGTTACCGGACTGGGCTCCACCCCCAGACCATCCTGAAACAGCCGGCTGAGATAAAACTGCGCCGCGGCGTTGCCCCGGTCCGCCTCCGGCGCCCAGTATTCATAGGCATCACGCCACTGTTCCTGCTGGTAGGCACGATAACCGGCCTGTACCGGATCGATGGCCGCCATGCCCGTCTCTCCCCAGAGCAGACAGGCTGCCAACAGAAGCTTGTACAACGCGGTTGAATTCATCAGGCGGGTGGGAATGTTACCGGCGGGGGTTTCACGCCGAGCCCGGTGGACTCCTTCACCACCGCCAGGGCCTCCTGGCGACCCAGATCTTGGGCCTGCTGCTGCTCCAGTGTCTCGGCGGAATGTTCAGGCATATCTTCCGAACGCATGTACAGGGTCTGGGTCGGGAAGGCGAACTCCACCCCCAGTCGCTTGGCCAGGCGCAGAATATCCAGCAGGAAGCGGTGCCGCTCCCGCAGCTCGGTATTCCATTCCGGTGTCTCCCAGAATACATACAGCAACACGTCCAGCGACGAGGCAGCGAACTCATTGAGGTAGACCTGGTAGTAGTCTTTGCGCATATAGGGGTGCTGTCGGACCAGCTCCCGCACCCCTTCGCAGAAGGCCTCGATCCGATCTGGCGGCGTGTCATAGGTGAGGGAAAGCTTGCAGGAGAGCCGACGGTAGCGCCGTTCGCCCATGTTATCCACATTAGCCGTAATGAACTTGGAGTTTGGCACGGTAACCAGCGAGTTATAGAAAGTACGGATACGGGTACTGCGGAAGCCGATCCGTTCCACCGAACCCTCTACCTTATCGACAATAATCCAGTCGCCCACCGTGAATGTTCGGTCCATCAGTACGGTTACGGATCCGAACAGGTTCTGCACCATATCCTTCGCCGCCAAGGCGAAGGCCAGACCGCCCAGTCCAAGACCGGCCAGCAGACTGGAAATGTCCACGTTGACGTTATCGGCGATAAAGACAAAACCGATAACCGTCACGAATATTTTCAGGGTGCGTGGAATGAGCGGCACCAGGGCGTCATCCAGCTTGCTTTCTGTGGAGAGGGCTCGCCGCAGCAGGTAGACCGAAACGATATCCACCAGCCGATAGGCGGCCCAGACACCAGACATGCTGGCAAGAAACTTGACCGCCACCAGCAGCACCAGCAGGGATGCCTCGTCCAGTCCCAGCAGGTTAATTCCGATCCACCAGATAACCGCCATCACCATCATGCCGAACGGTCTTAGAATCTCGTCGGACAGGTCCTGGAACTCGTTGCTGCCGATCCGGCTTTTCCAGCGACGCACCAGCAGGCGCAGCACCAGGGAGACCAGTTTATCGGCCACCACCCCCACCAGGATGATGATGAAGATTCCGACCCACTGCCAGTTCTCCAGCAGGAAGTATTTCTGCTTGAAGCGCTCCGGTATCTGTTGTCTCAGGCGCAGATGCCAGGGCAGGTATTCCGTACCCTCATCCCCTTTAATGCGCTTGGTCGTTGAGAGTTCATCCAGTATCGACGGCAACCGACCGATAGTCTCACGATCGAACAGCCAGCGCCCATCTTCCATGCGGCTAATCTGGACGTTGCCGTTCTTATAACTGGAAAACAGGTAGGGTTTGCCGGTTGTTCTGGCCGGGATGCGCTGGGTATCAATCAACCGGGTGCGGTCCATCACCTCCAGCAGCATCCAGGCCAGATCGCGTCCCCGTTCCCGGCGTACCAGCGGGCTGACATCGGTCAGGTCCAGTGCGGTTACCGCATCATCGATGCGCTCCGGATCGCCCCGTTTGATGTCATTCATGGCATGGAGAAAGGTCTCCATGGTGGCGCGGGGGGATATGAGCGTCTCCGGTGGTTCCGCCTTGGCGGGGGGCGTCTCCCCCCCTGTGACCGCCTCCTGGCTATGGATCGGCAGGGAGAGTCCGGATAACAGCAATAAGATCGGTAACAACAGACGCCACATGATTTACTGGCTCCTTCTATTCCGGGTAGCGATAATTGCGGGCAAGTCTACCTGCCCGGGCTGACAGTGTCTAAAGCGACAGGCGCCCGGCTACTGTGGTGGGGATCTATCCTGACCTGTACCGAGCCGTTACTCCAGATTCAGCTGAATATTATCGATCAGTCGTGCCTTGCCCAGGTAGGCTGCCGCCAGAATCACCAGCTCCCGGTCCTCGGGTTCCGGCTGCGCCAGATCGGCGGCACGACAGATGGCGTAGTAATCTGGTGTGAAGCCTTCCGACTCAAGCTGGCTCATCGCTGCACTTTCAAGTGCCGCATAGTCACGCTGACCCTGCTTTATCGCTTCCGCTGTCTGTTGCAGCTGCCGGTAGAGGGATGGAGCGATGGAGCGCTCAGCTTCGCTCAGATAACCGTTTCTGGAACTGCGGGCCAAACCGTCCACCTCGCGTACGGTGGGGAGTCCATGGATCTCCACCGGCAGAGAGAGATCCTCCACCATGCGTCGAATCACCAGCAGTTGCTGATAATCCTTTTCACCGAACAGGGCCAGATCCGGCTGGACCATATTGAACAGTTTGCAGACGACTGTTGCCACCCCCACAAAGTGACCGGGGCGGGAAGTGCCACAGTAGAGATCGGACAGCCCCGGCACTTCGACCCGGGTCTGCTCCTGCTGGGACCGGGGATACATCTCCTCCACCTGGGGAGTGAACAGCAGGTCTGTCTCCACCGCGCTCAGTTTGTCGGAATCGTCAAACAGCGTGCGCGGGTAAGAGGCAAAATCCTCGCCCGCACCAAACTGGAGCGGATTGACAAAAATTGAGACCACTACCCGGTCCCCCAGGGCGCGCGCTTCCCGCACCAGGTCCAGATGACCTTCATGCAGATTACCCATGGTAGGAACCAGCACCACCCGCTCGCCCGCCCTATGCCACTTGGCGACGGTATGGCGCAGGTCAGCGACAGTTTCAACAGTAATCATTTAAAACTGTGCTCCGCATCCGGGAAGCTGCCCTCTTTGACCGCCTTCACATAGTGCTCAAGGGCCTCGGCGATGGAGTTGGCACCCGGCATAAAATTCTTTACAAAACGGGGCGGCTGACGCGGAGTGATTCCCAGCATGTCATACAGAACCAGCACCTGCCCGTCACAATCCGGTCCGGCGCCGATACCAATTACCGGGATCTCCAGTGATTCACTGATCTCCCGGGCCAGGCCGCTGGGCACACACTCCAGCACCAGCATCTGGGCGCCCGCCGCCTCCAGGGACAGGGCATCCTCTTTCATAATGCGGGCCGATTCGTCATCCCGGCCCTGCACCCGATAGCCCCCCAGCTTATGTACCGACTGGGGCAGTAAGCCCAGGTGGGCGCAGACCGGAATTCCGTTGGCGGTGAGCTGACCCACGGTCTCCAGCTGGGTGGCGCCCCCCTCCAGCTTGACCATATGAGCGCCGCCATCTTTCATCAGTCGACCGGCGGTCCCCAGCGCCTGTTCGGCGGAGCTGTAACTCATGAACGGCATATCGGCAATCAACAGGGCGTTGCGACGGCCGCGCGCCACGCACTGGGTGTGGTAGACGATGTCATCCACATCCACCGGCAGCGTGCTCTCCTGTCCCTGGACCACCATCCCGAGTGAATCGCCCACCAGGATCACCTCCACCCCGGCATCCTCCACCAGGCTGGTGAAGCTGGCGTCATAACTGGTTAAAACAGCAATCTTTTCATGCTGTTGCTTCATCTGTATCAGTGTCGCGGTTGTCACATGGGACATGGTTTTTTCCCCGTTCTTTCACTTTCCACTAAATTTAGCCGGAATCGAATAGGCCGCATTGTGCGGCGCAATATTACATCAGGAGTGGTGTCGGATTGAAATAATGTTTTCCATTCTCTACTTCACAGATCCGTTCCAGCAACAGTTGATAGTCACTCTCCCGGTCGATGGGATTGATCTCGCTGGCGTTGACGATCAGCAGGGGCGATTTCTCGTAATGGTAGAAGAAATCGGTGTAGGCACTGCTCAATCGTTGCAGATAATCGGCTTCAATAGTGCGTTCCTGATAGCGTCCCCGTTTCTGAATGCGCCCCAGCAGTACGTCAACCGGCGCCTGCAGATAGACCACCAGGTCCGGCACCGGCGCCTCCATGGAGAGCCGCTGGTAGACCTGCTCGTACAGATCCAGTTCATGCTCATCCAGGTTGATTTTGGCAAACAGCCGATCCTTTTCCAACATATAATCCGCCACCAGGGTACGCTGAAACAGATCCTTCTGGCGCAACTCCGCCAGTTGCCGACTGCGCTGAAAAAGGAAAAACAGCTGGGTGGGAAAGGCGGCCTGCCGACCGTCCCGGTAAAAACGCTCCAGAAACGGATTCTGTTCCGCCTCCTCCAGCAGACTGTGGGCGGAAAAGCTTTGCGCCAGCCGCTTCACCAGGCTGGTTTTACCCACGCCTACTGGACCCTCCACGACGATATAACCGGGCGGGGTCGGATCAAATTCACTCATAGCGCTGCAGGCCATTCTCCGGGCACCTGGTCACCAGATCAGCCAGTGGTCCCTGCCCCGGTATCACCAGCGTGGGAGCGATCTCCTGCAGCGGGTAAAGGACGAATGCCCGCTCCGGCAGACCGACGTGGGGTACGGTGAGTTGTTGATCATCAATCTGTCGGTCACCGTAGAGCAACAGATCCAGATCCAGTGTACGGGCGCCCCAGCGTCTTTCCCGGACACGCCCCTGGGCCTGCTCAATCGCCTGGAGTTCAGCCAGCAGGTCGTGGGGGGACAGGGTGGTCTCAAGGGCTGCCACCGCGTTGATATAGTCCGGCTGATCAGGCGGACCCATGGGCGGGCTGCTGTAGAGACTGGAACAGGCCAGCAGGCGGCTCTCCGGCAACTGTCCGAGCGCCTCGCAAGCCCGCCGGACCTGCATCGCCGGTTCGGCCAGATTGCTGCCCAGACCGATGTAGACGGTGATCACCGTTTCGTCCCCGGCTGTCTGCATCGCAAGTCCGACTAGCCCTGATCAGCTGGTTTGGCGGGACGTTTACGACGCCGCCGGCGTTTACGGGGTTTGTCACTACTGCTGTTGGCCTGGCGGACCATCTGGTTACGCTGTTCTTCATCACGCTCCTGAAACTCGGTCCACCAGTCAGCCAGTTCCTGATCCACCTCGCCGGCTTCCGCCCGCAACAACAGGAAATCATAGGCAGCGCGGAAACGGGGATGGGTCATCAGCCGATAGGGACGTTTTCCGGCCCGCTGTTCGAAACGGTGCTGTAGATTCCAGATCTCGCGCATCGGAATGCTGAACCGCTTGGGGATGGAGACCCGCTGCAGTTGATCCATCAGCACATCACTGCCCGCCTGTTGCATGGCAGACAGGGGCGATTCGCCAGCCGCCCGGAGACGTTCAAACAGCTGCCGAACCGGTTCCCACAGCAGTACTGCAAACAGGAAGGCCGGTGTGACCGGTTTGCCCTCACGAATCCTGGCATCGGTATTCTGCATCCCCCGGGTCACAAAGGTAATGGGGAATTCATGGTCTTCATGGCTCAGGCAGCGCTCGGTTTCCGGGAACAGTTCAGCAAACAGACCGTAGTGACGCAGCTTCTCGAAACTGTGCAGCGCCACACCCGCCATGAAGAGCTTGAGCACCTCTTCGAACAGGCGCGCGGCCGGTACGCTCTGTAACAGACCACCCATTTCAAACAGGGGCTTTTCGCAGGCCGGATTGATCATAAATCCCAGTTTGGCGGCGAAACGGACCGCCCTGAGCATGCGTACCGGATCTTCCCGATAACGGGTGACGGGATCCCCCAACAGGCGCAGGACACCGGACCGCAGGTCCTCGATACCACCGGCGTAATCCACCACGGAAAAGTCCTCGATATTGTAATAGAGGGCGTTGATGGTGAAATCGCGGCGCAGGGCATCCTCTTCGATGGTGCCGTAGATATTGTCCCGCACCAGCATGCCGTTCTCAGTCTCCCGGTCGCCCGGTTCGGAGGCATCCTGCATACTTCTGAAGGTGGCGACTTCGATGATCTCCCGTCCGAAGTGGACATGGGCGAGCCGGAACCGGCGACCGATCAGCCGGCAGTTACGGAACACCTCTTTGACCTGCTCCGGGGTGGCGTCCGTGGCCACATCAAAATCCTTCGGTTCCCGACCCAGCAACAGGTCGCGCACACCGCCACCCACCAGATAGGATTGGTAGCCTGCCGCCTTGAGGCGGTACAGCACCTTGGTGGCATGTTCACTGATATTGGCCCTGGAGATGTTGTGTTCAGGGCGGGGAATGATATGGGGCGTAGCTATTTTAAAGTTCCTTAATCAACTTCTAAAAGAATGCGGCGCCCAGAGTGTACAGAATCGGACAACTAAAAAAAATGGCCATTACGACTTGAGTACAAACAAACTGTGGGTATAATACGCCTCGCCTGAGCGCACTGCTCCGTTCGTCTAGTGGCCTAGGACTCCGCCCTCTCACGGCGGCAACAGGGGTTCGAGTCCCCTACGGAGTACCAAATTCGTGAGAAAACAAAGGGTTGGCAGGAAACTGCCAGCCCTTTTGTTTTTTCTCATCGCCCATCCTCTCAGCCACCACGACGCCAGGCATGGTAACGCTCCACCCACTGCAGCAGTTTCTCCGGCGCATGGGCCCGTTTCCAGTTTCCGGCGGCAAACTTGTTGGCTTCACTCCAGGTGGGATAGATATGGATAGTACCAAGAATCTTGTTCAGGCCGAGTCCGTGGCGCATGGCGGTGACAAATTCAGCAATCAGATCACCTGCATGCTCACCGACGATGGTTGCCCCCAGAATCTTGTCCTTGCCGGGGACAGTCAGCACTTTGACAAAGCCGTAGGCCTCCCCATCCGCAATAGCCCGGTCCAGATCATCCAGGCCGTAGCTGGTCACCTCGTAAGCCACCCCCCGCGCTTTCGCCTCCATCTCGTTCAGCCCGACCCGCCCTACTTCCGGGTCGGTGAAGGTGGCGAAGGGGATCACCGAGTAGTCCACCTTGAATCTGCGGAAACTGCCGAACAGGGCATTGACCGCGGCGTACCACGCCTGGTGGGCGGCAGTGTGGGTGAACTGGTACGGGCCGGTCACATCACCGCAGACATAGATATTGGGAAAATTGGTCTGTAAAAACTCGTTCGCCTCCACGGTACGCCTCTCGCTGATGCGCACCCCCAGCTCCTCCAGGCCGAACCCGCTGGTGTTGGCAGCCCGGCCAACCGCCACCAGCACCTGATCGAAGGGGATGGAGACCGTGCTGCCCTGGTACTCCGCCTTGAGGTGCTTCTCCCCGTCCACCACTTCAAATGATTTGGCGGTATGACCGGCCAGGATTTCGATCCCCTCATCCCTGAAGCGGGTCGTCACCAGTTCCGCCACATCCTCATCCTCCCGGATCATCAGGCGGGGGGCCATCTCTACGATGGTCACTTGGGAACCGAAACGGGCAAAGCACTGGGCCAGTTCGCAACCGATCGGACCACCCCCCAACACCAGCAGCCGCTTGGGCAGATCACGCAATGTCCACAGATCGTCAGAAGTCAGGTAGGGTATCTGGTCCAGGCCGGGGATCGGCGGCACAAAGGGACGTGCCCCGGTGGCCACGATAATGTTCCGGGTGGTGAGGGTCTGGCCATTCACCTCCACTTCATAAGGGGATTTGATCATCGCCTCCCCCTGGATCACATCCACCCCCAGTCCGGTGTAGCGCTCCACCGAATCGTGGGGCTCAACCTCTTTCACCACCCGCTGCACCCGTTCCATCACCTGGGCAAAATCAAACGCCGCCTCGGCCGACTGGAAGCCATAATCCTTGGCCCGCCGGGTCTGCTCCAGAAAGCGCGCCGAACGGATCAGCGCTTTGGAAGGCACACAGCCGGTGTTCAGGCAGTCACCCCCCATCCTGTGTTTCTCGATCAGGGTGACCCGAGCCTTAACCGCGGCCGCGATATAGGCCGAAACCAGGCCGCCGGAACCGGCACCGATCACCACCAGGTTGCGGTCGAACCGGTCCGGCTTGCGGTAGGGTTTCAGTACCTGGCGCGCCTGAATACCGTCCAGGATCTTGCGCGCAATAAGCGGGAAGACCCCCAGCAGCACGAAAGAGAGGATCAGTCCCGGGGACAGAATACCCGACAGGGAGTCAATCTTGCCGAGTTGGGTGCCGGCATTCACGTAGACAATCGTTCCCAGTAGCATACCGACCTGGCTGACCCAGGCGAAGGTGATGGTCTTGAGACTGGTCAGTCCCATCGCCAGGTTGATGACAAAGAACGGGAACAGGGGTACCAGGCGCAACCCGAACAGGTAAAAGGCACCATCTTTCTCGATACCCTTATTGATGGCCGCCAGTTTGTCCCCGAAGCGGGTCTGTACCATATCCCGTAACAGAAACCGGGAGATAAGAAAAGCCAGTGTCGCCCCCAGGGTAGAGGCGAAGGAGACCAGCACGGTGCCCCAGAACAGGCCGAAAATGGCCCCCACCGCCAGGGTCATCACCGCCGCTCCAGGTAGGGAGAGCGCTGTCACCAGCACGTAGACCAGGAACATCAGGGCAGCAGTCTGGAGGGGATGGGCCTGACGATAGGTTTCCAGGGCCGATTGCTGGGACTTGAGGTAGTCCAGGCTGAAGTACTGGCCCAGATCAAACAGGAAAAAACTGGCGATCAGCAGCACCAGCACAATTAGCATCATCAACCGGTTGCGGTTCATTTGACTCCCCTAGGTTATTAACATTTCTTATGGCAGTTGACCGCCTCAAGACTCTTTTTCTTTCGTCTAACCCGGACCGAAATATCCATGCAGCCACGCTGTATCAGTAAACTTTAGCCACGAACCGGATGACATCCCCGCTCCTGTCCGGAAACTCTATCTAAAATTCTCCCCGAATAAAGGATTAATTATTCAATTCAAGCCCTTCGGTTGCGTTATAATGGGGCGTTTTAGCCCTGACGATTAACCTGACACAAGACAGCCTGACGATCCATGGAAAAGACTTACGACCCCCACAATCTGGAAAAGCGTTGGTATCAGACCTGGGAAGAGCGCGGATACTTCGCCCCCGCCGCCGATGCCGACAGCCAGAACCCCTACTGCATCATGATCCCGCCGCCCAATGTCACCGGCAGCCTGCACATGGGGCACGCCTTCCAGGACACCATCATGGATGCTTTGATCCGCTACCATCGCATGAAGGGGGACAAGACCCTTTGGCAAGCCGGTTCCGACCACGCCGGCATCGCCACCCAGATGGTGGTGGAGCGGCTGATCAATGCCGAGGGCAAAACCCGCCACGACTACGGCCGGGAGAAGTTCCTGGAGAAGGTGTGGGAGTGGAAGGCCCAGTCCGGTGGCACCATCACCAGCCAGTTGCGCCGCATGGGGGCCTCGCTGGATTGGGAGCATGAGCGTTTCACCATGGACGAAGGACTCTCCGACGCGGTGAAAGAGGTATTCGTTCGGCTGTTTGAAGAGGGCTTGATCTATCGGGGCAAACGGCTGGTCAACTGGGATCCGAAACTGCATACCGCGGTCTCCGACCTGGAAGTGTTGTCGGAAGAGGAGAACGGTTTTCTGTGGCACATGCGCTACCCCTTGACCAACGGCCAGGGCCACCTGGTGGTCGCCACCACCCGCCCCGAAACCATGCTGGGCGACTGTGCGGTAGCGGTACACCCCGGCGACGAGCGTTACACGCACCTGCTGGGTGAGTTCGTGGAACTGCCGTTGACCGGCCGGCGCATCCCGATTATCGCCGACGACTATGTGGATCCCGAGTTTGGTACCGGCTGCGTCAAGATCACCCCGGCCCACGACTTCAACGACTACCAGGTGTGGCTGAGACACCGGGACGAGAAGGCGATCGCCGAGCAGCCCCATGGCGGCCTGATCAACGTCTTCACCATCGACGCGGCGATCCGTGACCACGAAGCCGATGAGAAGCACATTATTCCGGCCGACTTTATCGGCCTGGATCGGTTTGATGCCCGTAAAAAGGTGGTGGCCGATCTGCAATCCCAGGACCTGCTGGAGAAAATCGACGATCACAAGCTGATGGTGCCCCGGGGCGACCGTTCCGGTTCGGTGATCGAACCCTTCCTGACCGACCAGTGGTACGTCAAGGTGGAACCCCTGGCTAAGCCGGCCATCGAGGCGGTGGAGAGCGGCAAAATCCGCTTCGTACCGGACAACTGGAAAAACACCTATTACGAGTGGATGCGCAACATTGAGGACTGGTGCATCAGCCGCCAGATCTGGTGGGGCCACCGCATTCCCGCCTGGTACGACAGTGACGGCAATATCTACGTCGGTCGTTCCGAAGCCGAAGTGCGGGAAAAACACCAGCTGGCCGAGGATTACCCCCTGCGTCAGGACGAGGATGTGCTGGACACCTGGTTCAGCTCCGCCCTGTGGCCCTTCTCCACCCTGGGTTGGCCGGAACAGACCGAGCGGGTGAAGACCTTCTACCCCACCAGTGTGCTGGTAACCGGGTTTGACATCATCTTCTTCTGGGTCGCCCGCATGATCATGATGGGCCTCAAGTTCATGGATGATGTACCGTTCAAGGAGGTCTATGTACATGGACTGGTACGTGACAGCCACGGCGACAAGATGTCCAAGTCCAAGGGCAACGTGCTGGATCCGATCGACCTGATCGACGGCATCGACCTGGAAGCGCTGGTGAGCAAGCGCACCAGCGGCATGATGCAGCCACAGCTGGCCAAGAAGATCGAGAAGGCAACCCGCAAGGAGTTCCCCGATGGCATCCCCAGCTTCGGCACCGACGCCCTGCGCTTCACCTTCGCCTCCCAGGCCACCACCGGTCGCGACATCAAGTTCGACATGGGGCGCATCGAGGGCTATCGCAATTTCTGCAACAAGCTGTGGAACGCCGCCCGCTATGTGCTGATGAATACCGAGCAGCACGACTGCGGTCAGAGCGGGGGCGAACTGGAGTTGAGCATGGCGGATCGCTGGATCCTCTCCCGTCTGCAATCCACCATCGCCACTGTGACAGAGGCTACCGAGGGTTACCGTTTCGATCACGCGGCCAAGGCGATCTACGAGTTCACCTGGAACGAATACTGTGACTGGTACCTGGAGCTCTCCAAGCCGGTTCTGACCAGTGACAGCGCCAGCGAGGCCGCCAAGCGCGGTACCCGGCACACCCTGGTCACCGTACTGGAGACCTTGCTGCGACTGGCTCATCCCATCATGCCCTATATCACCGAAGAGATCTGGCAACGGGTCGCTCCACTGGCCGGTGCCCGGGGCGAAACCATCATGACCCAGCCGTTCCCGGTCCGGGATGACAGCCTGACCGACTCCGCTGCGGTCGCTGAGATGGAGTGGGTGATGCAGTTCATCCTCGGTATCCGCAAGATCAAGGGCGAGATGAACATCGCCCCCAGCAAGCCCCTGCCGGTGCTGCTGCAGAATGCCGATACGGAAGATCAGGCACGCCTGACCCGCAATCGCCACTACCTGGATTTCCTGGCACGGCTGGAATCCGCCTCCCTGCTGGCCAGTGATGAGGAACCACCGGAATCGGCCATGGCCCTGGTGGGGGGCATGAAACTGCTGATCCCCATGGCCGGCCTGATCGACAAAGAGGCGGAACTGGCCCGGTTGGAAAAGGAGCTCGGCAAACTGAAGGGAAATATCACCCGGCTCGAAGGCAAACTGAACAATCCAAAGTTTGTCGACAAGGCGCCGGAAGCGGTGGTGCAGAAAGAGCGCGACAAGCTGGCGAGCGAAATCGCTGCACTGGAGAAGCTGGAACAGCAGTTCAAGAAGATCCAGGCCCTTTAACAGACCCACACACCCCAGCCGCGGGTGGTGTTGCAACGGGTATTGCACATCGCTCCGCGGCCACTACACTTAAACCACTACAAGCGATCGAAAAACGGCCTATGATCTCCATCGACGCACAACACGAAGAGCTGAGAAACCGACTGTTTCAGGTCCGGCAGGAACACCGGGATCTGGATGTGGCCATCGCCGCGCTCACCGAGACGGCCTATCGAAACGAGCTGCAACTGAAACGGCTGAAACGGCGCAAGTTGATGTTAAAAGACGCCATCACCAAACTGGAAGATGAGCTGATCCCAGACCTGGACGCCTGACCGAAAACCGCACCCGCAGGAATCGACCCATGAAAATCACCCGATTGAATGAATGCGAACCCACCCCGGTCAACATGGCGGGCATCAAGGGTGTGGTGAAGCAGGTACCGATAGGCAAAGCCGACGGTGCACCCAACTTCTCCATCCGGGTTTTCACCCTGGAACCCGGCGGCCACACACCTCACCACTCCCACGAGAGTGAGCACCTGAACTACATCCTGGAGGGCAGCGGCGTAGCGTTGGAAGGCGACACGGAGCATGCGATACGACAGGGTGACTACCTGCTGGTCAAACCCCATGAAGTCCATCAGTACCGCAACACCGGGGATAAACCCCTGGTCTTCATGTGCATGGTACCTAGCGCCTACGAGTAATTCCCACCATAGCTTTCTGCCAATCCGCCCCCTGGTAGCAAAATCGCCCTGCTGCACACCTGATAGGGACCACCCTGTTCTTCCCTGGGCAGGACGGCATTGGGCTTTTTTATGGCGCTATTCGGTCAGAAACTGACAAGCTGCGGCACTTTAGCTGGTCCAGCTAATTATTTTAATTCTTTTTTTGGCGGGATATTTATAGCACAGACTGTTAAACAAACTTTACAGTTCGTTCAACGATTCCCCTGTCCGTGCAGCTGCAGCGTTAATATCACACTGATTTAGTTGGTTTTTGTATAATTGGCATGCTCCATGCTGCTGTTTACAGGCAGAGAGGAGTGTAAATAATGAAACGGATCACCGAACAGCTGGCCGAACTGCAGCCCCCGGATGAACAGGATAATGAGCAGAAGATTAAGCGTCGCGGGGTACTGAGCAAAACGGCACTTGCCCAGGAAAACCGTCAGTACCGGGGAACCACGGCGATCAGTGAGGGATGTCGGGAGAGTGGATTTGTACCGGCCTTCTACGACACCCTGTCTGACCGCAGCGTCATCTCCCGCTATGCCGATGGTAGTCAGGCCCCTATCCATCTGCTGGACGGGGTTCCGGTGGAATGGGTGTCTGAATATGACGCCGAGGGCCACGTGTCCAGCCTGCGCCCCGGAGTGATAGCGGGCTTTCTGCGGGATGGACGATTCTACACCCGGGAAGAGGTGGCAGAAGCGAAGTGACAGTTTGCAGATTCAGCTCTCCCGCCCGATAGCCAGTCTCTTAAGCACCTGGGCGGTGGCCACCATGGCAAAGGTGGCGGTAACTGCCATCGAGGAGCCGAAACCACCGCAATTGAGGCTGGAATCCGCCTCCCCCGCGGCCGGTTTGGTCTGGCACACCTCGCCGCTGCCATCCGGATAGACCTGCTGCTCATCCGAATAGACACAGGGCACATCGAAGCGACGTTTAGGATTTTTCGGAAAACCGTACGCCTTGCGCAACAGCTTGCGGGTCTTGGCCAACAGCGGGTCATGCTGGGTTTTATAGAGATCGGTCAGACGGATCTTCAGCGGATCGGTCTGCCCCCCGGCACCCCCCACGGTGACCAGCCGGATCCGGTTTCGACGACAGTGGGCGATCAGCGCCGCCTTCACCTTGAAGGCATCGATACAGTCCACCAGGCAGTCGTAGTCCGGAGTCACCAGTTGTTCCAGGTTATCCAGTTCGACAAACTCCTCCCGTGTGATCACTCGGCAGGACGGATTGATGGCCCGCACCCGCTCCGCCATGGCATCGACCTTGGGTCGACCAAACTGCCCATCCAGGGCATGGATCTGCCGGTTCACGTTGGATTCCGCCACATTATCCAGATCCACCAGGGTCAGGGCGCCAACCCCGCTGCGGGCCAGCGCCTCCACTACCCAGGAGCCCACCCCGCCGATCCCCACCACGCAGACATGGGCCGCAGCAAACCGATCGAGTGCCGCCGTCCCGTATAGCCGGGCAATACCGCCAAATCGTCTTGTGTAATCCATCCGCTATCCGAGTAATTGATTAACCACAACCCTGTCCGGTCTCTCCCGGATCGATCAAGCGGCCCATTCTAAGTGACCCCGACACAATAGCCCAACTACTGTTTGACCCGCTTTTACGCCATGGGCTATGGTAAATAGACCGATCGGTATATTTTAGGGTCGTTATGGAAACAAAAGGCGAACGCACGCGGCAGCATATTATTGACAAGTCACTGCAGCTTTTCTCCGTAAAGGGTTATTACAGCACGTCTATCAACAACATCCTGGAAGCCACTGACCTGACCAAAGGTGGCCTGTATGGCCACTTCGGGAGCAAGGAGGCGATCTGGTATGCCATCTATGACGAAGCGGTGAAACTGTGGCGCCGGGTGGTGTTCGAGGGCGTAAGCGGTATTGCGGATCCGCTGCAGCGCATCGAACAGGTGATTGAGAATGATCTGATGAACTACTTGGGTGGGCACACCTTCAAGGGAGGCTGTTTCTTTCTCAATTCCCTGGTGGAACTGTCCGGCCAGTCACCGGAGATGAGTCGAAAACTGCTGCGCGGATTCATCCGCTTCTCCAAGCTGCTGCAACGCTGGCTGGCCGAGGCGGAGTCACAGGGACAGATCCGTCCCGGCCTGAATCATCGGGAGATCGCCAACTTTATCTTCATCTCCCTGAATGGTGCGGCGGCGCTCTACGCAGCCACCCGGGATGAGAGCGTGCTGGTACAGACTACATCCCAGCTCCATCAGTATGTGAAACAGCTGAAAGCCTGATTGAGCACTGAAATGATCTGAACACTGTTCATCAATAACAACCCGAAGCCCGCACTGAACGGGCATCGAATCAGAAAAACATTAGCAGACAGGACTTTGCCATGAGTGAACATCTGGAACGTATCAAGGATTTTCAGCGCGAGCTAGTCAACCAGGGACTGGGGGCTGCCCTGCTCTTCTACTCCCGGGATATTTTCTATTACACCGGCATCGCCCAGCCGGCCTATCTGGCCGTTTTCCCCGACGACTACCGCCTGTTTGTGCGCAGTGGCTACCCCTATGCCCTGCAGACCGCCGCCATAGAACCCTCCCATATCACGGAAGAGCGTCGTCTCGACTTTATCTACCAGGAGTACTTCTCCTATCTCTGGAACAAGCGCCTCGGTATGGAACTGGACCTGCTGCCGGCCAACAGCTACCTGGCTTACCAGAAGCTGTTCGAGGATTTTGAACTACTGGATGTCTCACCGCTGATCATGCAGCAGCGGGCGGTAAAGAGTACCAACGAAATCGGCCAGATCCGGCGTGCCTGCCGGGTAGTGGAGGCTGGACAACAGGCGATCATACAAGGCCTGCGCCCCGGCATTACTGAACTGGAGCTCTCCGCCATGATTGAGAACAGCCACCGCCTGGCCGGCCATGAGGGGGGCATTTTCCTGCGCCATCCAGACCTCCCGCTTGGCATGGGGCCGATCAGTTCCGGCCCCAATCTGGCCGATTTCACCGGCCTGGTCTACTCAGTCTCCGGCGTGGGGTTGAGCCCGGCCCTGCCGATCGGCCCTTCCAACCGCATGATCAGCGATGGCGATCCGGTGGTGGTGGATATCCCCAGCATGGTCAACGGTTACCATGCCGACCAGTCACGCACCTATGTGGCGGGCAAGGCAACCCCCAGGCTGAAAGGACTGTATGCCGATCTGCTGGAGATCGCTGACTTTGTCATCGACAGTATCAAACCGGGCATGGGCTGCGATCAGGTCTATGATCTGGCGGTGGGAAAGGCGGCCGAACTGGGCGTGCAGGAGCAGTTCCTTAAATTCACCGGCGACAGCCACTGCCGGCTGATCGGCCACGGCGTCGGTATCGAAGTGAATGAACCGCCGGTGCTGATCGCCAACAACCGGGCTACCATTCCCGACAACTGTGTACTGGCGATCGAGATGCACATGCTGGACAAGCACGCCGGGGTGGTCAAAATAGAGGACACCGTGCTGATCAGCAGTACGGGCAACGAGATTCTGACCAAGGCATCACGGGACCTGATCGAGTGTACAACCACCGGTTAGGCAGGAGCAGAGATGACAAAAGAGCGGATCGCACTGGTGGGGGCCGGCGCAGCTGGCGGCGCTTTACTGCTGGCACTGCATCGGGCTGGTTACCCCATTGCCGGTATAGCCAGCCGGACACTGGCATCGGCACAACGCTGCGCCAGCCTGACGGGTAACCCGCCGGCCAGCGAAGATCCGGCCCCGGCGGTGGTGAGTGCCGACATTATCATCGTCGCCACCCCGGACGGCCAGATCGAACCGGTCTGCCGATCTATCGCCGATCAGGGCGTCATCCGCCCCGGCCAGCTGTTTCTTCACCTGAGCGGCGCACGCACGGCCGACACGCTGAAACCGGCCGCCCACAAGGGCGCTGAGGTACTCGCCCTGCACCCGATACAGTCACTGGCGGATCCGGAAAAAGGGGCCCAGCTGCTGTTGGGCAGCTGGTTCTGCCTGGAGGGCAGCGCCGCCGCCATCGGCCGGGGCACAGCTCTGGTGGAAGCCCTGCAGGGCCAGACCCTGGTGGTGCCGGCGGACAAGAAGGCACTCTATCACGCGGCTCTCTGTGTCGCTTCCAACTACCTGATCACACTGGAGTCCCTGGCGGTCACCCTGCTGGAACAGCTTGGCATCAACCGGCAGGACGGGCTGAAGGCGCTCCTGCCCCTGATAGCCGGCAGTGTGGATAACCTGGCCCACTCCGGTCTGCCCGATGCGTTGACCGGCCCCATCAGCCGGGGCGATACCACCACCATCGCAGCTCATATCGACGCCCTGCGGCAGATTCCCCCCGACTATCAGGCGATCTACCGCATGCTGGCTAAAGAGACCGTCAAGCTGGCCCTGGAGAAAGGCGGCCTGGACCAGGAGGAGGCAGAGCAGATCCAGCTGCTGCTCACCCCGCAGCCACCGGATGAGTGTCTGATCAGCTGAAGACCCGGCTTGGCGATGGAATCTGACCGGGAGGCCCATACCGCCAGACCGATACAGGGGAAAAGGGCGCAGCGCTCAGAACCCCTCAAAGACGCTCTGGGCGCCCTTTTTACGAACATTGCTGACATTGCCATCCATGATGAACTCCAGGAACTCCGTCTCATCCAGCGGATGACACAGCATGTAGCCCTGGAAGCAGTTGCAGCCACGCTTACGCAGAAAATCGAATTCCCGACTATGCTCCACCCCTTCGGCCACCACGCTTAAACCGAGCTTGGAGGCCATGGTGATAATCGCCTCCACAATACTCACCGTCTCGGGATCACTGATGATGTCATTGACGAATGACCGGTCGATCTTGATCTCATCCAGCGGTAACCGCTTCAGGTAGGCCATGGAGGAGTAACCGGTACCAAAGTCATCGATGGAAAACCGCACCCCGAGACGTTTCAGCTCGACCATTTTCGCCATCACCCCTTCCAGATTGGTGACCAGCATGTTCTCGGTCAGTTCCAGGGTCAGGCGGGTTGGATTGGCACCGCTGGTCTCCAGGTAATGGGCCACCTGACTGGTGAAGTCGGCCTGCTGAAACTGCTGCGGACTGATATTGACCGACAGATGGATCGGCCCTGCCTCGGCATACTCATCGGCCATTTTACGCAGCAGGTTACAGGTCACTTCCAGCACCTTGTTTCCCAGGGAGGTAATGATACCGATCTCCTCGGCTACCGAGATAAACTCACCCGGCATGATGAGCCCCCGCCCCGGGTGCTCCCAGCGCAGCAAGGCCTCAGCACCCAGGGTGTTGCCGGAGAAGTCGTGTTTCGGCTGCCAGAGTATTTTCAATTCATCCCGGTCCAGCGCCTGGCGCAGATCATTCTGCATTTTCAGCTGATCTTCGGAATGTTTGTGCATGGTGGGCAGGAAGAAACGGACCGTATTGCGCCCCGCCTCCTTGGCCCGATACATGGCGGTATCCGCCTGCATCAGAACATCGTCGGCGCTCTCACTGTTCTGCGGAAACAGGGAAACGCCGATGCTGGTGCTGGCATAGAGCCGGTGCCCCTGTACTTCATAGGCTTCCGACAACGCCGCCAAGACCTTGGCCGCCGCCGTTTCCACGTGTCGGGTATAGTCCTCCAGCCCGGTGCTCTCCTCCGCCAGCAACAGGACAAACTCATCCCCGCCCAGTCTGGCCGCGGTATCCTCCCGCCGCGAGCACTCGGTAAGCCGCCGGGCCACCTGCTGCAACAGGGCATCCCCGATGGGATGGCCCAGCGTGTCATTGATGGTTTTGAAGTTATCCAGATCCAGAAACAGCAGTGCACCGATGCGGGCATGGCGGCGACAGCGGGCCAGCATCTGGTTGAGCCGATCCAGCAACAGCCTTCGATTGGGCAGATCGGTCAGGGGATCATAGGTGGCCTGATACTCAACCAGTTCCTGGGCCTGATGCTGTTTGGTCACATCACGGAAACTCCAGACACGGCCTACAATCTCCCCCTCGATCAGTTGGGGATGGGAAAAGCTTTCAAAGATCCGCCCGTCCGTGAAGCGCAGGATATCCCGGGTCGCTGCCCCCGTGTCTGATAACTGTTCACGAATCCGCTGGATGAATCGCTCCCGGTTCTCCATCAGGGGTGCGGTAAAGGCGCGTAACCAGCCTTTCTTGTCTTTCCTATCCAGGGTTGGGGGAATATTCCACAGGGTGACAAAGCGGCTGTTGTAGATCACCACCCGCATGGTGTTGTCCAGCACCAGAATGGCGTCGGTGGTGGAGTTGAGGGTCGCTTTCAGCAGGGAAACCGTCTCCTGCAACTGCTGAATATCCGCCTGGGATTCGGCACTGTGGGGCCACAATCCCTGGCAATCCTGGGGGCATGGGTCGACAGTTGTCCCGGCTCCTGGCTCACCGACCACTGAACGGGTAATCAGGCTATCCAGTTCAGCCATTCTGCGATCCAGTGTCTCCAGTTCATGCCGGAGGTCCGGCTCGACACTGCTATCATCTGTCATATCCAAATCAGACACGTGCTTCCCTCGTCTGACAGGGCCGGTCGGATTCGTTGATCACCGGGGAGATTCACTTCATGGAGACTCGGCAGACGTTTGGTCCCGTCACCGGAAACAGCCAACCTGCCGCTACGCCACTGTAAAATCCGGGCCACCTGAATCGTTATGCCGTCCCTCTCGCTATCTGTGCGGTTGTTGTTTGACCTTCACTGAAGATCAATCTTGTTATGATGCCTGTTTTACGGGAGTAATAAACCACATACACTTTATGACCAATCCGGGGTGGATCCTGTCAGGAACCACCAAATCGTTTAACAGACCGCCACAGCTGGTTTGCCATGAGCCTGCCCGACCCTCTCCAACACCTGATCGGCGATAAGCTGGATCGGGAAATGAACTGGAAAAGCCGCTGTCATCGGCTGAATGGATACCTGCCAGCCACCTGCTCCAGCCCGGTCTTTATCAAACGAGAGGATGAACTGAACGCCAATGCAGTGGGCACCAAGCATCGCAAATACCTCAGCCTTTTGCCAACGCTAGAGCATAACGGCAACGACCGGATAATCTTGATAGGTAGCGCACATTCCAACAACGTGATGGGGCTTGCCCAGCTGCTGAGAAGTCGGGGCATGGATGTCTCCGTGCTGATAAAAGCGCCTGGAAACAGCCGCTTAATGGGCAATCACCTGCTGCTTACCATGCTCCTGCCACCCGACCGGATAGAGTATATCAGTCACCGGGAGTGGCCACAGGTAATGGAGATCGCTGACCAGCGGGTTGCTGAACTGAACAAGCGGGGCGTCTCAGCCACGGTGATCGCCGAGGGTGGTTACAACGAAGCGGTACTGCCCGGCATCCTCACTCTGGCCGCCGATCTGCACCGTAACATCGGAGAGCTTGGAATCGATTTCACCGACATCTGGAGCGATAGCGGCACCGGGGTCAGTGCTATCGGCCTGCTGCTCGGCATGCGATTACTCGGCCTTAGCGAACCCCGCGTCCATATCACCCTGATCGCCGGCAGTCCGGACGAGTTCCAGCACCGCTACCAACAGTTTGCACAGTGGCTGACCAAGCTGATGCAACAACCGCTACCGCCCCGATGCCCCGAAGTTCGGTTTATGCAACCGGCCAGCGCCGCCTCTTACGGCAGTATCAATAAAACCATCCTGAGTGAAAGCTGGGCCATTGCCCGGCAAACCGGGCTGCTGATGGACCCGGTCTACTCGGTGAAACATTTTTACACGGTCAAATGCGCCATGGAACGCCAGGCGCCGACCGGGCCACAGTTGATCCTGTACAATGGCGGCACCCTGGCCATGTGTGGATTTCAATCCGCGCTTGCATCCCAGCAACCGATAGTGTAGAAAGAATGGCACTTGAAACTATTTCAACGCCCTTCCCTGTTCACAAAGTCGGGACGGGCTGGATTCAGAACAACAGACCGGTAACGGAAAAAGTAACAGACAACCCATGAAAATTCGTGCGCTGATGGTAGTGGTATCTCTGGTAGTAGTCGTAACCCGACTGCGCGGAGAGACTATCGGCTAGCATTTTTCACCCAAACACCGAAAAGACCTCCGCATCGAAAGATCCGGGGGTTTTTTTTTGCCCAGGGACGGGCTTATGCCGCGCAGGCCATGGATGGCCGGGAGCGACTTTGCCCAGGGACGGGCTTATGCCGCACAGGCCATGGATGGCCGGGAGCGGCCCAGACATTGAACCGGGAGCCAACAGAGAGATGAATGGAGCGCAATACATTGTTAGAAAACTGATGTCCGAAGGGGTCGATACGCTGTTCGGTTACCCCGGTGGCTGTGTCATGCCGATCTATGACGCCCTGCTGGAGAGTCCGGTCCGGCACATCCTCTGCCGCCACGAACAGGGCACCGCCTTTGCCGCCAACGGTTATGCCCGCTCCAGCGGCCGCATCGGCGTCTGTCTGGCCACATCCGGCCCCGGCGCCACCAACCTGATGACCGGACTGGCGGACGCCTACATGGACTCTGTCCCCATGGTGGCCATCACCGGACAGGTACCCACCCCGCTGATCGGCACCGACGCTTTCCAGGAGATCGATGTGCTGGGCATGAGTCTGCCGATCACCAAGCAGAGTTTCCTGGTGCAATCGATCCAGGAGCTGCCGGAGATACTGGACCAGGCCTTCCGTATTGCCCGGGAGGGACGCCCCGGCCCGGTACTGGTGGATCTGCCCAAGGATGTCCAGCTGGCCTCGCTGCCCGGGCATACCTTGCCCCAACCGGCAGCTGAACCTGACCAGCAACCACTCCCGGACGAGCAACTGCAGGGGGCGATCGAGCTGCTCAGGAGCAGCCGTAAACCGATCATCTATGGTGGTGGAGGTATCCTGCTGGGCGATGCCATCAATCTGTTCCGCAAATTTGTCGAGACCAGCGGCATACCGGCCGTTTTCAGCCTGAAGGGACTGGGCGCCCTGCCCGGCAACCATCCCTTGAACCTGGGTATGCTCGGTATGCACGGCTCAGTGGCGGCCAATCAGTTGGTTCAGGAGGCCGACTTATTGGTCGCGGTGGGGGTACGCTTTGACGACCGGGTCACCGGCAAGCTCAACCGCTTTGCCCCCAATGCCCGGGTCATTCACCTGGACATCGATCCGGCGGAGATCGGCAAACTGCGTCCGGCCAGTTGCGCATTGGCCGGGGACATCCGGCAGAGTCTGAAGGCAATGACCCTCCAGCTGAACCTGGAAGAGTGGCAGACAGAGTGCCGGGAACGGCGGGACCGGGATGGCTTTTCCCTGCCGAAGCCGGAGGGCATCACCGGCCCCCACTTCATGCGCCAGCTGTCCCGGATGACCCGCGGTCACGCCATCATCAGCTGCGATGTGGGCCAGCACCAGATGTGGGTGGCGCAACACTATGCGTTTAACCATCCGCGCCAGCACCTCACCAGTGGCGGACTGGGCGCCATGGGATTTGGTCTGCCGGCCGCCATCGGCGCCCAACTGGCCAATCCGGAAACCCCGGTGATCAACATTGCCGGCGACGGCTCCTTCCAGATGAACACCCAGGAGCTGGCCACCATCGGCCGTTACCAGCTGCCGATCAAGATCATTATTCTGGATAACCAGGCACTGGGGATGGTGCGACAGCAGCAGGCGGTCTGCTACCAGGAACGCTACAGCGAGATCGATCTGTCCGACAACCCGGACTTCTGCACCCTGGCGCGGGCGTTCAATATCGCCGCCCACTCCATATCTGAACCCGAAGATATGGCCTACGCCATCGGCAAACTGCTGGATGCGCCGGGCCCGGCCCTGCTGCATGTAGCCATTGCAACCGAACACAACGTCTGGCCTATGGTGAAGCCGGGCGACGCCAACGACCAGATTCTGACCGATCATCAAACAACTACAGGAGCGCACCCATGATATTCAGCCTGCATATTAAGGCCCAATCCACCCCGGCCATGCTGGAGAAGATTCTTCAGACCACCCGGGTGCGGGGGTTTGCCGTCCGCTCCATGGACGTCAAAAACAACGATGCGGAACGGCTGCTCAAAGTCCATCTGACTGTTGAAAGCGACCGCCCGCAGGAGCGTCTGGTGACCCAGTTGAACAAGCTTGGCGGCATCCGGGAATTAAGCTCCCTGCATGCCGTGGCCGACCCTGCACCACAGATGGGGGGCGATTACGGCAAGGTATCGCTCATGTATCCCCTCTAGCCGGGGTATCCCACACCGCCGAACCCAAAACCCCGATAAACAGGAGGGTTGAGGCGGCTGTGAGTCGGGACAGGTTTCCGCTAACATGACTGGTTTTCCAACGGAGACCTGTATGAAACGTATCGGTGCCCATGTCAGCGCCAGCGGTGGGGTGGAGAACGCCCCGCTCAATGCCCAGGCTATTGGGGCTAAGGCCTTCGCCCTGTTCACCAAGAACCAGCGGCAATGGAAGGCCAAGCCATTGACCGACGCCAGTATCAGCCGCTTCAGGGAAAACCTGGAACATGCGGCTATCGAACCCCGGTTCGTGCTGCCCCACGACAGTTATCTGATCAATCTTGGACATCCGGAACAGGAGGCGTTGCAGAAATCCCGGGACGCCTTCCTGGACGAGATGCGCCGCTGCGAACAGCTGGGGCTGAGCCTGCTCAACTTCCATCCCGGCAGCCATCTAAAAAAGATCTCCGAAGAGGAGAGCCTTGCCCGGGTGGCGGACTCCATCAACTGGACTCTGGAACAGACCAGTGGGGTGACAGCCGTGATTGAGAATACCGCCGGCCAGGGTACCAACCTGGGTTACCGATTTGAGCACCTGGCCAGCATCATCGACCAGGTGGAAGATAAATCCCGGGTCGGCGTCTGCCTGGATACCTGCCACACCTTCACCGCCGGTTACGACCTGCGCAGCGCAGAAGCCTGCGATCAGACCTTCGCCGAGTTTGAACGGATTGTAGGCTTCAGCTACCTGCGCGGCGTCCATCTCAACGACAGCAAGCCCGATCTCGGCAGCCGGGTTGACCGGCATGAGAGTCTGGGCAAGGGGAAACTGGGCTGGCCGGTGTTCGAATACATCATGAATGATCCCCGGTTCGAGGAGATCCCCATGGTTTTGGAGACCGTGGATGACACAATCTGGGCCGATGAAATACGTCAGCTCTACGCTTTTCAGCGTTAACCGGGCAGTGAAGAAACAAAAGCGGTTGACCTTTGGTCAGGAATCATTAAACTACCGCGCTCCAACGTTGGTTGTCGGCTCCATTGACAACTGATTTGAACCGCTGCGGAGCGGTAGTTCAGTTGGTTAGAATACCGGCCTGTCACGCCGGGGGTCGCGGGTTCGAGTCCCGTCCGCTCCGCCATCTTTATAAAAACGGATACTTCGGTATCCGTTTTTTTTTCGCTCGCAGATCGCTTTATGCTAGCCATCCCGGATTGCCATAGTGGATCCTCCGGGGCAGGCATACTCCTCAACCATTCTTGAAACTTTTTAGCACCACGAATTTTCGATTCGCCGCCATCTGCTGCACATTGCCGAACAGCCGCTTCAGCTTGACGTGATAATTGAGATGACGATTACCGATGATACGTAACTCCCCACCCTTGCGCAGCGTCCGGCGCGCCTGGTTGAACATGCGCCAGGCGATTTCGTCCCCCACCACGTTGCCCTGATGAAACGGCGGATTGCAGAGAATCAGATCGGCGCTGGCCGGAGGGAATTGACTCAAAGCATCCCCCTGCACGAATCGTGCGGGGTTCGGCAGGCCCGCCCCGGCATAGGTGGCCTGGGCACTGGCCACCGCCATGGCAGACTCATCGACAAAATGGATTGTGGCGGCGGGATTGTGCTGCGCCGCGATCAGGCCCACCACCCCATTGCCACATCCCAGGTCAATAATATCCCGGTAGCCGTTATCAGCCGGGATATGTTCCAACAGCAGACGGGTACCGATATCCAGCTTATCCCGGGAAAAGACATTGGCATGATTGACCAACTGAAAGCCGCTCCCCTCCAGGAGATAGCGTACCGGATAGGGCGAGTCGCTCTCCTCCAGGGTCGGCTCCGGGCTGGCAAATATAAGTCGCGCCTTCTTGCGGGCCAGTGAGGTGGTGGTTGGCCCGATAATACGCTCAAACAGTTGCAGGGTTGAGGTGTGGATCTGCCGGGCCATTCCGCAGCCGATGAGCCGGGCATCGGGCGCAAGATGGGAACGGAGCTGGATCAACTCATGCTCCAGCAGCCCCTGGGTCTTGGTAACACGAACCAGCACCAGGTCATACAGACCTTGAGGTTTATCCAGGGCGGTGATGAAATCGATTCGCTCAGGGTCGTATCCGTTGGCGGCCAGATTCTCCCGGGCCGACCAGGTGGCCAGGAAGGAGTCACTCTGATGGGTTGGTGCCCATTGGGAGAGCGCAACGCTGAGAGCACCAAAGGTGTCATTGACAATCAGTACCCGCCCGTTGACCTCCTGCCCCAGATGGTCCAGCAGATACTCATCCGCCGCATCCCAGGCGCGCAACGTCTCCCGCTTGCGTAACGGATAGCGACGTAAAATAAACCTGCCGGTGGGCACCTCAAGTTGCTGCATGGTTTGCCCCGGTCAGGTAGATGTCATAGCGGGTATTGGGGCTACCTATGGAGAGCGACGGCGCCGGCCCATGCAACGGTGGCGCCTTGACCGGTCGTTTCACCACCACCCGGCTGAGGGCGGTGCCGAGCGCACTCGCCAGCAGTTCACCGCTGTCCCGATCCTCCCCCAGCAGCAGTTGCAGAAGACGCATCTCCTTCTTCACCCTGGCGGACTTATCCCGATGTGGATACATGGGATCAAGATAGACCACGTCGGGCCTCTCCTCCCCTGCCGACACCAGATAGTCACGACCATCCTGACAGAGCAGCCGGATACGTTCCGCTATCGCTCCGACCTCGCTGTCCTGTCGGGCGCGTTGCAGTCCATCACTAAGCAGAGCGTGGATCACCGGGGAGCGTTCCATCATGACCACTTCGCAACCCAGCGTAGCGAGGACAAAGCCATCCCGTCCGAGCCCCGCCGTCATGTCCAGAATTCGGGGAGTGGCACCCTTTTTCAGGCCGGCGGCCCGGGCCAGCGGCTGACCACGGCCACCACCGAATTTTCGCCGATGGGCTGCCTTTCCTCCCACAAAATCGACCCACACCGGTCCCGGTGCGCCCGGACCGGTCTGACGAAGTTCCAGGCGATCGACCTGTTGCAGCAGCACCAAACCCGACTTGTCAGGATCAAACCGGACACAGGGGAGCGAGAGCGCAGCTGCCAACTGCGCCGCCGCTGGTTGCTGCTCTGCTGAGGCGGCGGCCACGCCGACAACTGACAATTGTTCAGACACACATAACCCTGTAAAACGACTCGATCGATCCGGAGTGGTCCCTGCTAAGCAATCAGGCACCCTTACTGCCAGATATCCACATCCCGGCCCTGCTCCCGGATATGTTCGACCCTGGCCGAGAGATAACGTTGGAAACTGGGTTCCGTTTTATAAGCACCCGAAAGGAGATAGTCAAAGATCGAAGCGGTGTGAAAGCGTTTGAAAAACGCTTCGGAACGGATCACCTCCCCTGACTGCGGGTCAAACAGCACCACCGAAGGGGCGTAGTTGATCGCCAGTTTTTGCGCCCACTGCCGCGCTGTTGTGCGTTCACCCGCCGGAGTAATGATCGGTGTATCGGCCCACATATCCAGTTGGACAGCATGGGTACGACCCACCAGCTGGCGAATTTCCGGATCGCTCAACAGCTCGTCATGGAGGCGATTGCAGGCCGGGCAGTCACTCTGTTCGAAGAACACCGCCAGCGGTTCCTGTACCAGGGATAGATCATGGGGAGGCGCCATGAAAAAGGGCTGTACCCGCAGTCCAGGACCCTCGGCAGTTCCCGCCTGGTGGGTCGCCAGATAGTCACGATAACTCATCTGCTGCTCCAGCCGACCGGCCACATAGTCGAGCGCCAGCTTGAAACGCGCCGGCGGGATATAACCGTTAAGCCGCAGGATCACCTGCCCCGCCTCATCCAGAAACAGCAGAGTCGGGGTGAACTGTACCCTCAGGGCAGCGGAAAAGCTTTTCTCGGTCTGCTCCTGGCCATTCAGATCCACCACCGTCCGGTCACCCCACATGTTAATGCCGATCACATCCAGCTGGCGGCGCACCTGCTGCTCGATTTCCCGTTGGGAGAGGTTGCGCTCCACCAGCAGATTGCAGTAGGGGCAACCGTCCTGATGAAAAAACAGCATCACCCGTCGCCCCGATTCCTGCGCTTCCGCCACATCCTCCCGGATATCCAGGAAGCTGTTCTTGAACCAGTCCGGGTAAACCGTCTCCCTGGCACCGAGAAAACGTCCTTCTGACTCAGCGGCAGCGGTTGCGCCAACCAACAGCATCAGAAGTACTAACCAAGCCCGCAACAAATAAGAATCCAGCATTGTCCAAATACCTTAAACACTGATAACGTAGTGACAAGCATAGCAGGGGCTGACCACACAATCATCGTCCAAATCAGACCAGGAGAGAGCATGAAAATCTCTATTGATATAACACCGGAAGAGATGCGCACATTGATGGGCTGGCCTGATGTCCAACCACTGCAGGAAGAGATGATCGACAAGATCCGTGAGCAGATGGATGCAGGCGCTGAAGGCTACGATCCCCTCAGCCTGATGAAGCCGTTTCTGGCCCAGTCCAGCAACTCCATGGAGAGTTTTCAGAAACTGATTGCGGGAGTGATGAGTGCCTATAGCAAACAGGGGGATTAACAGGTAGCCCCTTCTGCTTCACATCCCGTAGGTATGGTAGAAGAAGTAGCCGGTGACGGCTACGCTGACGACGATAACAAACTGCCGGACCCGGGTCTGCGGCAATCGACGGGCCGCGTGGGCTGCCACATAACCACCGGTCAGGGTACCCAACAGCACCAGCGTCCCCTCGTACCAGGCGATCACGCCATCGAAAACAAACAGCGCTATGGCGATCAGTGACACCACTGTGGAAACCAGTAGCTTGATACCGTTCATGGCGTTGATATCGGCATACCCCGCCAATGCCAGATAACTGAGTGTAATAATGCCAAGTCCGGCGTTAAAAAAGCCGCCGTAAACACAGACGCCGAGCAGGAAAATCAACAGCAGCAACTGACCGACGCTGGATGCGTGACGATGCATGGAGGCCAACCCTCTCAGGACCAGGTTGATACGCCCCCCCAGAATGAACAGCAGGGTCGCAAACAGTAACAGCCAGGGAATCGCCTCCTGAAACAGTGTTTCGGGGGTCTGCAACAGTAACCAGGCGCCCCCCACACCCCCCACCAGGCTGACCAACACAAACCGCGGCAACTCAGTCCGGTGCGCCATCAGCTCCCTGCGAAACGCATAGGCACCACTGATATAGCCGGAACAGGATGAGAAGGTATTGGTGGCATTGGCACTGATGGGTGGCACCCCGACAAACAGCAGGGCCGGAAAAGTGATGAAACTGCCACCCCCGGCGATGGAGTTGAGCACACCACCAAAGAATCCTGCCAGAAAAAGAAACAGCACTTCGAATAACATGGGCAATCCTTTATGGGTCGCAGAGTGGTCGGAAGCTATCAGGATTCAGTTACGTGCGGAGAGCAGAGCACACACGGCCTGTTCGTCGGATCGCCCGGGATGACAGTTCAGGAAACACTGGATATTTTCAGTCCGACAATACCAACAATGATCAGCAAAATGCTGACCAGCCGTAGGGCATTCACCGCTTCACCCATCAATACAATACCAAGTACCACCGTGCCAATTGCACCCACACCAACCCAGATTGGGTAGGCGGTTCCCACCGGCAGAACCTTCATGGCTACACTCAGCAGCCAGATACTGACAATCATGGAGAGCAGTGTCCAGAGACTGGGCCAGAAACGGCTGAAGCCGTCCGTATACTTCAATCCCACTGCCCAGCCGACCTCAAACAGCCCCGCTATAACCAGTATCAACCATGACATAACTATTGTCTCAAAACAGTAGGGCCATCCGGCTCACAGGAGCCGGATTGATCAAATCAGTACGGGATTAAAGTCAGTTGCGATCAGGTCCGGCAACACCACCGGACTGCGCCGCCCCGAACCAGACGGTGGAAATCAGTGGCCGCTATTACATCAGATGTCGAGCGAAATTCAAGGCAACCAGATGGAAAAACAACCACCACTAAGCCGGTGGTTGTTCTCCAGCCGGATGAAACCCTGCTGTTCTCCATTGCGGTGCATCTCGGCAATCATGGCGGCAAAATAGAGCCCCAGCTTGGTCCGGCCATCCGCCAGATCGCTCTGCTCATTTTTTAACGCTTGGGATGACAACATCGGTTCCGGATAACCGGGCCCATTATCTTCAACCCGGAATACCAGGTAGCCAGCCTCTTCAACCGCGGATATGAGCAGCTGGTCATGGGTATAGCGGATGCCGTTTCCAACCAGGTTATTCAGCACATTACGAATCAGGTTTTCATCAAAATAGCCAAACAGCTCCGGATCACAGTCGCTGGTAAGTTCAATGTGATTGGCCTCCACGGAGGAGCGGTTTTCCGCCATGATCTCTGCAATAAACCCGGCCACATCCACCTCTTCAATCGACGGAGAGATGCGCTCATTCTCAATGTTATACAGGGTCAGCAGCTCGATCAGGTTGTTATTCAGCCGTTTGGCTTCGTTCTGCAGCAACGTGATACGGGCCTGATTAGTGCTGTCCGTTGCCGTGTCCAGGGTTATCCCGTCCAGGGTATGAATCACCAGACTGAGGGAGTTCTTCATGTCATGGATCAACGATGCCAGCACATCATAAAATCTCATCTATCAACCCCTTTTTCACTTTCCGCGGCATGTTTTAACAGCTCTTTCAACATCCGCTGCATCTTATACAGTGTACGGTCTTCCGGGTCCATCTGCTGCACCCGCCCGAGGTACTCACGTACCTTGGTCATCTGCTCCGCTTCAATTCCCGCCTCTTTCATGTGCAACATGAATATACGCGCCGCATTGAGATTCACCACCTTATTGGCCGGCATACCGGCAGCTGCCTCTTCAAACAACAGCATCGCTTCATCCAGCTTGCCCAGTTTGGCCAGCTCCACGCCACGATTGTTGAGCTTGACAATCTCACGCTTGATATCGGCGATCATCGCCCGGGGATCATCCGCCAGCCCCAGGTCATCCATGGTCTCCCCAACCGCCTTCAGGAACAGCTCATCGGAGTGGTTATTGCGCACCGCCTGGTGCAGCAGTTCCCCGGCGCGTTGCTTCTCCCCCATCCGGTCACAGGCGCGCGCCATATCCAGCGCCAGTTCCGGCGCCGCCCGGGTACCGAGCTTCTTGTACAGCTCGTGGGCCTCGATCATACATTGCCGTGCCCGCACCCCGTTATGCATATCCTCCTGGATTGTCGCCTCGGTCATGGAGGCGTACAGATTGGCTTCCGCATCGCCTTTGTAGGCCTTTTTCATATCCCGGAGTACCATCAGGGCAGCGTCACCGCTATTGATACTCGCTTTACAACGGGCCAGATTGGCATACAGGGAGGGATGCTTATAGATGGAGTGTTTGCCAAGTTGAATAGCCTGACTGAACGCGCGCGCCGCCACTTTCTCGTCATGGTTGCGCAACGCCAGTTCACCCAGGGCGCGCTGACGCATGATGGCCTTGGCGGAGTGGGCGGTGGCCGTCTCCAACACTTTCTGGGCCGCGATCGGATCATCCAGCGCCTGGTAGGTCTTTGACAACCAGTCATAGGCGGTCATTAAACGCTCATTACCATCAACCAGGCCCTGAAATACCTGCCTGGCATCTTCGTATTTACCACTCAGGAAATAGGATTTCCCAAGCCCCACCCGGGCCCAGACAATTTCCCGTTGGGATAACATGTCGGAATAGATCGTTTCCGCCTGATCAAAATCGCCATCCTTGAGCGCCAGATCCGCTTTAATCTTGATCAACTCGTTAATGTTCCGGGGCTTCTCCGCGATCCGTTTATCCAGCAGCTCATTGGCCAGATCAAAATCCCGCCGGTCGATCGCCTGTTCGATCTCCCGCAGATCCGCCTTCTTGTTCAGCAGCCGCTCCAACCGTTGAGCGAGCAGATCCTTGGTGAAGGGCTTGGTCAGATATGAATCGGGTTCATACTCCACAGCACCCATTACCATCAAACGGGTATTCTCGGCCGTGATCATGACAAAAATAGAGCCGACCCCGATCAGCCTTCGGGCGCGAATCTCTTCCAGTACCTGCTGACCATCCCGGCCATCCCCCAGGTTGTAATCACACAGAATGACGTCATAACGCTTCGCTTCGATCCGCGAGATAGCCTCCCGCCCGTTGGCGACCGAATCGATATCCGAGACACCATACGACTGCAACATGTTGCGCAGCACTCCACGCATATCGGCGTAGTCATCCACCACCAGGAAACTTAACTGCTCTATTTTCGATCCCATTCCACTCTTCTCAATCTACTCGCGGCGCGAATCAGCGCACGCGTTCTTGGCGTGGCTGCACACGCAGTCAGCGTTCGGATGGGGAGACTAACGCAGTCAAGTATAGCGCCCGACCGATTCCTGCTGAGGTAACGGTCTGGCCATCAATCCACTCCAGGCGATTATCCAGCATCGGGCCATCCCATTCCCGGCAGGAGAGTCGAATAAATATTCGACTATCCCCCTTTATTGTTATCGCTAAAAGCCTATCGGCAGTATGGGGAGCGAGTTTAATAAAAAATGGCGTCAATGGCGCCATTTTTATTGCAGAACAGGAAACTACCCCCGTTCTCATCTCCCCGGAGGGAGCGATACCTTCGCTTTCTGATAACACCACCCTTCCCTGGAAGCATAGTGCAAGTACAAGCCAGATAAAGCGAAAGCCAATTCATTGGAATGACTGAGTGGTTCATCGGATCGGTAGAAAAGTGATACCGGGCGTCAGAGAATACCGATCCTGCTCAGGGAGCTCCGGGAAGATAGTCCGCGGGAAACAGCAAGGGCAGCCACTTCACTGACCACTTCCCTCACGGCTTTGCCGCCTCCAGTGAGTGAACCAGGTAACGGCGGTGGAACCGTTCACTACTGACGGCCAATAGACGACTGATCAGTGCCACCGCCGCAAAGCCGTAGATCATGCGCATCCAGAAAATACCACTCATATCGGCGCCCAGTAACAGTATCAGCAAGGTGTCTTCAATCATGCTGTGACAGAGTGCCAGCAAGGTCATGGCGCTGAAAACATCCCGGTAGGGAACATGCCCCGCCCGTGCCTCCTTGATCAGCAAACCGCCACCGAAAGCGATCCCCAGGGTAAAACCTACGATGGTGATGGTGGTCGCGGCACGGCCGATACCCATCATTCTCAACAGCGGCTGCAACAACCACTGCAGCAGGCGCTCCACTCCCAGCAGACGCAACAGCTTCAGGCTGGTCAACAGTAGAGAGATGATTACCAGGATCACACCGAGGCTCTCCAGTTGGCTCACTGCCCAGGCGATCAGGCCGGTGTCCGTCTCAGCCGGCTGCCAGACCATCCGGGCCGGCTCCTGCAACCAGTCGCCCCAGGCGTAGAGATGGTGCAGTATGTAGCCAAGCAGCACCGCACTGAAGAGTCGGATAAACAAGGTAACAGCCAGCCTGACCCCCGCCTTCTGGGCGATCCGCGCCTCGATCGGCAGGGTATGGGCAAGTAACATCATGGTACCCAGCACCGTCACCTGGGCAACCGTCAGCTGTTCCAGCGGCGCCTGGTTAAAGAAGATCACCATCCCGGTGTAGATATTGGTCATCAGGGTGGTTGCCCAGACCAGGGACATGGACTCCGGCAACCCCACTAAGGTCATCACCGGACCCAGCAGCCAGGCAATCACCTCAACGCCGCCAAGCTCCTCCAGCAGTTTCACCAGCAGCAGTGTCGGTATCATGATTTTGAACAGTGTGCTGGTTACCTGATAGATCTCCAGCAACAACTCCCGGAACCACTGTTTCATATAGCTGTTCTCAAGCAGACGTAGTCAAGGCACACATTGTAGCCAGCAGAAGTGAAGCACGATATTTTAATAACCCCCACTGATTTAATTAAATTTTGATTTTCAGATTAATTTATAATTAAATTTCATTTTTTATATAAATTATTTAATTTAATTAATCATGAATAGATTCACTCCAGACCGGATCGATCGCCGCATCCTCAACCAACTGCAAAAAAACAATAGAATCAGCAACCTGAAGTTGGCAGAACAGGTCGGGCTCTCTCCACCCGCCTGTCTGCGCCGGGTGAACCGCCTGCGTAGCGAGGGTGTCATCACATCGGACGTCTCCATCATTGATCCCCGGGTGGCCGGACATCAGATAAATATCATTGTGGAAGTGGAGATGGAGCGTGATCATCTGGAGCTGGCATCACAGTTCCGCAAGGTGATACTGGGGTCGCCCGAGGTGACCCAATGTTACGCCGTCACCGGTGAGGTGGATTTTATCCTGGTGGTCTCGGTGCCAGACATGCAGGCCTATGAGGCATTTACCCAAAAGGTGCTGTATAAGCAATCCAATCTGAGGAAATTTCGCAGCCTGATCTCACTGGATCGTGTAAAATTCGAGACCGCGATCAAACTCTAGTCATCTGTCGGACATAATGTTTGCCGCGTGGCAGCAGGGCTCTCCGCACACAGGCCCGAACCCGCATCCTTACCGGGAATCCAGGTCCAGCCGTCCCGGTTCCGATCATGCTATCCGCCACAGAAAATCAACCCCACCCGGGAACCCGTGACTTGATGAAGCAGACAGCAACATCCGACCATGAGACAAAAATCGGCGTTCTGAATGCGCTTGGCGCCTTCGTTATCTGGGGCCTTTCCCCCCTCTACTATCGGGCCATTGGTGAGGCACCAGCACTGGAGATCCTGGCCCACCGGGCCATCTGGTCACTCCTGCTTACTCTGCTGCTGGTGGGTGTCACCGGACAACTCCGAACCTTTATCACTCTGTTCCGCAATTTCAGGATTCAGCTGACCCTGCTGCTCAGCTCACTACTGGTCTCGGTCAACTGGCTTGGCTTTATCTGGGCCGTTAACAACGGCAAAGCACTGGAAGCCAGCATGGGTTATTACATCATGCCTATTATCATGGTGGTGCTGGGCCGCCTGTTTCTCGATGAACGGCTGAACCGGAATCAGATGATTTCGCTGCTGCTGGTCAGCCTCGGCGTACTGAACCTCCTGGTTGCATTTCAGCAACTGCCCTGGATTGCCCTGTTACTCTCCCTATCGTTCGGATTTTACAGCCTGGTGCGGAAGAAAGTGGCGGTCTCGGCCCTGGTGGGACTCACCATGGAGTGCCTGTTTCTGGCACCATTAGCGGCGATCTACCTGTTCTATCTGAAGCACCAGGGTGTACTGGTTTTTGGCAGTGGAGAGATCACTTTCGATCTGTTGCTGATCAGTTCCGGGCTGGTAACTGCCCTGCCCTTGATTCTGTTCACCTCCGCCTCCAAGCGTCTGCGCCTGGGCACACTGGGTCTGGTGCAGTATCTCAATCCTACCTGCCAATTTCTGTTGGCGGTATTTCTGTTCAACGAGCCCTTTTCAAACCACCACCTGCATACCTTTATCCTGATCTGGCTGGGACTGACCATCTTCACTCTGGATTCCAGAAAACGTTTCAAGCAGGAAGCTGAAATCAGATAACCAGCCGCTACACCCTGATAACCTATGAGCTCAAGCTGGCGCTGGAGACAGCACTGCGCAGGCAGTTGCGACCATCATGCTTGGCCTGGTACATGGCCATATCTGCAGCATCCAACAGTTTATGCCGATCACTGTCAATCTCTGGATAACTGGCTACGCCAATACTGACGGTCACGCTTACCGACGTACCGGCCAGATCGATCCGCTGGCTAGCCACCTGGTGTCGCAGGCGTTCACCCAGTTCAACCGCCATTGCCAGCGGCGTCTCCGGAAGAACTATCAGGAACTCCTCGCCGCCATAACGGGCCACATAGTCGGTCTTACGCAGGGAGCGCTCCAACTCATCAGCAACCCGGCACAAAACCCGATCGCCATTGACATGGCCATAACGGTCATTGATATCTTTAAAGTGATCGATATCCACCATGAAAATAGAGATGGGATGGTTGTAGCGGGAGGCACGTGCCAGATCGTCGGCAATGCGCCGTTCCAGCTCGTTGCGATTGTAGAGCCCTGTCAACGGATCGTGGGTAGCCTGGTGCTTTAACCGCTTCTCGATCCTTTTGCGTGCCCTGAGTTCTCTGTTCAATTGGCTGGTACGTCTCAGGACCTGCTCTTCGAGCTTGGTATTGAGTGCCAGCAGCTGCCGCTCTTCCGAACGGGAGAACAGAAAGAGATAGAACAGGACCATGAGATAGGCGGTAAACCGCAACAGGTGCCAATGCCACCAGAGCACATCCCAAAGAAACGAGAACTGAAACATCAGACCGGACATCGCCAGCAGCAGATAATGGGTGGCAAAAATCGTCCGGCCCTTTACAGAATCAGCATATCTGGCACACAGAAAATTGACCGCAGCAACCAGGAACAGCAGACCTGCCAAGCTATTGATCAGGTTTGCCTGCGGGGTAAAACTCTGGTCACTGGAGATCATGGGTAAGGAAGATACGAGCATCGGTATGCTCACACCAAGCAGCAGAGCCAGCACCATGGTCAGCAGTTGCAACCGATAAACTGACACCTGACGCGCTATTCGATCCGGTATCCATACCAGGGTGGCCATCACCCCGCCCAGCAGCATCGCCAGGGAGTGGAACAACATAAAATAGTGGGGGTCCGCTGACAGGGCGTGAAAACCATCCAGCGTCCCCATACCCACCAGTGCGCTGACCACCCAGATATACCGCACCGGGAGCCGTCCATACACTTTCAGCATGATGATCAGCAGGGCGATCAGCAGGGCGGTAAAGGCCCCCATCGTCTCCACAAAAACGTGCAGGGGAAGATGAATCAACCGGCCATCAGGTACAAGAACGAAATAAGCCACACCACCGCAAAGTAGGAAGAGAAACACACTGGCCGATAGCGCGTTCAGTGCCCTGTTCATAACTCCAACATAGGGGGAGGGATTAGGGATTTCCAGTGCCCGGAGCCAATTTTCAGGCAGTTTGTGACTTGTATCAGGCGGGGCTATAAAAAACCACTCGCCAAGATAACCTACTGTTTCAATAGGTATTTATCAGTTTCAAAAGCGATGGACACTGACTGCGTCCCGGGCCACCGGGATGCGAAACTCCAGTTTGAACAGGCCGCTCTGATTAATGAAGTGATTTTCACTGTAAACTGCATGGGGCGGGATACTCCGGGCCCGATAATCACTGGCCGGTAGCCAGTACATGTAGAGATCGCGCATGAGATAGAGCAGGTCTCCGAAACCGCCCTCCGCACGGCAACAGGCGTGCAGTCCGCCAGGTATTTCCATCACCCCGACCCCGTCGCCCGGGTAGACCCGTTCCGGCAGACTCAGGCAGGCGACGTAACGGCACTGCTCAATCGGAATCAGGTCCGGGTTGCTGTGGTGCAGGGCAATCATCTGCTGGGTATGGACATCAATCCCGTGGGCGCTCCCCCAATCCAGCAATCTCTCCCACACTTCACTGATACTCTGGTCGTACCCCACATGCCGGATACAGGCCACCGGTTGAGCAGGCAGACGCTTGATCTCCACCTGGCGCTGGATTGTCTGGACGTGGCTGTCCAGGGTATCCCGATAGTAGCGACGATGGGGATTCTGTGCCGAGGCAGACCAGACTGCCTTTAATGTCCGGCTGCGATTTTCGTATCCCTCCCGGCGCCACTGGGTTGGAGAGCAGTTGAACCAGGATTTGAAGGCGTGATTGAACGCCGCATTGGAGTGGAAACCGCACTCCGCCCCAATCTCTACAATGGTCATTTTGGGATTGTATATCAGCAGATTGGCGGCCCATTCCAGGCGGCAACGCCGGATATAGTCATGCACACTTTCACCGGTTATCTGTTTGAAAATACGTTGAAAGTGGTAAGGGGAATAGCAGGCACTGCGAGCCAGTTCAGCCACCGTCAGGGATTCAGACAGATTGGCATGAATCCGATATAGCGCCTCGTTGATACGGGACTGATGTTCATAGGCAATGTTCTGACGCGGACTCATGGCATCAAAATAGCACATTTGAACAAATGATTTGCCCCATACTATCAATATCCCTCGGCGCGGATTGGCCTATTCTCCAGGCAGAGAAAAACAACAGACAACCTATATCAAGATGTTTGCACAACGCACAATCAACCTGAACAGCTCTTTCATCCGGGACATACTCGCGGTTACCCAGCAACCCGACATCATCTCTTTCGCCGGTGGCCTGCCCGATCCTGATCTGTTTCCAGTAAGCGAACTGGAACTGGCTTCGGAACATATGCAGCAGCAACTGGGGAACAGGCTCTATCAATACGGTGAAACAGCCGGCCTGTTGCCTCTGCGCCGCCATATCGCTGAACAGTTGAGTGCTTCCGGAACCCACGCTGACCAGGTGGTTGTCACCACCGGTTCCCAGCAGGCCCTGGATCTGGTGGTCCGCTGCCTGGTCGATCCAGGTGACAAGGTGCTGGTGGAGGCGCCCACTTACCTGGGCGCGTTACAGGTGTTGCGGGCCAACCAGGCCACGCTGCTCTCCATCCCCTCTGACGAAGAGGGTCCGGACCTGGATGCCCTGGAGGCCGTTGTCAGCCGGGAACCGATCCGCTGCTTCTATACTGTGACCGATTTCCAGAATCCCACCGGTGCCAGTTACTCACTGGAACGCAGGAAAGGCCTGGTCGATCTGGCGGAGCGGTATAATTTCTGGATACTTGAGGATGCCCCCTACTCTGCCCTGCGCTACTCCGGCGAACCGTTGCCCACGCTGCAGGCCCTGGGTCCGGAGCGGGTGATCCATTTCGGCTCCTTTTCCAAGACCATTGCCCCTGCCCTGCGCCTGGGATGGATCAGCGCCCCCCGGGAAGTCATCAAGGTGGTGGAGAAGCTGAAACAGGCGGCTGATCTGCACTCCAGTGGTTATGACCAGCAGTTGGTGCTCAGTTTTCTGCAGAGCGGAGCCCTGGAACCCCATCTGAACAGGATCCGCCGCGCCTACAGCGAACGGCTGGACGCCATGTCGGCCGCACTGACCCGCCACCTGGCGGACAATATCCGGTTCACCAAACCACAGGGCGGCATGTTTATTTGGGCCACCCTGTCCAGTAACGAAAGCACCCTGGAACTGTTTCGGGCTGCCATTGCTGAAGGGGTCGCCTTTGTCCCCGGCGAGGCGTTCTATATCAACGGAGAATCAGATAACAGCATGCGCCTGAACTTCTCCAACAGCAGCATCGAGATGATTGAAGAGGGGGTCGGCCGCCTGACCAGATTGATAACTGAGGGTGGCCGATGGGATACCGGCAGTACCGCACTGGCTTACTGACCACTGCTGTGTACCAATCAGTTCCAGAACGGGTCATCCCAGGCGACTTGCCCCGGTAGATGGCCCCGATCCAGCTCACCGCTGACCAGGTTTAGCTGCTCTTCCGAGAGTACCCGCTCACAAAAGGGGAAGAACCGCTGCTCTTCCCATTTCACATGTCGTTTAAGCAGATCAACAAACGACTCGAGCAGCCGCCCAAGATCACCTTCCCCTTTGCGGATCGCGGCCACCAGGCGGTAGAACTCCTGATGATCATCAAGCACCTGGCTCACCACAATATCCTGCGCCTCACTGGCATCCAGTCGCTTGACCAGGGACTCCTCTTCCAGTTCGAAGTGGGGGCGTAACAGGGTATCCACAATGAAGATTGCATAGTTGGCAATCCGCTCCGGCGCAGTGCCGTTACTCATGCCTTTTTTGATATTGCGTGCAAACTTCAGGGCGTCGTGATGCTCCCAGGAGAGCGTTTTAAGATGATCACTGCGTTTCACCGGCCCACGCCTCAGTTCAGGAACGGGTTGGTTGCCCGCTCATGGCCAATGGTGGAGACCGGTCCATGTCCCGGAATAAATTCCACATCATCTCCCATGCTCCAAAGCTGTTCGCGGATAGAGCGTAACAGGGTGTCATGATCACCCTTTGGAAAGTCTGTTCGGCCGATCGACCCCTTAAACAGGACATCGCCCACCAGGGCGATCTTCTCAACCGGACTATAAAACACAACGTGTCCGGGCGTGTGCCCCGGGCAGTGCCGTACTTCAAGTTGCTGGTTGCCAACCTGCACCAGGTCGCCTTGATCAAGCCAACGAGTCGGCTCAAATAACTCAGCGGGTGGGAAGCCGAACATACTGGCCTGATCAGCCAATCCGTCAATCCAGAACTTATCTTCCCGGTGCGGCCCTTCGATAGGAATTCCAAGCCGCCTGGACAACTCACCCGCCGCACCGGCGTGATCGATATGGGCATGGGTAATCAGAATCTTCTCCAGGGTTACCCCCTGTGCTTCCACCTCATGCAGGATCGTTTCGATATCGCCGCCAGGATCAACAACGGCAGCACGGCCCGTCTCTTCACAGATGAGCAGCGTACAGTTCTGGGCAAACGGGGTGACTGGGATTACAGTAAATTTCATACTTGACCGTTCTGAGAATAAAAAACAGGATGGTGAGTATACCGGAAGTTCACCCCCATTTGCCCATCCGGCGCGCCGGCTCAAACCGTCTTTCCGGCAGTTTTTTTGATCCAGTAAAGATAGCTTCCCCCCTCTTCCCGATGCGCCAGCAACTCGAACTCCGGCAAATGACAAAGGACCGTAAACTCCTGGCGTGAATCCGGATGGGTAACGATCACCTTCAATACCTCGCCGACCGCCATATGGGAGAGCGCCGCCTTGGTTTTCAATACCGGAAGGGGACAGATCAGACCGCTGACATCAAGCAGCCGGTCGTAGTTCAGTGTTTCAATAACTTCTGACAATGCAGCCTCCGGGAACCCGCTGGTTCAGATAGCACATGCAGCAATTAGCACGATCCTTACCTACTACACCAGCTTAGCGTAAAATAGGGGCTTGACAAAAAATCAAACGATCGTTTAACTGCACGAATAAGTCAATAGAAATTAAAAGGTATCCGATCCAGTGACCCTCTCCAGTACCAACCCGATGGTTGCAAATGATATCGGTGGCTGCCATTTAAAAGCGCCAGCGGAAACAAAGGAGCGGATTCTGGACGTTGCCGAGCAGATTTTTGCCGAGAAGGGTTACGCCGCCACATCCATGCGGACCATCACTTCCCAAGCCAAGGTCAATCTGGCCGCAATCAATTACCACTTCGGCTCAAAGGTCCAGCTCTACCGAGCGGTTTTCCGGCGTCGTGTTGAACCGATGAATCGTTCCCGCATAGAGATGCTCCATTCATTGGAGCGAAAGGCAGGCGACACTCCACTGGCACTGGAAGATATTCTCCAGGCCTTTTTGGAGCCGGCACTCAGGGCCAGCTTGGATCCGAAACAGGGCGGCACCAATTTCATCAAGTTGCTGGGAAGACCCCATGCCGAACCTGGACCGGATATCCACGATTTTCTGCCACCCATGTACGACGAGGTTAAAAAGCGTTATCGGGCCGCCCTGGCCAAAGCGCTTCCGGACCTCTCCCAGGAAGAGCTCTCCTGGCGGGTACATTTTGTAATCGGCGCGATGGCATTCACCCTGGCGGGAACCGATGCCCTGGAGATGATCGAATCCTGTCGTTATTGCGACCCGACCGATATACAGGGCATTGTCCAGTACCTGCTGCCATTTCTGAAAGGTGGTCTGAGCGCGCCACCGGCTGTACTCAAAAGCGCAGACAGAAACACCCGAATCCCAGATAAATCCAGTTAATCCAGGAGGCACACTGTTTAACAAATCGGATAATTAGACAACAAGCCGGTGGCTATGCCGGCAACATGCTATAAGAATAATAATCAGATTGTTAATTCGCCCGGCGATGCAGGTGATAAAGCCCCCCGCCACGACAACCGGGAAAACGACCACCCAGGTTGCAATGAAACCGAGTGCATCCTTCCGCCTGACAAGAAGATGCCAAGCAGTTTCAAGAGAGGAGAGCATTATGAAAGCCAACCAGGAAATTATCTCCCTGGATGACGCCGTCACACTGGCAGGACTGTTTAAGGAACGTACCCACCGTACCCCTGATCACATCGCTTATCGCTACTACGACCCAGAACAGCAGGTCTGGAAAAACAGTACCTGGTCTGAAATGCGCACCGAGACCGCTCGGTGGCAGGCCGCCTTCCTGCAGGAAGGGCTTAAACCGGGAGATCGGGTGGGCATAATGATGCCCAACCGCCGTGAGTGGGTCATGTTTGATCAGGCGGCTCTGGGCCTGGGCCTGGTCAGCGTACCACTGTTTTATAATGATCGCGGCGGCAATGTGGCCTATATCGCTGAAGCGGCTGCCATCAAGTTGCTGGTGATCCAGGGGCCGGAACAGTGGCAAAATCTCGCCCCGGTCAGGGATGAACTACCCACCGTTGATCGCATCATCTCCCTGGATTCCCTGGACGGCATGGAGCACGATGACCGGATCTGCCATCTTGAGCAGTGGTTGCCGGATACGGCAGGAGAGTACCAGGTGGTGGATAACCTCGATCCACACGGTCTCTGTTCCATCGTCTATACATCAGGCACTACCGGGCATCCCAAGGGGGTCATGCTGAGTCATCACAATATTCTCAGCAACACCTATGAAGCACTGCAGACCACCACTATAGAGGACGATGACATCCTGCTCTCCTTCCTGCCACTATCCCATATGCTGGAGCGTACCGGCGGGTACTATCTTCCCCTGATGGCCGGGATTACGGTGGCCTACGCACGTTCCATTCAGGAGTTGGCCGAGGATTTACAGATCATCCGCCCCACCTTCCTGATCAGCGTTCCACGTATTTATGAACGGATCTATGCCAAAATTCAGGAAGGACTGGAGGGAAAATCCCCCCTTGTGCGTCACCTGTTCAATCTGGCGGTCAATGTGGGCTGGACACGCTTTGAGTGGCAGCAAGGCAGGGGCAACTGGTCCCCTTCGTTACTGCTCTGGCCACTACTGAATAAACTGGTAGCCAGCAAAGTGACGGAAAAACTGGGTGGTCGTCTGCGCACAGCCATCAGTGGGGGGGCGCCATTACCCCCGGAGGTTGCACGCACTTTCCTGGCATTAGGCGTACCGGTGCTGCAGGGATATGGATTGACCGAAACCAGCCCGGTGCTGGCGGTGAACCGCGTCGAAGACAATGTACCGGAAAGCGTAGGTCGTCCCCTGCCCGGGACTGAGTTATCCATCGCCGAGAACGGGGAACTCCTGGCAAGAGGCAACGCGGTAATGCTCGGTTTCTGGAATAACCCACAGGAGACCGAACGGGTAATCGACAAGGATGGCTGGCTCCATACCGGGGATGTAGCAAAGATTGATGCCAGCGGGCATGTCTATATTACCGGGCGAATCAAGGACATCATTGTACTGGCCAATGGCGAAAAGGTGTCACCCGCTGACATGGAGATTGCCATCGCCATGGATGCACTGATCGAACAGGTGATGATTATCGGCGAGGGACGCCCGTTCCTCTCTGCCCTGATTGTACTGGAGAGCGAACAGTGGAAAAGCCTCGCAGAGGGGCTGGACCTGGACCCGGACAATGCCGACTCCCTGCAGGATCATCGGGTAATGGACCATGTCCATCGCCGGATTAATGACCAGTTACGCGAGTTCCCTGGCTACGCCCAGGTCCGTAAGATCAGGCTGCTGGAGGAGGCGTGGAGTGTGGAGAATGGCTATCTGACTCCCACATTGAAAACCAAGCGCAAGTTGATTATCGAACACTGCGAACCGCTTATCAGCGACCTCTATAGCGGGCACTAGGGATTGGACAAGCATGGCGTCCTGATGCCACAGTGCGCCATGCACCCCTCTGCCCATAATTCGTGCCCTGAAGCGCCCCGACTTGCTATAGTTGGGGCTGGTTTAATCCCGCAACCCCAAGCCCGTAATAGCCCATGACCGAAATCACCCTGTTTATCGAAGCACATTGGGAGAGCATCGTGGCCGTTATCTGGTTCACGCTCTGTTTCTACGGCTATATGTTCTACTCGCAACGCATGGCCCGTACAACCAATTGCCTCTCCAGTGTCATGCACAAGTACCGCCAGGCATGGATGGAACAGATGCTGACACGGGATGTGCGGGTATCTGATACCACCGCTCTGGCCAACCTGGAACGCAGTGTGGCGTTTTTTGCCTCATCCACAATGCTGATTGTAGCGGGACTGGTTACCGTGCTGGGCTCAACGGACAAGGTTATCGACATGGTGGCTGATGTGCCTTTTGCCACAGATGCCAGTCGTAGCGAGTGGGAGATCAAGCTACTCCTGCTGATCGGCCTGTTTACCTACGCCTTCTTCAAGTTCACCTGGAGTCTCAGACAATACGGATTCTGCTCGGTGATGATGGGTGGCGCGCCCAACGCCGACGCCCAGGTCTCGGAACGGGAACGGAAAGCGATCTCCCTCAGAATCGCCCATGTTGCCTCACTGGCGGCAAATAACTTCAACCTGGGATTACGGACCTACTATTTCAGCCTGGCGGTACTCGGCTGGTTCATCAACCCCTGGTTGTTTGTCGCCTTGAGCGGGACTATTGTCTGGATACTCTATCGGCGTGAATTCAAGTCCAGAACGCTAAACGAGTTGATCATGAGTCGGGCAGAACAGTCCATCGATTAGAAAAACGGCAATCCCGCTTCCCCATGTCCGCCAACTTCCGTCAGCTTTTTACTGATCATCTGCTTAACCGGTGGAAAATTATTACTCAAACGCAACACCAGTCCACGCAGGATTTTTGCCGGCACTGAATCATTGGTATAGAGACTGACAATCTCATTGGTGCCGGTATAGAGCGGCCAGGTGACGTGCATATGTGTGCTCTGATACTTTTCCAGTACCTTGAGGTCACCGATATCCTGCCCCTGCAAGAGCGCCTGCCTGATCGTCCTGTACAGGGTGTCCTGTCCCCGCAGGCCCAGGTTAAAGCCATGGGCAGTCACCGGATGCATACCGACCGCCGCATCACCAATCAGGGCAAAACGCGGTTTAACGAACTTGTTGGCATGCACCGCCACCAGCGGATAGGCGTAACGCTTCCCCACCAGTTCCATATTACCGAGCCGATTATTAAACCGCGCCTGCACATCAGCAGCAAAAGTCGTTTCATCCATAGCCTGTATTTGACTGGCAATATCCGATGAGACGGTAACCACAGCGGAGGAGAGATTACCGTTCAACGGCAGCATCGCCAATGTCCGACCATAGTGAAAACATTCATAGGCGATACGGTGGTGTGGCTTTTCGTGGGCCAGTCGACTGACGATGGCGACCCGCCCAAAGTCCTGGATGGATGCCGAGATACCCACCCGGCGCCGGGTGTCGGAAAAACGGCTGTCGGCCGCCACCACCAGTGAGGCATCAACAGCATCGCCATTGGAGAGGGTAACCGTTGCCACTGCTGGTGTAATCTGCACATCGAGAACTGAGGTATCGGCAAGAATCTCGATATTTTCCCTGTCAGTCACCTCTTCATAGAGTGCCTTTCGGATCAGATAATTGGGCACCACGTAACCCAACGCATCCACCCCCTCTTTCCGGCTATCGAATTTGAGAGAGTAAGAGGAATCCCCGTTTATCACCCGAGCCTGCTTCATCGGGGCGATGGAATCCTGCGGAATACGGGCAAACGCCCCCATCTCCGTGAGGATCTTTTTTGACAAATGGGTCAGCGCTATCTCCCGCCCATCCATGGCCGGGGCCTGAAGGTCAGCCATTCCCGATCGCTCCACGACCAGTACACGCAGATCAGTCTCCGCCAGAGAACGGGCAAAACTGAGCCCGGCCGGTCCAGCACCAATAATTACGATGTCATACTTCATATAATCCTCAACAGACCAGCAGTGCCCTACTGGCGCATCTTGTGCCCACACATCCCGTTGGTGCCGCCTCAGCGGTGCAGTTGCAGCATGGATCCTTCATCATAACGTTTACCACTGGCAATCAACAGAGGAGTGGGGAATTTCTGATTACCGCCATATTGTCAGCATAGCAACCGCACAACCTTGAAAAACGTCAGGTTTAACTGCCGTCCCCTGATTGAGGGGGGAACCAATACATGCTATACATTCGTGAACATCTATCCCCTGATCAAGGGATACGCTTCTGGAACAGTGGATGAAAATCGCATGATTAAGTCGCTCATTACGTTACTTGCTGTGTCGATCGCCGCTCTGGCTGTACCGGAAGAGTCGTTTGCGAACAAGTTTACCACCATCGGCGGTGGTGTCAGTGGGATGGATCATGAAAAATTCGACATCCTAAAACAGATCGGTGCCTATACCGGAACTTTTTTTATCCTGTTGGGAATTCTCAGTATCGTCACCCGGAACCGGTTTGAGAGTTTTGTCGGTATGCGTATGAAAGGGGAAGGGATCGCACCCGCCTCCTATGTGCTGCTGGTGCTTGGTGCGCTACTTTCGCTACTCTTTTTTTTCTGATATTCAAAAGCAGTATCGCCGGGAGGCTTGATCACCCAACTCGCCGTCAAATCAAATGATCCCGGAATATTTTTTCGTCTGGTTGTTCAGGCCGAATGGGCCTGCCGGTAGCCCTCGTAGGAGTCCACCATGCGATCCATTCCAGCCTGGTCATAGGCTCTCAGGCCGCGCAGTGCCATCCGTTTCTCCCCGGTTCCCACCACCCGGTTGCCGGATTTCAGGCAGAACAGCATCCGCACGTCCCCTTTCTTTCCATCCACCTCGATCACCGTATCCTGCAGTTCCAAGGAGGGATTCTCAATATCCAGGCACTGCAGATCTATAGACATCTGCTGATAGATCACTAAAGGTCTATCCGGATTGATCATTACCCCCTCTCGTGACATCAGAGGCACCAGTACGTTGAGGAAGTTTTTACCGGAGAACTCTACATAGCGGCGGGTAAAATCAATGATCAACCCGGCATCGTGGGAAACCGGGCCGTGGCGTTCAACCCCCAGGCAGGTTTTCTGCTGCTCATCCACCAGGATCAACTCATGATCGCCCTGCTCCTGAAATTGCAGGTTTATTCCGTCGCTCACCATGCCGGAGAAAGTAAAGCACATCCGCTGGCTCAAACCATACTTTGCCAGGGTGACCGCAAACAACAGATCGCCGGGGACACAAAACAACTTTGCATCCTGATGGTGTAAAGGATTGAAATCGTCCGCTATCTCCTTGGCAAATCGACTGGCCTGTTGCCGGGTGAACCGGAGGCCATCACCATCTTCCGTAAAATAGTCCGTTAAAACCATGTGTCTATCCGGTATTCAATAGAATTCGTGCCGCATCATATCAGGTGTTTGAATGAATACCGAAATTTCATCAGATCCGGCACCCATGGCAACCGTGAACCTGATAGAAAAATGGAAGACAGATCATAAAAAACACAGAAAACGGCCGGGATCAGGAGAGTGGACTTTCGGGCGTAGTGAATGAATCTACCCCGGCTACCGTCCCACGAAAACGGGGGAGCTGCTGCCGGGGCACCGATGTGGTATCAGCTGATAAGGTATAGCCAGCCTACTCCTGACCCAGCATAGCCCGCTTTAGTCCACTGGTGACCGGCTCGCCCCCGATCCAGATCCGCAGCAGGGCCTGGTAAAAATCAGCACCGGGTATGGTCTCCTTCAACTCCCCATTGAAATAGATTCGGGTTCCCTCTCCCGGAATCTGGTCAAGCCAGATGACATCCCCCTCGACCACGTCGGAAAACAGGCCTGCGAAGCGGTTGATCCGCCCCTCCAGCTTGGCCAGGACCTCATCGTCATGATTGGCGGAAAACCCCTCCAGCCAGGCCTTGTCCAGATCCTTTTTTGCAACTCTGTCATAGAGAAAATGCATCAGGATCCGTTTCGGGCCGGTCGAGCTGAGGACCTCCTCTGCCTGTGTGGTTTTCTCCGGCAGGTAGAGCGCACCAATATAGATTTTGAAAACAAACTTGTAGCGGATACCCGCTCCATTCAAAACCAGCCTGGTATCGCTTCCTGCCTGGTTGATCTGGTCCGGAATGGTTACCTTGGCCAGTTCAACCGCGCTGGCGGGTAGTATCGAGAGCAGACAGATCAATCCCAGCACGCCTGTTAGTATCTTTTTCATTGCTATCCCCTGATCTCCAATTGCGTTACCTCTGCGCCCGCTATCCGGCTTGCCCAACCTGCTGGCGGCTTCAGCAGCAGACCGTTACAGCGTCTCCGCCAGTTCCGGCAACACCTGGAACAGATCCGCCACCAGCCCGTAGTCGGCCACCTGGAAGATCGGCGCCTCCTCGTCCTTGTTGATCGCCACGATCACCTTGCTCTCCTTCATCCCCGCCAGGTGCTGGATCGCACCCGAGATGCCCACCGCGATATACAGCTCCGGCGCCACGATCTTGCCGGTCTGCCCCACCTGGTAGTCATTCGGTACATAGCCCGCATCCACCGCCGCTCGCGAGGCACCAATCGCCGCATTCAGCTTGTCCGCCACCGCTTCGATCAGCTTGAAGTTCTCTCCACTGCCCATGCCCCGGCCACCCGAGACCACAATCTTCGCACTGGTCAGCTCCGGCCGCTCCGAGACCGTCAGTTCGGCACCCACGTAGCTGGAACGGTCGTAACCCTCCCCCGCTTCGATCCCTTCAATGGCCGCACTGCCACCCTCCCCCGCCGCATCAAACGCCGTGCCCCGTACCGTGATCAGCTTGATCCGGTCACTGCTCTGCACCGTCGCCAGGGCATTGCCCGCATAAATCGGCCGCACAAAGGTGTCTCCACTCTCGATCGCCGTGATGTCCGACAGTTGTGCCACGTCCAGCAGCGCCGCCACCCGCGGCAGGAAGTTTTTGCCAAACGTGGTGGCCGGCGCCAGCACGTGACTGTAGCCTTCCGCCAGCCGGGTCACCAGCAGGGAGAGCCCTTCCGCCAGCGGGTGTTCATAAACCGAGTCATCCGCCACCAGTACCTTGGCTACACCGGCTATCTTCGCCGCCGCTTCCGCCACACCACCGCAGTTCGAGCCCGCCACCAGCAGGTGAATATCACCTTCCAGTTGGCCCGCCGCCGTTACCGTGTGCAGGGTCGCGCTCTTCAGCTCCCGATTGTCGTGTTCCGCTATGACCAGAATACTCATGAAATCACCTTCGCTTCGTTGCGCAGCTTCTCCACCAGCTCGGCGACGCTGCCTACCTTCACTCCCGCCTGGCGCTGGCCCGGCTCGCTCACTTTCAACACTTTCAGCCGCGGCGCCGTGTCCACACCCAGCTCAGCAACCGGAATCACCTCCAGCGGCTTCTTCTTCGCCTTCATGATGTTGGGTAACTTGGCATAACGCGGTTCGTTCAACCGCAGGTCGGTGCTGACCACCGCCGGCAGTTGCAGGTTGACCGTCTCCAGCCCCCCGTCAATCTCCCGGGTCACCGCCACCGCGCCGTCCGCCAGCTCCACCTTGGAGGCAAAGGTGCCCTGCGGCCAGCCCAGCAGCGCCGCCAGCATCTGACCCACCTGGTTGCTGTCATCATCAATCGCCTGCTTGCCCAGGATCACCAGCTCCGGCTGCTCCTTCTCCACCACGGCCTTCAGCAGCTTCGCCACCGCCAGCGGCTGCAGCTCCTCGTCACTCTCCACCAGCACGCCACGGTCAGCACCCAGTGCCAGGGCGTTACGTATCGTCTCCTGGCTCTGCTTCACGCCCAGTGAGACCACCACGATCTCCGACGCCTTGCCCGCCTCCTTGATCCGCACCGCCTCTTCCACCGCGATCTCGTCAAACGGGTTCATCGACATCTTGACGTTGGCTAACTCCACCCCCGTCTCATCCGCCTTCACCCGAACCTTTACGTTGTAGTCCACAACGCGCTTTACTGCGACCAGTACTTTCATACATCACCCTTGATTGGTTTGGCTGCCGCCTGTCGATCTGAATTATCACTGTATGCCGGTATGGATCTGCACTCATTCACCGGTAAAATCCGCCTTACGTTTCTCCATAAAGGCGGTCACCCCTTCGGCAAAATCCTGGCTGACGGAGCAGAGTGCAAAGCGCTCCTGCTCCGCATCCAACTGCTGTTGCAGGCTGTTACTCATGGTGCTGTTAATGAGCTCTTTAACCCGGGCGTAGGCCTGGGTTGGGCCTTTTGCGAGACGTCCTGCCAACTTCAAGGTTGTGGATGCCAGTTCCCCATCCGGCACCACCTGGTTGACCAATCCCATAGCCAGCGCCTGCTCTGCCGAGACAGGATCGTTCAACAGGGTCATTGCCATGGCCCGCTTGCTACCGATCGCCCTCGGCAGAAAAAAGGTGTTACCTCCATCGGGACTGGCACCTATCTGGCAGTACGCCTGGGTAAACAGGGCATTATCTGCGGCAACAGCAAGGTCGGCAGCAGCAACCAGACTCATACCAAACCCAGCAACATTGCCCCGCACACTGGCAATGATGGGCTGAGGCATGGTACGCATGATAGTGACGAACTCATGCACAACACCAACCAGTTCGGTCACTTTCTGTTGCCGCGCATCGGCCGGAAGATCCAGGCTCTTCTTGAAAAAGCTGATATCACCGCCGGCCATGAAGTGGCCGCCGGCTCCTTGCAATACAATGGCACGGATATGCGCAGAACCGGCCAGTTCTTTAAAGCCATCCCGCAATTCATAGGACATCTGACCGTTAAGTGCATTGAGTGATGCAGGACGATTCAGGGTGACGGTAGCTACCGCCCCCTGCTGTTCAATATCGACTGTCTTAGCCATAGCTGATCCTCATAAGAACTGGTTTGACGACGCCGTGTTTCCGGCCGGTCGCCAATACCATATGCACACAGGAACTTATTGGTTTTATAAAATTACAGCTGCCGTTAAGGGCCGCAATCCTGCGTTTTCATAACCTTCCAAACAATTGGAGGATGATAAATTAAAAAGTGGAAGCGGCAGCTTTATATACTACGATACGGTTGCCCCCTGCTCGCAGTGGCCAATCCGCTTCCACGTAAACTGTTATGACCGTTAAGTGCTGTTATCCAATGCTTTCAGCTGTTGTTCAAATACATCCAACCCGTTGAGAATCTCACTCTTTACCATTGCCCCATCATAGCCTGTCAATGCGACCAGTTGTTGACTTGGCACATTACCCTTTGGACCGCGGAACAGGCCCTTGACGATGCCAACGGCAGCTACACCCCGGCCAGTTTCAAAACGCTGTTCCATATAGAACCACTTCTCGTCCCACCCCAGTAACCGGGTATGCAACGTAAAACGTTCAAACGGGCCTATCTCGCGCCGGAATCTCAGTGTGGCAATGGATACCACCGGCAACCAGCGCCGTTTTAAAACCTTGCCCATTACGCCGATGCGGAGCAACAACTCAATCCGCCCCAGATCCATCAATGCCAGATAGCGGGAGTTGGTCAGATGCAGGTTGATATCCAGATCGGTCGGCCACACCCGCATTCGCAGCACCGCCGGATCAAGCACCCCTTGCCTTGGGCGGAAACGGGATGTAATCAGTTGGCGAATCAGACGGAAAATCAGATTCATCGATTACTTCCCGATTCCACTACCCGATCAACCGTCTTAAAAAGCGTCATCATTGAACTTCATCATGCATTTCGAGCCGGCCATGATACTGGCAAACAGGGCACTGCTCTGGGGCAGAATCCGCTCAAAGTAGAAACGCGCGGTATCCACCTTGGCCTGGTAAAACAGGGGATCCTCATCCCTTTTCTGCAGACCGATTTCCGCCATTCGCATCCAGAGATAACCCAGTGCCACCAATCCAAACAAGCGCAGATACTCTGCCGCAGCAGCACCTGCCTCCTCCGGGTTTGCCATGCCTCTCTGGGCCAGGAAGGCGGTTGCTTTCTGCAGTCGACCAAACGCTTTGGCTAACGGCAGCAGAAAGGCGTGCATGGTGAAGTCATGCTCTTTTGCTTCAAGATAATCCCGGACCGGATGGAAAAAACGCCGCAGATAGCGTCCCATATGGGCGGGCATCTTACGGCCCACCAGATCCATCGCCTGAATGCCGTTGGTCCCTTCATAAATCTGGGCAATACGGGCGTCCCGGATATACTGCTCCATTCCGTGTTCCCGAATATAGCCATGCCCACCAAACACCTGCACACCCAGGTTCGCCATTTCAGAACCGGTATCGGTCATAAAAGCCTTCACAACAGGTGTCATCAGGGCGACAAAATCTTCCGCCTCCTGACGACGACGTGGATCCGGATTGCGATGGGCATGGTCCATTTCAGTTGCCACCCAGCCAGCCAGGGCGCGATTACCCTCGGTGTAGGCACGCTGGATCAGCAGCATACGGCGTACATCCGGGTGCACCAGCAATGAATCGGCCGGTTTATCCGGCGACTTGGGGCCTTTCAGCGCACGCCCCTGTAACCGCTCCCGGGCATAGGCCACCGCTCCCTGATAGGCGGCTTCACCAATCGCAAGGCCCTGGATGCCAACCGCCAGGCGTTCCGTGTTCATCATGATGAACATCGCCTCCATGCCCTTGTTCAGTTTACCCACCAGAAATCCCTGTGCATCGTCAAAATTCATGACACAGGTGGCGGATGCATTGATGCCCATCTTGTGTTCAATCGAACCACAACTGACACCGTTTGGCTGACCCAATTCGCCATCCCCGTTGACCTGAATCTTGGGCACCAGAAACAGACTGATCCCCTTAATACCCTTCGGCGCATCCGGGGTTCTTGCCAGTACCAGGTGAATGATATTTTCTGTCAGGTCATGTTCACCAGCAGTGATGAACATCTTGGTGCCGGTCACACGGTAACTGCCATCGTCCTGCGGCTCGGCCTTGGTACGTATCAAACCCAGGTCAGTACCACACTGGGGCTCGGTCAGACACATGGAACCGCTCCATTTGCCAGCAACCATATTGGGCAGATAGGCCTGTTTCAGCTCTTCACTGGCTCGCGCCACCAGGGCGTTATAGGCGCCATGGGTCAGACCAGGATAGAGACTAAAGGCAAAATTGGTGCTACACATGATCTCTTCGACCATCATGCTGAGGGACTCAGGCAATCCCTGCCCTCCGTATTCGGGATCAGCCGCCAGTGCGCCCCAACCCATCTCGTAGAAGTCCCGGTAGGCCTCCTTTAGTCCGGCCGGGGTGGTCACCTTGCCATTCTCAAAATGACAGCCCTCTTCGTCACCCGACCGATTCAGCGGGAACAGGCGCTCCTCGCAGAATTTACCCGCTTCCTCCAGAATGGCATCCACCAGATCGGGGGTCACCTCCTCACAGCCCGGCAGTGCCTGGATCGCCTTGGGATCAAACAGTTCGTTATACACAAAGCGCATATCGCGCAGGGGTGTTTTATAGCTAGCCATTTGTTCAGTTCCTCAGCGGTTTGCCGGTTTCCAGCATATGTTCCATACGATCCAGGGTATCGGGATGACGGATCAGTGACATGAACGCCTCCCGCTCCAACGCCAACAGATCGTCTTCAGTCAGGGGCTCGGTGATATCGGTGTCACCACCACTAAGCATTTCGGCAAGCGCCATGGAGACCACCACATCATGGGCAGTGGCACGACCCGACAGGCGAACACCCTTGACCGCCATTTCCATCGCCGCCTTTGCGGTAGGTCCGGGGAGTCTGATTTCTATTGGTTCAGGCGGTTGATAGTCCTGCGCCAATTCCAGGGCGCGGGACTTGGCATCCGCCAACAGGCGGTCCCGGTTCATGGTGATGCCGTCACCCGGACGGAAAAACAGGAAGTCTTTGGCTTCCGCGGCAGACTTTGCCACCGTGGCGGTACTGATAGTTTCAAAACATTTGATGACCGCCGGCATGGGCCCACCGGGACGGCGTTTGTTGGTGATCCAGCGCTGCAGCATCTCCTTGCAACCGCCCCAGCCGGGGATCAATCCGACACCCACCTCCACCAAACCGATATAGGTCTCAGCATGGGCCTGCACCGCATCGCAGTGCAGCAGCGTTTCACAACCACCCCCCAGAGCCATGCCGGAGGGCGCTCCCACCACCGGGAAAGGCGCATACTTCAGTGCCTTGTAAGTTTGCTGTCCACCCTCCACCATCTCTTCTATCTGGTCCCAGGTACCGATATTGGCGGCAAACAACAGCAGACCCAGATTGGCTCCGACCGAGTAGTTGTCTCCTTCGTTATGCAGAACCAGTGCCTTGTAGCCATTGGTGACAATATCGACCGATTCACGCATCAGGGCGAGAATATCGGGATCCATGGCGTTCATCTTGCTGGTATATTCCAGACAGACCACGCCATCACCGATATCCCAGAGTGCCGCTGAGCCATTTTTCGCTAACGGTTCACTGCGCCGTTTTATATCGGACAATAGCAGCACGCCATCGGGACGAACCACATCCTGGTAATTACCGGCGGTATCCAGATACTGTAACTGCCCCTTCTGGACGCGATAGAAACTGCCGTCACCAACCCGTTGCAGCAGCGGGGGAACCTGCAGGTTTTCGCTCTCCATCAGCTTGACGAAATCAGTCGTACCGATCCGGTCAATCAGTTCGAAGGGGCCATACTTCCAGGCATAACCCAGCTTCATGGCCTCATCGACTGCGAGAATATTGTCCGCAATCTCGGGTACCAGGCGAGCGGCGTAACCCAACACCTGGGCCATCACCCGGCGCACATACTGTCCACCCCGGTCCGGATGGGCCACCAGCGCCTTGAGCCCCCCGTGGCGGGCCGCTGTAAGGGACTCCATCTGCGCCTTTACGCTGGGCCGGTATTCACCGGTTTTAAGATCGATGCTCTCCTTGACCTTCTTGCCCCCATCACGATTCAGGCGATAAAAGCCGCCCTTGCCTTTTCGTCCGGTGTAACCATCCGCGATCATGTTGCTGATCAGATCAGGAATGGTGCTTTTCTCCAGGAACGGGTCATCTTTCGGCAATGTGCGCTGCATGCTCTCCATCAGATGGGGCATCAGGTCGATACCGACCAGATCGGAGAGGCCAAAGACACCGGTCTTGGGGATACCCAGCGGTCGCCCCATAACCGCATCCGCCTCTTCAACAGTCAAACCAAGCGCCATCGCTTCCAGAATGGCAACCTGAATCCAGTAGATACCGATGCGGTTGGCGATAAATCCCGGCGTATCCTTACAGGTAACCACTCCCTTTCCCAGCGATCGATCACAAAAATCCCGTATCGACTCCACCACTTCTGCCCGGGTCTGATCACCTGCCGTAATCTCAAGCAAACGCATATAGCGTGGCGGATTGAAAAAGTGGGTGATCATAAAGTCGGCTGCAAAGGCATCAGACTGCCCGTCGACCAGATCCCGCAGTGGAATGGTTGAGGTGTTAGACGAAACAACAGAACCGGGGCGACGCACCGCATCGATCTTGCGGTAGAGATTCTGTTTGATATCGAGACGTTCAATCACCGCCTCAATGATCCAGTCACAATCGGCCAGCAGGTCCAGATTATCCTCGATGTTACCGGTGGTAATCAGTCGGGCATTTTTCTTGTGCATAAAAGGTGCGGGTTGGGTCTTGAGCATTTTCGCAACCGCGCCCTCCGCTACCACATTTCGGTTATCCGCGCCCTCCGGCACGATATCCAGCAATATGACCGGTATACCGGCATTGCTGATGTGGGCCGCAATGCCCGCACCCATCACGCCTGCGCCGATGACGGCGACTTTCCTGATCTCCATCACACCGCCTCCAGAACCGTTGCTATGCCCTGTCCCCCACCAATGCACTGGGTGGCTAAGGCAAACTGTTTACCTTCCCGTTTGAGCAGTGCGGCCGCCTTGCCGGTAATGCGTGCACCGGTCGCGCCCAGGGGATGGCCCAGCGCAATGGCACCGCCATCCAGGTTGGTCTTGTCCAGATCCACTTCCAGGTCACGTACACAGGCTAGGGACTGGGAGGCAAACGCCTCGTTCAATTCGATGATATCCATATCCGCCATGCTCAGACCGGCCCGTTCCAGTGCCTTGCGACTGGCAATAACCGGCCCGATTCCCATGATCTCGGGCGCACAGCCGGAGATCGCAAAGCTGCGAATCCGGGCCAGGATATCCAGCCCGTGACTGCGGGCATACTCTTCGCTGCAGACCAGCACAGCCGAGGCCCCGTCAGTCAGTGGCGAAGAGGTGCCAGCGGTCACACTGCCGTTCTCATCAAAGGCCAGTTTCAGGCCGGCCAGACTCTCCATTGTGGTTTCGGGCCGAATACAGCCATCCTGTTCCACCCCGTTGACCGAGACGATTTCATCGCTCAATTTGCCTGCGGCCTGGGCGGCGGCAGCCTTCTGGTGGCTGGCAACGGCAAACGCCTCCTGATCGGTACGGGAAATCTCGTACTGCCGGGCGAGGTTTTCGGCCGTCTCACCCATGCTCACGTAGGCACCGGGCATGCTGGCGGCCAGTTGCGGATTGGGCATGGGATTGAACCCGGCCATGGGCACCCGGGTCATGGACTCCACACCGGCACAGATATAGACCTCGCCGGCCCCCAGGGCGATAGCCCCGGCAGCCTGATGAATGGCCTGCATTGAAGAACCACAGAAACGGTTCACCGTGGCACCGCCTATTGCGATCGGCAGACCACTGAGGAATACCACAAGACGGGCCATATTGAAGCCCTGCTCCCCCTCCGGGAAGGCACAACCGAGAATCAGATCCTCGATATCATCCACCACAACCCCAGTCCGCTCTACCAGCCCCCGCACAGCCGCTGCCGCCAGATCATCAGGACGGGTTTTAACCAACGCGCCTTTATTGGATAGGGTAAAGGGAGTGCGGGCATAGCCTGCGATCACGATATTCTTCATTACTTTCTCCGTCATTTCTCAGGTGCCACTGATCACATGGACAATAAAGTGTTTGATGCACTGGTACTGCACCGTCACGCTATGCACTTTCGTCCATAGCGGCGGATTTTTTCTTGATATTGGACATGGCCTGCTGCTCGATATCCCGCAACTCATCCAGTGTCGCGGCCAGATCCTCCTGTTGCTGCTCAAGTTCCTCGATACGGCGGGTAACTTTGGCCAGTAACAGTCGCTGCTGCTCGATCTGCTCCGGGTCGACGTTATAGAGATCCAGGTACTCCCGAATATCCATCAGCGAGAATCCCAGACGCTTGGCGCGCAGAATCAGCTTCAATCGAGCACGATCACGATAAGTGTAGACCCTGGTTGATCCAACACGCTGCGGACTGATCAGCCCCTTTGTTTCATAAAACCGGATCGTACGGGGCGTTACGCTGAACGCCTCCGCCAACTCGGTAACTGTCAGTAACTTATCCATTTTCTACTCCTTGGAGCTGAAATATAGACATGCATAACGTATACGTCAACCTATTTACGTTAATGTCATACTGATCCCTAATACGTAACGCCACTACATCAATGCTGCCCATCCTTTCGGGCTTGGTGTATCCTAGCGACATTTTTTCAGGGGATATGACACCCCGACACTTTGTTCGCAGGAGTGCTGAAACGTGGAAATGGCCTGTCTCGACCTCGAAGGGGTGCTGATCCCCGAAATCTGGATCAACTTTGCGGAGCGCACCGGCATCGACGAACTTAAGGCGACCACCCGCGACATTCCCGATTACGATGTTTTAATGCAACAGCGTCTGCGGATTCTCAAACAGCACAATCTGGGACTGACGGATATTCAGGCGGTGATTGATGGCATGTCGCCACTGGAAGGGGCTCGGGAGTTCCTCGACTGGCTCAGAGAGCGATTTCAGGTAGTGATCCTGTCCGACACCTTCTATGAGTTCGCCGCCCCCATGATGCGTCAACTCGGCCACCCCACCCTGCTATGCCACAAGCTCTCCATTGATGAAAACGGCATGGTGGAGAACTACCACATCCGCCAGAAAGATCCCAAACGCCAGGCCGTCAAGGCGTTCCACAACCTGAACTTCAGAGTTATCGCTGCGGGTGATTCCTACAACGACACCAGCATGTTGTCAGAGGCGGACAAAGGAATTCTGTTCCGCCCCCCACAGAATGTTATTGACGAGTTTCCCCAGTATCCTGTCGTGACCGATTACACCGCCTTCCGGGATGCCTTTAAACAGGCCAGCAACCGGTCGCTCTGAGCCTGGTATTACAATTCCCGGGAAGTAATATTCAGTCGGTAATAGTTAATCGACTGATAGGATAATTGGCAATCTGGGATAAAGAGTACGCCCTGTCAGCCGCTACCTATACATGAATACAAACCGGGCTGGAAAAATCGCTGTCCCTTGCAGGGCAGCAGTACTGAATTGGATCGCATCCTCCACCCTCCCGGGTTGAGGATCCTTTCAGCATGAGGTATCCATCCCATTACCCCACACCCAAGCGTCCGGAGCGCTCAACCAGCCGGATCTGGCACCAGCAGTGACCGGCCTGATCCATCCTGCTCCGCCACCGGCAAACACCGATCCGGAAAAACATTATGAAGCGAGTTTCAGTGAACAGAAGTGAGAGCGGAAAAACAGTTATCATGCCCGCTACTGACTGGCGAAACCGATGTCCCGGCAGTCGGATTAATGGAGCGGATGCGCGACGATTTTCCACACTCAGGCTGGAGCCGGTTAAAAGCGCATACCGACACAGGCCCATCTCCCTGAAAAACAAGTGGAAAAACCGAGTGGATAGACAGCTATCTTTTTGTTTTTGAATAACCTAGTATGCTTTTATTTTATACAAAGGTAAGTGAGAACCATCCGCTTTTGAGCCGGAGTGCGCGCAGCACATGCCTCGCCTCACCGCCCGAACACCAGAGGATTGGGTTATGCCAACCGTGCTGATTCTAGATGACCAGACAATCAGTCTGATGATCCTTGAAGAGTTGATCCACTCTATCGACGAGAGCATCCACGTTGAGTGTTTTTCTGACCCGGTCAAGGCACTTGAATGGGCCAAACACAACAATCACGACCTGGTCATCACAGATTACAAGATGCCCAACATGGATGGCGTGGAGTTTACTCACTGGTTTCGCAAAATACCTTCCTGCACCGACATACCGCTGGTCATCGTCACCTGCATCGATGATAAAGCGATCCGTTACCAGGCGCTGGAAGCCGGCGCTACCGATTTTCTCTCCAAACCGATCGACCATTATGAGTGCCGGGCACGCTGCCGGAACCTGCTGCAATTGAGAAAACAGCAAGTCATTATCAAAGATCGGGCCCGTTGGCTGGAACAGGAGATCTCACGCAAAACCGAAGAGTTGCAACTGCGTGAAAAAGAGACCCTGCTACGGCTGGCGAGAGCCGGGGAATATCGTGATGAGGAGACCGGCGATCATGTGATCCGGATGGCCGACTTCGCCTGTCTGATCGCCGAATCTCTCAATCTGGATAAGGAGCTGTGTGAGGTGATTCGACTGGCTGCACCGATGCATGACATTGGCAAGATCGGCATTCCCGATCATATCCTGCTCAAGCCCGGCAAACTGAATGCCCGGGAGTGGAGCATCATGCAGACGCACACCCGCATTGGCTATGAGATCCTGCGCGACAGTACCTCCTGTTACGTGCAAGCCGGGGCGATAATCGCTTACGGCCATCATGAACGTTACGATGGCAAAGGTTATCCGCAGGGACTAACAGGTCAGGAGATCCCCATCGAGGCACGGATAGTGGCGGTTGCAGATGTATATGATGCGCTCCGATCGGAACGACCTTATAAAAGCGCTTGGTCACTGGATCAGACACTCGGTTATCTGGAAGCGCAGAGAGGTAAACATTTCGACCCGGATTGCGTGGACGCCTTTTTGGAAAACCTCGACAAAATTCTCACCATGCAAAGCCGTTCCGCGCATGGTCACGATAGCTTAAGCAATTAAATCGGTACTATGGATAGTCAGAACAACACTCACCGGCAAACTACCATGAAGAGACAGGACATTCTGGGTTACGGCACTGTAGTGGGAGTGTTGTGTATTGACCTGCTCATGCTAGTGGGAAACCTCCGGGTTGAGCTGTTGCTGCCTGCCTTACTGATCAGCATGATCGTCATTTACCGCACAATGACGCAGAAAGCCAAACAGTCCGGACTGACCCGGCCATCAGCACCAAAGAGCGTTGACGACAGCACTCACTGCACTGAAGAGAGCGAATCAGCCTCCGAACCGAATGCTGTTGCCCCACAACCGCGGGATAGTAAAACCGCCTCACTCAGCAGCATCCATCTGCTGATCCTGTCCGGAAACAAACGAACTCAGCAAGAGGTAGCCAAGTATGTGCAGGGGTGGGGGGCCAGGTTCACACAGGTAGAAAGCAGTATCCGTGCATTTGCCACCCTTATTGAGGCCAGCGATGCAGGCACCCCCTTCCAGGCCGTACTTGTCGATCAGAGCAGCCTGGACATGGAAGAGAGCCAGTTCGCCATCGCTCTTCGGGCAGAACCCTCATTGCAGGCACTCTACCTGATCCATTACGGCAACAGCACCCTTCCATCCCGCATCGAACAGCTGTACATGGCGGGATACTCCGGCATGCTTTCCACCCCGCTGGACAAGACCCTGCTGTTCAAAACGCTCCACAACGCCTGTGAAACCTCTGCGCACCATCATGACGTGGTGCAGTTGCTGGATCACTATGAATCGGAGAAACTGCTCCAGCCGCTGGATATCCTGATCGCCTGCACCAGTGCCAATGAATCGAGGAAAATCCACCGGATTCTGACCAACTCCGGGCACCAGGCATTTGTGGTGGACGATGCACCCCAATTACTGGATGCGCTGGATAATCACCACTTTGACCTGGCCATTCTGGATGCAGAACTACCCGATATTTCCGGCATAGAGGCGGTAAAACTGTACCGGTTTGCCCATCTCAGCCAGCCCTGGATACCTTTCATTCTTTTGCTGGATTCACCCAGTTCCCAGACGATCCAGTCCTGCGAAGCGGCGGAGATCAAACACCTGCTGGCCAAACCGATCTCACCCCCGCGCCTGATGGAAGCGGTCGCCCGGGCCATGGATCTGGGGGATGAAAACCACAACAACGGGGTCTTCGACTATCCTACCGCCCAGGGTTCGACCGAGTATCATGGCGACAGCCTGATACTCGACACCCATCAGTTGAACGGACTGACACGACTCGGAAAGAGAAAGGGGTTCCTGCTGGAGCTGATTAAGCAGTTCGAAAAGGAGAGCAGGGAACTGCTCCACAGCCTCCAGTTTGCCGCCGCCGGACAGGATATTCCCGCCATTCAGGAGTGTGGTCATAAACTGAAGGACACCGCCGGTAACCTGGGCGCCATGACCCTATATCGGATGGCGGTGCGGCTGAGCCGAATCGAAAGCCTTGACCTGAAGGCCGAAGTGGATGAATTGGTCTGTGACATTGACAATTGTCGCACTGCTACTATTCAGGCCTTGCATGAACACCTCGCTATGGGTAATAGTTCAGCCTACGAACAGGAATAAACATCCGCAGAGGGAAAATTGAACCCACTCCATCAAAAGCTTCGTAAAGCTGGCATACACCCATACGGCTCGGAAGAGCTACAACTGTATGAGGAGCGCCTGACGCGCTATTTCAATCGGGAATACCAGCGCGAAGCCGCCAAGAACCACTCCCTCGCTGCATTTGGAATCACCACTGACCAGGGCCCCACATGGGAAGAGACCCAGGACCTCATGTCGGTCCATTACGACCAGCCCCTCGGTTTTTTCCAGTCTTTTCTCGACAAGGATTACATGGCCTACTCCATGGCCTATTATGGTGAAACTCCGGAACAGATTCTGCGGTGCGACTACACCCTGGAGCAGGCCCAGGAGGAGAAATTCCGCCTCATTTGTGAGCGGGCCGAAATCCGCGGTGATGAAAAAATACTTAATATCGGTTGTGGCTTCGGCTCTTTTGAGGTCTACCTGTTCAAGCACTTCCCGGATGTGGAAGTCGTTACTATCACCGCCAGCAAAACCCAGGCGGACTATATCCGCAGCAAACAGCAAGACCCCGACCATCTGTTCAACAAGGCCAATCTGACACTGATTGAAAGCGACATCAGCGACATTCCGCCGGAACAGCTGGGTATTGAACGCTACGATCTGGTCATCTCGATCGCGGTGTTTGAACAGGTGAACAATCTGGATGCCATTTTCCAACTCATGGCATCACTATTAAAACCAGCCGGTCGGGTTTTCCTCCATCTGATCGTGTCGCAACCCGTATTCCCCCAATATTTCAATGCCCGGGAAACGCCGGTCGGGGCCTACTTTCCGGGCGGACGCGTCTGGCCGCACGGGGAGATGCTGAACCAGCAGCGCCATCTGACCCCGGAACTGGGCATCTACATCAACGGTATGAACTACTGGCGTACGATTGACGAGTGGCATCGCCGATTCTGGGCACAGATCGAACAGCTGCACGACACGTTGCTGTCGGTTGAGGATATCCGCTACTGGAACAACTACTTCAGTGTCTGCAAAGTGGTCCTGTTCGCTCCCCAGTCGGGCCAGTTCTTCGGCAACGGCCACTACCGATATCGCAAGCAGTAACCGCGAAGATAGAGCAGAGACCGCCATCGTGCATGGCAAGTGTGCGCCGTCTGTAACCACCCCGCTTTATGGCTGGTAACAACATGCCTGTTCAGCAGACAGTGACCATTACACCGCCTGCAGCACCTGGACCGCGTTCAATCCGCCAAAGGCGAACGAGTTTGAGATCGCCGCCTGAATTCTCTTCTCCCGGGCAGTATTGGGCACATAGTCCAGGTCACACCCCTCCCCTGGCCGGGTGAAATTGATAGTGGGCGGTATCACCCCATCCCGCAGTGCCAGAACAGTGGCAACAAACTCCAGGCCACCGGATGCCCCCAGGGCATGGCCATGCATCGACTTGGTAGACGAGACCATCAACCTGGCGGCGTGCGAACCAAACACCCGGTGTATCGCTTCAGTTTCCGTGCGGTCATTGGCCAGGGTGCCGGTACCGTGTGCATTCACATAATCTACAGCCTGAGGATCCATGGCGGCGTCCTTGAGCGCGGCCTGGATAGCCCGTGCCGCTCCGGCTGCAGAGGGATCGGTAATATGGCCCGCGTCCGATGACATACCGGAACCGGCAAGCCGGGCAAGCATTGTGGCACCACGACTCCTGGCGTGCTGCTCCGACTCCAGCACCACCATCCCGGCCCCTTCCCCCAGAACCAGACCACTGCGATCGGCCGAAAAGGGTCGGCAGTTATCCTTGGAAAGCACCCGCAACGCTTCCCAGGCCTTCAACAGGCCATAGGTGAAGGGTGCGTCCGTACCGCCCGCTACGGCAACCTGCACAACACCCGCCCGAATCAGCAAAGCAGCCTGTGCAATCGCATGATTGGCTGATGAACAGGCGCTGGAGACGGTAAAGACCGGCCCGGTGATCGCCAGTTGCATGCTCACCTGGCTGGCGGCCGCACTGGGCATGCCTTTCGGAATGGTGAATGGATGGGCGCGGGACTTTCCCTGTCGATAGAGCTGATCATAGGTGGCTTCGTCGGTCTCCTTGCCACCACAGCCGGTACCGATCACCGCCGCAGCGCCATCCAGTGCAGTTTCATCCAAGCCCGCTTGTGCCAGCGCCTCCTGACAGGCCATCAGTGCAAACTGGCTGTACCGGTCCAGGATCGGGAGATCCCGGGCGAAAAAACAGCTGCTGGGGTCGAACCCGTTGGCCTGGGCGCCCAGAGCAACTTTCAATCCCGAATCGTCAAACCCCTGCAGGGAGGAGATCCCACTCCGTCCCTCCTTTAGCGCAGACCAGAACTGGTCGGTATTGAGACCCAGCGCCGATACCGATCCGAGACCGGTCACTACCACCCGGTCATTCATGCATCGCCTTTCTCGCTCACTAACGACCGAACGCCGTCAACAATGTCCTGCACCGTCCGGAGACTCTCCAACTCATCATTGGGGACTTCGATATCACACACTTCCTCAACTTCGTAGACGATGGTGATGGCATCCAGGGAGGTCACCCCAAGATCCTGTAGTGATGTCTCCAGCGCTATGGAATCCACATCAATCATCTTCTGATTTGCGATCGCCGTTTTAACTATAGTTTCAATGTCTAAGGCCATGAGATATGCTTCCGAATAAGGACTGAAATAGGCTGGATTTGCTGTCGGTGACACGCCGAGCCACTGTATCATCACCCAATTATGAATAGCAATCCCACATCCATCTATGGCTCGCTAGAGAAAGGGCTCCGTAATCTCAGCCATCGATTAAACAGTCGACCGGACAGCGAGCACGAACAGGCCGCTGTTCGAGTGATTATCCAGGTCGTTCTGCTGGTCTATGTCATCGCTGCCGGTCCCTCGTCACCGGCGTCAGAGACAGATTGGTATTTCACACTCGCATTCATCACTTTTTTCATCATCCTCTCTTCATCCCTGTTTGTCTCTATCCTGGTCTGGCCGGACAGGTCGCCGATCCGCAGAACAATCGGCATTATCATGGATGTATCCACCTTCAGTATCGGCCTTGCCCTGACCGGTGAACAGGGTGCGCCCTGGTATGCGGTATATCTCTGGGTCACATTTGGTAACGGCTTTCGCTACGGTGAAAAGTATCTCTACCTCTCCGGGGTGCTGTCCGTGCTCGGTTTCAGTCTGGTCATCGCCTTCACACCCTACTGGAGAGAGAACCTGCCTCTCGGCATCGGTCTGCTTGCGTCGCTGATTGTTCTACCCGGCTACGCGGCAAAACTGACGAAACGTATTCACCAGGAGCGTCGTCGGGCGGAGGCGGCCAGTCACGCCAAGAGTGAATTTCTGGCCCGTATGAGCCATGAGATCCGCACACCGTTGAACGGTATTATCGGTACCGGTGAACTGCTCAGAAGCTGCGATCTCAAACCCCTGGAACAGGAGTACGTGGATACCATCTATACATCCGGGCACACCCTGTTGCGACTGATCGAGGACATCCTGGACATCTCCAAGATAGAGGCCGGCAAACTGGAGATCGAACGAACTCCGTTTGACCTCTACGCCCTGATCAACAGCACGGTAAAAATGCTTGCCCCACAAGTCAATACCCGGCGCGTCAAGCTATTCGCCCATATTGATCCCGCTATCCCGTTCCGGATGATCGGGGATCCCCTGCATCTCCGCCAGGTACTGATCAATCTGATCGGTAACGCGATCAAGTTTACCGATACGGGACGGGTGGAGTTGCGGTGTCTGCAGATAGGTGAAGAGCAGACAAAAAGGACCCTCCGCTTCGAAGTAATCGACACCGGTATCGGCATCCCCCAGGAGTTGCAGGACAAGATTTTTGAGAAGTTCACCCAGGCGGATGGCAGCACCACCCGGCGCTTTGGCGGCACCAGACTGGGAACCACTATAGCCAAACAACTGGTTGAGCTGATGGGTGGTGTGATCGGCCTGAAGAGTGATCCCGGCAACGGCAGCCTGTTCTGGTTCGAACTGGAACTTCAGGCGCAGGAGAAGATTGTCGGTGATGAGGAACTGGCACTGGTTCGCCACTGCCGGGTATTGCGCGTCTATCCACGGGAAGAGAGCAGCGAAACGGCCGTTACCCATTGCCTGCAGGGCTGGGGCGTGCAGATAGAGCACAGCCCGGATATTGCTGACGCCGCTGAAAAACTGAAAGACGCCGCAATCAGATCCCGCCCCTACCATCTGCTGCTGCTTGAACAGGTGTCGATTGATCAGAACGTAGTGGATCATATCGAGCGGATATTAAACAGCCAGGATCACCAGCAAACCTCCCTGCTGTTGCTCAATCAGCCAAATCAGTCACTGGAGTTACTGCCGACAGCGATCAGAGAGCGGCTGCAGATCCTGCATGAACCCTTAAACAAGGTCCACCTGTTCAACGCCCTGCACGCTTCCCAGGTCTCGGAATATGATGGCAACAGCATCAATCCGGATAAATCCCTGCTACCGGCCAATACGCCGTCCCATGGCAGCTTGGAAATACTGGTGGCTGAGGACAATGCAATTAACCGGCTGGTGCTGGGACGCATGTTGAAACAGGCTGGTCACCATTTCCAGGAGGTGAAAGATGGGCAGGAGTTGCTGGACGCACTGGAAACCCGACGCTATGACCTGGTGATTGTGGATATGCAGATGCCCCACCTGGGTGGGCTGGATGCATTCAAGATGTTCCGCTTTGCCCATCCGGACAACACCACACCCTTCATCGTACTGACGGCCAACGCCACCATAGAGAGTCGCAGGCAGTGTGAAGAAGCGGGCGTTAAATGGTTCCTGACCAAACCGATCTCCGCACACCGGCTGCATCAGATGATCCAGGTGGCGATAGCGGACAGCGGCCGGGAACAACTGCTGGAAGTGGTTGATGAACCGGCCGCAGTCCCGGATGAAGAATCCGTTCTGGATCTGAAGACCATCGAGGAGCTGTACCAGCTTGCCCCCAATCCGGGGTTTCTGAAACGGTTGCTGGAAAAGTTGCAACAGGACGGGAATCAGGTGATCAACAACATGTCTGAAGCGGTAGTTGCCAACGACCCGGCCCGTTTCAGCAGCGAGGCCCACGCGCTGAAAGGTTCGGCTGCCAATCTCGGCCTTATTCGTTTACAGGCACAGGCCCGACGTGCGGAGTTGATACAACAGGACCAACTGTCCGAACTGGGGCGAGAGCAAGTGGCCCATCTGCGAACCGCCTTCCAGCAAGGGGTCAGCGAATTCACCAGGCTGCTGGAAAATCCTCCCACCTCCCTGGGTCCGCGCCTGGAACCCGCTGGACTCGACACCAAACGGTCGAGCCAGTCAGGTCCCTAGCAGGTATTCTGTTAAGCGTGCCAGGCCTGATATCGTGGCCTGTTATTGTGAGGACAACTATCTCCGTTTAGTCTGCGGTTCATACGCTCCCTGCAGTCTAACCTTCCAACTGAATCAAATTTTCCCAATACAAAACCAACACAACAACGGATAGTGTCGACAGCTAATTCACTGCGCCATCTTCGCGCTGTTATCCTACGCGACTTTCCCTAATTTGTTCCAACGTGCTGTTTGCCCGGGGCATGGAACTCCAGCGTTTGTTCTGTGCATTAACCAGGTACTCCATCAGGCGAAGATTTTTATCCGACAACTGCATAGCCGTCTCCACCCAGATGTTAACCACATCCATCAACTCTTGGTAAGAGAGGGGGTTAAACTGCTCCACCACCCGTTCCAGGCCCTCAAAGCCGCTGCTGCGCACCCGTTGGTGACGGATAAATTCATGTACCGCCTCCACTCCCTGGCCATCTTTGACCACCTTGTCCACCACGCCCAGCTCAAAAAGCTCATCTGCTGTGTAGACCTTACCACTGGTAATGATGCGCTTGGCGATAGCGGGAGCAATACGGCGGGCCAGAAAACTGAACGCCCCCATGCCCGGGAACATACCGAACACGGTTTCCGGAAATCCGAATTTGGCGCTCTTTTCAGCGATCAACACATTGGCCGCCAACGCCGCCTCGAAACCGCCACCGAGCGTCTCACCCTGCACCAGGGCAATGGTGGTAAAGGGTAATCCATAGCCGCTGATCGAAGCGTAGAGGATGTCGATACAATCCTTGGCATAGGTCGCCAGCCGTTCCCGGTCACCCTGTCGGATCAGCTGGATAAACAGTTCCAGATCCCCGCCGAGACAGAACACTCCCGGCAAATCAGAACTGAGTATCTGATAGCGCAGTCGGTTCGGATCATTGGCGTCGTTACCCTTCCTGGCCATACTGGAAACCTGGTTCTGAACCTGCTGCAGATCCCGGATAAGATCGGTACTGATACAGGGTCGATCCGGAAAACTGAGCTTGGCCCATACGGCATGATATTCCGGATCAAACTCCACTTTCACATGGGTTAATTCACGGGGATCCGCCAACTTGACAATTTGCTGCTTCATTTCTCCCACTCCTAAATATTCTATAAAGTTAAACAGGGAATTCTCACAGCCCGACTTCTAACATCTCCCTCATTACGTTGACCCAACGATTAACTACTCCATAATGTCGGTCTTATGAGCAGAATCCCTGCGCAAACTTGCAATTACTATGCCTTGACATAGCCTTGACAAATTCACCTTGCTCGGTGAGTAAGATCATTTAAACACCAATGGGGAGATTACTCCCCTATCAATGGCGTAACCTGTGGACTCCCACTCGCTGCCGCACCAAATGATCCCCAAACGGCTGATTTCTGTGACCTATTCCGCCATAAATCAGACACTCCTTCCCTGGATGATCCGGCTCTACCGTCAAACAGCTGTCATCAGGCGCTCCCGGAGCCGATAATAAACACATACAAAACAAGGTATTAGCCTGGGCTCTGTGACGCCGGAGAGGAATAAATGACGAGATCAAACCGGCTGAAAAAGATACAGCGTGGCCGCTGTCTGATAATGGAGATCTATTTTTTGCCGGGCCTGACCCGGGCAGTAGGAACAGCCGTATGGGGGTCATCCGGCCAGTAGTGTTTGGGATAGCGTCCCTTCAGCTCTTTTCTCACTTCGGCATAGGTTCGCTCCCAGAAACCGGCCAGGTCCCGGGTCACCTGGATCGGACGCTGGGCCGGTGACAACAGATGCAGCATGACATTGACTGAACCACGGCAGACCGTGGGCGTCTCTTGCAGTCCGAACAGCTCCTGCAGCTTTACCGCCAGCACCGGTGGTTCCCCTTCCTGATAGCGCAATCTGCGCCGGCTGCCGCTGGGCATGGTCAGGCTGGCGGGTGCCAGCGTCTCAAGCTGCTGTTGCTGTTCCCAGGAGAGTTGACTGGTGAGAATGGCATTCAGCTCCAGTTGCTTCAGCTGTTCTCTGCGGCTGATACCGGTCAACCAGGGGCCCAGCCACTCTTCCAGGGAATCCAGTAGAGCCGTATCGGAAACATCCGGCCAACGGGTATCCTCCAGCCAGACACGTAGCGACATGACTCGTTGTCGCCACTGCTGGAGCGACTCACTCCAGGGCAGCACCGACAATCCCAGTTCCCTGATACCGGCCACCATGGCCCTCTGGGCGGCTTCAGGATCGATACGTTTGATCGGGCGCGTGGCCAGCAGAATGCGCCCCAGTCGCTCCTCTTCCTGTGCCACCACCGCCTGACTGCTACTGTCCCACTCGACCCGGCTGGCGATTTCGATGTGAGCTCCCTGCAGCTGACGGATCTGGTCAATCTGTATGGGGGCAGCCAGATAGGCCCGTCCTTCCCGCTTTCCGGCATCCAGGGACGCTACCACCAGATAGTCATGTTGGGACAGGGGGTCGTCAGCCGGCACCTGCAGGGCTCGCCCGGATGCCAGCAGATAACGGCCGTTCGATCCGGGACGCCGTTGGGCAATCCGGTCTGGAAAGGCGAGCGACAACAGCCCACCCACACTCAGGCGTTGCCCCTCGCCTTTTATCGAACCCAACGACCGACGCCACTGCTTTACCGCCCGATCGACGCGACGACAGATGGAACGATCCAGGTATGGGGTGCTTCTCGCATCAGTTCCGCCCTGGCGCCAGGCGGCCAGCTGTTGCAGACGCTCCTCGATATCAATGGAGTGGCTCACTCCCGACCCACGCTTGAGAATGTCCCGTTCTCCCAGCAGGCCGGCCAGATCCAACGCCAGATCCCGTTGATCCCCCGCATTCAGTATCAGATGGGCGAGCCGGGGGTGCAGTGCCAACCCCGCCATGCGGCGACCGACCGGGGTAATGCGCCCCCGGTCGTCCAGGGCATCCAGCCGTCGCAACAGCGCCTGCGCCTGGGCATAGGCACCGGCCGGCGGCCGGTCCAACCAGTGCAGCTCACCCGGATCAGCCACACCCCATAGGGCCAGTTCCAGCACCAGCGGGGCCAGGTCCGCCTCCAGCAGTTCCGGGGGTTGGTGTGGCACCAGTCGCTCCTGCTCGGCAGCGGTCCAGAGCCGGTAACAGACCCCGGGGCCCAACCGCCCGGCCCGTCCGGCACGCTGTTCTGCCGAGGCGGCCGAGACGCGCACCGTCTGCAGCCGGGACAGACCACTGTTGGGATCAAAACGTGGACGGCGGGACCAACCGGCATCCACCACCGTGCCGATACCCTCGATGGTGAGGCTGGTCTCGGCAATCGAGGTCGCCAGCACCACCCGGCGGCGGTTCGGCTGTGCAGTCAGGGCAGCGTCCTGATCGGCCCGGCTGAGATCCCCGTAGAGCGGAAACAGCTCCACCCCCGGGGGCAGACGCTGCTCCAGACTCCCATTGACACGGCGGATCTCTCCCGTACCGGGCAGAAAAACCAGGATATCCCCGGCTGTCTCGGCAACCGCCCGCAACACTCCCCGGACCACCGCATCATGGGAGTCCGTTGCCGGACGATCCAGGTAGCGAAGCTCCACCGGGAAACTGCGCCCTTCACCCACGACTACCGGCGCGCCACCCAGCAGGGTTGCCACTGCCCGGGTATCCAGGGTAGCGGACATCACCAACAGGCGCAGATCCTCGCGCAGGTTTTCCATCACATCCAGGCAGAGCGCCAGGGCCAGATCGGCATGCAGACTGCGTTCGTGAAACTCGTCAAATATGACCAACCCCACTCCGGCCAGCTCCGGATCCTGCTGCAACCGACGGGTCAGAATCCCCTCGGTAACCACCTCAATACGGGTACTGGGGGAGATCTCCCGCTCAAACCGGACCTGGTATCCGACCCGGTCACCTACCGTTTCACCACATAGCTGGGCCATGCGACGGGCCGCTGCCCGGGTAGCCAGGCGGCGGGGCTCCAGCATGATGATCTTCTTGCCGGCCAGCCAGGGCTGGTCAAGCAACGCCAGGGGGATCAGGGTGGTCTTGCCCGAGCCGGGCGGTGCGGCCACCACCGCAGCACGTTCCTCTGCCAGGGTCTGGCAGAGTTCGGGAAGCAGTCGGGTGACCGGGAGTTTAGCGTTAGAGTACATGCTCTGGTTCTGTTCGGGACGACAACCGCTTTTCAGCACAACAGGTGATCCTCTATCATAGCTCCCGTTTTCCCAGGGGTCGGACCATCCGGACCGGGGCGTGCGGCGAAAGCGCGGATTTTGCAGCTATTTTACAACGCTTCGCACCGGACTGGTCCATCCTCCGTCTTGTTCCAGGCAACAGGCCAAACCGAAACGGGTTGCCAACACCACAACCACTCCAGCCAAACAGGGCTTGGGCAAATAACAACCGACAGATCATGACAAAGTACAAAAGACCCTCCACCGCAGCCATCCGCCTGTTGCGTCAGCACCGGGTAAACTTTACAGACCACCCCTATCGCTACGAAGAGGGGGGCGGCACCCGGGTCTCTGCCCGGGAACTGGGCGTCGATGAACACCAGGTGATCAAGACCCTGATCATGGAGGACGACAAGGGCAATCCGCTGATCATGCTGATGCATGGGGATCGGGAGGTCTCTACCAAAACTCTGGCCCGGTTGATCGGGGTAAAGTCCATCACCCCCTGCCAGCCTGCGGTGGCGGATCGGCACTCCGGGTACCAGGTGGGGGGCACTTCCCCGTTCGGTACACGTAAGTCCATGCCGGTGTATTGTGAGGCGAGTATCCTGACGCTGGAGCGGATCTACATCAACGGTGGCAAAAAGGGCTATCTGGTCGCCATGTCACCGGACGATCTGCAGCGGGTACTCAATCCCACCCCGGTGTCCGCTTCACAGTAACCGGCTCGACCGATCGACCCGATCCGGAACTACGGATTATCCGGTTTACGGCTGGTCAGCACCACCAGCCCCAGGGCACCAAAGAAGGCTGCGATAATGGCGTTGGTCTGGCTCAGACCCAATCCCAATGCCGAGTAACCGGCGACCCCGGCACCGATGGCGCTGAAGGCGAGACTGCGCATGAAGCGACAGACCGGACAGGATGCGTTCCGACCCGCCATGGTCAGACCACCAGTTCCGCACGTTGCGGCTCACAGGTGACCGAGATATCAAACGCCTCTCCGACCGGGAAGTCCTGCGCCACAATCCAGATCTGGCTGAGCGACTCGTCCAGTTTCGGCAATGCCCGCAGGGTGTCGCGGGTACGCTCCTGGTCAAAGAACGCGAACGGCTCATCCAGAAAGATGAACTGCCGGCCGCCTTCGGTTCGCTGATTCAGCGCCTGTGCAAGCGCCAGTCTGAGGGCCAGCATGATCTGGCGTTGGGTGCCGCTGGAGATCTCCTCCAGATCCATAAAATCCCGTTTCTGACTGGAGAATACCCGTACCGTCAGATCGTCCTCGATCTGCAGGTGCTGATAGTTGTTATTGGTGAAGATCGGCAGGGTCCGGCTGACCGATCCACCCAGATCCCGGTTGAACTGCTGGGAGAGGTTTCGGCTCGCGCCGGACAGCAGGGTCAGGGCGTGCTCCCGCAGCTCGATACGACGCTCATGGTCGGCTCGCTGTTGCAGCAGGTCCTGGCGCACCGATTCAAGTTGTTGCGCATCGCTCCGGCGTTGCCGCTCCTTCTGCAGCGACATGCCGATACGTATACCCTGTTGGCGCATCTCTTCCGAGCGGGCCTGGATCGCCTCGATAATCTCCTCCACCGCCGGCTCCAGCTCACTGATGGAGATACGCTCCTCCCGTATGCGGGCCGGCATAGGCTGCAGTTCATCCCGAGTCATCCCATCTTCAGCCTCGTGGGATGACTCACCGCTCAACGGATTTTTCAGGGCCTGCTCCAGGGCAACTGCCAGCGCCTCGACATCGGCACCCTGGCGCCGCAATCTCACCCCCAGAGCTGCTTGCCGTATCCACAGCAGCAGAAACAGCAGCACAAAGCCCCCTGCCCCATAGAGCAGCCATGGCAGGTGCTGGGCGGCATCCCACTGGGGCAGGTAACGGCTCAGGGTTGAGGCAATCTTCTCGCTGTAGGGGTGGTCCGGTAATTTGCTCAGCATGCCCCAGGCCACTCCGCACAGCAAGGCGCCAAGCAGGGCCAGGAAACGGAAAACAGCCGCTCGCCCCCGTGCCCGGCGGGCCGCGAAACGTCTTGGCAACATCTCCCGATAACGACCGAAGGCACTCTCCAGCCCCTGGCCCTCCTCCTGCAGCTGCTCCTGCCGGGTCTGCAGGGCATGCTGCTCTGACTCCAGCTCCTGCAGCCCGGCGGGATCCAGATCCAGGGCTTTCAGGGCCTCATCCTGCTGGATAATCCGGTCCTGGAGCTGATCGATCGAGTCACGCTCCTGCTCAATCTCCTGCTCCAGTTCGTAGGCCACATACTCCAGGGTGGAAAGCCCCGCCATGCTCTTCACCGCCTGGCTATGGGGTTGGGGCGCGATGATCTCCCGCTGGGCAAGATAGTAGGACTCGATGAACTCATCGTAGCCATACCCCAGCAGGTCATAGATGGCCTCTTCCACCTCCACCCGCCCCCGGGCCAGCAACTGCTCATCCCCGTCCAACATAAACAGCCGCACACCGTGATTCCCATCCCGATCCAGGGTGCGGGTTATCCGGTAGCGGATCTGATCAGCAAGCAGGAACTCCACCGTCACACTGCAGGTGGGCTCACCCCAGCGGATCACTTTCTCCAGGTCATCCTCCGCCAGGGAGAAGGTGCGCCCGAACAACGCAAAGCAGATCGCCTCGCCAATGGAGCTCTTGCCGGACTCGTTGACGCCGGCGATGGCGATCACACCGCTGATCGGCAGCTCATGGAGTGCCAGCCGGGCATACTTGAGGAAGTTCTCCGCGACGATCTCAGACAGAATCATGCGTAACCCTCCTCTTCCAACTGACGGATCTTGCGCAGGGCCAGCTCCATCGCCTCGCTGTAGGTGGCTTCGTCAAAGGGTTCGCCGCTGTTGCGCCGGCGTTCGAATTCCGCTTCACAATAGGCGCTGAAGGCTTCAGAGGGGCGTCTGACCCGAATGGGTTCGACGTTACTGTGCTGTTCTTCTCCGGACATGCTGGTACTCCGACTCAGGCTTGCTGTTGTTATGGTCCGTTTTGCCTGCAACCAGGTTCTATCCACCCTTATGTATATGAGCAGGCCAGGTAACTCAGTATAGGGAGTCGCATATAAAATTGCGAGACAACAGACCGGCTTGGCATAGGATGCCCTCTGTCCGGCTCACTGCTGACGCGCCGCCGCCGGAAACGCACCACGCGGGATGGCCGATCGAGTCCGATACGGTTCCCCACCACCACGATCTCGACCTGTGGCGGTTTAACCGAGTGGCCGGAACCAGACCACCTGATCCTCCACATCCACTTCCCGCAGTGCCACAGAGAGACGACTATCAAGTTTCAGATCCTGGCGCACCCGCAGCTTGGTTTCCATGGCCAGTTCCGGAATCAGCAGGGTTGCCCGGTTATTCTCCATCTCCACCACCACCGCCTCACCCTGCCAGGTCGGATTGCGTTTCAGATGGATCAGCTTCCAGTGGGTATTGGAGAGTCTTTCGGCCCGCCGGATGGCCCCATTCAGCGGCTCCACCGCGGCAATCCGCTCGCCCACCTGCTTGAACGACAACAGCTCCCGGCCATCCAGGTGGGCACGCAGTTGCTGGTGAACCACCAGATCGAGATAGCGGCGCAGCGGGCTGGTGGTCCGGGTGTAACAGGTCAGTCCGAGCCCCGCATGCACCCCCTCCTGGGTGCTTGATCGGGAGGGTTTCATCTTGCGGCGATAGGCGTACATGGCGGCCAGCCCCTCCGGGGTCTCCACCTTATCGGGCGCGGGCTGGATGGCGAAGGGCACCGGGATGTTCTGGCTCAGGGCGTAATTTGCGATCGCTTCACCGGCCATCACCATCGCCTCGGTGACCATGTCGCGGCTGGCCATACGGGCCAGCGGGCGGATGCAGACCTGCCCGTCACGCACCCGGACGCTGGCTTCGGGCAAATCGATACTGGTAGCGCCATCCGCGAGGCGACGTGCCCGAAAACGATCCGTGAGGGCCTTGATGGCGGCAAATGGCGCGCTGTCCATGCGCTGGTTGATTTCGCCATAGGAGTGGCGGGTTACCCGGACCAGACTCTTGCAGACCTTCACATCGCTGATGCGCGCCGCTTCGTCCAGCCGCATACCGATGGATAACGCCGGTGACACCGGTTGCAGACCCAGCGCCAGTACCTGGGTCGCCTGCGGTGGCAACATGTGCACAATGCGTTCCGGCAGATAGAGATTAGCCCCACGACTGCGTGCCTCCTGATCAATATCCGAGTCGGGAGGTATCAGGGCCGCCACATCCGCAACATGCACCCAGAGGCGGTCTCCCTCCAGTGAGATGGCATCGTCCGGATCTTCACTCCCCTCGTCGTCGATGGCAAACGCCGGCAATCCGGTCAGGTCCTCCCGGGACTCCTCCGGCAGCGGTGGCAGGCCCAGCCGGGGATCTTCACAGGTGACCTGCTGACGGTGCGGATACGGGTTGTGCTCCTCCGGCCAGTAGCCCACCCCAACCAACATGCGGTGGGCATTGACCGGGGTCTCCTGGTGACCCAGCAACTGCAGGATACGGCTGTTTTCGCTCAGCCCCAGGGCCAGCTTCTCCACTTCCACCAGCCGTTCCCGGTCCTCGCTCTCAATCGCTCCCCGCTCCAGCCGCGCAATGAACTGGTTCCAGGCCTGCTCCGCCGCAGCCTTGGCCTCCCGCTCCTGCTGATCGGCTGCCACCTGTTCCGGGCTGCGGGCGCGGATCTGCTCCGGACTTCCTTCGAAATAGAGCCCTTCCGCCACCCGTGTCCAGGTCGCCCAGGCGCTGGCCGGTGTAAATTCGCCATAAATGAGCGATGCCAGCTCCTCCAGGTTGGTCTCCTCGCCATTCAGCAGCTCCCAGGCCTCGGTCAGCTCACCCGCCGGTTCCACCAGATCCTCGAGCCGCTCCAGCGGGCCCGGATGCAGAATCACGATATCCTTGGGGCGTACCCGCTTGCTCTTGCCACCTCCCAGGTCAATATCGATCTTGTCGCTGACCTGGACCACCCGGGCGGGACGAATCTTGTAGAGTGCCAAACTACCTGCTGCTGCTCTGAAAACTGACATGTGCTTCCTATCTCTGTTACTCGGCAGCAGAGTATAAACCGAGAATGGATGATTGACTGTTGTGTGGTGACACGAATGTTAAATCCATAGATCGAGAGTGGCGACCCCGAGCAGTCGGTATGTTACCCTTTGACGCACCAGATTCTGCTCAGCTGGATCTGAAAAAATTCAGTTGACCCAACCCCGGATCGGTTTACAGCGCTGATTCGAGGGGAATATATTCATCTTCAGCAATACAGCAGCCCGATGGGACAACCCATCCCAGGCACCCGAGGACCCAGCAACATGAATAGCCAGTGGAAAAGCTTTCTTGAATCCCAGTCAGCACAGATCTCTGCGGACGGTGAAGTCAGCTTCGTCTGCGATGATCCTTTCCCCCCCTGCGCCCTGTTCGATCTGTCCCACCTGGGACTGATCCGGGTATCCGGGGAGGACGCCCGGGACTTTCTGCAGGGTCAGTTCACCAATGACATCCGTGAAGTGACTCCGCAACACAGCCAGCTCAGCGCCTACTGCTCTCCGAAGGGCCGGATGCTGGCAAACTTCCGTATTTTCCTGCATCAGGATGACTACATCCTGCAGATGCCCCGGGACACACACGCCGTGGTTCTGAAACGTCTGCCCATGTTTGTTTTAATCGCCAAGGCCAAGGTGACCGACGCCAGCGACGAACTGGTTAGCATCGGCCTGGCCGGTGACTGCGCCGAGGCGCTGTTGCGGAAGCAGGTGGAGAACGTTCCGGCACAACCGGGTGAAGTGACCCGGCAGGGCGAGCTTACCCTGATCAGAGTCCCCGGCGAGCCGGCCCGTTTCCAGGTCTGCGGTACAGCGGAGGGGATATCCACCCTCTGGCAGGAGCTGGCAAAAGAGGGCCAACCGGCCAATCGGGATTACTGGTCACTTCTGGATATCCGCGCCGGTATCCCCACCGTTCGCCAGCAGACCGTGGAGGCCTTTGTACCCCAGATGACCAACATGCAGCAGATTGATGGGGTCAGCTTCACCAAGGGCTGCTACACCGGTCAGGAGGTGGTGGCCCGCATGAAATATCTGGGCAAGCTGAAACGGCGTATGTACCTGGCCTCCGTGGACTCCGATACCAGACCCCAGCCCGGCGACGAGCTGTTTGCACCCGGCAGTGCTTCCGGCCAGGGCGCCGGCAAGGTGGTCAACGCCAGCCCCTCACCAAAAGGGGGCTTTGAACTTCTGGTTGTGGCCGAGATCAAGAGTTTCGAAGAGAACAATCTGCATCTGCAAGGTGACAGCGGACCAAAACTGACCCCTTCTACGCTTCCTTACGGATTTGAGGAAGCCTGAAACCAGTGCAGTTTACTGTTCAAGTATCGGGCGGATTATCCGCTATAGTAATTAATATCAACACCAGCGGCATCCACTGAACCTGACCGGGTGGTAATCGACCCGGCGGACTCAGTGGATGCTGCTACCTAAGGGACTGAAGAATACATATGATCGGCAAAGCTGAATTTTTTGAATCGCTACAGGCAGCCATCAAAGAGAACAAGATCACTCTGCCGACACTTCCCGAAGTCGCCCTGAAAGTGCGGGATGCGGTCGAGCAGGAAAACGTCAGCGCGCAAGAGATTGCGGATATGGTGGTCACTGATGCCGCACTCTCCGCACGTCTCCTGCAGGTCGCCAACAGCCCGCTCTATCGCGGTCGGGTACCCATCGAGAGCATTCAGATGGCGGTTACCCGGCTGGGCTACAAACTGGTCCGCAGCCTGGTGGTCACTCTGGCCATGCAGCAGATGTTCCAGGCCACTTCCGATGCCCTGGACACCCGGTTACGGGACATGTGGGAGCAGAGCGTGGAGATCGCGGCCATCTGTCGGGTACTGGCCCAGAACCTGCCACACCTGGACAGGGAACAGGCCATGCTGGCCGGCCTGATCCACAACATTGGTGCCCTGCCGGTCCTCACCTGGGCTGAATCTTTCCCGGAACTGATGGAGGATGAGGCGTCACTGGATCAGATGGTCACTGAACTGACCGCTGAAGTGGGCACCCAGATTCTTAAATTCTGGGGCTTCCCGGAGACCCTGGTCAAAGTCGCCGCCGAAGCGCAGAACCTGAACTATGACAGCGGCCCCCAGGCCGATTATGTCGACGTGGTGATAGTCTCCCGATTACAGGCAGCACCCGCTGACAGCGCAGGCGGGATGGCGGAGTGGATCAATGTGCCGGCTTTCCAGAAAGTGGGACTGGATCCGGAAGTGGAGTTGATAGAGATCGAGGGTGTGGCGGAGGATATCGAATCCGTACAGGACGCTTTTCGCTAGTTCCGGAGACAGAGAGCCCCCCGTCCAATGATCAAGTAAACCCGTGTCGGCATCCACGCCGCCGACACGGACCATTCACCACCCGCTGCCCCCTTATTCCGCCCGCATGTGCGGGAACAGCAGTACATCCCGGATTGACGGGGAGTCGGTAAACAGCATCACCAACCGATCGATACCGATACCTTCACCGGCGGTGGGTGGCAGGCCGTGCTCCAGGGCACGCACATAGTCGGCGTCGAAGTGCATCGCCTCATCGTCCCCCGCCTCTTTCTCCTCCACCTGCATACGGAAGCGTTCCGCCTGATCCTCGGCATCATTCAACTCGGAGAATCCGTTGGCAATCTCACGGCCACCGACAAAGAACTCGAAACGGTCGGTAACAAACGGGTCCTCATCGTTGCGCCGTGCCAGCGGTGACACTTCGGTGGGATAGGCGGTAATGAAGGTGGGATTCATCAGGCGATGCTCCACGGTCTTCTCAAAGATCTCGATCTGCACCTTGCCCAGACCATAACCAGGCTTCAGGGGAATATCCAGGGTGTCAGCCAGGGCGCGCGCCTGTTCCAGGTCATCCAACTGCTCGGGACGGATATCCGGATTGAAGTGGAGAATAGACTCCCGCACCGACATACGGCTGAACGGCTGGCCAAAGTCGTAACTCTCGCCCTGATACTGGATCACCGTATCGCCCAGAATATCCCGCGCCAGACCCCGCAACATATCCTCGGTGAGATCCATCAGGTCATTGTAATCGGCATAGGCCTGGTAGAACTCAAGCATGGTGAATTCCGGATTGTGCCGGGTGGAGAGTCCTTCGTTGCGGAAATTACGGTTGATCTCGTAGACCCGCTCGAAACCGCCCACCACCAGCCGTTTCAGATACAGCTCCGGGGCAATACGCAGGAACAGTTCCATATCCAGGGCGTTGTGGTGGGTGACGAACGGCCGGGCAGTTGCACCGCCGGGAATGGCCTGCATCATGGGGGTCTCCACCTCCATGAAATCCCTCCGGTTCAGATAGTCACGGATATACTGGATCATGCGGGTGCGCATACGGAAAGTGTCCCGGGAAGACTCGCTCATGATCAGATCCAGATAGCGTTGGCGATAGCGCTGCTCCTGATCGGTCAGACCGTGGAACTTTTCCGGCAACGGCCGTAGCGACTTGGTCAGCAGGGCCAACTTATCACAGCGCACCGAGAGCTCACCGGTCTTGGTCTTGAAGAGCTGCCCCTCCGCACCGATGATGTCCCCCACATCCCACTCTTTCTTGAAGATATTGTTGTAATACCCCTCTGGCAGCGCGTCGCGCTGGATAAACAGCTGGATCCGCCCAGACATGTCCTGCAGGTGAGCAAAACTGGCTTTGCCCATGATCCGGCGGCTCATCAGGCGACCGGCCACCTGCACCCGTACAGCCAGATCCTCAAGCTCTTCGGCACTCTTCTCGCCATACTCCGCGTGCAACTCGCCGGCCACCACGTTACGCCGAAAGTCGTTGGGAAAGGCGTTGCCCCGCTGGCGAATCTGGGCCAGCTTTTCGCGGCGCTGGGCAATCAGCTTGTTTTCGTCCTGGATCTGTTCACTCATGATTAAAACTCGTTGGTTATTCCGTTGCGCCGGCCCATGCCGAACGCTTGATAAAAAACAGGCCGATCACCAATGATGCTGCCGACCGGGTCGAAACCGGAGGACGATCCCACAAGTGGAAAGGAATCGGCAAAGCCAAATTGCGGCCTGAAGTGCTGTTTGTCCCGGCCAAATGGATTAAAAATCAGAGCCCGCTCTTCAGGCTCGCCTCAAGGAAAATATCCAGTCCGCCATCCAGAACGGCCTGGGTATTGCCGGTCTCCACTCCGGTGCGCAGATCCTTGATACGGGATTGATCCAGCACGTAGGAGCGGATCTGACTACCCCAACCGATATCGGATTTACTCTCCTCAAGCACCTGTTGATCGGCGCTGCGTTTCTGGATCTCCAGCTCGTAGAGTTTCGCCTTGAGCTGTTTCATCGCCTGATCTTTGTTCTTATGCTGGGAACGGTCATTCTGGCACTGCACCACAATACCGGTCGGGTTATGGGTGATCCGGACAGCCGACTCGGTTCGGTTGACGTGCTGACCACCGGCGCCGCTGGCGCGGTAGACGTCGATACGCAGGTCCGCCGGATTGATATCGATCTCGATCGAATCGTCGATCTCCGGGGCCACAAACACCGCGGCGAAAGAGGTGTGACGCCGGTTACCGGAATCGAACGGTGATTTGCGTACCAGGCGGTGGACACCGATCTCGGTGCGCAGCCAGCCGAAAGCGAACTCCCCCTCGAAACGGATGGTGGCCGACTTGATACCCGCCACTTCGCCCGGCGACACCTCCATCAGGTCGGTCTTGAATCCCCGGTGTTCACCCCAGCGCAGATACATGCGCAACAGCATTTCAGCCCAGTCCTGCGCCTCGGTTCCGCCGGAACCGGCCTGGATATCCAGAAAGGCGTTGGCGGCATCCATCTCACCGGAGAACATACGCCGGAACTCCAGTTCCGCCACCTGCTTCTCATAGGTCTCCAGGTCTGCCACCACCGAGTCCACGGCCTCATCATCGCCCTCTTCGACAGCCATCTCCAGCAGGTCACTGGCATCGTCCAGGCCACTGGAGAGGCTATCCAGGGTAACCACAATGGCCTCCAGGGCGGAGCGCTCCTTGCCGAGCGACTGAGCGTGCTCGGGATCCCCCCAAATATCGGGATCTTCAAGTTCCCGCAGGACCTCGGTCAGACGCTCCTGCTTGCTGTCATAGTCAAAGGTACCCCCTAAGGGACTCGGAGCGCCCTCGTAATTCACTGATTTTATTAGTGATGGGATTCAGATCCTGCATGGTCTACCTCGCACGAAACGGAGGCCGAATATTACACCAGAATGGCTATCCACGGAAACCGTAGATACTCCGCACTCCTGACCGATGCCCCTTGCCGAAGGGGGCCGATTCTCGTAGTGTAAACCCTATCCTGGTGAACCCATTCTGGATGTCATATGGATCTGGATCTGAATAAATTCCGAACGCTGATACCGATTAATGCCCTCTACGAGGACAATCTCCTCTATCTGGCCGATCACGCCAGGGTGGAACGCTACCTGAACGGCGAGCAGATTTTCAATATCGGGGACACTGACCCGGACAATATCTTTCTCATGTCCGGCGAGGTCTGCCTCACCTCCGCCGAGGGGGAGGAGATTCTGGTCTCGGCCGGTTCGGACCGGGGCCTGCACGCATTGGCCAGCCGCAAACCCCGGCACTACCGTGGCGTAGTGGTATCGCAGGCGGCCACTATCGTCCGCTTCGACTCCGCACTGCTGGAACGTTTGCTGGCCTGGGGTCACTTTTCGCCGGAGTTTGCCGCCGACAACAGCAGCGATACCGACGCCGGTCCCAATGCGGAAGAGAGCGAATGGATGATGTCGATGATGCAGACCACCGCTTTCATGCGCCTGCCGGCAGCAAATATCCAGAACCTGTTCTCCCATATGGAAGAGATCCAGGCCCGGGCCGGAGACCTGATTGTGCAGAGCGGTGAACCGGGTGACTACTACTACGTCATCAAGCAGGGTCGCTGCCAGGTCACCCTGCCCTCGGATACCGGTGAAGTGGTACTGGCCGAACTGGGTCCCTGCAGCAGTTTTGGGGAAGAGGCACTGATCAGTGATTCCGTGCGTAATGCCAATGTCACCATGCTGACCAACGGAAAGCTGATGCGTCTTGCCAAGCAGGATTTTTTACAGCTGCTGGAAGCCCCGCTGCTGCAATGGATCGACTACCCGACCCTGGTCAAGATGGCGGCCGAAGGGGCTGTTCGTATCGATGTGCGATTCCGGCGGGAGTTTGAGCATAACGGATTGCGGGGCAGTATCAACATCCCCCAGAACCAGCTGCGGGGTGCGATTCCCGAACTGGACAAGAGCAAACAATATATTGTCTATTGCGACTCCGGGCAGCGCAGCGCAACCTGCGCATTTCTGTTGAGTCAGCAGGGGTTTGATGTCTACGTGCTGGAGGGTGGTCTCTCCGCCATTCGCAGCTGACAGCAGCTTCGTACAACCGGACAGTGTTGCGCCGGCTCGCCCTGCTCGATCGCTCCTGTGGACTTGGCCACGAACCCACCAGCTGCAGCTCATCACCTCGACTGGCCGGTAGGAAATTAGCGTAACCTGCTTTGACAACTGACTTTTTGTCGACTATTTAAACCGGTTTATTAACTGTTGTGGCGCCCATCCAGGGCTGCGGACAATCCCATGTTATGTTCAGTCGCCGCAACAGACTATCCCGCAGCACCGGCTCACAACGGCACACCCCGATGACCTCGGCAATCTCACCATCGATTTCCAGTAACGGTATCCGATCCCGCATCCAGGGGAACACCCCGGCCCCCTGCAGCAGCTGTTTCAGCCGCTTACTCTGGCCCCGGCCCAGGGGACGGCAGATCTCACCGCCCCGACGAAAAGTGATACGGCAGACCCCGGAGGCCGCCAAACCGGTTCCCCCCTCCTCGCCGGTGTGGAATTGCAACCGGCCCAGACCTGCCGGCAGCATCAGTTCCGATTCGCCACGCCAGACCAGGGATGGCACTGAATCAAACGCCGGCAGCGGCGACATCAGGTAAAGGGCATCCCGGTAACGTCTGACTTCTGCCCCGGACCAGGTAACCAGGGGATTCCGGTCCGGGCGTGCACCTAACACCTCACTGATGATCCGTTTCAGAACGGCGGCTGACGGAAGAGTGAAGCCGGCCTGTCCGATCCAGAGCCGCAACAGGGCCCCCTGTTGATCGGTTGGCAGCGCATTCAGTGCCGATATGGATAGCGATCCATCCTGCTGACCCCGGATCTGGTTGAGTTGCTCGCTCAGCAAGCCGGCAATCAGCTGATCCGCCTCGGCACAGTGGCGGGCGCTGCGGGACAGGGTCCGGGTAGTCGCCGGCCAGCGCGACTTGAGCAGTGGAATCACTTTATGCCTCAGGTAATTCCGATCAAATTCCGTATCCTGATTACTGCCATCCTCGATCCACTGCAAGTGGTTCCGGGTGGCATATTGAAGTAACTCATCGCGGCTGACATCCAGTAACGGCCTGGCATGCATGCCTTTATCGAATGGGCTCAGCATCGGCATGGCCGCCAGACCGCTCAAACCGGCTCCGCGTAACAGTTGCAACAACAGGGTCTCCGCCTGGTCATCCTGATGGTGGGCGGTGAGCAACATTTCATCGCGGTGGATCTGTTCCGCCAGCACGCCATAACGGGCCTGCCGTGCAACGTTCTCCAGGCTCTCACCCTTGATTGGCTTTAACTCCAGGGAGAAGCTTACCAGTGGAATATCCAGATCCCGGCAGACCGCCTCGCAGTGCCGGTGCCAGTCACTTGAGCTGGCCTGCAGGCCGTGATCGATATGGATCGCCCGGAGCGGAGCCGACAGGCGATCACCCAGCTGGGCAAGAGCGTGCAGCAGGACATGGGAGTCCATGCCGCCGCTGAAACCGACCAGGTATCCGCTGGGTGTGGAGAGGTTGCGCAGGCTATTGAGCAGATGATCGGGGCTGAACGACATGACTGGATAAGCTCCGAAGCAGCCGTGAGAACAGCTTCAATGACGAATTGGCAGTTTCCGCTGACTGGGGTACTGCGCTGCCCCGCATCTGTAGTCGGGACAGCCCCTGGGACAACCTGCTGTGGTTGTCCGGTGGTCAGGAATCATGCCCGCAGAATGCCGCTACCCCATTCAGCCGGCAAGGCCGGATCAGCTCTGGAAGGCCCCGTATCCCATCAGGCGCTGATAACGCTCTTCCAGCAACTGTTCCATCGGTTTCTCATCAAGCTCCTGCAACGACTCAAGGAGTACGGCCTTGATGTTACTGGCGGCGGCTTGCGGGTCCCGGTGCGCACCACCGGGTGGCTCCGGAATAATGGCATCGATCAGGCCCAGCTCTTTCAGACGATCCGAGGTGATGGCCATCGCCTCGGCTGCCAGGGGCGCCTTGTCGGCACTCTTCCAGAGAATCGAGGCACACCCTTCCGGCGAGATCACCGAATAGGTGCTGTACTCCAGCATCATCAGTCGATCACCCACGCCGATGGCCAGCGCGCCACCGGACCCCCCTTCTCCCATCACGGTGCAGACTATAGGGGTTTTCAGCCCGGACATCACCAGCAGGTTTTTCGCAATCGCTTCACTCTGACCGCGCTCTTCCGCGCCGATGCCCGGATAGGCCCCGGGGGTATCGATAAAGGTGAGAACCGGCAGTTTGAAACGTTCTGCAGTCTCCATCAGGCGCAGCGCCTTGCGGTAGCCCTCGGGACGCGGCATGCCAAAGTTTCGGAACAGCTTCTCCTTGGTATCCCGCCCCTTCTGGTGACCAATAATCATTACCGGCCGGCCGTCGATACGGGCCACCCCCCCGACGATGGCATGATCGTCGGCGAAGGCCCGGTCACCATGCATCTCGTGGAAGTCATCAAATATGTATTCGATATAGTTGAGCAGATAGGGGCGCAGAGGATGGCGCGCTACCTGGGCAATCTGCCACGGCTTCAGGTTCTGATAGAGCGACTCGGTCAGCGACTTGCTCTTGTTCTCCAGACGGGTAATCTCGTCCTGGATATTGATCTCGTTATCATTGCCGACCAGACGCAACTCTTCGATCTTCGCCTCGAGTTCGGCAATGGGTTGTTCAAATTCAAGAAAATTCATGTCCATTTGCGAAATATACCGGATTAAGTTTGGATAGAACAGGTCAGGGAGCCATCTGACGGTAGCGGCTTCCGACCAACAGGTGACAGGTCCACTGGATGGGCGCCAACACCTGCAGGAAACTGGTCAGAGCGACGCGACAGCCTGCGTCCGCTCCGGCACCCGGCCCCGGGCATAAACCACCTCTACTGACTCCTGGCCCAGCAGACGGGAAAGTTGCCGCAACAGCTCATCGGTTGGGTGCACACGCCACTGCTCATCGCAGTTCAGCGTGCCCTGGGCACTCTGCCCACGGTAACAGAACTGAATATCACACAATCCCCCCTTGTGGGGTTCCAGTATGCCACCCAGTTGTTGGGCAAAAGTGTCGGCCGTCAGCCGTTTTTCCGACAGCAACCGGTGATCCCAGCTGAGCCGCAGAGCGGCTGCATTCAGCTCCCGCGCCTGCTGGAACTCCATCACCTGGTCAACCCGAATACTCAGGCCGCCGCGATACTCATCATAATTCAGATTACCCGCCACCAGGAGAATCCGGTCACTGACCAGTTGCTCCTTGAATGACTCGTAAGCATCGGAAAACAGGGTGATCTCGATCCTGCCACTGCGATCGTCCAGGATCACCGTACCCATTCGACCACGCTGGGTCTGCCGATGGCTCACCGAGAGGGCCAGTCCAGCCACGATCACCCGCTGCTTGGAACGCCGTTGATAGCCGCCGCCCTCCGTACCGCCCTCCAGCGCCAGGTTGCCGATCCGGGTGATACCCAAGCCGCCCATCTCCGGCACGTAACGATCAATCGGATGGCCGGTGAGGTAGAGACCCAGGGTCTCCTTCTCACCCTGCAGGCGGATCTCGTCTTCCCACTCCTCACAATCCTCCGGGACCATCTGGCCCGGCGCAGCCACCTGGGGCTCCGGCGCAGCGATACCGAACAGATCCTCCTGCCCGGCCGCCTGGCTGGCGTGATGCTGCTCGGCCATTTTCAGCGCCAGCGGCAACTGGTTCATGAGACTGGCGCGATTGGCGCCGAGTTCGTCCAGCGCACCGGCCCGAAGCAGGGACTCCAGCACCCGGCGATTCACTTTGCGCTGGTCGATACGGCGACAGAATTCGAAAATATCCCGGAACGGGCCACCTGACTGCCGGGCCTCGATAATGCTCTCGATGGCCGACTCGCCCACTCCCTTGATGGCACCCAGGCCGTAGATCACCTCATTCTCTTTCCCTACGGTGAACATATACTCGGAGTAGTTCACGTGGGGCGGATTGACCACCAGATCCATGCTGCGACACTCTTCGATCAGTGTCACCACCTTGTCGGTGGAGTCCATATCGGCGGACAGGACCGCAGCCATGAAGGCCGACGGGTAGTGTGCCTTGAGCCACATGGTCTGGTAAGAGACCAGGGCATAGGCGGCGGAGTGGGACTTGTTGAAACCGTAGCCGGCGAACTTCTCCATCAGGTCGAAGATGTAGGTGGCCACATCCTCGTCCACGCCCCGCGCCACGGCGCCGGCCCGGAAGATCTCACCCTGCTTCTTCATCTCCTCAGGCTTTTTCTTACCCATGGCGCGCCGCAGCAGATCGGCGCCGCCCAGGGAGTAGCCGGCCAGCACCTGGGCGATCTGCATCACCTGCTCCTGGTACAGGATCACCCCGTAGGTGGAGCGCAGGATCGGCTCCAGATCCGGGTGTGGATAGACCACCTCCTGCTCTCCATGCTTACGGGCGATGAAGTCATCCACCATACCCGATTGCAGCGGTCCGGGGCGGAACAGGGCCACCAGGGCGGTGATGTCATCGAAACAGTCCGGCTTAAGCTTCTTGATCAGCTCCTTCATACCACGGGATTCCAGCTGGAACACCGCTGTGGTTTCGCACCTTTTCAGCAGGGCGAACGCCTCCGGATCATCCATGGGGATCAGGCTGATATCCACCGGCTCCTGGCCCTGTTCGGCGCGCTTGCGATTGACTGTTTTCAAAGCCCAGTCCACGATGGTGAGCGTGCGCAGCCCCAGGAAGTCGAACTTCACCAGGCCCACCTGCTCCACGTCATCCTTGTCGAACTGGGTGACCAGGTTATCCCCCCCCGGCTCACAGTAAAGCGGGGTGAAGTCGGTCAGCAGGCCCGGTGCAATCACCACACCACCGGCATGCTTGCCGGCATTCCGGGCCACCCCTTCCAGCTTCTTCGCCATGTCGATCAGCTGGGTCACCTCCTCCTCATCACGGTAGGCGGCCGCCAGATCCTCGCTCTCCTCCAGGGCCTTTTTCAGGGTCATGCCGATCTCAAACGGGATCATCTTGGCGATACGGTCAGTAAACCCGTAGGGATGACCCAGTACGCGCCCCACGTCCCTGACTACCGCCTTGGCCGCCATGGAGCCGTAGGTGATGATCTGGGAGACCGAATCACGGCCATATTTGCGCGCCACATAGTCGATCACCCGGTCCCGGTTATCCATGCAGAAGTCGACATCAAAGTCGGGCATGGAGACACGCTCCGGATTGAGGAATCGTTCGAACAGCAGATCGTGTTCGATCGGGTCCAGATCGGTGATCTTCAGGGCATAGGCAACGATGGAGCCGGCGCCAGAGCCACGCCCCGGCCCGACCGGAATACCATTATCCTTGGCCCACTGGATAAAGTCCGCCACGATCAGGAAGTAGCCGGGGAAGCCCATCTGGTTGATCACATCCAGCTCGACCTGGAGACGGTCATCATAGACCTTGCGCCGCTCAGCATAGTCGGGGGCGGTGCGATCCAGGATGATCTCCAGCCGCTGTTCCAGACCACGCTTTGACTCCCGGGAGAAGTACTCCTCGATGGTCATATTGTCGGGGATGGGGAAATCGGGCAGAAAGTTTTTGCCCAGCGTCAGTTCGATATTGCAGCGCCGCGCAATCTCCACGCTGTTCTCCAGCGCTTCCGGGATATCGGCGAACAGCTCCGCCATCTCCTGCGGAGTGCGCAGATACTGCTCCCGGCTGAAGTGTTTGGGTCGTCTGGAATCATCCAGCGTGCGTCCTTCATGGATGCAGACCCGCACCTCGTGCGCCTCGAAATCATCCGGGGTGAGAAAGCGTACATCGTTAGTGGCCACCACCGGTACATCCAGGCGACTGGCCAGATCCACACTGGCATGGAGACAGCGCTCCTCCCCTTCCCGTCCGGTACGATGCAGCTCCAGATAGTAACGGTCGCCAAACAGATCGAGCCAATGGCGCAGGCGCTGCTCCGCGTCCGTCGTGTGGCCGGTCAGCAGGGCCCGACCCACATCCCCGGCCCGGCCACCGGACAGGGCGATCAAACCTTCACAGCTCTCTCGGGTGAACCAGTCCGCTTCCAGCATCGCCTTGCCCAGGTGCTGGCCCTCCCGATAACTCCGCGATACCAGGCAGGTGAGGTTGCGATAGCCCCGGGGATTCTGCACCAGCAGCAGCAGACGAAACGGGGTATTGGGATCCTCCGGATCCCGTATCCAGACATCCACACCACTGATCGGCTTCACCCCGGCCGCGATCGATGCCTTGTAAAACTTGACCAGGGAGAACAGGTTAGACTGATCCGTCATGGCCACTGCCGGCATGCCCAGCTCAGCGACCCGGGCCACCAGCGGCTTGATCCGCACCAGCCCATCTACCAGGGAGTATTCAGAGTGGACACGCAGATGGATAAAAACTGGATTCATGCGGCAATTCCCAGTGACACACCCGGACGGGCGGCCTTCGGCCGTGAAAACTGGCTGTGCTGGCTAATGATCATAGCGTTGTATTGTAACCCACTGGGTGATGGTTTTTTCAGATCGGAATCATGTTTGTCCCGGGCAGGTCGGTCCCACCAGTAATAACGGCCCTGGTATGCCGGCCTTCCCCTCACACCGCTGGCTCTGCGCCCCTAGTCACCCTGCAACAGCTTCCTGACCGGGCCAAACGAGCGTCGATGGATCGGACTGACCCCAAGCTCCAGCAGCGCCGCCACATGGAACTTGGTCGGATAACCCTTATGCCTGGCCAGACCATAACCGGGATACTGCCGGTCCAGCTGCACCATCTCCTGATCCCGGGCCACCTTGGCCAGGATCGAGGCAGCGCTGATGGACGCTTCACTGGCATCGCCACCCACAATCGCTTCTGCACTGCAGGGCAGTTCGGGACAGCGATTGCCGTCGATCAGGGCGTGATCGGGAGGTACAACAAGGGCCTCAACGGCCCGCCGCATGGCCAGCAGGCTGGCATGGAGTATATTGAGCCGGTCGATTTCCGCCACTTCCGCCCGCCCCAGGGCCCAGCAGAGTGCCCGCTTCCGGATCACCAGCGCCAATTCCTCGCGCCGTTTCTCGCTCAGTTTTTTGGAATCCGCCAGCCCCTCGATGGGGTGATCCGGATCCAGTATAACGGCAGCCGCCACCACCGGGCCGGCCAGCGGACCCCGACCCACCTCGTCCACGCCGGCGATACGCATCAAGGTCGTCATAAATGCTCCCGGTCCCGGTTAATCAGGGACAATACCGCCTCTGCCGCCTTGCGACTGGAGTCCTGTTGCAGTTGCCGGTGCAGCTGCTGATAACGCTGCTGAATCTGTTTGATCCGTGCGGGTGATTCGATCAACTCACTCAGGGCATCCGCCAACGCGCCGGGTGTGGCCGCATGCTGGATAAACTCCGGCGCCAACGCCTCCCCGGCCAACAGGTTGGCCATCGCCACGTAGGGTATCCTGACCAGGTTGAAGCGGTTAACAATCCAGTAGGTCAGCCCATTGAGCCGATAGGCCACCACCATGGCCCGCCCCAGCAGCAGAGCCTCCAAAGTGGCGGTACCGGAGGCGGTCAGCACCACATCGGCGGCGGTCATCACGTCCCTGGCCTGCCCGTCAATCAGGGTAACCGGCAGGTCCGGCGCCTCGCGATGGAGGATCACCTCGAACGCCTCCCGGGTACGCTGATTAATCAACGGCACCAGGAAATGGATGTCGGGATAACGCTCTGTCAGCTGAGAAGCGGCCTGAATAAAAGTGGCCGCCAGCGCCTGGACCTCCCCCATTCGACTGCCCGGAAGCATGGCGACCACGTGGGGTTTATCGCTCACCCCCAACTGCTCCCGGGCCGCGGAACGATCGTTCTCCAGCGGAATCTCGTCCGCCAGGGGATGGCCCACGTATTGAACCGGCACCTGATGCTGTTCAAGAAAATCGGTTTCAAATGGAAAAATACTCAGCATCAGGTCCACTGCGGCGCGGATCTTCTTGACCCGCCCCGGACGCCAGGCCCAGACCGTGGGACTGACGTAGTGGACAGTGGGAATCCCGGCTTTTTTCAGTGCGGTTTCCAGACCCAGGTTAAAATCCGGTGCATCAATACCGATAAACACATCCGGCGGATCCTGGCGAAAATGGTTAATCAACTGTTTACGCAGGGACAGCAGCTCGGGGAGATGTTTCAACACCTCTATCAGCCCCATCACCGACAGCCGCTCCATGGAGAACAGGCTTTGACAGCCCTGCGCGATCATGAGCGGCCCGCCCACCCCCACAAACTGGGCATCCGGATAGCGCTGCCTGATCTCCCGGATTACTCCGGCACCCAGCAGGTCGCCTGAGGGCTCATTGGCAACGATTCCAACTTTCAGCATGATGAGTTGATTCAGTTATGGGTTCGAAGGTCGGGGGTTTAAGTATCAGATAGGGCCAAGCCGGGCTGGAGCGTAGGGGCCCAGCATCAATACGGGACTATTCGGGTCAGCGGGCAATGCCCCGCTCGCTCCGCTCCAGAAAATCGATATAGAGCCCGATCTCCGTACACTCCTGTGCAAGCTCCCGCAGGGCCACCAGCGCTTCTTCGATAGTATGCTGCTGCTTGTAAATGATCTTATAGCCCCGTTTGATCTGCTGAATCGTCTCGCTGCTGAAACTCCGGCGGCGCAGTCCTTCCGAGTTGATACCGCAGGTTCTGGCCGGATGTCCACTTACTGTAATGTAGGGCGGGATATCCTTGTTGATCACCGAACCCATGGCACAGAAGCTGTGCGCACCGATATGGGAAAACTGATGGGCCATGGTAAATCCGCCCAGTATGGCCCAGTCACCAATAACCACATGCCCCCCCAGAGAGGCGGCGTTGGCCATGATGATATGGTCCCCCAGTTGGCAGTCGTGGGCCACATGGGTATAGGCCATCAACAGATTGTCATTACCGATCCGGGTGGCCACCGCGTCCTGGGCAGTACCCCGATTGATGGTGGTGAATTCACGGATCACGTTGCGATCGCCAATCTCCAGGCGCGTCTCTTCACCCGCATATTTTTTATCCTGCGGATCTTCACCCACCGAAGCAAACTGAAAAATCTGGTTATCCTGCCCAATGGTGGTCGGGCCCTTGATGACGGCATGGGGACCGATACGGGTTCCCCGGCCAATCCGGACACCGGCGCCAACCACGGAGAAGGGTCCGACCGAAACCCCTTCATCCAGTTCAGCAGCAGGATCAATGAGCGCTTTTGGATCAATCAAGGAGCAAAATCCCTGGCAGTACACATGATTTCAGCAGTAGCGGCTATCTGTCCATCGACTTTAGCGCTACATGAAAATTTACCAATACCGCGTTTGATCGACTCCTGGTTCACTTCCAGCAGGAGTTGATCCCCCGGCTCCACCGGCCGTCTGAAACGCGCCTTGTCAATGCCCACGAACAGATAGACCGTGGAGTCATTCACCGTATCCGGGTTCGACTCCATGGCCAGCAAACCCGTGGCCTGCGCCATCGCCTCCACAATCAGTACACCGGGCATCACCGGCCTGATGGGGAAATGGCCGTTAAAAAACGGCTCGTTATAGGTGACATTTTTCAGCGCCAGCAATCGGCTATCCTTCTCGAATTCGAGTACGCGGTCGATCAGGAGAAACGGGTAGCGATGCGGCAGCAGTGACAGCACCTTATTGATATCCATTGTAGTCAAAATGACTCCCCCTGCCGCTGCCCCAGTAAAGCAGCGATCAAGATTAAAAGTTATTAAATAAGCCGCACACGCAGAGGGTCAGTCCTGCTCAGCAGCATCATTATCGGTATTTTGGTTCATAACCTGCTTTTCCAGCGCGCTCAGACGTTGCATGACACTTTCCAGGCGCCGGATCCGGGCGATGGTTTTGCGCCAGTCACTATTCGGGACAGCTGGCAGGTTACCGCTGTAGTACCCGGGTTCCTTGAAGGAGCGGGTAACCAGCGATTGGCCGGAAAAGTGCACATTGTCACCAATTTCCAGATGACCGGAAATACCCACGCCACCACCCAGGGTGCAGTATTTGCCGATCGAGGTGGAACCGGCTATCCCGGCACATCCGGCAATGGCGGTGTGCGCTCCGATCTGCACGTTATGGGCGATCTGGATCTGGTTATCCAGCCGGACCCCCTCCCCGATCACCGTATCCCGCAAAGCGCCACGGTCAACAGTGGTGTTGGCACCGATCTCCACATCATCACCCACCCGGACAATACCGATCTGGGGCACTTTTACCCAGGCGCCGCGGTCGTTGGCATTACCGAACCCGTCACTGCCGATAACCGCGCCCGGATGTATCAGCACCCGTTTGCCGATCACCGTACCGGAGCAGATGGTGACATTGGCCACCAGCCGGCTGTTTTCCCCAATGACACTGGCATCCTCCACCACACAGCCGGGACCGACCCGCACGCCAGCCTGCAGCTCGACATTTTTACCAATCACGGCGCAGGGACCAACCCAGGCACTTGGGTCGATCCGGGCATCCGGGTCAACTACAGCAGACGCATGCACGCCACCGGCCATATCGGCCACCGGGTAGAGCAGAGAAGCCACCCGGGCATAGGTGAGATAGGGATTGTCTGAAATCAGTCCCGCAACCTGGGCCTGGGCGGCATCTTCCCGACGCAGGATAACCGCCGACGCCCCGGTGGTGGGCAGATAGTGGCGATATTTGCTGTTGGCGAGAAAGCAGATCGCACCTTCAGTGGCATCCTGAATGGTGTCGGCATGGGTGATCCGCACCTCGCCATCGCCCAGCAGTTCGGCCCCGACACGCGCCGCCAAATCGGCGAGGCGAAACACTTCGCTGTTCACCGGCCGATCCTATTTAGAGCTACTGTGCAGCTCTTCAAGGCGTTGCAGAACCTTATTAGTCAGATCGACCCGTTTATTGAAATAAGCCACCCCATCGGTGAGAATCAGGTCAACCTGCTCCTCTTCACCGATCTGGCTGACCACTTCGCCAACCTTTCGCAGCAGACGATTGACCGCCTCATTCCGGCGCAGATTGGCATCTTCCCGAAACTCCGCCCGGGCATTGGTCAGCTGTCGACGTCGGGAGCGAATATCGTTCTCCAGCCGCTTGGCCTCTTCCGTGCTCATCACTGCCGCATCACGGGCCAGTTTCTCTTCAAGCTGCTTCAGCTGCTTCGCCTTGGCAATCAGATCCTGATCCCGCGCCTGAAACTCCTTCTTCAGAGTATTGCTGATCGCCTCGGCCTGGGGTGATTTCTCCATCACTTTATTCAGGTCTACCACGCCCACTTTGAAATCGGCCGCACCAGCTACTGAAACCAGGCCGAACAGTAAAACAGCAAGAATACTTAAGACTGACTTCTTCAACTTAATCTCCTAACACTTAAAATGCGGTTCCGAAGGTGAACTGGAATATCTCCGTGTCATCACCGTCCTTGTCGTTGAGCGGCATGCCAAGGCTGACACCCAATGCCCCCATGGGCGATAACCACAGGGCGGAAACACCGGTAGAGTAACGCAGTTCACCCAGATCGACATCATACCCGTCATGAGTGGAGTAGACGTTCCCCGCATCAAAAAACAGACTCAGGCGAATGGTTTTCTCCATCAGCTTGAACGGTGCCGGAAAGAGCAGTTCGGCGTTACCAACGATTTTTACGTTGCCACCAAGCGGATCGTCATCTTCATCGACCGGCCCCAGGCTGTAATCCGCATAACCCCTGACCGACTTAATACCACCGGCAAAGAAGTTCTCCCACAACGGCAGCCGGGTGGTATCCCCATAGACATCACCATAGGCAAGATCCCCGTTCAGGGCCAGGGTAAAGGTCTTGTTGAGTGGAAAATAGCGTTTATGCCGGTAGGCAATCTTGTAGTATCCCAGGTCACTGCCCGGTATGGTGGCCGATGCAGAGAGGCTCTGCATCGCACCTTTAGTCGGCATCAGGGCTGAGTCACGGGAATCCCTGCTCCAACTGGTGCCGATTTTGAAATCCAGGAAGGTATCGCCGTTCTCGGTTGCGAACCGCTCTACTTCGTAGGATGCATCATCCGCCGGTTTATAGGTGGTATGTATCAGATCCAGGGTGAAATTGACCCGATCAGTCTCGGTAATGGGCACACCAAACACCATCCCCACGTCACCAATATCGGTCAGATACCTGGCCGTATCCACCTCGTCGAAGTCGGTTTTCTGATAGCTCACATTGAAGCCCCGACTGATACCGTCCACTGTATAGTAGGGATTCACGTAACCGACCCGGTAGTGGGTGCTGGAGTCACTGTTGTCAAATGCCAGGGAGACCTGCTTACCGGTTCCCAGAAAGTTATTCTGGGTCAGACTGGTACTGAAGACGATGCCATCGGACTGGGAGAAGCCAAGCCCGGCCATCAGGTTACCCATGGGCTTTTCCACGACGGAAATATTCACATCCACCTGGTCTGTCGATCCCGGAACAGCCGGTGTCTCCACATTCACTTCGTCGAAGAAACCGAGCCGCTGCAGGCGCTCCCGGGAGCGGGTGACCTGCTCCGTCGAGTACCAGGCCGACTCAATCTGGCGCATTTCCCGGCGCAACACCTCATCCCGGGTATCACTGTTACCCTTCATGTTAATACGCCGGACATAGACCCGTTTACCCGGATCAACAAAGTAGGTGACCGCCACCTGCTTGGTCTCTTCATCAATATCCGGAATGCTGTTCACATTGGCAAATGCATAACCGTTATTACCCAACAGCTTGGTAATGCGTTCCGCGCTGCCGATAACCCGCTTTCTGGAGAACACTTCACCACGGGCCAGGTGGATCATGGGGAAGAACTCCTCCTTGGGCAAAACCAGATCACCGGTCAGCAGAATATCCTTGATGGTGTATACATCGCCCTCTTCGATATTGATGGTGACATAGATATCCTTCTTATCGGGCGTAATGGAGACTTGGGTCGATGTGATCTTGAAATTGATATAGCCCCGGTCCAGATAGAACGAACGCAACTTTTCCAGATCACCGGAGAGCTTCTCCCGGGAGTACTGGTCGTCCTTGGTGAAGGATGACAGGAAGCCCGTCGTATCGAGAGTGAACTCATCCAGCAGTTCATCATCTTCGAAACTGCTGTTACCGATAATATTGATTTTTTTAATTCGGGCGGTCCCGCCCTCAGAGATATCGATATTGATCGCAACCCGATTACGTTCCAGGGGCGTCACAGTGGATGAGAGTTTGACCGCGTATTTACCCAGATTGAAATACTGGCGCTGCAACTCCTGCTCGATCTTATCCAGGATGGAGCGGTTGAACACACGCCCCTCGGCAAGCCCGATATCTTTCAGTGCAATCAGCAAGGGCTCGGTTTCAAGCGATTTATTCCCCTCGATATCAATCTTGGCGATGGCCGGGCGTTCAGTTACGAAAACAATCAGCACGTCACCCTGGCGTTCCAGCTTTACGTCCTTGAAAAAACCGGTCTTGTAAAGCGCCCGGATGATTTCACCGGTCTCGTCCGACTCGATCTGCTGACCGATCTTGACCGGCAGGTAGTTGAATACCGTTCCCGGTGAGATGCGCTGCAGCCCATCAACCCGAATATCCTGCACGACAAAGGTTTCGCTCAGGGCCAGTTGGGGTAGAAGAAGGGCAATCAGGAGCAGCGAGGATCGAAATAGTTTAACCAGGTTCATATTATCTTTTGGGGGTTTTGTTATTGTAAGTCCATCCATGACAACAGAGCCCTTCATCGTACCGGAATCCGAATTAACCATTTCTGATCCTATCAACCAAGGGTAGATGGTGGCCGCTTAAAATGATCTGGCCAAAAACCGCGCTGAATCATTCTACTGCACTGATAATAAAAAACATTCCCCTTGTTCACCCGATCTCCACCAGATGCCCTAAACGGGAAAAGTGCCCTAGTATAAATAATCTTTCCACCACGCCCAAGGGTTAGGCCGAATTAATTACGAATTGAACAGACGGGTGATATCTACGTAGAAGGCCAGCGTCATCAGGCCAAGCAGAATTGCCATCCCGATCCGCTGTCCGAAGGCCTGGGCAACCTCGGAAACCGGGCTCCCCTTGATCGCCTCGATTGCGAAATAGAACAGGTGTCCGCCATCCAGAATCGGCACCGGCAACAGGTTCAATACACCCAGGCTGATACTGACCAGAGCGAGGAACTTGAGGAATTGGGTTAGTCCGAAACTGGCGGTCCGTCCCGCTGTCTGAGCAATGGAGATCGGCCCACTGAGGTTTCGCACCGAAATCTCACCGGTCAGCATGCGACCGAGCATTTTCAACATAAACAGCGACATATCGCCGGTCTTGGCCGCAGCCATAGTCACCGCTTCGAGCGGGCCGTAACGGACTTCCACCCGGTAATCATCAAACAGACCCTCGGGCACCTCCGGACCTGCACCAATCCGTCCAACGGTTTGATCACCCCGTTTCAACTGCCCAACGATGAGCTGGACAGCCTGCTGCACGCCAGCACGGGATATCTCCATCGTTACCAGCGACCCAGGATGTTTCTGAATATATTCAACCAGTTGAGCCCAGGAGTTCACCGCCTGTCCGTCAATTGACAGCACCCGGTCACCGGCCTGGATACCGGCGGATTCGGCCGCCTCACCGGCGACCACCTGGCCGATAACCGGTTCAATGATAGGTCGCTTGGGGGACAGGCCGATGCGCTCGAGTAACCGACCATCTTCGGCCAGCGTCAACAATTGCCCCCCAGGCAGGATGCGGGTGCGTTCCGTACCGGATGCATCCCGCACATTGACCAGCACATCATCACCGGAACTGGCATCGCTCAACAGGGTATAAACAGCCGTTTCCCAGGTGGGCGTCCGGGTCCCGCCGACCGAAAGAATCTCGTCATCGGCGCTGAAGCCTGCCTGCGCGGCAAGGGTCGTCTCATCCACTTGACCGATCCAGGGACGGGTGCCAGTGTCCCCGTACACACCGATAAACCAGAATGCCAGCAGGGCAAAGAGGAAGTTAAACAGTGGTCCGGCCACCACGATGGCGGAACGAACCGCAACAGACTGTCGATTGAAAGCACGATCCAGATAGCGGGACGGCACATCACCTTCCCGTTCATCGAGCATTTTCACGTAGCCGCCCAGGGGGATTGCCGCCAATACATACTCAGTACCCAGATCCGCCTCCGTAAGCTGCTCGCCAGGCGACGCCTCGGACGCCGGCGCCCGGCCCCGGAAGCTCAGTAACGGCTTACCGAAACCGATGGAGAAACGCAACACCTTGACGCCGAGCTTTCGGGCAACCCAGAAATGGCCGAACTCGTGCACCGCTATCAGGATGGCGAGAGCAACGATGAATGACGCTATTGTGAATAAAAATGATGACATGGCGACTAGGTCAGACCCTGCTGCGGATTATTTGTTCCGCTTGCCGGCGCGCCGCTTCATCAACCGCAAGCAGGGTATCCAGGTCAGCATCCTGCTGCACCGGCAACGCCTCGAGTACCGATTCAATCACTTCCGGGATCTGGATAAAGCCCAACCGCTGTGACAAAAAGGCCGCCACTGCGACTTCGTTGGCTGCATTCAGGATGGCGGGACAGGTACCGCCGGTCTCGATCGCCCCATAGGCCAACCGGAGACAGGCGAATCGCTCAAAACTGGGCTCTGTGAAATCGAGCCGCGCCACTTCGAACAGGTCCAGCGGGGCTACCCCGGAATCGATCCGTTTTGGCCAGGCCAAAGCGTGGGCAATGGGGGTGCGCATATCAGGATTTCCCAGTTGTGCCAACACCGAGCCATCCGTATAGGCGACCATGGAGTGGATCACGCTCTGGGGATGCAGTACCACCTGAATCCGTTCCGGGGAGGTATGGAACAGCCAGCAGGCCTCAATCACCTCCAACCCCTTATTCATCATGGTGGCGGAATCCACCGATATCTTGCGCCCCATATCCCAGTTGGGGTGGGCGCAGGCCTGATCCGGCGTAACATCCCGCAGTTGGTCCAGCGGCAGTGAGCGGAACGGCCCGCCGGACGCGGTCAGCAGGATACGGGATACCCCCACCTGATCAAGACCACGGGAAAAATCCGCCGGCATACACTGAAAAACCGCATTATGTTCGCTGTCGATGGGCAGAATTTCCGCCCCGCCCTGCTCTACAGCCTGCATGAACAGCGCTCCGGAGACCACCAGTGCCTCCTTGTTGGCCAGCAACACCCGCTTGCCGGCCCGGGCTGCCGCCAGCGTCGGCAGCAGACCGGCGGCCCCCACAATGGCAGCCATCACATAGTGGGCCTCATCCATTGAGGCAACATGCTCCAGCCCATCCATGCCGGCCAGAACCCGAATCGACTCCCCTCCATCCCTGAGGCGTTTCTCCAGTGCCAGGGCCGCATCGGCGTCCGCCATGACCGCATAGCGGGGCTGAAACTTCAGGCACTGCTGATAAAGCCGCTCCACATCCCGGTTGGCGGTGAGGGCCACCACCCGGTAGCTGTCCGGGTGGCGCGCCACCACATCCAGGGTACTGATGCCGATTGAGCCGGTGGAACCTAAAACAGTCAAACCAATCACTTACCACTCCCAAGCAACAACAGTCCCAGGGTAAACACGGGGGCCACCGCCGTCAGACTATCGATTCGGTCCAGAATGCCGCCATGGCCGGGCAGCAGATTACCACTATCCTTGATACCGGCCTGCCGCTTCAGCAGACTCTCAAACAGATCACCAACCACCGATACCAGGCAGACCAGCAGACAGAGCATTACCACCTGGGGCAGATTGCCGGTCTCGGGACGTATCCAGATCAATAGGCCACTCCACAGGCCAACGGCGAGCAACGCTCCATAGACACCTTCACGGGTCTTTTTCGGGCTGATATGGGGTGACAGCTTCACGCGGCCCCACTGTCGGCCCGCGAAGTAGGCCCCGGTATCCGCCACCCAGGAGAGCGACAGGGTGTAGAGCACCAAAGCGGGTCCGTCCGAACCCATACCATGCAGATATACCAGCGCGGCCCAGGTTGGCAGCAACACAAAACAGCCGATCAGCAACTTGGCTGGCTGGCCGGCCTCTGTCGCTTGCCCAGGCTGGTAACGAATAATTAACCAACTGACCACCAGCCAGCCCAGGCTGGCGGCAGCAAACAGTCCCAGGCTGAAAAACGGCAAAGGAAGCAGCAGATAGAGCAGCCCCATCACCAGCGCCATACCCAGCAGGTAAGCCACTTTATGCATGGGTCGGGTTAATCCGGCCAGACGGGTCCATTCATGGGTACCGACGAGTATCACGGCAGCCAACAGCAGGGCAAAACCGGCAGATGGCAGATAGAGCACCCCCAGTATCACCAGGGGCAGCAGAACCAATGCGGTCAGAATACGGTGTAACAGCATGATCAGTCGCCCAAATCCTGCGTTGCGGTATCCGGCAACTGCTCCCCGGTCATACCAAAACGACGCTGTCGGCTGGCAAAAAAGTCCAGCGCGGCATCGAAGGCATCCGCGTCAAAATCGGGCCAGTACCTGTCGGTAAAATAGAGTTCCGTGTAGGCGGACTGCCATAACATGAAATTACTGATGCGCTGCTCACCACCGGTGCGGATAAACAGATCCGGGTCCGGCAGATCTGCAAAAGAGAGCCCGGAAGCTACCGCAGACTCGGTAATCTGGTCCGCTGCCAACTCACCGGCCTCGACGCTGCGGGCCAGCTTCCTGACTGCCTGGACGATATCCCAGCGACCACCGTAGTTCGCGGCAATCTGCAACACCAGGCCACTGTTATCGGCTGTTGACGCCTCTGCGGCGGCGATACGTTGTTGGAGCTTTTCGGAAAATGCACTGCGATCACCAATAATCCGCAGCCGCACGTTGTTGCGTTTGAGGCGCTTCACTTCACGCTGCAAAGCCACCATAAAGAGGTCCATCAGCAGCGATACCTCTTTTTCAGGGCGCTTCCAGTTTTCACTGCTGAAGGCAAACAGGGTCAGGACTTCGATACCGCGCTTCACCGACTGTTCCACACTGGCACGGACCGATTTAACCCCCGCTTTGTGTCCGGCGTGGCGTGGCAGATCGCGTTGTTTGGCCCACCGCCCATTGCCATCCATGACAATTGCGACATGTCGTGGCAAGCGGGTCACTCCATCAACCTCCATTTAACCCCGAACCCTCCGTCCGCTGCTCTATCTTGCAGATTCACTGTTTCCCAATACCCGGGGTCGGAGTCTGATCCGCACAACACCCGCCTTCCCCACCTTAAGCCGTTGCTACAAACAGGGACTTGCCCTTTGCCTATCTATACCGATAGCCTGCGGTCCAGATACCGGGCGGACCAACAGGCCCGTCAATACGGCGATTTAAGGGTTAGATCGACATCAGATCCTTCTCTTTTTCTGCCAGATGCTCATCAATCTCCTTGATGTGCTGATCAGTCAGTTTCTGGATAATCTCCTGGCCACGCCGCTCATCGTCTTCCGAGATCAGCTTCTCTTTCACCAGGTTTTTCAGCTCACTGTTGGCATCGCGACGAATATTCCGTACCGCTACCCGTGCCTGCTCGGCCTCGCCACGAACGACCCGGATCAGATCCTTTCTGCGCTCTTCCGTCAGCGGTGGCAGCGGTACCCGGATCACCGTTCCGGCTGTGTTGGGATTCAAGCCGAGATCGGAGTTCATGATCGCCTTTTCGATGGTTTGCACCATGTTCTTTTCCCAGGGCGTTACCGCCAGGGTCCGGGAATCATCCACGGTAACGTTGGCCACCTGGTTTAGCGGTACATCAGAGCCGTAATAGGAGACGGTCAAGTGATCCAGCAGACTGGGGTGCGCCCGACCGGTACGCACCTTTGCCAGCTCATTATCCAGCGCGTCCACACTTTTTCCCATGCGCGTTGTCGCGTCTTTTTTTATGTCATCGATCATTTCCACTCTCCACAAGGGAACCGATTTCCTCGCCTTTCACCAGGCGCAACAGAGCGCCCGGGGCATTGATATTCATTACCCGCAGCGGCATCTGGTTATCACGACACAATACAATTGCCGTGGCATCCATCACCTTCAGGCCCTCAGCCAGCGCCTTATCATAGCTGATGCGGGGATAAAATTGGGCCTTGGGGTCTTTCATCGGATCGGCCGAATATATGCCGTCGACCTTGGTGGCTTTGATCATCAGGTCCGCATCTATCTCTATCGCCCTGAGGCTGGCAGCGGAATCGGTGGTGAAAAACGGGTTGCCGGTGCCGGCGGCAAACAGGACAACCTCACCGTTCTCAAGATGCTCCACGGCCCTTCTGCGCACGTAGGTCTCACACACCTGTTCCATACTGATGGCGGACATGGTACGGGCAGCCACACCCAGCTTCAACAGGGAGTTCTGCATGGCCAGTGCATTCATCACGGTAGCCAGCATGCCCATATGGTCGCCGGAAACCCGGTCGATACCGGCCTTAGCCAACCCCTCACCACGAAATATATTCCCGCCTCCGATCACCAGACCGACCTGGATACCGGAGTCGACCAGCCCTTTTACATCCTCGGCCACCCGGCGGATCACGTCAGGATCGATGCCGAAGGATTGCGACCCCATCAAGGCCTCTCCGCTCAGCTTGAGCAGGATGCGCCGGCAAATCAACTCAGACATACAAACTCACTAATATATAGGTTCAGGGAAGGGTAGGATAAAAACAGTCCCGGATAAACCGGGACTGTTTGGGTGTTGCTTAATCGCCGCGAACCTGCGCCATCACCTCGTCGGCAAAGTTTTCCTGCTTTTTCTCAATGCCCTCGCCCACCTCGAAGCGTTTGAAGGTGTTGACCTTGGCGCCTGCGCCAGCCAGCAGTTTCTCCACCGTGATATCCGGGTCCTTCACAAAGGCCTGGCCCAACAGGGTGATTTCAGACAGGAACTTACGCACACGACCATCCACGATCTTGTCCACGATATTCTCTGGTTTGCCGCTCTCCAGCGCCTGTACCTTGAATATCTCGCGCTCCTTCTCCAACATGTCGGCCGGCACCTGTTCTGCGGAAACGCAGGTCGGGTTGCTGGCTGCAACGTGCATGGCGATATCTTTCGCCAGCTCATCGTCCCCGCCTTCAATATCCACGATCACGCCGATGCGGGAACCGTGGCTGTAACTGGCCAGACGACCATTGGCAGACTCGAAGCGCTCAAACCGACGCACGTTCATGTTCTCGCCGATCTTGACGATCAGGGCTTCACGGGCGGTGTTAATGGTGGTCTCTTCCCCATCGTGCAGCGGAGCATTCAGCAGCTCCTCGACGGTCGCAACATCAGATGCCAACGCGCGCTGTGCGACAGCATCGGCAAAAGAGGTGAAATTCTCGTCCTTGGCAACAAAATCGGTTTCACAGTTGACTTCAACCATCACACCCTTTTTGTTGTCATCGGTCATCTGGATGACTATCAGGCCATCAGCTGCGGTACGTCCCGCTTTCTTGGCAGCCTTTGCCTGTCCTGATTTACGCATGTTTTCGATGGCTGCATCGATATCGCCATTGGTCTCGACCAATGCTTTTTTGCATTCCATCATGCCGGAACCGGTCCGTTCACGCAGTTCCTTTACCAGAGAGGCTGTTATCGCCATGATTCGTTATTCCTCGCTTATTTAAAGCTAGTCAGTAGATAGCGCCGTGAAATCCGGCTGGCGGCTGGTTGGCCGGTCAGTTGAAAGGATCCCGTTCCGATCAGGCTGAACAGCCCGAGCAGTTTACACAGAAGGTTGGCGCTGTCAGTTTCCAAGGGACGGGCCGCTGTCAAACAGGGCCCGCCCCGTGTTACACGGTATCAGGAAGCGGTGTTTACTCCGCTGCCTTCTCCTGCTCTTCCGGCACTTCGACAAATTCGTCGGCACCCTCTTTACCACCCATGTGAGCCGCACTGGCGCGCCCTTCCAGGACCGCCGCAGCTGCGCCCTGAACATAGAGCTGAATGGCACGGATGGCGTCGTCGTTACCGGGAATCACGTAGTCGATCGGATCCGGGTTGTTGTTGGTATCAACCACACCAACCACCGGAATGCCCAGCTTGCGGGCTTCTGCGACAGCGATATCCTCATGTCCGGTATCGATCACGAACAGCACGTCCGGCAGGCTGTTCATATCCTTGATACCGCCCAGGCTCCGGTCCAGCTTCTCCATTTCACGACGCAGGCCCAGGGCCTCTTTCTTGTTGAAGCGCTCAATGGTGCCATCTTCAAACATCGCCTCAAGATCTTTCAGACGCTTGATACGCTGCTTGATGGTCTTGAAGTTGGTCAGCATGCCGCCGAGCCAGCGATGATTCACGTAAGGCATGCCACAACGGGTGGCTTCTTCCTTGATGGTTTCACTGGCAGCACGCTTGGTGCCCACAAACAGGATCTTGCCGCCGTTTGCAGCCAGGGAACCCATGAAATTCATGGCTTCTTTGTACAGGGGAAGGGTCTTGTCAAGATTCATGATGTGAATCTTGTTACGATGACCGAAGATGTAGGCCCCCATCTTGGGGTTCCAGTAGCGGGTCTGATGACCAAAGTGCACGCCAGCCTCAAGCATCTGACGCATCGAGATGTTGCTCATGTATTACTCCGAATTGTACGGGTTAGTCCTCCACGCACCCCAACTGGCGACCCGGTCTCCCGGGCACCCCGACAGCTGTGTCGGTACGTGTGTGTATTTTGACGGCTGTTAAACCGCCCTCTCTGGCCGCCCACGGGCTGTGGTTCACCGACCAAGGGCGCGTTTTATACCACAGAAGCCGCAGGGCGACAATCAACACCGACCAGATAACTGCGATCGCCCTGTCGGCCAACCCGTCACCAGCGGGACGATTCAACCCCACAGCGGGCGGAGATGATAATAGCCAGATTTCCCTTTACAATAGGCTGTTCTGGCGTAGCGCCTGAAGACCAAATCAAATTAGCCGGCGTAAACGCCTCTTACAGATCACAGGATAAACAGCAAGTTATGAGCGTAATCATCAAAACCCCGGAGGAGATCGAGAAAATGCGGGTGTCCGGCCGACTGGCCGCCGAAGTACTGGAGATGATTGCCCCCTACGTGCAGCCGGGAGTGACCACCGAAGAGCTGGATCAACGTTGCCATGACTATATTGTCAACGTGCAGAAGGCGATCCCCGCCCCGCTCAACTATCACGGCTTCCCAAAATCGATCTGTACTTCAGTCAATCACCAGGTCTGCCACGGCATTCCTGGTAATAAAAAGCTCAAGAGTGGCGATATTATCAATATCGACATTACGGTCATTAAGGACGGCTTTCACGGCGACACCAGTAAAATGTTCCTGGTGGGGGACGCCTCCATCCTCGCCAGACGGCTGAGCAAAATGACATATGACGCGCTCTGGCTCGGTATCAACCAGGTCAAACCGGGCGCCCACCTGGGCGATATCGGCCATGTCATCCAGCAATACGCGGAATCCCATAACTACTCGGTAGTACATGAGTATTGTGGGCACGGCATCGGCCGCGGCTTTCATGAAGACCCCCAGGTACTGCACTACGGATCACCGGGCACCGGCGTCAAGCTGCAGCCGGGCATGTGCTTCACCATCGAACCGATGATCAATGCCGGCAAGCGCCAGGTTAAGATGCTGCCGGATGGCTGGACGGTGGTAACCAAGGATCGCAGCCTGTCTGCCCAGTGGGAACACACCATTCTGGTCACCGATACCGGTTACGAAGTTCTCACTCTGCGGGACGAGGAGCGGGAGCAGGCCGCCCAGTCCACAGCCTGACCACGATCCCGTGCGATGAAACCAGATATCAAGTTCGATTCTGACCAGTTTGTCGGTCAAGTGCAGGCAGCGGAAGATCCGCTGCCGATCTTCCAGGACGCCATCCAGCAGGTCAACCAGGCGATCAAGAGCGGTTTTGAGCAGGGCGATCCGGTGACCGAACTGGTGCCGGCCCATGCCCGGATGGTGGATGAACTGCTGCGCCAGGCGTGGAGGCTGAAAATGCCCGCCGATGCGGCAGCTGCCCTGATTGCGGTGGGCGGCTATGGACGCATGGAGCTCCACCCCAGCTCAGATATCGACCTGATGATCCTGCTGGATGAGCAGGACCCTGATCAATACTCCGAACCCCTCACTGAACTGCTCACCTTCTTCTGGGATATTGGTCTCGAAGTGGGTCACAGCGTACGCACGGTGGCCGAGTGCATCAGCGAGGCGGAGCAGGATATCACCATTGCCACCAACATTATGGAGGCGCGCCTGCTGATCGGACAGGAGGATCTGTTCCGGCAGATGCAGGACTGCACCGGGCCGGACAGCATCTGGCCAAGTGAGCAGTTTTTCACCGCCAAGTGGGAGGAGCAGAAACAGCGCTATCTCCGTTACGAAGAGACCATCAGCAACCTGGAGCCCAACATCAAGGAGAGCCCCGGCGGACTGCGGGATATCCAGATGATCGGCTGGGTGGTAAAACGCCACTACGGCGCCAAGACCATGCGTGAACTGGTGGTACACGGCTTTCTCACCGAGGAAGAGTATCTGGACCTGATGGACTGCCAGAGCTATCTCTGGCGGGTGCGCTTCGCACTCCATCTGCTGACCGGTCGTCGCGAGGATCGCATCCTGTTTGACTACCAGCGCACCCTGGCCACCCAGTTTGGCTACGAGGATGATAAGCAGGAGCTGGGTGTGGAGAAGTTCATGCAGCAATACTACCGCACGGCCCTGCGCCTGCGACGCATGAACGAGATGCTGCTGCAGCTGTTCCAGGAGGTGATTCTGTTGAAATGCCACCTGGACGAGCCGAAGCCGATCAATCGGCGCTTCCAATCCAGAAGCGGCTTCCTGGAGGTGGTACACGAGGACGTCTTCCCCCAACACCCGCTGGCACTGCTGGAACTGTTCCTGATCATGGAGCAGCATCCGGAACTGAACGGCGTGCGGGCCAGCACCATTCGCCTGATCCGCAAGTATCGGCACCTGATCAACGATGAGTTCCGCGCCGATATCCGCGCACGCAGCCTGTTCATGGAGATTCTGCGCCAACCAGTGGGTATCACCCATGAACTGCGGCGCATGAATCGTTATGGCATCCTGGCCCGTTATATCCCCGCCTTTCTCAACATTGTGGGCAGGATGCAATACGACCTGTTCCACGTGTTTACCGTGGACAAGCACACCCTGTACGTGGTGCGCAATCTGCGCCGTCTGACCGTACCCAAGTATTACGGCGAATTCCCGCTCTGCAGCGATATCATGGCGAAACTGCCGAAGCCGGAACTGATCTATATCGCCGCCATCTTCCACGATATCGCCAAGGGCCGGGGCGGAGACCACTCCGAACTGGGCGCCAAGGAGGCCTGGGATTTCTGCAAACTGCATGGCCTCAGCGACTATGACAGCCGCCTGGTCTCCTGGCTGGTGGAGAAGCATCTGCTGATGTCGATCACTGCGCAACGCAAGGATACCAGCGACCCCGACGTGATCCGGGATTTTGCCCAGATTGTCAAGAACCCGGTTCATCTGGACTATCTCTACCTGCTCACCCTGGCGGATATCCGGGCCACCGACCCGAAGAAATGGAACAGCTGGAAAAACTCCCTGCTGCGGGAACTCTACATCACCACCAAGCAGGCCCTGCTGCGTGGTCTGCAGAACCCCCAGGAACGGGACGAGATCGTACAGAACAAACAGGCCGGTGCCCTGCATATGCTGAAATCTGAAGGGATCGATCCGGACAGTGCAGTCAGCCTCTGGACCACTTTCAGCATTGACTACTTCCTTTACCACACCTGGGAAGAGATCGCCTGGCAGACCCGCATGATCCTGGGCAGCACCCCGGAACAGCTCCCGCTGGTACTGCTGCGTAAATCCGGCACCCGTGGCGGTACGGAAATTTTCCTCTACGCCGCCGACCGGGATGACCTGTTTGCCATCACCACCAGCCAACTGGACCAGCTGGGGCTTAATATCGTCAGCGCCCGCATTGAAACCACCGATACCAACCTGACACTGAACAGCTTCCTGGTTCTGGAGCAGGATGGCAGCGTGGTGGAAGGTAACGACCGGCGAAACGAGATCTGCGACCTGCTGAAAAAGAGCGTAACCGATCCTGAATCCGCCAACCTGGTGGTATCCCGGCGCATCCCCCGGCGCCTCAAGCACTTTTCCACCCCGACCCGAATCGACTTTGTACAGGACTACGGCAATCAGCGCACCATCATGAAACTGCTCACCGATGACCGTCCGGGGCTGCTCTCCCAGGTCGGCTATGCGTTTGCCCAATGCAAAATCAAGCTGATCAATGCCAAGATCGCCACCATAGGTGCAGAGGCGGAAGATACCTTTTTCATCACCGACAGAAATGACAAACCACTCGCCAGCCGCGAACAGTTCGAGGCGCTGGAGCAGGAGATACAGCAGCGGCTGAGTTGAGCCGGGGAAACCGTCGGCGGATACGCCCTACAGCAGGGTATAGGCGAGGAACGAAAACAGCAGCGTACCCAGGGTGGAGATGAGTATCAGGAAGGTAACAAACAGGGACTCCATGTAGCCGCCTATAGAACTGACCAGGATCTTATTGTTGTTGTTTTCCGATCGACACTGGTAGTCCGCCTGCAGCGCATCCATTCCGGGGTAGAGATTGATAGCGAACTCCCGCATATACATCTCCCGCACCGCCTTGTGTACGATCCGCAGTCGTAGATCCTCGCTTTCAAGATATTTTCTGCTGCGCAGAACCAGCCATATGTTGACCCCCAGCAGCAGCCAGGCAAAGATCACCAGCAACAGGATCATATAACTCTGTTCATTGGCGATGAAGTTATAGGTCTTGAGAAAGTGATAGGCAACGTAGGGCAAGGCGGCGATGGTCAGGTGATAGAACATCAGTTTGTAGTAGGTTGACCAGTAGAACCGGTGCCGATGTTTGAATACATCGGTCAGATCCTTGAGCAACTCGACAGCGTTGGCCTCCTCCATCTTCCTCTCTTTCTCAGACATGGGGCTCAATCTCCTGCAACAACCTGGTCAGAAACCGGTTGATCAGCACGGCATCGGAAAAAGCCAGCAGCGGTGATGGTTCATCCGATCCACCGGCAAGCAGAATCTGTTGATAGTTGACCCGGTCCGACAGATCGACCCGCTGCTCCGTTCCATCCCGATATCTGAAGGTAACCCCCTTGTCATCATGACCGGCCTTGGCAACATTCAGGGTCAGGCGGATACCGGCCCAGCTAGCGGTGATCACAGCGGCGGATTCCGCCGGATCGGGGTGTGAAAAGAACCTCACCTGGTCGACTGACAGGTCGGTGATGGCGGACAGTGTCTGGTACTCTCCGGACATAAAACCGAGCAGCGCCACCAGATGGTGAGCCAGATCGAGAATCACTCCGCCATAGGCGGCCCGGGACCACATCCAGCTACGCCGTTCCGGCTTCGATTCGCAAAGTGACAGGGAGATCTGATCGATATCCGCCCGGCGGCGCTGAAAATGGTCCCGACAGACCTGGGCATCCTGCTTGAACAGGTAGTGATCGATAATCCGCACCCGCCCGGGATCTTGCAGTTGTGGAGTAACCGGCAACGGTTTTTCACACAGAATTCGGGGCACGCCGGCGCTAGACAACATCTCCAGATAGGACGCATGGGTGTCGGGCGGGGTAAACACCAGGGCCAACTCCAGTTGCGGCAGGTACGACTCCAACTGGTCCCGGTTGTGACGATCAATCAGCAACAGTTGATCGACATCCAGATCCAGCCGGACCCGTCGCCCCAGGTCACCGTCTGATCCGATAATCCCGATCACCGGCACCCCCTGTCCCCGCTGCCGGCCACTATTCAGCCCGCCCGTAACGGTCGTCAAAGCGGACGATATCATCCTCACCCAGGTAGCTGCCGGTCTGCACCTCCACCATCTCCAGCGGAATCACACCGCGATTCTCCAGACTGTGGGTGGTACCAATAGGAATGTAGGTGGACTGATTTTCGGTCAGCAGCATCTCCTCTTCACCCCGGGTGACGCTGGCCGTGCCCTTCACCACAATCCAGTGCTCGGCCCGGTGATGATGCATCTGCAGTGACAACTTTGCCCCCGGGTTGACCACAATCCGCTTGGCCTGATGGCGCTCGCCCAGATCGATGGAGTCGTAATAACCCCAGGGTCGATAAACCTTGCGGTGCAGCTCGCTCTCGCTACGACCGGCTTCCCGCAACAGATCGACAATCTGCTTCACCTCCTGGACCCGTGACTTTGGGGAGACCATCACCGCATCGTCAGTCTCCACCACCACCATGTCGTCCAGGCCAACCACCGCCACCAGTTTATTCTCCGACTGAATATAGGAGTTGCGGGTGTCAACGCTGAGCACATCACCTTTCAGTGAATTCCCCTGCCCGTCCTTGCCGGCCACCTCCCACAGTGCCGACCAGGAACCTACATCATTCCAACCGGCATCCAGCGGAACCACCACACCCCGGTCGGTCTTCTCCATCACCGCATAATCTATGGAGTCCGCCGGACAGGCGGCAAAGGCGGCCTTGTCCAGGCGCACAAAATCGGGGGAAGGGTGACTGTTGGCATAGGCACTTCTGCAGGCGGCCAGCATCTCAGGACGGTGCTTTTCCAGAGCCGCCAGGTATTGGGCAGCCGTAAACACAAACATGCCGCTGTTCCAGTAGTAATCGCCAGAATCAAGATAGCCACGGGCGGTTTCCAGGTCCGGCTTCTCCACGAACTGTTTAACCGCGTAAGTACCGTCCCAGGTGGCCGCATCACCCCGACGGATGTAACCATAGCCGGTCTCCGGACCGGTTGGCACGACCCCGAAAGTGACCAGTCGGCCCGCTCTTGCCGCATCCGCCGCCTTCATCACCGCCGCGTGAAAGGCCGGTTTGTCACTGATCACATGATCGGCGGCCAGCACCAGCAGCAGTTCATCCGGTGATTCCGCCGCCAGCGCCGCCAGCGCCACGGCCGGCGCCGTGTTGCGTCCCACCGGCTCCAGCAGGATGGCCTGGGCGGTAACCCCTATCTCCCGTAACTGCTCGGCCACCATGAAACGGTGATCTTCATTGCATACCACGATGGGTGCGGCTACGCCGTCCAGACCATCCAGCCGGGCGACAGTCTCCTGAAGCATGGTGTTGTCGGTCACCAGCGGCAGAAACTGCTTGGGGTATTGGCTGCGCGACAGCGGCCATAGACGCGTTCCTGAACCACCCGAAAGAATCACCGGTATCATTATCAACTCCCCTGTATCGATGTTTCCGTAAGTCTATAGTATTTTGCGCTGGATTGACGACCAAAAGGTGGGACTGCTCTCCCGACCAGCTCCCCGGGAAAAAACAAAAAATTCGCATGAAAACAGCTCTGTAAACCGGTATCATTGCCCCCCACCAGAATCAACCCAGGACTTGAGAATGTGAGATCCGCTTCGGAGGCAGTGCAGTTACAGAGATGCCGGATTGTCCTGGAAAGCGCATCGAATCAACCGTACCGATCCATTCCCATACGCTCCCTTACAAACCAGTCCCACCCGCAGCACTGACAGCCATGGATAGCTTACAGATTTTTATACTTGCTATTGTTCAGGGATTGACTGAGTTCCTGCCCATCTCCAGCTCCGCCCATCTCATTCTGACGCCGATGCTGTTTGGCTACCAGGATCAGGGGCTCGGTTTTGACGTGGCAGTACACCTTGGCTCCCTGCTGGCGGTAACCACCTTCTTCAGGCATGAACTGCTGGACATGGCGGGTGATTTTTTTCGCTCGGTGATCAAAGGTGCTCCGCCGACCCAGAACTCGCAAATGGTGTGGCTGCTGATCCTGGCGACCCTGCCCATCATGGCGGCCGGACTGCTGTTTTTCTCTGAAGTTGAACATGAACTGCGGTCGATCTGGGTGATTGCAGCGGCAACCATTCTGTTCGGCCTGCTGCTGTACTGGTACGACAGAAATGGCAGTCGGACCCGGGATGAGTATTCCACCAGTTGGCGTGACGCCCTGATTATCGGCCTGTTCCAGGTACTGGCACTGATCCCCGGCACCTCCCGATCAGGCATCACCATCACGGCCGGCATGATGCTCGGCCTGACCCGGGAAGCGGCTTCACGCTTCTCCTTTCTGCTCTCGATCCCCACCATCGTGATGTCGGGCAGCCTGGTAACCCTGGAGCTGATCATTCACCAGGAGCCGGTGGACTGGCAAGCCATGCTGGTGGGTGCGCTGTTCTCCTTTGTCTCCGCCTATCTCTGTATCCGCCTGTTTCTACACGTGATCGACCGCATCGGCATGCTGCCGTTTGTCATCTACCGGTTACTGCTGGGTGCGGTGTTGATCTGGATTGCCCTGTAGTAACCGATACGGGGCCGGCTACCGGGCCGAGCGTCGAACCTCCCCTACAGCAATCCCAGCCCCGGACATCAGCCTGCCGGCAGGCGCAGTGTCCGCCCCGGTCCTACGCTATGCATCGGGACGGTCCGCTGCTCTCTCTTATCCCCGGGCGGGGGTGAAATTGTCCGGTTCAAACTGCAGCGTAGCGAACAGATCATCCAGGGTCTCTTCACGACGAATCAGCTCAACCGTTCCGTCACTACGCAGCAGCAACTCCTTAGGACGCACCTTGCCGTTGTAGTTGAACCCCATGGCGTGGCCGTGGGCACCGGTATCATGAATGCAGAGCAGATCCCCATCGCTGATAGCGGGCAGGTTACGTTGAATGGCGAATTTATCATTGTTCTCACACAGCGAGCCGGCCACATCCACCACCTCATCGCCACCCGATTTACCGGGCACGGTAATGTGGTGATAAGCGCCGTACATACCGGGACGCATCAGGGCTGACATACAGGCATCCACCCCCACATAGGTGCGATAGATCTCCTTGCGGTTGATCGCCCGGGTCACCAGCACACCATGGGGACCGGTGATATAACGGCCGCTCTCCACATACATACGCGGTGCATAGCCGTGCCGCTGCCGGAAATCGTCAAACAGGGCAGTGATCTCATGGGCCATTGCGGCGATATCCAGGGGCTGCTCCCCAGGACGGTAAGGTATGCCCAGCCCGCCGCCGATATTAACGAACTCGAAGCGGATGCCCAGCTCGCTGGAGATCCACTCGACACTCTCCAGCAGCATTCGGGCGGTCTCCACCATATAGCTGTAGTTGAGTTCGTTGGAGGCCAGCATGGTATGCAGACCAAAACGCCTGGCCCCGCGCGCCTGGGCCTTGCGGTAGGCCTCCAGCAGCTGATCGTGGGAGACGCCATACTTGGCCTCCACCGGAGTGCCGATAATGCTGTTGCCGGTGCGCCGTTCACCCGGATTGTAACGGAAGCAGATCAGTTCCGGCATCTCCGGCACCTTGTCCACCAGGCTGATATCATCCAGATTCAGCACACAGCCACCATCGGCTGCGGCCGCCTGGAAATCGGCCTGGCTGGTGTTGTTGGAAGTGAACATGATCTCCTCACCCCGGGCGCCGGTGGCACGACTCAGCTGGAGCTCCGCCCTGGAACTGCAGTCAAAACCGAAGCCCAGGGAGCGCATGATCTCCAGGATGCGGGGATTGGGCAACGCCTTCACCGCATAGTACTCCTTGAAACCGTCGATACCGGCAAACAGCCGGTTCAGTGTCTCGCCGGTTTCGCGGATGCCCTTCTCGTCATAGATGTGGAACGGAGTACCGAAGTGCTGGGCAATCGCTTCGATGTTGGGGTAGAGACGCTGTTCTAAATCGCTGGAAATGGGCATGGTCTGGTTCCGGTCATTCACTACTGTCTATAACCCCGACCAGCATAAACTGGTGCGGGGTTATGCGAAATGGTTTTAGAAATGTATAGCTTGAAGATCAGAGGATTTTACTGATCCGCTCCATCGCCTCGGTCACATTCTCGAAACTGTTGAAAGCGCTGATGCGGATATAGCCTTCGCCGCACTTGCCGAACCCGGCCCCGGGGGTACAGACCACCCCGGCCTCGTTCAGCAGCCGATCGAAAAATGCCCAGGAGTCAGTTTTGCCATCAATCCAGATATAGGGGGAGTTGACGCCACCGATGCACTCGTAACCGAGCGCCTCCATCTTCTCGCGGATATACTTCGCATTGTTCAGGTAGTAGGCGATCAGCTCTTTGATCTGGGCCTGTCCTTCGCTGGAGTAGACCGCCTCGGCGGCACGCTGCACCGGGTAAGAGACACTGTTGAACTTGGTGGTGTGACGACGATTCCACAGGGAGTGCACGGAGACCGCCTCCCCTGCCTCGGTATAGGCCATGCAGCTCTTGGGCACCACGGTATAGGCGCAGCGGGTGCCGGTGAAGCCAGCGGTCTTGGAGAAACTGCGGAACTCGATGGCCACTTCCCGGGCACCTTCCACCTCGTAGATGGAGCGCGGCAGATCCTCATCCTGCACGAACGCCTCGTAGGCCGCATCGTAAAGAATCAGGGATTTGTTGGCCCGGGCATAATCGACCCACTGTTTCAGCTGCTCCCGGGTCGCCATGGAACCGGTGGGGTTGTTGGGGAAGCAGAGGTAGATCAGGTCGACCTGCTGCTCCGGCAGTTCGGGAATGAAGCCGTTCTCCCGGTTACCGTCCAGGTAGACCAGGTTCTCATAACGCCCCAGCTCCTCATTCCAGTTACCGCTGCGGCCCGCCATCACATTGGTATCCACATAGACCGGGTAGACCGGATCCGGGATCGCTACGGTGATATCGGTGGAGAAGATCTCCTGGAAATTGCCGCTGTCGCACTTGGCACCATCGCTGACAAACACTTCATCGGCATCGACCTGGGCACCGCGGGCCTGGAAATCGTTTTTGGCTATCGCCTCACGCAGAAAATCGTAACCCTGCTCCGGACCGTAACCATGGAAAGTGGCATCGTTGGCCATCTCATCCACCGCCGCGTGGAACGCCTTGACACAGGCATCCGGCAACGCCCGGGTCACGTCGCCAATACCCAGCTTGATCAGTTTCTTGTCAGGGTTGGCCTGCTGAAACGCACTGACCCGCTTGGCGATATTCGAGAAGAGGTAGGAAGCCTGCAGCTTCTGGTAGTTTTCATTAATTTTGATCATCTGGACACCCTGGTTTGCCGCGCTTGACGACGATAGAACTGGATTACTTCCGGACCGGCGCTCGGCAGTCGGGACAACAGGCCCCTCCAGACACCATCGGGAAGTTGCAAACGGGCTAGTATAAATTATCCAATTCTTTCAAGCCATATTCAGGTAAGGGCACGACGCTCGCCGGGCCCATCAATAACCCCGCCAATAATGGCCAAATAAATCAGAACAGAGGGATACAGCGACCGGCGGTTTGATTGCATATCGGTCAAACGACCGCTCCGGCCGGGGGATCAGTCGGTACGGGAGGAAGTTGATCCCACCAGATCCTGATAGGCGTGCCAACTGGCATGCCCCACCAATGGCATGAAGATAACCAGACCGACAAACAGGGAGACCAAGCCAAGGCCGACAAACATCACAATCAGCGACGCCCACAGTAACAGCGGCTTCGGGTTGCTGGTTACACAACGGATGCTGGTGACAACGGCGCTCATCACATCGGCATCCCGATCCAGGATCATGGGCACCGACACCACGCTGATGGCGAATACCACCAGCGCAATCAGGCCACCGGAAATAATGCCTGCGGCCATAAAGGCCGGACTATCACCGGAGAAAAACAGTACATCCAGTGCGGATGCCATATCGGGCGTTATGCCGGTAAAGAAGAGCGCAAAAACCATATTGGACAGCATCATCCAGACCAGGAACGCCAGCATCAACACCAGCCCCATGGCGAGTAGATTGAAAGGCGTCCTGCGCCAGCACATCAGACTGCCTAAGAAGGTTGGCTTGCTGCCCCGGGAGAGCGAGCGACTGACATCATACAGCCCCAATGCCAGCAGGGGTGAAATGAGAAAAAAACCGGCGGCAAGCGCGGGGATAAAAAACCCCATATCCATTGAGACAAACGCCATTGTCAGCAGGAAACTCAGTATCAGAAACATCATGCCGTACGCAATACTGATCCCCGGCGCCGCTTTCAGATCCTGCCACCCGGCCGCTATCCACTGCCATGGATGATCCAGGGTAACAAGCTGTACCTGCGGAAGATCTATCGGGAGAGTGGGAGTAACTACGGTATTCTGATTGAGCGCCATATTTGTGATCCCGCTGATTATTCAATCGCATCGGTAAATGCGCCTACATCACTTATATGCAGGCAACCTGCAATCTTCAAGCACAAAAAATAAAGGGTAATGTCGACGCCGGATGCACAACGGGGGGCATTGACGACGATCAGGAGCCGCACTGCGGCTCACTATCAGTGAGTTGCCTACAGACATCACCACCTTAGCAATCAGCTGTACATTGCGTTTCGCAAATAATAGGCCATACTCACCTTAGGTACGATCGGCCGTTGTGGCGTAAAGGCCTCGTGATAACAGGATTAAAGTCGGACAGCCTCTGACTGAGAGCCTGTACTCTCATTGTTATCACCGGGTCATCTATAACGGGTACGGATTGGATGCCGACCTGGAGTACAAAAAAAATAGCCGGGTCAGACTCATTATTTGAGATTTCACCCTTATACAGGCGGCCGCAACCTACTTAATGCGGCACCTTGATCCGGGACATGGTCCCTGATTGGGGAACTGCGGTTGAAACAATTTACCAACAGATGGAAGTCGTAGCGTAGAGAGATAGTTTAACCGGATATGCAGCTTAATATCTGACCCGTAGTCATTAACAGATGATCGAGAGGGGAAGAGTAGTTATGTGCAGGAGTTTTACCACTTTCAGCAGGCTCCTTCTGCTAATCGCCGGTTTGGCCGTCTTTCAATCGTCCCGTGCCGAGTACGGCATCAACTTCCCCCCCCCGGCTGCCGATGTCGCGCAGGAGATCTACGACATCCACATGCTGACCATGCAGATCGCCACCTTCCTGTTGCTGGTGGTCTTCTCCTTCGTCATCTACTCACTCTACTTTCACAGGAAAAGCCGGGGCTATCAGGCGGACCAGAACTTCCACAACACCTGGTTCGGTAGCTGGTCCTGGGTGATCGTGCCGGCCCTGGTGCTGGGTGTCGATCTGACCATTGCCAGTAATGCGGACACAGTGCTGAAAAAAGTCTGGGACGTACCGAAAGATGAAAAACTGATGGACGTGAAAGTGACCGGCCATCAGTGGTGGTGGGAATTTGACTATCTGGATCACGGCATCAAGGTGGAGAGCCGTTTCGTCCCCAAAGAGGAGTCCGGTGATCTCTATCTGCGTGAAGTGGACAACCGGCTGGTACTGCCCACCAACACCAAGATCCGTTTCCTGCATACCTCGGCCGATGTGCTGCACGCCTTCTGGGTACCCGAACTGGCGTTCAAGAAAGACGCCATTCCCGGTTATGTCACGGAGACCTGGTCAGAGCTGAATCGGGAAGGGGTATTCCGTGGCCAGTGCGCCGAACTGTGCGGTACCTGGCACTCCCGTATGCCGATCGTGGTGGAATCGGTATCACCGGAAAAATTTGCTGCCTGGGTGAAGGACCAGCAGGCGATCAAAGTGGCGGCGGCGGCCGAGGCCTCCTCATCAAAAACCTGGAGCAGAGAGGAACTGATCAGCAAGGGCAAGGAGCTGTATGAGACCAAGTGCGGCGCCTGCCATCAGGTGAATGGCCAGGGTCTGCCGCCGGCGTTCCCGGCTCTGAACGGCTCCGCCATCGTCAACGGTCCGCTGGAAGCCCATCTGAACATTGTCATCAATGGCAAACCGGGCACCGCCATGCAGGCCTGGGGAACGCTGAACGATCTTGAAATCGCCGCCATTATCACCTACGAACGCAACGCCTGGGACAACAAGACCGGGGATATCGTGCAACCCACTGACATCAAACAGGCCCGCTGAAGGAGTATAGGAACATGAGCTATACCACTACCCTGCATGATGAGGCCCACCATCACGCCAATCCGACCGGCTGGCGCCGCTGGTTGTTCAGTACCAATCACAAGGACATCGGCACCCTCTATCTGTTTTTCGCCCTGACCATGATGTTCATGGGGGGTGCCAGCGCCATGCTGATCCGGGCCGAACTGTTTCAACCCGGCATCCAGTTACTGGACCCCGATCTGTATAACAACCTGGTCACCAACCACGCCCTGCTGATGATCTTTGGCGCGGTGATGCCGGCAGCCGCCGGTCTCGCCAACTGGATGATCCCACTGATGATCGGCGCGCCCGATATGGCGCTACCCCGTATGAACAACCTCAGCTTCTGGATTCTGCCGGCCGCCGGCACCATGCTGATTCTCTCCTTCGTAGTGCCTTTTTTCCCCGGTGGCGGCAGCCAGATCAATACCGGCTGGACCCTCTACCCGCCCCTTTCCGTGCAGGTGGGCATGTCCATGGATTTCCTGATCTTCGCCATCCACCTGCTGGGTATCTCCTCGGTGCTGGCCTCGATCAACATCATCGTCACCCTGCTCAACATGCGTGCTCCCGGCATGACCCTGATGCAGATGCCGATCTTCTGCTGGACCTGGCTGGTGACCGCCTTCCTGCTGATCCTGGTGGTACCGGTACTGGCCGGCGGCGTCACCATGCTGCTGTTCGATCGCCACTTCGGCACCAGCTTTTTCGATGCGGCCGGTGGTGGCGACCCGGTGCTGTTCCAGCACCTGTTCTGGTTCTTCGGTCACCCCGAAGTCTATGTACTGCTGTTGCCTTCCATCGGGGTACTCTCTCACATCATACCCACCTTCGCCCGTAAACCGCTGTTTGGCTACAAATCCATGGTCGGCGCCATGATCGCGGTCGGCACCATCGGCATGGTGGTGTGGGCCCATCACCAGTACACCATCGGCATGTCGCTGGGGGCGGTCAGCTACTTCATGATCGGCACTATCATCATCTCCATTCCCGTTGGCCTGATGATCTTCAACTTCATCGCCACCATGTGGCGCGGCGCCATGACCTTCGAGACACCGATGCTGTTCGCGGTGGCCATTATCCTGATGTTCACCTTCGGCGGTCTCAGCGGTGTGATGCTGGCGGTGGTGCCGGCGGATATGCAGTACCACGACAGTATGTTCGTGGTGGCCCATTTCCATTACGTGCTGATGCCGGGAGCGGTGTTCGGCCTGTTTGCCGGGGTCTTCTACTGGCTGCCTAAATGGACCGGCCACATGTATGACGAACGACTCGGCAAGATCTTTTTCTGGATCAACGTCACCGGCTTTAACCTCACATTTTTCCCACAGCATTTTCTCGGCCTGGCCGGTATGCCGCGCCGCATTATCGACTACAACGTCATGTTTACCGAGTTCAACGCCATCTCCAGTGTCGGGGCGATGATTTTCGGTTTCAGCCATCTGCTGCTGCTGTACATTGTCATCAAGACTATCCGTGGCGGTGAACCGGCCAAAAGCCGTGCCTGGGAAGGTGCTGAAGGACTGGAGTGGGAAGTGGCCTCTCCGCCGCCCTTCCACACCTGGGAGACACCACCGCTGATCCGCCAGGAGCAGACATCATGAACTGGCAGGACGATGAACTAAGACGGAAGAACAGACGCCTGGCCTGGATTCTGGCCGGCTTCGCACTGCTGGTACTGATCACAGCATTTCCGTTCTGGCAGAACATTTTCAAAGTGTTGGGAGCTGCCACGCAATGAACAGTGACGGGCAGATCAGAAACCGGCGACGCACCGTCTGGCTGTTATCACTGCTGGTTGTGGGCATGTTCGGTTTCGGTTTTGCCCTGGTGCCGCTCTACGATCTGCTCTGTCAGGTAACCGGTATTCAGTCAGTCAACATACGCAGTTCGGGGGAAGCGGTTGCCCAGGTTACCGAACAGGAGGATGGGCGACTGATCACCATCAAGTTCGACACCTCGGTGCACCCCAACCTGCCCTGGGACTTCCGTCCCCTGGAGAGCAACCTGAAAGTGCATCCGGGCAAGATCTACCAGGTCGATTTTGCCGCCCACAATCGCAGCAGCGAATCGATCACCGGGCAGGCCATACCCAGTGTTGTACCCTGGCAGGCCACAGCTTTTCTGAACAAACTGGAGTGTTTCTGCTTCAACCAGCAGACCCTGGCGGGCAGCGAGTCTGTGGACATGCCGTTACGTTTCATGATTTCGCCGGACCTGCCACCGGAGATCCGCTCACTGACGCTCTCCTACAGCCTGATGAAACTGGATAGCAGGCCGGTTGACGCAACGAACCGAGAGAAGGGTTAGTCCCCATACAACAACAACGGAATCGACACCATGTCAACGACAGAGCAACAGACCGCTTACTTTATTCCCGAACCCAGTCCCTGGCCCATTATCGGCATGGTCTCTCTGCTGACCACGCTGATCGGCGCCGTGTTGGCAATGAACAGCGTGGCGGTCGGCAAGTTCATCGTGATCGCGGGGCTGCTGCTGTTCGCCTACCTGCTGTTTGGCTGGTTCCGGGATGTGATTTCAGAAAACCTGGCTGACAGTTACAACCAGCAGGTGGATCGCTCTTTCCGGATGGGGATGTTCTGGTTTATCGCCTCCGAGGTGTTCTTTTTCCTGGCGTTCTTCGGTGCCCTGTTCTATATCCGCAACGTGGCCCTGCCCTGGCTGGGTGGCGAAGGCTACCTAAGCGCCACCCGGGAGATCCTCTACAGTCAGTTCGATCCCGCCTGGCCCAGTCAGGGCCCCGGCGCACTGGGTGGCGATTTCACCCCCATGGGCGCCTGGGGCATACCGGCCATCAACACCCTGCTGCTGCTCTCCAGTGGCGCCACCATCACCTGGGCCCACTGGGGTCTGAAACAGGACAACCAGAAAACCCTGATCCGGGGCCTGACTGCCACCATCGCACTGGGACTGCTGTTTGTCTGTTTCCAGGCTTATGAATATTTCCACGCCTACGCGGAGTTGAATCTGACCCTGCAAACCGGCGTTTACGGCTCCACCTTCTACATGCTGACCGGATTCCACGGCTTTCACGTCACCATGGGGGCGATCATGCTGATGGCGATTCTGGGACGTAGTCTGAAGGGGCACTTCAGCACCCATAACCACTTCGCCTTCGAGGCAGTGGCCTGGTACTGGCATTTTGTCGACGTGGTCTGGCTGGGCCTGTTTATTTTTGTTTACTGGTTCTGACGGCCGGGCGGGCCCCGCTGCGCTACACCCCGTGCGGTTCCAGCATACCGGTGAAATAGCCGATCAACAGCAGGGAGAAGAGCAGAAAAGAGAGTACCACGCGAACGGTCAGCGCCTTTACCACCCGGGTCCTGTCGTTCTTTCCGTCATCCTTGGCCAGGTAGTACATACCCTGAAACAGTGAGACCAGTATAAGAATGAGTACCAGAACAACCGGCAATTTGATAACGATGTCCACGATGTCCTCTCTTCTCCGACGGGAATTAATCGGAGGCGGCACACAACAGTGTATGCCCATGCCCACACTATAGACCGCCATGCAGACCTCCACCTGGCATTTTCATCCCCGTCCGATTCCGACCCTGCTGCTACTGCTGCTGTTGCCGCCGCTGTTCACCTGGCTCGGTTTCTGGCAACTGGATCGCGCCGAGCAGAAACGCAACCTGGCCAGCACCATGGAGGCGAGACGTAAACTCCCACCGCTGCTGCTGTCCAGCCAACCGGTGTCGGCAGAGAACCTGGAGTTCCGCACTCTCACCGTGAGCGGCCGGTTTATCCCGGCCCTGCAACGACTTATTGCCAATCGCAAACATCTCGGCAAGCCCGGGTTCCACGTTATCACCCCGCTCCGTATCGAAGGCAGCAACCGGCATCTGCTGGTAAACCGGGGCTGGGTGGCAGCGGTCAATAACCAGCCCCCGGTTATCGATACGCCGACCGAACTGGTGACCCTGAGTGGTGAAACCAACCGGCCCTCGCCACCGGCAATCGAACTCCAGTTCGACCTGAACAATCCCGCCCCCTGGCCGTTCCTGACCCTGGACAACTACCGCGTCTGGTCGGGGCTGGATATCCTGCCGTTCATAATCCTGCAATCACCAGACTCGCCCTATGGATTTGTACGGTCCTGGGCCCAGGCCCGCCCGGGGAAAGGGATGCACCTGGGCTACGCCATCCAGTGGTTTACCTTCGGCCTGTTATCCCTGGTGCTCTGGTTGAGACTTTCACTGTCCCGACTATCCTCATGGGTAACAGCACAGGAGAATCAATGATGCAGCAAACCGCGACCGGCCGATCCTATCTGCCCATTCTGGCCCTGGTGCTGCTGTTTGGCCTGCCCCCCATCGCGGGGTGGTTCTACATCATGAATCCGCAGTGGTTACCGGACAAACACAAAAACCGTGGCACCCTGATTCTGCCCCCCAGACCCCTGCAGTCACTCACCTTGAAGGATGCCGCCCAACAGGATTTTGACTGGCGCGCTCTGTCCGGTCGCTGGACCCTGATCAGCTACCGTGAGGGTGCCTGCGATACCGGCTGTATGCAGCAGTTACTGGCATTAGGGCAGGTCCGACGCGCACTCGGGGCCGACCGGATACGGGTCGGACAACTGCTGATACAGACATCCCCCACAGCCCGGGGGTCTGATGATGAACCCCAACAACTGGTCGACGCCAGCAGAACACTCTATCTCCCTCCGCAACAGGTGGCCCGATTCCGGCAACTCTTCTCCCTGCCCGGCATCGAACAGCGGGGCGCCACCTACCTGGTCGATCCCAACGGCATGCTGATGATGGGCTACCCATCCGGCAGCCCGAAAAAAGACATTCTCAAAGATCTGGAGACGCTGCTGAAGGCGTCCCGCAGTTGGACTACAGGAGCAAACAATGGCTATCGGTGAAATCTCCCTACTGAACCAGGACGCCATCGCCTGGCGTCGCTACTACGAGATGACCAAACCCAAGGTGGTGCTGCTGATCGCCTTTACCGCACTGGTGGGCATGCTGCTGTCGACCCCCGGGGCGATCCCCCTGCAGCCGCTGCTGTTCGGCCTGGCCGGCATATCCCTGGCCGCCGCCTGCGGTGCGGTGATCAATCACATCCTGGATCAACGCATCGATGCGCTGATGGATCGTACCAGCCAGCGGCCCATTCCCAGCGGCCGGATGGATACACCCCACGCGATCAGTTTCGCCCTGCTGCTGGGGGTGGTATCCATGCTGATGCTGGCCACCCTGGTCAACCTGCTCACCGCCGGATTGACCTTTCTGGCCCTGATCGGTTACGCCTTCATCTACACCCTCTATCTGAAACGCACCACCCCGCAGAATATCGTCTGGGGTGGTCTTGCCGGAGCCGCTCCGCCGCTGTTGGGCTGGTGCGCCATCACCAACAGTGTCTCCCTGGAGGCGTTTCTGCTGTTGCTGATCGTGTTCGTCTGGACACCACCCCACTTCTGGCCGCTGGCCATCCATAGGCGTAAGGAGTACGCCCGCGCCAGCATTCCCATGCTGCCGGTGACCCACGGCGTGGCGTTCACCAAACAGCAGATCCTGCTCTACAGCGTCATGTTACTGGCCGTCTCCCTGATGCCCTTTGTGATTCACATGAGTGGCTATCTCTACCTGGCGGGCGCCCTGGCACTGGGTGTGGGATTTGTCTATCACGCCTTTGTACTGTGGCGCAGTGAAGACAACCGGCACGCCATGAAGACCTTCGGCTATTCAATCATCTACCTGAGCCTGCTGTTCGCCCTGCTGCTGCTCGATCACTACCTGGTACTGCTGATACCTGGGCTGGACGCCTGACCCCGCGCCCTATGCCGATCCGGACCGCCCCAGAAGGCGCGCAGCATGATCCAGACAAACAGGATACCGCCGATTACCGCCAGCAAGCCGCCAATGCCCATCACCCCCATGGCCAGTTTGGCCTGGAGGCTGTCCAGACCCTGGGCGGCGCCGGCGGTTTTGCGCTGGATACCCAGAAAACCGGAAAACGCCAGACCAGCGATATGCAGCAGCTGTCCCACCCCGTAGACAATCGGTTGCGCCGTGGCCAGCCTGCCCTCCACCCGGGCGTAACCCAGTGCCGGCAACAGCAGGTAGGCAAACCCCATCAGGGCCAGGGTCACCCCCACGATGGAGCCGTGGTAATGGGCCGGTATCACCGTATTGACCCCCTGAATCAACATCGCCAACAGCCCCCCCGAGGCGAACAGCAGCAGCGAAAACCAGAGCGCCAGGCGCAGCGGACGTTGCGCCGGCGTGGTTCGCTGCCGGTTTCTGATCAGCCCATAGAGCACCAGCAGACCCACCGGCACGGCGGGTATCGCACCGCCGTACTGCATCAATCGGGTAAAGCCGATACGCATGCCGGCAGAGACCGGCTCATGATTAAGGTAGATGACAAAGGTCCAGAGAATCGGCAACAGACCCAACAGCAGCAAGCCGTTCAGCAACCGGGGCGACAACGGCATACGCACCCCACTGGCGGCCAGCAACAGCAGCCAGGCCAGCAGCAGCATCTGGGTATAGGCGAACTGCAGTACATGTCCCGCGCCCCAGAACAGGTACTCGTAATAGGCCACCCCATCCAGCGCGGCAGGCAGGTAAAACCAGGTATACACCAGTGCGCCGACCGCCACGGCGCAGGCCACCGCCACAGTCAGGGCGACCACGTTGATCATGCCGACCTGGTCGGCGGACAGGTGTGCCGGACGCATACGCACCAGCAACAGGCCCAGGCGCAGCACCACACCAACAGCAACCAACCCCAGACTGAAGAAAAACAGGGGCCGCTGCAACACCGGTACATAGTTGTTCATCAGCGGGGCACCCTCGCCGATGAAAGCAGCCAGGGCGATCCCCAGGGTGCCTGCCAGGGAGACGCCCAGGGCGGTACGTCGCCAGGCGACCGGTATGGGCGGCACCCCGGCCAGTGTCCAGATAATCCCCGCCATGGCCAGGAACCAGATCAGAACCGACTGATCCACGTGCACTACCAGCGCCGTGCGGAAGAAATCGATCCAGGGGAAAAACGCCTCCATGCCGGGGGCGCGGGAGAGCACCAGCAGGATGGCAAACAGACCGGCGATGGCCAGCGCCAGCACCCCCAGTTGCAGCCAGCGACGCGCCTCCTGCTGCTGTTTCGGATTCAGTGGTTCAAGCACCTGTTTACCACTCCCCTGCTCAATACAAACCATTTAGGGCTAACTTTACCAGACCACGGACAACAGAGATGCTGCATAACCGTATCGCACTGAAACATGCCCGTTTTGCATTCGCTGTCACCCTGCTGGCGCTGCTGGTGATCGTGTTCGGTGCTTATGTGCGGCTCTCCGACGCGGGACTCGGTTGCCCGGACTGGCCGGGCTGTTATGGCAATCTCACCGTGCCCATCAGCGAGCAGCAGATCGCCTCTGCCAACAGCGCCTATCCCGCCACTCCGGTTGTGGTGGAAAAGGCCTGGAAGGAGATGCTGCATCGCTACCTGGCCGGGCTGCTGGGACTGGCTATCCTGCTGCTGGCCCTGCTGGCGATCCGTAATCGCCACTACACCGACCAACCCCTGGGCCTGACCTGGTTCCTGGTACTGCTGGTGGCGCTGCAGGCCGCGCTCGGCATGTGGACTGTCACTCTACTGGTTAAGCCGGCCGTCGTCACCTCCCATCTGCTGGGGGGAGTGGCCATAGTCGCCCTGCTCTGGGTAGTGACACTGCGGCTGTACAGCCCGTTACGTACTCCCTATGTGATCAGTCGGGCGAGTCGCCTGCTCTGGCTGTCCCGTATCGGACTGGCGATTGTGCTGTTACAGATCACCCTGGGTGGCTGGACCAGCACCAACTACGCCGCCATCGGCTGCACCGATTTCCCCACTTGCCACTCCGGCAGCTGGTGGCCAGAAATGGATTTCCAGCAGGCTTTTACCCTGTGGCATGGCATCGGTATCAACTACGAATATGGCATCCTCAGCGCTGAAGCACGTACCGCCATTCACATGGTTCACCGGGTCGGTGCACTGCTAACCACGGTCTATCTGCTGTCTCTCAGTATCCTGCTCTGCCGTCTTGGCCGTTCAGTGATCACCCGGCAGCTGGCCTGGACAGTGGCTGTTTTACTGCTGCTGCAGCTGGGCCTGGGCATCACCAACGTGGTGAGCCACCTGCCCCTGGCGGTAGCCACCGCCCATAACGGCGTCGCGGTGCTGCTGCTGCTGACGCTACTAACCCTAAACTGGCAGCTGAAACGTGCCTATACTATGGAGTAAGGGAGGATTCAGTATGCAACCCGAAAAGCCGCATAAACCCGGGCAGCGCTGGTGGATTCCAGGCGCCCTGTTGATCGTTGTTCTCGGCCTTACCGCCAACCTGATGCTGAGGCAGAGCGACAAGTCGCAAGCCCAACAACCGCCGGTCTCGTTAATCAGCGGCACGCTGATTCCCAACCCACGTCCGTTAAGCCCGTTCAGTCTGATCGATCACGCCGGCAATGAGTTTACCCAGGAATCGATCAAGGGCAGTTGGCATCTCCTTTCGTTCGGCTACACCCACTGTCCCGATATCTGTCCCACCACCCTGGCCATGCTGGCCCGGCTGCGGGACCGGTTACAGCATGAGTCGCTCGACACCAAAATCGAGACAGACTTCATCACCATCGATCCCCAACGGGATACCGCGACGGTGCTGGCCAGCTATGTACCCTATTTTGACAGCTCCTTCCTGGGGGTGACCGGTGATCCCGGGGAGCTGGACCGCCTTACCGGTCAACTGGGCGTCATGTATGCCCGTGTGGACACCGAACAGAGCAGTATGGGCTATCTGATGGATCACTCCACCACCATCATCCTGACCAACCCGGCCGGCGAACTCCAGGCCCTGTTCAGTGCCCCCCATGAAGTGGAGGCGATGGCTCAGGATCTGATCAGACTGGTCAACCGATGACCCTGGCGCCCGGAGTACTTGAAAAAGACCTGACCAGGATGATAATTAGCAGAAGGTTAGTATTGACTACAGGTTGTAGCCGAAGCAGTCAGTTCACAAGGAGTAGGTGATGCCTTATACAATCACCTTTCAGGAACGGGAGGGTTACCTCCGGGTTGAAATGAGAGGGAACAGGAACACGGGCGACCCGGCGAAATACGGTCGTTCCGCGGTGGATAAGATTGTTGCCAAGTGCCGTGAGGCCGGATACACCCGCATCCTGATAATCTCTTACCTGACCGGCGACTACCCGCCATTCGCCAACTACCAGGTGGTGAGCGCCATGGCACAGCAAGCCATTCCGGAAGAGTGGAAGATGGCCTATGTCAATCTCGATCCCCAGAGCCAAAAGGCAGTGGAGTTCAGTGAAACCATGGCTACCCGGAAAGGTTTTCACGCCCGGCTTTTTGACAATGAGCCGGACGCACTTCACTGGCTGATTAGCAACAACAGCCGGTCAACGACAAAACGGATGGAGCTGTGAGCTGTCAGCGCCGGTTCGCCGTCGTTGTTACTCAGAACGGCACAAAAAACGACAGGTTGATAGCGCCAAACTGCACATTATCGTCCTGCTCTTCGAACTCCCGGCTGCGCCAGACATTACTCAGTGCGAAGCGGATATTCTGGTAGTGGATGGCAAAACCGAACTGGGCATCGGCGACAAACGTCTTTTTATCCACGCTGTGGCTATCCTTGAAGGTATTCCCATCCAGGAAAATATTGCGCGCCATGGCCCGTCCCTCCATCCCGGCAAAAAAATACCAGTTAACCCGGTCCGACGGACGCACGAAGGGCACCCCGGGGAAACCCGGTCGAATATTGGGTGGCGCTATGTCATTGCGCAACCCCTTACCCAGACGAAACATCATGCCGCCACCCGCATAGGTGTAGATATTACCCAGGGCGCCGACCAGATGGGGTGCCGTCTCAAACGCCACACCACTGCCGAGATTGTGAAAATACTGCCAACGACGGGTGTAGGTCAGGAGCACGCCGGGTTCATCTTCTAACTGATTGTCCCAGCCGTTCGGTTTATCGACCCCGATCAGGTCGTGAAAACCCTTCTGGATACTGTCGCCCTGGGAGCTGGGACCAACAATACCGACCGTGATACCGAGGATATTACCCACCTGCAGATTGGGTTGATCCACGTAGCGGGACATCAGGTTGGCGCTGCCATACAGCCAGCCCGCATAGGGCCGGTCATCCAATATCAGGTTACGACTTTCAGTATCCTCCGGGGTAAAGATTTTCTGGCCAACCGCATACTGCACCGCAGTGACGTCACCCCGCTTAAAAAACGGCAACGCATCCCCCATACCACTCAACCAGCCAGGCGGTTGCTTCAGGGAGAGATAGGAGATTTCGGTACCGTGACTGTAAAAGCGGTCGTCCCCGCTGCCCCAAAGGTCGTTCTCGAACTGGATGCTCCAGAAGCCCCCCTGTTTCAGATTGTTCAGGGAATCCTCTGCGGCTGGAACCGCAGGTGTTGCACCCGCCAGCAGCAACAGACAGAACAATCGCCAACCGCGCCTGTTCCGGAATATCTGCATCAATCGTTTTGTCACATCCGGCACTTGATCCTCTCCCCAATTACACTGGGTGAAACAGTAACTCAGGGCAGACATTTTTACCATGCCAGGTACCGATCTGGAGCAGTTACTCAACAGATTATCCGGACATCGGGGCCGACTGCTGTTGGGCCAGGGGGAAGCAGACAGTATGATGGAAAGGAAAATGTTAACAACGGCGGCCCGGGCTCACTTCACCGGCAAAGGGAACCCTCCATGCGGAAAAAGGTGACAGCAAAATGACCAGCGGCAGACCACATCGGTGGGCAATCCGCACCCTCCTGTTGGTGCTGCTCCTCTCGACCAGCCCATCGGTAATGGCGCTTGAGCTGGATCAGCTGATTCGTCATATCGACCAGTTGTGGCGCGGCGACACCTCCCAAGCCACCATGACCATGGCGGTACGGACAGCGCGTTATGAACGGACCCTGACCATGGAAGCCTGGTCCCGGGGTAAAGACTACTCACTGGTCATTATCCGGGAGCCGATCAAGGATCGTGGCATCGCCACGCTGAAGGTCGAAGCGAACATCTGGAACTACCTGCCAAAAATCAACCGGGTCACCAAAGTCCCCTCCAGCATGATGTCCGGCTCCTGGATGGGTAGCCACTTCACCAATGACGACCTGGTCAGGGAGAGCACCTATCAGGATGACTACGACGCCAGTATCAGCTTCCAGGGGGAACGGGACGGACAACCGGTCTACGAACTGACCTTTATCCCCAGGCCGGATGCCGCAGTGGTCTGGGGCAAGGTGGTGATGCTGATCGAGCAAACCTCCCTGGCACCCCGCCAGGCCCGCTACTATGACGAAGAGGGTGAGTTGATACGCACCATGACCATGGACCAGATCAGCCTGATCGATGGGCGTAGCATCCCCATGCGTCTGCGCCTGAAACCGGAAGATAAACCGGATGAATCCACTGTGATCGTCTATCACGATATCCGCTTCGGAATCCCCCTGGAGGCCTCCTTCTTCTCCCTGCAGACCCTCAAGCGGGGTCGCCGGTAATTGCCATGCAGCCACCCGCTGAATCCCGCAACAACGCCAGTCGACTGCCTACACTGCTGTTTATCGCCTGGCGCAATATCTGGCGCAGCCCGGTACGCAGCAGCCTGACCATTGCCGCACTGGCGGGCGGTCTGGTGATGGTGGTCTTCTACGCCGCCCTGATGGAGGGGATGATCCGCCAGATGGTGCAGCAGGCCACCACCATCTCCATCGGCCACCTGCAGGTACATCGCCAGGCCTACGTGGATGACCAGGATCTCTACGCCACCCTGCCCTGGTCCTACCTGACCAAGCTCGATCAGGCGTTCCCGCACCAGCAGCTGGCTACGCGCCTCTACGCTTCCGCCCTGGCCAGCACCGAGGAGAGTTCCACCGGTGTGCTGATCAAGGCGGTCGACCCGAAACGGGAAGCCCGGGTGACCCGGCTGTTGCAGCAGGTGCGGCGGGGTGAACTGGATCTGGGACCCGCCACCAACAGCCGGGAGGGGCTACCCCGATTCAACCTGGTGATCGGTGCCCAACTGGCCAAAAACATGCAACTGGAACCCGGTGGCGAACTGATCCTGGTGACCCAGGCCGCTGACGGTAGTATCGGCAACGCACTGTTCCGGGTGGCCGCCATTCTCAAACCGGTCGACCCCAATTTCGACCGCATGGGTGTGCTGATGTCGATCACAGCGTACCAGCAGCTGATGTACCTGCAGGACGGTTTCCATGAACTGGTGATCCGGCTCGCTGACCCCACCGCCCTGGAGTCCATGCAGGCGCAACTCGACGGAGTGTTGAAAAAACTGGCCCGCGAGCAGCCGCTGGATGCACTGGGCGGTGCCCCGCTGGTGCGCAATTGGCGACAGTTGACCCCCATGGTGGCGGACATGCTGGAGATCAGCAAAACCATCACCTTTCTGGTCGGTTTCATAGTCATCGCACTGGCCGCCATGGGCATGCTGAACACCATGCTGATGGCGGTGCATGAGCGCACCCACGAGTTCGGCATCCTGCTGGCGATCGGCATGAAACGGCGCTGGCTGCTGCTGATGGTCATGCTGGAGTCGTTTTTCCTGGGCCTGGTTTCGGCCGTAGTGGGCGCCCTGCTGGGGGTTGGGTTGATCGGACTGTTTGGTGAACGGGGCATCGACTTCAGCGCTATGCTGCCGGACGGCTATGACTGGGGCGGCATTCTGTTTGAACCCTATATGCAACTCCACCTGGAGCCCCGTGACCTGCTGGTCGCCTGTCTGCTGATGCTGGCGATTACCCTGTTCGCCTCCCTGCTACCGGCCTGGCGCACCATACGTCTCAAACCGGCCGAGGTGATGCGATGACCGGCCAGCACAGCCACCTGCCGCTCAAGATGCTGATCATGCTGGGGTGGCGCAATATCTGGCGCCACCGGCGCCGCACCCTGATCACCCTCAGCTCCATCGCCATCGGCTTCGCCCTCGCCGTGTTGATGATCGGTCTCAATGACGGTGCCCACAACTCCATGATCCGCAACGCCATCAAGCTGGGGGAAGGTCATCTGACCATCCAGCCCAAGGGCTATCTGGAAGCACCCGCCAACCATAAATACCTGGCCGATGGCGCAATACTGGGACAGCAGCTCGACCAGTTTGAAATCCCGGGCCGCATAGAACCCCGCATCTCGTTACAGATACTGGCCAACAGCGCCAGCAACTCGGTCGGCGCCCAGTTGGAGGGTCTCCACCCCCTGGCTGACCAGCGTGCTGATCTGCTTCGTCCCAAACTGGTGAGTGGCGGCTGGATCGAGCCGGGCGATCAACGCGGCATCCTGATCGGCCGGGGCATGGCCGGCAAGCTGAAGGTCAAGGTGGGCAGCAAGGTGGTGCTGATGGCCGGCAAACAGGGGGGTGACTCCCAGGCGGAACTGGGTCGGGTACGGGGCATTTTCGACGCCGGGCTGGATGAGCTGGACGATTACCTGATACTCAGCGATATTCAGCTCGCCCGCCACTTCCTGGCGGGCGAAGGGGCCGACCCGAGCAAACTGCCGGTAACCCGGTTCGCCCTGTTCCTGGACCACCCGGATCAGCTGTTGGTATGGCAGGCCCGGCTGCGGGCGGCCATTGCGGATACCCGGGTGGCTGTCCTGGAGTGGCGCGAGATGATGCCGCAACTGGTACAGTTCATCATGGTGGATGATGCCGGCAACTACATATTTCTGCTGCTGATACTGATCATGGTGGTATTCGGCATTCTCAATACCGTATTGATGAGTGTGCTGGAGCGCACCCGGGAATTCGGCCTGCTGCGGGCTCTGGGGCTGAGTCGCTATCACCTGCTCTGGCTGGTGTTCTGCGAGTCCCTGCTGCTCAGTCTGCTGGCGGTAAGCATCGGCTGGCTGGTGGCCGGCAGTGTGCATGGCTGGTTTGCCTATCATGGTATCGATATCGCCGCCCTGATGGGGGGCAGTACCGAGTTAATGGGCACCTTCATGGATCCGGTAATCCATACCGAGCTGTCCGGCGGGCGGGTGGTTCAGCTGACCCTGCTGATCTTTGCCGCTACCCTGGGCAGTGGTATCTATCCGGCCATCAAGGCGTCCCGCGTCACACCGGTGGAGGCACTGCGTACATGAGATCGGCTGAAACAACCTCCGTCAACAGGGAGAATATGCCCCTGCTGCAGCTACAGGGGGTAGACAAGATCTATCGCCAGGGGGAACTGACCGTTCCGGCACTGCAGGCAATCGACCTGACAGTGCAGGAGGGGGAGTTTGCCGCCCTGGTGGGTCCGTCGGGCTCCGGCAAGACCACCCTGTTGAATATGATCGGTGGGCTGGACACACCCAGCCACGGCACCATCCGGCTTAACGGGACCGACATCACCAGCCTGACCGAGTCAGCGCTGTCCGACTTCCGCCTGTTCCAGCTCGGCTTTGTATTCCAGGCCTACAACCTGGTGCCGGTGTTGAGTGCCCTGGAGAATGTGGAACTGGTGATGGTGTTGCAGGGGCTTGGTGTACGGGAGCGTCGGGAGCGGGCCGAACACTACCTGACGCTGGTGGGGTTGGAAAAGGTACTGCAACGCCGTCCGGCGGCACTCAGTGGCGGTCAACAGCAACGGGTGGCGGTGGCCCGCGCCCTGGCCGCCGGTCCCCGCCTGGTACTGGCTGACGAACCGACCGCCAATCTGGATTCGGAAAACGCCACGGCGCTGCTCGACATCATGCACCGTCTCTCCCACGAGGAGAAAACCACCTTTATCTTCTCCACCCACGACCGCCGGGTCATGGAGCGGGCCGAGCGCTTGATCACCCTGCGTGATGGGCGGATTATCAGTGATCAACCTGTCGGGCACCGTGAACAGTTGGCTTAATCGCTGTTGGTGGGCTGTCCTGCTGCTGTCACTCGGCAGTGCGCAGGCGGTGGAGCTGACCGGGCGCCTCTCCCTGCTCGGCAATGTGGTCCGGGCAGCCCGTGGCGATACGGGTTACAACTCCCTGGATAACGATCTGCTCAGCAGCGACCAGCAGAGCCTGCGCCTGATGCTGGAGAACGCCGGCAGGAAGGGCGACTGGTCCCTGCACCTAAAGGCCGCCCGCCAGCATGCCGACGGCATGGCGCTGGACTACCCCCACGCCAGTTCCCTGTTCCGTTATCATGAACTGACTGGGGAGTGGCAGGGCGGAAACGACGGAAACCGAAACACCCGGATCGGCTACGTGCTGGATCGCGCCGTCTACCAGTGGCGTATCAATAACCTGACCCTGGGTATGGGGCGTCAACCGGTCGACTGGGGCAGCGGCCGCTTCTGGCAACCGCTGAATGTGTTCGGTGCCTTTGCCCCCACCGACCTGGATACCGACTTCAAGCCCGGCATCGATGCGCTTGTGCTGGACTGGTATCCCTCCCCCTTCACCTCCGTGACGGCAGTGCACGCCTTCGCCCCCCGGGACAGCCACCAGATCCCCAACAGCCAGGCCATCCATCTGCGCAGCCAGATCGGCGAACGCTCCGAGGTCGCTCTGCTGGCGGGTGAAGTGATCGGTAACGAGATTGTGGGCGCCTCGTTCGAGAGTGACTGGGGCGGGCTGGGTTGGCGGCTGGAAGCGGCCCATTACCAGCTGCAGCAGAGCGGCCAGAACGCCCTGTTCTGGATTGCCGGTATCGACTACCAGTTCGAGGAGGGGACCTTCCTAGGGATCGAATGGTATCAGCACGGCCTGGGGGCCAGCGACCCGGCCGGCCTGGCCACCCTGCCCACCCAACAGCTGGTGATGTACGGACTGCAGCCCCATCTTGGTCGCCGGCTGCTCGGCGTGACCCTGGAGCGGGATATCACGCCCCTGCTGCGGGGCAGTTATCTGCTGCTGGCCAGTCCCCTGGGCGAGAGTGACCCGCAACTGGGCAACTCGTTCCTGCACCAGATCAACCTCAGCTACTCCCTGAGCAATGAGTCGGACCTGCTGCTGTCACTCCAGTACGCCAGCGGCAAGGGGCTCGACCCGCAGGCCAATCCCCGCTCCGAATTCGGCCACCTGCCCGGCAGTCTGACCCTGCGCTTCCGCACCTATTTCTGATCACCGTTACCCGCACCTTGCAGGTACCAATGATCACTGACGGGAACCCAAATTCCCGCCAAAAAGCGCCAGAATCTGGTATCCTTCTGCCCCACTTATGGAATCCCTTCTCCCCTACTTCAGCGCCTTTATTGTCGGTCTGCTCGGCGGTGTTCACTGCATCGGCATGTGTGGCGGAATTGTCAGCGCCCTCACCTTCGGGCTGCCGGAGGCGAAACGCAGTTCGGTGCTATCGCAGCTGCCATTCCAGGTCGCCTATAACCTGGGACGCCTGATCAGTTATGTGATCGCCGGTGCCATCATGGGTGGCCTGGGGGTACTGCTGGCTGGCATGATGCCGATGCAGTTGGCACAGCAGACGTTGCTGATACTGGCGGGCGTGTTCATGGTACTGCTGGGCCTCTACCTGGCCGGCTGGTGGATGGTGCTGAACCGGGTTGAACGCCTGGGCGGGCTGTTGTGGCGACGGCTCGAACCGATCAGCCGCCGGTTGATGCCGGTTCAGTCACCGGGACGGGCCTTTGTCATCGGCATGCTGTGGGGTTGGTTGCCCTGCGGGCTGGTCTATACCATGCTGATCAACGCGGTCTCCGCCGGCGGCGCACTGCAGGGTGCGGGACTGATGTTCGCCTTTGCCCTGGGGACTCTGCCCAATCTGCTGGCGATCGGGCTGTTAGCCGGAGCCGCTGCACGCCTGGCCCGCTCCGACACGGCCCGCAAGGTGGCCGGGATCACCGTCATGCTGTTCGGTATCTACACGCTCTGGAGTGCCATTCGGTTGATCTGAGCGCCGGGGCTGATCGGGAACCGGCTACTCTTCGACTACCTGGATATCGGGATTGGGATAACGCTCTATCATCCAATTCGGCAGTTTCTGCTCGGCGGCCTGGTGCAGCGCGTCCGACTCCATCAGGATCAGCACCAGCACGGTCACCATCACCGGCAGTACGCCGATCCCACCGATCAGCGCCATCACCGCCACCTCCTTCATGCCCAGGTAGGTATATCCGACCCAACCGAACAGCGCCACCAGGCCAAATACCATCAGGAACATAATGAACACCCGGCTGCGCCCCGCACAGAGTTGCCAGTGACACATGACAAACCAGGAGTCGACCTCTCTGGAGCGCCTCGCCCGCCACAGGGTATAGGCCAGCAGCAGAATGGAGAACACCGGCACCAGCGCCAACGGCTGCCAGTAGGAGCGCACCAACCCCAGGGCAGCGATAAACCAGAGGATGTGATTACCCAGAAGGTTGGTCAGAAAAATCTCATGGGGCACCTTGGCCTTTTTACTATCCTGTTCACTGATTACATACTTCATAGAGCCTCCCGATCGAAGCGTCGTAAAGTATCACTTGTAGGAACAGAATACATCAGAATGTGACGCTCAATCCGGTGCGCTTCTCCCTGTATCGTCCAGGGTAATGGAGTGGGCCGGTAGGGCGCTGAACCACGCCAAAACCCTCCCGGCCCGGCCGCTGATGCGGAGTACCACCGTTCGGCGGATCATCCACCCGGAGATCTGAATTCCCCTTAGGAATCCTGCTCTTGGGAAGATTGCATTGACCGGCAACGGGTAGCTATCCGGGACTGAATCAGGGCCGATACAGATTTGCAATGAACATTCATTCTATGCTAATTATCGAAGCCATTATATAAGCGGATAACCGCAGTGTAAGAGGGGGATGATGGATGGACTTGAGCACAGACAAGGCGCATGGCGGTTTGGTCACGTCAACGGTTCGCGGCTGCGGCACGAACGCTACCCCGGTTCCTGACAGTATTCTTCAGTCGTGGAAACGCTGCCTCGAAGAGTATGATCTGGACCCCGAACGCCGCCCGGAACCCGTGGTGGTGGATCGCTCTGATCTCAAGGAGCGCCAGGAGAGATCCTGTCGCCTGGTGGAGATCGCCCGTTCAGAGATGACCAACCTCTATCAGCAGGTAGCCGGATCGGGACACTCCATTCTGCTCACCGACCACGACGGGGTGGTGCTCAATTACGTCGGTGATCCCATGTTCACCAGTACGGCGGTCAAGACGGCACTCCAGACCGGCGCGGTCTGGAGTGAAAAGACCCAGGGCACCAACGGCATGGGTACCTGCCTGGTGGAAAAGCGCCCGCTGATCATCCATCAGGACGAACACTTTTTCTCCAAGAACACCCGCCTCACCTGCTCCGCCGCCCCCATCTTCGACCCCACCGGAAACCTGGTCGCGGTACTGGACGCCTCGGGTGAGTCGCGCCAGGCCCAGCAGCACACCATGGTGCTGGTTAACATGTCGGCGCAACTGATCGAGAACCGGCTGTTTCTCTGCAAGATGCGCGACAACTATATCCTCCGCTTCCACAGCCGTCCGGAGTTCATCAGCACTCTGGGCGAAGGGGTCATCGCTTTCGATGAGAGTGGCCAGGTCCAGGCCGCCAACCGCAGCGCCATGTTCCAGCTTGATATGGAAGATATTATCGGCCGACCCTTCGAGGAGCTGTTTAACCTGCGTACCAGTAACGCCCTGAGCAACGCCCAGAACCAGGCCATGGTGCCTCTGCCGGTGCGGGACGCCAACCAGGGCAGACGTTTCTACGCCAGCTTCCAGTCCCCCAACCCCGAGACCGGCACCCGACGCTCCCCGGTGCGCTCCACGGCTCGCGCATTCGTACCGGAATCGGTCCGTGATGCGCCCACCCTGGACGGCCTGGAGTTTGGTGACAACCGCATGCGGCACAACATCGAACGGGCCAAAAAGCTGCTGGAAATGGATATCCCCTTCATCCTGCTTGGGGAGACCGGCACCGGCAAGGATGTGTTTGCCAACGCGGTTCATAAAACCAGCAGCCGGGCCGGCAAGCCCTTCGTGGCGGTTAACTGCGCTTCCCTGCCGGAGACCCTGATCGAGAGCGAACTGTTCGGCTATCGACCCGGCGCCTTTACCGGCGCCAGCAAAGAGGGATCGCGGGGCAAGATCGCCCAGGCCCATGGGGGCACCCTGTTCCTGGATGAGATCGGCGATATGCCACTGCATCTGCAGGCCCGCCTGCTGCGGGTGCTGGAGGAGCGCGAGGTGATCCCCCTGGGCAGTGAAACCCCGATCAAGGTGGATATCCGACTGATCAGCGCCACCCACCAGAATCTGCAACTGCAGATCGAGGACGGCACCTTCCGGGAGGATCTGTTTTACCGGCTGAACGGCATCAGTCTGCAGATGCCGCCGCTGCGGGACCGGGAGGATCGGCGCGCCCTGATTCAGCATATCCTGAAGCTGGAAGCGGCACCCCTGGGCGAGGTGAACATTACAGAGGATGCGCTGGACGCCCTGGAGCATTACGAATGGCCGGGCAACATCCGGCAACTGCGCAACATCATGCGCACACTCATCGGGCTCTGTGAGAATAACCAGATCCGGCTGGATGATCTGCCAGAAGAGATTTTCAGTGACTGTGGTGACGCCAGTGGCGAGCCAAGGGCGCGGGCGCGTCCCAGTAACCCACTGGATATCGCTGAACGGGACGCCATCATCCGGGAGCTGGAGGCGGCACACTGGAATGTGACACGGGTTGCCACGAAATTGAACATCAGCCGTAACACTCTGTACCGAAAAATGAAACGGTATGATGTAAAACCGCCACGTTAACCGTGCGCTGGGCCGGTCCGGAAGCGCTCCGGGCCCGGCCAGAGCGGTTCCTGCCGGCCATTTCAGCCCGTTCAGGAGCATCCCCTGGAGTGAAAAAGTGGCACAAAGGTCCACTACGGGCTGGCTGTCACCGTGAGCAGTGGAGCCGGGACGTTCCCGCTCGACCCTGCCCCCTTCCCCACGGCCCCACGGTTGGCCCGGCACTTGCTAACAGTAGTCCCAAGAGAGTTAATCAGCAGGACCCCAAGCCATGAATCACTTTGCCGTGCGCGTACACCCGGGCGAACTCCATTTCAACGCCGCCCACTTCATCACCTTCAACGGGAGTTGTGAAAACATCCATGGTCATAACTTCCATGTGCAACTGGAGGCCCGGGGGGAGAACACCGCAGACGCCTTTGTGATCGACTTTGTCCTGCTCAACAAGCTGGCTGCACAGATCTGCAGCGAGCTGCATGACGGAGTACTGGTACCCACCGCCAGTGACGAGGTGAGCCTGACTGAACGGGAGGAGGAGCTGCTGGAGATCCGCAGTTACGACAAGCGCTTTATCCTGAGCCGCTCCAGCTGCATTCTGCTGCCGGTAGCCAACACTACGGCGGAAATGCTCGCCTACCATATCAGTAACCGGCTGATCGAATCCCTGGAGGCCTGCCAGGGATTGGGTAATCTGCACAGCCTGGAGGTGGCGGTCGAAGAGGCGGATCAGCAGTGGGGCATCTATCACCGGGAGATCAGCCATGTCTGATACAGGTCGCATCGCCTGGGCCATCACCGGCTCAGGGCACTACCTGAAGGAGTGTCTGCAACTGGCGGAACAGCTACCCAATGTGGACCTGTTTCTGAGCAAGGCGGCGGCGGAGGTTCTGCAGGTGTACGGCTATCCGGTCAAGGAGCTGAAGGAACATTTTCGCATTTTCCACGACAACACCGCCAGCGCGCCGCCGGTCGGCCTGTTCTACGAAGGGGTGTACGAACAACTGATCGTGGCCCCCGCCACCTCCAACAGCGTGGCAAAAATGGTCTACGGCATCTCCGACTCCCTGGTCACCAACATCTACGCCCAGGCCGGCAAGTGCCGCATACCCAGTATCGTGTTCGCCTGTGACGTGGCGCCGGAGATGGAGACCGAAGCACCCGGCGGCACCGTCAAGGTCTACCCGCGCCGCATCGATCTGGAGAATACGGAACGGCTGATGGATTTCGAATACACCCGGGTGGTTACCCGCCTGAGTTCACTGGAGGATGCCCTCGGCATACCGCAACCATGTCAGAACATCTCCTCTTTCTGACCGGCTCGCTGGCCGAAGCCAGCCTCAACCAGGTGCTGCATGACCTGGCACCTTCCCCCATCAGCTGGGAGGTGCGACCACTCAAAGTGAAGGTCGCCGCCCTGCTGACCGCCGACATGATCAAACGCCAGTTACCCCATACCGGTAACGCCAGTCGGGTGGTGATCCCCGGTCGCTGTCGCGGTGATCTGCAGGCATTGAGCGAGCACTTCGGCGTGCCGTTCCAGCGTGGCCCGGATGAGTTGCGCGATCTGCCGGAGTGGCTGGGGGAGTCGGGACAACCGGTCGATCTGAGCCAGCACGACGTGCTGATCTTCGCCGAGGTGGTGGATGCCCCCAACCTGACACCGGCCGAAATTCTCCAGCGAGCGGAGCGCTTCCGGCAGGATGGCGCGGACGTGATCGACCTGGGCGGTCTGCCCGACCAGCCCTTCCCCCATCTGGCGGAGAGTGTCCGGTTGCTGAAATCGGCCGGCTTCCAGGTCAGCGTCGACTCCCACCGGGAGGAGGAGCTGCTGACGGGCGGTAAGGCGGGAGCCGACTACCTGCTCAGCCTGACCGAACAGACCCTGTGGATTGCCGACGAAGTGGACGCCACGCCCATCCTGATTCCCGGCACCGAGGGGGATCTGGATAGCCTGCAGCGGGCCTGGGAGAGGCTCGCTGTCCAGGGGCGCCACAGCTATATCGATCCGATCCTGGAGCCGATCCATTTCGGTTTCACTGACTCTATCGTCCGCTATCACGAGGCGCGCCGACGACTGCCGGACGCAGCCATGATGATGGGCGTGGGCAACCTGACCGAACTGACCGAGGCGGACACCAGCGGGATCAACGCCCTGCTGTTCGGCATCATCTCCGAACTGCATGTCGGGGCGGTACTGACCACCGCGGTGAGCCCCCACTGCCGTTCAGCGATCCGGGAGGCGGACCTCTCCCGACGCATCATGTACCGCTCCCGGGCGGAGCTCACCCTGCCGAAACGGCTCCATGGCGGACTCAGCAATCGCCACGAGCGCAACCCGTTCCCCTACGATTCCACCGAGATCCGCAAGGCCGCAGAGCAGGTCAAAGATCGCAACTTTCGTATTCAGGTGAACCAGGACGGCATCCATATCTACAACCGGGAGGGGCTGCACCGGGCGACCGATCCGTTTGACCTGTTCCCCCATCTGGGGGTGGAAGAGGACGGCAGCCACGCCTTCTACCTGGGTGTCGAACTGGCCCGTGCCCAGGTAGCCCTGCAACTGGGCAAACGCTACACCCAGGATCAGCTGCTGGATTGGGGCGTGGCCACACCGGCGGCGGAGGAGAATCTGCTGGAATACGCCAAACCGGGCAGCACCAAAAAGCACCGGAAACCGGTCCCCAGGAAAGCGATTGATTGAGGTTGGCCCGGCTTTTGCTCTCTTCTGGTCATTATGAACAGACACGACAGACTTGATACATTGGCATATATTAGCTGCCCCTTCTGTGCCATGGTTTGTGACGATCTGTCACTGCCACTACACAATAGAGAAACCACCACGCCCCAGTTCGGTTGTAACAAGGCCGACCAGGGTTTTCGCAGCGCGTTGCAGGCAACCCGGCAGACCCCGCTCATTGACGGCGAGGAGGCCAGCTGGGAAGCGGCCATGAAACAGGCCGGCTCCCTGCTCAAAGGGGCAAAACACCCCCTGTTTCATGGACTGGCCGGCGACCTGCTGGACAGCCGTGCCGCAATCAGGATGGCGGATCACTTCGGCGGTTCCATCGACCACCTGCATGGCGACGCTATCGCCCGTAATCTGCGCATCTACCAGCAGAGCGGCTGGCAGATCAGCAGCATGGGCGAGGTACGTAACCGGGCCGACCTGGTGATACTGATCGGCACTGCGCCGGAGCAGCTCTACCCGCGCCTGCGGGAGAAGATGCTGGAGGGTTCCGAGCGGCTGCACGGTGACGTGCCGCCCACCATCCGGGAACTGGGGGACGACTGCCTGGATCTGCTCTCCATCGTGCGGGCACGACTGGCCGGCAAGCCGGTGCAGCAGGATATCGCCGACAGTGAAACGCTGATCGGGCAGATCAATGCCGCCAGCTACCCGGTGTTTGTCATCGCTCCCCTGCCCGAGCAACGGGCGGAACTGATCGTGCGCACCTGCGTGGGACTGGTGCGGGATCTGAATGAAACCCGGCGCAGCGCGCTGCTCATGCTGGGTGCCGGCGATGGGGACACCACCGCACAACTGAGCGCCACCTGGCACAACGGCTTTGGTATCCGTACCTGCCACGCCAAGGGTTATCCCGAGCAGGATCTGCAGATGCAGGCCGGCGACCGGTTGCTGCAGTCGGGTGAAGCGGACCTGCTGGTCTGGTTCAGCAGCCTGCGTTGCGACCCACCACCGGCGGTTGCCCAGCCCACCATTGTGTTCGGCCATCCGGCCATGTCCTTCACCGACAAACCACCGGCGCTGTTTCTGCCGGTGGCGGTGCCCGGGGTTCACCGACGGGGCTATCTGCATCGGGCCGATGGTCTGCGCCTGGTCCCTCTCCCGGCGCTAAGGGAGAGCCCGTTACCCGATAGTGGCGCGCTTTGCGACCAGCTGATTTCACAGGAGCCACGCCGATGCTGATACGACTGAAAGGCGCGCAGATTTATGATCCCGTCAATGAGCTGAACGGCGCCCCCGGGGATGTCTGGGTACGGGATGGCTACATCTGTGCAGCACCGGAAAACCCGGCGGAGGCGGACAGGACCATCGACCTGGAGGGCAGGATCCTGATGGCCGGGGCCATTGATATCCACAGCCATATCGCCGGTGGTAATGTCAACAACGCCCGGCTGCTGTTGCCTGAACAGCATCTGGCGGAGCAGGCGCGGCGTCCCAGGTTCCCCTTCTCCGGGGCCAAATGGTCCGGCAGTGACACCGGCTACCGCTACGCCGAGATGGGCTTCACCACGGTGGTCGAGCCCGCCGTGCTGCCGATCAATGCCCACCAGGCCCATGCCGAACTGGCCGATATACCGATTATCGACACCGCCGGCCTGGCCATTGTCGGCAACGACGATTTCCTGTTGCGCATGCTGCGGGACGGTGCCGAGCAGGCGCGCATCAATGACTACATCGCCTGGACCCTGCACGCCACCCAGTGCCTGGGGGTCAAGGTGATCAATGCCGGTGGCGCCACCGCCTTCAAGTTCAACGAGCGACAGCTGAACCTGGATGACGAGGTGCCGATGTACGGCATGACCTCCCGGGCCATTCTCAACGCGGTACAGCGGGCGGTGGTGCAGTTGGGTATCGCCCATCCGGTCCATGTGCACTGTAACAATCTGGGCATTCCGGGCAACGTCAACACCGCACTCGATACCATCAAGGCCGCCGACGGCCTGCCCATGCACCTGGCCCACGTACAGTTCTACGGCTACGGCGACGAGGGGGATTCCGGTTTCTCATCCGGTGCCCGGGCCCTGGCCGATGCGGTGATGGCCAATCCCAATATCACGGTGGACATCGGCCAGGTACTGTTCGGTCAGACGGTCACCATCTCCGGCGATATCATGCGCCAGTTCGATGCCCGCCATATCGCCAATCCCAAAAAATGGGTGGTGTGGGAAGGTGAAGATGGCGGTGGCGGTATCGTGCCGTTCCGTTACCGGGCCAAGAACTATGTCAATGCCCTGCAGTGGGCCATCGGCCTGGAGCTGTTCCTGCTGATCGATGACCCCTGGCGGGTCTTCTTCACCACCGACCATCCCAACGGGGCGCCCTTCACCGCCTACCCGGAGCTGTTCAAGCTGTTGATGGATCGTCAGTATCGTAACCAGTGGCTGGAGAGCATCAATGCCAAGTCGGCGGATATCTCCCTGCTGCGCCACCTGGAACGGGAGTATGACCTGAACGAAATCGCCATCATGACCCGGGCCGCCCCGGCAAAGTTGCTGGGCCTGAAAGACCGGGGCCACCTGTCGGTAGGTGCCATCGCCGATATTGCCGTTTACCGGCCCCAGGAGGACAAGGCGGCCATGTTCGGCAACGCGGAACTGGTTTTGAAAAACGGCGTGCCGGTAGTGGAGAACGGCCGGGTGATTCAGGTCATCCAGGGCAAGACCCATGCGGTCGCACCCGAATTTGACCGGGGCATCGAATCCGCCATCAGCACCTACTTTGACCGCTATCATCTGATGAAAATGGATAACTACAAGCTCGATCCGCAACATCTGCTTGAAACTGTCGGCAGCGAACTGGTATTCCACTGAGGCGCCCATGAGTGAACGCATCCATGAAGTGATTGTCATCACCCGCAATGCGGACGGTTCCGCCCATATTGCACCAATGGGTATCCGCCAGCGGGAAGAGCGCTGGCTGATCGCACCCTTTCGCCCCTCCCGTACCTTGGACAACCTGTTGCGGGAAGGGACGGCCAGTATCAACACTACCGACGACGTGCGGGTCTATGCCGGCTGTCTCAGCGGACATGTTGACTGGCCCCTGACAGCCTGCGATGCGATTGCCGGACACCGGCTGGAGCACGCCCTGTCTCATCAGGAGCTGCGGGTAGAGCAGGTAAAGGAGGATCCGCAACGACCGGAACTGCTCTGTGTTCCGCTACACCAGGCCAATCATCGCCCCTTCAGCGGTTATAACCGGGCACAGGCTGCGGTGATCGAACTCGCCATACTGGTCAGCCGTCTGCATATGCTGGAGGCGGAAAAGGTGGACAGGGAAATCGCCTATCTGCAAATCGCCATGGACAAGACCGCCGGTAATGAGGAGCAGGAGGCCTGGGACTGGCTGATGCAACGACTCCATGATTTCCGCAGGAGGCAGTGCGCATGACCGGTCTGCTCGCCAGTATCTGCTCCGTCGAAGAGGCGGCCATCGCGCTGCACGCCTATGCCGACATCATCGACTGCAAAGACCCGACCCGTGGTGCCCTGGGCGCCTTAAGCCGGGAACAGATTGCCAATATTGTTGATTACGTGGATGGCAAGCGGCCAGTCAGCGCCACCATCGGAGATTTGCCTGCCGACCCGGACCGCATCCGGATGGCGGTCAGAAATACCGCCAGCTGCGGTGTTGACTACATCAAGCTGGGACTGTTTGAGGAACAGGGGGCCGCCGACTGCATCCAGGCACTGGAGGAGGAGTGCGCAAACCACCGGTTGATTGCGGTCTGTTTTGCCGATCGTTTTAATCCCCTGGCGCTGTTGCCCCTGCTGTCGGTGTACGGTTTTCACGGCGTCATGATCGATACCGCAGACAAACACCGGGGACGTCTGACCGATCTCTGGAGCCCGGCCCGCCTGGCTCGATTTGTCGATCAGGCGCAACGGCTGGGACTGATCTGTGGCCTGGCCGGTCGCCTGACCCTGGCGGATATTCCCACCCTGCTGCCCCTGGGGGCCGACTACCTGGGTTTCCGCAGCGCCCTTTGCGTATCGGGGCGCTCCAGCCGGGTTGATCATGGCGCCATGATGCGGGTCAGGGATGTGCTGCCCCTGAACCTGGATGCCCCGGTGATCAGCGCCCCCCTGCTGGCGGTTCATTAATGACCATCTGTCCGGAGATTTTTCGCCAGCGGGCCATTGTTGAGGGACTCTATGGGGTCAGGGAGATCGACGAACAGACGGTACGGCAAGTGCTGGAGGTGATGACCGAAACCCTCGGCATGACGCCGATCAGCGATCTGCTGATCTTCTCCCCCGATCAGGTCAGTGAACTGCACCACGGCATCGGCGGCTTCCAGGCCTGGGCCGAATCGGGCTGCTCCTTTTATACCTGGCGGGAGCAGAAGCTGTTTACCCTGGAGCTCTACTCCTGCAAACCCTTTGCCGTAACGGACTGCATCGAGAAGTTACAGGAGACCCTGGATGTGACCCGGATCGAGTGGCGCGACATGCCCCCCGAGTAGACAAAAAAAAGGACCGTTGTAGATACGAACGGTCCGAAGCGGAGGTTATATGATTCGTTTCCGGTTGATCATTTTCCCAACAGCGCCGGCCAGTCACTGCTTCCGTCACGGTGCGCCAGCCGCACCTTGACTCCCCACTGTTGCTGATAGGCGTCAAAAGCGGCATCCAGCAACTCTTCCCGCGCTGTGGTCAGGGGTGCCGACTTGATCAGCACCACCCCGTCCGCCCCGACCTGGTGGGCCAGCCAGAGTGCCAGACTGTCGGAGGTGACCCGCCAGCTGCGTTCCACGTCGGGATCATCCGCGGCCGGCAGCCAGACCGCACTTCTACCATCGGTCAGGCTCTGTTTCAGCTTGACCGGACCGGCCGTCGCCAGCAGGCGTGGCTCCAGTCCCGCCATCAGCAGGCCGTACTGATCCATGGCGCTGAGGGCCATGCGGTGGGCGGTGGCATCATCCACACGCCAGCGCTGTTGTGCCTCACGAACCTGATCGGCAAAGGGACCGCCACCCGGCACAATGATGGTCGGATCGACCTGCCCGGCCAGCGTCCCCAGCCACGCCTGTAACTGCGGCGTGTCGTAGAGACTGCCGCCAATCTTGACTACCCACATCGGACCACCTGGTTCTGGTTGAGCAGTTGCAGCAGGGCGGATGCCTTGTCAAAGGTCTCCTGGTACTCCGCATCCACATCCGAGTCATGCACGATGCCTCCACCGGCCCAACAGCGTATCTCGCCCTGGTTGTAAACCAGGGTGCGGATGGCAATGTTGCTGTCCATCTGACCGTCGAAGCTGATATAACCGATGGAACCACAATAGAGCCCCCGGCTGTCCGGTTCCAGTTCGGTAATGATCTCCATGGCGCGGATCTTGGGGGCCCCGGTGATGGAGCCGCCGGGGAAACAGGCACGCAGCAGTCCACTGGCATCCTGATCTTCCGCCAGCTCTCCGGTCACCGTGCTGACCAGGTGGTGAACGGTGGCGTAGCTCTCCACGGCAAACAGCTTCGGCACCCGCACCGAACCGGGCTGACAGACCCGACCGATGTCGTTGCGCAGCAGATCCACGATCATCAGGTTCTCGGCCCGATCCTTGGTGCTGGCCGCCAGCTCCCGGGCCATGGCGGAATCCCCCTCCGGTGTGTCACCCCGGGGACGGGTTCCCTTGATCGGCTTGGTCTCGACCCGCTGGCCGGTCAGCTTAAGGAAGCGCTCCGGGGATGAACTGAGGATCTCGGCATAGGGGGTGCGGAGATAGGCGGAAAAGGGGGCCGCATTCAGACTGCGCAGTTCCTGGTAGGCGCTCCAGCCGTCCCCCTCCGCCGGGGCGGAAAACCGTTGGGCAAAGTTGACCTGATAACAGTCGCCCTCCCGGATATACCGTTTTATTCGGTCAAACGCGTCGCCATAGGTGGCACGATCCATGTTGCTGCGGGTCGGGCCGGTAATCCGGAACGGTAGCCGTTTGGACGGCTTGGCCGGCAGACAGAAGCGTTTTATCAGTGACCACCAGCGCTTCCGGGTACGCTGATCCCGGCCCTGCCCCACCAGCCAGCTGCGGCGCTGCTGGTGATCCACCACCACCGCCCAGTCATACAGGCCGATAACCATCTCCGGCAACTGTTCCCGATCCCTGGCCGGCTCCGGCAACCGTTCGATACGCCGGCCCAGGTCATAGGAGAACCAGCCGATGGCGCCACCGCAGAACGGCAGATCGGGCATCTCCTCTGCAGGCTCGGCCAACGCCTCCCGCAGCAGTGCAAAGGGATCGTCCGGGCTAAGCCGTACCTTATCCCGATGGTGTATTTCGGTAATATTGTCCCGCGTGGTGAGGGTCAGATAGGGGTCAGCGGCCAGAATGTCATAACGGCCGGTCATGTTGCCGGGGCGGCCACTGTCCAGAAAAACCGCCCAGGAGGCATCGGCGATACGCTCGAACAGCGCCGCACTATCCACTTGGTAAGGTATTTCCACTCTCAGACACATAGGGCCTCCCGGTCTCTTTGCAGACGCAACAGCGCCACTGCCGGCGCGCAATCCGCCGCCATCATGGCATCCTCATCGCCATGCGCAAGCAGTTCACCCATATCGATATAACCATAACCGAGCCGGTCTGCCAGGCGCTGCACCAGAAAACGTCCCACTCCGGCACCGATCAACTGGGACGACTCCGCCAGTCCCAGGCTCAATTGACGCTGGCAGGCCAACGCCAGCCGATCCAGTTGCCGGTCGGCGAAAAATCCCGCCAGCCGGTACCAGTCGTAGTCGGACCCATCCGCCAGGTCGGCACCGATCATACGGGCCAGGCGTCGCATGCTGGCCTCAACCGAGTGCTCCTTGCCGTCCGCGGCCGGATAGAGATCGGCGTGTTCCGGTAAATCCCCCAGTATGCGGTAGACATCCGCCGTGGTAGCGAAATGTTCATTGGCCAGGGTCAGCCATTCACCGTGGAATGGTACCCGATCACTGATCGCCATCAAGGGGGTGCGCACGATACCGGCATAGATCATCTCGTCACTGGCGAGTCGATCCCGGTCGCTAAAACCCCGGTTCCGCAACCGATGATGTTCAAAAGGCAGCAGGTCACTGGTGGTGCTCCCCACGTCGATCATGACGCCACTGGGGATGACCGAAGCCGCATAGCAGGTGGTGGCCAGCCAGTTGGCGGAGGCGACCTGTTCAGCATACTGACGGGCTCCATCAGCCGTTACAAACCCCTTCCGGCCAGCGAAAAAGAGCAGTTGTGACGGCGGCAGCCTGGCACTCAACCACGCCACCAGTTCACACACCCCGGCACGGCGATCATCAAACAGATCAACCAGTTCCGCGGTCATGGTAACACGGTGTTCACACTGCTGAAGCGGCAATTCGCCGGCCAACTCCCGGATCGCCAGATCCAGGGATTCCAGCCCCTGCCACAGGGGTGTGGCCCGGATCTCCACCCGCCGCAGAACGGCCTGTTCATCGAGCCACGCCACCTTCAGGTGGGCACCGCCCACATCCCAGCCGATTATGCCCCGCTCAAGCGACACGACCCAGCTCCAGATCGATATTCACGCACTCCCCGGTAATCAAGCCGGTCGGTAACAGGCCGGGACGCTCCGCCATCTGCACAAGCATGGCCCCCAGGTTCATGCCGGTCGATTGACTCAACCCCACATAGGCGGTGGTGAGTCGGGGATTGATCTCCAACACCACCGGTCCCTGCTCGGTCAGGATCAGATCCACCCCCACGTAGCCCCACAGACCCGGGATCGCGCCGCAGATCCCTTTCGCCAGATCAAGCAGTTCACCCTGGTGACTCTTGAGTCCGTTGACCGCACACCCCAGCAGGTAGAAGCCATCATCCATCTGTACCACCCGCTGGATGTTGGTGCCCACCAGACAGACACAGCTCTGCCCCACCATGATCGACATGCTGATCGCCTGCCCGACGATGTAGGGCTGTACCACCCACTCAATCAGGGGATCCCGGCTATCCACATATTCAATCAGGGCGGTTTCATCGGCAATGATGTGAATATCCTGGCAACCCACGCCCTGATCCGGTTTTACCACCAGAGGGTGTTCATTGAACCGGGGGTGGGCACCGAACCGCCAGGTCGGGATCACCGGAACGCCCTGCAGGGCCAGACAATCCACCGTGGCCTTTTTACTGGAGGCCACCGCCACCGCCTCGGCACTGCTGTTCAGCAGCAGCTTACCGGACTCCTCCACGGTACGGCAGAGCGACTCCAGAATGCCGTTGGTTTCCGGTGCAATGGGCAGCACCGCGTCCACACTCTCCACACAGTCCAGCCAGGCGCTCCACCAGTCATCATCAACCCAACAGGTATGGGTGGGCAGTGCCAGCGAATCGAGGCGGGCGTCCCGCATCACAAGCACATCAACAGACTCCAGTTTGCTCAGATCCCGGACAATCGCATTGAGCATCAGATCGCCTTCCGCCCTCAGACTTGGTACCATCTCTTCGTTCACGCAACCGCCGCCGGTTATATACTCAAACACAAACACCCGCATACAAACTCCTTGAATATCATCCCTGTCATCGATCTTCTGCACGGCCAGGCAGTACATGCCCTACGCGGTTGCCGCAGCGATTATCAGCCACTGCAATCGCCCTTATGCCAACAGGGTGAAGTGCTGCCGCTGATCGGAAAATTTCATCACGACTACGGCCTGCAACAGCTCTACGTGGCGGATCTGGATGCCATAATGAGCGGCGGAACGGGCAACTTATCAATTCTGCAGACAATTGCTCACACCTTTCCCGATCTGACGCTGTGGATAGATGGGGGGTTTTCCTCGCCTGCAGCGGTCCACAAACTGCGGTCAGAAATCCCTTTTCGTCCGGTCATCGGCTCCGAGTGCTGGCAGTTCAGAGAGCCGTTCTCACTTGACCAGGCCATACTCTCGATTGATTCGGTCGATGATGAGCTGCGCGATCCATCGGGTATCACAGCGGATAGGGAGCGTCGCCCGGACACCCTGATCCTGATGAATCTGGCCCGGGTCGGATCACTGCAAGGCCCCGACATGGCGCGTCTCGTCCGCTGGCAGGCGATCGCACCGGATGCGGCGCTATACATGGCCGGAGGGGTACGCAACCGGACCGACCTGGAACAGCTGGAAAGGGCCGGCGCAGCCGGTGTGCTGCTGGCCAGTGCGCTGCATAACGGCAACCTGAGCACGGCCGACCTGAAGCTGTTCAGCTGATGGAACATGCCGCTACCCTGGGTTTGCCGGAGCGCTGGATCAGTCGCTGCCGACGCGCCATCTGTTCACTTTCACCCCGAAACGGGTAGAGTACCGGTTCCGCTCCCTGGGCCTGCTGCTCGGCCAGTGACCTGCCCTGGTAGTCGCACCAGGAGCTGGTAGTTTCATACAGCCGCAGACTGCTCAACCCGGGCAGATAGCCGATCAGCTGCTCCCAGATAAAGACACATAACATCTCGGTGCTGGAGCGCCAGGCTAACTCCTCCGCCGCGTAATTCAGATGGTGATGATCAAAACGCTCGATGATCAGATGGTTCACCACCCGCTTCAGATAACCGTAATCCACTACGCAGCCGGTGATCGGATCAATGCGTCCGGTCACCTCCACCTGCAGGACATAACGCCCACCGTGCAGATTAGAACACTTGGCCGGGTGATCGGTGATGAAATGGGCCGAATCGAACACCAGCTCCTTGGTCACGCTGGCGGTCGGTGTGTCCGCCTGAAAACGTTCCCAGGCGGTGGGCATCTCCTGCAGCTGTTCCTGGAGCAGATCCAGCAGCTTCTCCCCATCCGCCAAACTCCTGGTGCGTAGCAGCGCTTCGCCACCGTTATCCGCGGCATCCAGTATCTCGCAGTGAATCTGATGATTGCGGACCAGCTCTTCGCGCACCGTCTCCGCATAAATAGATCGACTGAAGGCCATAAACAGGTAACCGGCGTGCCACTCGGCGCGCTGCGCCACGTAAACTGCCAACGCCCCCAGAAACGCCGGAGGCGGCTCCGGCATGGCCCAGTCATGGACCAGATTGCGCATTGGTGCCCGTAGAAAATTTTTGGCGACGACACGGTGAGTGTCGGCGCGATATTCATAATCCTGGTGAAACTGAAAACCGTAATCGACCAGATGCTCCTGGATCCATAACAGCAGATCCAGACGACGTATCTCACCGGCCACATCGACAAAACCGTCGTGTTCCTGCAACAGACCTGCCCAACGTAGTCCGAGCAGCACCTGGCGTGCCGTTTCGGTGGGTCTGGCGGTGGGTCCGGTATAGTTATCAATATGATCAGGCAGATTGATCTGATCGCTGTGCAGAATCATGTCCAGCGGCAGTTGATGACGTATCGCATACTCCTGGACCGTCAAACCGCTGCATTCGAGTAGATGCCCGTTATCCAACCGGGATAGTGGTGCGCCACATTCCAAACAGTGCATAGCCTGCTCCTGACGGGAAAAAATTGTGGGGCCCAGGGGACCCCACAATCATCACTTAGGCGTGAGCCGCAAACGGATGCTCGTTACTGCTCTTGCCTGCAATCACCTCTGCAGGGGTCGGAGTACCGGCAATGGCCCGCTTGATGGACTGCTTGGTTGCCTCGTAGTTGTAGTCCTGGATCTTGGCATCGTCGGCCGCTTCCCAGTGAATGAACACACCCACGCAGATAAAGACGTCATCCGCCTCATCGGCCGGAATGGTGCCGTCTTCCAGGCAATCCGCCACAGCCATGGCAACACCACGCTGAGCCGGACCAAACATCTGTACGGCCTGGGTGGCGCCCTTGATGGTCACTTTGTTGAACATCATGGTGTGGGGCTTACAGGGCAGGTTGGGTGCCACAACAGCCAACAGGGAGGTGAAACCATCCTTGTTGTTGACCAGTCCGTTGCAGAATGCGGTCTCGGCAGCCGAACCACGCGGACCCATGATCAGGTCGATGTGTGCTACCTCGTTGCCATCACCAACCAGTGCTTCACCAACCAGTGTTTTGTTAATAACTGCCATATCGGTTCTCCTCAAGATTTAAGGCTTATTGTATTTGCGGATTATCGGCCTGGAATGGCTTCATGGTCCGCGGATAATTCCGGGCTACCCCGGTAGTGTTAATCGCTTGCTGCTGCAAACGATGGATGAATACGCCGGCCACACAGAAATCTGCCGTCGTACCAGGATTTATCTCCAGCTGTTTCAGTTTCTGATCCAGTCCGAGCAATAGGTCATGACCCACTTCATCATCTTCCGCCGCAAGGTACTGGCGATGCAGATCGGCTGCCCAACGGGATACGATTGCAGCCTTCTCCTCGCCATGCTTGCGGACTATGTGGCTGTCCGGGTAGCGGGCCAGCATGTGCAGGAACAGATCGGTCAACGCGCTCTTTTCGTCACCGCCCCGCTGCATGAGATGATCCAGATGAGGCACTGCCACACGGCACAACTCACGAAAGCCGTTGCTGTACTGGCGTGCGATCAGATCCCGCTCTGCTGCCACCGTCATCACTGTTGTCAGAGAAGCCGTGGCGGGTCCTGAAACATCATGGTCAGCCGCACTGCCGAGGCCGCCGGGATTGGCCAGCTGTATGGCGGCAAAGACCTGCTGGGTATCCGCAATCCCGGCGGCCGACAACACCTGGCGCAGGCCCTGCTCCAAGGGCTGCTCCGGATACTCCAGCAGCGCCTGGATAACAGGCGCACAGAGCAGGATAATGCCCAGGTTGGTGTTGCAGCCCACCGTGTCCCCGGTCACTTTCACTGCACGATAGATACGTTCACCCAGGGCCAATCCCGGTTGCAGCAGCACTTCGGCACTGACCAGTGCACTGCGCAGAAACAGCTCCCCATCCATCCCGTGACCGCCTGCATGGAACGAGACGTTACCGGGTTTCAGTGCCGCCACATCCAGAAAGCAGGCATCCAGGTAGTGGGTCTCCAGCTGTTGGGTGGTTATCGGGGTCACCGTAACGCCTCACAGGGTTCCGCACACCGAACCTTGGCCAGCAGGTCATCTGCCAGCGCATCGGCAATATTCACCGCCGTGACCCGTTGCAGACCGCGCCAGGCGGGGACGCTGTTGATCTCAATCACCCACCAGTTGCCCTGCACATCCCGCATCAGATCCACTCCGGCGTAATCCATATCCAGACAGGCCACCGCCTGTTCCGCCAGCTGCTTCAACTCCCCTTCCGGCAACGCCGCCTGGCAGGTACCGCCCTGTGCCACGTTGGCCAGCCAGCCCGAGGTGCTGCGCCGCATCGCCGCCACTGCCACACCCGAGATGACAAACACTCGCCAGTCACAGGCCAACTGGTCAGTCTGCGGAATGAAGCGTTGCAGATACCAGACGTGGTGCATCGCATCCGCTTCCGGTAGATCAGCGCAATCCGTTACCCGTACGATCCCCTGGCCCTGGGAACCAAACAGAGGTTTGCAGATCAGGGCATGACCGGCGGCCGCCTCCCGTTGCACAACGCTTTCCGTCATCTGCCGATCAGTACAGATCCAGGTGGCCGGGGTGGGGATCTCCGCCAGCGACAGCCGGGCCGATGTCCAGGCCTTGTCCACCGAACGCTCAATGGCCCGCCCATCGTTGTAAACCCGCACCCCCAGCTCCTTGAGGATGTGCAGTACATTCAGATGAAACACCACCTGCTGCAGTGTGCCGCCGGGTATGCCGCGCACGAAAACCGCATCCGGCAGTGCCGCTTCGAAACCGGGCAACACCACGCTCACCGTCCGACCCAATTCGATCCGAGCCTGTTGCAGCGAACTGAACAGACACTCCACACCGCGGGCCTGGAACGCCTCCCGCAGCCGTTTGCCGTGCCAGCCCGGATCATCGGTGATAATGGCGACCCGCAGTGTCATAGGGCGACCCCAAAGGAGAGCAGCAGCAGTTCCCGGTCAATCGCACCCTGGGTAAAACTGCGTCCCGTATCCAGATTGCTCACCATCACCCGGGCCGGGCTGAACAGCAGCGGATCAATTTTGAAAAAGTCGTAATTGACCGCCTTGAAAATCTCTGCAAAGGGGCGCCCGTAATCATCCGAAGTACTGCTGGGCAGCTTCGCCGCCAACGCCTCGGCGGCGCTGTCTTCGCCGGTCACGAACAGCTGGATCTGTCCGGCAAACAGGATGGCATCATTGGTGCGGCCCATGGCCTGCAGAAAATCCGGCGCCGGGGGTGGCAACGGCGCCGTCGCCATGCCATCCACAATATGGTCCAGTTCAAAGCCCAGTTCGTGCGCCTTGTGCAGCGCCACTTCCAGTACCCGGGCCACCACCTGGGTGGTACCGGCCAGACTGCGGGTGGGGGTCAGGATCAGACACAACCGTTCCGGGGCCACACCACAATCCGCAGCAATCCTGTCGGTCAGTTCCAGGGGCGGCAGCTGATCCACCTCCAGCACCAGGGTGGCGCAGTCGGCACTATCCTCGATGGCCAGGTGATCGTAGAGTTTCTCCTTGCGCGCCAGAATGCGTCCCGGGCCGGAGCCCAGGGCGTGAAAGGCGGACTTCCCTTCACCATGGGAGAGGCTCCAGCCGGCGTATTGACTGCCCAGGCAGGCCACTACCGGCTGATTACTGTGTACCGTGATATTGGAACCCCAACCCGGCACGGTGCCGCTGGCCTGCAGGGAGACATGGCCCTGCCCGCCCATGCAGATCTCGGCAATCCGCCGGCCCGCCTCCAGGCCGCCAAGAGAGTTGATGCCGGCGTCGATGACTGTCACCCCGTTGTCCATCAGCTGGGGCTGTACCCGAAGGGAAGCCGCGTTTGCCAGCATGGCCTCTACCAGTTGGCGGGTCTCCCGGTTCAGCGAGGGAAGTTTTTCTTGCAACGTCATGTCAGGCCGCCTCCTGGCCGGATAATTCAATAAGCAATTTGATCTCTTCAATCCGCTCCTGCAGGAGCCGTTCCACCTGCGCAGCCGTTGCACCATCGGCATGCACTCCACAAATGGGCGAGCCCTGCTCACAGCGGCTGCCGGTGGCCGGAAGATCACTACACCATACCGGCCAGGTGAACTGACCGATGACCAGTTCCCGCTCCGCGTAACAGATGCGGTAGCCCCGGACCCTTCTGTCACCGACGGGGCTCAGCAGCTCGCCTCGGCAGGCGGCGATATGGGCCGCCGCGCCACCCTGGGGGAGCGCCTCTTCATAGAGCTCCAGCGTGGCCGGTGGCCGCGCGTTCAGCTCCAGCAGAAACAGTTGATCGCCATCCAACAGACAGTCGATACTGTTTGCCCCGCGCAGTTGCAGGGCGCGGGTCAGTTTCCCGGCCATCTCCACCATCTGTTGCGCCGGACGCTGCCCGGGGTTGAAACCACTCAGCGCCGTGGAAAAACGGTAATCACCCTGGTTCCCATCCACGGCATGGAGCCGGTTGATACCCAGCACTTCCAGGTCGCGACCGTTGGCCAAAAAGGTCAGTGAACAGACCTGCCCATCGAGCCGGCGCTGGTAGTAGTCTGTCCGGTCATCCACAGGCCCGCCGGTTACGGCATCCCGGACAGCCAGGCCGCCAAAACCGGCCGCACTCTTGATCAGCCAGCCACGGGGGTCCTGGAGTCGCTGGAATGACACCGGCGGGTAGCTGATGCCCTGTTCATCCAGCAGACCGAAAAACTGTTCGGGACTGGACAGCAGTTCCAGCGTCCGGGGGCCGTTACCCAGGCAGGGCCCCAGGGACTCCAGCAGATGCAACTGCGCCGGTGCGGCTTCGAATCCGGCCCCGTAGATCCAGCCGGTTTCGGCCGGCATGTCCAGATCCAGCGCAACTTTCACCAGGCCCGCTGCATCCCTCCGTCCACTCCTGACCATGCGCTGACAGGCCGCCACTGCGTCCCTGTCCGCAAACAGATCCAGGCCGGTCACCCGGTGACCGTGCCGGGCGGCGGACTGCGCCAGATAGCGCACGCTGTTGCCCAGAATCAGGAGTGGCTGTCCCGCTTGCATATCAGGCCTTGTCCCGGGCGACCGCCAGTGCTGCTGCAAAGTCCAGGTAGACCGGACTGTCGCTCTCCACCATCTGTTGCAGCATGGCCCGCTGGGTCTGGTACTTCACGTTACCCACCGCCAGGGCGCCGATCCCCAGCGCACCGGCCGGCGTTGCTTCCAGCACAACGCCGTTGTCCATGACACCCAGGCCGGCAATACCTTCCGGCGGTACCGCATTCACATCGCAGAAGACCTGTACCGATCCGGCCGCTGCCAGGTGTGTCTCACTCAACACCTGCACACCCGCCTTGGCGGCGCTGAACACCAGGTCAGCCTCCGCCAGCAGCGCCGTGATTTCGGTGTCATTGCTACCGACCGCGCCACCGACCTCAATGCCGTATCGCTCTGCACACTGGGTAGCGGCCTGATCGGCCTTCTGCCGGTTTTCATGGCTGATGATGATCGCTTCGGCACCGGCCTGGGCCGCCAGCATGGCGCAGGTCTGACCCACCGGGCCGGTTCCACCAAAAACGATGGCCTTCTTGTTCTGCAAGGAGTCACCGGTGCGCTGCTGCAGCGATTGCTCCACACAGGCCACCATGGCGGCGGCGGTGGTGAAAGCGCCACTGGGATCGGCAAAAACGGACACCTCAAAAGGGGGCACCATCGCCTTGCGGGCTGCTTCGAGCATATCCATGGCGTGGTGAATATCCCGGCCACCGATAAAAATACCGGTGCGCTTGACCCCTTTCGGGCCGCGGGAAAAGATGGCGTCCTGGGTGAAGTCGGCCACCTGCGACACCTGCAGCCCGGTATAGGGGATGCAGTGCTTCCATCCCGCGTCAATCGCCATGTTGACATCAAATGGACTCAAGTTAGGCACTTCGGTAAACATGTGCAGAATGGTGTCGTAATTCATACGCTATCGTGCTTCCTTGGTGAACTGACGGGTTGATTCGATCGCCACACGGCTGCCTTGGTTGCAGGCGGCGGCAATTTCAAAACTGAGCGGCGAGAGATCACCGACACGCTGCCGTGCTCGATCCCGCAGCTGCTCTGCGGAAGCCTGATCGGGCAACAGTACAAATCCGGTCGGCCCCCAGGAGCTCTGCCCGATACCGGCATAGCCCTGTAACTCCGCCCAGTGCAGAAGCTCTGCCACAGCGGGGCTGGTAAAGCGTCCGCCCTGCGCGGGGGCGAAATGGTCGCCCACCCGGCGTTGCAGCTCTGCGATACCGGCCGCGACCGGCTCCAGTTGCTGTTCCCGAATACCGGGCAGTATCTGCATCAGGGTGAGATGGCAGAGATGGGCGGCCTGCTCGGCGGGAAATGGCGGCAGGCGCTTGAAGGCTTCCACCTCCTGCTGGCCATGCAGGCCCTGCCCCCCCTTGTCCATCACCAACAGAATGCGCCACGCTTCGGGGAACGGCATCTGCACGGTTAACGGCGGCGGAGCGGCCTGCTCACTGACGCCACAGTCCACCATGAAACCACCGTGATCGAAGCCACCGATGCCGATGCCCGAACGTCGTCCCCGCTCCATCTGGGTAGCGACCTGGCGGGTGCTGGCCGACAACCCGAACAGCTGATGAATCGCCTGTCCGACCGCCAATGCCATCTGGGTACCGGAGCCCAGGCCGGCATGATCAGGGATCGCCTCCTCCAGGCTGATCTCCACCCCCTTGTCGATACCGAGCAGATCCAGCATTCGGGCCGCATAATCGGCCGCCCGATCGGCCGACGGACCGGTGGCGCTGATAGTTGTTGCGACCTGCATACGCAGGGTTGTACGGAACGCATCGATACTGAGTCCGAGACTGCCAAAACGCCGCCCCAGGGCCCCGCTGATATCCAGAAAACCCAGATGCAGTCGCGCCGTGGTGCTGACGTAGACCCGTCGATGTTGTGGATGATTTGCCCAGTAATTTCTCATACCGGCTGCCACTGCAAACGTCGTGCCTGTTTTTTTCGGGAGCCTAAAACAGCCCCATTCCCGGCCCTGTGCCACACCAGGTGCGTCTGTCATGTGTCACTGTGTCACGGCGTTACGGCGCACCCATGACAATCCGCCCGGATGGAAAGTCCCGGGAATGGGGCACGATCGGGGAACCCGACTACAAAGCGCTTCCCGGCATAACTTTTGCCTTGCAGAGTCCATTTAATCGGAAAAATGGTTATCTGATGCAAATCAATGGCGTCACTATAGAAGATACGTTTGCCGAAGCGTTCGGCATGCGGGCCACCCGGATCATTATCACTGCGTTGAACCCGCGCTGGGCCCGGCAGGCGGGCGAGACTATGACCGGATTCGCCACCTCGGTGATCGGTTGCGGGGTTGAGGCGGGTATCGAGTCCGAGCTCTCCAGCAGTCAAACCCCGGATGGCAGACCCGGCGTCAGCGTTCTGCTGTTTGGTATGTCCACCAAGGATCTGGCCAAGGCGCTGGAGGTGCGCACCGGACAGTGTATTCTCACCTGCCCCACCACGGCGGTATACGCCGGCATGGAGGGCAGTGAGCGGCTGCCGTTGGGTAAAAACCTACGCTATTTCGGTGATGGCTATCAGATCAGCAAACTGATCGATGGCAAGCGTTACTGGCGCATACCGGTGATGGACGGCGAGTTCATTGCGGAACAGGATACCGGCCGCTGTAGCGCCGTTGGAGGCGGTAACTTCCTGGTTCTGGCGGATAACCTGCCCCAGGCCCTGAGTGCCTGCGAAGAGGCAGTCGTGGCGATGCGCAAGCTGCCCAACGTGATCCTGCCGTTTCCCGGTGGCATTGTCCGCTCCGGATCGAAAGTCGGCTCCAAGTACAAGGCGTTGATCGCCTCCACCAATCAGGCCTACTGCCCCACCCTGCGCGGGCTGGTGGATACACAACTGGATAGTGAAACAGGTGCGGTACTGGAGATCGTCATCAACGGACTCACGCCGGAGGACATCACCCAGGCCATGCGGGCCGGTATCAGCACGATCTGCGAACGGGGCAGCGCACAGGGCATTCGGCGTATTTCAGCCGGTAACTATGGCGGCAAGCTGGGCCAGTTCCACTTCAGATTACACGAGGTAATGGCATGACAATTACACTGCGCCAAACCAGCGGGCAGCCTGGCCGGATCGATCTGCGCGGCATCACACCGGACCGCCTGGCCGGATTACCCTTACCGGCGATCGAGCAGTTGCAGGTCAGCGTCGACCATCGTCCGGTTACCCTGGCCGCCTGTTTTCAGATCGAAGGCGACCCGTCCGATGAAGCGTTGATCATTGAACCCGGCGACAGCCAGATCGACTATGTGGGTGCGGGCATGGCATCCGGGACCATCACCCTGAGCGGAAATGCAGGACACTACGCCGGCGCTGCTATGGCCGGCGGCAAACTGCTTATCCAGGGCAGTGCCGGCGACTTCACCGGCAGCGCCATGCAAGGGGGGGAGCTGATTGTTACCGGCAGTGTGGGCAACGCTACCGGCGCACCGGTGGGCGGCGGCATGCGCGGTCAGAGCGGTGGCGTGATACAGGTACAGGGCAGTGCCGGTGACCGCACCGGCGAGTGCCAACGACGCGGACTGGTGATCATCGAAGGGGACGCGGGCAATCTGACCGGCTACCGGATGATTGCCGGCACTATCTATATCGCAGGCAAAACCGGGGAACAGACCGGCCTGGGCATGCGGCGCGGTACCATCCTGCTTAACCGTCGTCCCGAGCCGCTGCCGGTGACCATAAACCATAACGGCACCCTGCCCCTGACCTTTCTTAACCTGCTCACGCGCCAGCTTCGGCACTATCTGGGTGATAAAACACCCGCGCTCACGCCGGCCACCCCGGTAAACCGATTTGTCGGTGACCTGGCCTGCAGTGGCCTGGGCGAAATTATCGTTCTGGAGTAAAGGGGACAATGGAATCGGGACTGTTAATCGGCGGCGCAGTTGCATTACCACTCCTGATGAGCCAGATATGGATGCTGGGTCGTTATAACCGGATCAGGCAGGAACGGAACACGCTGCGTGAACAGTTCCATGACCGGGATACCTACCGGCAGGCCCAGCTGTTCAAGAGCATGATCGACTCCGTACCGGAGTGCGTAAAACTGCAACAGCGGGACGGCACCATCGAACGGATCAACGCCACCGGGCTGTCCCTGCTGGAAACCGATGATCCGGCCCGGATCGTCGGCAAATCGGTCTACAGCGTCATCGCTCCCGAGTATCACCAGGCCTACCGGGAGATGACCGAAAGCGTCTTTGCCGGTAATGCCGGCTCCATGGAGTTTGAGTTGATCACCTTTGGCGGACGACGCCGTTGGCTGGAAACCCACGCCGTACCACTGCGGGATTCTGGGGGGCATATTCAGTCTGCCCTGGCCATTATCCGGGATATTGAAGAACGCAGGCAGATGAGTTACCAGCTGGAGGTTCAACGCAATCGTCTACAGACCATTATTGAATCTGAACCGGAGTGCGTAAAACTGCAGGATCGGGACGGTACCATTCTGGAGATCAACCCGGCCGGCCTCCGTCTGCTTAACGCTACCGACCCGTCGCAGGTGATTGGCAAAACCGTCTACACCTTTATCAATAACGAGTATCACACCGCCTATCAGCAACTCACTGATGAGGTTTTCTCCGCCGCCACGCCCCGATCCATGGAGTTTGAAATTACCGGCATCAACAATGTACATCGCTGGGTGGAGACCCATGCGGCCCCCCTGCTGGACAACGCCGGCAATGTGACTGCACTACTGGCGATCACCCGTGATATAGATGACCGGAAACAGTCCGAGGAGCGGATACACCAGCAACACGCGGAGCTGGCCCATGTGTGTCGCCTCAGTACGATAGGTGAACTGGCCACCGGGCTGGCTCATGAGTTGAACCAACCGCTTTGCGCCATCTCCAGTTATGCCGAGTCTGCCGTGCTGCTGAATGCCCGCCCCTACGGCAACGATCCGGCAAAAGTCGAGCAGATACTGCAGAAAATTGTCTGCCAGACAGAACGGGCCAACAATATTCTGCAACACCTGCGGGATTTTGTGCGCAAGAAAACCCCCAAGTCACAACCGAATCAGGCAAGAGCTCTGATCGAAGACATGATCGAGTTTATCGAGCCGGAACGGCGTCGCCAGGGTATCAAGATCGACCTGGAGTGTGACGAGCAGCTACCTGACATTCTGGTGGACCGGGTGCAGATAGAACAGGTGATACTGAACCTGATCACCAATGCCATTCAGGCCATCACCCAGAGTGAGAATGCGCAGAAGCAGCTCTCAATCAAACTCTCGGCGACGCCCCACAACGTCACGATCTCGGTACGGGACTATGCCGACGGCGTACCGGAAGAGATCCGGTCGAACCTGTTTACCCCATTCATTACCACCAAGGCGCAGGGGTTGGGGATCGGCCTGGCCCTGAGCCACAGCATTGCCGAAGCGCATGGAGGGCAGCTCTGGTATGAACCAAAAAATCCGGGCAGCCTGTTCTCCCTGCGCCTACCCTGCAAGGAACAGCACGTATGACCGAACAACGGGTATTTATTATTGACGATGATCCAGCGGTGCGGGACGCATTGGTGACACTGGTGGAATCGGTCGGCCTGACTGCCGAAGATTATGCATCCGCCGATGAGTTCCTGGACAGCTACTCCAATGAAACACCCGGCTGCCTGATCACCGATATCTGCCTGCCCGGCATGGATGGCTTACAACTTCAACAGGTACTCCAGGAACGGGATATACAGTTACCGTTAATAGCCATATCGGCACACGGCGACATCGCCATGGCGGTCAAAATGGTGCGGCGTAATGCGATCGATTTTATTGAAAAACCGTTTCGCAATCACATCATGTTGCAACGGATTCACGAAGCACTCGACATCGATCATCAACAGCGCCTGCAACGGGCGCGGGATGAAAAACTGAAAGCCAGACTCAGTCTGCTAACACCACGGGAGAAGCAGACGCTTAATCTGCTCCTGGATGGAAAAAGCAATAAAATCATTGCTGCCGAGCTTTCACTCAGTCCCCGTACCGTGGAAGCCCACCGGGCCAATATTCTGAAAAAAATGCACGCCGACTCGGTCACGGCACTGGCCAACCAGATTAATAATAACCACCTATTAATTGAGAATAAGTAGAATTACCGAGAGTTTTCGTAGTCCTGCGAATAGCAACCCATACTTCCAGATAATATCCTCCAGAACAGCCCTCGGGTAACCGGGTGCCACATTATTAAAAATAATCTGGAGGATAGATCATGTCACAGGAAAGCGTAAAAACCGCACTGCTGAATACCATCGAAGGCATCAAGAGTAATCCCGCCATCGCCAATGTGGTGTTTCGTGCCGACACCAAGTGGGAAGAGGATGTACGCTGCAGCGCGCAGATTCGCGACTTCGAACCCTTCACGCTGGATGAGCCTCCGGAGCTGGGCGGACAGGACAGCGCAGCCAATCCGGTCGAGTTGGTGCTGGTCGCCCTGGGTGCCTGCCAGGAGATCATGTACTCCGCTTACGCTTCAGTGATGGACATTCCACTTGAAGCCGTTTCCGTCAAGGCCCGTGGCTATCTGGACCTGAGAGGCATGTTCGGACTGGACGAGTCGATCCCGGCCGGTTTCAGCCGTATCACCTTTGACACCGAGATCAGCAGTCCGGCAGACAATGAAGCTATCAACAAACTGGTTCAGGTGGTGGAAAACCACTGCCCAGTGCTCGACATACTCAGTGCCCCTAAGCCGGTCTCCGGAAAAGTGAAACTGAACGGACAGCTGCTCGAGTCCGTTGATAGCAACGCAGCCTGAGCAGGATCGATAGCAACCATGACATCAGCAAACAGAAAACTCAAACAGGCCGGCCTGCTGACCGGACTCTGCCTGGCCTGTGGTCAGCTGAGTGCAGCCAACTACGCCACTGATCTTAATCTCACCATGATGCCCGCCGCCGGCGGCATGGGAGGCGTAGGTATTGCCCGCCCCCAGGATGCCGGATCAGCCGTGTTTGGCAATCCGGCATCACTGACCCAGTTCAAGGGGACCAATTTCATGTTCGGCGCCTCTTTCTACGCGCAGGATGTGGATGCCGTCCATGACGGTGGTGCGACAGGTACACCCTGGGTGGGTGAATCCGACGCGGGGCCCTATCTGATTCCCAACATTGCCATCACCCAGGCGCTGAACGAGCGTGTCACTCTGGGGCTGGGGCTGGGGGTGGTTGCCGGTATCGGGTCTGACTTCCGCAGCATACCCGGCAGCCTCAGCCCGCTGGCGGAGATCATGGTATTCGGCGCTAATGCCGGAGCGGCCTATCAGGTTAACGAGCAGCTTTCGCTCGGCGCCGTTGCAACCCTTGGCATGGGTTTTGGTCAGGCTGGGCTGAATGGTAACACCGCCTCCACCAGCAACTTTGGTGTGCGGGCAACTCTGGGGGCCAATTACAGCATGGACTCCACTACCCTGGGCGCCTACTACCGCTCACCCTTGTCGATTCAATACGACAACATGGTGCAGTATTCACCCACCGGATTTCACAGCCCCACCTTTGAGCAACCCCAGGAGGTGGGTTTTGGTATAGCCAATGAAGCACTGGCCGGCGGTAAGTTACTGCTTGCAGCGGATGTGGTCTGGAAGGATTGGGAAAGCGCGGATGCCTATCGGGATCTGTACGATAACCAGACGATCTTTTCTCTGGGCGCTCAGTACACCACCGGCCCGTACAAGTTCCGCATCGGCTTCTCCCATGCAGACAGCCCGATCAAGAAAAACGTCGGTTCCCGCGTCGACAGTATCACATCCCTTCTGGTGGGCGGCGCAACAGTACCGCTTAACCCGGTCTTGACCCGCTATGTGCAGGCCACCAACGGTGAAGTGGTCTGGGAAGACCAGGTGACCCTGGGATTAGGCTGGAACATCAACAAAATGCTGACCCTGGATGCCCATGCCGGTGTAGCACTGAACCGGGCCGAGACCATCGGCGAGACCAGGGTTGAGGCGGGCGCCTGGCAAGTGGGTGCCGGACTGACCTGGCACTTTGATTAATCGAGTATTTGACCAATGCCGTCGCTTGCAGAAGCGGCGGTTTTTTATTTCATGGAGTTACCAATGCAGTTACCTGATGATCGTCGTTACAGCCCGGAGCATGTCTGGGCATTAGTGGAAAACAATGAACTGGTAGTCGGTATCACCGACCACGCTCAATCCGCTCTGGGCAGCGTGGTGAGCCTGGATCTTCCGGCTAAGGGACAAAACATCTGCACCAGCGACATATGCGGGACCATCGAGTCCATGAAGACCGCCTCTGATCTGATCGCCCCACTCAATGCCAGGGTGGTGGATATCAACGACAGTGTGGAGATGGACCCGGAAATGATAAACGAAGATCCCTATGGCGAAGGCTGGTTATTGCGCCTGACAGAGTTTGACATGGAGGAGTATCACAAGCTGCTGGATGCGGGCTCTTATCAGGAGTTGATTGAATAACCATCCATATCGCCAGTTGGCAATCGTCTTCCGCTAGAACAGCTGAACTACTACCCGGACTGCGGGTGGTAGTTTTTTCATTGGAACAAATTACCACCCGGATTACCGCACACGCCCGGCTCCCATCGACAACCAATACGCCACTGACTCCGCTGCTGTTTTTGCTGGCGCTAGCGTTATGCCCCTGCGTCCGCCAACACAATAAAATAGCCATCTTCATCCACTCCTATTTGCATCTCCTGGGACATCAGCGACTTTCTGTAGGATGGGATCTATATGGCCATATTTGAAACGGTGAGTTGGCTGTGGGAAATTCCATCAAGACTTGCCATTTTTCACTCCCAAAACGCCACACACTTTGATCGGATTAAATGACGATTGAGCTGCTTTCCTAATATGTTCGCTCAACCGTACTGTCTCTAACCGGTTATATACAAAGAAACCGCGTAAACCGTCGTGTCGCTTGGCCTTCGCATTGATCGGTGTATTACTGACGACATGTACAATTCACTCACTGGCATTAAAATAACCGCGACGGAACGCCCATGTAATCGAAACTCAGAATGGCCGGACTGATCACTCAACAAAGTGCAAAACATATGCGAGCGGATATAGAGTACTGAATGTTCGTCCCTTTTTTACGCCTAAAATCCAATCATACGACTAATGAATAAAACGAATAATACATTCTGAGTGGATAGGCTACAAAACCCCAGAGCGCCCCATATAAGTGCTTATATAGATGTTGTGAAATAATGTAGCTATTCCACCGATAGGTCTGAGTAAGGAGTTCTGATGTCTGATTATTCTGGTTCTTGTTTGTGTGGCACCGTCAGATTTGAGGTGCATGGCGATTTCGACAGTTTTTACCTGTGTCATTGCCAGCATTGCCAAAAGGATACGGGATCTGCCCACGCGGCAAATTTATTTTCCCAGACGGCTAAATTGACCTGGCGATCGGGAACGGAGGCTGTAACTTCTTTCACGCTTCCGGGCACACGTCATAGTAAAAGCTTTTGTAAGCTATGCGGCTCGGCATTGCCGAGCGTTCAGGAGGCGGGTTTACTCGTGGTCCCAGCAGGTTGTCTGGACACGGAAGTCTCGATGACACCAACAGCACATATTTTTGTATCCAGCAGACCAGCCTGGGAGAACGGGTTGGATGGGATACCTGAGTTCGAAGGCTTGCCTGAGTGAACGACAATCGTCCGATCAGTGGCTTTATGAATACTTTTTATCACCGCCCGCTTGATCAACTATCAAACCTCCCGATCTGACCAAGATGGTTTGTTCACCGGTATTTGGCTAGCTGAACATGCGCTGTATTAGCAGGAATGGTTAAAAAGATGAAATAACCCATTGATTACATGTGGCTATATCCCCAGCCTCATCTGGCACTAACAACTGCGCCTGCACCTAACCCTACAGACAGATCCCGTAATTAAAGGTCCCTCCCCTACCACCCCGGACGATCAATTATGGTCGTCCCCCTTGGTTGGTAATAATCACGTCTCCCTTACCAGTGGTTTGTTCCATCTGGCACCCGGGTAGCTGGTGATAGCCCACCGGGTGCTGGAAATGGACAACCCATAAAAAAACCTCCCCTGAAGTGAAAGTTTCAGGGGAGGTCATCAGGCCTGTTATTGATCTTACGTGTGACTACCCGGAAAGCAGTGGCCTGTGGCCTAGCTTCGACTGCCTGGTGGCCGAGAGCGACTGCAGGTGACCCCAGACCTACTCCATGTAGTCCCTGATCACTTTCAGCATGGCAGCGTCATCCCACACCCGTTCACCGACGGCTTCGGCCACAATGCGACCTTCCGGGTCGATCAGGAAGGTGGTGGGTAATCCCCGCACGCCCCAGCTGGTCAGCTCCAGATCCTCATCCACCACTATGGGAAAGGTGAGCTTCAGCTCCTCGGCATAACCCTGGGCATGTTCCATACTGGGGCCGGCATGAATCGCCAGCAGTTCAAACTGATCACCCTTCAACTGCTGGTAAGCACGGTCCAGGGAGGGCATCTCGGCCCGGCAGGGTCCACACCAGACGGCCCAGAAGTTGACCAGTACATACTTGCCCTGCAGATCCTTCAGCCGCTGCTGATTACCATCAATCCCCGGCAGCGTAAAATCGGCAACCGCTTTGGGTGGCTCCACCGGCGACATACTCTCTCCCGCCAGCACATATCCGCAGATCAACCAGAGTACTAGGCCAAACCACTTTATCTTAGTCATAATTTACCTTCTAGTGAGCCCAGTCGGGGTCCTCTTTTGTTAAATCACCAATAGGGGCAGCAAATGCGTCCGCCACAATGGTGTCCACATTATCACCTGTCAGGCTCTCCATAAAGGCCACCAGATCGTCACACTCGCGGTCGGTCAGGCCGAGTGGTTTGATCAGCACATCCAGCAGTTCATTCTCTACCCCGCCTTCGTTGTAGAAGTCCACCACTTCGCGCAGGGTACTCAGGGCCCCGTTGTGCATATAGGGCGCTGTCAGGGCGACATTACGCAGGGATGGGGTGTGGTACTTCCAGCGATCAGCCGGATTCTGGGTCACTTCATAGAGCCCCACATCACCAATCGGCTGGAAACCGGTCTCGGCAATAATATCCTGGCTGATATTCATATAGATGCCCGGAGCCACCAGCATCTTCTGCGACTCTGGTTTGATCCCCATGGATTCCCGGTAGCCCATGCCGGTGTTGTGCATAGCATCATCGGTAAACAGCGCACTCTTCTCACCGATGGTGTGGCAGCTTACACAACCCGCCTTACCAACGAACAGGTCAAAGCCGCGTTTGGCCGCATCGTTAAGGGCATTTTTCTCGCCGCCATAGTACCAGCGATCGAACGGTGAGTTGCCGGATACCAGGAGCCTTTCATAGCTGGCTATGGCCATGCCGAGTGTCTCCATACTCACACCCCGGCCATCAAAAGCCGCCTCGAAAAGTCCCTTGTAATCGGGAATATTGCGTATCTTGGAGATCACCGCACCTACCGATGGATTGGCCATTTCGTTGAAAGCCAGTAACGGCCCCCACACTTGCTGCTCCAGCGACTCTTCGCGCCCGTCATGGAACAGTTTTTTAAGATAGGCGACGTTATAGATGGTTGGCGAGTTGCGCCGTCCACTGCGCCCTTCCAGGCCAACCGCAATAGCCAGCTCGTTATTACTGAAGCCTTGCTCCGGGATATGGCACATGGCACAGGAGAAGGTGTTGTTCAGAGATAAGCGACGGTCGTAGAAGAGTTTTCTACCCAACTGTACCTTTGCCTGGGTAATCGGGTTGTTCTCGGGTTGCGGAATGGCTGGCAGACCAAGGGGAGGCTTTACCAGGTAAGCGCTCAAATCCGCCTCCTTACCGGTACGATCGGCAACCGATTGACTGTTGGTCACATAATCCTTGGTCTCATAACCCACCTTGTAATCACCGGGCCTGGAAAGGCTTGCCACCTTGACCAGGTTATCCTCTGCCGGTGCCTGGGAGTCACTCATCAGAACTGTCTTGGCATCGTTAATGATCAGGCCAGGATTGAGGAAAGAGACGCTGTATATGTTTCTGATCCGTTTTTCCGGATCGATCAGGAATACCCGGAGTATGTGGGAGAAACTTGCCAGCTCCTTGCCGTTCTCGTCATAGTCGCGAATCACCGATTGCTGGTAACTGTCGAGTATGGGCTGCAAGTCGTCGTTTGAGGCAGTGGTCAGGAAACGCCAGTTGTTGTCTTTTGTATAACCTTTGCCGTAAAGGGCCATCACTTCCGGTGTGTCGTAGATCGGATCAAAACTGAGACTCACCATCTCGAACCGATCACGTAGGAATGGATCATTTCTTATTCTTTTCTGTATCTCGTACATCACTGCCGTGGCCAGCGGGCAACCATTGACATCATTGCAGGTGCTGTAGATAAAACTCAGCAGGATAACTTTTCCATCGCTGAAGAATTCATGCAATCGACGCTTGTTGCCTTTCGTGTCTATCACATTTCCGTCAGCGGCCATGCCAATGGGTGGTAATTCATAAGTGCCCGCTTCCGGCGGATCATACAGGGCCTTGGTATAGAAAGGGGCCAGTACCGTTGGTTCTACAGCAGTCGATGACTGGGTGGCGCTACGCGCAATCGGATGGTGCGTCATCAGGGCGCCCAGTAGTATAACGGCTATGGCATATAACCCGCGCTGCTTCACTATGCTCATAAAAGGAACTCCGCACAGACAGGTGGATAAAAAGAATGCCCTCCGGGGGTAGGAGGGCAAAATCCCCTGCCAGCCATATGTGGCAGGGGTGTCGGGAAGACCTGACTATTTGGCAGCGACAGTGGGCTGCTTCTCCTGCGTACGCCGATTGCTGGCATACAGCGAGTAAGCACCAAAGCGCATCTGATGTGCCCGTCCCAGTTTCTCTTTCATGAAGTCAATGGAGAACTTCTCGACCAGTTCCTTGCCGTTCCAGTCGTAGGCTTTGAAGTACTGCTCGTTGTCATCACCTTTCTTATCCCAGTTAGCCAACAGGGAGCTGGTGTAGTAGGCACGCTTGCCGTCCCAGCTCTGGGAGATCATGTTGACCTGTTTGCCGATCTTTTTCTGGTAGGTCAGCTTGGGATTCATGGGGTCGCTCAAGTCATAATAACGCGTACTGCCGTCCATGAAGGTATCAACCCAGAGACCCTGGTCATTGGCGGTAATGGAGATATCCACCGGCAGGGGTACCTTGGAGGGATCGCCGATATCACCCACATCCTTGGCCTGCCATTCACCGTTTTCATCCTCGTAGATGATCCAGATCTTGGAAGTCAGGGCGGTGGTGGTCATGCACCAGTTGTTTTCAGAGCGCCAGGCACAACGAATCTCCAGCGGAGCTCCCGGAACGTCCAGGATCTTCTTTGGTTTACGGGTATGCAGATCCCAGATCACCACGGTATTACCAAACCGCTTCATGGCTTCCTTGTCCTGCAGCATTTTACCGAAGTCCATCATGTAGTTGGACCAGCCGGTAAATGATGAGGTCACCATGACGTTACGACGCGGCAGTGCACGAATATCGTAGTTATAACCATCAGCATACTTACCGCTCTTCACCGCACCCTGCAGATTTTCATCCGTCGGCACCCAGTAGGTTGCCACGTAATCGCCTTCGTTGGTGTATTCCACCAATGCGGTACGTCCACCGTGATCCTGGTTATTGGACAGGCCGGTGATAATCATACGACCGGGCAAGGCGTAGGTGGTGTGGGGACCAACCACACCGCCGCTCTTGGCAACAAAGTCGGTGATGACCTTATGCAGTGTCGGTTTGGCTGGATCGGTATGAACATCGAAGATGAACAACTTGTTGGTATCCAGGCCACCCGCCCAGAGATAACGGCGATCATCGGTCAACCCGGAGTGATGGGCCTCGTTACGACCACCAACCGACAGGGTGTTAATCACCTTGCCGTAGTTCTTGGACTTTGGATTAACATCGATCGTTACCAGTTTGTCCTGACCATCACCCACACCCTCAACACCCAGGGTCCAGACATAGACAAAATCCTCCTGTCCGACGATCTTGGCCATATAAGGTGAGTTACAAGGCTCGTCAGCCAGAGTATTAGCGGGCAGCGCGGTAAACAGTGTCGATGCGGCCAGGGTAGCCGCCATCAAGGTGCGACTGACTGTTCCTTTGTGATGCTTATGCATAAGGTAGTTTCCTCCAACTCTTTGCTCTATTGTTTATTTTCTGGTTTCCGTTCCAAGTGATTAAGGGATACGGCACCAGCCGAATAATCACCCCGCCCTCTAGCGGTGTGTCATATCCCGCAAAAACAGTGCCAAAGTGATAAATGTCAGTATTTACAACCTTTCTGAGGAGATAAGCTTTTTTAGGTTGCGCCGTTGCTGTTACACATGCACACGATGTTGCACAGTCTCTGAAACACTTTTAACTTCCTGGATCAAGCAAATCCGGCTTATAGTTAGTTGGCATTAAAGCTGCATTACTGAATACCATCTGGGAGGATTCGATGTACCAATTATATAAATACCTGCTTATAGCCACGCTTCTGTTTACCGGGAGCAACGCATTCGGAATCGGGGGTGATTTCACTCTGACCGGGTCTGACGGCAAACCCTACTCTTTAAGTGATTCCCGGGGTCACGTTGTTGTACTTTCATTTGGATACACCTTCTGCCCGGACGTCTGCCCCACATCACTGGCAACCATCAGCGCTGCCTTGAGCAGCATCGGAGAAGCTGCGGAGCAGATTGATCCACTCTTTATATCGGTGGATCCAGATCGGGACACACCGGAAAAATTGCGTGAATACACACACTATTTTCATCCCCGTATGAAGGGTCTGACCGGCACGGCAGAGCAGATTGCCGAAGTGGCCAAGCGTTATCACGCCCGTTTTGATTTTGTTGGTAAAGGCGAAACGGAAAACTACACCATCGATCACACTGCCAACCTCTATGTGATCGACCGGAATGGAAAGCTGGCGGCTGTGCTGCCCCACGGTCTTCCGCCACAAGCCCTGGCGGATGGTCTGATGAGTACGCTGGAACAGTCAGACGAACAAACCATAGATAAATAGTGGTTTAAATGTAGCGCAAGACTCTTTGCGTAGATTTGCCCCACCCAAAAGAGGATAGGTTGTTGAAACGAAAAGACGGTCAACAGAAATCCCGCAGAAGGGGTCGGCAGGCTACGCCGGAAGCGCTGGCAGCGGTCACCCCCTATCTTGATGCCGGCACAGCACGCCGCGATCGCCTGATTGAATACCTCCATCGTATTCAGGACGACCGGGGTTACCTGGAGAGCGGTCTGCTGACGGCGCTGGCGGAGCGACTCAAGCTCTCAACCAGCGAGGTGTATGAAGTCGCCAGTTTTTACCACCATTTCGATCTGGTCAAAAGTGGCGAGACCCCGCCCCCGTCGTTGACCGTGCGTGTCTGCGATTCCATCAGTTGCAGTATGGCAGGCGCGGACCCCTTGATTCGGGAGTTGCAGGCCGCCCTGGGAAACCATGTGCGCATTCAGCCTGTGCCCTGCGTAGGACGTTGTGAAATCGCCCCGGTGGCAGTGGTTGGCACCCACCCGGTACCGTTCGCCACCCCCGAGCGGGTGCAGGACGCCATCAACCAGGGTAACCGTGATGAACCGATTCCAGACCAGGCAATGGACTATTCCACCTATCTCGAAGCGGATGGCTACGGGCAGTTGAAAGGGGTGCTCAATGACGGCGAGGCAAATCACGAAACCATTATCCAGACCCTGGAAAATGCCAAACTGCGGGGTCTTGGCGGCGCCGGTTTTCCCACCGGTAGCAAGTGGCGCATTGTGCGCGACTACCCTGCCCCCAGGTTAATGGCGGTCAATATCGATGAGGGTGAACCGGGCACTTTCAAGGACCACTATTACCTGAAACGGAATCCACACCGCTTCCTGGAGGGCATGCTGATTGCCGCCACGGTGGTGGACGCGGCAAAGATCTATATCTATCTGCGCGATGAATATGCCGGTATCCGCAAACTGCTGCAACGGGAGCTGGACGCACTCATCCGCAACCCACCCTGTCCGTTACCCCCGATCGAATTGCGTCGGGGTGCGGGTGCCTATATCTGTGGTGAAGAGTCGGCCATGATCGAATCGATCGAGGGCAAACGCGGCATCCCCCGTTTACGCCCGCCCTACATCGCGGAGAAAGGCCTGTTTGGCCGACCCACACTAGAGCACAACATGGAGACGCTCTACTGGGTACCCGAGTTGCTGGAGAAAGGGCCAGACTGGTTCAGTGCCCAGGGGCGTAACGGACGTTACGGATTGCGCAGTTTCTCCGTCAGTGGCCGGGTGAAAAAGCCCGGCGTCTATCTGGCTCCCGCCGGCATTACCCTGAATGAACTTATCGCGGAGTACTGCGGCGGCATGCAGAAGGGGCACCGTCTGAAGGCCTATTTTCCCGGGGGCGCTTCGGGCGGCATTCTGCCCGCTTCCCTGGCGGATATTCCACTGGACTTCGACACCCTGCATGAGTATGGCTGTTTCATCGGCTCGGCGGCGATCATCATACTCTCCGACCAGGACAGCGTGCGGGAACAGGCGTTGAACGCCATGCGCTTCTTTGCCGATGAGTCCTGCGGCCAGTGCACACCCTGTCGGGTCGGTACCGAGAAAGCGGCCACGCTGATGAGCGAACAGGAGTGGGATCAGCCCCTGTTACAGGAGCTGTGTCAGGTGATGTCGGATGCCTCGATCTGCGGCCTCGGCCAGGCCGCCCCCAATCCGCTGCGCTCCGCTCTGAAATACTTTCCAGAGGAGTTTGCATAGATGGCTGCGAACCCGAGCACTGGTACGGCAACTGTTTCATTCACTCTGAATGGCGCCCCTGTCACAGCACAGGCCAACGAGACCATCCTGCAGGCGGCTCAGCGTCACGGCGTGGAGATACCGCACCTTTGCTATAGCGACAGGCTGCGTGCCGACGGCAACTGCCGCGCCTGCGTGGTGGAAATCGACGGCGAGCGGACGCTGGCCCCCTCCTGCTGCCGCTACCCCAGCGAAGGCATGTCGGTGGCCAGTAAATCACCACGGGCCGCCACGGCGCAGAAACTGGTCCTGGAGCTGCTGCAATCCGACACTCCGGAGGGGCTGTCACTCACCCCACACAATGAGTTGAGTCACTGGTGCGAGAAACTCCAGGTCAGCGGACGCCGTTTTCCAGCACGACAACAACCGGAGCCGGATCGGTCCCATCCGGCAATCACGGTAAGTCTGGACGCCTGCATCCAGTGCGGCCGGTGCCTGCGCGCCTGCCGGGAAGAGCAGGCCAATGACGTGATCGGTTTTTACCATCGTGGCAGCCGGGCACGGATCATCTTCGATATGGATGATCCCATGGGACAATCCAGTTGTGTCGGTTGTGGCGAGTGTGTGCAGGTCTGCCCCACGGGCGCCCTGATGCCTGCCGGTGATGTGGGCCGGCAGACGATAGACCGGCAGGTGGATTCGGTCTGCCCATACTGCGGGGTGGGCTGCCAGCTCACTTATCACGTTAAAGATAATCGTATCCAGTTTGTCGAGGGGCGCGACGGTCCCGCCAACCATGGCCGCCTCTGCGTCAAGGGCCGCTACGGCTTTGACTATGTCAATCATCGCCAGCGCCTGCTGACCCCTTTGATACGAAAAGCGGATGCGCCGAAACGGCCCGAGATGGATATGGATTATGACAATCCATTGAGGGACTTCCGTGAGGCGAGCTGGGAAGAGGCGCTGCAGTACGCCGCCGATGGTCTTAAAAAAGTACTGGACAGCCGGGGGCCTGCCGGCCTGGCCGGCTTCGGTTCCGCTAAGGGCTCGAACGAAGAGGCCTACCTGTTTCAAAAACTGATTCGTACCGGCCTGCACACAAACAACGTGGATCACTGTACACGGTTGTGTCACGCCTCATCCGTGGCGGCACTGCTGCAGATGGTCGGCTCCGGTGCGGTGACCAATCCTGTCGCCGACGTGGACAAATGTGAAGTGATTGTACTGATCGGGTCCAATCCCACGTCCAACCATCCGGTCGCCGCCAGCTTTTTCAAGAATGCCGCCCGGGCGGGAAAAACCCTGATCGTGATGGATCCGCGAAAAACCGACATCGCGCGCCATGCGCACCATTTTTTGCAGTTCCACCCCGATACCGATGTGGCGATGCTGAATGCCATCATGCACGCGGTCATTGAATTGGACCTGGTGGACAAAGCATTTATTGAACAGCGTACCGAAGGCTACGAGGCACTCAAGCAGCATCTGCAGGAGTACACCCCGGAACGCATGGCACCGATCTGCGGCATACCGGCCGAGACCCTGTATGAAGTGGCCCGCATCTATGCCAGTTCAAAGGGTTCCATGATCTTCTGGGGCATGGGCGTATCCCAGCATGTACACGGCACCGACAACGTGCGCTGTCTGATTGACCTGGCCCTGATCAGCGGACAGGTCGGCAGGGAAGGTTGTGGATTACACCCCCTGCGCGGCCAGAATAATGTACAGGGTGCCTCCGACGTGGGCCTGATGCCCATGGTCTATCCCGACTATCAACGGGTGGACAACCAGGACGCCCGGCACCGTTTTGAAGCACTCTGGAACACAACACTCGACCCCGATCCGGGCCTGACCGTTGTTGAGATCATGCACGCCATCCTGGATGGAGAGATCGCCGGCATGTATATCATGGGGGAGAACCCCGCCATGTCCGATCCCAATCTGAACCACGCCAGGCAGGCGTTGGCCTCCCTTGAGCATCTGGTGGTGCAGGACATCTTCATGACCGAAACCGCCCACTACGCGGATGTCATCCTGCCCGCCTCCGCCTTCCCGGAAAAAACCGGCACCTTTACCAATACCGATCGCAACGTGCAGATGGGACGGCAGGCTATCGATCCTCCCGGTCAGGCGCGCCAGGATCTGGAGATCATTTTGGCCATGGCGGAGCGGCTCAATCTGAACTGGGACTACAACGGCCCACAGGATGTATTCAACGAGATGCGCCGTGCCATGCCCAGTATCGCCGGCATCACCTGGGAGCGATTAAAAAAGGAAAGTTCGGTCACCTATCCCTGCCGTAAGGAGGGTGACCCGGGGCAACCGGTCATTTTCCAGGAGCGTTTTCTACGCGCCGATGGCAAGGCGGCCCTGGTGCCGGCCCACTACAGTCATGCCGATGAATTACCGGACGATGCCTATCCCTGCATCCTGATCACCGGCAGGCAGCTGGAGCACTGGCATACCGGTGCCATGACCCGTCGGGCGAGTGTCCTGAACAACCTGGAACCCCAACCGGTGGCGATGCTGCACCCGGAGCACCTGCAACAGATCGGTGTGCAGTCGGGACAAGCGATCATTCTGCGCTCCAGACGCGGGGAGATAACCACCCGGGTCAGGAGTGACAGCGGTGTCACTCCGGGACAGGTGTTTCTGCCCTTCTGCTATTACGAAGCGGCGGCGAACCTGTTGACCAACGAGGCCCTGGATCCTGATGGCAAGATCCCGGAATTCAAGTTTTGTGCAGTTCAGGTGGAACCGGCCTGAACCGGAAGGCGTTATGGAGGATTAATAACAGTCCCGGCATAACAGCGCCTGTTGAAACTGCAGCGCAGGAAATAAACACCTGCTGTTACCGGTCGGCACCAGGTACGACTCATCCTTTTTAAGTACGACTGCCCACAGCATGCCAGGCAGTCAACTGTTACTGGGTTCAGTAGCCTCTCTGCTGGAGCCTTCTTTGAAATCAAGCAGTTCAGCCCTGCCTGTTGTCAGGGCGACACTACTGCAAATCTGTGTAGTAATTGGAGAAATTTAATGAGTAACCTTGCTCCCGTCCTTGAAGACATTCAAAGCAGCGCCGATGAACGGCAGATCCCCATCAACAAGGTAGGCATCAAGGGGATTCGTCATCCGGCACTGGTCAAAGACCGCAGTGGTGGCGAGCAGCGCACCATTGCCGATTTCAGTCTCTATGTCAGTCTGCCACAGCACTTTAAAGGCACGCACATGTCACGCTTTGTTGAGATCCTCAACGAGCAGGAAAAGGAGATCACGGTGCGCTCGTTCCATGAAATGCTGTTCAAGATCAGCGAGCGGCTGGAGGCGGAAAGCAGTCATGTGGAGATGCATTTCCCTTACTTTATCGAAAAATCCGCCCCGGTATCCGGGGTAAAAAGCCTGATGGATTATGACATCAGCTTCCTGGGCGAGTTAAATGAAGAGGAACTGGCGGTGAGTATCAAGGTCGCGGTACCCGCCACCAGTCTCTGTCCCTGCTCCAAGGGGATTTCCGAATACGGCGCGCACAATCAGCGTTCCATGATTACGGTCACCGCACGCATCGACGGATTCATCTGGATCGAGGAGCTGATCGACCTGATCGAGGGACAGGCCTCCTGCGATCTCTACTCGGTGCTGAAACGCCCGGATGAGAAGTACGTGACGGAAAAAGCCTACGACAATCCCAAGTTTGTGGAGGATATTGTGCGGGACATTGCCAGCCGGCTGAATGCTGAAGAGCGCATTACCGCTTATAGCGTGGAGTCAGAGAACTTTGAGTCGATCCATAACCATTCCGCCTATGCATTGATCACCCGGGACAAGTCACTCCCGACATCAACTTTTTAGACAGCCACCAAAATCAATCATACGGATCATATTAACTTTAAAACCAACAAGAATCGGAGGTATTGAATGTCCGCAACCTACCCGGAAGATAGCGTTCTCAGAAGACACGCCATGGCGGCAGAACAGATGATGGGAAGCCCGGGAGTCGGCCACCCACCGACAGACTCCGTGCTGTTACGGCACTACCGGCAGTTGATCGACAGCCTGAGCGCTTCGGAACCGGCCAGCTACCGGGCCCAGACAACTGCCAAAGCCACAGTCGAACCAAAGCCAGCGGCAGCTACTGCCCGGCCCGCAGTTCAAGCAGCACCCGCAGCATCCGTGCCAGCCGCAACGACGCCGCCCAGTGGTGGATTGATTGGTTTTTTCAAGCGCTTATTGGGCTTCTGAATAAGCGTGAAGCAGACAGGAAACTGGATTGGACAGGAGTTTCACGTGGATGAGTATGTTGTACTGGTAGATGACCAGGACCGGCAGATCGGTATTAGAGAAAAAATCGAGTCACATCGCCAGGGCTTGCGGCACCGGGCTTTCTCGGTAATCCTGATGGACGGTCCCAACATACTGCTGCAACGCAGAAGTGGTCACAAGTATCACTCGGCCGGTTTGTGGGCAAATGCCGCCTGCGGTCATCCAAGGCCGGATGAAAATCTCCCGTCCGCCGCTCACCGAAGGTTGAATGAAGAGATGGGCATCCAGTGTGATCTCACCTGGAAAGCCGTCACCCATTACCAGGCCGACGTGGGGAAAGAGATGACCGAGAACGAAATCGTTCATCTCTTTTTCGGTAACTATACCGGCCCAGCCTACCCCAACCCGGACGAAGCGGATGATTGGGGCTGGTTCCGGTTGGATTCCATACGCGAACATATTGAATCCGCCAGCTGTTACAGCTACTGGCTCAAGGAGTACTTCAGGCAACGGCTCATCTGAGCCGTCAGTTGTCTGTCACCCGATCCGATCGCATGCCAGGCGATGAAACCTACCGATTAACCGGCTTCGGCTACACGCGGTGATTCACGGTTTCCAGCGGTAACTTATCGCCCAGCCGGGACCAGTCCTCAATCTTGTGTAACCTGTCCTGCTCTGCTGCGTCCGTGGCAAGCGCCCAGCCCGCTCTTTCCAGGCTGCGCGATGAATTCCAGACCACCAGAAAGCTGCTTGATGCCATGGCCAATGCGGCAAACAGCGGGTTCAGCAATCCGGACAGGGCCAGAGGTATGGCGATGGCGTTATACAGCAGCGCCCAACCGATATTCTGTCGAACCCGCCGCCGCACACTGTACAACAGGTCCAGAGCGATACTGACCCGGTCCAGCCGATCACCCGGAATAATCAGGTCTGCCGCTTCCGCGGCCAGCGAGGTTGGCACACCAAAGGCAATACCCAGATCCGCCGCTGCCAAAGCCGGTCCATCATTACTGCCATCGCCGATCATGATCACACCGCCTTTGTCCCGGAGTTGACCGACAATGGCCGCCTTGGATTCAGCGGGAATGCCGGCATGACAGGTGTCGACCCCGGACTCATAACCGTCGGTGTGTTCAGCCCCGGTCAGCATCACCACTTCATAGTGGCGACGTAATCTGGCCACAAAGGGGCGCCACTGGGGACGCGGCTGATCGTTCGTGACAATCGCACCAACCGCCTGTCCCTCCCAGCCCACGTAAGAGACCACGCCAGCGGCAGAAACCGAACGGAGCTGCGCCTGAAGCTGATCCGGTATGCTCCATCCCAACAACATAAAGAGCGCCCGGCTGCCCACCGCCACCCGCTTGCCTTCCACCATTGCCTCGGCACCCTTGCCCGGGTGTATGGTCGGGTCTGACGCCCCGTAACGGTCATCCAGTCTGCTGATCGCGGCGGCCACCGGGTGTTGTGAAAAACGCTCGACCGCGGCGGCATACCATGCGGCCTCCGCCGGGCCGTAGACTGCGCTGACCTCCATTTTGCCGGTGGAGAGGGTACCCGTCTTATCCAGTGCGACCGACTTTATAGCCGCTATCTTTTCGTACACCGACGGCCGCCCGATGATAATGCCGTGTCTCAGTGCGGTGCTGACGGCGACGGCGGTGGTCAGGGGTACCGCCAGGCCGAAGGTACAGGGACAGGAGACAATCAGCGTGGCCAGTCCGGCCAACAAGGCCGTTCCAGTATCAGCACCTTGTAACCACAGACCGGTTGTGATCGCGGTGGCCAGAAACAGCACCAGCGGCACAAATACCCTGGCGAATTTATCCGCCAGGCCCAGCAAGCCACCGGAAGTACTTTGCACCCGCCAGAGGATGCGACTGAGCGCCTCCATCTGGCTCTCCACCGACTCGCCCACCATCACGGTCAGTTCACCCTCAACCAACCGGGTACCCCCCAATACCGGCTCGCCAATGTTCCGTGTGACCGGATGGGGCTCGCCGGTCATGAGCGATTCATCCAGTGCCCCTACCCCACTATGGATGGTGCCGTTAACCGGTATGAACTCCCCCTGCGATACCAAAAACCGGTCACCCGGACGCAGTGTGGCCAAGCTCCTTTCAACAACCTGCTCACCCTCCAGTACCTTTATGTGCGGATTCCAGGCAGAGATTATCCGTGACAGCTCCGCCGTTGCGTTTAATTTGGCATTCTGTTCAAAGTAGCGCCCGGCCGTAACCACCGTGACGATCACTGCCGCCACATCAAAATAGAGATCATGCGAACCGATCAGCATCTGGTAGATGCTGTATCCATAGGCCGCCAGAATAGCGATAGCCAGCAGGTTGTCCATATTGAGGGCGGCTGCCCGGATACCGATCCATGCGCCCCGCAGTATGGGAAAACCGACATAGAAGATCAGTACTGTCGTCAGGATAAACATCACCCGGGGCGCGGCATAGAACGCCAGCCAACTCATGGACTCCAGATCCTCCGGCGGCACCAGGCCCAGATTGCTGGGATAGAAAAAGGCCAGATACAGCATCATCACCATAGCGGCCAGGCTGACACCGGTGAGCAGTCTCAACAACGAGCGGTTGTCCTCCCGCTCGGCAGCCGCTTCCGAGCGCAGGCCTACCTGATAACCCGCATGGCTCAACGCCCCTGGCAGCTCTGACTCCTGAATCAGATCGGCATCGTAGATCACCTTGGCGGTGGAGGTGGCATAGCAGGCAGTGACATCCATCACCCCCCTGACCCGTTCTCCCAGCTTCTTCAGCATCAATTCGCAGGACGCACAGTGCATCCCCTCGATTCTCAGAAAGGCTTCCTTACCCTTGGGCTGGGGATCGCTCTTCTGCGCTCTGTCGGACCGGTAGGCGTTAAAGACCGCCTCGCCAAAGTGACTGTAGACCGCGCTGCACCCGAAGCAGCAGAAGTCGTAGCCATCCTGCTGCACGGGGGGATTGGGAGTCGGCAAACCACACAGTTTGCAATGCATGACCACTCCTTGTTGCTGCCGGTCAAGACAACTATGGGATTTCCGCATCACGCCAACAACAACCTGTCGATCAGGGTTCCGGCCAGTAACAGGGAGAGTTGAATCAGCGAGGCGAAAAAACTGGCCATTGCAGGTTTGCGTCCCGCATCCTGAATCATCTTCAGGTTTCGATAGATAAAGTAGCCGCCACCACTCACCGCGCCCAAAAGGTAGATCCATCCCATGCCATAGAAATAAGGCATGATCGAGATAGCCACCAGGATCAAGGTATTTCCAAGGACCACCCTGGCCGCGTATCCATTTCCGGCCACGGCGGGTAACATGGGTACACCGGCGGACATATAGTCCCGGTTCTGGGCGATCGCCAGGCTCCAGAAATGGGACGGTGTCCAGAAAAACAGCACCAGGGCTAGTTGAATGGGAACCGGGGTCAATACCGGATCGACAGCCGCCGCACCGGCCAGCACGGCGAAACTGCCCGATGCGCCACCGATGACAATATTCATCCAGGTACGGCGCTTTAACCAGACCGTGTAAACCACCGCATAAAAAAATGCGCCCAGAAAAATGTAGAGTGCCGCCATGCCATTCAGTACTACTGCGGCAATGGCCACGCTGACCAGCAGCAAACCGTTAATAACCCACAGCCAGAATGGCCCCTTGGTGAAATAACCGGTGACGAAGGGTCGGTTACTGGTACGGGGCATCAGCCGGTCGAGATCCGCTTCATAGTACTGGTTGAACGCCCCGGCGCTGGCGGCGGCCACCAACACCGTGATTGCCAGCACCAGTGTTTCCGTTAGCGAGACTGTTCGCCCCGGCGTTGCTGCCATTGCCACGAGGGCCGTTAACATCATGATGAAACCTATTCGCAGTTTGAACAGGTTGATAAGTTGCTTGATCATGCCATCCACCTTGCTCCTCACTTCCGGCTCTGACGGCCGGTTATTTGACGGGTCGTGAATTATGTCGATGCGGGCAGGCTCTAGGAGGAATCGACCTGCCCGCTCGACAAGCGCAACACGGGAGTGTGTTGCGCGCCCACAACCGGGATCAGAAACGACTTCAGGAGATTGATCTCGATTTGAAGAAGTTCTGCATATAGGTGAAGAATCCGGCCATCAGGAAAAGACCGAATACGAGAATAGCGACACCCGCGATTGTCCAGCCGATGGGACCGGCATCCCACTCTGCGAAACGCCTCGGCATACCCATTGCCCCACCGGCTGCAAACGACAGCAGCAGTCCGATCGCACCAATGGTGTAGAGGGTGACAAACCGGTTACCCAGTTTTTTATCCAGCTTTTTACCGGTGATAACCGGATAGTGGTGGTACAGCACCCCCATCCACATCAGGCACATGGCGATCAGTACCGACATGGCATGACCACCCACCCAGATGGTGCCGTGAATGTGGGAGGAGACCGCCACATTACCGGCAACCATGGCGTTGATACCATCCATGATGTAGACCACGAAGCCCGCCAGGATGGCCATCAAGCCGGGTTCCGGTTTGATGCCGTGCTTCCAGATGGTTGCCAGTATGGTAAAGATGGAGAGTGCGGCACCAATACCGGTTGCCCAGCTCATAAAGTTGCCGTGGTAGGCCAGTGCGGAGGGCAGACCCGGGTTGGTGGTATAGAAGTGATGGAAGAATGAGGTAACCGAGGTTACCAGCAGTATCCAGAGCGCCAAGTTTGCCAGTTTGTCACTGTACAGCTTGCGTGTGCCATCCGCCAGATAGAGTGGCAAGGTTGCATAGACGGCACTGATAACCATGATCGCCATGGCTTCCATCAGGTTATGGGCGAAGATGTAGAACACGTACTGGAACACCACCGGCTCGGTCGCCCAACTGATCGCTTCCAGGGATACAAAACCATAGAGCCCCAGCAGGATCGAATAGATAACCACCATCAACGGAGTCCCGGTAACCAGCAGGATCATGATGGACATCACCATGCCGAGCATGCCCGGATCCTTCAGGGTACGGGCCGACAGGAGCAGCTCTTCCCGCTGTTCACCGAAAAACGACATACGGATAATCTGGATCGGATACAGGAAGATCATTGAGGTCAGTACCATGGCGATACCGGTAAAGCCGAGCACCACCATCCCCATGCTCCACTGACCCATCTGAGCGCCCACCAGGGGTAGCGGATACATGATGGTGTAGGAGATCTTCAAGCCACCCAGCACGGCCAAGGTGAGCAGCAGCGCCCCGCCATTCATGCAGATATAGATCGCGGTTGTCAGCTTGCCGGAAGCCGATTTACCCATGCAGCCACCGGAGCGATGCAGACTGATCCCCATCATGAACTGGAACAGGAAAGGGAACGCTAATGCAGCACCGTGCAGTGTAATCGCCGTGTAGAACAGGTTGGTATCCAACCCGCCGAATTGAATCACCGGCATCAGGAGACCCAGCAGGATGGCTACGATCAGCCAGACCAGTGATGTCATGATCATCATGGCGGGCCAGGTGTTGATATCAGAGAGCCCTGTACTCTCATCCACATCAAACATGCGTCCCAATACGGGAGTGCGTCTTATTGTTGCTGTTAACATGTCAAATTCCTCTTATCATCTTGCGCCGAGCCTAAGCGTCTTTTTTCACCACTGTCAGTTCATCCTGCATACCGTGATGGGCGATGCCGCAATACTCCAGACAGCGCACTTTGTACTTACCCGGTTCAGTGAAGGTGTAGACAAGCGAGGCAGGCTTCTCCAGGCCTGGGATCAGCATCATGCTGAAGAGTATTTTTCCGTTCGGATGGTAGACCGTGAAGCCGTGCATCGTGTCGGCGCTCTTGGCCGAAAAGCGCACCGGTTGCCCCACTTCAAACTCCCGATCGGAGATTTCATAACTCCAGGAGCGGGCGGTCACATCCACGTTCTGGATAACCGGTGCTGCTTTTTCCGCCGTGGCGGTCCGGGACATGGGCATGTAGGTAATGCTGAGAAAGTTGACCACGATAAAGAGCACAACCACCGTGCTGATCCAGCCGATCTCTGTACGTGTCATCTTCCTGGATTCGGTGCCGGCTGGCGTCGGATCTGCGAAACATTTTTGATATACGATATAGGGAAAAACCATTAAAAACGGGATCTGAAACAGGAGCATCAAGGTGAATGCGCCCCACCCCGTCTGGTAGATGAAATCAAGCATTTTCTGATACCTCATCAATGATTAAGAGACAAACGAACCCCCACAGCCGACATACCATTGCTGCCAATGGCGGACCGTTATTGGATAACAGCAGAAATCGAACGAGCGGTGGATTAACCGGGTTCAGTTGCAAATATCAAAGCGAATGGCATGAAACATCCTCCTCAAGGTGACTGTTTTTATAAATACGCTGTCTGGCATCCCTGCAGTGCTGTCGATTCTTGAATGATCAACTTAAATATCGAATGACCTCCATGGGTCCATTCCGGACAGGTATGTGCGTAAAACTGCTTCCCGCAACGCAAGCAAACCCACCTTAACCGTCCAGCTATGCAAGTTATGTACCGCCTTTTGTTATCAGAGTGGCCCCGGATTCCTATAAAAAGTTAAGACTGATTCCATTCCTTAAAAAATCATTATGATTTTTATGGTATTTTTTTATTATGGTTATTTAATAACTACATAATCACGTAGAACTACGTATTGAAAATCACGTCTTGCTAGGAATCTCCATGATCCATTTCCATCCCATATCTGGCACAGGATGTCACAATCATCACGGAGTTTTAAAAGAATACTGGTACAGTAAGCAGACCTTTGCAAAGAAGGGGCGTACTTGCTAATTGCTGTCCCGTTATAGCTGTTCACCTGGGACCGGAGGCTACCACAACCTGGCCGCACTGTTACCTGTTTATCCAAATCAATTAGTTACATAAGCAACCTTATGCGATAACTTGAAAAACGACGCAACCGGCTGACCAGCTTTATTAATCCTTGATGATCGACTGGTTGGCAAGTCGACGATCAAATGGAAGCAGTCACAGGGCAGGCTGAATTGAGAATGTGAAATTGGCAGGAGAAAAACGCCAGGGAACAGGAGAGAAGGAATAAGGCGTACCGATCCCTATCAGCTGGTTGGATTACCCCGCCCTTACTGGGAAGTCCGGGCGGTGCGATTACACGATGAGCCAGGTAAGAAGCGGGATTGGACCAATGCAAGCCTGCATTTTCGCTCAGGCGCTCTCATCGGTCTGTTTTGCTTTATGGCGCGCGTAAAAATAGATCACCAGATTCTTTGACCCGAACATGACCGTGACAAAGGCCAGACCAATCAGAAAACCGATCCAGGGCTGATCCTTTAGCAGGTTAATAAACCAGAGTGTGTTACCCATTATCGTCGCACCATATTCTCAAGAACCATTGTCGGGTAGAATAACAGCCTGACAGGATGGCCGTAATGATAATTCGCAACCATTCCGCTATTCCATATATTGCTAACGAATCAGAGTTCATCCACAGGCAGGAGAAACAGTGGAACGCAAAATCTTTCTCGGCATACTCATCGCAACCCTGATCGCACTGGCTGCCGCCATTCTGCTGCCTGGCGGGCGCAAGGTGGATGAACACCCGAAACTCCCATGGAACACCCAGGTAGACGCCCAGGGCAATCTTTCAGTTTTCAATATCGTGCTGGGAAAGAGCGATCTGGCCCAGGCACGTGAAAGTTTTCAGGATAAGGGCAAAGCCAATCTCTTCCTGACTCCGGACGATCGTTATGTAATTGAAGTCTATTTCCAGAGCATCTATCTGAGCGGATTAAAGGCCGATGTGGTCCTTACCATGGATCTTCCTGAAGCGCGCGCCAAAGCTATGTTTGAACGGGGCGAACGGATCAGCAAACTGGGCACCGGAGCCAGGAAAGTAGACCTATCCAGTAGCGACATGGAGCAGCTGGCCCGGGAGAAGGTTGCCTTTATCACCTATATCCCCGCCGCTGATCTCGACGAGGAACTCATCAGCAGCCGCTTTGGTGAGCCGGATCGCAAGATTCAGGAAGCAGAGTCGTCAACCACACACTGGCTCTACCCGGAAAAAGGCCTGGACATTGCCGTCAACCCGGACGAAAAAGAGGTGTTTCAATACGTCAACCCGGCTGATTTTGGGCAGATTTTAAAACCATTGGTTAAGTCGTCAGAAAATCAGTAGGTTCCGACTGGATAGCGCCCCCGGATAACCTGGAGATGGGCAAGAAGTGGGTCGACCAGCCTTGCTGCTTTCGATCTTAACGGTGATCCCTAACCGGTCAGTCCGTGGAATCAGCTGCTCCGGTCCTTGGAAAGCTCATCCTGGATATAACGCCGGACAAGGCTGTAGCCGTTCAGCGTCGTCACCAACAGCCAGAACAGGATAATCACCGCCAGTACCAGTACCGCGGCCATCAGTTTGGGAAACAGGAACGCCACCACCACGGTTATCAGGACAACCAGCAGCGTCACTACCGCTGCCCGTCTGAGCATGCCTTTCAGTACCGCATCACCCTGTGCAGGCGTGCTGACGCCGGCTTCCTGCAGTGAACGCCTGAGCGATTCGTAACTGCGCTGCTGTTTCTGTTCTACCCGACCAAACGGGTCATTGAGGTTCACTGCTACGGCCCGCCCACTGAAGCTGGAGAGAAATCATCCATCCTTGACTGTGACTTAATCGGTTTTATCCGACTTGTCACCGTTGGCATCCTGAGAATTTTTATCAGGCTGGGTCGGTTTGGTCTCAGTGAGGTCATCATCCATCAGGATGCGACTGGCCTCGCCTTCCAGATCATCAAATTGCCCGCTTTTCGCAGCCCAGAAAAATACCACTACCCCCACCAGGCCCAGTATCAGCATGCCGGGAATCAATCCATAGATTACATCCATGCGGCCACTCCAGTTTCGAAATAGTCACTCATCGTTGTTCGCCTCTAAACAGGGTGCGGATGCGTGCAGCATTGCCTATTACCAGCAGGGAACTGATCGGCATCGAAATAGCCGCCACCAGCGGTGTCACCAGGGCAGACATCGCCAGCGGTACCATGATCAGATTATACGTGATTGAGATGCCGATGTTCTGCCGTATTGTGCGCAACGTGCGTCGGGACAACCCGGAAGCCAGCCGCACCTTTTTCAGTTCGCTGCTCATCAACACGATATCGGCGCTGGCAATGGAGACATCGGTGCCGGAACCCAGGGCGATTCCCACATCGGCCCGTACCAGCGCCGGTGCATCGTTTACACCATCACCCACCATGGCCACCTGGTGGTCGTTTTTCTGTAAGCTGGCGATAACCTGGTCTTTCTGCTCCGGCAGCACTTCGGCAATCACGTCCATATCCCCCAGCCGGGCAGCTATTGCCTCCGCAGTACGCTGCTGATCACCACTCAGCATGGTCAGCTCCATTCCAGCCGCCTTAAGATCCGCCACCAAGCTGGCCGCATCATCTCTGAGCGGATCCTCCACGCCGACCAGGGCACACTCCAGACCATTCACGGCGCAGTGCAGTGAACCGGTGCCGAGCTGACCCAGCTGATCCGCCAACTCCTGGAATTTTGCTTCTCCTGTCACTCCGTTTTCCTTCAACCAGGCCGGATTACCGATCACCACATCTGCACCATTAACCCGTGCCGAGACCCCATAGCCGGGACGGTTAACAAACGCTTTTCCCTGTAACTGCTGCCTTTTCAAACCGATCGATTCAGCACACTCCACCAGGGCAGTGGCTACCGGATGTTCAGAAAATTGCTCGACCGCCAACAACTGCCCGAGTAACTGGCGAACTTCCTGATCCGCCGGAGTGCCCGGTCTCCACAGCGTATTTTTGGTCTGGATCACCGTAACCCGCATCGCGCCTTCCGTCAGGGTGCCGGTTTTATCAAATACAAAATGATTGATCGATGAAAAGCGCTCCAGCACATCGCCATTTCTGATCAGGATCCCGTAACGCGCTCCCAGGCCGGTGGCCACGGCAATGGACATGGGGGTCGCCAGTCCGAAAGCACAGGGACAGGTGATGATCAGCACGGCCGTTGCGGCCATCAGAGCCGTCTCAAAGTCAGTTTCCAACCACCAGAAGAACGTGGCGGTTGCCAGCCCGATGGTGATAGCGACAAACCAGGGCACAATCCGGTCTGCCATACATTGGATGGGCGCCTTACTGGCCTGAGCCTCTTCCACCAGGCGAATGATCCTGCCAAGGGCGCTGTCTTTCAGCAGCCCGGTCACTTCGACCTGCAGGGCACCATGGCCGTTGATGGTGCCTGCGGAGACGGTCATCCCGGTAGTTTTGGTCACCGGCACCGATTCACCGGTCAGCATAGCTTCATCGACAGCACTTTGACCTTCCAGAATCACGCCATCGACCGGAATCCGTTCACCTGGTCTGACCAGGACCCGGTCACCCGGTTTGATCGAACGTATGGGTACCACCTTCTCCCCTTCCGCTGACAGCCGTGTCGCCACCCGGGGTTGCAGATCCAGCAGCCGCTGGGTGGAGGCCACCGCCTGGCGCTTGGAAATCGCCTCCAGATAGCGTCCGACCAGGATTACGAAAATGAAATTGACCACTGTGTCATAGTAGACTTCGCCGGTGGTGGTACCACTCAGCATCACGTAGATGGAATAGAGATAGGTGATACTGGCGCCAATCGCTATGGGCACATCCATACCCAGGTGGAGGTTTCTCAGCCCGGACCAGGCCCCCTTGAAGAAGGGATAACCGGAATAGATCAGGGTGGGGGTTGCCAGGAAAAAGCCGACCCACTGAAACAGCGTACGGAACTCACCCTTGTCTGCCCCGCTATAGAGCGCAATAGAGATCCATAACAGGTTCATCATGGTGAAACCGGCAAATCCCATGCGATAAAGCAGGTGCTGGTTTTCACGTTTGAGCCGATCCTCGGCGGCATCCGGATCGTAGGGCACTGCGCCGTAACCGATCTGGCCCAGGCGTCGAATAATGTCAGAGAGTTTGAGGCGACTGTTATCCCAGGACACGTGCAGTCGCCTACCGGACAAATTAACCCGCGCCTGTGTGACACCCGCCATGTTCAGCAAGGAATGTTCGATCAGCCAGACACAGGCGGCGCAGTGAATCCCCTCCACCAGCAGATGGATATCCCGAGTCTCACCCAGGCTATCCACGAACTCTTCCTGTACCTCATCCAGATCATAAAGGGCCAGCTGTTTGGGCAGTTCAGGAGGTGGGGCGAGCGCTGTACCATCGCCCATCCGCTGATAAAAGCCATCCAGGCCAGCGGCATAAATCGCCTCACAAACAGACTTACAGCCGTTACAACAGAACTCCCGTTGCTCACCCTTGATGAACGCCACTACTTCTTCATCAACTGGCACCGGAAGTGTGCAATGAAAGCACTGTTTAGAACTATTGGCACTCACCTGGAGGAACTCCCCACTAACATATGATCAACTCTTCAACAGGCCTGGCCGAATGCGACCACTCACCTTTTCTTTCTTTACATAAGAGTATGCCGGGCATCTCTGCCCGGCCGGGGGAATTTTGATGTCACAGAGAGACAGCCGTGTAATGGACCGAGCAGTCAACCCAACCGTCAGTATAACGGCTTAGTTGACGCCCGCACTAACCCTGTACGGCAGATTATATTCATCATCCCCATGCTTCGCGCTGATAAGAATATCCCACACGCCCAGTTGGGGGAAGCTGACATTGGCTTCATAGACGCCGGAATCGGTAGCTTCCATTGGGATGGAAAAATCCAATTTTGAATTGGCCGGCCGATAGGCATAGAAAGTGACCAAATCGGGGGCTACCGGATAGCCGTCTGAACCAGTAATCCGAACACCATAACGGGCCGGAATGCCGACGTCGACGCGCTCGGGAGCAATCACTTTCATTTCCCAGCCGGGATCACGAGCTTGCCGTTTGAGCATGTTCTTTTCATAATCCTGCCCACGCTCATAGTAGTCATCCACCACCAGCCCTGGGTTGTTGGTCAGCGCCAGGTAGATCATCACCCCGTTGGCCATCAGAAACACCACTAACAATCCGATCCAGCCCTGTACCCACGGATTGCGCCAGGGAGATTGCTTTTCAGTCATCGTCGTCACATCAGCCTCTTACAGCTAGAGTCCGGAATAGAAATTCCGGACTCCTGCCTACTAGTAATCCACACACCTTGAAGAGAGGGTGTAATATCGTTACTGCTTTGGTCCGATGAATACACTTTCTCGTTTACTGACCAACCGCTTGCCGGTTTTATCCGTAGACTCGGCATAAAACACCAGTGGTTGAGACTCAACCTTGAGTTTGTCACGTGGAATACGCACAAACACAGTTCGCGGTGTCACCGCACCTTTTCGCGCGGTGACCGGTTCATCTGCACCTACCAGAACCGCCCCGTCCACTCCCGGAACAGTAATGCTGACCTTAAGATCTTCGGTCAACTTGTTCAATACCTTGATGGTGTATTTATTCTGGATTGAGCCATCACTCTGCAGCACGTAGAGTGGCTGCCGGGAATGAATCACCTTGATTTCAATAGCGTCCAGCGTAGCCATGCCATACCCAATACCGGTGATAGCCAACAACAACACCAGACTGTACACCCACACCCGCGGCCGCTTGTGCATGGGCCGGTTCTCTTTGCCGTTCAGCATATCCAGCGACTCATAGCGGATCAATCCCTTTGGCCGCCCGACCTTTTCCATCACCGAATTACAGGCATCAATACAGAGGGCGCAGGTAATACACCCCTCCTGCTGCCCCGCCCGAATATCTACGCCGGTGGGACAGACCGCCACACACTGGTTGCAATCGACACAATCGCCGGTGGAGCTATCGGCATCTTTAGCACCTTTTTTAACCCGTCCACGGGGTTCCCCACGATGGAAATCGTAAGTGGGAAGCACTGTGGTATTGTCGACCATCACACCCTGAATACGGGCATAGGGACAGAGCCAGAAACAGGCCTGCTCACGCAGATAACCGGCCAGCACATAAGTACCCGCGATGAAAAGCAGGATCGTGATAACTGCCGTAGGAGCAAGATTAAAGTTGACCAGATCAATCCACAACTGGTAGGCATCCGTAAACCAGGCCACGAAAGAGATACCGGTCAGTGCGGCAATAACTATCCAGATCAGATGTTTGGTCGCCTTGATTCTCACCTTGGTGAGGGTAAGGGGCCCCTGATCCAGCTTCTTGCGTTTCTGTGGCGGCCCCTCCAACTTCTCTTCAAGCCAGGTGAAAACGTCAGTCCAAACTGTCTGAAAGCAGAAAAAACCACACCAGACCCGTCCGGCCAACGCCGTCACCACCGCTAGCAGAATGGCAAAGAAAAGCAGCAGCAGGGAGAGCATCCAGAAGTCCTGCGGCAGAATTGTTACGCCCAGCAGGTGAAACTGTCGATTTGGGATATCGAAAAGAACCGCCTGACGGTCATCCCATCGAAGATAGGGGCCGAGGAAAAAGGGAACCCACACCAGGCTGGCTATCCATTTCCAGATACGCCACTTACCAGGAACACGCTTTGCGTGGATCTTCTCCTCACCCGTATTAATCTTCCAGTGACCCGCTTCCGCATACAATTCATCAACTACTGCATCATGTTTTGATTGTGGATTGCCACTCAACGAAATCACTCCTCTAAAACACTTGTAGACCGCCTTGCATACTCAAAGAAATGCACGACATACAATCGCAATGAACCGTAAGTATAAGTCTACTGGAAGGGCAGGTTTGGAAAAATGCGATTTGTCAATAATCGCCCTGCATTATATCACCAATAAAAAAGGGGGTTCACCCCCCTTTTTTATACACCTATGAATTTAATGGATTTATTTTCTATGGTTCTCTGCGTCCCTATCGATAAACCCCTTCACCTTGAAGCCCAAATAAACAACGATCACTACGCAAATTGCGACAGAAACTACAGACCCAATTACTACTGCATCAACATTCATCATATACCTCCGCAGATATGTACTACCTGAATGTTCACCCTGCCGTCAGAAGAGCATGCTCTCCCGGCGGCAGGGTCTAACGCGACCGCTTACTGTCCACCGCCTAACTTGTAGACATAAACAGCGAGCTTCTTGATGTCATTCTCCGACAGACGATCACCAAACTTAGGCATTTCTGCCTCACGGCTCAGAGGATCGCTTGCGTCATTAACACCATGTTTAATGGTCTGCTTGACGCTGGCCAACTGATCATCCGCCTTGAAGCGCCACACCGCATCGGTGAGATTTGCTGACCCGAGGGCCTGCATACCTTTGCCGTCGGGACCGTGACAGGCGAAGCAACCCTTACCCATGAACAGGGGCTCAGAAGCCGGATTGCCAGACATCACCGCAGCAGCCAGCTTATCGATCTCCTCATCGGTCAGCAGCTTGGCATGCGAGGTCATAATACCCTTCCTGCCATTGGTGATGGTCTGCTCGATGGTTTCAATTGCTCCACCGTAAAGCCAATCATCATCAACAAGCACCGGGAAATCAGGACCACCCTGGCCGCTGGAGCCGTGACAAGCAGCGCAGTTATCACCAAACAGCACTTTGGCTGAGGCAATCGTGTAACTGGTCAGGCCCTCATCCGCCAGAATCTCCTTTGCGGTCATGCCCTGCAGCTTGCTCTCCCAGACCGAACGAACCTGCTGAACTTCATCCAGGCCTTCCTTGTACTCGTTAATCTGAGTCCAGCCCATGATGCCCTTGGTATAACTGTTCAGACCCGGCCACATGGGATAGAGGATGCCATAGGCAATCCACCAGAGAATCGAAGCCCAGAAGGCGATCATCCACCAGCGTGGTGCTGGATTATTCAGTTCCCGCAGATCATCGTCCCAAATATGACCGGTATTGTTTTCACCCGGAAATGGATTTTTATCCGCCATTTTTATCTCCGCTATTTATCTGTTCATCATCCAATGGGATGTACTTTTGTTTTTCAAAGTGATCCCGTTTCTTTGGACGCAAGACATAAACATACAGACCAAGCATTAACAGGAAGATGACCACTGTAAGGATGGTGCCCACCCAATCACTGGTGGTCATCGCCTGAAAATCGGTCGCGAAATAGTCCTTCAGACTATTCACGATAGACCTTGCTTTCGTCCAGATTCACCATGGTTCCGAGTACCTGCAGGAATGCCACTACCGCATCCTCCTCAGTCTTTCCTTTCAACTGCTCAGGAGCTGCTTCGATATCGGCATCGGTATAGGGAACACCGAGTCTCTGCATGCCACGCATGTGAGCCTGCATGGTTTCACCATCTAGCATCGCATGCTGCAACCAGGGGTAGTTGGGCATGACCGACTCGGGCACAACGGAGCGAGGCGCACGCAAGTGCTTACGGTGCCAGTCATCAGAGTATTTGCCACCCAGTCTCGCAACATCCGGACCGGTACGCTTCGATCCCCACTGGAAGGGGTGGTCGTACATCGATTCGGCTGCTAGCGAATAGTGGCCATAACGCTCTTTCTCATCACGGAACGGACGAACCATCTGTGAATGGCAGAGATAGCAACCCTCGCGGATATAAACATCACGTCCTGCCAGTTCGAGCGGAGTGTAAGGACGCATGCCGTCACCCGGCTTATGATCAGCCAGGGTCTGTCCAGCCTTACGCTGCCAGACAATCTCGGGATGCTTGTTGTACTCCATGGTGTTATCCAGGTAGAACAGCGGCACAATCTCAACGATGCCACCTACACTGAGCACCAGTGCCAGCACAACCAGCAGGCCCCAGATGTTCTTTTCCATTTTTTCTTGCATTGACATTTCCAAACTCCCCCTTAAGCAGTCGCAATTGCGGTGCGTGCCTGCTGCACACTACCCTGGGCTTTAGACTGAAGCACGGTCATGACGATATTGAACACCATGATTGCCGCACCGGTCAGGAAGACCATGCCGCCAATGGCGCGCATTGCGTAGTAGGGGTGCATAGACTCAACTGATTCTGCAAAGGTGTAGGCCAAGGTGCCGTACTCATCATAAGCACGCCACATCAGACCCTGCATGATACCGGACACCCACATGGCGACGATGTAGATCACCGTACCGATGGTGGCGGTCCAGAAGTGAGCATTGATCAGCTTGGTAGACCACATCTGCACATGGAACACTTTGGTCATCATGTGATAGATGGCACCAATACCGACCATGGCGACCCAACCCAATGCACCGGAGTGAACATGTCCAACTGTCCAGTCGGTGTAGTGCGAGAGGGCGTTAACAGTCTTGATCGACATCACCGGACCCTCAAAGGTCGACATGGCGTAGAAGGCCAGAGAGATGATCAGGAAGCGGAGTACGTAGTCGGTACGCAGCTTATCCCAGGCACCCGAGAGGGTCATCATGCCGTTCACCGCGCCACCCCAGGACGGGATGATCATGGCCAGAGAAACGGCTGCACCCAAAGAACCGGTCCAGTCAGGCAGTGCGGTGTACTGCAGGTGATGCGCACCCAGCCAGACGTAACCGAACATGAGTGCCCAGAAGTGGATCACTGACAGACGATAGGAGTAAACCGGGCGACCGGCCTGCTTCGGCACGAAGTAGTACATGATACCCAGGAAGCCGGCAGTCAGGTAGAAACCTACCGCGTTGTGTCCCCACCACCACTGGATCATGGCATCCTGCACACCTGAGAACAGGGAGTAGGATTTGAACATACCGACCGGAATAGCCAGGCTGTTAACCACGTGCAGATAGGTGATCATCACCATCATGCCGAGGAAGAACCAGTTCGACACATAGATGTGTGAACTTTTGCGGTTCGCAATCGTCATGATGAAGTTGATGGTATAGGAGAGCCATACGACCGCAATGGCGATATCGATAGGCCACTCCAGCTCGGCGTACTCTTTGCTCTGGGTGATGCCCAGCGGCAGGGTGATTACTGCGGAGACAATAATCAGGTTCCAGCCGATAAAGGTAAACCAGGCCAGTTTGTTACTCCAGAGACGAACGCCACAAGTGCGCTGCACTGAATAGAAGGCCGCTGCCATCAAGACACAGCCGCCAAACGCAAAGATCACCGCGTTGGTGTGTAAAGGACGCAGGCGCCCAAAAGTGATGTACGGTATATCAAAGTTTAACACCGGCCAAGCCAACTCCGAGGCAATATATACCCCGACGAGAGCGCCTACCAACAAGTAGACAGCAGCCATGACGGTGAACCAGCGTACAACACCCAGGTCGTACTTCTGTTCAGCTACGGCGTCCATGAACCCCCCTTTATTTACCAAGTTAAAAAGACAATTACCAAGCACTGATATTCAAACCGGATAATTCATCCGGTTATTCCCAAAAATTGGGGCTATAAGACACCTGCGCGTGATATTTGTCAAGCTCCAATGTGTACTTTATCAGTAATTTCAAAAATCTAACTTATTGTTTAACAAGTAATTATTGATACATGTGAGTGAAATGACCTATATCAATGAAATGGCGCATTTTTTAAACTCCCCTTGAATTCTGACTATTAGTCCCAACGCGAGATCCCAGCTCGAACGCCAACGGGCGACTTAGATTCAGCTGGCCTGGAGAGAACTGAACCCCATACGCCAGCACCTCGACACCCGCCTCCACCGCCTCCACCAGGGTTTCGGCATACGCAGGGTCGATATCCCAGGCCGGCTCCACACGCTGAACACCACTATGGGCCACGTTAAAGAACAGTACGCTACGCTCCCCCGACTCCACTACTGCCATCAGTTCCCGCAGATGCTTACGACCCCGACTGGTCACCGCATCCGGGAAAGTACCCAGACCGCCCTCTTCCAGCAGCGTCAGGTTTTTCACTTCCACAAAGCAGTTTGGTAAGCCCGGTTCCGATAACAACAGATCGATGCGACTCCTTTCCCTGCCATAGGGACGCTCGGTCTGAATTGTGGAGTAGCCCTTCAGCGCCTCGATACGGTTCGCCATAATGGCTTCCCGGACCAACTCATTGGCCCGACCGGTATTGATGCAGGCGAGATAACGCCCGGCAACCTCCACCAGCTCCCAGCGGTAGCGCAATTTTCGTTTTGGAGAATTTACATCCTGCAACCAGACCCGACTGCCTGGTTCGGCACAATTTTTCATGGAACCGGTATTGGGGCAGTGGGCAACCACCACAGAGCCGTCGGCAAGCTGTACATCGGCAAGAAAGCGTTTGTAGCGACGAACCAATCGACCTTCCAGCAAATCAGGGAGATTCACCACAGCACCTCAACGGGATCCAACCGGGCCTTTACAGATATTTTTACCATCGATTGACTCTATATTAATTACACCAGGGATGAAGCTTACCCCTTCGGCCATCTGTTGTTTCTTCGAAAACTCCGGCGATAGCCGCATTGCCCGCCCTGTATTACAGCTATAAGTTATTGAAATAACAGGTATCGCATAGTCCGCTTCCGCACCTTTGGGCGGCACGGTGGTTACAAGGATAGTTGAAACAATCCCGGATTTCGCGCAATTATCCCTACCGAGGAAAAAATCATCAGCCGACATTCCTGCTTTGCTGCATCTATCGGGAGCCGGGATTATTATTAACCGAAGCCCATATAACGAATAATATTCTTTGTTCAGCAAAGATTTAACGGACATGCAGGCATTTTCCGATACACTCTGCGCAGAGCGACCGTTTCCCAATCCACCAAATTGCTGATAAGACTTCCAGATGCGACGAACAACCGGGCTATTCATACTGACACTGCTGATCGTGCTTGCCCTCTTCGGATGGCTACTTTCCCAACGTTTGATAGAACAGCACCAGACCGGCGACTCCTCGGTCAAGCAAACCCAGCCGATTCCGGTCGAGGTCGCAGCGGTTGAGCGGGGTCACATCGAACGGCAGCGAACCTTTTCCGGCACCCTCCAGGCCCAGGCGGAGATCGTCGTAGCCCCAAAGGTGAGCGGCCGAATCCTGCAACTCATGGCGGACCTGGCTGATCCCATCAACCAGGGGCAGGTGGTAGCACGGCTGGATAATGACGAATATGTACAGGATGTGCGGCAGGCGGAAGCCGAACTGGCAGTGGCCCGGGCCAATTTGGCCGAGGCCCAGAGCCAGCTGAAGATCGCCGAACGGGAGCTGGAACGGATAGAAAAACTGCGCCAGCGGGGGGTCAGCTCAGAATCCCAGCGGGATGCCGCCAAGGCCGATCAGCTGACCAAACAGGCCCATGTCCAGGTCACCCGTGCACAACTGACCCGGGCCGAGGCGGCACTGGAAAGTGCCCGCATTCGACTGGGCTACACCACAGTCACCGCCGACTGGCGAGGTGACAACGACCAACGGATTGTCGCAGAGCGCTATGTGGACGAGGGTGAAACTGTCAGCGCCAACGCCCCACTACTGCGCATTGTGGAGCTGGATCCGATCACCGTCGTATTCTTCATCACTGAACGGGATTATGCTCTGTTGCAGCAGGGGCTGCCCGCCAGCCTGACCACCGACGCCTATCCGGGTGAGTCCTTCAGCGGCACAATTGAGCGCATCGCCCCGGTGTTTCGTGAAAGCACCCGGCAGGCCCGGGTTGAAGTGCAGGTGGACAACCCCCTGCTGAAACTCAAACCGGGTATGTTCGTACGGGTCACTGTGACCCTGGAAAAGATGGACAATGCCACCATCGTCCCGGAGCAGGCCCTGGTCACCCGGGATGGCAACAGCGGTGTGTTCCTGGTCTCCGACGATGGCACCAGGGTCAGCTGGCAACCGGTCACCGTCGGTATCCGGCAGGACGACCGGGTGCAGGTCAATGGACAGCCGCTCACGGGAGAAGTGGTAATCCTGGGCCAGCAGCTGCTGGATGACGGCTCCCTTATCCGGGTGGCGGGAAAACAGACGAGGACACTATGAATCTGGCCCGCGCAAGTGTCCGGAGACCGGTATTTGCCAGCATGCTGGCGCTGATCGTGGTGGTGCTGGGCAGCGTGGCCCTGAGCCGGCTGCAGATCGATCTGCTGCCCAGTATCGAACTGCCCACCCTCACTGTTCGCACCCAGTACGAAGGGGCGGACCCCATTGTCATGGAGCGCCTGGTCACCCAGATCGTCGAGGAGATCATCGCCACCGTGCCGGGCGTGGAGGAGATGACCTCCATCTCCTACGAGGGCAACAGCCGGGTTCGGGTCAGCTTCGGCTGGGGCAGCAATATTGATACCGCCGCGGTCGATGTCCAGGCCACCCTGGAAGATGAAGTCAGTGAACTGCCGGACGACGTTGTGGGTCCCCGGGTGAGCAAATTCGACGTGGACAGCTACCCGGTGGTGATCCTGGGCATCTCCAGCAAGCTGGACCCGGTGGAGCTGACCCAGATTATCGAGCAGCAGATCCGTTACCGTTTTGCCCGGGTGCCCGGCGTGGCCCAGGTGGATCCCTGGGGCGGTTTCAACCGGGAAGTGCGGATCGAACTGGACCCGGTCAAGCTCAACGCCCTGGGCCTGCCACTGAATGACATGCTGTCCGCCATCCGGGACGCCAACCTGGATCTGCCGGCCGGCAAGCTGGAGCAGGGTCGCTACCAGATCACCCTGCGCGCCCCGGCCGAGTTCACCAACCTGGACCAGATTCGCAATACTGTGGTGGGTCAGCGGGATGGTGCGGTGATCACCGTGGGACAGATCGCAACCGTCCGGGACACTTATGAAAAGCCGACCCGCATCATCCGGGTCAATGGAGAACGGGGCGTACGCATCGCCATCCGTAAGCAGTCCGGTGCCAATACCGTGGAGGTGGCGCGCCGGGTGCTGGACGAGGTGGCTGCAGTCAACCAGGCGTTCCCACAGATCCACATCACTCCGGTAATCAATCAGGGTAATTTCATCGAGCGCGCCATCACCAACGTTGCCCGTTCGGTGCTCTATGGTGGCTCACTGGCGGTACTGGTGCTGCTGTTTTTCCTACGCAACCTGCGCAGCACCCTGGTGATCTCCCTGGCCATACCGATCTCCATGCTGGCTACCTTCGGCCTGCTCTACTTCGGTGGCTTCACTTTGAACCTGATGACCCTGGGCGGGCTGGCCCTGGGCGTAGGCATGATGGTGGACAGCTCGGTGGTGGTGCTGGAAAACATCTTCCGACACCAGCAGGAGACCGGACAATCCCCCGCTGACGCCGCCGTCCGGGGTACCAACGAAGTGGCCTCGGCGGTGGTTGCCGGCACCATCACCACGCTGGTGATCTTCCTGCCACTGATCTTCGTGCGGGGCGTCTCGGGAGCCCTGTTCAAGGAGCTCGCCTACGTCATCATGTTCTCCCTGTTCTGCGCCCTGCTGGTCTCACTCAGCCTGGTACCGATGCTCGGCTCCCGCCTGCTCAAGGCCCATCCGGTGACCGGCGGCGATGGTTGGCGGGCGCGCCTGGCGGCCCGCGCCGGGGCCAGCTTCGAAGCCATGGAGAACGGCTATCGCAATCTACTCGCAGCGGTACTCCGGCAGCGATTAATTACCATTCTCTCCGCCCTGGCCATTTTTGTCGCCAGCCTGTTCCTGGCGCCTCTGATCGGCACCGAGTACATGCCGCCCAGCGATGAAGGCGAAGTCAGGATCAGCGGTGAGATGGAGGTGGGTACCCGTCTCGACCTGATCGATCGGCAGACCCGCCTGATGGAACAGATCGTCTACAACGCGGTGCCGGAGAGTGTCTCATCGGTGGTCAGTGTGGTGACATCCGGATCCCGGGGCAGCTCCAAGGCGATCGGGGAAATCAGGCTCTCCCTGCTGCCCGCCACCCAGCGGGAGCGCTCCAACCTGGAGATTGCGGCGGATCTGCGCAAGCGGCTGGAGAACCAGATACCCGGCATGAAAATCCGGGTCCGGGCCCCCCAGGGACAGTTCCTGCTGGAGCGGCTGTTAGCCAGCGTGGAAGGGGTAACGGTGGAGGTCAGGGGTTATGACATGGATACCCTGGCCCTGCTGGCGCAGCAGGTTTCCAGCTCCCTGGTCGATGTGCCCGGCGTGACAGACATCGAGCTGAGTCGCGACGCAGGCATCCCCCAGCAGGAGATCCACGTCAAACGGGACAAGATCAGCGACCTGGGACTCAGCGTGCGGGACGTGACCGAGGTGATCGAAACCGCCGTGGCAGGTTCCAAGGCCGGTGAATACCGGGTGGAGGGAAACGCCTACCGCATCCTGGTACAACTGGAGGATGCGGAAAAACGCTCCCTGGATGAGATTCTCGACCTCACCCTGCGCACGCCGGATGGCGAACTGGTGGCACTGCGCAACCTGGTGGAGAGCAGTGCCGGCGAGGGTCCGGCCACGATTGAACGCAAGGACCAGCAACGCCTGATTACCGTCACTGCCAACGTGGCCGACCGGGATCTCGGCTCAGTGGCCGCAGATATCCAGGAGCGGCTCAATCAGATTCCCCGTCCGGTCGGTTATGATCTGCTTATATCGGGTAACTTTGAAGAGCAGCAGAAGGCCTTTGATGAACTGCTGGTCTCCCTGCTGCTGGCCCTGCTGCTGGTATACATGGTACTGGCTTCCCAGTACGAATCTCTGGGTGATCCGCTGGTGGTGATGCTGTCCGTACCACTGGCCGCAATCGGGGTACTGGTGACCCTGTTTCTGAGCGATACCACCCTGAACCTGCAGTCCGCCATCGGCTGTATCATGCTGGGCGGTATCGTGGTCAACAACGCCATCCTGCTGGTGGATCAGGCCGGGCGGCTGCGCCGTTCCGGACTGGCGACCGACATCGCCCTGGCCGAGGCGGGACGCCGCCGTTTGCGTCCGGTGCTGATGACCACCCTGACCACCATCCTGGCGCTGCTGCCCCTGGCGTTGGGTATCGGCGAAGGTGCCGATGCCCAGGCTCCACTGGCCCGGGCCGTAATCGGCGGACTGAGCGTCTCCACCCTGATTACACTGGTGCTGATCCCGGCGGTCTATTCACTGTTTCATCGTGATCCATCGACAGCGGAGCAAAGCGCTGTAACCCCGGATTAAACCGGCTTACTGATTGAGCGGATGATCCGCCGGCAACAGCTTGGAGATCCAGATGGCCAGCTTATGCCGCATCTCCTGATAGCCTGACTGATCCTTGGCCAACGGCTGGATCTGCTTGTCGTGTACCAGCAGGCGGTAAAGGAACTCCACCTTCAACTGCTGGGAATCGCTCTTCTCAAACTCTGCGGCGCCCCGTTTTTCCGCATAGATCATCCCCACCCGGATGGCCTCCTTGAGCAGTTCTTTCTCATTTTTCAGTTTTTTCATAGGCAAATCCTTTTCGCTTCATCTGGATTCGACGTGCGGTCTCTATAAAGCAGCATGGCGGGCCGCATTAGTCAAACCGTGGCCGTCGATAACATCGCCGCCCGCCAGGCCGCCAGCACGCCAAACAGGATAAAAATCACCCCGCTGGCCCGGTGCAGCCAATGCAGCGGCAGTCGTTGCAACAGGGTCCGGCCGGCCCAAACTCCCAGCCCCGATACCAGCAGCAGCGCCAGGGTAGCGCCGATCCAGACCGGCAACGGCAGCAGATTCCCAGCCAGGCCGGCCACCGCGATCTGGGTCTTGTCACCGAACTCGGCCACCAGTATCAGCAGCAGCGTGGTGAGAAAGATGCCATGTCCCGGGCTCTCCTCGACCGCTTCGGACTGCACTTCCTCAGCGGCCAACAGGGCATGAATCCCAAATCCACTGAACAGCAGCGCCACCAAACCGGCCATCACCTGCTCCGGCACCCAGACCGCCACGCCGGCACCAAACAGTACAGCCAACAGATTAAGCAGGGCAAAAGCGGCCGCCGCCCCCAGAATGACTGGCCAGTGTCGGTGCCGCGTTGCCAGCGACAGGCAGACCAACTGGCTCTTGTCGCCCACCTCGGCCAGGGCGATCAGGGTGAAGCTGGAGAGTGAAACAGTGAGCGATTCCGGGAAAGCCATCAGATAGAGCGTTAAACCGATTAATAGTGGGCCTGTCAGCCATGGAACGGAGCGCCATTCTATCCCATTCCGGCCCGCCGCACTGCACCAAATCGCCCCGTTTCCATGGCGACCCTGAACTTCACCGTGCGCAGGATGTACTAAACTGGAGAGTAACCAACTTTGCTGTGAGAAACGGTTTTCAGGCGTCATCACCTTAACGCCACCCGCGTGCTTCAGACACGCGCCGGCGTCCCATAACAGCCATACAGCCTGAAACATTGACCAAACGATCCGTTGTCAAAACAGCACCTTGCTGCCCACTTCAGATCGTCACTTGAGCACCGCTTAAGTGCTGCATTACAGGAGGTCAGGTTTGAATCAATCACGCGCTTTTCAGATCGAATACCACCAGTTTCTGGATCCCGATGGGGTGCCGGTCGGTGATCTACCGCCCCTGGCGGAAGAGACCGAGGCGCTCCAGGCGCTCTACCGGAACATGGTGTTTACCCGCCTCTATGATGAGCGGGCCATCGCCCTCCAGCGCACCGGCCAACTGGGCACTTTCGCCTCCTCCCTCGGGCAGGAGGCGATCGGGGCCGGGGTCGGACACGCCATGCGTCCCGAAGACATCATCCTGCCCAGTTTCCGGGAAAACGGCGCCCTGCTGTTCCGCCACTTCCGGGTGCGGGATCTGCTGCTCTACTGGGGTGGTGATGAACGGGGCATGGCCAATCCCAAACTGGGTGACGACTTTCCCATCTGCGTGCCCATCGCCACCCACACCACCCAGGCCACCGGCGTAGCCTTCGCCATCAAGTACCGCAAACAGCCCCGGGTAGTGGTCTGCCTGCTGGGGGATGGGGGTACCTCCAAGGGGGATTTCTACGAGGCGATCAACCTGGCCGGCGCCTGGAATCTGCCCCTGGTCTTTGTGATCAACAACAACCAGTGGGCCATCTCCGTACCGCGGAATCTGCAAAGCCGCGCGGAGACCCTGGCCCAGAAGGCGATTGCGGCAGGCATACCCGGTGTGCAGCTCGATGGCAATGACCCGATCGCGGTGCGCCATTACGTCGCCGAGGCGATTGAAAAGGCCCGGGACGGCGGCGGTCCGACCCTGATCGAGGCGATCAGCTATCGTCTCTGCCACCACACCACCGCCGACGACGCCACTCGCTATCGCAGCGAGGAGGAGCTGGAAGCGCATCGCAGGCTGGATCCGGTGCCGCGCCTGAGGCGCTTCATGGAGCGTCGCCAGATCTGGTCGGAGGAGCAGGAGACCCGGTTGATCCAGGCTTGCCAGGCGGAGATTGAACAGGAGGTACGCCACTACCTGGACACGCCTCCGCAAAAGCCGGAGAGCATGTTCGATTCACTCTACGCAGAACTGCCCCGGGAACTGCAGGCGCAACGCCAGTCTCTGCTGGGCAAGGAGGTGAACCATGACTGAAATCACCCTGGTGGAAGCGGTCAACCTGGCCCTGATGCATGAGATGGAGCGGGATCCGGCGATGGTGATCCTGGGCCAGGATATCGGCGTCAATGGCGGTGTCTTTCGCGCCACCGTGGGGCTGCTGGAAAAATTCGGCAGTGAGCGGGTCCTGGACACTCCCCTGGCGGAGAACATGATCGCCGGTACGGCGGTCGGCATGGCCACCCAGGGTCTGCATCCGGTGGCGGAGATCCAGTTCATGGGCTTCATCCCCCCGACCATCGATCAGTTGATCAGCCACGCCTCACGCATGCGCAACCGCACCCGGGGCCGTCTCAGTTGCCCCATGGTGCTGCGGGCGCCCTACGGCGGCGGCATCCACGCTCCAGAACACCACTCCGAAAGCACCGAGGCGATGTTTGCCCATATTCCGGGTATCCGGGTAGTGATCCCCTCCTCCCCCACCCGCGCCTACGGCCTGCTGCTGGCAGCCATCCGGGATCCCGACCCGGTGGTGTTCCTGGAACCGAAGCGGGTCTACCGGCTGATGAAACAGGCGGTTGAGGATAACGGCGAGGCGCTGCCGCTGGATACCTGTTTCGTGCTGCGTCCGGGCAGCGACATCACCCTGGTCAGCTGGGGGGCCATGCTGCATGAGACCCAGCAGGCTGCCGAGCAGTTGGCCGGTGAGGGTATCGAGGCGGAAGTGATCGACCTGGCCACCATCAAGCCGATCGACATGGAGACCATTCTGGAATCGGTAGGCCGCACCGGTCGCTGCGTTATCGTGCAGGAGGCCGCCCGCACCTGCAGTGTCAGCGCCGAGATCGCCGCCCGCCTGGCGGAAGAGGGATTGATGTCCCTGTTCGCGCCGATTCGCCGGGTTACCGGCTTTGACACCGTGATGCCGATGTTCCGCCTGGAGGGACACTACATGCCCGGCACAGAGCGCATCATCGACGCCGTCAGACAGACCATGGAGTATGCATGAACAATCATCAAGCAATTCGATTTTCACTAAATGTCGTCCGTCGGGGTGCGGCACACGACTGCATGGATGCAGGAGGTAGAGCAACGCAGGGAGCGGTTGCCGAGGGAGGTGCCGCATGAAACTCTTCAATCTACCCGATCTGGGTGAAGGACTGCAGGAGGCGGAGATCGTCACATGGCAGGTGAAACCGGGAGACAGCGTCCAGCAGGGCCAGTTGCTGCTGTCGGTGGAGACCGCCAAAGCGATTGTGGAGATCCCCTCGCCGGAGGCCGGCATCATCGCCAAGTGCTATGGGGAAGATGGCGACATCGTCCAGGTGGGGGACCCACTGGTGGAGTTTCGGATCGAGAGCGGGACGGCAACAGCGCCGCCACCCCAACCAAAGCGGGAAGATCCCGGCGCCGTAGTCGGTGAAGTCAAGAGTGGCGCCGAGGTGATCCGGGAGCGGCCCAGCGAAATCAGCAATCGGGCCGGCGGCGGTATCAAGGCAACCCCGGCGGTGCGCGCCCTGGCCAAACAGCTGGATGTGGATCTCTCCATCGTCACCCCGACCGGCCCCAAGGATACGGTCACCGCTGCCGACATACAGCGGGTGGCGAAGATCCTCGCCGAGGTCGGCCCCATGGAGCTGCTGCGGGGTGTGCGCCGTTCCATGGCCCGCAGCATGGCCCAGGCCCATGCGGAGGTGGTTCCGGTCACCCTGTTCGACGTGGTGGACATCCAGCACTGGAAAACGGGTGAAGATGTCACCGTGCGCCTGATCCGGGCCATCCTGGCGGCCTGTGAAGCAGAGCCGGCGCTGAACGCCTGGTACGACGCCCACGCCATCGGCCGGCGTCTGTTGAAGAAGGTACACCTGGGTATCGCCACCGACACCCCGGATGGGCTTTTTGTACCGGTGATTTCGGATGTCGGGCAGTATTCCGCCGGCCAGCTGCGGGAACAGCTGGACCAGATCAAGCAGGCAGTAAAGGAGCGCAGCATCGCGCCGGACCGGTTGCGGGGTAACACCTTCACCCTCTCCAACTTCGGCACCATCGCCGGACGGCACGCCAATCCGGTGGTGGTACCGCCCACCGTGGCCATCCTCGGCGCCGGACACAGCTACGATGCCGTGGTGGCGGTGAATGGTGAACCGCACGTACACCGGGTGCTGCCCCTGTCACTCACTTTCGATCACCGGGCGGTGACCGGGGGTGAAGCAGGACGTTTCCTCGGGGTTCTGATGCAGTCCCTGTCTGAATGAAGAGAGAGTAGCGGGACGGTCGACGGCTGGCAGAGAGACCGGTCAGGCCGTCCCGTTTTCGGCCCGCCCCCGGTGTCCGAACAGTTCGTCGTCCAGGTCATTCCGATGATGCAGCCAGCGTGGATGGTTGCTCTCGAAATCTGCCAGGATGCGTTCATAGGGTACATCTTCAAACACACCCCGCTGACGCTCATAGGCCATGTGACGATTCCCGGACTGGTCGAACGGCTGCAGCAGGGAGTCATGGCGCCCGTCAAACTCAAGCACATGGACACCGAAACGTTCGCACAACGCCCGGTTAAACGCCGGCGTTGCCTTCACCCAGCGCCCTTCCAGATAGAGATCGGTATAGCTGTGCCAGTGATAACGATTGCCACCGATCAGCTCATCCAGCCGCTTTGACGCTAGGTGATTACGCACGTCCGCATAGCCGACCCGGGCCGGAACACCGATCGCTCGGGCACAGGCCGCTAGCAGTGCTGCCTTGGGAATACAGAAACCGCGCCCTGCGGCCAGGCAGTCACTGGCGCGAAAATAGCGTGGATCGGGACCCACCAGGTAGGGGTCATAGAGTATCTCGTCCCGCACCGCCAGATAGAGGCGGATGGCGCTATCGATTGCCCTATTCCCCGGGACTTTATAACGCTGCACAAAATCGAGCACCCGCGGATGATCCGAGTCGATAAATCGTCCCGGTTGCAGATACTGCTGCGGACGTTGACAGGTTTCAGACGTAGCATTAGACATACGGGTGCTCCTCACGGCACATCGTACGGGTTGAAGTTTCCATCGGATTGGAAAACTTTCAACAGATAATCCGGCAATAGGATAACGGCCACCAGTATACCGGCCGGCGGGGAAGCATCTAATCAGATGCCCCGATCCCGTACAATGGGCCATTCACTTCAGCAGGGACTCCAGGCTCTCTTCAGCCACTTCCCGCACGTCGGCATTTTCATCCTGCAGCAGCGGCAGAATAAATGCCCGCGCCTCACTGCCATGACTCAGGGCCAGGTAGTGGCAGGCATCACCCCGAACCCGGGGATCGGCGTGCCGGGTCAACTGGCCCAGTTGCGGTATGTACGATTTCAACAACGGCTTCCCTTCGTACTCCTCCATGATCACGCCGATACCGAGGCGCACATGCAGTTTCTCATCGGCAAAGTCCAGCAGCTCAATCACCCGCGCCATGGCAGCGGGATCTTTCGCAATCATCGACAGAATCCGCTCCACTTCACCTTCGGCCAACATGGTTTCGATATAGTCCCGGATACCCCGGTTGGTGGTGGAGGTCTGGGCCCACTCCCGCAACTCCGCCAGACTGCGCTCTCCGGTCAGCTCGAACGGGCCGATACGAACCCATGGAACCGAACGCACATCCAGTTCATCCGCGGTCTCTGGGCGCTGTTCCAGATTGATAACTTCGAGCCTGGAGAGTACGCCCTGCTTCACCAGATCCGCCAGGCTTTGCAAAACCGACGAACAGTGTACGCAGTGGGTACTGAGCAGCATCAGGGCTTCAGGTGCCCGACTGTCATTTTTTTCGTTACTCTTACCGTTGTTCATGCTGATTGGACTTTCACCCGGATGGCCAGGAGCAGTTTCATGCCGAGATACCATTTATGGTCATTGGCCGTATCATAACAAAGTTAAGTTCCCGTTAACCCGCACAATTCAGTGGTGATTAGGCGGTCTGCTGCACGGCTATCCATCCTGCCGGTCTGGCCGTTTATCAGAAAATGGCTAAGCTGACGCAGATGTTCCGGTCAGCCGTGTGAAAAACGTTGCGATTACAGATGTAAAACCGCAGCTAATCCACTGTTTATGAACTGTCAAACGATGTTCACAGGGCACAATAACCGGTCCATCGGATAGCGCATAACCGTCTGCTACAACCCGTTATTCGTATCCCATTCGGGGATTACATCCTGCTGTTCACAATTATTGACAAACCAACTCACCGGTCACGCGTAGACTGCCTGCAGGGATTGGTGCTGTTGATGGTCTTTAACAATACCAGTGACTTTATGACATACCACCGGATAGGGAGTTAAAGACATGAACAGAACCAGAATTTTTTTAGCATTAGGTGCGGCAACCATCGGTTTGACCTTGGGCGGCTGTGCAACCACAAACAACAACCGGGTGACAGAGCTGGAGTCTGAGTTGAATCAAAGTCAGGCCCAATTGATGCAGGCCCAGAAAGAGAAGGCCGATATGGAGATGGCCATGGAAGAGATCACCGCCGAGCACATGACCAAACAGCCGGCCATGGCCAGTGCGGATAGCGGCAGTCTGCTGCCACCGGACGCGGTAGCTGGACACTGTTACGCCCGGGTATTGACACCAGCCACCTATCAATCGGTACAGAAAAAAGTGCTCGTCAATGAGCCCACAGAGCGGGTTGAAGTTATCCCGGCCCGATATGAGTGGACCGAACAGCGTGTACTGGTCAAAGAGGAGTCGGTAGAGGCCAAGCTGATTCCGGCCCGTCACGAATGGAAAACCGAAGAAGTTCTGGTCAGGGAAGCGTCTGAAGAGTTGGTGGAAATTCCTGCCACTTACAAGACCGTCTCAGAACAGGTCATGATCAAGCCGGCCTACACCACCTGGAAAAAGGGTCGTGGTCCGATTGAGCGCATTGACAACAGCACCGGCGAGATCATGTGTCTGGTGGATGTGCCCGCCCAGTACAAAACCGTCTCCCGTCAGGTTGAGGTGACTCCGGCCCGGACTTCCAAACGGGTCATTCCTGCCCAATACAACACCGTTAAACGACTGGTGATGGTGGAGGAGCCGCGGATGGCAACCGTCACCGTTCCAGCCGAGTACAAGGTGGTAAAGGTTAAAAAACTGGCGTCCCAGGCAGCGGAGAAGCGTTATGCCATTCCGGCCGTCTACTCAACCATTACCGAGCAGAGCAAGGTATCGGACAGCCGCATGGAGTGGCGCTCAATTCTTTGTGAAACCAACACTACCCCGGGCGTGGTAAAACGGATTCAGGCGGCACTGAAACAGAAGGGTTACAAGCCCGGTCAGATCGATGGTGTTATTGGCCACGAGACCCTTTCCGCATTAAAAATGTATCAGCGCGACAGCCGGCTTGCGGAAGGTCAGCTGACCATCAAGACCATGGAGTCGCTCGGTGTGTCGTTATAACGGCCAGACTGTCGACCTGATCTGAAGGTTACAGTGTTGCAAACCCAGCAGGGTGGACACAGATTCTGTGTCCACCCTTTTTATGTTCTGAACACGCAAACCCTTAGCACTGCCGATTCCATCCAATCTCCGTTCTCCCGACGTCTGTCGATCAACCATACAACCCGCTCCATCTGCCCTGCCACTCCAGGTCCCCACTCCCTGTAGGATTTGCGACCAGCCCGTTATGCGTTTTTGTTGCATGTCGCACAAGCGATCGTAGCAACAGACCAATCCCGCCATTCAAATCAATAAGTTACCGGTCTGGTACGGAGTTTGCTCCTGACATTCCAACAGCAGCAGACAAGTGAGGAGACCGTTATGCAGACCGTTTTCATATCGATCAGACCTTTCACCGGAGCAGGACCATGAGCAACACACTATCGCACGTGGATGGCCGTCTCTGGATGAGTGGCAACAACGGTGTGGACCTGACAGCGGAACGGGTAGAGCTACTGGAAGCGATTGATGAACGGGGCTCCATATCTGCCGCCGCCAAGGCCCTCGGCATCAGTTACCGGAGTGCCTGGGACGCTGTTAACCGTATCAATAACCTGGTCGATCCACCCCTACTGATTCGTCGACCCGGCGGCTCCCAGGGTGGAGAGACCCTGCTCACCGAGCAGGGCAAAAACATGATCGAGGCCTTCCGCCGTATGGAAGCGGAGTACCGGCGGGTACTGGCGGGCATGAGCCGGGAGATGGCAGACCTGGATCAACTGCAGCAACTGATGAGGAGACTTGCCATGCGTACCAGCGCACGAAATCAACTACGGGGAACTGTTATCGAGACCCGGACCGGCCCGGTGAATGCCGAAGTCACTCTGGCCATCAACCGCGACGCCCGTCTGACCGCAACCATCACCCGGGAAAGCCTGGTGGAGATGGGACTGACCGAAGGGCGTGATGCCTATGCCCTGTTCAAGGCCAGTTCAGTCATCGTGGCACCGGCCAATGAGTGCCTGCGCAGCAGTGCCCGCAATCGACTCTGTGGCCTTGTCTCCCGCGTTCATACCGGCCAGATCGGCAGCGAGGTGGTGATTGAAATGGAAGGCGACAAACATATCGCCGCCATTGTCACCAAGGAGAGCGAGCAGGCGCTGGGATTGCGCAAGGGAATGGCTCTTTGCGCCCTGATCAAGGCGAGCCATGTCATTCTCGGCGTTGATTGATTCCCCGTGGCAAAAATCCCTTTTTATGACAAACCTTAATCGCAATGGAGTAGTCAGATGTATGTAAAAAAATTGTCCCGTACCCTGGGTGTGCTGAGCCTGATTCTGGGCAGCACGGTGGCACTGGCGGATAGTGTCCATGTGGCCGTGGCGGCCAACTTCACCGCGGCCATGAAAGAGATTGCCGCCGATTTTGAAAAATCCAGCGGACATCATGCGGTGTTGAGCTTCGGCTCCACCGGCAAGCTCTATACCCAGATTGTCCACGGCGGCGCCCCCTTCGAGGTGTTCCTTGCCGCCGACCAGCGACGACCCGAGTTGATGGAGCAGGCGGGCCAGGCCAGTGGGCGCTTCACCTATGCGGTCGGCAAGTTGGTCCTGTGGAGCAGTGATGCCAACCGGGCGGTTGATGAGCACTCCCTGAGCGAGGATGATTTCCAGAAGCTGGCCATCGCCAATCCCAAAACCGCACCCTATGGTGCCGCTTCAGTGGAGGTGATGCGCAACCTGGGCCTGTACCAACAACTGGCGCCGAAGCTGGTGCTCGGTGACAGCATCTCCCAGACCCATCAGTTTGTCGCCACCGGCAATGCTCAGCTTGGATTTGTCGCATTAGCGCAGATCGCCCTGGATGGTTCAGGAAGCCGCTGGCCGATACCCGACAATCTGTATACCCCCATTCGTCAGGATGCGGTACTGCTGAACCGGGGCAAGGATAACCCGGCCGCTCCGGCACTGATCGACTACCTGAAGAGCGACGCCGCCCGGGCCGTCATCCAGCGCTACGGCTACGGTTCGGAGTAGTTTGCGCCGGCAGGACAGTCCCGTCACAACGGGACAGCAACAGAAAGGCCGGTTGTCCTCCCGGACAGCCGGCCTGTTTTATCCCGTTACGGTCTGCAACTGGTTCGACTGACGCTGGACAGCGTGGGCAGAAGCAGCTGGCATTTCAGCAACCGCAGACCTCTCACCCACGCAGTTCGCGCAACTTCTCCATGGCCGCACCACTGGACAACAGATCCCGCGCCAGCGCGATACCCGCTTCAATAGTGTTACTCTTTCCACCCAGTTGAATACGTACCCCGGCGTTGTAAATCAGGGCGTCCAGGGGCTCTTCCGCGGTCCCGCCAAGCATTGCTTCGATCAACACGGCCGACTCGACCGGTGCCAGGCAGGGGTGGTGTTTCTTCTCCTGCAACCCGAAGTCACCCGGCGCCAGGGTGTACTTTTCAATCCGCCCCTCGCAATACTCCACTACCGGCGTGGGCGCCAGCGGCAGTTCATCACTGCCATCCACACCCTGCACCACCAGCACCCGTTGCTGACCCCGTTCACCCGCCGCCGTGGCAAAGCGTTCCAGGAATGATTCATGGGCTGCGCCGATCAGGGTGCGCTGGGCGCCGGCAGGATTCAGCATCACCTCACAGGCGTGCAGAAAGGATCGATAGAACAGCACCTGGCGGTACGGCTTGAGCCGCTCAACGCCATGCAGATAGCGGCTGGCATGGAGATGACCGAACCCCTTCCGCTCAATATCCCGGGCCACCTGCTCCGGCTCCCGGGCTGCGGCAATCCCCAGCGCCTCCAGCAGGCGGGCACTGGTCACACCATCCTTGGGTGGCAGGCCGGTGTTGGAATGCAACACTACCGGTACCCCGGCGGCAGCGGCCACAATAGCTGCCGGCACACTCAGATTGAGCGCTTTCTTGCGACCATCGTAAGGCCCATTACAGTTAACCAGGCCCTCGACCCCGGGAGCAATCAGGGTAGCCGCCTCCTCCATGGCATCGAGAAAACCTTTCATCTCCTCCACCTTGGTACCTTTGAATCGCATGGCGGTGAGGAAGGCGCCGATCTGGGCCGGATGGGCCTCGTTGGAGAAGATAAAACGGAGTGCTTCCCGGGCCTGCTCCCGGGTCATATCCCTGGCCCCGTGGCGCCCCTTGGCGGTCAGTATGAGACGCTTGCGGAAGCGCTCGCCCGCATCACTGGAAAATTTCTGCATGGTAAAAAACTCTATGAATCAGGAAAAAACAAACGGCAGGCTTTCGCTGCGTCGGTACGCTTCTCCACCGATGACACGATCGGAGGCCACCTCTCTGCGCGCCTGGATAAGCGCATCGGCAATACGCCGGTCTTTCAAGTGGTATTCCGGGGCCAGGCCGATGGCGTTAATATCGGGACAATCCTCTTCGAACACATGGCGATAAACATCGCTCATCATGTTGTAACGACTGGACATCAACGTGTTGGTGGCCTGCTTGATCTGCACCAGGGCATCGTTTTCATGGTTGAAGAAGCTGGTGATCAACATGACTGAAATGGCATGCAGTACGTCGTACTGCACATGGGCGATAAAGACAATCAACTGCTGCTGGGTGAGCGGAACACTGTTTTTCCATCCCCAGCGGATCATGCCGCCCAGCAACAGGCTGAAGAATTCCGGCACACCCCACTCCATGCCGAGACCAACAGAAGCCAGGGACTCAACCAGGGTAAAGGAGGGGTGATCCGACAGCAGCCGTTGGGTGAGTACGTTATCCGCCACACCGGGCAACATCGCCACGTCCTGCTCCTCAAACGGAACCCCCAGACCTTCGAACAGATTCCGGTACATCACGATGTGGGTGGTCGAAGTGAGCAGCCCATGCAGGTCCGGGTAGTCCTCCACCGCATGGGTCCCTACCCCGTATTCATCCGCCAGCAGCTGTGCCAGGACAATCTGGGCCAGTTCGGATACCCGTTCGTTGATGCTGCCATAAGGAAGCGGCATCAGACCGGAAAAACGGCCCAGAGCAAGGGCCACACACTGACGGGTATTTTTCACCTGGTTGAAATAGTGCTTGGCAAACCGGGTCAACTGGGGTTGGTCAAAATCACCTGCGAATATCCGTAGGAAAAAGGGATGCCGCCAGACCGGGTGATCCATCACATGGTTGTGCAGGGTTATAAACAGCTCTTTCAATGCACCGGATTGAAACAGGGCCAGTTCATTGAAGCGGTTATCGGCATCCTTCTCAGCAATCTCCCGCAACTCGTTGAGCAGGCGATTGAGCGGGTTTTGCGGATCCTCCAACCGATCAATAATCTCCAGAAAATCTTTCTGCTGACTTTTCTTGAACGCCTCCAGTACCGTTTCTGCTGGCATGGAGAGGAGATCCGGTAAGGGGTGTACACCGGGATTGAGAATGGCTGAGCCATCTTCCAGTTCGACAAGCAAATCGGAGAAGGGACGACCTTTACGAGGGGGGCTGGGGACTTCATTCATACTGCTACCCATTGATTGATTAATGCTGAAAAACAGTTGGGCGTATTGTGACCTCGGGAGCAAACAAACTCAATAAACCTGAGCATTTCTCGGGATTTAATCCACAACCTGTATCGCTTCCGTGATGCACTTGATGCGTTGCCGCAGCCACTGGTGGGCCGGGTCGGTATGGTCCCGTTTATGCCATGCCAGATACATAACGTATTTTCTGGTCTTGAACGGCAGTGGTGCAGTGGCAAACCCCAGCAGGTTGATTCTGGCCATCAGACTCAGTTGGGTAGTGATCAGATCGGTGCCCTTGAGAAATCTGGATACCGCTGTAAATCCGGGTACCGACACGCTGGGCTTTTTCAGATCCAGTGCCGCCACATCGGACAGATGATGATAGGCCGACTCGTTGTCGGCAAAAGAGACTTCGATGTAATCCGCCTCAAGATACTCTTTCAAGGTGCCCGGGGGCTGTCGGACTTTGCTGTCGTAATAGCAGACCAATCGATCCTCAAACAGCCGTGTCTGGAAAATGTCCGGCCCTTCCGGGGGAAAAGGCGTGACCAACAGCTGACAGCGTCCCTGACGCAGCAGGTCGGTGGTAGGGATACCGGATGGGATAAAGTGAAACCGGCCATCCACCCCCTCGCGCCGCAGATCCTTCAGCAAGCGAGGAAAGATCAGGTCCCGCTGAAAATCGTTGGCGGCGACGGTCCACTCCTGGGAGCCGATCAGGGGATCAAACAGCCGCTGATCAGTTAACTCTTTCAACTCATCCAACACAGACCGGATGGGCTCCCGTAGCGCAATCGCCCTCTCCGTGGGAACGATATTACGACCGGAACGCACAAACAGGGGATCACCCAGTGCAATGCGCAGTTTATCCAACTGGTGACTGACGGCGGACTGGGTCACGCCCAGGCGATCAGCCGCCCGGGAGACAGAGATCTCTTCCAGGACCACCAGGAATGTCCGCAAACTCCGCCCATCCAGCGATAAATAATCGATTTCTTTCATAGATATTATGAATATACCACTGTTTATTCGAATACTTGAAGCCGTAATACTCCCCAACAGCGAAATCAACAGACCAGGAATACCGACACTTTTAAAGCCTGCAATGATGACAGTAACCCACATAGCTACCGGAACCGGTGACATCTACCTGAAAAAGCTGTGCCACTATTTTGCCCGCCAGGTACCGGCCACCTATTCCGGGACAAAGGCCCGTATCGAATTTCCCTTTGCCCCCTGCTACATCGATATTGACCAACGACAGATGAAAATAAGTATTGAAACGGACAACCAGGATGCGCTGACAGAAGCTGAAAACAGGCTGACAGAACAACTTGCCCGGCTCACACAACAGGACGCATCAACCATTCGTTGGGTTAGGAGTGAACCATTGTGAAACCCATAAAGTCGATCTACATTACCCTGCTGCTGGGACTCACCCTGCTGTGGCTGATAGCAGATCCCTTGTTGTCAGCGGACTATCAGTTTTTTGCCCTGCGAAAATCCTTCATCAACTACACCGGCATTATCGCCATGGGTGCGATGAGTGTCGGTATGATGCTGGCAATCCGTCCGGTCAGTATTGAATCCTTCACCGGTGGCCTGGACAAAACCTACCGGTTACACAAATGGCTGGGAATCACCGGACTGGTTTTCGCCATCATCCACTACCTGTGGAAATATGTTCCCAAGTGGATGGTTGGTTGGGGCCTGCTGGAGAAACCGGCCCGCGGCCCTCGCCCGGTACAGAGTTCGGAGATCCTGAACTTCTTCCAACACCAGCACGGCCTGGCGGAAACCATTGGTGAATGGGCCTTCTACGTTGCCGTGCTCCTGATAGCACTGGCCCTGATCAAACGGTTTCCATACCGCTACTTCTTCAAAACCCATCGTTTCCTGGCCATCGCTTACCTGTTCCTGGTGTTCCACGCCGTCGTATTGATGAAATTCAGCTACTGGGGCGAGATCATCGGTCCATTGATGCTCCTCCTGATGATCGGCGGGACTATCGGCGCATTTATCTCCCTGTTCCGAAAAGTCGGTTTCAAACGCCGGGCGCTGGGTGTCATCGAAGAGCTCCACCGGCACAAGGACAACCGGGTACTGAAGGTTCTCATCAGGCTGAAGGATCGCTGGTCCGGACATGATGCGGGGCAGTTTGCCTTCGTCACTTTTGACCAGCAGGAGGGTCCGCACCCCTTCACCATATCATCCGCCTGGCAGGACGATGGGCGCCTCTGTTTTCACATCAAGGGGATTGGGGACTACACCAACACCCTCCCGGACAAATTGAAAAGCGGTGATCTGGTCACCGTGGAAGGCCCCTACGGACGTTTCAATTTCAGCAGCGACAAACCCCGTCAGATTTGGGTGGCAGGCGGTATCGGCATTACCCCGTTCATCGCCCGAATCCAGGCACTGATGAACAAAACGGATGGAAAAATAATCGATCTCTTCTACAGTACCGATGCACCGGATGAGGAGTTCATCGACAAGCTACGAGACAGTGCAAAAGCCGCCAATGTAAACCTGCACCTGCTGATTCCCGCTAAAGATGGCTTCCTGACTGCAGAACGGATACACCAGGCGGTTCCGAACTGGCAGGACGCAGACATCTGGTTCTGTGGGCCAAAGGGGTTTGGTGAATCCCTGTTCCAGGACTTCACCCAGGCCGGCCTACCCACCAGGGGATTCCACCAGGAGCTGTTTGAAATGCGTTAATTTGCAGGTCAAGGGGCTGGAGTCACTCCCCCCAAGGGTCCTTACCAAACCCTAAATCGAACCATGACTCTGGCCCCGACTCTGCAAATACAACCGGACTTCCGCACCGGTTGGTTGGGGAGCAAAAACCAACATCCATAACGATGGACCCACCCTACCGTTTCCAGGCATCCGTACCCCATGACAAGGCGAGTTCATCCCGGCACGCATGGGCGAGCTTAAGGGCCAACGGTTTTAGAACAGCCTGACTGCTGTCAGCATCCAGCGCCTGCCGAAAGGCGATCATTGCACCCGCCACACTCCCCCGCTCAACCAGTCCCAACTCCCCCCAGTAGAGCTCCCGAAACCGCTTGCTGGCTTGCCGGACCTCCTCCGCATCTGGCGATGTGGCGATTGTGGCGGTCACCCGGGTGGCCTCCGTATAGAGTTCGAGTTGCTTGTCCAGGTACGGCCGGGTCGCCTCGATGCGCCGGGTCTCTGCCATACGCTGCGCCTCGGCCGCCTCCCTTTCGGCAGTTTTGTTCGCCGTGTCGCGGTAGGTATAGATGCCCCAGAAGAACACCCCGACCGCCAGCAGGGGGCTGATCATCTTCAGCAACAGCTCGAGCCGGTTTTGAGTAGTCTCAACCATGTGGAAATCGATAAATCAACCTGTAATGTCTGATAGACTAGCAGACAATGGAAAGAACCCCCGGTAATTGACTCTTCAAACGTAGCGCCTGCCCCCAGACTGGTTTAACCCTTCGTATCATTTTTTTACACACTTTTAACCTCGATAAGCCGGCCCCGCATTTATTCTTTGTATACCGATCAATCAGTAACAAAAATATCTCCCCCGTACGAGGGAGACGAATAATTTTACGGATGAATGACAGGACAATTTGTTACCGATTGATTTTAAAGTAATAAAAATAGTGGCATATGAATTGCTGTTTTTAATGGCGTGATACCGAGCAGTTAAAGAAGATTTCGTCTGACGGAGATAACTATTTTTCCAGTTTAACCTGTATCGCCAGAAATATTGCTCTTCGTCCTATTTGAACAGCTCCAGCTGTTACTTCACCTGGTCGTTAGGTGACACGCGGATATTTACAGATTCAAGCCTATCCAATATATCGCGTCCAATATATCGCGCAGATTTTCCAGTGGGGTTAGTGCCATGAAACACACTTGTCTGACCATGTTGCTGATGATTACCACAATAGACGCGCACGCCAGCACGACAAATACCAGCTGGATTCCGCAGGTCCAGAATTACTTCATGGATGTAATCCTGGACTCTGTTTCCCAAGAGGCCGAAAACATCTCTGTACATCCGGGATCGTGGCCCATTACCGAACTGGAGAGCATCGACATTTACCAGGAGGCTCTCGCTGCCAATACGGCGCAAGACCCGGTGGAAATCCACGACGTACAATTTGAGCTTTCCGGCGCATGGGTCAGATGCCTCGGCATCATCGTTAGAAAAACCGGGGATATTGACAGGTTCAACAATAACAACATCATCGCATTGGCCCGCATGGTTAAACTGGGTAATTGCCGGGAGGTTACTACCCGTAGAACGTTGCCAGTAAACCTTTCAAAGTATGTCATTTTCCCAAGTGTGCTGCCCTTTGGGTCAAAGTCCGGCTACAACCGTTACAGGTCAATTAAAAGCATAGACACAAACAGGAAGCTATTGGCCTGCACATCCAGTGAATCGAGCCCCATGACCCAGGGTCCGCTCCATGCAGTGGCTATATATCAGACGGACAATAACTATATCGTCGGCTGGGAGAGCGCCACATCGTCCCCTGACCCGGAACAACCGGACTATCCGGTAAAAATCAATAACTATTATGACCCGTCATCCATTGATGAAGTGAAGGATAACATCCACTACTTCCAGCCCCTCAACGGTCGGGGGCAGATTGTATTCAGTAACAATGATTGCACGACAAAAACAGACGCTACAGAAGAACTACTTTATCTGGATTGCTATATCGGCGAGAGAGATCCCATTCATCCGAAGATCAACCAAATCAGCACCAACGTCATTATGAAAAAAGTGATCGACTCCCGCTTTCTTGATCGCGGGACAGATCGACCTGCTCATCTCTACGACTATGTAGCCACAGAAATCACCATTACTTTCCATGCTAATACGATGCGGGGAAAAAGAAGATTTTCGACCGGGTTTGAATTTAAAAACAACAATCCAGATAGTTCAGTGAAACTGTCAGAATGTATCTTTTAACTAATGGCAAATAGTTTCGTTAGAATTATAATTTGATCAAGATTTGTTAGGCATACCGCCCGTAACTAGATGCCATGCATTAATACACCCATTATCCACATGGACACACAAATCGCACCTACGCTACTTGATCTCAAGTTTTATTAACAACCACTATCCCCAGAGCGCGATAAAACATCGGGTGTACAAATATTAGAGAACTAGGCTTAAGCTGACCTTGTGATATAGGCCTTCCACCCTTATGCGTCCAGTTAACCGTCGAGCTAGGACCAGGTTTAATCCCTAGTAATCCTGTCACATGCAAATCGCGAATTAAAGAGTTACGTACAGAGTTGAAATTTCCTGAGGCGCTGTAAAGAGTATCTAGTAAATTAGCAAGCGGTCCTTTTTTATCCGTAAGATTATCTAAAACTTCCAAATATCGTTCTTCAAACCACTGAACTGTTAAATCACTAACCTTAAAGCTAGCTTTCATTCCATAAAACATCTGTGCAACTTCGAACAATTCTGGATATATTATTTGCCACTCAGTAGCAAGAGATTGAAGTCGATCATATGAATACTTTTCCTCCGCCCTTTTTATAGTATGTGCTGTAATCTTATTATTACCCACTGCTTGATGAACACATTCGTTGACAAATGCAATCATATCCCTTGGCCTGTAAAATGTTCTTTCACATAAGTAGTCGATTGTAGTCTGCTTATCGACACGAGCAGGAAAAATATCATCCCAAGAAACTGGCGTGCTCGTATATTGTCTAGTAACCAAATAAGACACTCTCTTATCAATTAATTCTTTCAAGTGTGGTATAGACCATCCTAGGCGAAGATAAAGAGATTCATATTTTTCTTCTTGAAAACCAAGATCTCTACTTGAGTGAATGACTTTCTCCAATAAGTCTTGGCGCATCGCTATTAATATTTTCACAGCGGGAATCTTCTTTAACCTACGTACAGAATCTATCAATGACTTTATAAGACTGTACTTTATCCTTACATCCACCCACTCTTCATCCAATCCATCAATAAGTATGTAATATCGTTGTTGTGTATCATAAAATATATCTTCACCTAGAACCGATACTATATTCTCTAACTCCCGTATCTGAATCTCCGATACCACCTTCTTACCGATATGTATTACTTGAACTTTTTGCTCTTCCGATAGGTTTCTCGCTCCTTCCACACTTAAGTCTATCCCAGGTATTTCACTACCAACTGAGGAGGATAAGTTACTTTCAATTTTTTGAGTTAGTTCATGCATGCGTTGCTCTGTAGTGAGCCAGAACTTATTCCCCCATTGCTCAAGATAATCAACTGCCATCTCCTTATTTTTATCTCGCTTATAGAGTAGCTTCCTAATGTGCCGGGTATAATCTTTTTGAGCATTCTCATTTGTGATATGAAACTTCGCCTTAAGGAGTTCAACCACTAGTATGTGTCGCCATAGCAAAGCATAAAATACTGAAAGGCTAACACCGGCTTCTTCGAAAAATCCTATAACATTATTGTTCGCTATGTAGTTTAACGATAAAGAATGAGGAGACAATGAAATTACATTTTCTTCCGTATTTAAAATATGACTCATTAAGGCACTTTTACCGGCACCAGTCCTCCCTACTATCACTCGTTTTGAGTTTTCTAGATTCAATAAGACATCAAGATCCCCAGTATCAACGTAACAGGGACCCAGGAATGCAGTATCATCTTCAGCCGCTGCTGCACCAATGTCATCATGCGTTGAAAAACAGAAAGTTTCTTTACACGAACACCCTTTTGTCATTATTTAACCTCCCCAAACCAATCCTTTATTCCTTATATTTTCATAAGTGCACAGCACAACATCAAATTTGCTACTCACCACATCTCACCGGAGCACTACGGTAAGCAGACTACCAAATATCCACGTAATAATGAACTAAGTTCTTGATTAGGAATAGGCCTCTATTAGGATTTGTATAACAAACTTGACAAGAACTGCGATCGGAAGGAATTAGAGGTTGAAATAATCCGCATCCAGATGTGCGGGGAAGGTTTCGCGGTAACTGATCAGTTTTTCGTGGCTGAGTTGGACAGTGAACAGCCCCGCCTCACTGCCGGCATTCAACAGCTCTTCGCCCCGGGGGGAGATGACCATGCTGTCGCCGCTGTAGGTGACATCATTGCCATCTTTTCCGATCCGGTTCAGGCCGGCCACGTAGCAGAGGTTCTCTATGGCCCGGGCGGGCAGCAGTTTCTGCCAGTGCAGACGCCGCTTCTCCGGCCAGTTGGCGACGTAGAGCAGCAGGTCGAAGTTACTGTTGTTGCGGCTCCAGACCGGGAAGCGTAAGTCATAACAGACCAGCGGACAGATGCGCCAGCCGTTGAGATTGACCAGCAGTCGTTCGTTACCTGCTTTGTAGTGACGGTGCTCTTCCGCCATGCGAAACAGGTGGCGCTTGTCGTAGAAGGCAAAACTGCCGTCCGGCCGCATCCAGATCAGCCGATTGTAGTAGTGGCCGTCATCCTCCACGATCAGGGAGCCACTGATCACCGCTCCGCTCTCCTGCGCCAGACGGGTCATCCAGTGGATGCTCTCGCCGGCCATGGTCTCGGCCAGACGGAAGGACTCCATGGAGAATCCGGTGCTGAACATCTCCGGCAACAGAATCAGGTCGGACGCCGGCGCCTTCAGGATCAGCGCCTCAAAATGCTCCCGGTTCGCTTCCGGTTGCTGCCAGCGAATGGTGTCCTGAATCAGAGTAAGGGTCAGATCTTGCACAATAACTCCGCTGCCTGGGTAAGCGTTTCATCCTCTTTGGCAAAACAGAAGCGCACATAACGGACTGTTGTTGGTTCTTTATAGAACACGGAAACCGGTATTGCAGCCACGCCTCTCTCCCGGGTCAGCCATTCGGCCATGGACAGATCGTCCTGATCACTTATCTCACTATAATCCATCAGCTGGAAAAAGGTGCCCTGAGTGGGGGAAAATTGAAACCGGGATGGAGCCATTTGCTCGCAGAACAGGTCCCGCTTGTGCTGGTAGAAGGCCGCCAGTTGCTGATGGTGCTCCGGACAGCTGGTCATAAAATCGGCCAGGGCCAGCTGGATCGGCGTCACCGCCACAAAAGTGACATACTGGTGCACCTTGCGCAGCTCTGCGGTGAGGGGGGCCGGTGCAATACAGTAGCCGGTTTTCCAGCCGGTGACATGGTAGGTCTTGCCAAACGAGAAGACCACGAAGGCACGCGCCGCCAACTCATCGTGTTGCAGCAGGCTCTGGTGGGTTTTACCGTCATACACCAGATGCTCGTAGACCTCATCCGACAGTAGCAGGATATCGCTCTCCCGCACCAGTTCGGCCAGGCTGTCCAGATCCGCCGCCGAGAGGGTCGCCCCGGTCGGGTTGTGGGGCGAATTGAGGATGATCATGCGGGTACGCGGGTTGATGGCATCCCTGACCCGCTGCCAGTCGATGGCGAAATCGGGTGGCAGCAGCGGCAGGTGTACCGCGCGACCACCACTTAACTCGATGGCCGGTTCATAGCTGTCATAGGCGGGATCGAATACGATCACCTCGTCCCCCGGCCGGACGCAGGCGGTGATGGCACAGTAGAGCGCCTCGGTGGCGCCTGGGGTGACGGTCACTTCCTGCTCCGCCGAGACCGCACGGCCGTAGCTCTGTTCTACCTTGGCGGCTATCGCCTCTCGCAGGCTGGCCACCCCGCCCATGGGTGCATACTGGTTGTGCCCCTGCCGGACGTGATAATCGACCCGTTCCAAAAGCGCCTGTGGCGCACTGAAATCGGGAAAGCCCTGCCCCAGATTGATCGCCTGGTGACGGTTAGCCAGTGCACCGATCACTGTGAAGATGGTGGTGCCGACAGTGGGTAACTTGCTGTTGATGGTTATGCTCATAGTGTGGACAGTTATTCCGGTTGATGGCCTAGTGTGCCAAATACCTTTTCCGGGTGATAGCCGGACCGGGCGGGATAGCCACACCCATCTGGCATTATGGCCACGGAAACGGGAAGATAAAAACAGTCCCAGAGGAGCTCACCCGAGCCTGGCGGGCCGACGCTGCCGGGAAACGGCCTGAGGGTCTCCTCCGGGTCAACGGTAGCTCATATTTGCTTTGTCCGCTTGACGTCTTTGCGACAGATTTATGAAATGATCAGATTATGAGAGAGATACCCAACAAACCGCTGCTGGTCGTAGAACAGTTGTCCCACAGCTACCGAGAAGGGGGGGACAGCCGCCCTATCCTGAACGGTATCGACCTGCGGGTGGCGGAACATGAATGTATTGCCCTGCTGGGCCGAAGCGGTTCCGGCAAATCCACCCTGCTGAACATGCTGGCCGGTATCGATACCCCGCAAGCGGGCCGGATTGAGATACTGGGAGAGGATATCAACGCCCTCTCGGAACGGGACCGTACTCTGCTGAGACGCCGTCACATCGGTTTTGTCTACCAGTTTTTCAACCTGATCCCGACCCTCACCATTGCCGAAAATGTCGGCCTGCCGCTGGAGCTCAACGGGGTCGGGGAACAGGAGATCAGCCGCCTGGTGGGTCTGATCCTCTCCGACATCGGCCTGGGTGATCGCTGGAACGCCTTCCCGGACCAGCTCTCCGGCGGCGAACAGCAGCGCGTCGCCATCGCCAGGGCGCTGATCCATACCCCGCCCATTGTGCTGGCCGACGAGCCGACCGGTAACCTGGACGCAGAGACCGGCGACCAGATCCTGGCCATCCTGCTCGGCCTGACCAGGCAGCTGAAACGTACCCTGATCATTGTCACCCACAGCCAGGAGGTGGCGGAGCGGGCCGATCGTATCCTGACCCTGAACGACGGCCTGTTGAGCGAGCAGGGAGCGCTCCATTGTTAGGCTCCCGACTCAGACGGGCCGGTTACCGGCACCAGCGACGCCATGTCTGGCAGTCGATTCTGTCGGTACTGGGTATCGCCCTGGGGGTGGCGGTGGTAATGGCGGTGGGGCTGGCCAACCAGAGTACCAGCCGGGCATTCCAGATCACTATGGAGCAGATCTCCGGCCGGGTCACTCATCAGCTGATCGCCGGGTCGAGCGGGTTGCCGGAACAGCTCTTCACCGATCTGCGGCTGCAACTCCCCGATCTGCCCAGTGCCCCGGTGGTGGAAGGGGTGGTCCGCATTGGTGACGAGCAGCTGACCCTGCTGGGCCTTGATCCACTCTCGGAACGCCCCTTCCGAAACCTGATGCCCACCGGTACAACCGGCGTCCTGAAGCAACTGCTGACCGGTGACGACGGGGTGCTGATCTCCGCCTACAGCGCCCGGCGGCTCGGAGTGGCGGAGGGTGAACGGATTACCCTGAATATCGGTGGCACCTCGCAGCAGGCGCAAATCCTCGCCCTGTTCGGCCAACCGGAGGAAGCGGCCCTGGACGGTGTACTGGTAACCGATATCGCCGTTGCCCAGACGCTGTTGCAACGCTTCGGCAGCCTGGACCGGATCGACCTGGCTCTGGACAACACCCAGGCGGCCCGGTTGCGGGCGTGGCTGCCCCCGGGTGTTCGCCTGGTGGAGACCAAACGGCGTACCGCCGCCATGGCCGATATGAGCCAGGCGTTCCAGACCAACCTGACCGCCATGAGTCTGCTGGCGCTGCTGGTGGGCGGTTTCCTGATCTACAATACCGCCACCTTCTCGGTCCTGCAGCGACGCCGCCAGTTCGGCATCATGCGCCTGCTGGGGGCCACCCGGGGAGAGGTGTTCCGCGCCATTCTGGCGGAACAGATGCTGATCGGTCTGCTCGGCACCTTGGTCGGTATGGGAGCCGGCATCCTGCTGGCCCGGGAACTACTCTGGCTGGTCACCCGCACCATTAACGACCTCTATTTCGCCCTCACCGTGAGCCAGCTCGACCTGTCGCCACAGATCCTGCTGACCGGAACCCTGCTCGGCCTGGTCACCACCTTTATCGCTGCCTGCGTGCCGGCCTGGGAGGCGACCCGCTCCAACCCCCAGAGTGTCAATCGCCGCTCGGTCATCGAACGGCGCAGCCACCGGGCACTGCCCTGGCTGTTGCTGACCGGCGTGGCGGGCATGATCGGGGGCGTCCTGCTGGTGCAGGCATCAGAACGCAGCCTGCTGATGGGCTTCGCCGCCCTGTTCTGTTTCATCATGGGGTACTGTCTACTGGTACCAACCCTGGTGCCGCCGCTCGCCCGCCTGCTGCAATATCCGCTGAAATGGCTGTTCGGCACCATCGGCCGGCTCGCCTCCCGGGGCATCGACGCCACCCTGAGCCGCACCGGGCCGGCCATCGCCGCCCTCACCCTGGCCATCGCCGCCACCATCGGCATGGGCATCATGGTGGAGAGTTTCCGGGACACGGTGGGCCAATGGCTGGCCCAGACCGTCCAGGGCGACATCTATGTCACCGCCCCCCACAGCGCCTCCAAGCGCGCCTCTGCCCCGTTGCCGGAAGGCCTGCTGGAGCAGGTGCGGGCACTGCCCGGCGTGGCCGACCTGAGCAGCGGCCGCCATGTCACCCTGGAGGGGGAAAAGGGCCCGGTCAGCCTGCTGGCCATCGGCCTGTCCAGCGGCAGTTATCGCGGTTTTCATTTCAAGGGGGAGACCCTGCCCGATCTCTGGGAGCGTTTCAGTAGCGGCAACCTGGTGTTGATCTCGGAGCCCTATGCCTATCACAACCGACTCCGGGTGGGGGACTCCCTGGCGCTGCTCAGCCCCGATGGCCTGGTCGACTTCACGGTCGGCGGGATCTTTTTCGACTACGGTTCGGATCGGGGGCTGGTGATCATGCCACGGGAGCACTATGCCAGACTCTGGCACGACGATCAGATCACCACCCTGGGTATCTACCTGCAGCCGGACCAGCCGACGGAACACCTGCTAACCCGAATCAAACAGTTGGCCGGTCAGTTCGAACGCCCCCTGCAGGTGCGCGCCAACCGGGAGATCCTGGCCCAGTCGCTGGAGATTTTCGACCGCACCTTCACCATCACCCGGGTGTTGCGCCTGCTGGTGATCGCGGTGGCCTTTGTCGGCATTCTCAGCGCCATGATGGCGCTGCAACTGGAGCGGGCCCGGGAGCACGCCATCCTGCGCGCCACCGGCCTGACGCCGGGCCAACTGCTGGGCCAGGTGATTCTGCAAACCCTGTTGATGGGACTGATGGCGGCCCTGCTGGCCATGCCCCTGGGCTGGCTGATGGCGGAGATTCTGATCCATGTGATCAATCTGCGCGCCTTTGGCTGGAGCATGCCGAGTCAGCTCTCCCCCACCATCCTGGTGGAGGCGGTCGGCTTCGCGCTCATTGCCGCGTTACTGGCCGGGCTCTATCCCAGCCTGCGCATGGCACGCACCCGGCCCGCCCTGGCCTTGCGGGAGGAGTAGTATGAAACAGTTCTGTTGTTGGCTGCTGATTATCCTGTTGAGCGGTTGCAGTAACCCCCCGGCCCCGGAGGCAAAATTTTCCGCCATCGGCCTGCTTTCGGATCTGGACCAGGCCGGCTTTGCCCGCGCCGTCGAACCCCGGCCATTCCGTTTCCCCCGGGAGCACGGCGAACACCCCGAGTATCGCAACGAGTGGTGGTACTTCACCGGCAACCTGCACAGCGATAACGGTCAACGCTTTGGCTACCAGGTGACTTTTTTCCGCTTCTCCCTCAAACCACCAGGCAGTGACAGGAGCCCATCCAGCTGGGCCGACAATCCGGTCTGGATGGCCCACGTGGCATTGACCGACAGCGCGGGCAAACGTCACCTGGCGGAAGAGCGACTGGTCAGAACCGGTCCCGGCCTGGCCGGTGCGGAGCGCGAGCCGTTCCGGGTCTGGGTGGAGGATTGGCAACTGGCCGGCAGCGGCACAACCTTTCCCTGGCACATCCAGGTCAGCGCCCGGGAGTTCCACATCGACCTGGAGCTGACCGCCGACCCGGCCATCGGCGTGGTGCTGCAGGGTGACCAGGGTTTGAGCCGGAAAAGTGCCGAGCCAGGTAACGCCTCCTACTACTACTCCTACCCCCGCATGCAGACCCGGGGGCAGATCACGCTGGATGGTACGCCTGTCGCGGTACAGGGAAACTCCTGGTTCGATCGGGAGTGGGGCACCAGCGCTCTATCGGCGGATCAGACCGGCTGGGACTGGTTCTCGTTGCAGTTGGGTGGTGGCGAGAGCCTCATGTATTACCAGTTGCGTGACAGCCAGGGCAAGCCGGACAGCTTCAGCGCCGGCACCCTGATATCGGCCCTGGGCGCCACAACACCATTAAGCCGGGATGATGTGGAACTGACGCCGCAGCGCTGGTGGCAGAGCCCCACCGGCAGGCGTTACCCGGTGGAGTGGCGCCTGCACCTTAAACCGCTGAATCGCACCCTGACGGTGAAACCGGTGCTGGATGGCCAGGAGATGAACCTGAGTGTGCGCTACTGGGAGGGTGCCATGGAGGTGTATGAACAGGAGCAACTGACAGGCCGGGGGTATCTGGAGATGACCGGTTACTGAATCCGTGCCGAGGTGAAACGCCTATAATCCGATGGCATAGCAAAACACCAGATACTCTTGGTATCAAAATCTCGCTACAGGCTCTTGAAATCAAAATCTGCTGTCCCTAACTCATAGTTAAGTGGATGCCACCAGGGTCCACGAAACCGTGTGGTTCAACTGAACACACAAGATCGAAAATATCGCTTGAGTAACGAGGATATCTACTATGAGAGCTTACGACTTATCCCCCCTGTTTCGCAGTGCCATCGGCTTTGATCGGCTGGCCAATACGCTGGAATCGATTCACAACGCCAACACCAGCGGCGGTTACCCGCCCTACAACATCGAGTTGATGGACGAGGATCACTACACCATCACCATGGCGGTGGCGGGCTTCACCACCGAAGATCTGGAGATCGAAATCAGGCAGAATATCCTGCATGTCGCCGGCCATAAACCGGAAGAGGATCAGTCCAACCGGACCTTCCTGCATCGTGGCATTGCCAATCGGGACTTTGAACGCAACTTCCAGCTGGCGGACCACATCCGTGTCGAGAACGCCACCATCGAAGATGGCATGCTGGAGATAAAGCTGGTCAGGGAGATTCCGGAAGAGATGAAACCGCGCCGGATCGAGATCCAGAAGCGCAGCGGTAATGTGATTGAAAGCGAGGCGGAAGCCGCCTGATCCACACCAGCCGGACCCGGTCCCATGATCGGGCCCGGCTATTTCGCCCCCAGATATTTCAGATAAATTGCAATTTTCACCTGCTCTTGCTGTGGCATCCTGGCGAATACCGGCATGGCCTTTTTCCCGCCCGAAGCGGACTGAACCTTGTGCATAACCTGCAACACTGACAGATCGGTGTGGCGGTTGGCCGGAACACCTTTCAGAAAGACCCCACTGCCATCCGCTTTATGACAGGGGGCGCAGTGATAATCGAAAAGCTCCCGTCCCGTTTTGAGATCGGGGTGATCGTGCTGATCAAGATCACAACCAGCCGATCCCATAACCAGCCATAGCAGAAAAAGCACCGTTAACGGTCGCCCCATAACGCCCCCGTTGTAGCGGAATCCGGAATACCCACCTGCCCAGTTTTTTCCTGTCGGTAACGGATCGGGCGGCCCTGCCTGGAGCAAAAATCGGACTCCCATTCTTCAACCATAGCCTAACTACTTTTATTCCAGTTAAATCAGTCAATTAACTGTAATTTTTGTGTTAAAAAAACTTCAGATTCAGCCACCTCCGCCGACAAAAATATTGAGCACTGACCGTAGTATAGAAACAGTAATCCTCTGTCTCCAAAGCCGTGCCTTGAGGAGATCATCTTCACCACCGGCGTAACGAAGTTGCCAGATGAAAACTAACCATAACTATCCCTTACCCCCCCTAACCCCCGGAGGTAACAAAATGAATTTACTAAGTAAAATTACCATCAAGGCACGGCTGATCTTCCTGGTGACATTTGCTGTGCTGCAACTGGCAATACTCGGATTGATCAGCATCAACGCCATGAGCAGTGCTGAATCGGGATTGAAAAGCGTTTATGAAGATCGCCTGATTCCCACCGGCCAGCTCAGCCAGATAATTGATCTGATGCGGGATAACCACAATCAGCTGTTGCTGGCCCTGCAACATTCACCGGATTCCCATACATTGGCTATGCATAATCATCCGGTAAGCCTCCATTTAGAGCTGGTGGAGAAGAATATCGCCACCAGCAACACGCTCTGGCAGGCAATTCTAAAGACCCAGTTGACGACAGAAGAGAGAGACCTGGCATCTGATTTTGCCAACAAAATGAACAGCTTTGTTCAGAAAGGGTTGAAAGAGGTTGACGATCTGATCCGGGCAGGAAAATATGAGGCCGCCAACCTGCAGTTGCTGAAAGAGACCGGCCCCACCTTTCAATCGGCTTACGCGGCGGCAGAGAAGTTATGGCAACAGCAACTGGATGTTGCCAGAGCAACCTATAACGACACTCGGGCGGAGAACGAGTTTGTGCTGAATACCGCCATAGTCCTGTTGATCGTCGGGGTCATCCTGCTGAGTCTGCTGGCTATGGTCACCATCAAGGGCATCAGCAGTGCAGTCACCCACCTGACGGAAACATCCAGCCAGTTAGCCGCCGGCAACCTGACCGTACACTCTCAGTATGATTCCCATGATGAACTGGGTGACATCGCCGACGCCTTCAATACCATCTGCGACAAATTCAGAACCGTGGTCAAGGAGCTGAGCGACACAACCGTGCAGTTGGCCGCTGCCGCCGAAGAGACTTCGGTGATTACCGGCGAGTCCAGTGTTCGCATCAAACAACAGCAGTCGGAAACTGAACAGGTCGCCACCGCCATGACCGAGATGACCGCCACGGTGCAGGATGTGGCACGCAACGCCGCCGAGGCGGAGCAGTCAGCCTTGCAGGCGGACAGTCTCACCAACGATGGCCGCACCGTAGCAGGCCAGGCACTGAATGCCACCCGTGAACTGGCTCAGGAAGTGGAGCAGACGGCAAAGGTGATTCATGACCTGGAAGCCGAGAGCGTTAACATCGGCGGCGTACTGGATGTGATCAGGGGTATTGCCGAACAGACCAATCTGCTGGCACTTAATGCGGCCATTGAAGCGGCGCGGGCCGGCGAGCAGGGACGGGGATTCGCGGTGGTTGCCGATGAGGTTCGCACCCTGGCCGGGAGAACCCAGGAGTCCACTCAGGAGATCCAGTCCATGATCGAGCGTCTACAACAGGGCACTGGAGAGGCGGTCACAGCCATGCAACGAGGCCAGGAAAAGGCGGAGCACAGCCTCTCCCGGGTGGAACAGGCCGATCAGGCGCTCGAAGAGATCAATCAGGCTGTCTCCCGCATCAAGGATATGAACGCCCAGATCGCCACCGCAGCCGAGGAGCAGGGCGCCGTGGCTGAAGAGATCAACCGTAACATCGTATCGATCAACGATCTCTCGGTACAGTCAGCCCAGGGAGCGGAACAGACCGCTGTCGCCAGCACCCAGCAAGCCCATCTGGCAGCCGACCTGCAGGCCATGGCGGCTAAATTCCGTACATAAAGCGTTCGCCATGAAGCGGAGCGGGCCGGCTCGCCCCGCTTCTGCAGACCACCGAAATGACTGCCCTACCAGGGATGGCTGGGGCCGGTGGATTCAGGCAATCCGGATCCGCACCACCTTCATAACTTCAAATTCGATCCCGGCTACCCTATCCACTGCCGGATAGTAGGTTACATTCACCCGCTGCCCCTGGAGTGATTTATAGCGGCGTTTGCGCTTGTAAACAAAAGGTACCAACTGTCCATCCATCGTCAGCGTATTGATCAACCAGTCGCCCTGCTCACGCTGTACGTGGGAGGCCACTTTCAAACCATCTGACTGTGTCAGGTTGCGGTGTTTCTTCAGTAATTTGTCAACGTTTGAGGGCATGACAACAATTGATCACCCACGGTTGTTAAAGATACCGGCTAATATACAGCTGTTTTCTTCCATGCGGGATTTTAATGTCGCTTGGTGACGATGCGCCGCCCCCTGATAACCGGTTGCAATTGCAGCATGCCGGTTCAGTTCAGCAGGTTTTCAACAGTGACTGATCGGTTCAGAGTACCTGTTGACGGGGTGGCATGACACAACTCTCGCCCTCACAGCCACACACCTCGATGGTGACATGGCCCAGAGAGTGGATATCCCGGATCAACTCCTTGTAATGTTCCGGGTCCCGGGGATCATGGGTCACCAGGGAGATGATGACACCGTAACTGCCCGGTGCCAGTTGCCAGATATGCAGATCTACAATGCGGTTGTCTGACTCCTTTTCGATGGCATCCACAATGCGTCGACCTATATCCGCGCTGGGCACAGAATCAAGCAGCACGCTACTGGTATCCTTGAGCAGGCCCATACTCCAGCGAGTGATCAGAACGGCGCCGACCATGCCCATCATTGCATCCATCCAGATCCAGCCGAAGTATTTGCCGGCAAACAGGGCCACAATGGCCAGTACAGAGGTCAGGGCGTCGGCAATCACATGCAGATAGGCGGCCCGCAGATTCTGATCCTGGTGATGGTGATGCCCGTGATGATCCGCCGCGTGATGGTGATGTTCAGCGGAACCACCATGCAGCAGCCAGGCACTGACCAGGTTGACCACCAGCCCCAGCACGGCCACCAGAATCGCTTCGTTAAAACGTATCGACTCGGGTGAGAGCAACCGATTGATAGACTCCACTCCCATCAGCAGTGCCACCATCACCAGGGTAATGGCGCTGGCAAAACCACCCAAAGCGGTGACTTTTCCGGTGCCAAAACTGAAACGCGGGTTATGTGCATTGAGCCGTGCGTATCGATAGGCAAACAGGGAGATGCCCAGAGCCGCCACATGCGTACCCATATGCCAACCGTCGGCCAGCAGGGCCATGGAACCGAACAGATAACCTGCCCCGATCTCCACCACCATGGTCACTACGGTCAGCACAACCACCAGTCGGGTGCGGTGCTCCCCTTCCGAAGTATCTGAATTGAAGTCGTGGTTGTGGCGCCACTGTTCCAGCGAGTGGGTATGCATATGGAGTCCCGGACAATACAAAAACAGGTTCACTGGATTATAGGGATTTGTGTTGACCGGAACACCCCTGCACCGGTATGTGTTTGGCTGGTCGCCATGAACCCGGTGTTCAGGACTTTTCTTCACTCGGAATCAGGGTGTGGTTGAAGCAACAGCTACAGTGGTTGATTCCTGGCACTGCGATAGGCGTTGAGCTCCCGCAGTCCCGCCAGTTGACGCGGCTGCCCCTGGCACCGCCACAGTGCCAGACCCACCTGGAGGTATTCCCTGCAATCCGCACCACCCCGGACAACAGCCCCAGCCGATGCCCCCCGGTTTGGCCCCGGCTTCCGGTATACGGCATCACCGGGGTTTATCTGTCTGATCACCCTTCCACCCGGCAGGGTTGCCGGGTCACACCCTATTCGCCCTGTCCGGGATTGCAAAGCCGGCCGTTCAGGCGCTTCAAGCGTCCCTCCCCGGGTCACAAAACAGACAATCAGAGACAACACCGGTTCATCGAAAACCAACATGGCATCACCTATTCAGGGTCGCACTCCTCCCTACATTTAGTCGAACAGCGAAAAAAGACAAACTACATTTCCCCGGGGGTTATTGTTGACCGGTAACAGCATCCTCGCCGACCCCGGACCACTCGCTTTGGTGTATAATAGTCCACTCTCACAGCAGGTTTTTTCCTACGGAATCTCACATGACACTGGAAGATCAACTTATCAAAGTCGCTACCGGGCTGGCATTTATCATTCCCGGCATCCTGCTGCTGCGCTGGTGGCTGACCCGATCCACCGGCTCTCCCGAAGAGTGGGCCGAGTATCACATCAGGATACTTGAGCAGAAGTATGCCAAGGGGGAGATCGATGATGAAACTTACCGCACCCGGCTGAATGAATTGCAAAACGAGTGACAGCAATTCTGTTCCGCACGCCAGTCCCGATGTTTCAACCTGCCAGATTCAATTCCGACAACCGACCATGAGCCATCTGTTTACATGACAGAGCATCCGATACTTTTTACGATTTTCCTGATTTTCTCTGGCGCCGCGGTGTTTGCCACCCTGGCACTCTATGCGCGCCAGGCGCTGCTGATCTCCTATATTCTGTTGGGTGTACTGCTGGGACCGTCTGCCGCCGGGCTGGTGGACGACAGCGAGCTGGTGCGGGATATGTCCAGCATCGGCATTATGTTCCTGCTGTTTCTGATGGGCCTGGAGCTGAATCCCCGGGAACTGCTGCTGTTACTGAAAAAGACCACCACTGTCACCCTGGTCAGTTCTGCCCTGTTTGCCCTCGGTGGCGGACTGGTCGCCTGGCTGTTCGGATTCACCCTGCAGGAGTCACTGATTGTGGGTGCTGCCATGATGTTCTCCAGCACCATTATCGGTCTGAAGCTGTTGCCCACCACCGTGCTGCATCACCAGCATACCGGCGAACTGGTTATCAGTATTCTGCTGTTTCAGGATCTGATCGCCATCCTGCTGCTGCTGGTGATGAAAGGCGGCAGCGGTGATGAATCGCCCCTGCTGGAGGTGCTCAAGCTGGCCCTTGCCCTACCCCTGCTGATCGGGGTTTCGGCGCTGTTCGTGAAGTTTGTCTTCTTCCCGTTGATGAAGAAATTCGACACCATCAAGGAGTACATATTCCTGATCACCATCGGCTGGTGTCTGGGTCTGGCCCAGGCCGCCACCGCGCTGGGGCTGTCCCATGAGATCGGTGCCTTTATCGCCGGCATATCCCTGGCCACCAGCCCGGTTTCGTTTTTCATCTCGGAAAACCTGAAACCGCTGCGGGACTTCTTCCTGGTGCTGTTTTTCTTCTCCCTGGGAGCCGGATTTGATCTGCACATGCTGGATGATGTGCTGCTGCCGGCTCTGCTGATCGCGGCCCTCATGCTGCTGTTAAAGCCGGTCATCTTCGCCCGCCTGCTGCGCAGTGTAGGTGAAGAGAAGAGCCGGGCAACCGAGGTAGGCGCCCGGCTCGGGCAACTGAGCGAATTCTCACTGCTGCTGGCTGTACTGGCCTGGGAGAGTGAGTTGATCGGGCTGAAGGCTTCCTACCTGATTCAGTTGGCGACCCTGCTCACCTTCCTGGTCTCCACTTACCGGGTGTTATTCAGGTATCCGACCCCCATGGCGCTGTCGGCAAAACTGCGCCGGGACTGATAACTCACACGCCCAGCACCTCCCCTTCATCACTCAAGTCGATGCGATGGGCCGCCGGACTGGCAGACAGCCCCGGCATGGTGACTATGTCCCCGGTCAGGGCCAGCAGGTAACCGGCTCCGGCGGAGATGCGTACCGCCTCCACCGGCAGTTCAAAGCCATCCTGCTGTCCGACCCGGCTGGGATCACTGCTCAGAGAGAGATGGGTCTTGGCAACACAGATCGGCAGTTTGTCATAGCCGAGGGATCGAATCCGTTCCAGATCTTTCAGCGCTGTGCGGCTGAACACCACTTCACTGGCTCCGTAGATGGTGCTGGCCACCGCCTCTATCTTCTGCTCCGGCGACGCATCCAAATCGTACATGAAACGGACCGGTGGCTGGGGCCGGTTGGCGGCCGCCAGCACCACTTCCGCCAGTGATTCACTGCCTGCCCCGCCTTGGCTGAAGCCATCGAAGCGGGCCACCGCCAGCCCCTGTGCGCGACAGTCGTCCTCGATGGCAACCAGGTCCGCCTCAATATCGTCAGCAAACCGGTTGATGGCGATAACCGGCTCAAAGCCAAACGCCCGCACGCTCTCCACGTGGTGATAGAGATGGGCCATGCCGGCACGAATCTCGGCAACCGTGCCACTGGAGGTCGGCTTTCCACCGCCATGGAAGCGCAACGCCCGGGCCGTCACCACCAGTACCACGGCGTTGGGCCAGAGTCCGGCACTGCGGCACTTGATATCAAAGAATTTCTCTGCCCCCAGGTCAAAGCCGAAGCCGGCCTCGGTGATCACGTAATCGGAGCGGGCCAGGGCTTCCTTGGTGGCGATGACACTGTTGCAGCCGTGGGCGATATTGCCGAACGGGCCACCATGCACCAGCGCCGGCACCCCTTCAGTGGACTGCACCAGATTGGGCAGAATGGCGTCCTGCAACAGGGCCGCCATCGCCCCCGTCGCCTTCAGGCTGGCCCCGGTCACCGGCGCCCCCTGGCGGTTAAAACCGACCAGGATATTGCCCAGGCGCCGTTTCAGGTCCGGCAGATCCTCGGCCAGGCAGAGAATACCCATCACCTCAGACGCTGCGGTGATGTCAAAACCGGTCTCCCGCGGTACCCCGTTGAGCCGGCCACCCAGGCCGATCACCGCCTGGCGCAGGGCCCGATCATTCATATCCAGTACCCGGCGCCAGAACACCTGGCGATGCTCCAGATCCAGCTCGCTGTGAAAGTGCACCGCATTGTCCACCAGCGCCGCCAGCAGATTGTGGGCCGCGCCGATGGCGTGCATGTCACCGGTGAAGTGCATATTGATCCGGGTGGAGGGCTCCAACTGGCACTGCCCACCACCGGCACCGCCCCCCTTGATACCGAAAATCGGCCCCAGTGAAGGCTCCCGCAGCGCCAGGGCGACCCGGCTGCCCAGGCGCTGCATCCCCTGGGCCAGACCGATCGAGACCGTGGTCTTGCCTTCACCGGCACGGGTGGGATTGATTGCCGAAACCAGCACCAGGCGGCCCCGGGGGCGCTGGGAATCCTGTCTCAGGGTGGCCAGGCGGATCTTGGCCATCTGGTCGCCGTAGGAGATCAGATCGGCGGAGGTCAGTTCAAGCTGGGCAGCAATTTCCTGAATCGGACGCATGGGCAACTCCTTTCTGCGCTAAGTGGCTGTTCTGCTATTAAAACACAAGCCCGGCGTGTCCGTTCGCCATGCCCTGTCGGGCGGCACAGCGCACCGGACTGGGCGGGGCAAGGCGCCGGTCGGGCGCCGCAAAATCCACGGCAACTGCCCCCAGGCATGGAAAAGGATGGCAATCTCATGGCAAATTCCTTATCCTTCCGCTATGTTGCGCCGCATCATGCCGGCGCCCGCAACCTTGAAAAGAGCGATCATGTTAAGAAGTGTCTATATCGCCGGCGCAGAGCCCGGCAGCGGTAAATCAATCGTCGTTCTGGGAATGATGGAGATGCTCAGCGCCATCACCAAACGGGTCGGTTTTTTTCGTCCTGTTGTCCCGGAAAACGGTGGCAGTGACAATCTCACCCACCTGATTACCCAACGCTACAACATCGACCTGCCGGCCAGCTCTCTGTATGGCTGTACGGACGAAACCGCCCGCAACCTGCTGGCCGAGGGGCGCTACGCTGAGCTGCAGAAGCAGATCATGGCCAAGTACAAGCTGGTGGAGAAGCAGGTCGATCTGATGATCTGCGTCGGCACCGACTTTTCCGATGTCACTTCGGCGCTGGAGCTGGACTTCAACGCCGATCTGGCCAATAACCTGGGCTGCCTACTGATGCCGGTTATCAAGGGCTATGGCCGATCCGCCCACGAAACTGTCGATGCGGTGCGGGTGCTGGAAGAGTCCCTGAACAATCGCGGTTGCGAGCTGTTGGCGGCGATCGTCAACCGGGTCGACCCGGACAAGATGGATCAGGTGATTGCCGAGTTGACCGTCTCCTCCATGCCGTCGCTGCCATTCTACGTGCTGCCGGAACACCGCACCCTGGAAAAGCCCACCGTGGGCGAGATCGGACGCTCCCTGAAGATCAACTGCCTGAATGGTGACCAGGAGTCCCTCAACCGGGAGGTGAGCCACTACAAGGTAGCCGCCATGGAGATCCCGAATTTCCTGGATAACATCGAGGAAGACAGCCTGATCATCACCCCGGGGGATCGCTCCGATATCATCCTCTCCACCCTGGCGGCGGATGTCTCGGTAAACTATCCGAAAATCGCCGGACTGTTGCTGACTGGCGGTCTGAAACCCGCCGCCCAGGTGACCCAGTTGCTGGACGGCTTGAACAAAACCCACATGGCAATCCTCAGCGCCCCCTGGGACACCTTCTGCACCGCCCTGAAGGTGAACGAGGTGGAGGGGAGCATTCTGCCCTCGGATGATCGCAAGATCGCCGCGGCGCTGGGCATCATGGAGAAGCACATCAACGCGGAGGAGTTGACGGCACGACTATCGGTCAGCCCCACCCGTCGCAAGACGCCGCTGATGTTTGAGTACGAGATGATTCAACGGGCCAAGTCGGTGCGCAAACATATCGTGCTGCCGGAGGGTTTCGATGAGCGTATCCTGCGGGCGGCGGAGATTCTGCTGCTGCGCGAGGTGGTAGACATCACCCTGCTGGGTTCGGAAGAGAAAATCCAGCAGCGAATCGCCCAGCTGGGTCTCAACCTGCAGGGCGTGAAAACCATCGATCCGCGCACCTCGCCCTGGCGCCAGACCTTCGCCGATACCTATTTCAAGCTGCGCCAGCACAAGGGTATCTCGGAACAGATGGCCTACGACGCCATGGCCGATGTCAGTTACTTCGGCACCATGATGATCCATCACGGCTACGCCGATGGCATGGTGTCGGGTGCGGCCCACACCACCCAGCACACCATCCGCCCGGCCTTTGAGATCATCCGCACCAAACCCGGCTGTTCGCTGGTCTCCAGCGTATTCTTCATGTGCCTGGAGGACAGGGTACTGGTGTACGGGGACTGCGCGATAAACCCCAATCCGGATGCGGCACAATTGGCGGACATCGCCATCAGCTCCGCCGGCACCGCTGCCATGTTCGGCATCGAGCCCCGGGTTGCCATGCTCTCCTACTCCACCGGTGTCTCCGGCAAAGGCGATGATGTGGAGACGGTAAGGGATGCGGTCGCCATTGCCCGCCGCCTGCGACCGGACCTGAAACTGGAAGGTCCGATCCAGTACGACGCCGCTATTGATCCCGGCGTGGCCCGTTCCAAAATGCCGGACAGTGAAGTGGCCGGCCAGGCCACCGTATTCGTCTTCCCCGATCTGAATACCGGTAATAACACCTACAAGGCGGTGCAGCGCTCCGCCAACGCGGTAGCCATCGGACCGGTGATCCAGGGCCTGAACCGGCCGGTCAATGACCTAAGTCGGGGCTGTACCGTGACCGACATTGTCAATACCGTCGCTATCACCGCCATCCAGGCGCAACAGAATGACCAGCCGGAGACGCCAACGTGACTATTCTGGTAATCAATGCGGGCAGCTCGTCAGTCAAGTACCAGCTGTTCGATATGCAGCAACAATCCTCCCTCGCCACCGGACTGATAGATCGAATCGGGGAGCCGGGGGCGCCGGTGGCCAGCCACCAGCAGGCGCTGGAGCAGATGGTTGAGCATCTGAAATCGAGCGGCCTGCTCACTTCCCTGGATCAGCTAAGCGCCGTCGGCCACCGGGTCGTGCATGGTGGTGAACAGTTCAGGCAACCGATGCTGATCGATGACGATGTGATCAATACGATCCGGCGCGTGGTGCCCCTGGCCCCCCTGCATAACCCGGCCCATCTGAAGGGCATTGAGGTGATGCAACGTCTCTGTCCCCAGGTACCCCAGGTGGCGGTGTTCGATACCGCGTTCCACCAGACCATGCCGGATTACGCATTCCACTACCCCCTGCCTATCCAGTACTACCGGGAGTACAAAGTCCGTCGCTACGGCTTTCACGGCACCTCGCACCACTACGTGGCCAAGCAGGCAGCCGAGTTCCTCGACACACCGATCGAATCCCTCAACCTGATCACCCTGCACCTGGGTAACGGCTGCAGCGCAGCCGCCATCCAGGCCGGTCGCTGCATCGACACCAGCATGGGTATGACACCGCTGGAAGGGTTGATGATGGGCACCCGCTGTGGCGATATCGACCCGGCGCTGCACTTCTATCTGCTGCGCAAGGCTGACCTGACAACGGAGCAGTTGGAGAAGATCCTCAACAAGGAGAGCGGCCTGAAGGGAATCTGCGGCTGCAGCGATATGCGCGAAGTGAGCGAAAAGGCCGCACAGGGTGACGATAGCGCCCGTCTGGCCCGGGAGATGTTCGCCTACCGGATCAAGAAGACCATCGGCAGCTATTACGCAGCGCTCGGTCGGGTGGACGGGATCATCTTTACCGGTGGTATCGGTGAGCATGACGCCGGTCTGCGGGAGCTGATCTGTAGCGGGCTGGAGGGGCTGGGCATCAGTATCGCCCCTGCCAACGCCGACACCCCATCCGACCAGATCCAGCCTCTGCACAGCGGGGACTCCCGGGTTCAGATCCTGGCCATCCCAACCAACGAGGAGCTGGAGATCGCCCGTTGCGCCCAGCAGCTTGTTGGATCGGCAGACCACTGAAGCCGCACCAGGGGCTAGAATAGGCTCATGGACAATGATACAGCCACCATACTTGAAGCCATGGAACAGGCCGCCATGTCCGGATTGTGCCGCGATGGCCAGCTGGAGATCGGCATGCAGGTGGCCCGTACCATCCACCCGGACATGAGTGAAGCGGAGTTGCTGGCTATTGCCGAGGCGGTCTACAAACGCACCCTGAACAGCGACTAGCGCACCAGCCTCCGGAATCCACCACTATGAACCCCGGTAAACCCGGCCGGGACGGCCGGATAAACGGTTAATCAGCATCCCTTATCCCCTCTTCCAGTGAATCACCCCAGGTAAGGGCATGGGGATCAAAGCCGTTCTGCAGGGTCGGCTTGATCACCTGAAAATAGGGTGAGATATCAAAATCCCGCGGGGTGAACAGGCTGTGGTGCCGTATATGCAGCAACTCCTGATAGCAGTCATCAGAGGCGCGATCTGATGACTTACCTGGCCCGATCTCGGGTAGAATCGGATAGCGTACCGACTGATAGGCCTGGGCAATCAGTGAAGAGCAGATCGCCCGGGTGGGATCACCGCTACCCAGTGCCAGCATGCGGCGACGCCAGTGGGACGGCACGGGCGGTGTCTGGATCAGGTAACGCGCCAGGTCGATTATGTTTTTCAGATCGTACTGCTGGCCGATCCTGGCCACCGCATAGGCCACCACGGCATCGATTTCGGCCGGGCTGAGACCCACCGGTCGACAGATCCGGGTATGCAACTGCCAGTAATCACTCAACGGGATCAGCCGCACGCCCGCCAGCACATCGACCTCCAGCAGTTCGCCCCCATCACCGGTCAGATCGGCAGACGTCGGTCTATCCGAGACATAAAGTGCGGCATGGGACCAGGTTGACTGGGTCAGGTATTTCACGGCCGTACTGAAACGGCTGGAACCCTCCACCAGCAGCACGTCGCCCCTGCGCAGGCTGGCTGCCAACCGATCCGCTGTGCAGGTGGCGGGACGGACACCACGCTTGCTCGGCTGGTGCAGATAGTGGGCCAGGCCACGGCCAATCCAGCGCAGAAAATTCACCCCCGCTCCTCGCTCAGGCTGGTCAGGCCATACCACGCCATGTCAAGCATCGTATGGCCGCCATGTATAAGCTGTAACTTACCCTGACGGTAATATTAATAAATTAGAAAAGACTACTTGATTATAGTATGCTGTGCAGCGCAACATCAGCGCCCGCTAATCCGCTCTGGATGCTGTGAAATCAACAACTTGCAACACCTATCTGCTTGACTGCTCACCCGTCTGGAAGAGGTTCAGCGTACCTTCCGACACAGGCCGTGATAGTGACCGCGTGCCCGGCGGATAGTACAACCCCCCTGTCCCGGTAGATCGGTGGACTGGCTTTGACACGAGGTAATCACAAAGAATAGATGCGTATTTCGGCACTGCAACCCGGATGGAGTTTCCTGTTCCCGTTCACCCAATGGCTTCCCAACATCAAACGAAACGATCTGCGCGATGATCTGATCGCTGCCCTCACCGGGGCCATTGTGGTCCTGCCACAGGGGGTCGCATTCGCCACTATCGCCGGCATGCCGCCGGAGTACGGTCTCTACGCCGGCATGGTGCCAGCCATTATCGCCGCCCTGTTCGGCTCCTCCAGACACCTGGTTTCGGGACCCACCACCGCCGCTTCAGTAGTACTGTTCTCCTCCCTGTCGATCTACGCCACACCCGGTAGCGCCGATTACGTCACCCTGGCCCTTACGCTCACCTTCATGGTAGGTGTTTTTGAACTGGTACTGGGCCTGGCCCGCATGGGCGCCCTGGTCAATTTCATCTCCCACTCGGTGGTGATCGGGTTTACTGCCGGCGCTGCCGTCTTGATTGCCGCAAAGCAGCTGAAGTATTTCTTCGGACTGGAGATGGATAGCGGTGGCCATCTGCATGAGATCGCCTTCAATTTTGCCCGCCATGTACCGGAGATCAACCCCTGGGTCACCGCTATTGCCCTGATCACCCTGCTGTCCGGCATCGCCTTCAAACGCTGGTTGCCACGCATCCCCTACATGATCGCCGCCATGCTCATCGGCACCCTGGTTTCGGTGCTGTTGAACTACCTGTTCGGGCAGGATACCACCCACATCTCCACCGTTGGCGCCCTGCCGGCCACTCTGCCGCCGCTGTCGGCTCCCGACCTGACCCTGCAGCACATCAAGGACCTGGCCCCCACTGCCCTGGCGGTCACCCTGTTTGCCCTGACCGAAGCGGTTTCCATCGGCCGCTCCCTGGCGGCCCGGGGCGGCTACCGGATTAACGGTAACCAGGAGTTCATCGGCCAGGGTCTCTCCAATATCGCCGGCTCCTTCTTCTCCGGCTATGTGGCCACCGGCTCATTCAACCGCAGCGGTCTGAACTACCAGTCCGGCGCCAAGACACCACTGGCCGCCGTGTTTGCCGCCCTGATGCTGATGGCGATCGTGCTGCTGGTGGCGCCCTATGCGGCCTTTCTGCCCAAGGCCGCCATGGCCGGCATCCTGTTTCTGGTGGCCTGGGGCCTGATCGACTTCAAGGAGATCGGACATGTACTGAAATCCTCCAAGCGCGAGAGTGCCGTGCTGCTGGTGACCATGCTCAGCGCCGTTTTCCTGGAGTTGGAATTTGCCATCTTCGCCGGGGTGCTGCTCTCCCTGGTGCTCTACCTGGAGCGGGTCTCCAAACCCAACATCGTCACCCGGGTGCCGGATCCGCGCCTTTACAAGCACGCGTTCTCCAGCGATCCGGACCTGCCGGAGTGCAAGCAACTGAAGATCATCCGTATCGACGGTTCGCTGTTCTTCGGTTCGGTCAATCACCTGCAGGAGCAGTTTGACCGGATTCGCGCCACCTATCCGGAGAAGAAACATCTGGCCATTATTGCCAGCGGCATCAACTTTGTGGACCTGCAGGGCGGCCATGCCCTGGTGGAGGAGGCCCAGCGTCGCCGGGATGCAGGCGGCAGGCTCTACCTGATTAACGTCAAGGAGCGGTTGTGGGATGCACTGGAGCGCAGTGGCGATCTGGAAGTGATCGGCGACCGGAATATCTTCCAGTCGAAGAACGCGGCGATCCACGCCATCTACCAGAAGCTGGACAAGTCGGTGTGCGCCGATTGTCAGCACCACATCTTCCAGGAGTGCGACAGCAAACCATAACCGACACAGCGGTACCAGACAGCCCCGCGGGAGATTTTCGCTCCCGCGGCGGCGTGCGGCCCTCCAAAACTAACCGGCCGCCTGCGCCGGCAACCGGAAAAAACAGCGCGGCTGTGATGCCGACACGCCTTCTCTCCCCCGATACCCAGTGGAAAAACAGATCGGGCCGCCCCCTCCCCACCTTTTTGCACCCTGTAAATACCGACAGGCAGGCTCTTCAGGGGTTGCGCTATAAGTAGTAGTTTGCGCTACCCGCAAATTTATAAATTAGAACGGCCATACTATTTACGGTATCTTTTCGGTGCAGTTAATCAGCGCCGCTGATCACTCGTTCCTGAAGCCCAGTAATCAACCGCCCATCCCATCAGGTGATCCTGTGGAGACTCGCCACAACGCCTGTCGGGTGCGGCTGCACCTGTTGTCGGTGTGCGATCAGAATCGGGAGCAGGAAACTGCCATAACAGGGGTCCACAACCCCGGGGCAGTCCGTTTTATCAATCGAACAAGCAGTTTTAGGGAGCCGATATATGAACACGCTGGCCGATGAGGAGCAGACAGTCTCACAGACCGGAAGACTGCCCTGGAAACAGATCATCTCCGCCGGAATCTTCCTCTGTGCCGCCATTCTGCTGGCCATCAATGTCCCCTCCATCGAGATTGCCTGGGTAAGCGCCCTGCTGCTGCTTACCATCTACCTGTTCGCCTTCGAAGTGGTGGGCGTCGACGTGGCCGCCATTGTGATCATGGTGTTGCTGGGACTCACCTCCCTGGCCGCTCCCCTGATGGGATTGAGCGCCGGTCTGGTGGACACCCAGCACCTGTTCGACGGTTTCAGCTCCAACGCGGTGATCTCCATCATTGCGGTGATGATTATCGGCGCCGGTCTGGATCGTACCGGTATCATGAGCAAGGTGGCCGCCTTTATTCTCCAGATCGGCGGCAAGACCGAGGGACGTATCATCCCCATCATCTCCAGCACAGTGGCGATCATCTCCTCGTTCATGCAAAACGTGGGGGCCGCCGCCCTGTTCCTGCCTGTGGTCTCCCGTATCTCCGCCCGGGCCGACCTGCCCATGTCCCGGCTGCTGATGCCGATGGGCTTCTGCGCCATCCTGGGGGGCACTGTCAGCATGGTGGGTTCATCCCCCTTGATCCTGCTCAACGACCTGATCGCCACCTCCAACAGCGCCCTGCCGGAGGAGCAGCAGATGGAGGCCTGGAGCCTGTTCTCAGTCACCCCGATCGGGCTGATGCTGGTGGCTACCGGAGTCATCTATTTCGTCCTGGCCGGTCGCTTCGTACTGCCCGCCACCAAGAGCGAAAGCAGTACCACTGCTGCCGGTGCCCTGCAGTACTTCCGAGACCTCTATGGAGTCAGCTTCAGCCTGTTTGAGCTGGTGGTCCCGGACGACAGCGACCTGGTGGGCAAACAGCTGGATGACATTGAAACCCTCTACAAGGTGCGGGTCATCGCCAACAAACGGGCTGGCGCGGAGAGCCAGGTTGGCCCCGGCACCCTGGCCCGGGACACGGCCATTGAGAACGGCATGGTGCTCGGGGTTATCGCCGAGTCCCGCAATATCGACCATTTTGTTGAAACCTTCGGTCTGAAGAAACGCAATGAACTGCGCACCTTTACCGAATCCCTGGCCGCCACCAAGGCCGGTATCGCCGAGGTGCTGATCCCCCCCGGCTCCAAACTGATCGGCAAGAGCGCCCGGGACGTCTGGATGCGCAAGGTCTACGGTATCGCCATGATCGCGTTGCACCGGAACGGCGAAACCATGCGTGAGGGGGACGACATTCGCAGCATTCCGTTCGTCGCCGGCGATACCCTGGTCGTCCACACCACCTGGGAGGCGTTGGCGCGCCTGGAGAAGGATCGCAACTTCGTGGTGGTGACCACCGAGTATCCCCGAGAAGAGCTGCGTCCACACAAGGTGGGCTGGGCCGCTCTGTTCTTCCTGATTGCCCTCTCCATGGTGCTGTTCACTGATATCCGTCTTTCGGTCGCTCTGCTCACCGGCGCCGTCGGCATGATCCTTTCCGGGGTGCTCTCCATCGAGGAGGCCTACGAAGCAGTGAGCTGGAAAACGGTGTTTCTGCTCGCCTCCCTGATCCCGCTGGGACTGGCTGTGGAGAGTACCGGCACGGCCAAGTGGATTGCCGAACAGACCCTTTCCGTGGTGGGAGAACAACCGATCTGGGTGATCCAGTCTGCGGTCGCCCTGCTGGCCACCTTCTTCACCCTGGTGATGTCCAACGTGGGCGCCACGGTGCTGTTGGTCCCGCTGGCGGTCAATATCGCTGTCGGTGCAGGGGCCAACCCGGCCGTCTTCGCCCTGACCGTGGCCATTGCCACCTCCAACTCTTTCCTGATTCCAACCCACCAGGTCAATGCCCTGATCATGGGGCCAGCCGGCTACCGGGTGGCGGATTTCATGCGCGCCGGGGGCATCATGACCGTGCTGTTCCTGGTGGTGATGATGATCGGTATGAACCTGTTCATGTAGACCGATCGCAGTGGAGATCAATCGGCGCTGAATGTCCGGCGATCCTGTGCCATAGCTTGCATAGTGAAAAGCGGACTTCAGTGCCCTTACTCAGGAACCGGGAGTAATATTCCTGTTGCGTCCTTCCAGTGGGTCGTCCGGGCCAGGCATAACGTGAAGAAAAGCGGCGCCCTCTTGGTATTTGATGAATCACTTCGCACCAGATTGGCAACCGTAATTCACCTCAGCCAGGTTGGCAGAGCACCGCTTTTCCAGATTGTGCATCTACTCAAGCAGCCATTGTGCAACTAACGGACATTAACTTCCGAAGTATCAGTTGCGCCCTGGTTGTCGATCCAGGTCAGGCGAACCACGTCGCCTTTACTGGCACCTTTAAACAGAAAAGTCACATACGGGTCCGATGAAACAGCACCGCTCCAGTCACTGGAGGCAACCTGCTCACCATTGTGTTCCACCGTAACCGAACTGATAAAATAGGCCGGAATAGTCTTGCCCGTTTTTGCATCCTTTCGCAAGCCGGTTTCCATAGGGTGCTTGATAATCGCTTTTACTGTGCAAATATCGTCGGATAACTTTGCACGCATTTTTATCGTATCTGCCATTGTTCAATTCCTTTATCTCTGCACATCAGCCGCCACAGCCGCCAATAGTCACTTTTACTTCTTTTTGCGTGCTGTAGAGTTTTCCATCCGCCTTTACTATTGCTACCACATTGGCAGTCTTGGCCATCTTTATCCGCGTACCCACATAACCCATACTCTTCGGGCCGAGCTTAAACGTCGCAACAAGCGGGTTCACATTGTTTTCCGCCAGAATGGCGATACTTTCAATACCGGTAAGATCGCTGGAAACAGTGACCGGCACCACCGCACCATTCTCCGCGATGTCCGGTAACTTCAGTGATATCCTGTCACTCGGCTCAGCATCAACCTCACCATACAGGCGGGTCAATGCGTCTTTCAGCGCCTGCGCCTCGAAAGCATCCTGTGGTCTTGCCGCAAGCACACTTCGTGAAGTGAGTGTCCCGGTGCCCGCCACGAACATAGCCGATCCAATCATCGCTATACGCTTCATCACCAATCTACGTTTCATGTCTATCACTTTTTTTACTCCTTATGATCACTATCCTTGAGAGAGTAGAGAAACGCCATCACGTCCCTGATTTCAGAGTCAGTGAGCACGCCATTTGTACCGAACATGGGCATATGTGCATCGGGGTTATACCAACGGGTGTCGTACAACCTTTGATAGGTGTAGCTGTAGGGTAAGTCACGACTACCATAATTCATAAGGCTTGGCCCAATGGTGCCGGACTGGTCACCCCCATTGATCTCATGACAGGCGAGACAGTTACCCAGCGGAGTGGAAAATGCGATGGTTTTTCCCCGCTCCGGGTCTCCCAATTCACCTTTCCATTCCACTTCTGAAACCGGCGGAGGCGGCAACTTACCGCAGGGATCGGTGTAACTGTGACAAGGATATATCGTGGTATCACGAGCGGGAGTATCGGCGGCATTGGTTATATTGCTGAAAAGCATTGCCGATCCGAGAAATAACATACAGAAAACTGTTTTCAGAGATGCTTTGTTGTTCATTGGTTTACCCATATATGATCAATCAAATTCCAAGCAGTGTTGTAATACCGGAACAGACGGATACTTTCGAAACTTCGGGATAAATGGTGACTGTACAAATCACTCGCACTACCCACTAACCTTATGGGCTTTACATGGAAGCGCCCCATTTATCCGGGCAGGCGATCCATAGTCAGCCCGGTTCCGAAAGAGACTCTGTTACCTGCAGATCTCAACAACCCACCAGGATGCGGTTATTCACGTTGCTGCTGCGGGATTCAATCCAGTGCCTCACCGTAGTAGCTGGATAACACGTTCACCTTGTGGCCGTTGGAAAGCGCCCGTAGGAACACTTCAATATCGGTATACTCCTCACTACCTTCCGGTTCCGTTTTCATGCGTGACATGGAAGCGCATGCCTTGATCTGATGTTGCAGGGTGACCAGGTAATGTCTTTCCGGGTAATCGGGGAACTCAAATATCGGATAGGATGCTGCATCACCATAGGGAGTAGATGGACGCATACCGCGTAATTTCTTTAGCACAGAAGGTGGCGTGTGACAGGATGCACAGGCGAAACCAAACTGGCCAACACGTTTGAAAAAGGAGTTCCTGCCGCGTTCGAAAGACGCTTTTTGCGGTCCCTCGCTCACGTCGACCTGGATCGGTACCCCATGACTTTGAGCGGTAACGAAAGCAGCGAGCAGGTTATTACTGCCTGAAGTTACCGGAAGATCAGTGCCAACATACAATTCACCGCAACGTTTAATACGCGTGGTCAGCGACACCATACGATTTAGTGTGCTATCAAACTTAGGATACTGTGCCGCGACACCCTCCAGTTTCTCCGCATCATCGCCATGACAGGATGCGCAGCTCTTTCCCTTAGTACCCGCCTTGGTGTATACCGCCTTCGCCTCTTCAAACAATATCTCTCCATTGAACTCATCAGGTCTGAGCCAACGGATATTTTTATAATTCATAACCTCATCACCCAGCTTTTCCGCCATGGATTTCTCTAAGGCTTTTTCATCCTTCCAATGGGAGTAGGTGTTGGTCAGGTTGCGGTCGCCTTCGACGCCCGGGAGAGCCTTTTCCCGGCCCGGATGGAACTTGCCCACCCCTTCCACGGCCACGTCACAGACTGCACCCGCCCCATAAAGAGTGAACAGCGATACTATTAGCAGTTTTGCTTTTATTCTTTTTTTCATAAAAGTCCTCCAACTCTTCTCACTCTCCGTAACGAGAGTCAGAATTAAATACTGCAATCACGGTGCCAACGCCAGAATATAATGTAACTTATTGTTTTTAATAAAGCCGGTGGTTAATGCGCCATACTCGAGAAAGCCGGTATGGGATCAAATCCCAACCGGCCACCTTATGCATGGGTAAATTTCCTAAGGAACTAGGATACTTGATACGGGAATTAAAAATCACCGCGCCACTAAAGAGAGGATTTAAAAAACTACTCTGTTGAGTAATACAATTCCATCCCGTTTCCATACAACCGAAAGTTCCACAGGGGACGATTTACCAAAAATACCGCTACGTGTATGCTAGGCTGACACGAGCGTCCTACGATGACTGCCTATGCCGCATCCAGGACCGGTTTGAGTAACCCCCGATCAACTGTCTGAATACACTTAACTACACAACGATGGCAGGTAGTGAAAATCCGTCTGTATCCGACGCTTCTGATAGTGGATCAGGGACACCGGCCGGCAAATCCACAACACTGCATCAGAGAAGGAAAAGGTGCCCGCTGTTTGGCTCATTTACCGCTCGTGTAAGCATCAGTGCTGCCATCATGGTTGCCATTTCAGCAGCGATCTCGATGTTCAGTCTCGACTACTTCCTGAGTCGCGATCTGGAGTTAATCCACACTTCCCAGGTAAGAGAACAGGTGCAGCGTGTCGATACCTATGTTAAGCGGCAGGTTGCAGACCTATCCGCGTTCGCCAGCGCGGCGATAAGAAATAAAGACCTGCGAAATAACATTCTCAGTTATATGAGCGGCAGGACATCGAGACGCTGGTTGCAATCCTTTGTGACCTCGACCACGTCCCTGTATAAGCTCAATTCCATGACACTGTGGAATGCCGATGGCGGGCTGGTGGTCGCCACCGAGAACATCATTGGCAATATGGCACTGCAGTTAGGTAACTACCCCATCGATACGCCCCGTTATCCTCAGGCCGGTCTGCTGGATCTCGGCGGCCAATTGTGGGCCGTATCCACCGCCCCAATCATGGAGGGCCAGGAGATCATCGCAGTGATCCAGTTTTCCCGACTGCTCAATGATCGCATCATGCAGGATCACTTTCTGGACATAGGCATCAGCGTCACCACCCCACAGGCCAGAAATGTCAATACAACGATGGCCGGCACCCTGGACATCACAACAGTGGATGGGCGACCACTGGTCATTTCGGTTGATAAATATGACTCCATTGATCTCTCTGGACTTACATCCAAAGCTTATATAACCGGGGGTATCGCCTTATCGTCTGCCGCTCTTGTCTTGATTATTTTATTGTTGATGAGAAAGGAGATCCGACCATTTCGTGTACTGCAGGAATCATTCGCCGCGGTTGGGCATGGAGACTTCGACCAAAAAGTCGCCATCCAGGGATGCAGTGAAGCGGTTGCACTTTGCGATAGCTTTAACCGGATGCTGTCTGACCTTTCCCGGCTACGGGAAGCCGAGGCAGCGGTTGAACAGGATATCAGGCTGGCAGCAATTGGTCGCCTGGCTGCTCGTGTTGCCCATGATATCAACAATCCATTGAGTGTGATTCGTGCGATCTCCGATCTCTCCAGACGGCAGATGCGGGATAAAGACGATACCGTAGCGTCAGATATGAACCGCATCTATGAACAATCGAATCGCTGCTTGCAGATAGCGGAAAACCTGGTCGCCTTCTCCAGGCCGAGAAATATCAGCCTGGAACCGTTGGAGTTACATGAGCAGTGCGCACAATATCTTCAGGAACGTAAACGTCAATATCCCCGATTCCAGTATGAACTCATCGCCTCTGACACGGCTTACATGATAAATGGAAACCGCAACTATCTCTGGCAGATTCTCGACAACCTGACAGACAATGCGGTGGAGGCCAATAACGGGGAATTGGTGCAGTACCGCTGCTATGCGGATGGCGAACTGGCTGTCGTGGAGATAACAGATTACGGGCAGGGATTCGCAACGGAATCAGAAAAGGATATTTTCGAACTGTTTTACACCACTAAACCGCATGGTACCGGCCTGGGGCTGCCAAACGCCATGGCCATCGCCCGTGCCTTTGGCGGTACCATACGGATCACAAATCCACAACTGGGACAGATCGCAGTTTTCATGAATCTTGCGGAAGCGGAAACCACACAAGCGGTGGACCAGGTCCCGTTGTCATCCCCTTATGCCATCGCAACTGAAACGCCACTGGTAAATTAGTAATGACATCTGATGCAACACAAGGATCATTTCCGTCCGACTCCAACCTGTCGAAAGTCGCTGTAGTAGAAGATGAAACCGCGGTCGCGGAGATCCTGGTACGCATATTAAAAGAACTTGGCGTCAAGCATGTGGATCAGCACGATTCCGTGCAGGACTTTCTCGATCATATAGATGAAGATTTACCGGAACTGGTGTTTACAGACTTACTCATGCCGGGTAGAGATGGTTTCGATCTGATTAAGGAGATGCAGTCCCGGCATCCACAGGTTCCTATCATTGTGGTCAGTGCGCACGCATCCCTCGATAATGCTGTAAAAGCCGTTAAATTAGGTGCTTTTGACTTCGTTGCTAAACCCTTCGATGTGGATGGGGTCTCTGCGGCCTTGCAGAAAGCGATGAGCCAGCGCTACGTCCGGCAACGTCTTCAGGGAAAGCCGGTACAACTGCAGCAAGACAGGTATCTTAATGCCATTCTGGGCAATAGTGCTGCAATGACTTCCCTTCGCGAGATGATCGCCATTGCCCGGGAGGTTGAAGCCAATGTGCTGGTGGAAGGCGAAACCGGCACGGGAAAAGAGCTGGTAGCCCACGCCTTGCACGGCGGTGCGGGTCCCTTTGTAGCCTTGAATGTCGCAACTATTGCCGATGACATAGCGGAGTCTGAACTTTTCGGGCACAAACAAGGTGCCTTCACCGGCGCCGTTTCAAACAGAAAAGGTATCCTCGAATCCGCGATTGGCGGCGTCCTGTTTCTTGACGAAATAAACTCCATGACACAGAAGATACAGGTCCAACTTCTACGTGCGATCCAGGAGCGTAAGGTTCGTCCGATCGGTTCGAACCGGGAAGTGGATGTTAAGTTCCGTCTGATCTGTGCGACCAATGAGCCGCTCGAGGATGCGGTTGCATCGGGGCGTTTCCGCCTGGATCTGTATCATCGCATTAATCTGATCCATATCCGTATCCCGCCACTACGGGAACGCCCTGAAGATATCCCTGATCTCGCCCGGGAGTTTTTCGCTCGATACTGTCAGTTGCATCACCGTCCCGTATCAACCATAGAGGATTCGGCTATCAGCGCGCTTCGACAGTACGAATGGCCCGGCAACGTAAGGGAGCTTGAGAATGTCATAGAGAGAGCCGTGATTTTCTCATCAGCCGAAGAAAACCTCAGCATTGATGTGTTAAGTCGGGTTTTTTCCTGTAAGAATTCAGGGCAGGCCCTTACGACTGGATTTACTGTCCCCTTGACCTTAACCATGAAAGAACTGGAAGTACGTTACTCGAGAGCAGTGCTTGATGAAGTGGGCGGAAACAAATCTGAAGCCACAAGAATATTGAAAATTGATTACAAAACCCTTGAGAGACGTCTGAAAGAGACGAAAACCTGACCGCCTGCCCTGTGCATCTGGATAGACTGGTCACTCATCGTGACGGACAGCCCGGGGCAAGTGGGAAAACCCGACAGAGAGCGAGTGACGGACCAGCGGCAGTTCGACAAAATGAACACAGTCGGAACGTTTTTTCCACGGAAACACCTTCCTCTAGCCGTTCAGACAAGGAGATCGAAGGCTTTCTGATCTCCGTTTGATACCCCTGTGCCCCCCTTACTCCAATCCGTTATTTCCAATCTTTTCTAAATTTTTCCCCAAATCAACCGATACTTAACTTAACAGCCGCTCTTCAGGCAGGCGCATAACATAGGTCCCGGGAATTAATTCTCCCGGCATCTTATACCGCATTGTTTGATATCACTGGATGAAGTATCAGCCGGCCCACACTCTGCCGTTTATCCATGAACTGGGACAGGGAATCAGATGATGAAACCAACCATAAGCAGCTTCGCCGGGCTCTGTGCACTATTAATCAGCAGTACTGTTGCTGCCGAGGACTTCGGCACCAGTATCCCGATGCGCGCGGGCAACGCGACCACCTACTATGTCAAAGCAGCGGTGGGTGACCTGGAGGCGATGGATTTCATGGTGGACACCGGCTCTGGCTACACCACCATCAATGAACAGACCCTGGGGGAGCTGGAACAGAACCAGCAGGCGGAGTATCTGCGGGAGTTGCGGGGCATTCTGGCCAACGGTACCGAGTTGGTGGTGCCGGTCTATCGACTCACCCGGATCAATATCGGAGGCGGCTGTCAGCTGGACAATATCGAAGCCGCGGTGTTTCCGGGCAATACACGCCAGATACTGGGCCTGAGCGCGCTGAAACAGGCCGGTCCGTTTATTTTTTCCTTCGACCCACCCAATCTTATTCTCAGTAACTGCCCCTCCAGCGAACTGTTGGCCAGCGCCCCGGAGAAGTAGACCGCCCCATCAGAAAGACAACCAATCGATCTGTTGCGAAGCGCCGTCCATCGATTGTCGTCCAGGGGAGACCTTATTACCGGTATCCCCAACCCACCCGGTCAGATTGCCCCCACCACCGGTTCATTACTCTCCAGAATCGGCGTGACGACCACCCCATACAGCACAAAATTCCGGAAGATGGGGCTGAATGGCGCCCCCGCCAGCACGCTACCGGACCCTTGTCGCCAATTTGCAACAGGGAAATATCGTACTAAATCAGCCAGTTGAAAAAAGCGCCCGTAAAGCTGTTGCCTGTGGGCGACAGATACCGCATCTGACAGGTATCCATCACCCGAAGAATCCTAATAAGTAACTGATGTTATTAATATTTAAATTGCTGGCACAGATACTGCTCTAGTCTGGGTGTGGATCTACCACTAAGAAATTTTGGAGATAAATAATGAAGCGTTCAACCATGATAAAACTGCTCGGCTTTTCAGCATTCACCCTGTTATCCGCTGCCACATATGCGGGCAATATGGATACCGCCCAGTTTGGTACCCTGGACCAGAACCAGGATGGACAGTTGACCGCTGAGGAAGCGGCCAAGGACGTGAGCCTGAGCGAGAACTGGACTACGATTGATAAGGATGCCAATGGGGCCATCGACCAGGCAGAGTTCAGCGCCTTTGAATCCATGCAGATGCAGGAAAACAAGCCAGCCGCTGAGTAATCAATCTGGTTAACTGAATGGACGTTTGCACAGGGAAGTGCGGACGCTCCTCTTCTGTATCGGTGATTCAACCGGCTACAGTTTCAGAACGGACTCTCGTTACCAATCTGACAGCGGCTCTGCGGAATAGATTCGGGAGGGTTAAACAGAGGAGTATTGGGACGGTTGCATCGCGAGACTAGCGACGACGACGTCCATTCGGCCGGGGGGTCTCAAAATTAACCTTCAGCAGGTTACCGTTAAACTCCCTGCCATTCAGGCCGGCGATAGCGGCACGTGCTTCGTGACCTTCCATTTCGATAAAACCAAAGCCTTTGCATTGGCCTGAAAAGAGGTCCATGACGAGTTTCAATGTCCGGACTGTACCAAACTCGGCAAATAACATCTGAATGTCGTTTTCACTGGTGCTGGATGGCAGATTTCCGATAAATATCTTTTTCAATACAACTCCCTACATAGTTGAGTGACACAACAAAGAACCCCGCCTAAGCGGGGTTCTCCAGTATCTATACAACGATACCAAGTCTAGCTGACTTTGCTTGCCTGAAGACCCTTGGGACCTTTCTCGACATTAAAAGTGACCGGCTGACCTTCCGCCAGGGTTTTGAAACCCGAGCCTTCGATCGCGTTGAAATGTACGAATACATCCGGGCCACCATCATCCTGAGAAATAAACCCGAAACCTTTGGCCTCGTTAAACCATTTTACTGTGCCTGTAGCCATAAAAATCTTACCTGTAATAAATTAACAATTTGCTTTTTGCTTACAGATAATGAAACGAGGAATTGAGGGGGTAACAAGATCGGAACAACCAAAACTGCTTATCACAAAAACTGTAGCTGCAGGTACTATAGGTGAACCCCCGCAGAATAGCCAGCATTATATTCGTTATTCTGAATAAATCCCGTGACCGCCACACCACCGGGCAATTCCACCGGCTCTATTTTGCCTTTTTCCCCTTCTTATCTTTCTTCTCTTTCTTCTCTTTCTTCTCTTTCTTTTCCTTCTTATCCTTTTTCTCTTTCTTCTCTTTCTTCTCTTTCTTCTTTTTCTTCTCTTTACTCTTCTCCTTGTCCTCGGATAATTTCCTGTCATCCGTCTTTTTATTGGATTTCTTCTTTTTCTTCTTTTGGTGGGCCAGTTCTTCATCCGGCTCCGCCTTCTTCTTGTTTGCTTTCTGCTTCTCTGTTTTCTCCTGTGCAGCCCCATCGCTGTGCACCGGGTCTTGGTCCAGCGCCACGGGACCGGCGCTTTGCTCCCCATCTGACTGCGGCTTTCCAGTCGCTGGCCGGGAAACAGTCCCATTCACGCCGCCGGGGGCGCTATCGGTTGGGAGAGCCGTCCCAACGTTAGAGCCGCTCTGCTCAGCCCTCTCCATACGCCTTAACAGCCGTCGCGCCCCCTTGACGAAGGCCTCTGCCCGTTTTTCCAGGGTCGGACAGACCTGTTTGAATTCAGCAATGGACATATTGGCCAGTTGCTCAATGGTATTGATCCCACACTGCCCCATTCTGGTGGCGGCACTCGGACCCACTCCCCTGACGCGCGTCAAAGGAAGTTGCTGATCATTCCACATAGCCGGATTACCTTTTCTCTATCGGATCGCGAAAGATAGGTGAATTTTAGCTTTTTCGCAATCAGGCCAGTACATCAGGAGGCCCCAATACATCTGCCTGTAACAATTAAATATTTATTATTATCAATGAGATATAACTCCCATAAAAAATATGCAAGTTTTATGTTGCACCGCAACATTCAGAGTGCTATGCTGCATCGCATCATCAATACAACCCCACACCACAAGGAAGGAAATCACGATGACTAACGAAATTTTTGAGAAATTCACTGCCCAGGCCCAGACCTTTTTTGCTCCTGTACAGGAGCTGAACAAGCTCTACATCTACAACATTGAGAAACTGTTCGAGATCCAGTTGAACAGCGCTCGGGATTACACCGAAATCTGTCTTGAGCAGATGCGTTCCGCCAGCGAAATTACCGACCAGAAAGCTCTGGAATCCTTCCTGAGCAAACAGGGCGATACCTTCAAGTCCATTGGCGAGAAAGTGATTGCCGACTCCCAGGCCGTTGCCAACATCGGCACCCAGTTCTCCACCGAAGCACAGAAGATCGCAGAGAAGAGCGTTGAAGTCGCTACCGCTGCCGTCAGCCAGGCACCTGCTGCAGCCAAAAAAGCAACTGTAGGTCCCAAGAAAGCCGCTTAATTCCGCTTTCTGAAGTTCAAAAACCGCTACCTGGTTATCCGGGTAGCGGTTTTTTTTATCCCTCTCAACAGGTCAGCCGGGATTCCCCTTCCTACCGCCTCAGACAACTATTACCGCTAACCATCCGGCAACAGAGGCTAAAGCTCCTGTGTCAGGTCATCTGCCCGGTACGGATGCGCCACCCCCCCGCAGACCCCGGCCATCCCCGGTCTGAATTCAACCACTCCCCTGTATACAGTTGCTTTGGAATTGCTGCCAAGCGCGGGAAGAGGGATTATACTTCTCTCAAGGCGCTGGAATTGGAAAGGATTTTGGGCAATGGAGATGGCGATTAATGCACTTCTCACGGAATAAGGCTGGCCAGTCACGGATAGGACATGAATATTTTGTTGCTTGATGACGAGCAGTTTATGCTCAAAATCCTTTCCCGGCAGTTGGCCAACCTAGGATTTAAAAAAATCACTCCGATATCCAACCCCATTCGCGCGCTGCTGATGCTGGAACAGGGCGATGAAATCTTCAATCTGCTGTTGCTGGATCTGCAAATGCCCGGTATCGACGGGGTGGAGTTCATACGACACCTGGACCGGGTCAGATACACCGGCGGGTTGATCCTGATCAGCGGTGAAGATGAACGGATTCTGCAGACGGCCAAAAGGCTTGCTGAGGCCCACAAACTGCAGGTCCTGGGGGCATTGCGAAAACCCGTGACACCCGACCAACTAAAAGCGGTTCTGAAAAGCGCCCCCAAAGGCAGCAGTCGCGCTCCGGGTAAGATCTATGACGCAAAAGCGCTGCAAAAAGGACTGGATAACCGGGAACTGGTCAACTATTACCAACCCCAGGTGGAGCTTGTTTCTGGCCGTTTATGTGGTGTGGAGTCCCTGGTTCGGTGGCAGCACCCGGAAGATGGACTGGTCTTTCCCGACCAGTTTATCGATACCGCTGAAGAGCACAACCTGATCGATGCACTGACCGGTCAGGTTCTCGACATGGCGCTGCAGCAGGCGGCACGCTGGCTTAAATCAGAGCTGTCACTACAGGTTGCGGTGAACATCTCCATGGATAATCTGGCCAACCTGGACTTTGCCGACGAGGTAGCATTTGCACTGGAGCGGGCAAACGTGCCCCACTCCAGTCTGGTACTGGAGGTCACTGAAAGTCGACTGATGAAGAACCCGTTGGCGCCACTGGATATTCTGACACGTCTGCGTCTGAAGCATATCGGTCTTTCCATTGACGACTTCGGTACCGGCCACTCCTCCCTTGCACAATTGCGGGATATTCCGTTTGACGAACTCAAGATTGATCGTGGATTTATTCACGGCGCATATCGGGAAGAGGCGTTAAGGGCCATCGTCGAGGCGAGTCTCGGTATGGCAAAACACCTGCGCATGAAAACGGTCGCGGAAGGCATAGAGGACCAGTCAGACTGGGATCTCATCCAATCCATGGGATGTGATTACGCACAGGGTTATTTCATTGCCAAGCCGATGCCGGCGGAACAGCTGGAGCACTGGATTACCGAATGGGAAGTACGGCGTCATAACCTGATCCCGGTCGTCTCATGAGCAGTCCGGGTCCAATAATGATCGCTACTGATGTAGTCACGGACGCGGAACTGGTCCGTGATCTACTTAAGAATGAGTTTGACCATATTGTTCTTTCCACGGATGCTGATCACACCGTTGAGGATTTTGAGAAACACCGACCAGCCCTTCTGATCCTGGCATTCAATCAACTGGAGAAGGCGAAACTCTACTATCTGGGACTCTACCGGTTGAGCGAAAAGGTCCATGACATCCCCCACCGAACCCTGATTCTCAGTAACAAGAATGACCTGAAATCGGTCTACACACTCTGCAAGAAGGCCTATTTCGACGACTTTATTCTGTTCTGGCCACCGCCCAATGATCCATTTCGTTTACCCTACTCGGTGTACCGCGCATTGAAAGAGCTGCAACAGGCCAACGAACCGACGGTGGAGGATTTTGCCGGTCCGGCCCGCCATCTGTCCGGTCTGGATGCCTTGATCGAAAAACATACCGAGACCGGCAACCGGTTTATGGAGCAGTCCGTTCAGTCGGCCCAACAGGCGGAATCAACGGCGCTGGACCGGTTGGAAAAATGCTACGCCTCCCTCAGTTCCAAGGCATCCGGCGATGCCGGGGCAACAGAGAACGGCGCGATTATTGAGCGGGAACTGGAGCAACTGAAGAAAGAGGGTATTGAGAAGCCCTTCAAACATCTGGACAAAGCCATGCAACCGATGCGCCAGTGGGCGGAGAATATGCGCACTGATCTGGAGCCACATCTGGAGGCGACCCGCACCCTGAGCAAGCTGTCCGCCCAGGTTCCCATCATACTTATGGTTGATGACGACAAGTTCCAGCACAAATTGATCAAGCAGATCTTGATCAATGAACGACTGAAGCTGGAGTTCGCCACATCCGGTACCGAGGCATTAGGCATATTGCGCCGCTGCCGACCTGACCTGATCCTGATGGATGTGAATCTCGACAATGAGAACGGCATCGAGGTCACCCAACGGATAAAGGCAGTCAAACAGTTTACCACCATCCCGGTGATCATGATCACCGGCGAAGGGGCAAAGGATATCGTGGTTGACAGCGTCAAAGCGGGTGCGGTGGATTTTATTGTGAAGCCATTTAACACCAGTACGCTGATTAAGAAGATTTACCGCTTCATCAATCACCCGGCAGGCATGTCGGACTGAAATCAAAGATCCGCGGTTCCGGACTACCATCGGTTCACCTGAATCAGACTGACAGATGACAGAGATATTCACCATTCTGGCTCTGACCATCGCCTCCGGTGGTTGCATTCCACTAGGTGGCCTGATCGCCAGCTTCGAGCATATCCGGCCCCACTGGCTGCAGCGGGAGTTCCGGCATTTTCTGATCGCCCTGGGTGGCGGCATTCTACTGGGGGCGGTCGCGGTGGTGCTGATACCAGAAGGTATTGCACGCATGGAACGGTCCCTGTTCTCCATACCACTGTTTCTGTTTGGCGGATGCCTGTTTTTCCTGATTGAACGGGCACTGGGGTTACGACGCCGGGAATCGCCTCAACTGATGGGCATGATCCTGGATTATCTTCCCGAAGCAATCGCGCTGGGCGGCATGGTTGCAGTCAGCTCCCCCTTGGCTCCCCTGCTGGCACTGTTGATCGGTTTGCAAAATCTTCCGGAAGGCTTCAACACCTACCGGGAATTGATTGCACACAATCGGAGTAACCGGCGAACGGTTCTGAAAGTAATGGGGGCCATGGTGCTTATCGGCCCACTGGCGGGTCTGGTGGGTTATCTCTTCCTGTCCGGTTACCCGGCGCTACTGGGTGGCATTATGCTGTTTGCCTCCGGCGGGATTGTCTACCTGATATTCCAGGATGTGGCTCCCCAGGCGCGCCTGAAGCGACACTGGGGTCCACCCCTGGGAGCGGTTGTGGGCTTCTCCATCGCCATGTTCAGTGAGATGCTGGTGGTGGCGTGACAGCCGATCCGTACTCCGGGCCGGCTGTCGCAGACAACCTGTACTAGTGCAGATCCCCCACCAGGGAGTTGCGAACATTATCCTCCAGTACCGTCTCTCCGGTATAGGCGGGATGGGTAATACCGACCCGAATGCTTGCGCCCTGCTTTGCTGTGGCCACCATCTCTGGGGTCAGCTCAAAGCGGACAAAATGGACCGAAGAGGTTTTATCTTCGGTGGTGCGGTCCAGATCCTCATTAGCCACCGGATGCACCTTCTCCAGTTCATCAACCTGCACCCAGAGCGCTTTCTCCACGCCGATCAGTCGGGCCAACGCTTTCCGCCGCTCCTCCACGTCACCGTACTCAATCATGAAAGTGGCTTTCCAGTTCTGTCCGTCCGGTATCAGGGGATTGTAGACATCCAGTTCATCCTGAATGCCTTCGGCCTCGAATATCCGTTCGATGCGGAGCATCTCCTGAACCTGGTACTGCATGGTGAGGGCGTCTTCAAAATAGAGTGCTGCATGTTCACCGATGGCGACCCGCCGATCCTTCTTGTGCTCCATCACCCGGGCACGGAACTCTGGACGTATACGGGCATACTCTTCCAGGCTGTAGAGATCCTGATGTGACAATTTACTCATGAGTGAAAACTCCTCGTTCTCGCTTAATCCATCCTCAGGTCCGTAGACGGTACATCCCTGTACCACCTCTTGCGCCATTACTCGTGTGCAATCGGTTTTTCCGTGAACAGATAGTCTTTCAGTTCATGGTCGAAAGTGGGGTCTTTGCGACGAATCCACTCCAGTACCATCGCGGCGTGCTCTTTCTCTTCATCCCGATTATGGGCCAGGATCGCCTTCAGTTCGGGATTCTGACAGGCATCCACCCGCTGGTTGTACCAATCCACCGCTTCCAGTTCCTCCATGAGCGATACGATAGCCCGATGCATGTCCCGGGTCTCGGTGGATAGCTCCTCAATCGGTTCGTGATAACCCTCGCTTGCCATTGGTTCTCTCCTTCAAAACAGTTCAAGTTCAAATGCCGTAAGCCTTTCTGAGCAGACTCATGGGGTGTTCGGTCTGGCTGCCATCCGCCAGGCCATGTTCAATATGATGCCCGGCCATGGGACAGTCACTACCGTAATGGTCCGCCTCGGCCTGCTTCACCCGGTTCACCACCGGGCGCACTATCTTCATGGAAATTTCGTGAAACTCTTTCTTCACCGCATAGGTGCCATCGTGCCCCGAACAGCGCTCAATAACTGTGACCGCAGTGTCGGGTACCAGCGCCAGCACATCGCGGGTTTTTGCACCGATATTCTGCACCCGCTGGTGACAAGCGGCGTGATAGGCCACCTTGCCGAGGGAGTGCTTGAAATCATTTTTCAGCTTGCCGTGTTTATTGCGCAGGAACAGATATTCAAACGGGTCATAGATCGCCTTACCCACCTTGATCACATCGGCGTTATCCGGGAACAGCAGTGGCAGCTCCTGTTTGAACATCAGGGCGCAGGAGGGCACGGGCGCAACGATATCCCAGCCTTCATCCACCAGTTTGGCCAACGCGGGAATATTGGCTTTCATCGCCTGTTCCACCGCATCCAAATTACCCAGTTCCAGTTTCGGCATGCCGCAGCACTGCTCCTTGGGAGCCAGGGTGACCGGGATTCCGTTATGTTCAAACACCGCGATCAGATCTTCACCGATAACCGGCTCATTGCGATTGCCGTAACAGGTGGCGAACAGGGCCACCTTGCCCTGGGTTGGTCCGGCTGGCTCGCCCTCCCCGCTGGCACCCACATGCTGACGCTGTCGCTTGCGCAGCGTATTGGAGTGATACTCCGGCAGCCGGGCATCAGCATGTACACCCAGAACCGATTCCAGCAACTTTCGGGTCGGCTTCGTCCTGTTGGCCGCATTGACAATACCTGCCACCACGGGAATGCCGGCCAGGGAGCCTACGGTGTCGGTGCTGGTGAGAATCTTGTCACGGGTCTTCATCTCACCTTTTTTGTACTTCACTGCCTTGGCCCGCAACATCAGGTGGGGAAAATCCAGATTCCATTCATGGGGCGGGGTGTAGGGACACTTGGTCATGTAGCAGAGATCACACAGGTAACAGTGATCCACCACCTGCCAGTAATCATCCTTTTTTACCCCGTCTATTTCGTAGGTCGGGGATTCATCAATCAGGTCGAACAGGGTGGGAAAAGCGTGACAGAGACTGACGCAACGACGGCAACCGTGGCAGATTTCATAAACCCGCTCCAGTTCATCCATCAGCAAGGCTTCATTATAATAGTCGGGCTCTTTCCACGCGATCGGGTGGCGTGTCGGTGCCTCCAGATTACCCTCTTTTACCGCCATATCAGCTCTCTCCTGAATTCCTTATTGCAGTTGAGTGGGCCGGGAACGATCCCGGCCCGGTATTAAAAGGCTACATTCACTCCATTTCGTCCAGCGCACGCTGGTAACGGTTAGCGTGGGAGCGTTCTGCCTTGGCCAGGGTCTCGAACCAGTCGGCCACTTCATCGAAGCCTTCTTCACGCGCGGTTTTGGCCATGCCCGGGTACATATCCGTGTACTCGTGGGTTTCACCGGCTACTGCGCTCTTCAGGTTGTCCACGGTACTGCCGATCGGCATACCGGTGGCAGGGTCACCACAGCTCTCCAGATACTCCAGATGACCGTGGGCATGTCCGGTTTCACCTTCAGCAGTGGAACGGAACAGGGCGGAGATATCGTTGTATCCCTCCACATCAGCCTTGGAGGCGAAGTAGAGGTAGCGACGATTGGCTTGAGATTCACCAGAAAACGCATCTTTCAGATTCTGTTCGGTCTTGCTACCTTTCAGTTCCATATCTATCTCCTCGTCAAATTTCTTTTGAACGCGTACTTCTGTCAGTACGTCGCTAAAGGATAGATGATGAATACTGTTTTATCTAATAGATTTTTTTTAATTTTATAATCGTTTTTTTTAATTTATTTATATCCCTCGCAAACAGCTCTCCAGACCGCCCGCAGCCGCCCGAAACCGCGTGTTTTGTCTATTTAATACCGCCCCCCGTCGCCGGGGCTCTAATCCACGTAGCTTTTACCGATCGCGGAGATCGGTAATGCAGTTGTCAGTTCCAGTTCCGGCACCCGCTTGGCTATCCAGGCAGTAAAGGTGTTGCTGTTGGGTCCCGGAAACACGGTGTACTGGTTTTTCCACGGATACTCCCGGGCTGCCTGCTCCACCGCGTCGATCAACTGATCCACCCCTTCGCCCCTGTACTCCTTGATAATCTCCGGTTTCTCACCAAACCAGTAACGGTCGGGAACATCCCGGGTAATCTGCATGACCGGCTCTCCACGCCGGGCGCGCCAGCCGATCACATCGTATACTTTGTAGGCCGGCTCTCCTGTGCGCTTTGCGGCAACCCAGGTGTGAATGGCGAACCATCCGCGCCAGCCCCAGGCATCCGCGCCATACACCTGCAACACCGCCTCCTGGGTGGTCTCAGGATCGGGGGCCAGATTTGCCGATTCCCGGCTGGCGCTGCGCCAGTCGCCGCTGGAGGAGCAGCCGGCAAGAATCAGCCCAAGCAGTAGTCCGGTGGTTAGTCGTTGCAGATACGTCAACAGTCTCTTCCCTTCTTAATAGAATCAGTAACCATGGGACGACCTGAATCCCACTTGGTTCCATACGGAGGCGTATGCCCCGGATTGTCGCTGGACGCCATCAGGATCACCTGTTCCGTTCAGCCGCCCCATCCCCAGAGCCTTTCTTCGCGGTGGCTTTTTTCGCCACGGTTTTTTTTGCCGCCTTTTTCTTGCTCGCCTTTTTTTTACTTGAGCGCTTCTTTACCACCGGTCTGGATGAAGGGACAACCCGTTTTTTACCACTCGCCGCCAGCTCATCCGCAGAAAAATCGTCCACACCGATCAGCGACATCACTTTTCTATCAAAGCTCCTCAACTGTTCGGCTTCTTCATTACTCAGAATGCCTTTCTGTTCCGCTTCTGCAATCAGGGATGGGGTGTCCTGTGCCACCAACTGACCACCCTTGCGGGCATCGAACACCTTGCGCTCCAGGGGCCTGACCGACTCGCTCAACTCAAGCGCCTCCTGCAACAGGCCGAGGGGATTGCCGGGTTCCACGGTTGTGTAGATTCCCTGACAGAGCCGGTCACGACTGTCACTGGGGCGCATAATCAGTTCAACAATCTGTTGACCCAGTTCGTCGGAGGGGGCCGAATAGGTACGGCCACGGGGAAAAATTAACAGACGCAGTATCCCACTCACCCAGCGATTCGGCAGATTGCGCAACAACCCGTGGAGCTGTTCCTGGGCGTTATACAGCAGGGATCGGCAAGCCCACTCCACCAGCGGCAGATCCTGCTCCGGGCTACCCTGGTTAACGTGGTGCTTCAGCACCATGGAGGCGAGATAGATGGCGCTGAGCACGTCGCCCAGTCGGGCCGACAGCAGCTCTTTGCGTTTCAGTGCCCCACCCAGGGTGAGCATGGCCACATCGGCCGCCAGCGCGAACGAGGCGCTGTAACGGGAGATGTGCTGGTAATAACGGTGCGTGGCGTCCCGGGTCGGCGCCTTCACGTAACGGGCCTGGGTCAGCGCCATCACCAGTGACCGGGCCGCGTTGCCCATGGCGTATCCGATATGGCCGAACAGCGCCCGGTCAAACGCCCGCAGTCCCGCCTCACCCTCCATGGCAGCCGCCTCCATCTCCTGCCGCACATAGGGATGACAACGGATTGCACCCTGGCCAAAGATAATCAGCCCCCGGGTCAGGATATTAGCCCCCTCTACCGTGATGGCGATGGGAATCCCCTGGTAATTGCGCCCCAGGTAATTCTTCGGCCCCAGCATAATGCCCTTGCCACCCTGCACATCCATGGCGTCGTTGGCGATGGCGCGACCCATCTCCGTGTTGTGATATTTCAGAATGGCCGCCGGCACGGCGGGCTTCTCCCCGGCATCGATAGCACCGATAGTCACATCGGAGGCAGCGGTCATGATGTAGGTGCGACCGGCCATGCGGGCCAACACCTCACCGACGCCATGAAACTTGCCTACCGGCAGTCCGAACTGACGCCGGATACGGGCGTAGGCACCGGAGGCGTAGACCGCCGCCTTGCCGGTACCGATCGCATTGGACGGCAAGGTGATACCCCGTCCCACCGAAAGCTGTTCCACCAGCATTTTCCATCCCTGCCCGGCCCGCTCGGGCCCGCCGATAATGGCATCCAGTGGCACGAACACATCCTTACCCTGGGTGGGACCATTTTGGAACGGGATATTCAAGGGAAAGTGGCGACGACCGATCTTCACCCCGGGCAGCCGGGTCGGCACCAGGGCGGCGGTGATGCCATACGCATCCTGCTCCCCGATCAGGTGCTCCGGATCGTACAGTCTGAAGGCCAGCCCCAACACAGTGGCAACAGGTGCCAGGGTGATGTAACGCTTATCCCAGTTGAGCCGGATGCCGATGATCTCCTGCCCCTCATATTCGCCCCGGCAGACTACGCCGGTATCGGTAATGGCGGTGGCGTCGGAGCCGACCCGGGGGGAGGTAAGGGCAAAACAGGGGATCTCTTCGCCGGCCGCCAGGCGCGGCAGATAGTACTCCTTCTGCGCCTCAGTGCCGTAATGGAGCAGCAACTCCCCAGGCCCCAGGGAGTTGGGCACGCCCACGGTCGAGGCAGCCACCAGGCTGCGACTGGCCAGTTTGCTCAGTACCCGGGACTGGGCCAGGGCGGAGAACTCCAGGCCACCGTACCGTTTTGGTATGATCATGGCGAAGAACTTTTCCTGGCGCATGTAGTCCCACACCTCCGGCGGCATATCCGCCAGTTCATGGGTGATCTGCCAGTCATCCAGCATCCGGCATAGGGTCTCGGTGGGGCCATCAAGAAACGCCTGCTCGGCTCGGGAGAGGCGGGGCGCCGGCAACTGACAGAATCTATTCCAGTCCGGTGCACCGGAAAACAGCTCCCCCTCCCACCAGACCGTGCCCGCCTCAAGGGCCTCCCGCTCGGTCTGGGACATGGGGGGCAGCATCTTCCGATAGATGTTCAGCAGCCGACGGGAGAGTCTGTCACGTCTGAACCGCTCCACGTTGAGCAGTAACATACCCAGGTAGAGCAGCCACAGCAGCAGCAACAGGAACCAGCCGCCGGCGCCGAACAGGGTGTAGGCGAGCAGAACGCCGCCCATTACCAGTGTGGCCCGTTTCAGGCACACCCGCCGATAAGCCAGCACAATAGCCGCAACCGGAAACAGCAGAAACCAGAAAAGTGTCGAAACCATCCCCTATATCCCCAGAAAACCAGATTCAAGTTGCCATCTCGGCGGCATGGATCATACCGACCCTACCGCACTTTAAAGAGTAGGTCAGAACAGTTGAGAGGTAAATGCGGTAAGGTCGTCGGACCGGACGACCTTACTGTGCAGCGGAAGAACTGGATCGCTTCAGGCTTGGGTTGCCAATTTAAAATGGTCACCCAGGTCCACCATCTCGCCGGAAAGTTCAGCCAGTTTCCGGGTTGATTGGCTGGTTGTGGCTCCGGACTCATGCACCTGAATGGAGAGGTCGTTGGCACTGACAATATTTCGATTGACCTCCTCCGCCACGGACCGCTGTTCTTCGGCGGCACTGGCGATCTGCAGATTCGCACCACTGATAATATTGATCCCCTGGGTGATCTGCCCCAGCGCAGCGCCCGCCTCCTCTGCCAGCACGACAGTGGATTCCACTTTTTCGGTTCCCTGCTGCATGGCACTGGCGGCGTTCCGGGTCCCAGTCTGCAGGCGTTCAATCATAGCCTGAATATCCTGGGTGGACTTGCGGGTCTTGTCAGCCAGAGTGCGCACCTCGTCAGCGACCACGGCGAAACCGCGGCCGTGTTCACCGGCCCGCGCCGCTTCAATGGCGGCATTCAGGGCCAGCAGGTTGGTCTGCTCAGCAATGCCATGGATCATATCGACCACAGAGCCGATCTCTGTCGAATCCGCTTCCAGGGCCCGCACTTCACCCGCCAGGCCCTGTATCTCCCCGGACAATTGACTGATGGCATTCACTACCTGGGAGACTTTCTGATTACCCTGTTGCGCCAGTTGATCCGCATCCTCGGCCTGCTGGGCGGTTTCGGTGGCGTTTTTCGCCACCTCCTGGATAGTCATGGTCATCTCGTTCATAGCGGTGGCCACCATCTCCATCTCGCTACGTTGCCGGGACAGCGCCTGCTGGTTTGACTCGGTAATGCCGGCAACCTCGTCAGAAGCCCCGTTTACCTGTCCTGCCATGGCAACCAGCCGCTGAATCACATCCCCCAGTTGCTGTTGCACCTGGTTGACACTCTCCGCAATCCGTCCGAACTCATCCCGGCTATCCAGCGTCATGGAACTGGATAGATCCCCTTCCGCAATCTTGCCTAACTGATTCTGAATCCGAATGGCGGGCCTGACCAGTTGGGAGTTGATGAACAGCAGGATGACGGCCGCGGTCAGGATAAAGATCACTGCCAGTATTGCCGCGCTCAGCTGCAACCCCTTTTTACTCTGCTCGATCTGTCGCTCAGCCGCATTGAACGCGACCTTACCGATCTCTCCGATCGCCTTCTCCAGTAACTGGGTCGGAGCGCGGTCGATACCCGCCACCAGGGCGTCGCTGGCCCGATGATCAAAGCCGGAGTCCTTGAAGCGCTGCAAACCCAGGCGATACTGCTCCCCGATAGCTTTATGGGCATTAAGAAAATCCGTCACCATCTGCCCGATCGGTCCATCAAGACGCTGTCGGAGCGTCTCCCCGGTGCGCTGGATATCGGCCTCTATATTTTCAAAACGGCTCCAGTACTTATCCAACTGCTGGCTGTCCGAACCCCGAAGCAGCACATTCTTCCACTCCTGGACCTGTTTCTTGAACTGAAAGGCCAGGCTCTCCACCTGACGCTCATTATCCACTTGTTGAAAAATCACCTGCTCCACATGCACGACACTCTGCCAGGCCGAGTAATATCCATACAGCACCACCGCCGTCACGATCATCATCGCGACGGCCACCAAGGTCAGCAATTTCCCCCGAATACTATTAAACTTCATCGCAAAACTCTCCGTAATACTATCCGTGACCGCACTTGACAATTGCTGAATATCCAGCACTGATTCGATAATTTCAGTATGTTGACTGCCGGTGGAAACCGACACTTGAAGCGGTTCAATCGGGCACAGGAAGATCCCGATGAAAGAAACCGATCAACCTTACCCGGTATCGGCGGAGCAACCGATCACTTGAGCGGTTTTCTATTGTTAGGGAGCGATATTCAACCCCGGGCCAATACTTTTATTCCTTGGCACATAAGGACTCGCTCACCGCAGATTCCGGCCGGGGTAATCATGCATAAAACGGATAACCAGTAGCGGCGATGTCCGGATAGGGTCCGGCAGCAGAAAGGCGGCTAGATGGCCAGTATCTCCAGCAATTCATCACTGCTCATCACCTGACAATAGATCATGTTGATGATCTCCAGCTCCCGGCGATGCAGTTGCTCCGTACCGGCGGCACAGCCGTCCTCAATGACGATCACGTTAAAACTCTCATCAGCCAGACTGCGCACCGTGGAGGAGACACACTGGTCGGTGAAGATACCGGTCATCACGACGTTTTTGACTCCCATATTCTGCAGTATCAGGCGCAGGTTGGTGCCGGTGAGTGCACTGTCGGTGGTCTTGGTCACCACTACTTCACCCGGCTGGGGAGAAAGCTCCGGGACGATCTGGGAACTCGGCTCATCTTTGGGCAGCAACAGGTAGTTCCAACCCGGCTTCTTCTGGCTCAGGGATCGATCCCGGCCATCGTCAAGCAGACAGGCGATACGGGCATGCAGCACATCCATGCCATGAGCGCGGAATCCCGTTTGCAATTTTTGTACTGTCGGTATGACTATCTCGCGCATTCGCTTGATAAAGGGAGACCAGCGCGTCCGCTGTACCGGATCATCGGCGAGTTGCATATAGATATTCTGGATATCTATAGTAAGCAGTACAGTCTCCTGGGGATTAAGCAACGGATCATCGGGCTCGGGAGCACCCTCATAATAGAAAGAGCGATAATCGGTTTTCCAGCCCATAGTTCCTCCTGTCGGTTGGAGCATTAATTGTGAATCCGTGCGGATTAACCGCGAATGTGCTTAGCATAACCCACAATCAAAAAAGGCGGGGCTAAGCCCGCCTTTTTACCGTCCAGGATAGATTGCCTCCCGGCTTGGGACAGAGACTACCTGTACCCGGCAAGCTCCTCACCGATTCTGGACATATCCTTTCTGGTTTTCAAGAACTCATAGAGGCCAAATGAATCTTTTCCATCAATAAACTCTTTCGGACTTTCGATTTTAAGCCTTGGGTTTGCTCCATTCCTTAACAGCAGTCTTACCAATCTCGGATGATTCAGCAAAATCGCCGCGTTCAGTGGTGATAGACCGACGGCATTTGGTTCGTTCAGGTTACATCCTGCATCAATTGCCGTTTGCATTACTGCGACTATCACTTGATTTGGCAGCCTTGGATGGTGATCGTAAGCATCGACCATCAGGCCAATGGTGGGACCCACTAACCTCTCCCCATCAGAAAGATAGCAACCATCTTTTCCGCTTGCCTCTAATCCGACGGAACGAAGACTTCCGGGCGATGCCCAGCTATGCATTACAGCCATACAAAGTAACGCGGCGAGTAGAATATTCTTCAAGAGGCCTCCTTGCATTCGCTTCCATATTCGAGTGGCGTGTTCGAGCCTGTGTTTTACAGGTTGACTACCCTAATCAATCTGTTCAGGGAGTCAACCAGAGCGCGGCAGGCTATAGCCTATTTCATGACCTTCGTCATATTTTTAATAGGTCTCGAATAGTTTGACACTCACACTCCCCATCAAGCGCCCACTCATAAGGTGTTTGTCCCTCTTTATCATCTTTGATTTGAATATCTGCACCACTATTTGTGAGAAGTTCTACCACCTCTTTTTCACATTTATACGCAGCCATATGCAGCGCCGTTGAGCCCCAGGCCCCTTTTTTATTAACGTCCGCCCCTTCCCTGATCAGATACTCCATAATATGGATATGTTTAATCGTTGAATGCAATACACCCGGCGCGTTGATCTCGGCCCCATGACACAACAACATTTCCACAAGCTCCAGATCACCTGTACCCGCCGCCCAAAGCAACGAGGTACCGTCTTCAGGATTACGCGGATTCAGGTTCGGATCGGCTCCCCGGCGAAGCATCTCTTTAGCATATTCCACCAGATTCTTATAGGCAGCCCGGAACAGTGGCGTCTGTCCATCATCACTAATGACATTCACTTCCGCATTGTGTTTAAGCAGGATATCTATGACAGGCCCATTCTTTTTCCCTACCGCTATAGATAAGGCACTCTCCCCTTTGGCGTTACGCGCATTAATATCGGCACCCTGATCGATTAACAACGCCATGACCTCTGCAAGCGGCCTGTAGGTACAACAAGTCAGGAGCGGAGTATCACCATCACTGTTTTTTTCCTCCATATTGATACCGGCATCCAAGATAGATCTCACCCGGTCTATATCGCCATCAAAAATGGCATCGTGGATAGAATGAATCACACCTAATACTTCCTTTTTATAACTACTTATTGATTAACAGCCAGGCCGTTCGACACCAACAAAGTCGGCAATATTTAAATCCAAACAAGCACCCTGTTATCCGCCTGACAGCAGCCCAAACGGCCAAGTCAAATTACCGCAATACATAACAGAATTACATACTATAAATTGATTTATAAGAAAGCCCGCAAACACACCTGTAGAACCCACCGCAAATATTCCAAAGGGGTTTAAGGCGCTACTTTTCAACCATAACCCTGTCAAGACAATACCTACTGCCAATCCTGGCAAGGAAAGCAGGTGACCCAGGCCCAGCAGCCCTTCAGGGTGTTCCGTGAATAGGTTGTGGTAGAAATAGGGGATGTACGTGGCCAGTATGGCAAAGCTAACCGCAGTCAAAAAGAGTGGTTTTGGCTTTATAGTTATTGCTAAAAGATATGCAACGGCAGGAAGCGCAATATAATACCAAAAGCCGACATACATAACGTCGCCGACCACGACAACAGTGCTAATACCAATTAGCGATATTACAACAAATAACGCGCTATCCATGAATTTACTACTCCTACGGCCAACACCAGACATATGGGACAATCCGCAGCGAAAGGATAGTGCGTCCCATCGGTGCACAATGGGCGTTGCGTTTTTCGACGCAAGGGCTATTCGAACATTGGGAAACCTTGGCCATTTTGCAGAAGGCGCGAACTGTTGTACAGCCACCTCATCTGCACCGGCCAGTGGATGATTACAACTTTCAGCCGAAAGAGGTAGCGATAGAGCATTACATTAGCTCGAACAGGGAGGCCCCGGTTCGCCGGTCGATAGTGATGTGCATTTCACAATAGATGGGCTCGTTGACCGGATCATCGCCACAACTGCAACCGACAATGATCTCGTTGAAAAACACTCCCACCTTGACCTGCAGTTGTGTCGGCGTCGCCGACTGCTGCAACAGGGTGATCTGGAGATTCGAACCATCCACATAACCACCCCGGGTCGCCTGTTGCAGCGGCAGGTTGTTCAACGGCAGGGCAAGCAGCTCCGTTTTCAGCGACTGCTCGAATCTGTTACTGGACCAGTCCCGCAGACTGTGGGGCAGCTTTACCAATGGGCCACCCGCTCACGGCTGGACATCGACACACTCCGTCTCCGGATTCTGATCGCTGCCGCTGTCTTTGCAATAGCGCAACCCGCCATTGGCATGCCCGATCCATGCGCGATGGTCGTTGGTGCTGATGTCGGTGACGGCGGAGCCATTGGCTTCCAGCACACCGGCGCAGGTGGTCCAGAACGGCACCGCAGTACCCCCACCTCCATTGCAGAAACGTACACTGCCATCGTCATAGCCAATCCAGGCGCCGTTAACGCCGTTGTTGCTGATCACTGTGACACCGGCAGCCGCCATGGCTGTGCCCATAGTCATGGCCAGCAGTAGCACCCCTATCCATAATCTGTTCATGATCACACCTCTCTCCATCCATTCGGGATCAGACGCGCTGACCCCACTCGATTAATCCATCCGCCCGGTTACTCCATTGTAGAACAGTTCCCTGTTCGGGCTGGCGCTGCCATATTCATTGAGTGACGAGACGTACCTGACTCCCCTGCCGGCTGGTCTGGATATCCAGGCGCAGCGACATCTGCTCTTTCAACTCCGCGACGTGGGAGATGATACCGATCATGCGACCGGATGCTTGCAGATCGATCAGAGCGCGGATCGCCAGGTCGAGGGATTCGGGGTCGAGCGAGCCAAAACCCTCGTCGATAAACAGGGTGTCGAGTCGGATGCCACCGGAGTAGGCCTGCACCACATCGGAGAGTCCCAGCGCCAGCGACAGCGCGGCCAGAAAACTCTCACCACCGGACAGGGTGGCGACGGGCCGGCATTTGCCGGTGTAGGCATCCTCCACTTCCAGATCCAGTCCGGAGGCCCGGTTGCCCTTGGCCCGCTCATTTTTGCGTAACAGCTGATAGCGACCTTTGCTCATCAGGTGCAGACGTCGACTCGCCTCCAGCAGCACGTCATCCAGCAGTACACTGAGTACGAAACGTTGCAGGCTGATCTTGTCACCGACCTGGCCATTGGCCACATCACTCAGGGTCCCCACCACGGCGTACTCCTGTTCCAGGGCCTGATGCTGACGCTGGTTTTCCGCCAGCTGCGCCGCCGCCCGTTGTAGCTGGTCCTGTCGTTTGTCCAGTTCGCGCCACGCCTGATCGGCACTGTTTCGCAGCGCCACCGCACTGCTAAGTTGCTGCTCCAGGGCCGGGATATCCGGTGGCGACTTACCCTCCAGGGCTGTCTGTTGCTGCTGCAAGGCGCCGGCAATCCGTTGACTGGCCTGCTCATAACCATCCACTTGCTGGCGCAGTTCCAACTGCTGCTGATCGGTCATCAGGGCTTGGGTAAACGCCTCCGGGCTCTCAAAGGGAGCGGTATTCAACGCCCCACGCCACCGCTCGCTGGCCTGTTGCGCATCCGCCTCCGCCGACGCCCGGGTTTGCGTGGCCGACTGGCAGGCCGCTTCGGCAGCGGCCCGCTCGCTGCTGGCCCGCTGGTGGTCGGCACGGGCCTGTTCAATGGCCTGTTCCAGGCCGGCAATCTGGATCTCACAATCTTTGATCGCCTGCGCCAGCGCACCCGGCTCCCGGTAGACGGCGGGTAACTCCTGTTCGGCCGCCTGTAACTCGCTGCGGGCGGCGGCCACCTCGGCCTGCTGCTTCATCAACTGTTCATTCAGTGCGGCCAGTTCCGTACGGAGTTGTGCGGTATTCTGTTTCAAGGTCCGCTCGCTGGCTTCGATCTGTTGCAGCTGTTGGCGGACCGTTTCCAGACGCTGCACCGACCCGCTCAACTGTTTTGCCCGCTCGGTGAGTTGCACCAGGGGTTCATCCTTGACCGTCCCGAGTTGCTGCTCCAGCTCCCCTATCCTGGCGACCAGGGTTTTCAGCTCGCTCTTTTTGCTGGCGTAGCTCTCGCGCTGCCGGGTTAACTGATCCTGAAGCATCTGCACCGCCTGACGTGCCTGTTCCAGGGCCTCCTGATCCGGCAGGTCGCTGTCGGACCGGGCCGGCGCCGGGTGCTCCAGACTGCCGCAGACCGGACAGGGCTGATCCAGCTTCAACTCCCGGGCCAACAGTGCCGCCTGCCCCCGGTGCCAGTCCAGCTCCATGTGACGGGCTTTTGCCTGGGCCGTGGTATGTTCGGCAGCCAGCTGCTTGCCGGTCTGTTCATCCTGCTGCAGTTGTTGATTGAGATTCAACAGATCGAGCCGCGTCTGCTCCAGCACCCGCCGATCCCGCAACTGCTCTTTTACCTGCTGCTGTTGCAGTGGCGCATCTTGCAACTGGTCGAGTTGTGCCTGCTGCGCCTGGCGCTTCTTATCGAGCTGCTCCTGTTGCCGGATAGACTGATCCAGTTTCGTCTGTTTGTGTGACAGGGCGTCGCTGGTCTTGCCTGCGTCCAGTTCTGCCCGTTGCTGCTTGTCGGTCGCTTCATCCAGCCGCGTGGCACGTTGCCGGTAACTCTGCAGCCTGGTCAGCTGGGCTTTCAGCTTATCCAGGGTTGCGGCGGACGCCTGCTGTTTTTCCAACGCTGCCTCAGCAGCCAGCAGCCCCTGCTTGGCCTGCGCCAGAGCATCCAGTGCCTGCTGTTGCCTCCTCACTGAATCCTGTCGCAGGCGATCGGCGGCGCTGTATTGATCAAACAGCGGCTTGAGCCGTTCGGCCTGCTGGGCCAGATCGAGTTGCTGTCGCCAGGCATCGATCTCTCCCTGCCGCTGATGCAGGGTGGTCGCCTGCTGTTGCAGATCGGCCAGCCGGTTAAAATCCTCCTGCAGATGCCGTCCCCGCTCCAGTGCAGCCAACGCTTCGCTGTGCTGCTGCTCCGCCTCCTTCCGTTTCCGGGCGGCCCGCTCCAGCTCCGGTTGCAACTCCTGGCGGGCCTGTTCAATCTGTTCCGGCTGCTCCAGATCCACACTGTGCAGAATGGTTTGCCGGGACTCCCGTACCTGCTCCACCCGGTGCCGGATCTCCGCTGACTGGCTCTTCAGACGCTCCTCCAGTTGTCTGTAGATGCGGGTCTGGAACAGCTGACTGAAGATCTCCTCCCGCTGTTTCGATTCCGCCAGCAGCAGCTCCCGGAACTTGCCCTGGGGCAGCACCATGACCTGGCGAAACTGATCCACGTTCAACCCGGTGAGCTGTTCAATCTCCCGGTTCGCCTCGGTCACCTTGTTCGGTACCAGCAGACGCTCCTCCCCGTTCGGCCCGATGACCCAGAGCTGCGCCTCGGTGGACTGAGTGGTGGTGCCCTCGCCCCGGGCCTTGGGCCGCTGCTGTTCCGGTACCCGCCGGATGCGGTAGCGTCGTCCGGCCAGTTCGAAGCTGAAGATCACCTCGGTCAGGGTGTCCGGCGCGGCGTGGTCGCAGCGCATCTGGCTGCCCTCCCGCTCGTTACCGGTGGTGCGGCCATAGAGCGCAAAACAGATGGCATCCAGGATGGTGGTCTTACCGGAGCCGGTCGGGCCGTTGATCAGAAACAGGGGACTATCCCCCAACTGATCGAACGGGATGGTCTGCACATCCTGGAACGGCCCGAAGGCGGACAGGGTAAGGCTCAGAGGGCGCATCTCAGCCGCCCCCCTCTTCCTGGTGGATCTGCTCCAGCAGGTCGGCGATCAGGCTTCGCTGTTCCGGCGTCAGGTTTTCACCCCGGACCTGCTGGTAGAAATCATCAAACAGTGCCAGCTCACCCCGTTTCAGCTGCTCCCGATGCAAGGTGCGCTGCTCACCGTTGGCCATCAGTCCGGGACGCTCCAGGTGCAGCACGTTGGGATAGACCTGGCGCAGCTTGCCCATGATATCCAGAATGGCGTGACTGTCGCTGAGACGTACCAGCAGATAGTCCTCCCGCTGCGGATCATCCGCACCCTGGGCCAGCAGGGTTGCCAGTTCCCCCTCCAGGATACGCATATCGTGCAAGGGTTGAATATCCACCTGCTCGATCCGGGTGACGCCGGAATCATTCAGATCCACCAGGGTGACCGACTTGTGGTGACGGGTTTCGGAGAAGGAGTACTTGAGGATGGAGCCGGCATAACGGATATGCTCCGCACCGCGAAACTGGCGACCGTGCAGATGGCCCAGGGCCACGTAATCGAACGGCTTGAAGTGCTCGGGGGAGACCCACTCGGCGCCGCCTATGGCCAGCGGCCGCTCCGACTCCGACGCCTCGCCGCCGGCCACGAAACAGTGGCTCAGCAACACGCAGGGTGAACGTCCGGCGTTATGGGCCAGGATCTGGCCGGTCAGAAACGCCATCGCCTGGTCGTGATTGGACACCTCGATGCCAAACAGCTGGCGGACGCTGGCGGGATCGGCATACGGCAGGGCATAGAAGGCCACTTCATGGCCCGGTTTACCGAGCAGGATCGGCTCCGGTTCCGGGCGCAGGTGGCCGACGATATGCAACCCGGCCCGGGTCAGGTGGCGGGCGCCAAAGGCCAGCCGTTCCGGGCTGTCATGGTTACCGGCAATCATGATCACCGGCACGCCCAGTTCCAGGCAGATACGGCTAAGCACCTCATCCAGCAGCGCCACGGCCGCCGCTGGTGGTACCGAGCGGTCGTAGATATCCCCCGCCACCAGTACCACGTCCACCTGCCGCGCTTCGACCAGATCGGTGATCTGCTGCAGGGCATGGCGCTGCTCATCGAGCAGGGAGAGATTGTGCAACTGGCGGCCGATATGCCAGTCGGCGGTATGCAGCAGTCTCATCGTGCCATCAACCGACGCCATCCGGCGATACCCTGCTCCATCAACAGGTAGTTGACCGGCACCAGGAGCAGCGTGATAACCGTGGCGAACAGGATACCGAAGCCGAGGGAGATGGCCATGGGGATCAGGAACTGGGCCTGGGTGGACTGCTCAAACAGTAGCGGCATCAGGCCGATAAAGGTGGTCAGGGAGGTGAGCATAACCGGCCGGAACCGGGCCACGCCGGCATTCAGGATCGCCTCCTGCAGGCTCTTCTCGCGCCGATGCTGATTGATAAAGTCCACCAGCACCAGGCTGTCATTCACCACCACGCCCACCAGCGCCATCATACCCAACAGACTGAGCATGGTGAGATCCATACCCATAATCCAGTGCCCGCCCAGCGCCCCGATGGCACCAAACGGAATGATGGACATCACCACCAGGGGCTGCAGGTAGGATTTAAAGGGGATCGCCAACAGGGCGTAGATCACAAACAGCATGATCCCCAGACCGATACCCATGGAGCCGAACGACTCCTGCTGCTCCCGCATCTCACCCTCGAAGCCGTAGCTGATGCCGGGATACTGCAACAGCAGCTGATCCATGAAGTCACTCAGCTCACTCTGCAGGATGGTCATGTTGGCGGTTGCCTTGTTGATATCGGCAGCGACCGTCACCGTCCGATAACGGTTGATGCGAATAATCGAGGTGGGACTCTTGCCCGGAATCAACTCCACCACCTGTCCCAGCGGTACGCTCAATCCGCTGGCGTTGGTGATACGCAGATCCTCCAGGCTGGCAACCGACTTCCGCTCCGATTCCGGGTAACGCACCATCACCCGGATATCATCCCGGCCCCGCTGTATGCGCTGCACCTGAAAACCGTAGAAGGCGTTCCGGATCTGGTTGATCACATCGGACCGGGTGAGCCCCAGGGCATGGGCCTCATCTTTCAGCTCGATCTGCAACTCCTGCTTGCCATCGGACAGGGTGTCGCTGATATCAAATACCGCCGGATAGAGGGCCAGCTGCTCCTTCACTTTGTCCGCCACCTCCGACAGGGTGGTGAAATCGAGACCTGACAACTGGATCTCAATCGGATCGGAGATACGACCGATCTCGGCCCGAAAAGTGAGATTCTCGGCACCGGGAATCACCCCGATCATTTTACGCCACTCCCGCACCAGTTCGATACTGGTCACCTGGGAGGTGCGATCCTCCGGTGCCACAATCTCGAACATCACCAAACCGGTGTGGGAACCCCCTCCCCGTGAACTGCTGCTGCCGGTGGTGGACTGGATATCCAGGATCAGATCGACCCCCTGCTCGTCACGGTACTTCTGCTTCAGGCTGAAAGCGGCGTCGGTAATCCTGCGGACATAGCGATCGGTCACTTCAAACGGTGTGCCGGTGGGCATGGTCAGGGAGGCCCGGGCCAGTTCACTCTGCACCCGGGGCCAGAAGGTAAAGCGGGTCCAGCCGGTGGAGACCAGGGTCACCATGATCAACAGAATGCCACAGAACAGCACCAGGGTGCTCCAGCGGTGGTTCAGGGCAAGTTTCAACAGGGGGCGATAATAACGCAATATCACCCGCTCAAAACCATCGGCGAAACTGTGTTGCAAGCGCTCCAACACTCCCGGCTGATGGCGTTCCGAACGCAACTTGATGTGCTTCAGATGGGCCGGCAGCACAAACTTGGACTCAATCAGGGAGAACAGGAAAATCGGGATCACCACGATGGGGATCTGGGCAAACAGCAGCCCACGGCGCCCCTCGATAAAGGCCAGGGGCAGGAAGGCGGCGATGGTGGTGAGAATACCGAAAGTGACCGGCACCGCCACCTCCCTGGTGCCCCGTATAGCCGCCTCCAGTCCGTTTTCCGCGTGGCGCAGATGGGTGTAGACGTTCTCCCCCGTAACAATGGCGTCATCCACCACGATACCCAGCACCAGCAGGAAAGCGAACAGGCTGAACACGTTGAGACTGACGTCGAAAAACGGCATGGCGACAAAGGCCCCCATGAAACTGACCGGTACGCCGATAAACACCCAGAAAGCGATGGAGGGCCGCAGGAACAGGGTCAGCAGCAGCAGTACCAGCACGCCGCCCTGGATGGCGTTGTTGGTCAGGGTCTGGAGGCGCTTCTTGACTATCCGGGAGCGATCCCGCCAGGTGGTCATCTCCACCCCCTGGGGCAGGGTGGCCTGGCGTTCCGCCACGTAGGCCTTCACCTTGTCCGCCACATCAATGGCGCTCTGATCACCCACCCGGTACACATCCACGAAGCCGGCCATCTTACCGTTGAAGCGGCTGCGCAGGGGCGACTCCTCAAAGCCGTCATTCACCCGGGCCAGATCCTTGACCCGGACAATACTGCCGTTCGGCTGGGTCAGCACAATGATGTCGTCAAACTGATCGCGCCGGTAGGCCTGCCCCTTGGAGCGGATCAGAATCTCCCCTGCATCGGCCTTGATATTACCGGCCGACAGATCCAGCGCACTGTCAGATATCGCCTGCGCCACCTCCCGCAGGGTGATGCCGTATTGGCGCAGGGTATCTTCAGAGACCTCGATGGCGATTTCGTAAGCGCGTACCGCGTCCAGCTCAACCTGGGTTACCCCCGGGATGCGCAGCAGATCATCCCGCACCTGTTCAGCCAGACCGCGAATCTCCCGCTCCGGGTAGTCACCGGCAATGGCCACGGTGATCACTTCACGGCGGAAGGTGGCCAGACTGACCACCGGTTTTTCCGCATCCGCCGGCAGATTATTGATGGCGTCCACCCGACTCTTGATATCGGCCAGCATCTCCCGGGGATCATAGCCGGTATCGATCTCCAGACCGATACTGGCACTACCCTCGGCTGAGCGGCTGGTGATCTCTTTGATTCCCTCCAGATCCTGCACCGCCTCCTCCACCAGGATGGCGATACCCTGTTCCGTATCCTCCGGCGTGGCGCCACGCAGGGTGATCTCCACATTGACCTGTTGTGCTTCCAGGGTGGGAAAAACCTCCAGCGGGATCTGGAAGTACAGGGATGACAGGCCAAGCACCAGCAGGCTCACCATCAACAGGTTGGCTGCGACATGGTTACGGGCAAACCAGGCAATCATGGGCAGGCCTTAATTAAGCGCGGACGCATCGACGGATCGTCCGGTGAGATTTTCAACCGGGGTGCGGGCCGTTTTGTCCGCCGCCACCTGTTTGACCGGAGTACCACTGCTGACCTGTCCCAGGGGCGTCAGTACCAGCTGGTCGCCCGCTTTCAGGCCACTGCCGATCAGCGACTCCTCCCCATTCTGCCAGACGACCTCTATTCCGGTACGCTGCAGCAGCCCCTGGTCAATCAGATAGACATAGCTGCCCTGGTAGATGGCCGAGTTGGGAATAACAATGGCGTCCTTGATGACCCGCCCCTGGATCTGTGCCGTGACATACTGACCGATCTTCAACTGGCGGCGCCCATCCTGGTCCGCCAGGTAGGGGTTTTCGATCTGTGCGGTGACGTAGAGCTGCTGACTCTGTTCGTCAATGGCACCCGCGGTGCGCACCAGCCTGGCCTGCCACTGCTCCGGCTGCGGCCCCAGGTTGTTGATTATGGTGACCGACGGCAGGGAGTCGCCGCCGACAGCCTGATTGCGATAGTTCTCCGGCAAATCCACGTAACCGAGCTCACTGTTTTTAAGTGGTAATTTCACCTCGACCCGATCGGTGGCGTAGATCCTGGCCAGCGCCTGGTTGCTGGAGACCACCACACCCCGATCCACGCTGCGGGAGAGTATGCGGCCGGCATAGGGCGCCTTGATCCGGGTCCGCTCCACCGCCAGTTGGGCCTGGGCCAGTTTCGCCTGGGCGGCATCGATCTGGGAACGGGCGGCGGCCACTTGCGGTTTGCGCAGGGCGTAATCGGAGGCCAGACCACGCTTGTTCAGGATCTCCCGATCCTTCCGGGCCTGGTCTGCCAAGGCCAGCTGCTCCTCCAGGTTCACCTTGGCGTTGGCCAGTTCGGCTGCCGCAATGTCCACCTGAATCCGGTAGTCCCGCGGATCAATGGTGACCAGGGTTTCTCCCGCTTCAAAGAACCCGCCATCGCGGAAATTGGGACTGATATCCATAATCTGGCCAGACACCTGGGCCACCAGTTCACCTTCGGTGCGGGGCTGGACCCGGCCAAAGGAGTTGAGCACCACCCGGTAGTCGCGGGGCAGCAGCTGCTCGGTCTCCACAGTGATAACCGGAACCGGCGGCTTGTCGCGGACCGCCGCTTCCGGTTTAAAATGGGTAATCAACTGAACGACGCCAATAAACAGGGCCAGTAACAGCAGCGGCAAGAGCTTGCGCATCCTCATACTCGACAGCAAAGTATTATTATAGATAGGCCAACCGCGACTTTTGACGGTTGCCCCTTGTAAACAGATAACCGGAAACCCGGATAGACTGCCCAAGATAGCGAATCGCCAATTCTAGGCGGTTCATCCTTCCAGGGAAAGACACCCGTCCGCCACTTCGGTTCCCGGATACGCCCCCCATCGCCACCCTATGGCCGCAAGCGACCAATTTCAGTGGGGTTCGCAGCGCAAACCCTCAAGTTAGTTTAATCTTGAATCTTCCCATGCAGACCGCATAGAATTATATTCCTATTTGATTAAGTCCTGCCCTATTCCGCTTTTTTTTACTATTCTGTCAGGTGGGGGGAGTAGAAATGGAATCTCACCCACCTGTATTCAAAGGTTACAGCCATCTATGCCGACAGAATTCCGCAAGGAGAAGACCGTCCTCATTATCGATGACAGTCCGATCAATATTGAGCATCTGGCACAGGTGCTGAAGTCAGAGTACAACATCAAAGTAGCCAACAGTGGTGCATCGGGTATAGAAGTCGCGCGCAAACAGCGTCCAGACCTGATCCTGCTGGACATCGTCATGCCGAACATTGACGGCTATGAGGTGTGCCGCCGTCTCAAGGCGGGGGATGGAACTCGCAAGATTCCCATCATTTTCATCTCCACCAAGACTGATGTGGAAGATGAGACCCGGGGGCTTGAACTGGGTGCCGTGGATTACATAACCAAACCGTTCCGCACACCGATCGTCAAAGCACGGGTGAGAACCCAGATCCAGCTCAAACACAACAGTGACCTGCTGGAAAAACTGGCCCTGATCGACGCCCTGACCAACCTGCCCAACCGGCGACGCTTTGAACAGATACTGAAGCGGGAATGGTCACGCTGCCGGCGCTCACAGGCGCCGATTTCCATCATGCTGCTGGATATTGATCACTTCAAACAGTTTAACGACCACTACGGCCACCCAGCCGGGGACCGCTGCCTGAAACAGGTTGCACAGGCCCTGCCGCTGCCACTGAAACGTCCGGCCGACAGTATCTTCCGCTATGGAGGGGAAGAGTTCATTGCCGTGCTGCCCGAGACCGAATACAGCGTGGCGTTGAAACTGGCGGAGAAGATGCGCCTCCAGGTCGCCAACCTGGCAATCCCCCATGCCCAGAGTAGCGATACCCATCCCTACATCAGTATCAGTATCGGTGTAACCGCAACAACGCCCAGTTCCAGAAGCAATCCAAAAATGCTGGTACAGCTGGCGGATACCATGCTCTACGAAGCGAAAAACTCCGGAAGAAACTGCGTAAGAGGAGAGGAATTCAGCAACCAGACAGATTCCCAGCCCAGTCCGGGAAGCGTCTAGTATGATCAGATTCACGGCATAGGACCTTTATCTGATAATACGATTGGGCACAGCTGTAACCAGACATAACGAAACAACCTGGCTCGGACAAGCAGCAAACGTCCGCTACCCAATTTTGATCCAGACCGCATATCAGGGGGACGTCTGAGTATCGTATGAGTATCCGACTGAAATTTGTTCTGTTCACCCTTGGTATGGTGATCATGCTGATTGTCCCCATTGCGGCAGGTGGTTACTGGATTATTAACCGTATTGTTTTCAATCTGTATGAAAACAACCTGCAGCGGGAAATCACCAACATCGACAACAGCATCAGAGCCAGGGTGAAGAGGCTGGAGCCGATCGGCATACTTTCGCAGGAGAACTTCCTTAAAGCGGAAAAAGGGCACCTGATTGATGAACTGAAAAGGTTTCAACTTGGGGAAACAGGCAGTCTGGTTATCCTGGACAGCGCCTCCAACACCCTGCTCATATCCGAGGCGAGTCGACACGCACCACCCCCCGTCGAACTGATTGAACAGGCACGTGTCCAGGATGGTACCGGCAGTTTCACCTACAACTCAAACAATGAGGCGATGTTTGCGGTATTTACGCGATCGATATGGAACTGGACCATTGTACTCACCATCACCCAGGCAGAGATGCTTATTCAGCGCAACCTGTTTGCGTTCTTCGGACTGCTGTTGACCCTGGTGCCGCTGATTGGGGTCAGCCTGCTCTTTCTGATCTTCTACCACCGTTTTTACAAACAGATCAGCCGAACCCTGGAAGCGCTGAAGCTGATTGAACAGGGCCGGCTTGATACGCGTATCAGCAATCCGGCAAACAATGAACTGGGGGAAGTCCAGACCGGTATCAACAGCATGGCCAGCACCCTGAACGACCTGATCACCAACCTGGAACAGCGGGTCAACCTACACACCCACGAATTACGTCATGCGAAGGAGCTGGCCGAGGCGGCCAACCGGGCGAAGGGGGATTTCCTGGCCAACATGTCCCATGAGATCCGCACTCCGCTGAATGGCGTACTCGGCATGTGCCAGTTGCTGCAATCCACTGAGATGACACAGAAGCAGCAGCTCTATCTGAACACCATCGGTGCTGCCGCCAACTCCCTGCTGGTGATCATTAACGACATTCTCGATTTCTCCAAGATAGAAGCGGGAGAACTGAAATTTGAAGAGAGCCCGTTCAACCTGAGCCAGGTGCTGGAGGAGCTTTCTGACCTGATGACCCCGGCCATGGAGCAGAAACACCTGCGCCTCATCTACGACACGCCAGGCGACCTGGATGATCAGATCATCGGTGACAGCCTGCGCATAAAGCAGGTGCTGACCAACCTGATCAACAACGCGGTGAAGTTTACCCAGCAGGGTCAGGTGGTGTTACGCATCACCCTGAAGCAGCAGACTCGGGACTACCTGGTCTTGCAGTTTTCCGTTGAGGATACCGGTCAGGGCATAGAGGCTGACCAGATCGAACGGCTGTTCAGGCCCTTCACCCAGGCGGATGCATCAACCACGCGGCGTTATGGCGGCACCGGCCTCGGCCTCAGTATCTGTCAGCGGCTGGTGAACAAAATGGGGGGAGAGATCAGCGTCAGCTCAGAACCTGGGAAAGGCAGCTGTTTCAGTTTCAATGCCACCTTCGGCCGACTCAAACATGACCGGAAACCATCCGGAAAGACAGCCGCCGTCCTGTCAAATAAGCGCGTCGCACTGATCTGCAGTGATCCCCTCACCGGCACGATTGCAGGCAGGCATCTGAAGGAGTCCGGCTGTGTTATCCGGCGCTTCGCCAGCCTCCAAGAATTTACCGACGCGCTGGGTGATACCAGCACCGACCATGGGCTGGACATCCTGATCATCGATGGGTCGGCGATCCACAGTGCAGATGATCTGCTGCAACCACTTCTGCAAAGCGGGCAGATACCAGATTCGCTCCCTACCCTGCTGCTCTACGACTTCGAAGATGAACGGCGAGAGATATTCAGCCAGGTACTGAAGAAACCGCTGATCCGGGAGAAATTGGATACCGCCCTGCTGGAGACATTGCAACCTGAGCGATCCAGCGCACGATCCAGGCAGTCCCCGGCACAAAAGTCGCAGATCGAACAACTGGCCGGGATGCACATCCTGCTGGTTGAGGATACGGTGCTCAACCAGCAGGTGGTGATTGAGATCCTCGATCAGCTACAGATCACCGTCAGTGTGGCAGACAACGGCAAGACCGCTCTGGCAATGCTGGAGGAACAGGGGATTGAAGCGTTCGATGCGATCATGATGGATATCCAGATGCCGGTCATGGATGGTTTTGAAACAACCCGCCGAATCCGCAAACATCCGCTGTTGAAGGCGATTCCGGTGATTGCCATGACAGCCAATGCCATGAGCGGCGATCGTGAACGCTGCCTGGCCGCAGGAATGGATCTCTATCTGACCAAGCCGATTAACCGGGATCAGTTGATCCAGGCGTTGAGCCAGTCACTGCGGCTGCTTGAAGACGATACCGGGGACACCGAGCTGAGCGAGCCACCATCAAACTCCGTAGCCACCATTGACCTGGCCATCCTGTTGAACCGATTTGATGGCGATCGCCCCCGGGTGCTGCGGCTGCTGCTTCAGGCTGAGGAGAGTTTCCAGTCAGACCTGCTGCAGATCCGGCGCTGCCTGGAAGAGGACGACTGGCAGGGTCTGGCCCAATCCCTGCACCGGCTCAAGGGGGTTGCTGGCAACATGGCCACCATGGGGCTGTATCACCGCTGTGCCACCATGGAGGCGGCCCTGGCCGGAGGTAAAACCGCCCAGTTGATTGCCCACTACCAGGAGCTGGAGAGTGAGCTGGACCGGGTCATCAGCCGCATCAGCGCCCTCTCTGAACAGTTGGCGGCTGAAAACAAGATGCAGCAGAACAGTGCTCCGGCCAATCATACGATTATCGACCTGCTGCCAATGCTGACGGTGCTGCGCAAACAGCTCATTGAGCATGACCTGGTGGAAAACAGTACAATCGACAGCCTCGAACAGCAGATCGACAATTTCGCCCACCCGGAAATCATCACCCTGCTGGTTCAGCAACTGCGGGCGTTCAACTACCCGGCAGCCATCAAACCGCTGGATCAGTTGATCAGGGAATTGGAGCTATCCCGCTAGGACGCGGCGCCCCGCAAACACTTGCCGATATAGGCCAGGTGCTCATGGGCCGCATGCCTGGCCTGACTGGCATCACCCGCACAGATCGCTTCATAGATCTCCCGATGCTGGTCATGGATGGCCTGGTAACTCTCCTCCATGGTGTATATTTTCTCCCAGTTATGCAGCACCACATCGCCCAGCAGATCAAACAGGCTCTGGGTCAGATGAATCAGCGCCACATTGTGGGAGGCATCGGCTACCGCCATGTGGAAGGCGGCATCCGCCTGGGCCTCCAGCTCCAGATCCCGTTGTTCATGGGCTGCCCGCAGAGCTTCAAAGCGCTCCCGGATCACCGCCTGATCCAGCGCCGAAGCCCGATTTGCCGCGTAACTGGCCGCCAACTCCTCCAGGCCATGGCGACACTCCATCACATCGGAAAGCGCCTCCGGATTATCCTTGAGCAGATTGGCCAACGGATTGGTGATGGCGGCACCCAGGGCATCCAGCACAAAAGTCCCCTCTCCCTGCCGACTGTAAATTAACCCCTGGGCTTCCAGTTTCAGCAGCGCCTCGCGCACCGACGGCCGGGATACTTTGAGCTGATCAACCAGCTCCCGCTCCGCCGGTAACTTGTCACCCGGTTTTAATACACCCTTGATAATCTGGGCTTTCAACTGCTCAACAATCGAATCCGAGACCCGGGCGGGTTTGATGGGTTGTAACTGCATGGCACTTCTCCGTTGAATGGGCGATCAGAAGCCCCCTCCCTGGGGCGTGACCTGAACGGAATCGGAAAACAAAATCGGCCGATTCCCTGTTGCCCATGGTCTACAGTTGATAACTGCGGGTAATCAAAAATGCACCGCATCCATGCATCGCGCAGGCACCTCTGGATCAGACCAGGTGAGGAGGTACCTTCCCTATTATATACAACCATTAATTTGTCTGACCATTTTTCAACCATAAAAATAAATAGCTGGTGAAACAATAATAACTATTTACTTTTTAAATAGTTAAGAGATCCATTCATTCCACACGCTAAGCGATTGTTATAGATCATATAAAATAGTTTGACTTATTATTTAACATACCTTTAAATGGTCTGACCATTGAAATAAATAACAATATGCCACACAACTCAGCAGCGTGCTAAATCAGTCGAGGAGAGAAACCAGATGAGCTATCGCTTAAGTGACTATCGGGATGTCGACCCCCAGGAGACCCTGGAGTGGATGGAAGCCATCGATGTGGTGCTGGAAAAGGAGGGGCCGGAACGGGCGCAATTCCTCATCAAGCGGACTATCGACAAGGCCACTGTGGCCGGAGTGGAACCGCCCAACTGCTCCCGGACCGCTTACTTGAATTCAATCCCGGTCAGTCGTCAACCCGCCCTCCCGGGGGACCCGGCGGTTGAAGCGAAACTGCGCGACATTATCCGCTGGAATGCCATGGCCATGGTGGTGCGGGCAAACCGCAAACCGGCGGCACCGGGCGGCCATATCGCCAGCTTCCAGTCCTCCGCGGTACTCTACGAAACCGGTTTCAACCACTTCTGGCGCGCCGCCAGCGATGTGCACGGTGGCGATCTGATCTACTTCCAGGGTCATGCGGCACCGGGCATCTACGCCCGCGCCTTCCTGGAAGGGCGCATCAGCGAGGAGCAACTGGACAGCTACCGCTTTGAAACCGACGGCAAGGGCCTCCCCTCCTATCCCCACCCCTGGTTGATGCGTAATTTCTGGCAGTTCCCCACCGTCTCAATGGGCCTGGGGCCACTGATGGCGATCTACCAGGCACGTTTCATGAAGTATCTGGAGAACCGGGGCCTGATCCCCAAATCGGATCGCAAGGTGTGGGTGTTCCTGGGCGACGGCGAGATGGACGAGCCGGAATCCCAGGGCGCCATATCATTGGCGGTACGGGAGAAGCTGGACAACCTGATCTTCGTCATCAACTGCAACCTGCAGCGCCTGGATGGCCCGGTCCGCGGCAACGGCAAGATCATCCAGGAGCTGGAGGGCAACTTCCGCGGCGCCGGTTGGAATGTCCTGAAAGTAATCTGGGGCGCGTCCTGGGATAAACTGCTCGCCCAGGATCACAACGGCCTGCTGCGCAAGCGCATGGAAGAGTGCGTGGATGGGGAATACCAGACCTTCAAAGCCAAGGATGGGGCCTATGTACGGAAATATTTCTTCGGCAAGTATCCCGAGCTGCTGAAGATGGTGGAACACATGACCGATGATCAGATCTACCATGATCTGATCCGTGGTGGTCATGACCCGCAAAAGGTGTATGCGGCCTACTCCGAGGCGGTCAAAGCGGTCGAGCAACCGACTGTCATCCTGGCCAAGACCGTTAAGGGCTACGGAATGGGCGAGGCCGGTGAGGGGCAGAACATCTCCCACCAGCAGAAAAAGCTGGGGAACGAACAGTTGAAGAAGTTCCGTGCCCGGCTGGAACTGGATATCTCGGAAGAGGATGTGCTGCAGGCCAACTACCTGAAGCCGGCCGACGACAGTCCGGAGATGCGCTATCTGCACAGCCGGCGCCAGGCCCTGGGGGGGTATCTGCCGGAGCGGCGCACCCAGGGCGACCGACTCCAGATCCCCGATCTCTCCATGTTCGACCTGCTGCTGAAAGGCACCGGCGCCCGCACCATGTCCACCACCATGGCCCTGGTACGCACCATGGTCTCCATCTCCCGCAACAAGGAGATCGGTCCGCGCCTGGTGCCGATCGTACCGGATGAGGCCCGAACCTTCGGCATGGAGGGGATGTTCCGCCAGATGGGTATCTACGCCCCGGAGGGACAGCTCTACACCCCCATGGATTCCAGCGACATCATGCCCTACCGGGAAGACCGGAAGGGCCAGCTGCTGCAGGAGGGTATTAACGAGGCCGGCGCCATGTCATCCTGGATTGCCGCCGCCAGCGCCTACAGCAATCACGGGGTCACCATGATCCCGTTCTACATCTACTACTCCATGTTCGGCTTCCAGCGCATCGGTGACCTGGCCTGGGCCGCGGGTGACCTGCAGGCGCGGGGCTTCCTGGTGGGTGGCACCGCCGGTCGCACCACCCTGAACGGTGAAGGACTGCAACATCAGGATGGACACAGCCAGGTATTTGCCAGCTTCATCCCTAACTGCGTCTCCTACGACCCCACATTCCACTACGAAGTGGCGGTGATTGTGCACGAAGGTATGCGCCGCATGTTCCAGGAGCAGGAGAACGTGTTCTACTACCTCACCACCATGAATGAGAACTACAGCCACCCCGATATGCCGGAGGGCGCCGAGGAGGGCATCCTCAAGGGGCTCTACCACCTGCGTAGCAGCGAGGCGGAACAGAAAGGCAAGAAGAAGGGCCTGCGGGTGCAACTGCTGGGTTGCGGCACCATCCTGAACGAAGTGATCGCGGGTGCCGAGCTGCTGAAAAACGATTTCAACATCTCCGCCGATATCTGGAGCGCCACCAGCTTCAATGAACTGTGCCGCGATGGTCAGGACGTGGAGCGCTGGAACCGGCTGCATCCGGAGCAGACGCCGCGGGTCAGCCACGTGGAGGCGTGCCTGAAGGATCGCGAAGGCCCGGTGATTGCCGCCACCGACTATATCAAGACCTTTGCCGAACAGATTCGCCCCTTCGTACCGGGCAGCTACCACACCCTAGGTACCGATGGCTTCGGCCGCTCCGACAGTCGTGAGGCGCTGCGTCACCACTTCGAGGTGGATCGTTACTATGTCGCCATTACGGCCCTCAAGGCGCTGGCGGACGAAGGCAAGATTCCGGTCAAACAGGTCAGCCAGGCGATTGAACAGTACGGCATAAACGCCGACAAGCCCAATCCGGTTATCGCTTGAACCGCGCACAGAATAAGGAGAAACAGACGTGACCATTAAAGAGATAGTTGTACCGGACATCGGTGACTTCACAGACGTTGAACTGATCGAGATCCTGGTTGCCCCCGGTGACGCGGTTGCCGTGGATGATCCCCTGATCACTCTGGAGAGTGACAAGGCCTCCATGGAGATCCCCTCCCCTGAGGCCGGTGTGGTCAAAGAGCTCAAAGTGGCGTTGGGAGACAAGGTCTCGGAAGGCAGTCCGATCCTGCTGATGGAGGTTGTCGCCGATGCCGGCGTGGCGCAACCGGCCGAGCCCCCTGCCGCACCGGCAGCGCCGCAACCGACGGCTCCGGTCACTCCGGACCCGGCCCCGACTCCGGCAGCTGCACCGGCCGCCGCCAGTGCCGCGCCGGCCGCCGATCTGCGCCATGTCTCCTTCGAGCGCACCCACGCCAGTCCGTCGGTACGCCGTATCGCCCGGGAGAAGGGCATTGACCTGAACACCCTGCAGGGTACCGGCCGCAAGGGCCGTATCACCCGGGAAGACCTGGCCAACGCCGGACAACGGGTCCTGCAGGCCCTGGTTAGTGGCCAACTGGAAGAACCAAAACCGGCCGCCCCAGCCGCCGGGTCGGGCATCCCGCCCATCCCCGAACAGGACTTCTCCAAGTTTGGCGAGGTGGAGTTCCAGCCCCTGAGCAAAATCAAGCGCCTGACCGGTATCAACCTCAGTCGCTCCTGGCTCAACGTACCCCATGTCACCCATCACGACGAAACCGACATCACCGAGGTGGAGGCGTTCCGCAAATCCCTCAAGGCGGAGGCGGAAAAACAGGGCGTACGGGTCACCCTGCTGAGCTTCTTCATGAAGGCCTGTGCAGCCACCCTGAAGGCCTATCCAACCTTCAACTCCTCCCTGGACGGCAGCGGTGAGAACCTGATCCTGAAGAAGTATTTCCATATCGGGGTCGCGGTCGACACCCCGAATGGCCTGGTGGTGCCGGTGATCCGGGATGTGGATCAGAAGAGTATTTTCCAGATCTCCGCCGAACTGATGGAGATGAGCGCCAAGGCGCGGGACAAGAAGCTGAAACCGGGAGATATGCAGGGTGCCACCTTCACTATCTCCAGCCTGGGTGGTATCGGTGGCACCGCCTTTACCCCCATTGTCAATGCGCCGGAAGTGGCCATTCTCGGTCTCACCCGCTCCCAGATGAAACCGGTCTGGAACGGCAGTGAGTTTGTTCCCCGCCTGATGCAGCCGATGTCGCTCTCCTACGACCATCGGGTGATCGATGGTGCCCAGGCCGCGCACTTCGTGCGTCACCTCGGCGTACTCATGAATGACGTGCGGCGGTTGCTGCTCTGAACTCTCCCAACGTACAACAAACGGAATATGACCATGAGCAACATTGAACAGATTCATGTCCCCAACATCGGGGAGTTCGACAATGTGGAGATTATCGAGATTCTGGTATCGGTAGGGGACGCGATCAACATCGACGACCCCCTGATCACCCTGGAGAGCGACAAGGCCTCCATGGAGATACCCTCACCTCTATCGGGAACGGTGCAGGAGATCCACGTCAACCTGGGCGACAAGGTCTCGGAAGGGAGCCTGATTCTGAGCCTGGAGAAGGCGGTAGAGCCGAAGGTCGCTGCCCAGGAGCCGCAACCCCTGGTGCAGAAGAACGCCAGTAGCGGTGCGGCGCCCGGTGATGCCGGAAAGACCGTCCTGAAGGATGTCTACGTGCCCAATATCGGCGACTTCGAGAACGTGGATGTGATCGAGGTACTGGTGGCACCAGGCGACCGCATCCATGAAGAGACACCGGTTATCACCCTGGAGAGCGACAAGGCCTCCATGGAAGTACCCTCCCCCGGCAGCGGTACAGTCCATTCAGTGCACGCCAAAGTTGGGGACCAGGTCTCCCAGGGCGACCTGATCCTCACCCTGGAGGTGGCCAGCCCCCGTGGCGCCGGCACCACGGCCACAGCCACAACCGATTCTGCCCCGGTTCCGGTCATTCCGGGACTGGCCGTCGATGACCAGCCAACCCCCTACATCGGCAACGCCGACCTGCAGGCCGACGTGGTGGTCCTGGGTGCCGGCCCCGGTGGGTATACCGCCGCCTTCCGGGCCGCTGACCTGGGCAAGAAAGTGATCCTGATCGAACGCTACAGCAACCTGGGCGGGGTCTGCCTGAACGTCGGCTGTATCCCCTCCAAGGCGCTGTTGCATGCCGCCAAAGTGCTGGAGGAGTCACGGGACTTCCGCAAGCACGGCTTGAAATTCGTTGAGCCGGAAGTGGATCTGGACGCCCTGCGGGAGTGGAAAAACGGCGTGGTCTCCCGCCTCACCGGCGGTCTGGCCGGGCTGGCCAAGCAGCGCAAGGTCCAGGTGGTGCACGGCTACGGCAGATTCATTGACCAGAACAATATCGAAGTCACCGACGCGGAAGGCGCCACCACCACCGTCGGCTTCACCCAATGCATCATCGCCGCCGGCTCCACAGCGGTGAAGTTGCCGTTCCTGCCGGAAGATCCACGCATCATCGACTCCACCGGCGCACTGCAACTGAAAGAGATCCCCAAGCGCATGCTGGTGATCGGCGGTGGCATTATCGGCCTGGAGATGGCCACCGTCTATCACGCCCTGGGCAGCCAGATCACCGTGGTGGAGATGCTCGACAACCTGATCACCGGCGCCGACAAGGATATTGTCAAACCGCTGCATAAACGGCTGGAGAAACAGTACGAGGCGATCTACACCCAGACCCGGGTCGCCAAGGTGGAGGCTCTCAAGAAGGGCTTGAAAGTTACCTTCGAAGGGGCCAAGGCGCCTGAACCGCAGCTCTACGACTCGATCCTGGTGGCGGTGGGACGCTCCCCCAATGGCCACAAGATCGAGGCCCAGAACGCCGGTGTGGCGGTGGACAAGCACGGTTTCATCCAGGTGGACAAACAGCAGCGCACCAACGTGCCCCATATCTTCGCTATCGGCGACCTGGTGGGCCAGCCCATGCTGGCGCACAAAGCGGTGCATGAGGGCAAGGTGGCGGCCGAAGTGTGTGCCGGTCTCAGCACCTTCTTCGACGCCTGGGTGATTCCATCGGTTGCCTACACCGACCCGGAGATCGCCTGGGTCGGCAAGACCGAGGCGGAGGCCAAGGCCGAAGGCATCAAGTACGGCAAGGGCACCTTCCCCTGGATGGCCAGCGGCCGCTCTCTCTCCCTGGGCAGGGACGAGGGGATCACCAAGATGATTTTCGACCAGGAGAGTGGCCAGGTGATCGGTGCCGGTATTGTCGGTCCCAACGCCGGGGATCTGATCGCCGAGGTGTGTCTGGCGATCGAGATGGGCTGTGACGCGTCCGATATCAGCCTCACCGTCCATCCCCACCCAACCCTGTCTGAGACAGTGGCTATGGCAGCGGAAGCGTTCGAAGGCACCCTCACCGATCTCTACATACCGAAACGTAAAAAGTAACAGCCGTCTCCGCCAAATGGCGGACCGGGGCAGGCAGATCTTGCGAAAGCGCTGCCTGCCCCGGTGGGCCAGGTGCGGATCAAACACCGTACCGCAAAACATCCCCGGCTCGACCAGTCGTCCGCGATGGATCCCCGGCACTTTTTCTTACCTGCATCAGGGTGACGGTCTATAGTTCCCTATAGCATTGAGTCATGGCCAGCACAGTTCACCTGTTCCGGCCGAAAGTTTTCCCAACCACGGAATCCCCCCATGCCCAGCAGCCGTTGTTTATACTCCCTCATATGCACCCTGTTCAGTTGCCTGATCAGCGGTACAGCCGCAGCGGTGGAACCGGGCCCGGTCAGGAGCGAACCACAGCAGTACAATCTTGGCTTGGGTCGCGTGATATTCACCACCCAGTGCATCAAGTGTCATGGCAAACCGGACTCCGGCGCTCCGCAACTGGGCGCCGTGAATGACTGGGAGGAGCGGCTCAAGCGACCGCTGCCCTTGCTGATCAGCCACGCTATCAACGGCCATGGCGAGATGCCGCCCAAGGGGGGCCTGGACGAACTCACCGAACACGATATCTCAGCTGCGGTGGCTTACGTGGTGAATCGCAGCCGTCGCCTGTTCGTGGAGTACGGGGGTCACTCCACCCTGCTGTTCGACAAGATCTGCAGCGAAGACAGACAACTGGAGACCTGCCAGCAGTCACGCCTGCATAACACCCTGCTGCTGCAGATGCTGTGGCTGATCACCGGGCAGAAAAAAGAGTAGTCAAACCGCTGTCATCAAGCTGTCGCATTCAGTTATTAGCCTGTGCCCTGATGCCATTATCAGGAGACAGAACCATGTATGAGACACTCACCAACGGTTTTTCTGAAGCCAGTTTCGAGCACGACGAGTTCGACTACAGCTACTTCGACCTGGATGATCTGGACGAGTTGGACGACGAACAGGTGCAGGACTATTTCGAGACCCTGTATCAGCAATAAACCCTATCCAGCCGGCGTTCCGGGAACGCTGATCAACTCACGCCTGGTGACGGTTCAGTCGACGCTCGATGCGGCGGAACACGAATACAATCGCGTAAGTGATAATCAGGTAGAGCACCGCCGTGGTGATATAGATTTCATAGACCGCAAAGGTCTTGGAGATGATACGACCCGCCACACCGGTCAGATCCAGCAGCGTGATCACGCTGACCAGAGAGGTGGCCTGCATCAGAAACACCACCTCATTGCCGTACATGGGCCACGCCAGGCGGATAGCCTTGGGTAGGATAATACGCCGGTACATCAGCACTTTGCTCATACCGCAGGCCCGGGCCGCTTCAATATCCCCCGCCGGCACCGCCTGGATGGCACCACGCAGGATCTCCGCCGTGTAGGCACCGGTATTCAGGGTCAGGGCCACCACCCCGCAGAAGTAAGCATCGCGGAAAAAACCCCACAGCCCCAGATCACTCAGCTCGGCCCGGAACTGCCCACTGCCGTAGTAGATCAGGAACAGCTGCACCAGCAGCGGCGTACCCCGGAAATAGAGAATATAGGCGTAGGCGGGCATCCACAGCACCGCATGGCGGGAGAGCCGCATCAGGGCGAACGGTATGGCAATCGCCAGCCCGATCAGCAGACTGATGACGGTGATCTCCAGGGTGAGCTGGGCGCCCTGAAGCAGTTTTGGCAGATTTTCCCAGATGACCTCCAGATCCATCATCACCTCCCCGCGACGCCGCGGTTGGCCCAACGTTCCGCCCGCTGCTGCAGCAGCATGGAGACCACGGTCAGTCCCAGATAGATCAGGGAGGCGAGCAGATAGAAGGTAAAGGGCTGGTGGGTGGCGTTGGCGGCGATCTTGGTCTTGCGCATCAACTCTTCCAGCTGAATGATGGAGACCAGCGCCGTGGCCTTGATCAGCACCATCCAGACATTGCCGAGACCGGGCAGCGCAAAACGCATCGCCTGGGGCAGCAGAATACGCCGGAAGGCGAGCAGGCGATTCATCCCCATGGCCCGGGCCGCTTCCAGCTGGCCGGGGTGAATGGAATTAAACGCCCCCCTGAACACCTCGGTGCTGAATGCGCCATAGATAAAACCGATCGCCAGGGTACCGGCCAGGAAAGGGTTCAGGTCGATGGTGATGTCGTGGCCGAAGCGCTGGGCGATATCCTGAATCAGGGTCGGGATACCAAAATAGACCAGCAACAGCAGGATCAGCTCCGGGATACCACGCACCACCGTGGTATAGGTGTCGGCCAGAAAATTGGCCAACCGGTTCCTGGACAGTTTCGCCCAGGAACCGAGCAGCCCCAGAAAAATGGCCAGCAGCATGGAGCTGAGGCCAACAGCAATGGTCAACCAGAGGCCGTCCAGTAGCAGGCCGCCATATCCTTTCAGGTCAAACATGGATCCGCCTGCCGCCTGGATAATACACCGTTAAAACGTAAAACTGCCGGCTCTGGTTAACCGACCGACTCATTCGCCATACACGTCGAAGTCGAAGTATTTATCATTGATCCGGGCGTAGGTGCCGTCCTCACGGATCTGTTTGATCGCCTGGTTCAGTTTCTCCAGCAACGCCGTATCCTCTTTCCTTACCGCGATGCCGATGCCTTCACCAAGATACTTTTTATCGGTATAGCCGGGGCCGACAAATTCAGCCGCCTGACCACTCTCTGACTTCAGGAACTCACCCAGTACAAAGGAGTCGGCCAACAGCAGGTCCACCCGACCGGACAACAGGTCCAGATTGGCCTCGTCCTGGGTGCCGTAGGCGCGCACTTCCACGATGTCTCCGAAACGACCACGCAGGAAATTCTCCGCGACAGTGGATGCCTGCACACCAACGATCTTGCCCTTCAGTGCCTCATCGCTGATCTCGAAATCGGTTCCCTTGGCCCGGGCGAACCGAACCGGGGTGGTGTAGTACTTGTCGGTGAAAGCGACTTTTTCCTTGCGCTCTTCAGTAATCGACATGGAAGCGATAATGGTATCGAACTTCTTCGACAGCAGAGCCGGGATGATGCCCTCCCAATCCGAGGTTACCCATTCACATTCCGCTTTCATTGCCGCACAGAGGGCTTTGCCGATCTCGACATCAAATCCGGCCAGTTCGCCATTCTTGTCGATCAGGTTGAACGGAGGATAGGCACCTTCGGTTCCCATACGGATCTTCATCGTTTCAGCCACTGCCAGGCCACTAATACAGAGCAGCAGCATCAGGAGCATGGCCCGTAGTTGGATATGTTTCATAGTCGTCCCCTTCGATTGAATTAACGATTACTGGCGGATTGCCACAGTAAATCGGTTGTTATAGATGACTGGCAAGGAATTGTCGACAACGTTCCGACGTCGGATTATTGAACACATCGGCAGGTGTGCCCTGCTCTTCGATCTGTCCCTGGTGCAGAAACAGCACTTTCGACGAGACCTCCCGGGCGAAACCCATCTCGTGGGTCACCACCAGCATGGTGCGTCCCTCTTCCGCCAGCTGACGCATCACCTTGAGCACCTCGCCCACCATTTCGGGGTCGAGGGCCGAAGTCGGTTCATCGAACAGCATCAGTTCCGGCTCCACGGCGAGCGCCCGGGCGATGGCGGCACGCTGCTGCTGACCACCGGAGAGCTGGGCCGGGTAGGCATCCAGCTTGTCACCGATACCAACCTTCTCCAGCATGGCGATGGCCCGCTCCCGGGCCTCATTTTTCGGCACTTTCAGCACATGCACCGGCGCCTCCATGACATTCTCCAGCACACTCATGTGACTCCAGAGATTGAAACTCTGGAACACCATGCCGAGCCGGGAACGGATCCGGTCCACCTGCCGGGGGTCGGCGGCGACCGGCTCACCACGGCGATTCTTTGTCATCTGAATCTGCTCCCCGTGAATAAAGACGTCCCCGGAATCGGGCGTCTCCAGGAGATTGATACAGCGCAGCAGGGTGCTCTTGCCCGAACCACTGGAACCGATCAGTGAAATTACATCGCCTTCAGTGGCCGACAGGGAGATACCCTTGAGGACTTCCAGATCACCAAAACATTTGTGGAGGTTATCGACCACCATGACGGTGTCGCGATTGCCAGTTGTCACTTGAGACATGAAAATATCCGGGCTTGTTGGCTGTTTTCGGCAGCATCCCTTGTCTCTGAGACGGGCTCGCTCTTTTTTCAGGGATACACTTCGCCGGGATTATAGAACAAAGCGTCCGTAAACAGTAGAATTGTTGCTTTTGCAATCACCCTTTCACACCGCCCTTACAGCCGATTAGCGAGTCCGCCCGATGAAATCACGCACCTGGCAAGCCGATGGCCTGTTGATGGTCACCGCCATTATCTGGGGACTCGCCTTTGTGGCGCAGCGCGCCAGCATGGAGCATATCGGTCCGTTTGTCTTCAACAGCGCCCGCTTTGCCCTGGGCTGCCTGTCACTGCTGCCACTGCTCTGGTGGCGCAGAAACGGCCCGGCTCAGCCGTTCCGCCCCCTGCTTCTGGGTAGTCTGGCGGCCGGTACACTGCTGTTTGCCGGATCGTCACTGCAGCAGATCGGCCTGGTCTACACCACCGCCGCCAATGCCGGTTTCATTACCGGGCTCTATATCGTTATGGTGCCGATCCTGGCCCTGTTCTGGCGTCACAAGACCGATGCCTACACCTGGATCGGCGCGTTCGTTTCCCTGGTCGGACTGTTCATGCTGAGCATGACGGATCAATGGACCCTGGCCTACGGGGATCTGCTGGAGCTGATCGGCGCCCTGTTCTGGGCCGGCCACGTGTTGCTGATCGGCTGGCTCTGCCGCCGGCTGGATCCGATCCGCCTGGCACTGGGGCAATTCCTGGTCTGTACCCTGCTGAGTCTCGGCGCGGCGCTGCTCTGGGAGCAGTTTGATCTGCAGGCCCTGTCCAACGTCTGGGTTCCAATCGGCTATGCGGGCATTCTCTCGGTGGGGGTCGCCTACACCCTGCAGGTGGTGGCACAACGCCACGCCCCGGCCGCCCACGCCGCTATCATTTTAAGCCTGGAGTCGGTGTTCGCGGCACTGGGGGGCTGGCTGCTGCTGGATGAGTCACTGGGCACCCGCGGTCTGCTGGGTTGCGCCATCATGTTGAGCGGCATGCTGATCTCCCAGTTACCGGTGATGCGGGACCGGTCCCGACCGGAACCGGCCTGACCGGAGGCCACTTGCATCACCCCGTTACAGAGGGGCTTCACCCACCTGTTCCCGACGTCCAACCAGGCGCAACAACAGTCGCCGGGGCATGATGATCAGCACATTTCCCGCCACCACCAACACCACGCCGGCGGCCGCCATCAGGCTCCAGTGATAATTTTCAAACAGGGTCGAGATACCCAGCGCCACGAGCGGGAACAGCACCGTGGCATAGGCCGCCTTCTCCGGCCCGATACGGCCCAGCAGAGTGAGATAGCTGCCGAACGCAAGCACCGAACCGAACAGGGCCAGATAGAGCAGGGACAGGTTATAGGCCATGGAGGGGTCGTAGACAAACGCCACACCCTGGAACAGGGCGTACAGAAACAGGATCAGGGCACCATAGGCCATGCCGAAGGCATTGCTCTGGATCACCGGCAGTCGCTGGCGCTGATTCCGGGCAGAGATAATGTTACCCAGGGAGGCGATGAAGGTACCCAGCAGACTCAGCACCAGCCCCTTCAGGGCACCACCGTTATGCTGCAGGTTAGCCACTTCAGGCCAGAATACCAGGGTAATGCCCAGCAGGCCGATGCATGCACCAACCACCATGGTGGCATTCACCGGTTTACGGAAAAACAGTGCGCTGTTGACAATGTTCATCAGCACGATGGTGGAGAAGATCACCGCAATCAGGCCACTGGTCAGCTCCGCCGTGGCCCAGTAGAAGATCAGGTAGTTAAGGCAGAACAGCATCAGGCCCTGCAGTGCCATCCAGAGGTGTTCCCGGCGCCCGAAGCGCAACGGCAGACCCCGCAGCAGACACCAGGCGAACAGGATCAGTGCCGCCAGTGTAAAACGGTAGGCAACCGACAGCTCGGGCGGCACCGCTCCCAACTGGAACTTGATGGCGTACCAGGTGGAGCCCCAGATAAATACCGCCGCAAAGTAGAGACTGACAGAGTGGGTTAACATGGGTAGGGGAAATTCCATGGGTGGTACAAAAAACTATCTTATACGCGCCCGGCATGTATTATTAAAGCCAATTATCATAATGGAAGTAATTAGCAACCGTAATGAAAGGTAACCCGTGCAGCGTGATATCGATATCGGTCTGATCCGTACTTTCCTGGCGGTGGCGGAGAGTGGCGGCATGACCCGGGCCGCCCAGACCCTCAACCTCACCCAGGGCGCGGTCAGCCAGCAGATCAAGCGGCTGGAGATCCAGTTCGGCAAACAGCTGTTTGACCGCCGGCAGAAGCAGATGCAGCTGACACCGGACGGCGAAAAGCTGATTGCCAGCGCCAATCGCCTGCTGGCACTGAATGACGAGGTGCTGCAGCTGATGCGTCAGCCGGAGTTCACCGGCAAGATCCTGCTCGGTGTGCCGCCGGATATCGTGCGTCCCTTCATGCCGCCGATCCTGAAACGGTTCAACCGGGAGTTCCCCAATATCCGGGTCACCCTGATCAGTGACTCGACCCCGGTACTGCTGGATATGCTGAAAAAGCAGCAGATCGACCTCACCCTCACCACCGAGTCGGTGCGGGGCGACCGGGACGAACTGCTGCTCACCGACGCCCTGGTGTGGATCGGCGCACCGAATGGTGAAGCCTGCCACCGGCACCCCCTGCCGGTCGCCCTCGGTCTGGAGTCCTGTGGATTTCGTGATTCCGCCGTGGCGGCGCTGAACAGCGCCGGGTTGGAGTGGATCTCAATCTGCCAGGTTGGCAGCACCGAACCGGTGATCGCCAGCCTGGAGGCGGACATGGCCATCGCCCCTTACATGTCCCAGGTGATCCCCGAGACCCTGAGCATGATCGACCCGGCGATCGGCCTGCCCGACCTGCCACGTTACTACATCAACCTGCGCCTGCCGGGGCACGGCGTCAACGTGATCGTCAGGGAACTGGCGCAACAGATCCGCACCGGCTTTGCCCAACGCTATCCGGCCCTGTAACCGGCCCACTGAACTATGCTTAAGGCAGTCCGGACAACACCGACCAGCAGGTACCGATCCACATGAAAATCGCCATTACCGGAGCGACCGGCTTCATCGGCAGGCGCCTCTGCACCGCACTGAACAGCGCCGGCCACCAGCTGATCCAACTGGGGCGCCAGGCACTGCAGGATGATATCGACCGGTTGGCCGGGCAACTCCAGGGTTGCGACGCCATCATCAACCTGGCCGGGGAGAACATCGGCCGACGCTGGAGCGAGGCCTACATGCAGGCTTTGTACGACAGCCGGGTACTGACCACCCGCGCGCTGGTGGAGGCACTGTCCCGGCTGGAGCAGCGTCCGGGCCTGCTCATCTCCACTTCTGCCATGGGCGCTTTTGACAGCCTGGGCCGCTACAGCGAATCCGACCCACCCAATGCAGGCGGCTTCTTCGGTCGCCTCACCCGTGACTGGGAGGCCGCCGCTCTACAGGCCGAAACCCTGGGTGTGCGCACCTTGATCTTCCGCCTGAGCCTGGTACTGGGTCGGGACGGGGGCATGATGAAACAGCTGCTGCTGCCTTTCCGCCTGGGGTTGGGGGGACCGATCGGTGACGGCAGCCAGCCCTTCTCCTGGATCCATATCGACGACCTGGTGCGCGCCTACAGCTTTGCCCTGGCCCAGCCGGAGATGGGCGGCATCTATCACCTCAGCGCCCCTGACAGCACCACCAACCGGCAGTTTACCCGGACATTGGGCCGGCAACTGCACCGCCCCGCCCTGCTGCCGGTGCCCCTGTTTATGCTCAAGTTACGGTTCGGACAGGGGGCCGAAGCCCTGGCCAGCGGACAGTATCTGATCTCTGAACGACTGCCTGAAGCAGGCTTCCATTTCCAGTACGACACCCTGGCCAAGGCGTTGCAGGAGATCACCGGTCCGGCGTGAGACAGAACCAACGAAGCAGAGGAGCAGACTTAAACCAAATGACAACAGATCGTTTCAGCCCGGTCACTATCGGTATCAGCAGCTGTCTGCTGGGGGAACAGGTACGCTACGACGGCGGCCACAAACAGGACCGTTTCGTGACCGAACAACTGGCCCCTTTCCTCCGTTTTATCCCCCTCTGCCCGGAAGTGGGCAGCGGCATGACCACGCCCCGACCGGCGGTACAGCTGGTGGGTGAAGCGGACAATCCCCGCGTGGTCGGGGTCAACCAGCCGGAGCTGGATGTCACAGCGCAGCTGCAAGCCTATTCGGAACAGGCGCTGGCCGGGCTGGATGGCATCAGCGGCTACATCCTCAAGAAAGATTCACCCAGCTGTGGCATGAAGCGGGTCAAGGTCTTTCCGGAATCGGGGGGCAGGGCCCGGCGCCAGGGCAGCGGCATCTTTGCCCGCGCCCTGATGAGCCGCCTGCCCGAGCTACCGGTGGAGGACGAAGGGCGGTTGAATGACCCGATCCTGCGGGAGAACTTCATCAATCGGATCTACGTCTACCGGGACTGGCAGCGGTTAATCCAGACAGGAGTTACGGCAGCGGGACTGATCGACTTCCACGCCCGACACAAGTACCTGGTGATGGCCCACTCCCAGGCGGCCTACAAGCGCCTCGGCCGACTGTTATCCAACCTGCCCAGGGAGGCGGTTGCATCCGCCAGCAGCGCCTATTTCAGCGAATTGATGAGCGCCCTGCGACGACCAGCCAACCGCAAGGGCCACAGCAATGTGCTGCAACACATCATGGGTTATCTGAAACGCCAGATCGACAGTCGTGACAAACAGGAACTGGGGGAGAGTATCGAACGCTACCGGCAGGGTGAGATACCCCTGGTGGTGCCGATCACCCTGTTCCGGCACTATTTCCGCCTCCATCCCGATCCCTACATCGCCCGGCAGGTCTACCTGCAACCCCATCCGGACGCCCTGGGCCTGAGAAATAATCTGTAACCGGCGATCAGTGCTCCAACCCGGCGGCATGGCGAACCGGCAGCTCCTGGGAAGTGGCCAGACTGCGGGCCACATCCTCCCAGAAGCGAGGCAACATGGGGTGTGGGTTTTCCCTGGAACGGTAGATGCGGATCTCCATGGGATAATGCCAGGTTTCATCCCCGGCAGGCACCAGTCCCTGCGCGCCCTGGCTGGCCAGCAGGCGGGCCGGCAGCCAGCCGATGCCATAACCCTCTGCCACCATCGCCTTGACGCTGACCGCCTGGGTGTTCTCATTTACGTTGAGCAGGTGGGGCAGACCGGGCCGGGCGCGGAAGCCGGCGGACAACACCCGCTGCAGAAAGGTCTGTTCACTGTAGCCGATATAGGGCAATGGGGCCGCGTCACTGCCGGGCAGGAGAAATTTCGGCTGGCCGTGGCGGTTCAGGGCGGTCACCGGCAGCAGGGTATCGGCAGACACCACCTGGTACTCATATTCGGGCCGGTCGAGCACCTCCAGGAAGTCGATATCAGGAGACCAATAGCAGAGGATCAGATCGCACTCACCCCGCTCCAGAGCCTGCACCAGCAGCCGGCCCGGCCAGGCGGTGGACTTGAGATTGACCCCCAGGTCCACATCGCTGTTGAGCGATTCAACCCAGTTACGGAAAAAGCTCAGATAGAGGGTCTGATGGGTGGCGAAACGGAGCTTGTTGGCTTCGCTCTGGATCATCTCCTGGCAGGTCTCCCGGGTCTCCCGAAGAGTGCGGGTGATCTTCTCTGACGCCTCCAGAAACACCTGCCCGGCGGGCGTCAGGGAGAGCGGCAGGGTCTCCCGGTCCACCAGTACCACCCCCATCTCCTCCTCCAGCATCTTGATACGCCGGCTGAAGGCGGGTTGGGAGATGTTCTGTTGTTCCGCAGCACGGGAGAAGTGGCGGGTCCGGGCCAGCGCAAGAAAATCCTCCAGCCAGCGAATCTCCATCAGTGCGCCGCTCCATGGCGTGCGCCCACCAGGCCCGCCGAATGGCCCGGCCCATCCGCGTTGACGAGAGTCATCTGGTAAGGAAGGTAAGGCATCGCAGGATCGTTTCCGCCGTCATCAAACTTCGCATAGTTTAACCCATTACTGCCCGATAGACTTTCACGGAAATTGGAATCGTGTCTCTATGGGTCAAAACGGCCCTTCCAGGGGCCCACTGATCAGCCAGCCCCGCTGCCCGACGCCTGCCAATTCAGCAGAGGAACAACAAAATTCCCACCAACACTGCATCCTTTTTATCCCTGCTCCGTCTTAACTATCTGGTAGGCAGATTAATGTCTATCAGCACCCAGAGTGGACTGGTTCCCTAACTCGCAGATAAGCCAGCCGATGCCTACGCAACAAGAGACGGAGTCTACCCAGATGACACAGCGCTATTCAAGACTGCACCATAACCCCGGTCGAGCCCGTTCCAATGAAAAGGGGGATGCCTGACCATGCCTGCAACCGAACCCGCCACCATGAAATCCTTAAGCCAATACCTGTTGCCCCTGGCGGCCCTGCTCCTCGCCCTTGTCGGCCTGGCCCTGTATCAGTGGATGAACAGCGAAACGCCACCTCAAAGCACAGAGGTTACTCTCCCATCCATTGTCGGCGACGGCCGCCCCACCCTGGTGGAGTTCGGCATGAACAGCTGTGCCAGTTGCAGGACCATGCACCGGATACTGGATGAGTTGGACGCAACCCATGGCGAGCGTCTGCGGATCATTCGGGTAAATATCCTGGAACAAAGCGATTTAACCCGTCAGTGGAAGATCATGGCCATTCCCACCCAGGTGTTCCTGGATGACGCCGGTCAGGAACTCTACCGGCATATGGGCGTCCTTTCAGCGCGGGCGATTGTGGAAGTTTTCACCACCCGGGGAGTGCCCCTGGAGTCAGTCGGTGATGAGTCATGATGGAGCTGTTGGCACCGCTGTCCGACGCACTCTCCGGTAGCGGCTGGATTGCGGCCCTGGCGGCCATGGGATGGGGGTTTGCCAGTATCTGGCTGAGTCCCTGCCACCTGGCAGGGATCCCCCTGGTGGTGGGTTATCTCTCCATTAGCGACAACACCCCAGCTCCCGACAGGCGCGTACGGGTGATTCTCGCCTTTGCCCTCGGCAGCCTGCTTAGCCTGATACCGCTGGGCGTGGTCACGCTATTGCTGGGACGGGTTGCCGGCGACCTGGGTATCTCCAGCAACTACCTGGTGGCGCTGATCTGCCTGGTTACCGGTCTCTATCTGCTGGAGTGGTTGCCGATGCCCAGCGGCCGCGGATTACCCCAAGTGACCTCCCGGGGCGCCTGGACCGCCCTGGTTCTTGGTATGCTCTTCGGCCTTGCCCTGGGACCCTGTGCCTTCGCCTGGATCGCCCCCTTGCTGGGAGTGGCCTGGATGCAGGCGTCTGCGGGGCTGGCCCTACCGGCGCTCCTGCTGATACTGTTTGGAATCGGCCACTGCGCCGGCATATTACTGGCTGCCGGTTCCCTGGATCGGGTACAGCGTTGGCTGAACGGTCTTGGCAGTTTTGCCTGGGGCCGCTCGATCTGCGGCGCTCTGTTACTGCTTGGAGCCGGCACGCTGGTAGTCAGCGCCTGATTCAGCGATTCGACAGGCTGTAGCAGAGCGACCATCTGTCGGCAAGGCGAAAGATCGGCCGCAGGGCTACCTCTCGACAGGACAGAGCGACCATTTACTCCCGGCAGGCAGCTACAGACGCCCCTCCTCCACACCGTGGCAGGCCACCTGGCTGCCGTCATCGTGCCAGATCAGTTGCGGTATCTCCCGCCGACAGCGCTCATTGGCATAGGGGCAACGTCCGTGGAAGACACAGCCCGGGGGCAGGTTGACCGGCGTGGGGACTTCCCCATGCAGCTTGATATGGGGCGGCTGGTTATCCTGCAGCCTGGGGATGGCGCTCAGCAGCGCCTGGGTATAGGGGTGCTTGGGGGAGTCAAACAGTCGTCGGGTTGGCGCCAGTTCGCACACCGTTCCCAGGTACATAACCGCCACCCGGGTACCGAAGTGCTCCACCACCGCCAGATCATGGGTAATGAACAGATAGGTGAGATCACGGCGCTCCTGGGCCTCCATCATCAGGTTCAGCACCTGGGCCTGGATCGACACATCCAGGGCCGAGATCGGCTCGTCGGCGACGATAAACTCCGGATCCAGGATCAGTGCCCGGGCGATGGAGATGCGCTGCCGCTGACCACCGGAAAACTCGTGCGGATAGCGCACGCCCCAGCCGTGATCCACACCGACCGAATCCATCACCTCCGCCACCCGTTCACGTACTTCGGCGGCGGAATAGTGGGGAAAATGGAAACGCAGCGGCTCTTCCAATGCCTGGGTGATGGTTTTTCGGGGATTGAGTGAAGCGTAGGGATTCTGGAAAATCATCTGCAGTTTACGCCGGTAAGGCAGCATGGCCCGGTCACTCAGATTGTCGATCCGTTCGCCCCGGTACACCACCTCGCCGGCGGAGGGCTTTAACAGCCCCATGACCACCCGCGCCACGGTGGATTTGCCACAGCCGCTCTCCCCCACTACGCAGAGCGCCTCCCCTTTGCGGACATCCAGATTGACGCCGTTGATGGCGTGTACAAACTCCCGTTTCCGCTGCAGCCTGCCACCGCTGAAGTGGAACTGGTCGAGCAGGTCACCGGACATATCAAACCGTTTGTAGAGTCCGCGTACCGTGATCAGGGACTCCCCGATACCCACCGCGTCGGCGGCCCGGGCCTCCTGTTGCAATGTCTGCCAGCTCTTTGCCATTTATATCTCCTGCCGGGCGGATTCCACCATTGCCTGAACCATGTGGCAGGCCACCGAGCAGCCGCCGGAACGGGTGAAGCCGGGGATCTCCGACTTGCAGATATCCATCACAAAATCACAGCGTGGGTTGAAGGCACAGCCGGCCGGAATATCCTGAAGCGACGGCATGGATCCCGGTATCTGATTCAGCCGATGGCCGGGTACGGTCTGCTGGGGCAGTGCATTGATCAGGCCCTGGGTGTAGGGGTGCTGCCCGTCATTGATGATCTCCTTGGTCGGCCCGGTCTCAATAATGCGTCCCGCATACATGACGATGGCCCGCTCGGTCACCTGGGAGACAATTCCCAGGTCATGGGTGATCAGCATCAGGCCCACGTTATTGGAGGCGCACAACTCCAGCAGCAGTTCCATGATCTCGGCCTGAATGGTCACATCCAGCGCCGTGGTCGGCTCATCGGCGATAATCAGGGCCGGATCCATCAGTAGGGCAATGGCGATGATGATCCGTTGGCGCATGCCGCCGGAGAGTTCATGGGGATACTGATCGAGCCGTTTTTCCGGCGACGGGATCTGCACCTGCTTGAGCTTCTCCACCGCAATGGCGCGGGCATCCCGGCGGGAGATGTTTCGATGCGCCTGGAGACACTCCACCATCTGCTGGCTGATGGTGAGCACCGGATTGAGGGTCATCATGGGATCCTGGAAAATCATGGCGATGCGGTTGCCGCGGATGGAGCGCATCTCACGGGGCGAGAGTTGCGCCAGATCCCGACCCTCAAACAGCACCTCACCAGCCGAGATATAGCCGGGCCGACTGAGCAGGTTGATCACCGCGAAGGCGGCCACCGATTTGCCAGCGCCGCTCTCTCCCACGATACCGATCCGTTCGCCCCGCTCCAGGGAGAAACTGATATCCCGCAGCGCCTTGACCGCCCCGTTACGCAGGCCGAAAGTCACTTCCAGATGGTTCACTTGCAGAAAAGACATCGGTCTAGCCCTTGTAGAGTTTCGGATTCAGCACATCCCGCAGCCAGTCGCCCAGCAGGTTCATCACCAGCACCAGGATCACCAGCACAAAACCGGGTATCACGGTAATCCACCAGGAGCCGCTGAAGATGTACTCGAAGCCACTTGAGATCAGGGAGCCCAGGGATGGCTGGGAGACCGGCATGCCAAGCCCCAGGAACGACAGCGACGCCTCGCTGATAATGGCGTTGGCCACCTGCACGGTGGAGATCACCAGCAGCGGCGACAGAGTGTTGGGCAGGATATGTCCCCACATGATGCGCCGGCTGGTAAAGCCCATCACCCGGGCCGCATCCACATACTCCTTGTGTTTCTCCGCCAGCACGGAGGCGCGAACGGTTCGCGCATACTGGGGCCACTCCGCAATACCGATCACCAGGATCAGCATGAAGATCGCCAGCTCGGCATAAAGCTCGGCACCGAAGGCGGCCTGAAACACCGCCAGCACCACGATAGCCACCATCAGGGTGGAGAAGCTGAGCTGGATATCCGCCAGCCGCATCAGGAAGCTGTCCACCCGGCCGCCGAAATAACCGGCGGTCAGGCCCACCAGCACACCCAGCAGACACTGCAGGATCACCGCACAGACACCGATCAGCAGGGAGATACGGGTGCCGTACAGCATGGTGCTGAGCATGTCCCTGCCCTGGGCATCGGTACCCAGCAGAAAACGCTCATCCGCCTCCTCCTGCCAGCTGGGTGGAATTTCCGAATCCATGATATCGATCATGGCCGGATCGTAGGGATCGTAGGGTGCAATCAGCGGCGCCAGCAGGGCGGCGACCGCGTAGAGCAGGAAGATCAGCAGACTGACCATCGCCACCCGGTCATTGACGAAGCTGTGATAGAGATGGCTGCGCTTGAAGCGCTGCCAGCGGCTGTATTCCGCTTCATTCACAGTGGTGGGAGCGGCTGTGTCGTTCATGATGCCCTCCCGGCCAGTTTGACGGTGGGATTAACCAGGCCGTAGATCAGGTCAACAACCGTATTGGTGATAACAAAAATCGCTCCCACCACGATCAGGTAGGCGACGATCAGCGGCGTATCTACCCGGTTCACCGCCTCCAGAAACAGAAAACCCATTCCCGGCCACTGGAAAACCGTCTCGGTCAGGATGGTGTAGGCCACCATGGTGCCGATCTGCACACCACCGACGGTAATCACCGGCAGCATGGTGTTTTTCAGCGCATGGACAAACCAGATCCGCATCGGTGACAGCCCCTTGGCCCAGGCATACTTGACATATTCGGACTGCAGGATCTCCATCATCTCGGCCCGAATCAGGCGCACAAACAGGGGCAGCATGATCGAGGCCAGGGAGACACAGGGCAGTAGCAGGTGCAGCAGGCCGTCCGCATTCAGAAAGCCGGTCTCCCAGCTACCGAACACATGCTCGGTGACGCCACGCCCGAACGAAGGCAGCCAGGCCAGCTCAACAGAGAACAGATAGATCGCCAGGATGGCGGTGAGAAACACCGGGATCGATATGCCGACGATACTTAACCCCATGGCGCATTTGGAAAACCAGCTTTCCGGCTTGATAGCCGCGTAGACACCGATCGGCACTGAAAAGAAGATAATAATCAGGGTGGCCCCGAACACCAGCTCCAGGGTCGCCGGCAGTTTCTTCAGGATCACCTGCAGGGCCGGTTCCTTGAAAAAGTAGGAGGTGCCCAGGTCGCCCTGCAGCGCCTTGCCAGCGAAGCGCAGGTACTGGGTGATGAACGGGTCATTCAGTCCCAACTCGTCCCGCAGCACCTGGCGCTGCTCCTCCGATACCGACTGCCCGACCAGCTCCCGCAGGGGATCACCCAGGTTGTCCTGGATGGAGAAGCTGAGCAGGCTGATCACAAACATGACAACCATCGCCTGGAACAGGCGTCTTATCAAAAACGCAAGCATGATCTGGATAACTCTCGGCTAGTGTCACTCAGACAGGGGTTGTACAACCGTTATGACATCGGGCGTATGGGTTGTTTTACCGGACCCCAACGCCCCCATCCGGAGGTCAGCAACTCAGGGATCAGTCCGGACTGATGCAGTGCCGGTGGCCCATTCAGCGGCATCACCGGCACTGCAATCATCCACCCGGCAGTCCCTACTCCTTGATCACCAGGTCGCCCAGGTAGGGGAAGTTCTGCACATTGACGATAGGAGCGATATCGACATTCCTGGCGGCAGCCCAGGCCAGGTTCTGCCAATGCAGCGGGACAAAGGCGGCGTCATCATAGAGAATCTGCTCCACCTCCTGCAGCATCGCCTTACGCTTTGCCGGGTCGGTTTCACTTGCGCTGCGGTTAACCAACTCATCAACCTTAGGATTGCAATAGTTGCCGCTGTTGTACTGACCCTTGCCGGTCTCCTCATTGGGGCACATGACAAGGAACTCGCTGAAGTTGGCCGAATCCTCGGTATCCGAATGCCAGCCGATCATCATGATATCCGCGGAGCGGGCGTCAAACTCGGGCCAGTACTGCGCCTTCGGCAGGGTCTTCAGATCCACCTTGATATTGATCTTGGCCAGCATCGAGGCGACCGCCTGGGCGATCTTTTCATCGTTCACGTAGCGGTTATTGGGTGCCATCATGGTGACGCTGAAACCCTTCTCGTAACCGGCCTCCTTCATCAGTTGGCGGGCCTTCTTCAGATCAAAACGGGGTTTCAGGCTCTCCTTGTGGCCCAGATAACCCGCCGGACTCTGCTGCGCCGCTACGGTGGCAAAGCCCTTCATGATCTTCTTCACGATGCCGGCATTATTCACCGCATGCACAATCGCCTGGCGGACCCGCACATCCTTGAACTCTTCACGCCGTTGCTGGTTGAGCTGGAAGGTGATCACCCGGGTACCACCGAGGGTAACCAGGTTGACCTTGTCATTGCCCTGGATCCGTTTATGGTCGTTGGGGGGCACCGGGGCGATAAAGTCCACATCACCCGACAGCAGGGCCGCCACCCGGGTGGGGGCCTCTTTGATCGGGGTAAAGACAATCTTGTCCACGTTGCCTTTTGAATTCTTGTCCCAGTAATCGGCAAAACGCTCAAACTCCACCCGGACACCCTGCTCCCGACTGGCCACCCGGAAAGGCCCGGTACCGGAGACATGGGTCGCTGCATAGGTACCGGCATGTTTTACCAGCCGGTCCTTGGGTTCACCGTTCTCATCGGTGCCGCTGTAGAACTTGGAGTCCATCGGGAAGATATAGGTGGCGCTGTGCAGCACCAGGGGATAGGCGCTCTTGGTGGTCAGATCGAAGGTATAGTCATCGATAATATTGACCTTATCAAACGGTTCGAAGATCGCCTTGAAGTCCGGACTGCTCTTGAGCCGGTTAAAAGTCCACTGCACATCCTGGGTGGTCAATTGGTTGCCGGAGTGGAACTTGACCCCCTCGCGCAGTTTGAATCGGACGGTTTTCTCATCAATCCGTTCCCAGCTCTCCGCCAGGCGCGGTTCAAAGGTCAGATCCTGGGTCCAGCGGACCAGTGGATCCATCACCATGTGTGACAGTTGCAGGGTACCGCCCGAAAGCTGCTCATGGGGATCGAGAGATACCGGATCGGCGTCGTAAGCCATTTTCAGCGTAGCCGCCTGGGACCCTGCAGCCAGTCCAAGAGCGAGTAGCGCGCCGCATAACAGTGAGGAGGTTCTTTTCATGCTCAATATCCCGATGTTGGTTATTGCTGTTTCCAGGGACCGATCAACTTCCACCGTCCAGTTCCCAGACGGTATGGATTGCCCGGCCTGACCATCTTTCAAGCATAGAGCCTAAAACCATGATAGGAAGGGTGACAATCGAAATCACGCAACCGGGTCATGCAAAATTCGCATAGCCTGCCCGAATAAGCCCGGCTATCCGGTCCGCCAGAGCGATAAATCCCCTGCCGATAAGACCAGGTACCCTTCAGCCCGAGCTGTTCTGCCGCTCCGCCAACTCCCCCGGGAGCACCTTAGGTGGTGGGCGATTCACCAGGTAGATACCCAGCCCGACCAACAGCAGCGCCGCCAGCAGTGCCGGCGAGAGCGGCTCATCCAGCACCAGATGGCCGGCCAGTACCCCAAACAGGGGGGTCAGAAAGGTGAAGGCGGTGAGACGGCCCGCCGGGTAGTGCCGAACCAGCCAGAACCAGGCCAGGTAGGTGACAAAGGCGATCCACAGGGTCTGGAACAGCAGACTGCCCAGGATCAGCGGGGTCAGGCGGGTAATGCCCGGCTCATTCGCCCCCCAGGAGGCCAGCAGCAGCAATGGAGCGGAGACGCCGAGTTGGTAAAGCAGGGTCTTGCTCGGCGCCAGGGAGCGCAGCACCGACGCCTTGATCACCACCGTAGTGGAACCCCAGAGCAGCGCCGCCAGTACCAGCATGCTGTCACCGATCAGCATCTCTGCGGACGGTAACCGGATGGACTCGCCAAACACCAGCAGGATGCCGGCAAACGCCCCCACCAGGCCCACCACCTGGAGCCAGCGCAGCCGTTCACCGGCGACGAAGAAGTGGGCACCGATGGCGACCACAAAGGGTGACAGGTAGAGAAAGATCACCGCCCGGGAGGCGGTGGTAAACTCCAACCCCCAGAAGATCAGCATAAACTCGCTGCCAAACAGCAAGCCGGCCAACACACCCCAGCGCCCGGAGCCATCCCGCTGCAGGATCGGGACACGCCGCAGCCACATCCACACCAGCAGTAGCAGCGCCGCACCCAGGGAGCGGATGCCGGCCTGAAAAAAAGGCGAGATACCCACGCTGGCCAGCTTCACCGCCACCTGCTGCAACCCCCAGCTGGCGCACAGTACCAGCAGCAGAAGCATGGCCAGGGGATCAAGATGGCTCTTACGATGGGGCATGGGCTGCGCTCGGATCGGGAGTGGACGGAGGAGTGGGCGGAATCAGTGACGCAGGCCGAGATAGGTACCGGCCGCTATCATGATGGACCCGGCCACCCGGTTCAGGCCATGCATGGCCCGTTCAGAGCGGAACTTTCGGCGTGCCCAGGAGGCGGAGACGGCGATCAGCATCAACCCCAGCATCAGGCCCAGCAGGGTGATCAGCGCCACCAGCGCAATATCCCGGGAAGTCAGCACGTTCAAATCCATAAAGGTCGGTAGAAAGGCGATATAAAACAGGATCACCTTCGGATTGGAGGCGGAAATCAGGAAACCCTGGACAAAGCTCTTCAACTGGTCTGCCGATTTCACCGCCCCGGCTTCAGCCGCCAGGCTGGGGCGGGTGTGCCACATCTTCCAGCCCAGGTAGAGCAGGTAAGCGGCCCCCAGGATCCGAATCAGGGTGAACAGTCCGCCCCAGTGCTCCGCGATGGCCGCCAGACCGTAACAGGCGAACACCAGGTAGACGATATCACTGATGGCCATCCCCAGAGCCAGAGCCACGCAGGCGGCCGCTCCCTCTGTCATGGCCCGCGCCAGAATGGCGAACACACCCGGTCCCGGAGTGATGGAGAAGATAAAGATGGCCACGAAGAAGGCCAGGGCACTTTCTGCCGACATAGGGGTAACGACCGCACCTGAGTTCGAATTAATCGAAAATCATACCCGATTAATCAACCGGACACAGCCGCCAGGCGATCTGCCCCACCCGACCATACTCCCTCAACTGCTGCAATTCCCCCCGGATTGGTGCTGTTATCAACTCCCTGCCGATCAGGTAGCATGGCCACTCTCCCCGGAGGAGCCGCGTCCCCCATGCCCAGACTTCCCCCCAACCCGACGTCACCCAGTTGGCGGACTCCGCTGCTGGTGATCATCGCCGGCTGCCTGATCGCCATGATCGGCTTTGGTATCCGTTCGGTATTCGGCCTGTTTCTGGAGCCCATGACTCTGACCTACGGTTGGAGTCGGGAGACCTTCGCCATTGCCATGGCGATTCAGAACCTGCTCTGGGGCATCGGGGTACCCGTAGCCGGGGCGATGGCCGATCGTTATGGCCCGACCCGGGTACTCTCCTTCGGCGCACTGCTCTATGGCCTGGGGGTCTGGGGCATGGCCACCAGCGACACCAGCCTGGGTCTGCAGCTGTTCGGAGGTGTGCTGACCGGTCTCGGCATCGCCTTCTCGGCCTTCTCCATCACCCTGGCCGCCATGGCCCGTGCGGTGGGGCCGGAACGGCGCACCCTGGTGCTGGGCCTGGGTACCGCCGCCGGCTCCCTGGGACAGGTGCTGTTCTCCCCGCTGGGTCAGCAGTTTATCAGCGCCTTCGGCTGGTCGGCCGCTCTGCTGATCCTGGCCGCCACGGCACTGTTGATTATCCCCCTGGCACTGGTTCTGCCGGGCAGTGACAGCCACCCGGGAGAGCCGCACTTCGATCAGAGCCTCGGTGCGGCGCTGCGGGAAGCGGCGGGGCATCGCGGCTTTGTGCTGCTCACCAGCGGCTTCTTTGTGTGCGGTTTCCATGTCGCCTTTATCACCGTGCACTTCCCCTCCTATGTGAAGGACCTGGGACTGTCGCCGGAGGTGGGGGCCTACGCGCTGGCCCTGATCGGCCTGTTCAATATCGCCGGCTCCTTCCTGTCCGGCGCCGCCGGTACCCGTTGGAGTAAGAAAAGCGGTCTTGCGTTTATCTATTTCAGCCGGGCGATCGTGATCACCGCCATGTTGCTGGCACCGAAAACCGATCTGACCATCTATCTGTTCGCTGCTGTGATGGGCATTCTCTGGCTCTCCACCGTACCACTGACCTCCGGCATCGTGGCCCAGGTGTTTGGTGTGCGCTACATGGCAACCCTGTTCGGCATTGTCTTTTTCAGCCACCAACTGGGCAGCTTCATCGGTGTCTGGCTGGGCGGCCGGCTGTACGATACCACCGGCACCTACGATGCGGTCTGGTGGGCAGGCGTGGTACTGGGACTGCTGGCAGGAGTCATTCACCTGCCGATCAATGAGCGCCCCCTGGCCCGACTGCTCTCGGAAGGTGATTAAGTTATATCCCTGTTTTCCTGGGGTATACTCCATACAGGGTTTTGATAGACTGATTATTTACCGTTATCTCCTGACCCGGCTTAGATTAACCAGATACGACACGGATACGCTCCGCGTCGCGGGCATGAATGACGCCATTCGAATCGATTAACTGCAACAAGGGCATTACATGACAGCACGCACCCAGATCGGCGGACTAAAAATCGCCAACGTGATCAAAGAGTTAGTAGAGAGCCAGATCTTACCCGGAAGCGGTATCAACAGCACCACCTTCTGGACGGAACTGGAGCAGATCGTCAATGACCTGACCCCGAAAAACCGTGCCTTGCTGGCGCGACGTGATGAGCTGCAGCGCCAGATCGACCAGTGGCATCAGAAACAGGCGGGCAAACCGCTGGACGCCGCCGCCTACAAGGCGTTCCTGATGGAGATCGGCTACCTGCTGCCGGAGGTGGAGGATTTCACCATCGAAACTGACAACGTGGATCCGGAGATCGCGGAAATGGCCGGACCACAGCTGGTGGTGCCGATCAACAACGCCCGCTACGCGCTGAACGCCGCCAACGCCCGCTGGGGCAGCCTGTACGATGCCCTGTACGGCACCGATGCCATCGAGCAGAGCGGTGACCTGGCCCTGACCGGCAGCTACAATCCGGCCCGTGGAGCCCGGGTGATCGAGGCGGCCCGGGAACTGCTGGACCAGGCGGTACCCCTGGCCGAGGGCAGCCACAAAGATGTGATCGAATATCAGATCATCACCGGAAAACTGTCCGCCACCCTGCGTAACGACAGCCGCACCGGGCTGGCCCAACCGGAAAAGCTGGTGGGATTCAACGGAGATGGTGATAACCCCACTGCCATCCTGCTGAAAAACAACGGTCTGCACCTGGAGATCCAGATCGACCGGCAATCGGAGATCGGCCACGACGACCGGGCCGGTATCAAGGACGTGATTCTGGAAGCGGCCATCACCACCATCCAGGACTGCGAGGATTCGGTCACTGCGGTCGATGCCGAGGACAAGGCGGAGGTCTACGCCAATATGCTGGGGCTGGTAATGGGTAACCTCAGCGCCGAGATGGAGAAGGGCGGCAAGCAGATCACCCGCCATCTGAACCCGGATCGCACCTACACCACCCCGGGTGGCGGCACCCTGACCCTGCCGGGCCGCAGCCTGCTGTTCTTCCGGAACGTGGGCCACCTGATGACCAACGAGGCGATCCTCGACCGCAATGGCGACGAGATCCCGGAAGGCATTATGGACGGCATGATAACCGCCCTGATCTCGCTACACGACCTGAAGGGCAACGGCAAATACCGTAACAGCCGAACCGGCAGCATCTATATTGTCAAACCGAAAATGCACGGTCCGGAAGAGGTCGCCTTCACCTGCGAGCTGTTCAGCCGTATCGAGGAGGCGCTGGGTCTGGAGCGCAACACCATCAAGGTGGGCATCATGGACGAGGAGCGCCGCACCACGGTGAACCTGAAGGCCTGTATCCAGGCGGCCCGGGAGCGGGTGGTGTTTATCAACACCGGTTTCCTGGATCGCACCGGTGACGAGATTCATACCAGCATGGAGGCCGGCCCGGTAGCCCGCAAGGAAGAGATGAAACAGCTGCCCTGGATCAAGGCCTATGAAGACTGGAACGTGGATATCGGCCTGCGCTGCGGTTTGAAGGGTCGCGCCCAGATCGGCAAGGGCATGTGGCCGATCCCCGACCAGATGGCCAATATGCTGGAAGCCAAGATTGCCCATCCCCTGGCTGGCGCCAACACCGCCTGGGTCCCCTCACCCACCGCTGCCACCCTGCATGCCACCCACTATCACCAGGTCAACGTGGCGCAACGCCAGGAAGAGCTGGCATACCGTGAACTGGCCAGCCTGGACGATATTCTGACCATCCCGCTGATGGGGGATCGCAGCTACAGTGCCGAAGAGATCCAGCAGGAGCTGGATAACAATGCCCAGGGTATCCTGGGTTATGTGGTGCGCTGGATTGACCAGGGTATCGGCTGCTCCAAAGTGCCGGATATCAACGATGTGGGCCTGATGGAGGATCGCGCCACCCTGCGTATCTCCAGCCAGCACATCGCCAACTGGCTGCGTCACGGCATCTGCAGCGAAGCGCAGGTGATGGAGACCCTGAAACGGATGGCCGCCGTGGTGGACCGGCAGAATGCCGGCGACCCGAACTACCGGAACATGGCACCGGAGTTCGATGGTGTTGCCTTCCAGGCCGCCTGTGACCTGGTGTTCAAGGGTTGCGAGCAGCCCAGCGGTTACACCGAACCGGTGCTGCATGCCCGTCGTCGTGAAGCCAAGGCCAAATATGCCCAGGCCTGATCAGAGCCGTTAACCCATACCACCGGGGCGCCCATCAGCGATGGGCGCCCCTTTTTTTACCGTGCAAAATCCCATCTGACAAACAAGGTAAAGACCCCTCCCTATCCTGGCAGCAGCTCCTATAATGATAATGGTTTGCAGTCACCCGACACAGGTACTGTTCAAGCCCTGCACCCGGTAACCCACGGGGTTCCGGCAAAAAGCCATAACAAAAATCCTGATCTTACAGGATGCTATAAACCAGAGAGGAGTAACAAAATGAGTAACATCGTCAAAGAGGTACTGTCCGCCAATAGCAGTTACGCAGCAGAGTTTGGTGACAAGGGTAATCTGCCCATGCCCCCGGGACGCCAGTTCGCCATTCTCACCTGTATGGACGCCCGACTTGACCCAGCCAAGTATGCCGGCCTCGCCGAGGGTGATGCCCATGTGATCCGCAACGCCGGCGGCCGGGCCAGTGACGACGCAATCCGCTCCCTGGTGATCTCCTACAAGTTGCTCGGCACCCGGGAGTGGTTTGTCATCCACCACACCGATTGCGGCATGGAGACCTTCACCAACGAGATCATGGGGGATCTGCTGTCCGGCAGCCTGAAAACCGCCACGGTAGATGCAGACGGCTGGCACGACAGCAATGCCGGCGGTGGAACCACTGACGGCAAGTACATCAACTGGCTGACCATCAGTGACCAGGCGCAAAGCGTGCTGGAGGATGTACAGCGTATCCGGAACAGCCCGATGGTGCCCGGGGATATCCCCATCTACGGCTACATCTACGACTGCAAAACCGGGAAGCTGGTGGAAGTACCCGAAGCGACCGCAGCGGGTAGGGCTCGCTAAACAGCAAAGTCAGCCCACCTAACTGCGGGCAGCCGCCCATGCTGCCCGCAGTGGGTGTCCCACCACGCAACCGGAGAACAATTCATGAGCGCATACCTGGTGGTAGACACCCGGATCAACAATCCAGACCGGTATGAAGAGTACAAAAGGCTGGCCAAACCGATTGCTGAAAAATTCGGCGGTGTCTATCGCGTCAGGGGAGGCGTCATGGATATCAGGCAGAGCGAGCTGTGGACACCCACCCGGATAGTGATCATCGAATTCCCCGACATGAGGAGCGCCCAGGCATTTGTGGACTCGGATGAGTATGCCCCGGTCAAGGCCATGCGTCTGGACAACGCCGACTGCACACTGTTTATCGTGGACGGCGGCTAACAGAATCTCCGCCCCTGTTCTGGCCTTCTCCTAGCGCAGGGATCGGTAGGTGGGGGGGCGCTTCCGTTTGGTCAGTACCAGTTGCCACAACTGCCCCTGGCGGGAGCGGAAATAGCCGGCGCAACTGTGCAGATAGTATTTCCACATACGGTAGAAACGCTGGTCATAGCGCCCCTGTAACGAGGGCCAGGCCGCATCGAAACGTTTCCACCAGGCCATCAGGGTGCGATCGTAGTCCCCACCGAAATTGTGCCAATCCTCCAGTACGAAACCGGGCTGAAAGGCCGCTATCAGGCGTTGCGGTGAGGGGATCTTGCCATTGGGAAATATATATTTGTCTATCCAGGGATCGGTGGCAATGGTGTCATTCTGCTCACCGATGGTATGCAGCAGGAAGATACCCTGATCATCAAGCACCCGGTCAACGGTCTGGAAAAAGGTCGCGTAATTCTTAGGACCGACATGCTCGAACATGCCCACCGAGACCACCCGATCGTAACGGCCGTCGAGATCCCGGTAGTCCATCAACTGAAGATTGACCGGCAATCCATCGCATCGCTGCCGGGCCAGGGTCAGCTGCTCCCGGGAGACGGTGATACCGTCAACGGTGACACCGTAATGTTCGGCCGCATGCCGGGCCAGACCACCCCAACCACAACCGATATCCAGCAGCCGCAGGCCGGGACGGAGATTCAGTTTCCGGCAGATCAGATCCAGCTTGGCCCGTTGCGCCTGCTCCAGACTGTCTGCCCGGGGCCAGTAGCCACAGCTGTAGCTCATGGTGGAATCCAGCATCGCGGTATAGATATCGTTGCCGATATCATAGTGCTGCTCACCCACCTGGAAGGCCCGCTTGCGTGACTGGCGATTAAACAGCAGATTGCGCAGCAACGCCCCCATCCAGCGCAACCGGATACGTCGATTGATGCGTTGATCCAGATCACTGGACAACAATCGGTAGATGGTTTCATCGAGTCGCCGGGAGGTCCAAAGCCCATCCATAAAGGACTCTCCGAATCCGAGCGACCCCTGCAGCAGGATGCGCCGGTAGACCGATGGATGGAACACCTGGATATCCCAGGGCCGGTCACCATTGAAATGCACATCCGCCTCGGCGGCCAGATCCCGCAGCACCTTCGGTGGTTCAACAGATCGCCCGGCTTCCCGACCGTTCCCGGACGATTGATTCGACGGCTCACCAGATATCAGATCTTCTGCACTAACCATAGGATTTCTCCCTGGACAAGTCTTATAAGCTGTTATCTATGTACGTCTGACTCAGATAGGATGAATGTACCAAAAGGGAAAATCTTCCGGCAACCCCGGCACCGGGCCAGCCAGGGGATCAGGCTACCCGAACAGGCTATAGTTAGCAAAAATAGCCAGGCGGTTTTATGATCCCGCATCATCCCGTGTTTGCCATCAAGGAGTCGTGATGCCCCGTCCCAAGTTCCCCGTGCACCAACTGTTACTCCGGTCGGTACAGGTTGCGCGGGATGAAGTGACCGCACTGCTCTGGTCATTCAGTTACTTCTTCGCCCTGCTCTGCAGCTACTACATCATCCGCCCCATGCGGGACGAGATGGGCGTGCTGGGTGGCGTGGAGAATCTGCAGTGGCTGTTTACCGGCACCCTGCTGGCCATGACAGCGGCGATCCCGCTGTTTGGCTGGGTCAGCTCCCGTTTTCCCCGGCGCCGCTTTCTGCCTTATGTGTACGGCTTTTTTATCCTGGCACTGCTGCTGTTTTACCTGTTAATGGATCAGCAGCGCGCCTCGCCGACCGTGGCGAGAGCCTTTTTTATCTGGGCCAGTGTGTTCAATCTGTTCGTGGTATCGGTGTTCTGGAGCTTCATGACCGATATCTGGGCCGATCATCAGGCGCGGCGCCTGTTCGGTTTCATCGCCGCCGGCGGCACCCTGGGGGCCCTGGCCGGCCCGGCCCTGACCACCCTGCTGGTACAACCACTGGGGGCAAGAAACCTGCTGTTGGTTTCGGCACTACTGCTGGTTTGGGCCATTTTCTGTATCGCCCGGCTGTCGCGCTGGTCGGGGAACCGGCCGACCGATCACCCGGTACCGGATGCGGACCAGTTGCTGGGCGGCGGTATCTGGGACGGTATCCGGCTGGTGATACGCTCACCCTATCTGCTGGGCATCTGCCTGTTAATGCTGCTGTTCACCACCCTGGCCACCTTCCTTTACCTGATGCAGGCGCAGATTGTACGGGACGCATTTTCCGATTCTGCACAGCGCACCGCGGTATTCGCCGCCATCGACCTGACCGTCAATGGCCTGACCCTGCTGCTGCAACTGTTCCTGACCAGTCGGCTGATCAAATGGTTCGGACTGGCCACCGTACTGGCCATTATCCCCCTGCTGCTCAGCATCGGTTTCACCGTGCTCAGCATGGCGCCGGTACTGATGGTACTGCTGGTGGTGCAGGTGATCCGACGGGCCGGGAACTACGCCATCATGCGCCCGGCCCGGGAGATGCTATATGTAGTGTTGACCAGAGAGGAGAAGTACAAGGCGAAGAATCTGATCGATACCCTGATTTATCGCAGTGGCGATGCGGTCAGCGCCTGGATCTACGCCGGCATGCGCAGCCTGGGCATGGGCCTTGGCGGCATCGCCCTGATCGCCGTACCACTGGCCCTGATCTGGGCCGGAATCGCATTTTCCCTGGGACGCCAGCAGGTGAAGCTGGCGGAGACCCGCCATTCTGAAGAGGTGTAAAACATGCCCCATCTACCAATCCTGAACCGTCGTCAGTTTATGCAGGCCAGCGCCAGCCTGGCCGCCGGTCTGTTACTGCCCGGCGGTGTTGCCGCAGCCAACCAGACCATACGCAAGGCGATCCCCTCAAGTGGCGAACTGCTGCCGGTGATCGGCATGGGTACTTCACGTACTTTTGAGACCGGCGGTGATGCCGACATGCTGGCCCGTCTGGGGGAGGTGATACAGGCGTTTTTCGATCACGGTGGTGGCATGATCGACTCCTCCCCCATGTACGGCTCGGCCCAGCAGGTGATTGGTCAGCTGCTGCCGACCATAAACGGGGAGAAAAATCTGTTTGCCGCCACCAAGGTGTGGACCCGCGGGCGGGAGAGCGGTCTCCGCCAGATGGAAGAGTCCCGGCGCCTGTGGGGTGTGGAGCGTTTCGACCTGATGCAGATCCACAACCTGCTGGATTGGGAGACTCACCTGGAGAGCCTGTTGCAGATGAAGGCCGATGGGACGATCCGTTATGTGGGCATCACCACCTCCCACGGCCGGGACCACAACGCTCTGGAGCGCATCCTGCAGCAGCATCCGTTCGATTTCGTGCAATTGACCTACAACCTGGGCAACCGGGAGGCGGAGTCACGTCTGCTGCCGATTGCCCAGGAACGGGGCATCGGAGTGATTGTGAACCGGCCGTTTCAACGCGGCGCCCTGTTCCGCAAGGTAAAGGGCAAACCCGTACCGGCATGGGCAGAGGAGTTCGGCTGTGCCAGTTGGGGACAGTTCTTCCTGAAGTTTGCCGTCTCCCACCCGGCGGTGACCTGCGCCATTCCGGCCACCACAAAGGTCAAACACATGCGGGACAATATGCAGGCGGGCTGGGGACAGCTTCCCGATCCCGAACAACGGGCGCGAATGATCACCTACTTCGCGTCACTGTGAAGAGCACCCGCGTCTTCAGCCGACAGGCAATTGCGCAAGCCATCGCCCCCGGGTTGCGGTTTGCCGCAGCGGCCTGGGGGTATCAGCAGGTGTTCAGCAGCTCGCTGACCCAGGTTTCAAACTGATCCGCCGGCAACGGCCGCTGGAAAAGGTACCCCTGGCCCAAGCGACACCCCTCCTGTATCAGAAACTCCCGTTGCTCTTCAGTCTCCACGCCCTCTGCAATCACCTCCATCTGCAGGCTCAGTGCCAGGGCGATTACCGCCCGGGTAATGGCGATATCGTTCAGGTCGCTGGGGATATCCCGGACAAAGGATTTATCAATCTTCAACTGCTCGATCGGCAACCGTTTCAGGTTGGCCAGTGATGAGTAGCCGGTGCCAAAGTCATCCATCGCCAGCCGAACACCCAGATCGCGCACGCCCCGCAACACCGCCGCCGCCTGATCGAAGTCATCCATCACCACACTCTCGGTCACTTCCAGTTCCAGGCAGTGCGGCGGCAGCCCGGTCTCATCCAGCACCCGCTGCACCAGTTGCACCAGGTTACCCCGCTGTATCTGGGGGGTCGCGATATTAACCGAGACACTGCCAAACGACAGCCCCTTGTCCAGCCAGGTTTTCGCCTGGCGACAGGCGGCATACAGCACCCATTCGCCGATCGGTACGATCAGGCCACTCTCCTCCGCCAGGGGAATAAAGCGATCCGGTGGTGTCAATCCCGATGCCGGCTGCCACCAGCGTAACAACGCCTCGGCGCCGATCAGGGTGCCACGCTCCATGTCCAGTTGCGGTTGATAGTGCAGCAGCAGCTCATCCTGCTCCACCGCCTTGCGCAGGTTGTTCTCCAGCAGCACCCGCTGCAACGCCTGTGCGGTCATCTCCTCGGTGTAGAAGGCGTAGCTATTGCGCCCCGCCTCCTTGGCCCGGTACATGGCGGTATCTGCATTACGCATCAACGAGCCACAGTCGCGTCCATCCCGGGGATAGACACTGATTCCGATACTGGGGGAGATAAACGCTTCCCGCCCCAGCAACTTGAAAGGGGCTTCAAAACTGGTGAGAATCTTCTCCGCCGCCGCCGCCACCTGGGACGGCTGCCCGCAATTCTCCAGCAGCACGATAAACTCATCGCCACCGATTCGGGCTACCGTATCTTCCCGGCGCAGGGACTCCGTCAGGCGTTTCGCAACCTGGCGCAGCAGTTCATCTCCCACCACGTGACCAAAGCTGTCATTGATATCCTTGAACCGGTCCAGGTCAATAAACAGCAGTGACAACTGCCGGCTGCTTCGGGTGCACTGGTCCAGTGCGTGACTGAGCCTGGCATGGAACAGCAGCCGGTTGGGCAGTTCGGTCAACGGATCATGGTGCGCCAGACGCTCCAGTTGTTCTTCCGACTGTTTAAGATGGGTGATATCGGAAAACAGCGCCACGTAATGGGTGGCGTTATTCTGATCATCGCTGATCGCGTTAATGATTAACTGGGCGGGATAGACGTTGCCGTTCTTGCGGCGATTCCAGATCTCTCCGCGCCAATGACCTTCATGGATAATTGAATGCCACATGGCACGATAAAAATCGGTATCGTGCCGGTCGGATCGCCACATACGGGGATTGGCGCCCAGCACCTCTTCCCGGCTATAGCCACTGATATCGCAGAACGACTTGTTGACATCCAGTATCCGCGCGTCCAGATCGGTTATCAGCATGCCTTCCGAGATATTTTCAAAAACCGCTGCCGACTGCCTTAATCGCTCTTCAGCCTGTTTGTTCTCCGTGATGTCGGTGGAGATACCGCATACCGCATAGATTTCTCCCTGGACATCCCGTACCGGAAACTTGATCGACAGGTAGGTGTGTATGCCGTCATCCTGATGAACCTGCTCCTCAACCTGCAGCGCGGCACCGCTTTCCCGCACCTGCTTGTCATTCGCCTGCAGCACCAGGGCCTGCTCGATGGGGAACAGTTCGGTATCCTGCCGGCCGATCACATCCTGCTGATCAACATTCAACAAACGTTCATACCGCTTGTTGACCATGAGGTAACGACCATCCAGGTCTTTCAGGTAGACCACTGCCGGCGCATTATCCAACATGGTCTGGTGGCGCTGTTCACTCAGGGCAAGGGCCTGCTGAGCCTCAACCTGGTTGGTGATATCCTGAATCATACCCAGGGACCGCAACGGTGTACCGTCTTCCGCAACAACCGTGTTGCAGTGCTCCCGGATAAACTTAATTCGCCCATTCGCCAGCAACACCCGATGCACCTGGTCGTAGGACTCCCGCCGCTTTAAAGACGCCTGGTAGGCAGTAGCCACAGCCTCCCGATCCTCCGGGTGGACCAGTGACATAAAAGTTTCAAAGCTGGGGACAAACTCCGATGGGTCGACTTCAAAGATCCGGTACACCTCATCAGACCACCAGAGCTTGTCCGCCACCAGGTCCATCTCCCAGTTGCCGCTGCTGGAGAGGCGTTGCACTTCGGTAAGACGCTCCTTGAACTCGCGCAGTTCGGTTTCGGTCCGCTGCCTGTCAGTGACATCGCGACCGATACCCAGTACACCGATCAGGCTCCCATCACTGTCATACATCGGTGTTTTGATGGTTTCCAGCAACTCCTGGCGACCATCATCGGCATAAGTGACCCACTCGTCATAGACAAGGGGGGTTTCCGACTCCATGGCCAGCCGGTCCTGTCGGCAAAAGAACTCCGCCTGCTCCCTGGAGACCAAGTCAAAATCGGTTTTGCCGATAATCTCCGCTTCGGGGACCCCGTACAGACGCTGCACCCGTCGGTTGCATACCAGATAGGCACCGTCGGGATCTTTCAGCCAAACCAGGTCAGGCAGAGTCTCTATCAGGCTGCGCAGCAGAGTCGCGCTAACACTCTGGGGATTATCGGACTTGGCAGCGCCAGTCATCCTATTCCCCCCGGTATCAGAGCTATGCCGGAGGGTGCGTTAAGCGGGCAATTCCTCAACTGCGTCCACTCTCCTTTCTGTGGTGTTGCTATCACTGTAAAAAGTAGCCAATCCATTTTTAAACCATGTCCAGTTTGAGTATTTACCAGTTACCGTCAGTTAACGGATAAATCCTGTTTATCTTTAATGATGCATGGCAACGAAATGATGCGTAGCAACAAATAGTACTCGACAGCGCCCAAGCCAGCCTCTACATTCTCCCCTTGGCAATTTGCAGAGTGTTCCAGAAACAATGATGACTCCGGGTAAAGCAAGCGACCAGAAGCATGCGGTCGCCAATCTGAGTAACCTGTATCGAATTTTCACCGTCCCCGAATCCCCGGACTCCACCCTGGGCAGGATTGATCAGGAGATCTCCCAGAACCTGAACGGTTTCCTGCGCAATCATATCGTTGCCACGGAGCAGGATCTGACAATTATCGAGCAGGGTTTCTCATCACCCAGGATTCCAGAGCAGCCGACCTTCGTGTCGGATTATACCGAATTCCTGCTGGATACGCTGGTTGCCCAGTCGGTACATACCGCGGCACCTGGATTTGTCGGCCACATGACATCGGCCCTGCCCAATTTCATGCTGCCCCTGTCACGCATCATGACCGCGCTGAACCAGAATCTGGTTAAGATCGAGACCTCAAAGGCCTTCACCCCCATGGAGCGGCAGGTACTGGGGATGCTCCATGCCCTGATCTACGGTAAAGATGATGCCTATTACCAGCACTGGATGCACGACCCGGAGTGCGCCCTGGGCTCCTTCTGCTCCGGTGGCACCCTGGCCAACATCACCGCGCTCTGGGTGGCCCGAAACAACCTGTTCCCGGCCGACGACGGTTTTCAGGGCATCGCCAAGGAGGGACTCTACCGGGCCTTCCGGCACTACGGGTGCGAAGGGGCGGTGGTACTGATTTCACAACGGGGGCACTACTCCTTCGGTAAGGCAGCCGACCTGCTGGGGATCGGCCGGGATTCCATTATCGCTATCCCCACCGATGCCGATAACCGGATCGATATCGGGGAACTCCAAGCGACCTGCGACCGGCTGAAGGAACAGGGCATCAGGATAATCAGCCTGGTGGGCATTGCTGGCACCACCGAAACCGGTAATGTGGATCCCCTGGACAAGTTGGCGGATATCGCCGAGCAGCAGGGTTGTCACTTCCACGTTGATGCCGCCTGGGGCGGACCGACCCTGTTCTCCGAGACCTACAAACCGCTGCTGAAAGGGATCGAACGGGCCGACTCGGTCACCATCGATGCCCACAAGCAGCTCTACGTGCCTATGGGCGCCGGCATGGTGCTGTTCAAGAACCCGGCCTCCCTCTCCAGCATCGAACACCATGCGGAGTACATCCTGCGCAAGGGCTCCAAGGATCTGGGCAGCCATACACTGGAGGGTTCGCGCCCGGGTACCGCCATGCTGGTCCACTCAGCCCTGAATATTATCGGCCGCAAGGGTTACGAACTGCTGATTGACAAGGGAATCGGGATAGCCCGTACCTTCGCTGCCATGATTGATGCCGATGCCGATTTCGAACTGATCACCGAACCGGAACTGAATCTGCTCACCTACCGTTATGTGCCAGCCCCGCTGCAGGCGCTACTGCCCAAACTGCCGGCCGGCGAACTCGCTGCAGTCAACCGGGAACTGGATGCCCTGACCATGCAGATCCAGAAAGTCCAACGGGCAGCCGGCCAGAGCTTCGTCTCCCGGACCCGGCTGTCCCGGCCGCAATACGATAATGACACCATCACCGTATTCCGGGTGGTACTGGCCAACCCGCTCACCACACCGGAGATCCTGCGGGAGATGCTGGCCGAACAGAAACAGATTGCGACAGAAGACCCGGAGGCCGCCGCGATAGTCGCCGGTTTGCTGGAGTCGGTTGCCGAAGACTAGCCCGGGGTATCGGCCGACTCGGCTTCCAGCAGGGGATAATCGGTATAACCGGCCGCACCACCACCATAGAGCGTCTGCTTGTCCAGACGCTGCAAGGGCGCATTGATTTTCAGACGCTGTACCAGGTCCGGATTGGCGATGAAGGGCCGGCCGAAGGCCACCAGCGCCTGCGGATCCGACTCGGTCAAAGCTTTGGCCAACTCCAGGTTATAACCGTTATTGGCGATATAGGTACCGCTAAAGCGCTGGCGCAGCCGGGTGAAATCGAAATCGGGATCGTGGTCACGGGAGGACATGGTGGCCCCTTCGATCACATGCAGGTAGACCGGAGCCAGTTGATTGAGCTGATCGAACACCGTTTCAAACAGGGCCAGATTATCCCGGTTGCTGACCCCATTGGCGGGACTCACCGGCGACAGCCGTACACCCACCCGTTGCGCACCCGCTTCAGCGATCACCGCCCCCATCACCTCCATCAGGAAACGGCTGCGGTTTTCAATTGAACCTCCATAACGGTCGGTGCGCTGATTGGAGCCGTCGCGCAGGAACTGATCGATCAGATAACCGTTGGCGGCATGGATCTCCACCCCGTCAAAACCGGCCGCCAGGGCGTTGGCGCTGGCCTGCCGGTACTCCTCCACAATGGCAGCGATCTCGTCGATCCGCAGTGCCCGGGGCTGGCTGGCCGGGATAAAGGCACCGTCAACAAAGGTCAGCGCATCAGCCCGGATCGCTGACGGGGCAACCGGTTGCGCGCCCCCCGGTTGCAGGCTGGTGTGGGAAACCCGCCCCACATGCCAGAGCTGCAGAAAAATATGCCCACCGGCGGCATGCACCGCTTCGGTCACCAGGCGCCAGCCGTCAATCTGTTCCTGGTTGTAGATACCCGGTGTATTCTGGTAACCCTGCCCTTGCTGGGAGATCTGCGCCGCTTCGGCGATGATCAATCCGGCCGAGGCGCGCTGGGCATAGTATTCCGCCATCAGCTGCGTCGGTACGCAACCGGCTCCGGCGCGGCTGCGGGTCAGGGGCGCCATGACAATGCGGTTGGTCAATTGGAGATTACCCAGACGGTAAGAGGCAAAGAGTGGGGCTTGCTGTGTCACGGGTGGAAAGTCTCTCTGGATGGGAGCAACAGGGATGGTCCCGACTGGAAAATGGATCCCGCCAGCGGCAGGAAGATACGGGGAGTGCCGGACGGGTCACTCCGGACCCGTCCGGCACGGCGTGTAGCGCTGTTGCGACTATTTCTTGCTGCGGAACTGTTTGTGACAACTGCCACAGACTTTACCGGTTTCGCCAAACTGGGCCTTAATTGCCGCTTCATCTCCCGTTGCAGCCACTTCCTGCAACTTGGCAGCCTCGTCCCTCAGACTCTGGATTTTGGCTTCGAACTCATCCCAGTTTTCCCAGATCTCCGGTTTCGCTTCGCTATCGCCCACCGATCCTTTGGGGTAACCTTCCGCCAAATCGAGACGGGTCGCCTTGACCAGTCCTTCGGCACGACTCTTGAACAGTTCGGCATCGAACGGCATCCTCCCCTTGACCATCGAACCCATCGGGCCCATGTACCACTTGAAGGTAGTCATGATCGACTCCCTGAAGTCAATCGCTCCCTGGATACGCACTTCGGCCTGACTGGCCGATGTCGCCGCACCCAGCAAGCTAATAATCAATGCAGATTGAAGCAGACCCTTTTTCATCCCTTATATCTCCTGAAAAATACCATACCATTAAAGGTGAATTCCGTATTGCCGGCCAGACCGGGAACTATTTAAAAATCATTCCAGTTCATCTGGATCGAGTAGCATGAAGTTCCGCCATTCGGGAGTCAAGTGCAGACGCTCAGACAGAGCGGTTAGCGATCCGCAGCTTTGCTGCAATAAAGACCGAATGGGGCACATGGAGCAGCTCCGACAGACGCCGGATCACATGCTCTTCGTAATGGTGCAGAGACTGGTCGGCAAAGGCGACCTGCCACAGGGACTCAATCAACTGGTTCTTCTGTTCGGGCGTGTAATGCTGATTGATCAGGCGGGTAAACTCAAAATAATCCGTGGAGTCGGCATGCTCGGACCGGGCCACATCCAGTAACTCCTCCGCCTGTGCCTGGGTCAGATCGAAACAGTCTCGCACCACTTTCAGCAGAGCAGCCTCCTCCTCCGGCAGTTGCTGATAATCAGACTCAGCCACTTCCAGTAACAGCACCGTCACCGCCAGTTGCAGGGCCTGTTGCGGCTCTTTCGCCATGTTGTCGAAATCGGGAACCAGATGGGTCTCAAAGAACTGCTTAATCTTGTCAATCATGCCAATCCGGCTCCTGTTTCATGCTCCACGGGAGTGTCATCGATAAAGGGCAGCGCAAGACAGAACTGGGTACCGCTGCCGACCGCACTTTGGACAGTGATCTGACCCCGATGTTTCACCGCCACCACTTTGACAAAGGCCAACCCCAGTCCGGTCCCCTTCTGCTGATTACCCTCTCCTCTCCTGACCTGTTGAAACGGGGCAAATATCCGCTGCTGGTCGGACTCCGCGATCCCCGGCCCCTGATCCCTGACCAGGCAACGCACCTCCCCCTCCCCGGTCTCAACCCGAAGCTCCACCACGCCTCCCACCGGACTGTGGCGCAGGGCGTTCTCCAGCAGATTGATCAGGGCACGCTCCAGCAGCATGCCATCCGCCTTGATCCAGGCGCTTTCGATCTCCATGTCACGCACCAGTCGAATCGACTTCTTCTGCGCCTCGGCATAGACCGCATCGACCGCATTCTGTCCCACTGTCACCAGGTCAACCGGCTGGAACTCGGCATAATCCGCATTCTCCGCTCTCGCCAGGCGCAGAAAATCGTCCGCAAGTTTCAGCGCCTTATGGGCGTACCACTCGATACGTTCGGCCATTTCGGCCCGATCCATCTGGCCAACCGCCGAGCGCTGTATCTCCAGCATGGAGATCATGGAGGCCAGGGGAGAGCGCAGATCGTGGGAGAGGAAATTGAGTGTCTCGGTGCGTCTGCGCTCGCTCTCTTTCAAGCGGGTAATATCGGAAAGAATGATGATCGCACCGTGGAAACTGCCGCCTGCCGCGGTCAGCGGCGACACCTGTATCAGCAGCTCATTACCCGCCACCAAGCGCCCCTCCAACGAGTGGCTCTCCCCCTGCACCAGCACCTGGCGAAACGCCGGAATCAGGCCCTCGCCATTTTTCATCTCGATCCGCTCGGACAGGGTGAGCATATCCAGGCTGGAGAGGTCGGCCTCCTGGGACATGCCGAGCAGCCGAACCGCCTGCTCATTGTTCATCACCACTTCGCCACCCAGATTGACCACCAGCAGGCCATCCACCATCTGGCGCAGAATATCCGATAGCAGACGCCGTACCGCCCGCAGGTCGGCGATAGCGGACTGGACCCGGCGCACCTGGCGCTCCACCCGTTCTATATTGCTCCTGCGTTCGCGCAGATGGGTGATGGCATACTGGCCCGCATAATCCGAGAGCAGTTGCAGCGAGGGACTGTCCGACACCGGCTCCCCATCCAGTACCACGCCCAGCTGCCAGTAGGTATCACCACGCGGTATCCGTATCCAGACCCGCTGCTGTTGGATCAACGGTTCCAGCGGAATCGCCAGCATGGGTGCGGTGGGCGGTGCGGTCCATTTTTCCCGGCGCAACACGGTTCCGTTGGCATCCAGCAGGATCCAGCCATGCAGGGGCAGCAGCATGCGCAGAAAAACGAGTCCCCGGGAGATGTGGGTGGTGGACGGGTGGAAGCCAATGCCCCGGGGCTCAGCGCGCAGGCGGGTCAGCTCCTGCTCGAAATAGTGTACCGTTCGCACCATGCGGCGCCAGCTCCAGAGCGGGAATCCAAACAGCAGACCGATCAGAATCGCCGTCGGCGGATACCAGAGTTGAAACAGGTGCAGCAGCAAGCCACAGATGGCCAGTGTCAGAAACGCCATGCCGGTAACCACCGGCAGCACCACGTTCGGTTTCAGCAGGGGGAATGAGAGAAACACCAGCAGCAGAAACAGTCCATCCAACTGGATCTGCCAATTCAGGGCCAGGGACTGGATGGTGATACCACGACGCAGCGCATCGATCAGGTTGGCGTTGACCTCCACCCCCGACATGGGTCGGCTATAGCCGGATACCGGGGTGGGTAACAGATCACCCAGTCCGGGCGCGGTGGCACCCACCAGCACTATCTTGTTGGCAAAAGTATCCTCGCTGAACTGGCCCGCCATAACATCCTGGTAGGAGACCCGGTGAAAATGGCCCGGTGAGCCGGCAAACGGCAGCAGGATATGGTGGTCCCGCACAATCGTGTTCGGATCGGCCGGCGTGCCGGACGGATTGCGGCTGCCGGGCAGCGGGTCTACCGCGTCCGGTTGCAGTGCCTGCAGCACCGCCACGCTGATACTGGGCCAGCGGGGTGATCCCAGCCCCTCACGGAGATACACCCGGCGGGCGATACCATCCGGGTCCAGGTCGATATCCACGTGGCCCAGCCCCCTGGCCTGCATCCGCAACGCCGGCATCGGCAGGGTCTCGCTCAGCCGGCCGTCATGACGTTCGATAATCACCGGCAGGAATACCCGGCCACTATCAGCCACCGCCTGTTCCAGGCGCAGATCCCCCTCCGGGTCCCGGTCATCCGGTTCGACAAACAGGATATCCATAAAGATGGCGCTGGCGCCCGCGTCACTCAGACGGTCAATCAGTTCGCCATGCAGGGCCCGTGGCCAGGGCCAGCGCCCGTACTTCACCAGACTGGCGCTGTCGATGGCGACAATCACCAGATCATCCGGTGCCGGGCGTGACCAGGCATCGAGCTGGGCGTCATAAAGCAGCTGGTCAAGCCGCCACAGCCACTGGGAGTGAACCATGTAGAGGATCCCGCCGGTCAGTAACAGCGATAACAGCAGCCACTCGGGTGAAAAGCGCAGCGGCCCGCGACCCACGCGAAGAATGGTGGACGCTACCCTACGCAGCATGGTCGGCACACCGGCACGGGACAGCGATATCTTGATCCGATCCTATCATCTGAACAGGTCATCTCCCTGCTGATCGACCAGCACCCGCGCCTTGCGCAGGGTCTCGGCAATGCAGGTTTCGTGGCTCGGCAGCAGGTCGGCACGGATAAAGTGGTGGATCTGTCCCGCCCGACTGATCCAGCCCTGTACACGGAACTGTCCATCCTCGGCCTTAGGCTCCGCCCGGATCTCGAACCCCTTGTACTCCAGGGTGGTCTCCAGCTCCGGTTCCGGCTCCTCTGCGCCGGCAGCAACGAACAGTGACTTCAGATATTCGATCAACCCCATGCCTCTTCCTCCCAGATCCTGTGGACATTTATCCCATATCATCCGGTTCACATAAAGCCCGGGGATTCCTCCCGCCTGGTCCTGGCAGCTATAGTGGGCCACTTATTGGTGCTCCGAAGCTGACCAAACTACACTCTGGGGTATTCTGCAGGAGACCAGCACAATGAAACGCATCAGAGCAGCAACCGAGCGCGGCCATAGCCGGCATGACTGGCTCGACAGCTACCACAGCTTTTCTTTCGCCGACTACCATGACCCGGAACAGATGGGGATCTCCATCCTGCGGGTGATCAATGATGACCGTATCGCACCGGCCGGCGGGTTTCCCACCCATCCACACCGGGATATGGAGATCGTCACCTACCTGCTGGATGGTGTGCTGGAACACAGGGACAGCCTGGGTAACGGCTCCCTGATCCGTCCCGGGGAGATCCAGCGTATGAGCGCCGGCAGCGGAGTACAACACAGTGAGTTCAACCACTCCGATCAACAACCGGTACATCTGCTGCAGATCTGGCTGCTGCCCAACCGGCAGGGGGTGGAACCCGGCTATGCCCAGAAGCAGTTCCCCCTCCCGGAACGTCGTAACCGGCTCCGCTTGCTGGTCTCCCCGGATGGCCGCGACGGCTCTCTGAGCGCCCATCAGGACGGCCTGATCTACGGCAGCCTGCTGGATCGGGATCACCCCATCACCCATGTTCTGGAGCCGGGTCGTATCGCCTATGTGCATATCGCCAGGGGTGCGGCGTCGATCAACGGCGAACAGCTCACCGGTGGTGATGCCATCGTGCTGGCGGATGAGCCTGAGGTGGCACTGACCGGCCTGGAGCAGGCAGAGATTCTGCTGTTTGATCTGCCTGCGGAGCCAGCCGCCCATTGATCGGACCATCCAGAAACTCAACCCGCTGTCAACCTGCCGCGAGCGCTCACGAAAGCGTATCATTGGCCAGCTTACGGATCCGCAACCGATAGACAGAGAAAGTGTACAGAGCCCCCGGCATACCCCTGGACTGTTCCGCCAATGAGTGACCTGGAGAGTTATCAATACCTGTTGATTGGCCTGATTTTTGTCTGGAGCGGTTTTGTCCGCTCCGGTCTCGGCTTCGGTGGCGCCGCCCTGTCTCTCCCCTTTCTGCTGCTGATCGACAATCGGCCGCTGATTTTCCTGCCCATTATCGCCATCCACCTGCTGGTGTTCTCCTCCTCCACTGTGCTGGTGAATGCTCGCCGCTCCCGGTCGGCCGAGGCCAGCGGTGAGGTCATGCGGCAGAATATCGACTGGGCCTACCTGCGCTATGCGCTGGCGGTGATGATCATACCGAAACTGCTGGGTGTGTTCGGTCTGATCACCCTGCCTCCAGCGATAATGAGTGGCATCATCTTCTCTATCGTGGCGGTATATGCGGTCGGCTATATCCTGAACCGTCCCTTCCGCAGCAAGAGCAAGAGCGTAGACGCCCTGTTTCTGATGCTGGGGGGTTATATCAGCGGCTCATCCCTGATCGGCGCCCCCCTGATCATCGCCGTATTCGCCAACCATGTGGATAAACACCAGCTGCGCGACACCCTGTTTGTCCTCTGGTTCATCCTGGTCACTATCAAGATGGCCGCCTTTATCGCCGTGGGTATCGACCTGCAGCTGATTCATCAGCTCTGGTTGCTGCCCTGCGCCACCATCGGTCACCTGCTGGGGTTGCGACTGCACCGCCGGATGCTGGACCGGGAATCGCCCCTGTTCTTCCGGTTGCTCGGTTCGGCCCTGCTGTTGATCAGCGTGGTGGGACTCCTGAAAGAGCTTTGGTAACAGCCACCCGGAACAGCCTGCCACCCCCGCCGGCCGTTTGCCCTGTCCCGCTTCTCCTGAGATGATTCGGGCCTAACCGGCAGTCGATTACGAGGAAGCCCCATGGAACGTATCACCATCTCCCTGGATGATGAACTGATCAGCCAGTTCGAGGAGTATCTGAAACGGCGTAACTACAGGAACCGCTCGGAGGCGATCCGGGATATGATCCGCGATACCCTGGAGGCGGATCGCATGGAACAGACCGACTCCAGCCACTGCGTCGGTACCCTCAGCTACGTGTTCAACCACGAGGAGCGGGAGCTGGCCCGGCGCCTGACCCATGCCCACCACCACCATCACGATGTTTCGGTCTCCACTCTGCACGTCCACCTGGATCATGAGAACTGCCTGGAGACCGTGGTGGTGAACGGCCCCACCCGCCAGGTGGAGGCGTTCGCCAACGCCGTCATCACCCAGCCCGGAGTACGACACGGCAGGCTCAACCTGATCCCGGTGGAGGTACATCAGGAGCACCACCACCACGGCAGCGGTGCCCAGAAACACAGTCACACCCACCCCCAGACCTGAAGCGGCAAACCAACCCGACACCGGCCGGGCGTCGACGTTTGTATTACAAATTATTTTTTTGTAATATTTCTTAATCTTCCCCCGGTACGCGGTAGGAACCCCCGACCGCTTTCACCTCTGGAGTTCGCCCATGTTTAAACGGTTTGCCCCCTGCCTGATTCCGGCCATTGTCGTCCTCTTCCCGTCGTTTGCCGCCGCCCACTTCCAGACCCTGATCCCGTCCCATGATCTGATCCATGAGGCAACGCCGCGGAGCATACAACTGGATATGCGTTTCACCCATCCCATGTCCCGGGGCCCGGCCATGGCGATGGGGGAACCGGTACAGTTCGGGGTGTTGGGACCCGATGGCCACCAGGATCTGCGTGACGCACTCACCCCCTATCAGGTAGCCGGTGCCACTGCCTACCGGGCCGATTTCCGCTTTAACCGGCCCGGCGATTACCTGTTCTACCTGCAACCCGCCCCTTACTGGGAGCCGGCCGAGGGGGTGATGATCGAGCACTACACCAAAGTGGTGGTGGATGCCTTCGCCGCGGAAACCGGCTGGGACAGGTCGGTGGGATTTCCGGTGGAGATCGAGCCTCTGACCCGTCCTTTCGGGCTCTGGACCGGCAACCAGTTCCGGGGCGTAGTGCAGCAAAATGGTCAGCCGGTGCCCTTTGCAGAGGTGGAGGTTGAGTGGCTGAATGACGGCAGCGTGACGCCGCCGGCAGACGCGTATGTCACCCAGGTGATCAAGGCGGATGCCAACGGCACCTTCAGCTATGTCATGCCCCGGGCCGGCTGGTGGGGATTCGCCGCGCTGCTGGAAGGGCCGGAGAAGATGAACAATCCCGCCGGTGAAGCGGTTCCGGTGGAACAGGGGGCACTGATCTGGGTATTTACCCGGGACATGCCATAGCCAAGGAGCCACCACAATCGCCCATATCCCTGACGGGGTGCTCTCCAGCCCCATACTGATCACCGGCGCCGTTGCCACCGCCGGCCTGTTGGCGGTGGCGATCCGGCGACTCGACTACGACCGGATACCCCAGGCGGCGGTACTCTCGGCCGCCTTCTTTGTCGCCTCCCTGGTCTCCATACCGGTCGGGCCCAGCAGTGTTCACCTGATTCTGAACGGGCTGATGGGATTGATCCTGGGTTGGGCGGCAGTACCCGCCATTTTTGTCGCCCTGATCATGCAGGCGGTCTTTTTCGGCTACGGGGGGCTGCTGGTGCTGGGGGTCAACACCCTGAATATCGCCCTGCCGGCGCTGCTTTGCGCGGCACTGATCGGCCCGGTACTGCGCCGTTCCAGCGGCAGGGCCACGCTGTTCTGGGGTGGTCTCGGTGGCGCCCTGGGGGTGCTGCTGACCGCTCTGATGGTAAGCTTCAGTCTCGGCCTGAGCAGCAGCGAATTTTTACCGGCGGCCAGACTGGTGCTGGCCACCTATGCACCACTGATCATTGGCGAGGCCGCCGTCACCGGCTTCGCCCTCGGTTTCATACTCCGGGTGGCGCCGGAACTGATCACTGTACGGGAGTAACCCGATGTCGCGTCTGTGCCTGATTATCCCGTTCCTGCTGCTCTGTAACGGCGTGGCCGAGGCCCACCTGCTGAAACTGTTTGCCTATGTTGAGGGCGATCGTATCCACGGCAGCGCCTACTTCGCCGGTGGTGCCGGCGTGGCGGACGCTCTGGTCACCATCAGCGATGCCGATAACCAAACAGTGGCGGAACTGAGGACCGACCCCCGGGGGACCTTCAGCTACCCGGTGACCAGCGCCGGGGAATACCGGCTGCGGGTCAACACCGGCGAGGGGCATCAGGCCGAGTGGCAGATCCATTCCAGCGAGTTTGCCCCCGCACCGGTCAGCTCAGTCACACCACCGGCAGCGACCGATCACAGCCCCGCGCCACAGTCTGGTTCCGTCACTCCGCCCGATACACAATTGGCCAGATTGATCGAGCAGGCCGTGGCCCGGCAGATCGGCCCCCTGCGTGAACAGTTGCAGCGCAGTGATGATCGGGCCCGGCTGAGCGACATCCTGGGCGGCATCGGTTTCATCTTTGGTCTGGCCGGGGTGGCTCTCTGGTGGCGCGCCAGGCGGGGAGCCCCCGACCGATGATGCAGCTGGCTCTGATTGACGAGGCATCCCGCCACAACCGGCTGGCCCGTTTCGATCCCCGCCTGCGGGTGATCAGCGCCCTGCTGATGGCCCTGACCCTGGTCTCCCTGGAACGGATCTCCCTGTTACTGCCCAGCCTGCTACTGAGCCTGGCTGCGGCCTGGTGGATCGGGCTGGGGGGTGCCTCACTGGGTAAACGGCTGCTGGCTATGGAGGGATTCATGATCCTGCTGCTGGTGATGCTGCCCTTCTCCATCCCCGGAGAGAGCCTGATCAGCCTGGGACCGTTCAGCGCCAGTGTGGAGGGGCTGCAGCGGGCACTGGGGATCGTACTCAAGGCCAATACCATCGTGATCCTGCTGATGGCCCTGGTGGGCACCCTGGAACCGGTGGTGCTGGGCCACGCTCTGGGCCAGTTGCGCTTACCGGACAAGCTGATCCACCTGTTCCTGTTTACCGTGCGCTATATCGGCGTCCTGTTTGAAGAGTACCGGCGCCTGCGGCTAGCCATGCGGGCGCGCGCCTTTGTGGCCGGCAGCAACCGACACACCTGGCAGACCTTCGGCTGGCTGGTGGGAATGTTGCTGCTACGCAGCCTGAAACGTTCCGAACGCATCCTGGCGGCCATGAAATGCCGCGGTTTCAATGGCCGCTTCTACCTGGCCAGACAGACGCTCTGGGGTCGCCACGACTCCCTGGCGCTGCTGCTGGTACTGGGAGTCGCCGGTACACTACTGCTGCTGGAGCAGATCCTATGAATGAAGCCCTGATCCGGTTGCAGGACATCGCCTTTGGCTACCCGGGACACCCGGTACTGTCCGGGATTGATTTCCACCTGCACGCCGGTGAGCGGGTCGCCCTGCTGGGGGGGAACGGTGCCGGCAAGACCACCCTGCTGCAACTGATGGTGGGGTTGCACAAACCCACCCAGGGAACGATCCACGCCTTCGGCCGGGAGCGTCACAGCGAGGCGGATTTCCGGGAAGTCCGGGCCCGGGCCGGGCTGCTGTTCCAGGATGCGGATGACCAGCTGTTCTGCCCGACTGTGCTGGAGGATGTGGTTTTCGGGCCACGTAACCTGGGCAAAACCGGGACCGAAGCGGAGGTGATAGGAAGACAGGTGCTGGACTCCCTGGGTCTCGCCCACTATGCCGACCGCATCACCTACAAACTCTCCGGCGGGGAAAAACGGATGGTTGCGCTGGCCACTGTGCTGGCCATGCAACCCCAGGTGCTGTTGATGGATGAACCGACCAACGGGCTGGATGAGAAGGCCGAACAGCGCCTGCTGGAACACCTGGAGTCGCTGCCCCAGGCGATGCTGTTTGTCTCCCACGACCGCAGACTGGTGGAACGGTTGGCCACCCGTGCGGTGGTGATCAAGGACGGCACCCTGAGCGAGGGGGTGATACACAGCCACCCCCATGTGCATACCCATTCCCATCTGCATATCCACGCCAGCGGCCTGGATGCCGGACATGAACACGATGACACCGTTCCCGGACACAGCCATCCCCATACCAACGACTGATCGCCACTGCACCCCATTCTGTACAGAACGATCCGGCACACCCCCGGACCTGGCCGGAAATCGACCCCGGGGGCGGCCAGAGAAGAATAGTATCTGTTGACAACACCACCGGGGGGTGGGATTTTGAACCAACCGCTCCAGAGCGGGTCAGTATCTGCCACATCGGCTACTAATGAGCGCACCTCCGGGGAGATCCGTGCTGAACCTCCTGATCCAATTTCGGCCACTGTCCAGGCTGCTGCCGATACTCCTGTTGAACCTGGCGGTCATCCTGCCCATTCTGGCGGCGGACCCGGTCGACCCACTGGAGTCCACCGCCCTGACCATCGAGAGCGCCCGGGCCAAGGTTACCGAGCTGGAAGCGATCGCCGGGCAGGAAGGGAGCGACAGCAAGGAGCTGGAGGTCTACCGCCAGATTCTGGACCTGCTGCAGCAGGCCGAGCGGGAGCAGAAGCAGGCAGAGCTGTACAAGCAGACAGTCGACAACGCTGAACAGCAACTCAAGGAGCTACGCAATGCCCTCAGCCTGTTCGCCGGCCAGAGCAAACCCTCCACCCCATCCGCCAATCTGACATTTGAGGAGCTGAGTCGACGCTATAACCTGGCCCAGTCGGAACGCCAACTGGCCCAGACCGAGCTGCAGGAGCTGGAGGAGCAGCGCAGCCGGCAGCGACTCCGGCCGGAACAGTCCGGTAAGGAGCTGGCAGATGCCAAGCGCTGGCTGGAGGAGATCGAACAGCAGCTGAGTGGCGAATCGGCAAACCGGCTCCAGGCGTCGCAAAAACAGCTCGCGTCAGCCACCCAGCTGATGCTGAAAAACAAGATAAACCGCCTGCAGATGGAGCGGCTCAGCCATACCCACCGCATGGACCAACTGGCGGTTCAGATTGAACTGGCCCAGGCCCGGTTGAAACAGGCCGACGCCCAGGTGCAGCAGTTCCAGGAGCAGACCTCCCTGGTGCAGTCCGAAGAGGCGCAGCAGGCCCAGCAGCAGGCGGCAATTGCCCAGCAGGAGGCAGCGGGGAAGCATCCGCTGATCCAGCAGTACGCCAACCAGAACAGCGCTCTCAGCCAGAAGCTGGCCCAACTGGCCAGCCGGACCGAAGCGATCACCCTGGAGCTGGAGAAGACCGTGGCCCGCAAAGAGGCGATCCGCCAGAGCCAGGAGCGGGTTCAGCAACAGATCAGTATCGGTGGCCTGGATGAACAGCCGGGCCGCGTCCTGCAGAAGCAGCGCACCAGCCTGCCCCGCCTGGCGGATATCGAGAAAAGCGTCGAGAAGCGACGCGCCGAGATCGCCACCGTGCGGCTGGAGTCTTTTCAGATCGATGATCAAAGAAAACAGTTACAGGCGGAACTCGAACATGACCTGATTGATGAACTCCGCCCGGCTGATCTGTCTGCCGCGGAGTGGAGCGGTATCCGCCTCGAACTGAAACAGCTGCTGGATGATCGACTGGTGCTGCTGGACAAACTGATAACGGCCTATGGGCGCTATGAGAAGACGCAGGCCGACCTCAACGCCGAACAGTTGCAACTCTACGACCGGGTGGCCCAGTATGGTGAACTGCTGGACCGCCATCTGCTCTGGATACCTTCCACCAGCCGAATATCCGCGGATACTTTCCGGGACACAATCGCGGCAATCGGCTGGTTCTTCTCCGCCCAGAACTGGCACAGCGCCGCCGATGGCATCATCAACGGCCTGGAACGCTATCCCTACCGGTTTATACTGCTGGTGATGATAATGGGCCTGCTGTTGGCCTACCGAAAGAAGATGCGCCGGCGGCTGGCTGAAATTGCCCCTGCTGTCGGCAATGTGACCCGGGACAGCTTCGGCAATACCGGCAGCGCCTTTCTCATCACCCTGCTGCTGGCACTGCCCTGGCCGCTGCTGATGGCCGCCCTGGGATGGTGGCTCACCAAGGGCTCCGATCACTCTTTCACCGTAGCGCTATCCATCGGACTGCGGCGCGTGGCGGTGTTCTTCTTCATCATCCAAATTGTCCGTTACCTGTTTATCAGGAACGGCCTGGCCGAAGTGCACTTTCGCTGGAACCCGGCACACGGCACCCATTTCCGTCAACACATGCATTGGCTGGTGGCTGCCCTGGTTCCCATCGGCTTTACTGTCGGGGTGTTTGAGTGGGTCGAGAATGACGCCTATATCAACTCCCTGGGGCGTTTGGCCTTTATCGCCGGGCTGCTGGTCATGACGCTGTTTTTCCATCGCATGCTCAACCCCTGGAGCGGTTTTCTGGCAACCGATGGCAACGACAATCGCACCACCCTGAGCAGGCTCTGGTATCCAGCGGTGGTGCTGGTCAACCTGAGCCTGGCCATACTGGCCTTTGAGGGCTACTACTTCAGTGCCCTCAACCTGGAGCGCATGCTCTATTTCTCCATGATCGGCGGAATATTCATCTTTCTGACCTACCACCTGCTGGAGCGCTGGTTACTGGTGGCGGAGCGCCGTCTGGCGCTGGCACGGGCCAGGGCCAGACGACAGGCGGCCCAGGAAGCCAAGCTCACCAAGGAGGCCGCCGAGGCCGCCGGTGAGGGGGTACCGGAACTGGCGGAGTTCGAGGCGATCAACCTGGCCACCATCAACGAACAGACCCGGCGACTGCTGCGGGTCGGTGCCGGCCTGCTGTTTGCCGTGCTGATCTACCTGATCTGGGAACAGCTGACACCCGCCCTCAGCTGGCTAAACACCGTGGTGCTGTGGCGGTTCGAAAGCGCCGGCGAGATCTCCGACATCTCCCTCTGGGAGGGTCTGGCGGCGCTGGCGGCGGTGGCCCTCACCATGGTTGCCGGACGCAACCTGCCGGGATTGCTGGAGATCACCCTACTGCAACCGCTGAGCCTGGACCTGGGCACCCGCTATGCGGTCTCCACCATCAGCCGCTATACCATCTACGGTGCCGGCAGTCTGCTGGTACTCAATCTGGTCGGCCTGCGGTGGGATGATGTGCAGTGGCTGGTGGCAGCCATGGGCGTCGGCCTCGGGTTCGGACTGAAGGAGATTTTCGCCAATTTCTTCTCCGGCATACTGATCCTGTTTGAACGCCCGATCCGCATCGGCGACACCGTCACCATTGGCGACATCAGCGGCACCGTCTCCCGGATCCGTATCCGCGCCACCACCATCACCGACTGGGACAACAAGGAGCTGGTGGTGCCGAACAAGAACTTCATCACCGATCCCCTGATCAACTGGACCCTGACCGATCCGGTGACCCGTATCGTCATCACGGTGGGCATTGCCTACGGCTCGGATACCGACAAGGCGCTGAAGATCATGACCGAGGTGGTGGAAAATCACCCTGAAGTGATGAAGGAACCCCGCTCCACCATCTTCTTCACCGGCTTTGGCGACAGTTCGCTGAACTTCGACATCCGCGTCTTTGTCAGCGACAACTTCAAGCGCATGCCCCTGTTGCACGATCTGCACATGGCCCTGAACAAGGCGCTGGCGGAGGGCGGTATCGAGATCCCCTTCCCACAACGGGATCTGCACCTGCGCTCAGTGGATCCGAAGATCGATTGGCAGGGCGGAGAGAAGCGATAACGGCGAGCTGTTCCAGCGCCACTCCACCCCACAATCCCTCCCTGACCAGACGGGGTGACTTCCCTTTGAACCCTTTTTCGATTTCCTGCGACAGAGTTGTACATCCAGCAACCAAACAGGGAAATCATCATGAAGAAACACGCTTTTTTATCCGCTATCGCTCTCTGCCTGGTGGCGTTCAGCGCAGGTTTGATCGGGACTGCCCTGGCGGCCCCGCAGAACCAGGCAAAACCCGTTGTACCCAAATTGGTTCTGTCAGCGACGCAGATTGTCAAACCGGCGCAGTGCGGAGCCGGTTTTACGCCAATCAACATCAAGCTGATGGAGCATGAGGGTAAAAAGTGGTACCAGTATGATTGTGCACAACAAAAAGTTATCAAACGCACCTGTAATGCGGACACAGATGTCATCAAGGTGAAGAATAGGTTTATCGACCTGCCTTCTGATGGTCAGAACAATGACTCCAAGATGTATCTGTCCTACACCTGCTTCAACTATGTACCGGTCAAGTAGCCGTTAACAACTCGAACTTTACAACACCAGACGCTGGGCTTCGGCCCGGCGGCTTTGCGCTTGTATTGAACTTTTTCGACTGGCATTATTATTGCACAATAATAAACCCATAAGGATATCGGTATGACTACGCTGGCAAGCCATGGGAGGCTATTGGTCTCCCTCAGTCTGATACTTTGCTGTCTGCAGACACAAGCAGCGGACGATATAGCTCTCCAGTTCCAACATCCGCCGAAGGGAAAACCCGTTAGTTATTTCAGTGTCGAAATCGGCGGTTACGATGTCACTCAGTTCGCACATTTCAGTGATACGGGTGTAACGGTGACTGTGGAGAGTGATCTGGAACCGGGCAACTACGAAGCCTATGTAGTGGCCTATTATGAGGACGGCGAGGTCGAAACCCTGACCGAAACCATGCTCAGCATAGCGCCCAAGAGCCATACCCAGTGGTCAATCAACTCCACCTTATCCACCCAGTACCGCGTTGATGAAGATGATCAGGCCGACTACAGCAATAGCGATCACTGGCAGAGTAATGCCGCTATTGATGGTGCGCTGACTTATCAGAATGGCAATGCCCGGGTGGACGCGCGTATCCAGGCCATTTATGACTCAATGCAGCAGGGGCACGTCCCCGAAAACCAATGGCAACTGGCTGATTACCAGGCCACCCTGTCTCATGATGGTGACCAGTATTCCACCGGAATACAGGTGGGCAACAACAGTGTGGAACAGGAGAGCCTGCTCTTCTCCGGCTATCAGCGCCGCAGCATCAACCTGTTCAGCAAGCGCCACGATGATCGATTTAAAGCATCCCTTTTTGGCGCGGTGAGCGAGACCACCAACAGTGCCGGGGAGGATCTGTTCTGGACCGATGAACAACAGAACCAGACCGTCGGCGGCACCCTTTCTTTCAGCCCCATCAGCAATCACCCGGAGCGCTTGATTATCGGTGCCAGTTACGTGGACGGTAAGGGGACCTCGGCCGGCAGCGGCTTTACGGTGATTGATTCTGATACCGTCTATGGCGGTCACAGCTGGGGCCTATCGCTCGATTCCATATGGATGAACCGTGCCCTCTGGCTGCACTGGGAGAGCGCCGCTTCAGATTTTGACAGTGACGGCCTTGAGTATGGCGATGACACCCTGAACGATAACGCCAGCAAGTTTCTGGTGCAGCTCAATTCCGGCGAGGCCATGCCCACCCTGGGACTGGATTACTGGCAGCTCAACCTGCAGCGCCAGCGGGTAGGTGAGTACTTTTACAGCATCGCCAATCTGGCGCTGCCCGGCGACCTGATCTCGCACCAGGCCACCTTCTCCGGCGGTGCCGGCTCCCTGAGTTTTAATGCGGACTTGCAGCAGCAGGAGACCAACGAATCTGACCGCAGTGATCGTGCCACCCGCAAAATGGATTATCGTGGACTGGACTTGTACTACACGCCCACCGTCGACACCGGGCAAGGTGTCTGGTCAACCCTCGGTGCACCAAGCCTGAACGCCTATTACCACTTCACTAAAAATACCCAACGGGATGGCGACCAACTGCTCAGCGGCATGGATATCGATAACACCCAGCAGGAGTACTCCATCGGCTTTACCCTCAGCCACGACACCTGGAACTGGGGACTCAGCTATGCCCGGGTGGATGTGGAAGACCGCAGTGAAGCGGTAATGCAAAATGCCGTCGAGATATATACCCCACTGGGTGATACCACGAATCACATGACCACGTTTCAGTTGGGGTGGTATCCAAACAGCCGCTTCAGCATCACGCCACAACTACAGTGGAATCGTTATCGCGAAAAGCGTAACGGCAATGAACAGGAGACGCTCAATGCCGGCTTTGATACCCAGATCGGCTTGATTCCCCGTAAGTTGACAATGAATCTGAACTATTTTTACGGTCGCTTCGACAACCAGTATGGAAACCCTGTTTATCTGGACAGCCGACAGGACACCCATACCGGTAACTTGCAATTAAGCTGGAAAGCTATTGAAGCGCAATCTCGTAAACCCGGCCTGGATCTGTTCCTGAAAGGCAGTTACGGCAGACAGGAGGACTCCATCAACACAAGCGACTATGAAAATTGGCAGATCCTGATGGGCTTCAGTGTCTACTGGTCTGGCAATAACGAGGGTTAAAAGAGCTGCCATGAAAAAACAACTGTTAACACAAACTACCTCCCGCCTGCTGGTCGCCCTGCTGCTGATCGGCAGTTGTCTGGGCCTGTTGTCCACGGCCCGGGCCGATGTCACTGCTGCCTCAGGTTCATCCTCCACCCTGGTATTGCAGGCAAACAGAAACAATCACTTCACCATTCAGTGGCACGTCAGCTCCACTTCCGACAGATTCTCATCCCAGGCGCGGGTGGAGAACCTGGCAACACCACTGGTAATTGCGGGTGCCATCACACCACCCGGGCAGGTTTACCCGGAGAGTTTCAATATCAGCGCCAGCCAGGTGCAAAGCTGGATCAACGCCGGCTACAAAACCATTGTTATCCGCCGCTCCTTTGCGGACACTAGTGGTGCCCCTACCCCCGGGATTAATGCCGATGTCCGTTTTCGCCTGAACGATAGTGGTCTACGCACCACCCGTGACCAGAGCCAGTTTGCCGTGCAGATGATGCAGCTGAGCTTCCCCAATCTCTCCAGCATGACCGTCGTGGAGTCCGGTGAAGAGTTGTTCAGCTACCTGGATGTAAATTACAGCGGAAGCGGCGTGCTGGAAGGTTACTGGCAACTGGCTGAGCCCGGCAGTACGGAAGCCAATCCCATCTACCGCACCCTGAAGCTGGAGCGCAAAACCCTGAACCAGCTGCAACACAGCCGCCTGATCAGCCCCAGGCTGCCCACCAATAAACCCGGCAAGTACCTGTTGCGTTTCTGCCTGCTGGATCGTGCCAATAGCGATGATACCAATCAGGATTGTGAAACCAGTGGCAAGCGGGTGGAAGTGCTGTACCAGGTCCTGATGAAGTCCGATATCGCCCTGACCATGATGACCCTGACCCCCAGCAGCCAACCCATCAACGGCGACACGCTCCTGGACTGGAGCCAGGTCGATGGTGCCGTGGTTTACCAGTTACAGGTATTCCAGCCGTCCGGGGATGCCTCCCCAGCCTTTGTCACCGGCATGCTGATTCCCAAAGGCAGCACTGAGACTACCCTGTCTCCCCTGGTGCTCGGCAAGCTGCAAAGCCATCAGCAATACCTGTGGCGGGTGAACGCCCTGGATCAGCAGGGTCAGATCATCGGTAAATCCCCCCTCAAGACCTTTGCCTTTGTCCAGCAATGAGCTACAGGATAAACAGTTGGGAGCTGACGCCTCGCCATGGATGACGACAAGGCCCTGCTACAGGGGATAATCGCGGGCCAGGAATCGGCACTGGAACGGTTCTATCGCAAATACTCCGGCATGGTTTACAACTTTGCCCTGCGCACAGTGAAAAACCCGGTGGATGCCAGCGAGGTAATGAACGAGGTGATGACGGAGGTATGGCACAAAGCCACCGGGTACACCGGTAAATCTTCCGTCAAAACCTGGCTGTTCTCCATCACCCACCACAAGGCAGTGGACATGGTGCGCCGTAACGTGCGCCATGACCACGAAGACGAAACCCATATTGATGAAAATTCACCGGACCGAATGGGCTGCTCCCTGGAAATCGGCGAGATCGCCCGGGAGAACCGGGGACACGTCAAGTTCTGCCTGGAGGAGCTGGGGCAGGGTCATCGTCAGGTTGTCTATCTCACCTTTTTTGAAGGTTGCAGCTATCCGGAAATAGCCCAAACCCTGAGTATTCCTGAGGGCACAGTCAAAACCCGCATGTTACATGCGAAAAAACTACTGCTGGCCTGTTTGAGTCGCTTCCTGTCGAAACTGGATTGAACCCTTTTCGCACCGCCAACGACAGATAGACCAACAGACCCAAGCGAGTGAGTGACATGAACGACAAGGCCAAAGACGACAAACTGATCGAACTGCTGCCCTGGTACGTCAACGGTACCCTGTGCGGCGAAGAACGCCAGGCCGTCGACGAGCTGCTTGAACGTTCCGCCGAGGCACGTGCCGAAAAAGCCATGCTGGAGTCCCTTCAGGATCATGTAAAGGCCCAGTGGAAATCGGTTGAACCTGGCGAGCTGGGTTGGAAACGACTGCAAAAAAGTCTGCACAAACCGCCAGTCGATAACCGCAAGGCCGGCACCGGTAACTTCTGGAATCGTTTCCTCGCTGCAGCCGCGGTGCTGGTTATCTGTCTGCAGGTGGGCATCTATTTCAAACCGATCGATCAGACACCGACCCAGGTACTGGGTGGTGACCCGCAGGTACAACAGCTGGATGGGCAACTGTTTCGCGTAGTGATCAAACAGGATGCGCTCTGGGGCGATATTGAAGCCCTGTTGTTCACCCTGCAGGCCCAGGTTGTGGATGGACCCTCTGCACTGGGGGTTGTCACCCTGGCGGTTCCCAAAGAGGCTGACAGCCAGGCTATTCTCAACCAGCTGACTGGCGCCAGCTTTATCGAGCACGCCCAGATCATTGGCCATGAGTAGGCCTCTGCTGCACCTGACATTGGGAATTTCACTGCTCTGGTCAGCAGCTGGTTTGGCCCAGAGCACGGACCCGGCAGGCGTTCCGGGATCTGCCAGCACAGCTGCAAACCCCACTACAACACCGGTCGTCATACGGGCCACAACCAGCGCACCGGATCAGCACCTCCAGCCTACCGGCGCACCTGTCGCGGATACCGCGCCTGACAGGGCTGCCGCTACCAACGCCGGTTCAATATCCGCAGGTAGCGCCACCGCAGGCAGACAACCGGATACCACAGGAACACTCCAGGATCGAGGTGAACCCGACGCTCCCCCACCGACCGGCCAGCGGGAACTCCAGCTGCTTGGCCAGCTCCCCTCCATGCCGGCTATCAGCAGTCAGCGGGAACGGGCAGGGGTACTGATCAAGTCGGAGATCCTGATCATAGCCAACACATTGGCTGAAGCCCAAACCCAGCAACAACTGCTGAGAGAGTACGGCCTGCGGATTAAACGCCGTCTGGTGTTGAAAAGCCTGTCCATGGTGCTGAGTGTTTATCGGGTACCCACAACCACCGATAGCGATGCATTACTGAAGCGGCTGCAGCAACACCACCCGCAACTCCAGGCCGAGTTCAATCGCTATTATTTTCTGCAGAGCAGTCGAGGCCGGGAATATGCGCGGCCGCTGACCGGCCTGCCGGACCCGGGGTCGATCGGTTCAGATCCCTACATCGCCATGCTGGATGGCAAGGTGGATACTCAGCACCCGGCATTACGCAACAGCCGGATCGAGAGTCTGGATATAACCGGTCAGGACACAACAGCCAGCCGCCATGGCACCGCCGTGGCGAGCCTGCTGGTGGGCCGGAATTTTGTCAGCGGCGCCCTGCCGGAGGCGCGCCTATTGGCCGTCAATATCTTCAAACCCGGAACCCAGGGTGAACTGCGTACCCGCACTGATTGGTGGTTGCAGGGGCTGGAAACTATTTTTGCCCGTATGGAAAGGCCCGACGCGCTGAATATGAGTTTTGGGGGCGGTGACAGCTGGATAATTGCCCAGGCACTGACTCGGTTTCACCAGGCCAACATAGTGCTGGTTGCCGCCGCCGGTAATGGAGGCCGGGATTCGCCCCTGCTCTTCCCGGCCAACCATCCCGATGTGATTGCCGTGGCCGCCGTCGATATCCAACACAGCAAAGCCAGGACCTCACCCGACAGCCCATTACTTGACGTGGTAGCCCCAGGAGTGGATGTCTGGGCCGCTGACCTGGGAGGCAAGGGCTTTTACGCCAGCGGCAGCTCCTATGCCGCGCCCTGGGTTACGGCGGTTCTGGCGGCTCACCCGGAGACCCTGCCCGCCCTCACAACAGATCTGGGCATCCCTGGTCGGGACCCGGTATTTGGTTACGGAATCATTCAGTGGAAAAAATAGTGAACCGTTTTGCTGCGAGCTTCGACTCAAAGGTGTCTGGATAACAAATTCAAATGGAGAGCACCATGAACACCAATCGTATTATAGCCACCAGCTTACTCGCCATCACGACCGGTGGCCTGAGCCTGCCCGGTTGGGCACTGCTGGACCGTGTCGAATATGTTGATATCCGCAAGGCTGATGGCATCCACATCAACGACGGAAAAATAGTAGTTGAGGCGACTAACGGGGAATACAACAAGGTTACCAGTGGCAATAGTGTTAACTACCACATGGAGATGAAAGCCGGCTGTAAAAACTACAACATCCTCAAGTCGACCGACATGGTCTTCGGAAACCCAAATATAGGCGGCGGTATTGCTGAGTACCACCCCTATTACACCGTCCACTTGTTCGCCAGGGGACAAAAATCGATCGGCTATACCAGCGCAGAGATGCAGGTTCCCTTGAGTGAACTGCCGTTCAATCCGGTCCAGCTGTGTAAGGATATGCTGCAAACCAAGCAGAATCAGGGCGTCAGCAAACTACAGGTGATGAACTCTGATCAGCACCTGTCCAGAAACATCGCTTTGTCCGCAGTAGCTTCCTGTGGCCCCAAGTCGAATGCGTCCAAGCGGTATTTTGAGAAAGCAACCACCAACGTCGCGGTGGATATCATCTGTAAGGCTTCCGGTGGGGTCGGTTCTATCAAAGCCAAGAGCACGCCGATCTCCGGTGCGAACAGTATCGGAGGTGGATATCAGCCGCTCATGATCACTCAGGCACAAATCACCACCAACAAAATTCACGACGCAGGCTATTGCCCCAGCGATAAGCAATTCACTGTCAGCTTCAAAGGCCATGGCAAAGGTTACATCCGTTACAGCATCGTCATGGGTGGCAATTCCGTCTACCAGTCGTTCCCTATCAGCTACAACAGTGACGAGGGTTACAAACAGCACCATTTCAGCTATACAGCAGCCCTGGATGAGAACAAAACCTGGGAGAAGATAAACAAAGAGTTTAAGCGCGATTTCAGCCTTTTGATTGAGGAGAAAGATGAGAACGCAAAAAAATTCACCTGGAGTAAAAAAGGTCACTTCACCGGCCTGAGCTGGTACTACACCTGCAAGCCGAAACCCGCGGTGCCTACAGTTAACCCGGGTTTCAAGGCCCCCGGCAGCACCCCGGTGATACCCGGTCAATTGACACCCAGGGCTCAGGCCACTTCGCCCAGCAAGCCGGTCCGGAAAATCACCACCACGCCCCCTGGGCCCCAGCCAATACCCCAGTTGCAGCTCAAATCCCCGACGAGTGAAGAGCAACCGAAAAGGGTGATCCGTTAAATCCCTTCCCCGCCAGATTCCACGGCGGGGAGCTGTTCCAGGCCCCGGCGTGATCACCTTCGGTCAGGATGCCCCGGACACCCCCTCCATGCGGGGGGTGTCCGGGTTCCAATTGTGGCCCTCCCCTGCAACCTTTAGAATGCCCGGATGAATCCAACCCCAGCCAGCCCGGATCGGCTCGACCAGACCCTCAACCGGGTGTTCGGTTACCGCCAATTCCGCCCCCACCAGCGACAGATCATCGAGCAACTGGTCGCCGGACAGTCCGCCTTCGTGCTGATGCCGACCGGTGGTGGCAAGTCGCTCTGTTACCAGATCCCGGCGCTGCTGCGACCCGGTGTTGGAATCGTCATCTCGCCGCTGATCTCCCTGATGAAGGACCAGGTGGACGCACTGCGGGCAAACGGGGTCACGGCGGCCTTTTACAACTCATCCCTCTCCCCGGATAACGCCCGCCAGGTGCTTGCCCAGCTGCACAGCGGTGAACTGGATCTGCTCTATATCGCCCCGGAGCGGCTGATGCGGGCCGATTTTATCGAGCGGCTGCGGGATATCGAGATCGCTCTGATCGCCATCGACGAGGCCCACTGTGTCTCCCAATGGGGGCACGACTTCCGGCCCGAGTATGCGCAACTGGGGGAGCTGGAGACACTGTTTCCCCAGGTCCCGCGGATCGCCCTGACCGCGACCGCCGACCCCCAGACCCGCAAGGATATCCTGCGGGTATTAAAGCTGGAGCAGGCGGCCTGCCACATCACCGGTTTTGATCGCCCCAATATCCGCTACTCGGTGCTGGAGAAGCACAACCCCCTCAGCCAGCTGCAGCAGTTTCTGGCCAACCATGCCGACGAAGCGGGCATCATCTACGCCCTCAGCCGTAAGCGGGTGGAGCGACTGACGGCCCAACTGTATGAGAAGGGCTTCCGTGCCGCCGCCTACCACGCCGGCCTGTCGGCCGAGCAGCGCGCCTGGGTGCAGGATCAGTTTCTGCGTGACGAGATCGACATTGTGGTGGCCACGGTCGCCTTCGGCATGGGCATCGACAAGCCCGACGTGCGCTTTGTGGTGCACTACGATCTGCCGAAAAATATCGAAAGCTACTACCAGGAGACCGGTCGGGCCGGGCGCGACGGTCTGCCGGCGGAGGCGCTGCTGCTGTTCGGTACCCAGGACATGGTGCTGGTGCGCCAACTGGTGGAGAGTGGTGACAACCCGGAGCGGGTACGGATTGAACTGCACAAGCTGAACACCATGATCGCCCTGGCGGAGAGTGTCACCTGCCGTCGCCAGGTACTGCTCAACTACTTCGGCGAGCAGATCGAGGGCTGCGGCAACTGCGATCTCTGCCTCGATCCGCCAGAAACCTTCGATGCCACCGAAGATGCCCGCAAGGCACTCTCCTGCGTCTACCGGGTCGGTCAGGCGTTCGGCATCCGTCACGTAGTAGATGTGCTGCGGGGTGCCGACACCGAACGGATTCGACGCCTTGGCCATGACCAGCTCAGTACTTACGGTATCGGCAGTGACAAGAGCGAGATCGAGTGGTCGAGCCTGATCCGCCAACTGATTCACCACGGTTACCTGCTGCAGGATATCGAACACTACTCGGTATTGCGTCTCACCCCCGAGGCGCGCCCGGTGTTGCGGGGTGAAAAGCAGCTGCAACTGGCGCTGCCCCGGACCCGGGAAAAAGCCAAGCGCAAAACCAGGGCGCCCCGGGGAGCGGCGGAAATCGGCCCCTATGACGAGGCGCTGTTCGAACGCTTGCGCAAGCTGCGTAAAAGCCTGGCCGACGAGGCAGGTGTGCCGCCCTACGTGGTGTTTGGCGACAACACACTGCTGTTGATGGCCAGGGACAAACCCACTGAGACCGACGAGTTCCTGCAGATCAGCGGCGTCGGCCAGACCAAACTGGAACGTTATGGTGACGCTTTCATGAATGAGATTGCAGCGCACTCGGCGTCCCGGCCATAACACCGTTGCCAGCCGGGCAAAAGCCCACAGGCGAGTCGCCCGACTTCCATGATCCCGCCTGTGGATTTTAAAGTGGGGAGAGGATAACCTCGACTAGAGGAATTACTGTCATGATCGGGTTTCATGGCCGAAATTGAACAGCGGTTACGAATCAAACGAATTCTCCTGTATGAAGACAGAAGTAAAAACCAGTGTTGATGGGCTTGAAATCGGGATGTTTGTATCCAGACTGGATCGTCCCTGGATCAGGACCCCGTTCGATCTGGAGGGAGTAAAAATCACATCGCCGGAGGATATTGAACGTATCCGCAAATATTGCAGCTATGTCTATATCGATGTGGAACAGGGCATCTCCCCCCATCCGCGCTACTGGATACTGGACAAAGCCGCCGATCAACAGCTATTCGGAGAGACGCCCAACCCCCAGTCCCAGGCAGCCATTGCGGAGATAAAACGGGAGTACCAGTCACTGCGCAAGACCACCTATCAGAACACGGAAGAGTTCCGTACCGAGATAGAGACCGCCACCAAGGCCTCCGAGTCACTCACCCATGAGTACAGGCAGTTGCTGGTGGACCTGGAGAAGGGCCGTGATATCGACCTGAGTGTGGTCAAGGCCGGTGTATCGGACATGGTGGAGAGTGTCAACCGCAATCCGGCCGCCATGATGTGGATCGTGCAGCTCAAGAAGCTGGACGAGTACACCTACTCCCGGGCGTTGGGTACCTCGGTCTGGTGCGCCACATTCGGTCGGCACCTGGGGCTGGAGATCAGCGGCATCAACAAACTGGCCCTCGGTGGCCTGCTGCTCGACCTGGGCAAGAGCCGTATTCCACCGGATATTCTGAACAAAAAGGGTGAACTGACCGATGCGGAACTGGAGATTATTCGCCAGCATGTCGACCAGAGCGTACGGGTACTGATTTCCGAGGAGAGGAAAAAAGGCGGCAAAAACAGCCTGGACTATGATGTGTTGCAGATGGTCGCCACCCACCACGAACGCTACGACGGCAGCGGTTACCCGCAGGGCCTGGCGAACAATGATATCCCTATGTACGGCCGGATAGCCGGCATTGTGGACAGCTATGACGCCATGACCAGCGAACGTCCCTACCGTGAATCCCGACCACTCTCTCCCCACGAAGCCATTACCGAACTGTACAGTCTGCGTGACGATAAATTCCAGGGGGAGCTGGTGGAGCAGTTTATTCAAACCGTAGGACTCTACCCCACCGGTTCCCTGGTGGAACTTAACACCGGACAGGTGGGGGCGGTCATCGAGACCAACGGACTGCGTCGGCTGCAACCTACGGTGATGCTGCTGCTGGATGAAAACAAGGAGCCCTACAGCCAGTTCAAACGGATCGACCTGACAACCACAGGGGAAGCATTCCGGGTCGAACGGGGATTGGAGCCGGGGGCCTACGGCATCAACATGCAGGAGCTGTTCCTGTGAGCGGTTTCACTCAACACCATGAATGACCTGCTCACCGGTCTCTATAACCGTCCCCGGTTCATGGAACTGCTCAACCAGATGGTTCAGGACGCGGTGGACTTCAGCGCCCCCATGGCGCTGCTGATTATTGACATTCAGCGCTTCCACAAAATCAACAGACACTTCGGCCATCACACCGGCGACGCGGTGTTGAAAGCGGTGGCCGAAGTGCTCAAACAGGTGCGACGCAAGGATGACTACCTGGCCCGCATCGGTGACGACCAGTTTGCCCTGATCCTGGATCGGGTGGCCAACGTCGGGCATGCCCAACTGGCCGCCATGAAGATCCAGCGCTTGCTCGATCTGCCCATCAACGTTGAGGGGCGGGATTTTCGTTGCAAGGCGGTTATCGGAGTCAGCCTCTGTCCCGCCAATGCCGATACCGCCACTGCCCTGTTACAGTCGGCCGAACTGGCACTGGCAGAAGCCAAGTACCAGGAGCAGCCGATCGGCTTCCCGAAACTGACCCGGGAGCAGGAGATCCCGGAGAACTGGGATATTGAGGTTGCCCTTGGTGATGCAATCAATCACTCCGAGTTACAGGTGTTCTTCCAACCCAAAATCTCCCTGGACACCGGCAGACCGGTGGGGGCGGAAGCCCTGGTTCGCTGGCAGAACAGAACCCGTGGCCTGCTCTCCCCGGACCAGTTTCTGCCGGTCGCGGAAGCGATCGGTTTCCTCAAACCCCTGACCATCTGGATGCTGAACAGCGCACTGCGGCTGAGCGGTGAGTGGACAGAGCAGTGGGGCCGGCTGTCGGTGTCGGTGAATATTCCCCCCAACATTCTGGCCCAACCCGATTTTGTCGATCTGGTGATGAGCGCCGAGAAACTCTGGCAACGGGACAACGTGGACCTCTGTCTGGAGGTGCTGGAACAGTCTTTCATCACCGACATCGACACGGTGTTTGAAAAACTCAACGCCCTGAGAAATCTGGGCATCGGGATCGCCATTGATGACTTTGGCACCGGCTACTCCAGCCTCTCCTATTTCCGGGACATTCCCACTGACGAACTGAAGATCGACCAGTCCTTTATCCGGGGCCTGAAGGATGATAAGGCCAATCTCCACATTGTCAGCCTGATTATCGACATCGCACACCGGTTTGAGTTACAGGTGGTTGCCGAAGGTGTGGAAACAGAGGAGGCGGCACTCTACCTGAAGAAAAACGGCTGCGACCTGGCACAGGGCTACTTCTTCGCCAAGCCCATGCCGGCCCGGGAGTTTGCCGAGTGGTTAAAAAACTATCGGCCTGAAAAAGCGTTTATGAAAGCAGCCAACCCCACTGGCTGAGCCGGTCTGCAACCCGGGCAATTAACATGTTAATCTAGCCCTAATACCAGAAAAGCGGGGCAAGACCGGGACAGAAACACCGCCGGTCAACAGACACCCGGAACAGGCCACCACAATAACAACATTGGCTACCTGTTTGGCAGCCGCAAATGAGCATCTGATATGGATCGACGCTGGATTACGCTGACCGGGGCAACCGTGATCGCCCTGGTACTCTATTGGGGGATAAACCTGGACGAACCACTGCGCATCGGTCTGTCCATACTCGCCTTTATCGCCCTGCTCTGGATTACCGAAACTTTCCACATCACCATCACCGCCCTGCTGATCCCATTACTGACCGTCGGCAGTGGGGTGTTCAGCGCCAGCGAGGCGCTGCGCAATTTCGCCCATCCGATCATATTTCTCTTCCTGGGCGGCTTTGCCCTGGCGGCGGCCCTGCACCGGCAGCAGATCGATGTCCGCCTCGCCTCCCTGGTGATGCGGGCGGCCCATGGCCAGCTATCCCGGGCAGCCCTGCTGCTGTTCGCCACCACGGCGTTTGTCTCCATGTGGATATCCAATACTGCCACCACCGCGATGATGCTGCCCCTGGCACTGGGTCTGCTTGCCCGCCTACCCTATGAAAAGTATCGCGCCACCCACTGGTATCTGCTGCTGGGCCTGGCCTATTCAGCCAATATCGGCGGCATCGGTACCCTGGTGGGCAGCCCGCCCAATGCCATTGCGGCCGCCGCCAGTGGCATCAGCTTTGTTGAATGGTTCAGCTTCGGTCTGCCGATCGTACTGGTGATGCTGCCCCTGGTGGTGATATTACTGAGACTGCTGTTACAACCGGACCTGTCCTACCACCTGGAACCGACCACGGAGCTCTCTGCCGAACAGGGCCCCCTGACCCTGCAGCAGCGCTTGACCCTGGGCGTATTCCTGCTCACCGTGCTGCTCTGGCTGCTCAGCCGGCCGATCTCAGAGCTGCTGGGTATCGGCGCAGGATTCGACTCCCTGGTGTCGATCATGGCGATTGTCCTGATCGCCGCCCTGCGACTGGTGGAGTGGAATGATATCGAAGGGTCGGCCAACTGGGGTGTACTGCTGCTGTTCGGCGGTGGCCTGACCCTTTCGGCCATGCTCAAGGAGACCGGCACCAGCGTATTTCTGGCGGAGGGGGCCGCCGGCCTGTTACAGGGGGCGCCCCTGTTGATGCTGCTGCTGGTGATCGTGCTCTTCATGGTCTTCCTGACCGAGGTGGCCAGTAACACCGCCAGCAGCGCTCTGATGGTACCGATCTTCGCCTCCATCGCCGAGGCGATGGGGGTCTCATCCACTGTGATGACGGTGGTGATTGCCATCGCCGCCTCCTGCGCCTTCATGCTGCCGGTGGCCACGCCGCCCAACGCCATCGTATACGGATGCGGCTATGTCCCCCAGGGGCAGATGATGCGGGCCGGGGTTGTGATGAACCTGGTGCTGGCCTGCCTGATCAGCCTGGGCGCCTGGTGGATCATCTGATCGACCTCCATCTCGCCGTCTCCACAACCGGCAGCTGAGCCACCCCGCCCGCCCTGTTGAAACAGGCGGTGACAATCCACATCCAATGGGGGAGACTGGCTCCATGGACAGAACCGATACTGCTTTGGTCTGGTTTCGCAGGGACTTGCGCCTGGCTGACAATCCGGCCCTGACGGCGGCGGTGAACCAGTGTGCCCGGGTAATCCCGCTCTATATTCACGCGCCCGACGAGGCGGCGCCCTGGATTCCGGGCAGGGCCAGCAACTGGTGGTTGCATCACAGTCTCTGCGCCCTGCAACGGGAGCTGCATCAGGCGGGCGCGAAACTGATCATCGCCACGGGCCCCACACTGGAACGGCTGCAGCACATAGTCCGGCAAACCGGGGCCACCCACCTGTTCTGGAACCGCAACTACGATCCCACCAGCATGAGCCGGGACCGTGACATCAAGCAGAGGCTGACCGGCCAGGGTCTGTCCTGCCAGTCGTTCAACGCCAATCTGCTGAGCGAACCGGCCAGTATCCTGACCGGCCAGGGCACCCCCTATAAGGTGTTTGGCGCCTACTGGCGAACCGTCAGCGGGCAGCTGCATCAGATACCGCCTCCCCTACCCCCTGTCCGACGGATCAGTTCACCATCGAAAGATCTGCCCACCCTGTCGCCCGGCGATCTGGCACTGCTCCCCCGGATACCCTGGGATGGTGGATTTCACAGCGTCTGGCAAACGGGCGAACAGGCGGCCCTGGAGCGCTGGGAACAGTTTCTGTTGCATGCACTGCCGGCCTATGACCGGTTACGGGACTTTCCCGACCGTGACGGCACTTCCCGCCTGTCGCCCCATCTGCACTTCGGCGAGATTTCGCCACGCCAGCTTCTGTGGGGTTTGCGGCAGCAGGCTGACCAGTCACCCGCCACGGTCACCCACCTGGAGCGAATCCACAGCCAGCTCGGCTGGCGGGAATTCGCCCACTATATCCTCTATCACTCACCCCGCAGCGCCAATCAATCGCTCGACCGCCGCTTTGAAAAGCTGGCCTGGAAGGCTGACGACGAACAGGATGCCGAGTTGCAGGCATGGCAACGGGGTGAAACCGGTATCCCGATTGTGGATGCCGGTATGCGGGAGCTGTGGCAGACCGGCTGGATGCATAACCGGGTCAGGATGCTTGTGGCCTCGCTGCTGACCAAGAACCTTGGCGTTCACTGGCTGCAGGGTGCCCGCTGGTTCTGGGATACCCTGGTGGATGCGGACCTGGCCAACAACAGCCTGGGCTGGCAGTGGAGCGCCGGCTGTGGCGTTGATGCTGCCCCCTATTTTCGCATCTTCAATCCGGCCACCCAGGCCAAACGCTTTGACCCTGAAGGCCGTTATATCAAGCGGTGGTTGCCGGAGCTGACCGGGGCCGGGAAAAACGTACTGTATAGCGGCCGACTCAGCGATGAGCCCTTCGACTATCCCCTGCCCATCCTGGATCTGAGCCGGAGCCGCCGCGATGCGCTGCAACGCTGGGAACGGATCAAGCGACAACAGCGCGAGTAATCCTGCCCAGCAAAGGCCGACCGGGACGGCTTGCTCCCGGCTCAACCACCGCTGCCACATCTCACCGCTGTTGATAGTCGAGCAACTCAAAGGTATCGGTATTGATGCGCTGCCCGGACGCCGCTGTAGTGGTGCGCACCATCTTCACATAACGTTTGATCCCGGCCGCGTACCAGATCTCGTATCGGATCCGCACCGGTTCCGCATCCTTTTGTGTCCGGCCACCGGAGGCGGCCCGGGCACTCCAGATCTCCAGCTTGAGTGCATCGTAAGTACCCGCTGGCAGTGTTACCGATTCCCGCCCCTCCACCTTGCCGGTGCTGTACCATTTGGTCCAGAAACTGTTGATGTCCGGGGTGGGTATGCCTTGCCACTCTGATTGGGCCGTGACACCTCCATAGGCATTCAGATAGGGACTGAACTCGCCACCTAAGTGGGGAGACTGGGTCACATAGGCCACCGGCCCGCGCACCTGCCGCTGGCCCAGGTTACGGTTCGAGTCCGCTTCAAGCCGTGACAACTGCTCCCCGACCCCAGCGGAGGTGACAGACACTAACGACACCCGGACGGTCTGTTTGGGTGAAGATGCCCAGCGCCCGCGAATCCGGTAGGTCCACTGATCCCCCACGTTGGGCAAACGGTTGTTCACGGGATCGCCGACGCCCCCATCCCCGGCCGTGGCCTCCGGTGTGACCACTGGCGCAGGTGGGCTCTCCGGGGTCGCCACCAGGCTGTCCGAGGCGCGACGATCCGCACCCTGGACAACGATTCTGAAGGTGGTTCGTTCGGTGATGGAAACCGTCACGCAACCGCGATGGGGATTTTTCAGGCGGCCTGGCCGGGGGCTGATGGTGGCCTGCTCCGCATTGGCGGTCCGGTAGCAGAGTTCAACAGCCTTACCACTCACCTTGCTGCCAAAGCGGAGAATTTTCGGCTCTGGTGGTGGGTCGGGTTTGGATACTACGGTTGGCGGTCCGGGAGACGCCAGGATCGGTTCCTTGACCGGTGGCACGACCTTTTCCACCACCTGGCCGATCAGGGCAACCGACAGCGGCGTCTCATTCACCGACTGGATCCCAAAGCGGATATTCAGCGGTCCGGTTTTAAGCGGTTTCACTACCAGTTCCACCCGGCAACTCTGGCCCGGAGCCAGTACCTCGGGACAGTGCTGAACAATGGTGAGTCCCGCCACCTTGGTCCCCTCCAGCCCGGGAACCGGCAGATCCCCATCGCCGCTGTTTCTCAATCTGATCAGCGCCGAGTCCTGTGTACCCAGGGTAATGGTTCCAAGGTCCACCTGGCGGGGGTCAACCTCCAACCGACCAGGCTTTGGATCAGCTGGGTGATCGATCTCCGGCGTGGGACCGGCAGCAATCACCACGGGTTCAGTGACCGGTTTCTGTTCGGATGAGGCGTCCTCAGCTGGATCGGTTGTCCGGGACGGCACATCCACCTGCCCCGTCTCCGGCGTGACGATGGGCACCTGTGCTTCCCGGGTGATGGCATTAATCGTTACATCATCGCCGTTGTCACCAGGTAACAACCAGCGTTCCGCCAGCCATCCTCCGACCAGAAGCAAAATCACGCCCACAGCCAACCAGCGCCACCGGGGGGGTGGCGGTGGTGGCGATGTTTCGAAGTCCGTCTCTTCGGATCCGGCAGTTGTCGGTGATGGCTCGACCACGGCATCCGGAAAGTAGATCTTATCCAGCGCTTCGATCAGGTTGCCGGTGCTCGCCTCCCACTGTTTGTGGCTGACTTCAATAGCCTGGCGGCGACTCAGCCCGGACAGCTCATCGGGCAGTTCATCGGCACGTGGCATCAGTGCCCCTTCCACCAGCACCGGCACTACCCGGATATCCCGTTTCAGAGCGGTACTGGTCTCCAGGCGAATAAAGTCGTTCGGATCATCCAGGCGACGGCGACCGCTGTTGTCCTGGATAGCAGTCCACTCCTTGCCGATCAGTACGATCAACACCTTGCAGGAGGTGACGGCACGCTCGATCGCGTCAACAAAATCGGTGCCGGGCGCGATACCCTCCACATCCATGAAGACACGCTCCGCTCCGAAATGGGCCGCTAACCTGTCGTACAGGCGACCGGCATAGCCGGCGGAATCTTCACGTCTATAGCTGATAAAAATCCCGTCCAAGACCCGACACCCCCACGGTTTCTCCAATGGCCCGGCCCCCATCACACTGACGGTTGCATATCCCGGTTGTCATTCAAGCATAGGAGAAACCGGGGGAATCAGAGAGAATTCTTGACCGCTGAACAGCACAACAGCAGCACCACTCCACGTCCCTGGCATCACTCAACGACCTAATCCGGCCTGAAAATTCAAAGAGTTGCGCTCCATCATGGCGCCCACCCCTCCACACCGCGTATCCTTTAGCCGAACCAACGGAGTTACACAACGCCATTTTTTCTCAAGCCGGTTGCCAACGCGCCACTGCCAGGGCAACCGGTAGACCGGAGCAAGGAGTCCCATACATGTTGTTGAAGCCAGCGCAGCTCTATCATGCGTGCAATCCCGACCTGCTGACCTTTGAAACGACTGAAGAGTTGGAGCACCTGTCCGAAACCATCGGTCAGGAGCGGGTCATTGAGTCCATCAGGTTCGGTGTCGACATGCCCCACTCCGGTTACAACCTCTACGTGATGGGATCCAACGGCCTGGGCCGCCACACCCTGGTGCATGAATCTCTGATCAAACAATCCATGGATACTGCCGTCCCCCTGGACTGGTGCTACGTAGCCAATTTTCAGGACCCACACAAACCGACCGCCCTGGGCATCCCTGCCGGCATGGGCCGGCTGCTGAGCCGGGATATGGAACAGCTGATTGACAACCTGATCAAGGCGATTCCGGCGGCCTTCCGGGGGGACGAATACCAGCGCCAGGCCCGGGAGATCCAGGAGGACTTCAGCCGGCGGGAAAGCGCCATGGTGCAGCGGCTCGGCGAGGAAGCCGAGCGGCTGGATGTGAAGCTGATGCAGGGCCCTTCCGGCTTCACCCTGGCGGCGCAGAAAGACGGCAAGATACTCTCACAGGAAGAGTTCAAGCAACTGCCGGAGGAGGAGCAGGCCCGACTGGGTAACAGCATCGAAACCATGAAACAGGCGCTCAAGGAGAGCATGAGCCACGTGCCGGAATGGCAACGGGAGATGCAGCAGCGCTTCAGTCAACTGAACCGGGAGACCATGCAGCTGACGGTTACCGAATTCATCAATGAACTGGTGCAACGTTACCGGGACAACAGCAAGATCAGCACCTACCTGGAGCAGGCCAAGCAAGATATTATCGAGAACGTGGATATCTTCCGCCAGGCTGGCGAGTCCAACGAAAAGAGCTTTACCGCCCAGGATCCGGAGTTCACCCGCTACCGGGTCAACGTACTGGTGGACAATGGGGATACCCAGGGTGCACCGGTGCTTTTTGAGGACAATCCCACTTACCAGAACCTGCTGGGACGCATTGAACACCAGGCGCGTTTTGGCGCCCTGCAGACCGACTTCACCCTGATCAAGCAGGGCGCCCTGCACCGGGCCAACGGCGGCTTCCTGATGCTGGATGCAGAGAAGGTGTTAACCAACCCTTTTGCCTGGGAAGGGCTGAAACGGGCGCTCCGCTCCCGGGAGATTCGTATCGAATCCCTGGAACGCCAGCTGAGCCTGATCAGTACTATATCGCTTGAGCCGGAAACCATTCCGCTGGACCTGAAGGTGGTATTGATCGGCAGCCGGAGCCTGTTCTATCTGCTGAAAGAGTACGATCCGGAGTTCGGCCTGCTGTTCAAAGTATCCGCCGACTTCGCTGAGCAGCTGCCCAGGGAGCACGAAAACGAGCTGCTCTATGCCCGCCTGATCGCCACCCTGCAGAAGAGAGAGGGCATTCGGGCGATCCAGCGGGACGGGGTGGCCCGGATCATCGAACAGCTGGTACGCCTCTCCAGCAACGGGGACAAAATCTCCCTCAGGATGAGCAGCCTGCTGGAGCTGCTGCTGGAAGCCGATCACCGGGCCGGGCTGCGCGACAGCAAACAGATTGAGCGGATGGATGTGGAGGCGGCCATCCAGGCCCGGCGATTCCGCAACAACCAGTACGAGGAGCAGCTGCAGGAAGCAATTCTGGATGGCACCCTGCGTATCGACACCAGCGGTATCCAGTTGGCCCAGATCAACGGCCTGACCTACCTGCAACTGGGGGATCACGCCTTCGGTGCGCCGACCCGCATCAGTGCCACCGCCCGCATGGGTGGCGGTGAATTCATCGATATCGAACGGGAAACCAAACAGGGCGGCCCCATTCACTCGAAAGGAGTGATGATCCTCTCCTCCTACATCGGCCAGCGTTATGCCAAGAACCAACTGCTCTCGGTCACCGCCAGCCTGGTATTCGAACAGACCTACGGGACCATTGAGGGCGACAGCGCCTCGGCCGCCGAGCTGTGCGCGCTGTTATCGGCCATGGGTGATATACCGCTGAAACAGTCTCTGGCCATTACCGGCTCCGTTAACCAGCACGGCCAGATGCAGGCCATCGGTGGGGTGTGCCAGAAAATTGAGGGCTTTTTCGATATCTGCCAGGCACGGGGCTTGACCCGGGAGCATGGCGTCATCATCCCCACTGCGAACGTTAAGGACCTGATGCTGAAACAGGAGATCGTTGAGGCCGCTGAAGCGGGTCTGTTCAAGGTTTACGCGGTAGAACATGTGGAACAGGCGATGGAGTTGCTGACCGGCCTGCCGGCAGGGGTCCCGGACGAAGAGGGTCTGTTCCCGGAGGGCAGCATCAACTATCTTATCCAGCTCAGGCTTGCCGAATGGATCACCCTGCGGCTGCACTATGCGGGACAGAGCTTGGACGGGGAACCCCGGGATTAGCCCTGGCGCGCATGGGACCCGTCACCGGGCGCACAGGGCTCCCCGGCAAACACAGCTGTTTCGGTTTTCCCCAATAGGCTACCAAATGGGTCTCACTTATGGTTGGTCTGCCGAAGTGCTGTGACAGTAAGGATCATGATTTCACGAACCCCCGTTAGCCTTATCCACCGTCTGCTGATCTGCCTGGTCGTACTCTGGGCCGGGTCGATCGGTGCCGATGAGAAAGGTGGCCGGGACTCCGGACAACCGTTGAAAATCGGTGTACTGGCGTTTCGCGGTGATCAGCAAACGGAGAAAAACTGGGGGCCCACCATCGACTATCTGAGCCTGGCGGTGCCCGGGGTCAATTTCACCCTGGAACCCCTCACCCTGGAGCAGATGGAACAGGCCGTCCAGACCGATCAGGTCAGTTTTATAATCACCAACCCCGGCAACTACGTCGATCTCGAGTACCGCTACGGCGTCAGCAGAATCGCCACGCTACAGCGTTTTCCCGATCAATCCCCCAGCGAGCGCACCTACTCCACCATCCTGGTCCGGGCCGACCGGGAGGATCTGCGGGAGCTGAGCGACCTGAAACACCAGAGCGTCATGGCCGTCAGTGCAAACGCCTTCGGCGGATTTCAACTGGCCTGGGGTGAAATGCAGCGCCATGGTCTGGATCCCTTCGCCGATCTGTCGGAACTGGTGTTCAGCGGTTTTCCCCTGGACAACATCGTCACATCGGTTCAGTCCGGCCTGGTGGATGCAGGCATTGTGCGGGGCTGTCTGCTGGAGAAGATGGACAGGGCAGGCCTGATCAACATGGCCGATTTCCGGGTGCTGAACGAAGGCATGGACAGCAGCGGCCAATGCCGGGTAAGCACCCCCGGCTATCCCGACTGGCCGCTGGCCAAACTGGCCAACACATCCGATCGATTGGCCAAACGGCTCACCATGACACTGCTGGCCATGCCCCGAAATCATCGCGCCGCCATCGCCGGAGAGTACTCCGGCTGGACCATTCCGGTGGAGTACCAGGCGGTCCACGACCTGTTTCGGGAGCTGCAGGTCGGCCCCTACGAATGGATGCGCCAGCCTACCGTTAACCTGCTCTGGTCCCGATACTGGCAGTGGTTTCTGATCGCCTTCATGGGGGTAGCCTGGTGGCTATGGCATGTGTATCGGGTTGAACAGCTCGTGCGGGTACGAACCACCCAGTTGACCGAGGCCAACACCCGTTTACAGACAGAGATGAACGAGCGGCAGCAGGCCGAGCAGAAACTGTTGAGTCAACAGAATGAACTGGCCCATGTGGTACGGGTCAGCACCGCCGGGGAACTGGCCAGCGGCCTGGCCCATGAGCTCAACCAACCCCTGTCAGCCATCAGCAGTTATGCCCAGGGCTGTATCTGGCGCCTGGAGTCAGGCCGCATCACCCAGGATGAGTTGCGGGAGATTATCCAGCGCATGGTGTCGGAAGCGGAGCGGGCCGGAGCCATCATCCAGCGCTTGCGCGGATTTCTGCGTAAGGAGCACGCCCTCTGCCGTCCCACCGACATCAATGGGGCGGTGCGTGATGCCATGGAGCTGTTCAACGCGGAAGCCAACAAGCGTGGTATCAGCCTGTCGCGCGATCTGCAGGAGGATCTTCCACCGGTATGCAGTGAAACCATCCAGCTTCAGCAGGTCATTATCAATCTGCTGCGCAACGCCGCCGACGCCCTGAAGGGTCTGCCGGCGGAACGGCTGCGGATAGAGCTGAGTACCCGCCACGACCCGGACGAAGGGATGGTGCACATCGATGTACGTGATTTCGGCCCCGGCATTGATCCCGACAGCAAGCCTCATCTGTTTGAACCCTTTTTCACCACTACTTCGGATGGCATGGGTCTGGGCCTGTCACTGAGCCAGTCGATCGTGGAATCCCATGGCGGCACCATCCGGGTGATCGACGATGTCCATCCGGGGGCCTGTTTCTCCATCCTGTTACCCGTCCACAAGGAGGCCTGTGATGCCGAATGATCCCGAACTGGTCCATATCATCGATGATGATGCCTCTATCCGCTCCTCCCTCACCTGGTTGCTGGAAGCGGTGGACATCGCCGCCCGCAGCTACGATTCAGCGGAGGCCTTTCTGGCCGATCTGGAGCCGATCAGCGTCGGTGTGCTGATCCTGGATGTGCGCATGCCGGGAATGAGCGGCATGCAACTGCTCGAACACCTGGTGGCCCAGGAGAGTACCCTGCAGATCATCATCCTCACCGGCCATGGCGATGTACCCATGGCGGTGCGGGCCATGAGCCATGGCGCCTTCTATTTCGTCCAGAAACCGGTCAATGGCCCGCAACTGGTGGAGAAGGTAAGGGAGGCGATGCTGAAGAGCCGCGCCGCCTACTCACAAAAAATCCGCCTGGATGACATCAAGACCCGGTTTGAACGGCTCACACCCCGGGAACGAGAAGTGATGGGACTGATTGTCTCCGGCTGCGCCAACAAGGTGATCGCTGCCGAACTGGGCGTGGTGGAACGGACGGTAGAGGTCCATCGCCATCGGGTCATGGAGAAGATGGAAGCCGCCTCCGTGGCCGACCTGGTGATGATGCAACAGACCCTGACACCGGACGTCGCCGAGTAACCGGAACGATCCAACCTGCCTGCCGACGATACCCCAACAGCAGCTTCTCCCCACCGAGCGGTAATCTGCCACCCGCCTCTCACCCTCCAGTGTCATGGGAATGCGGATTTGTTTCGGTTTCCCACAATACGGCTATCCACAATTTTTTAAAGGTTTAGCTGGATGTAGCCTTATTACCAGAAGAAAGCACTCCGTGTGCATTCATGGCGTCGATCAAAAGGGTATCAAAATGGACAGCTCTCGAAGAAAATTCCTGGCCACGGTCGCGACCACCGTAACCGCCCCGGTGTTGGGCAAAGCATCAGCCGCTCAATCGACAGAAACCGACCCGGACTCCCCCCGTTGGGTGATGGTTGTGGATCTGCGCAAGTGCATCGGTTGTCAGGCCTGTACGGTGGCCTGTTCCACGGAAAACCGGGTTCCGGACAACCAGTTCCGCACCCTGGTGAACCAGTATGAAGTGGAGAAGGAGAACAAACCCCGCAGTGCCATGCTACCGCGGCTCTGCAACCACTGTGAGAATCCGCCCTGTATACCGGTCTGCCCGGTGCAGGCCACCTATCAACGGGACGATGGCATTGTGGTGGTGGACAACACCCGTTGCGTGGGATGCGCCTACTGTGTTCAGGCCTGCCCCTACGATGCCCGCTTCATCAACCATGAGACCCACACCGCCGACAAATGCACCTTCTGCGTCCACCGCGTTGAGGCCGGATTGTTACCAGCCTGTGTGGAGACCTGCGTCGGTGGTGCACGCATCTTTGGCAACATCAGAGACCCCCACAGTGAAGTGTCACAACTGCTAAGCCGCTTCCAGACCAAGGGGCTGAAACCGGAATTGGGCACCAGTCCGCAGGTCTATTACATCGGACTGGACAGTCGTCTGCAGCATAAGATCGAAGGCACTCCGGGGGCCTGGTCGACTACCGACAACTTCAAACAGGAGGCCCTGTCATGAACAGCAACCTTATTGAAATCATCAGTGTCAGCCAGGCCAGCACCTGGAACAGTTGGGCGGTGCAGTACTTCTTCTTTATCGGTCTCAGTATTGGCGGTGTGTTGCTCACCATACCGGCCCTGGTCCTCCGTAAGTCCCACTGGTTGCCGATCGCCCGACTGAGTCTGATAGTGGCCGTCACCACAGGACTGGTGGCACCGGTGGCGCTGTTGGCGGACCTGCATCAACCGGCCCGGTTCTATAACTTCTATCTTCACTTTACCCCTACCTCCTGGATGTCCTGGGGTGCCTTTCTGTTGCCGACCTACCTGCTCTCCCTGATGCTGTTTGGCTTCCAGGCACTCTATCGGGACAGGGACAACAGGCACTCCCTGACACGCCTGGCGGCAATAGCAACCAGCGTGCTGGGTGCAGGCATTGCGCTCTACACCGGCAGTGAGATGGGCATCCTGATCAGCCGGGTACTCTGGCAGGTGGGTTGGTTGGTGCCGGGTTACCTGATCAGTGGACTGGCAGGAGCCGCCGGCCTGGCCCTGGTACTCAACAATCTGCAGTCTGACACCAGCCAGGATGCCAACCAGCGACTGGTCAACTGGCTCAACCTGTTTCTGATCCTGACCGGTGCATGGATCGTCGCCTGGGGCGGTGCCGGCCATCTGAACCTGAGCAATTCCGGCATGGAGTTACTGCGCCTGATGCTCGTCTATCAACCAGTTGAAAGCCTGCTGCTCTGGATAGGCCTGGGTCTGGCATTGCCTCTACTACTGGGACTGATCAATCAATCCGCCATGAACGTGGTGACCGGGCTGCTGGCCGTGTTCGGTGCCTGGATGCTGCGCTGGGTGATGTTCATCGGCGGGCAGGGCATCCCAAAGAATGGCGCCGGTTTCTATCTATTCGACCTGCCGCTCGGCACTGAAGGCCTGTTGGGCATCCTGGGATCGCTGGGTCTGTGGATGGTATTTCTCATCGTCATCCGAACCCTCTTGTCCCAGTACCACCCCCAAGCCCGGGCATGACAGGACAGAACAATTCAGGAGAATCAACATGACTACTTCACGTCGTAACTTCCTAAAAGGCGCAGCTGTGGCGGGGGGATTGACCACTTTCGGCTTTGGCTACAGCCACACCGCACAACAGCTACTGCGCGGCGCCTGGGCGGGCGATAAACCGGCACACCCGATCAGTGGCAAAGCACCCAGCCCGGAATTCACCGTTGATCCAGAAACCGGTGAATTGAAGGCCAATCCCGATCAGTACATGGCCTATACCATGTGCGAAGGCTGCACCACCATGTGTGGCGTGCGGGTGCGTATCGACAAGAAAGAGAACCAAATCCTGCGGGTCACCGGTAATCCCTATCACATGCTCTCCATCGACGAGCACATTCCCTACAGCACGCCGGTCAAGGAGAGTTTTGTGTCACTCAGCCGTTTCCGGGAGCAGGGCCTGACGGGCCGCTCCACCGCCTGTGGGCGGGGCAATGCGGTATTGAGCAAGATAACCGATCCCAACCGGGTCAGGGTGCCGCTCAAGCGCATTGGCCCGCGCGGCTCCGGCCAGTGGGCACCCATCTCTCCGGAGCAGTTGCTGCAAGAGGTGGTGGAAGGGGGTGATCTGTTTGGAGAGGGCCACGTGGATGGTTTGCGGGCTATCCGGGATCTGCAGACGCCGATCGACCCGGAGAATCCCGAGTTCGGCCCCAGGGCCAACCAGCTGGCGGTCATGTCCTGGTTCAAGAACGGGCGCCTCGGCTTCGCCGCCCGGTTTGCCAAGCAGAGCTTCGGTACGGTCAACTTCACCGGTCACAGCGCCTACTGCGGTATGTCCATGCGGGCTGGTTACGCCGCGCTGCTGGGGAACTGGAAACAGCAACCGCACCTGAAGCCTGACTTCGCCAATGCGGAGTTTCTGCTGTTCATCGGCACCGCTCCCGGCAACGCCGGCAAACCGTTCAAACGGCAGGGCCAGCAGATCGCCAAGGCCCGCAGCAGCGGCAATACAAAGTATGTTGTAGTGGATCCGGTATTGAACAACAGCGACAGCATGGCGGCCGGTGAGAACAGCCGCTGGGTACCCATCAAGCCGAACACTGACGGCGCTTTGGTAATGGGTATGATTCGCTGGATCCTGGAGAACCAGCGTTATGATGAGACATTCCTGCGCCAACCCAACGCCGACGCGGCAAAAGCCGCCGGTGAAGTGAGCTGGTCAAACGCCTCCCATCTGGTGGTGGTGGAATCGGACCATCCGCTTGAGGGACAGTTTCTGCGTGCCAGCGATCTGCAACTCTTCTCTGGAGATGCGGCAAAATCACCCTTTGTGGTAATTGATCAGCAGAGCGGGAAACCGGTCAATCAACAGGAATCCGGACCGGCAGAGCTTTTCTACCAGGGCCGTCTGACCCTCGCCGACGGCAGTAAGGTCAAGGTTAAAACCAGCCTCAGCCTGCTCCGGGAAGAGGCTGAAAAACAGACCCTGGAGGAGTATGCCGCGGACTGTGGCGTACCGGTTTCCACCATAGAGGAACTGGCCCGGGAGTTTACCGCCCATGGCAAGCGATCCGCCGCCGACTGCCATGGTGGCACCATGGGCAGCAATGGCTTCTATACCGCCTATGCCATCGTCATGCTCAATGCCCTGGTTGGCAATATCAATGCAAAAGGGGGCACCAGCGCCGGCGGTGGTCACTTCAGGGAGATCGCCCCCGGCCCACGCTACAACCTGAAGAAGTTCCCGGGTATGGTGAAAGCCCGGGGTGTGGGTCTGGGTCGCCAGGGATTCCCCTATGAAAAGAGCAGCGAATATAAACGCAAGGTTGCGGCCGGCCAGAACCCGTACCCGGCCAGGGCACCCTGGTATTCCCTGTCGTCGGCGGTCGCATCGGAGTTTCTGACCTCCGCCATCAATGGCTACCCCTACCCCCTGAAGGCCTTGATCCTGTGGAGTTCCAATCCACTCTATGGGGTGGCCGGATTGAGACAGCAGGTTCAGACCAAACTGGCGGACCCCGCCACCCTACCCCTGATCGTCTCGATAGATCCGTTCATTAACGAGACCAACACCTATGCCGATTACATCGTTCCCGACTCGGTGCTGTACGAGAGCTGGGGCTGGTCCAGTGTCTGGAGCAATCTGACCAAGGTGAGCACGGCACGCTGGCCAGTGATTGAGCCGGCCCAGGTCAAGGATCAGAATGGCACGCCGGTCTGCATGGAGTGGTTCTTCATCGAGGTGGGCAAACGCCTCGGCCTGCCCGGCTTCGGCAACAACGCCATACAGGCCGCCAGTGGTGAGATACACCCGCTAAACCGTCCGGAGGATTTCTACCTGCGTGCCGCAGCCAATGCCGCCTTCGATGGCAGCATCGTACCGGATGCAGAGATGGAGGAGTTGGAGCTGACCGGTGTGGAGCGACTGATGGATGACCTGAAATCGGTCCTCAAGGCCGATGAATGGAAAAAAGCCGCCTACCTTTACGCCCGCGGCGGCAGATTCGAGGATCTCTCCCGGGCTTACCAGGGGGATGCATTGGCCAGACGATATAATCATACCGTGCAGATTTATGACGAGAAACTGGCCACCACACGCAACAGCATGAGTGGTAAACGCTATATCGGCACACCCACCTGGATTAAACCCTCCCTGGCCGACGGTACGACACTGGAGAGCCAGTTCCCGGCCTCGGCCTGGCCCTACAAGGTGATCAGCACCAAGTCACCCTATATGTCATCCCACACCACCGGCATCCAGAAACTGCAACAGTTTCACCCCTCCAATGCCATCCTTATGCATACGGATGACGCAGCCAAAATCGGTATCGAATCCGGCGACAAGATCCGGGTCATCACGCCGGGCGGCATTATCAAGGGGCCAGCCTTGGTGCGTGACGGTATCCGGCCCGGTGTGCTGGGTATCGAACACGGCTTCGGACACCGGGAGCTGGGGGCGCGCCGGCACCGGATTGGCGATCAGTTTACCCAACCGTCAACACTGGCCGGAATGGGGGTCAATATCAACGACCTGGGCTTTGCCGATCCCCTGCGCGAAGGGGCCTCGGTGCTGGCAGACTGGGTCGTCGGCAGTGCGGCCCGGCAGGGTCTCCCGGCCCGGGTGGAGCCGGCCTGACAAACAGGCCGGAGGGGCAATCCCTCCGGCCTCTCCTCAACTGGCCACAGGCAGACATCAGGACGGTTTGAACCGGCTTGAAATGAGGCTATCGGAGCCGAACCCGTTGGCTCCGATAGCCAACTGTTTTTAACGCCGGCAAAAAAATAGGGGCCCGCAGGCCCCTACTGATGCTCAACCATTCAGCCCATTACATAGCGGCTTTCTTGGCCTCGGCTATCCAGCTATCGAACAGTTCCTGATGACCCTTGATCCAGGCATCGGCATGCCGTTCGATATCGGCAGCGCTCTTCTCACCATCACGCATGCGAAGATTCTGCGCACTGATGTCGTTGTTGCTCAACTGCATGATGGCGAACAGCTTGGCAGCGGCCGGGTTGGCTTCCGCCCAGGCACGATTGGCAATAATGCGCTGGGTATTGGCCTGGAAACCGTAGTTGCTGCCATCCGGCAGGCTGGTATCCACATTCTCACGTGCACCAGGCAGGCTGGAGAACGGTACCTGCAACCAAACCACATCCTTGCCCGGGACCAATACACCACTCACCCAGTAAGGTGTCCAGGTGTAGTAGAAGATCGAGTCACCCTGCTTATAACGGGCAATGGTATCGGCGATGATTGCGCCATAGGAGCCCTGGTTATGGGTAACCGTGTCGCGCAGTCCGTAGGTATCCAGGTGATGCTCAATCACCTTTTCACAACCCCAACCCGGGTTACAACCCGCCAGGTCGGCCTTACCATCACCATTGCTGTCAAACAGCTTGGCAATTTTCGGATCTTTCAGCTGGCCAACATTCTTGATGCCGTACTTGTCTGCCGTCTTCTTATCGATCAGATAACCCTGCAGCGCACCGCCGGAGTATACACCTTCACGATAGAGCTTCTCGTCACCGCCGGCCTTGTTATAGAAATCCACATGCAGCGGATCCCAGTGGTCTGCCAGGAAGGTGCCATCGCCATTGGCGATAGCGATATGTCCGGCAGCGTACTCGATCTCCTTGATCGGTTTTACATCGTAACCGAGTGCCTCGAGCGCTTTCATCACCACCAGAGTCTGGAAAGTCTCTTCCGCAATGGAGCTCTTCAGGGGCTGTACTTCGATACCCTTGCCTGGCAGGTCAGCCGCCTGGGCGGTTCCACCAAGACTGATAACCGCCGCTGCTGCGGACAGTTGTAACATCCTTTTCAATTTGATCAGTTTCATAATTTTCCTCGTTATTCGTACAACAATAAAGGTCCCTGCCGTGCCCTACTTCGGACTCGCTTTGGACTTCCCGGCAGGCTTAAACAGGTTCATGACCAGACCCAGAGGCCCGGTCTGGTACCAGCGCGCTGCCGGTTTGCGGCGTTCCTGCTCACCCATCGACTGGGTAATACGATCCAGCACAATAGCCAGCAGAACGATACCTACTCCACCGACAGCGGCCAGCCCCATATCCAGCCGGCCAATTCCACGCAACACCATCTGCCCCAGTCCACCCACGGCAATCATGGAAGCGATAACTACCATGGAAAGGGCAAGCATCAAGGTCTGGTTCACGCCAGCCATGATGGTCGGCATTGCCAGTGGCAGCTGTACTTTGAACAGCAGCTGTCGGGGTGAGGCGCCGAATGAACGGGTCGCTTCCACCAGGTCAGCCGGTACCTGACGGATGCCCAGATTAGTGAGACGTATCAGGGGTGGCAGAGCAAAAATAATAGTCACCACCACGCCGGGTACATTGCCGATACCAAACAGCATCACCACCGGTACCAGATAGACAAAGGCGGGGGTGGTCTGCATGGCGTCCAGGATCGGCCGGAACGTCGATTCCGCCCGATCGTTTCGGGCCAGCAGAATGCCGGTTGGCAGGCCCAGCAGAATACAGAAAAACACCGACGTGAGTACTAGGGCCAGGGTCACCATGGCTTCCGGCCAGGCGCCTATCAGTCCAATAAAGACCAGGGATGCCATGCTTGCCAACGCCAGTCGGCGACCGCTGACCTGCCACGCAATCAGGCCAAACAGGATAATCATGATGATGGATGGCACCGCCAACAGGGCGGACTCGATACTGGTCAGGGTGGCATCGATGGGCCAACGCACTGCCTGAAACGCGGGCCGGAAATTATCCACCAGCCATTCCAGTCCCTGGTCCACCCAGTGATCCAACGGGATCAGTTTTTGCGCAAACGGATCAAGCCAGTTAAAGGCTTCCTCCGGTGCTGCTGCCTGCTGATTGTTCAACCAATCGCTTGTTGAATCGACAGGCGCCGGAGCCCCGCCACCCCAGGGATTGGCGGCCGCCGCTTCGGATGCCGGTTCAGTCACAGCCGGCGCATTGACTGCAGTGTCACTGCTGCTTGCAGCCGCCCAGGGATTACTACTGTTATCGCTACTCATGGCTCACCTTGCCTGTCTATCTAAAGTTTTAAGCATGGTGGCCTTGCTCACCGCACCAAGATAACGACCATCCGCTGAAACCACCGGCAGTCCATAACCGTGTTGCGCCAGAGGACCAAACAGATCACCCAACGCGGTATCGTGGGAAACCGGTTCAACGTCGGGAATAAAGGCGTTGGTTAAACGGGGTTCATCCTCTTCCAGCTCGCGCTCCAGGCTGTCGACCGACACCACACCTTCGAACCGCTGTCGCCTATCGATCACATAACCGTAATCCCGGTCATGCTGACTGAGACGTTCAAGTGCCGCCCGCACACCCAGACCACCATGTTCAATCACCGTCACCTGGGTTTTCCGGGCAATATCTCCGGCAGTGAACACCGTGGAGACATCCACGCCACGGAAGAAGGAGCGCACATAATCGTCGGCCGGGTTCCGCAGAATCTCATCCGGCGTGCCAACCTGCACGACACGCCCACCCTCCATAATGGCGATACGATCGCCGATGCGGATCGCCTCATCCAGGTCATGGGAGATGAAGATAATGGTACGTTGGTGGGTCTCCTGCAGATTAAGCAACTCATCCTGCATCTCGGATCGAATCAATGGATCAAGCGCTGAAAACGCCTCATCCATCAGCAGTACGGAGGGATCGTTGGCCAACGCCCGGGCCAGCCCGACTCGTTGCTGCATACCACCGGATAGCTCGTGGGGAAAACTGTCGCCCCAGGCATCCAGCCCTACCTGTTGCAGGGCCTGTTCAGCCCGCTCCAGACGTTCATTCAGAGGGGTTCCGCCCAGCTCAAGTCCAAATGCGGCATTCTGCAAAACGGTCAGATGGGGCATCAGGGCGAATGACTGGAACACCATGCTCATGTCCTTGCGGCGCAACTCTCGCAACTGCTCGTCCGACATGGCTGCGATATCCCGACCATCCACCAGCACCTCACCCGCGGTGGGTTCGATCAACCGGTTAAGCAGTCGAACCATGGTCGATTTACCCGAACCGGACAGCCCCATGACAACGAATATCTCCCCTTCCATGACATCGAAAGAGGCATCGTTGACACCAACGGCCTGACCGGTCTTCTCAAACACGGTCTCCTTATCGACACCCTGACGAGCCAGGCGGAGCGCTTCCTTAGTATTTTTTCCAAATATCTTGAACAGATTCTTTACTCGAACCTTGACAGGCGATTGCTGCATATAGAGATCACTTTCTGGATGAGGTGGTTGCATGCTTGTACAAATCGCCACCTGACCAGGAGTAACAACGTCAAGCGACTGAATTGATTAGTAGACTATGTTTATTCCAGCTACCCTGCCGGCCAAACGAATTATGATACGCTTCAAAATTTATTTATTCGGCATACGGCACATACAAAAGTATAACGCATTGATTATAAATCATTTTAAATAATTTTTATTCAACACAATTAAGTTAGAATACTAACAATTTTTGTGCCATCCCGTCAAACAAAGCACCATTCGACAGCACAATTACCATCGACATCAAATGATTTTCCGCACCAAACAGTCCCCTTGAATCGATTTACAACACAATCGATTCTGCCAGTAATTCGCTTGAACTAAGATGGCGACATACCCTTTAAGACGCTGATTTTACGAGCAGAAGGGATTTAAACGGCCAGCAAGTGGTATTTTATTTCCCCTCCAAAAGCAGAAACCGGGATGTGACACAGGGGACTAGTTGCAGAGGAAAGGCCTGCCCTCCATCCTGGCCTTTCCCCCGGGTATCAATTTGGCGGGCACTCTAGAACCAGAATAGAAAGCACATGGTGCGTCAATATCTTTACTGCTTACAGATAAAGTGAACTCATCTACATTGATGGGGACTTTCACTATCGAGTTTTTTACCATCCGTGGCAGATGTTATATAGACAATCTCACCTGGATAAGTGGCACATAACGCGTTACGCATACTGTAGATACCGGTTCCTTCAGCAATCAGATTAAATTGAGTAGCGACCGGATTTCCTTGCTTGTCCACAGCCGTTAACTTATAGATACCTGATGTTGTAATACAGCCTGTCAGTAGAGTTACTAGTACAGGCAACGCAAAGACCCTTATCATCTGAATTCCCTTTCATATTTTAATTAACTACAGTCCTGTAATAGTTAGCTCCTTATGGTAAACACTCTGGTGGGGGATTTTTATACCCTTCCGGATTACATGCAGGGGGGTTAACTGCATGCTTGAGACAATATTGATAGTCCGTTTTTAGCTTGCAGTACCAGCTGTTCAATCTTCGTTCTATGCTGGGTTTCGGTATCTTCGCACCGGGCTGGCAGACAGGCAGATCTTTATGATGGCTCCAAGAGCACTTTTCCTTAAAAGTCCAATTTGATGAAGTAAAACCAGCTTGTTCCATACAAGCATCTGTGATGAGAATGTAATTAATAACATCCCTTTCTTCCTTTAAACCAAAAGCATACTCATACATTTGATATGTAGATGATGGTGATGCATCACCGCACTCCAACAATGCCTTCTTTACATCCAATTCATCGAACCCTGGTTGATTCCACACTTTATATATTGGTGGGGGCGGTTTAAAAGATTTGCTCACACAACCAGACAAGCAAAGTATTAAACAAATACTAAGCACCCTTATCATTTTTGCATTTCTACATTTTTATATTAAGGCTGAACAACCATTGTCGGAGCTTTTCCATAGTTAGGTATACAATCCTTGTTAGCACTACCCGTCCCGTAACAAGTATGAACATTGGCCGCATCAATTAACATTCTCAATCCCTCTCTAAATGAACTACTTCTCTCAGGACGCTTATCATAAGTTGCTGGATTTCTACCGATCCAGCTACCTACAAAATCGTCTGCATGATTCTGCAGCTCGACGCCAGCACTATAACCATCGCGGATAGTGACAAAAATCTTTCGTACTTTTCTTGGCGGTGACTTCGTAGTTACGCAGTAATCGAGTTCTCCAGGTCCTATTTCTCCAGTGCCTCCATCGACAGATAGCGACGGGTTCCCCATTTGGTCCCCGCGATGTGCCTGAGACGGGCCGCCACCAGCATCAGCGCCACCTGCCCGTGGTTGATGGCCGTTCACGGTTAAGCGACTGGGAACTCGATACGATTATCGGCAAAGGCCACAAGCAGGCCATCGTTTCAATCACCAAGCTGCACCAACCCATCGCTGACCGCATTAACACGCTGATCTCCGATAACGACAAGGAATTCGCCGGTCATGAGACCATTGCGAAAGGCCTCAATGCCAGGTTCTTTTTTGCCCATCCGTACGCCTCCTGGGAGCGAGGGTTGAATGGGAACACCAACGGCCTCATTCGCCAGTACTTCCCGAAACACCGGGACTTTACAAGCATCACGCAGGAGGAGATCAACCAAGTCATGGAGGAACTAAACAATCACCCCCGAAAATGTCTTGGAAGAAAAGCGCCTAATCAGGTATTTTTCGGGGTCAACCCGCCTATTGCACTAGTGAGTTGAATCCGCGCTTATTCATAGCTACCTATCCATAGCTATTGCTGGCCTTTACGATAGGCAGTTACACAGTTTTATCTACAGTCCCAACTCTACTTAATAAACGCCGCTATTTTTCCGAGGAATTACCTTTTTGACACTACCTTAGGTCGATAGCCACGCAAGCCGCTTTTACGCCGGAGTTCACGGCTGACGGTGGATTTATAGCACACTAATATCTCGGCTATCTCTGTTTGATTGTGACCTGCTTTCATCTGTTCCTAAATCTGGTATTGCTCTCCTGTACAAGCTGCATGTACATGGTGCTCCTCTAACTTTGGTTGGTGGGGGAAGCTATCTATGCTACCGCTACTTGCCCTCTAACCAACTCTGTCGAGTTGCACTTGGTAATTGAGTTCGCGTTACTCATAAAAGCACATAGTTATCAGTATACCCAATGCGTACTACATACAGTCTTAAAGTGTAACTGGATCAAAAATGATAGTTTGACGCTTGTCCATACTATTTCCTACGATTCCTGTCCAGGGGCTGAATGATCATGCCTGCATGATTTCATCAAACTGTATTTCACCATCTGCTAGTTTGACCAAACGTCTCTCCGTCATTCCTGCTATTCCTAGACCTCCTTCACTGCCGCCACTTGCGTCCGCAAAGCGGATATAAAGTACTCCGTCCATGCACCCGACCCCGGATTGCCCAAGATCCAGCTGTACTTTGCGGTATATAGTATTGCCAGATAACAGACTAACCGTTATTAATGATGGTAATTGTTCTATCTCAATGAATGCAGTGGAAAAAAACTGTTCTAACTCTTTTTCGTATATGTGCCTTGAAATACGGGCGGGAGCAATACCTTTTCCAATAGTTTTATCCTCTGTTGAAGAATTTCGTGCTAGTTCCCGTTGCACAGGGTATGGACGTTCCAATATGAGTTTTGACCTTGGAATCAGTTGCCCTCCATATTTTGGGGCCCGCACAAATGGCGCTTCGTCCTTAGTCGTTGGTAACACAGACGTAAAAAATCTTCTGTCTCCTGCATATTTTCCAGTCAATAACGGGCACTCTGCCGTCGATAGTTCTTCCGGGTCCCATTTAATAGAATCATAAAATATTTCATACTGAGATACGCACCCATTCAATAGAGCCGCACTTAGACAATAAGAAAACTGCTTTACACCCCTCATAAGCCTTCCTTACCTATAGCTATTAATAGAGTATTCCATACTTCCGGAGGTAGCAGTGCACTTAATGTAATTTGTAGCCGTAGCGAGGATATAAAGGACCCATTATGGCAAACACTCCGGCGGGGGATTTTTATACCCTTCCGGATTACATGCAGGGGGGTTAACTGCATGCTTGAGACAATATTGATAGTCCGTTTTTAGCTTGCAGTACCAGCTGTTCAATCTTCGTTCTATGCTGGGTTTCGGAATCTTCGCACCGGGCTGGCAGGACGATAAATACCTTCTCTCTGGATATCTCATACAACTTTCGTACGAACTAACATGTTTACTAGTATATCCAGATAGCTCCATACATTTATTCGTCGTTATATAATAATTTAATCGTTCATCATCATATAAACCGTATGCTAGCCGATACATTTCAATAGTTGGATCAGGAGAAGGTTTACCACACTCTAACATAGCCTTCTTAACGTCCAATTCACTCTTGCCAGGTTTTGACCAAAACATATAACTGGGAGCTACTGGCTGAAACGATTTCGCACATGACATCAGAAGCAGGCTTATACTCGACAACAAATAAACATAGGTCAAAACACCGTGCTTATGCTGCATTCTTAAAATGCGATGACCATCATCCCGTTTATCACTCATACTGGTAGTCCCATATTAGCCATGAAAAGTAGGTGCTTAACTATTTGTTGATCTGAAAAGAATCAATGATCATCGCCATATTTTTTATTCTGCCAATCGAATACCACCACCCGCCTGCCGATTAATTGCTCGCTTCAGCAAGCCGGATATCACCGACTTTACCCGTCACTATTACCAGCCGCAGCACACCATCGGTGAGTTCCTGGCTGGGAGCCAGTACCCGGGTGGTTATCAGGCCGGCATCAATCAACAGATTCTGCATGTGGGTCATCAACAGATGAATGCCCCGGGTACCCAGGCATTTTCCTACCGCCCGTTGCCGCAATTTTTCTACCAATCGCTGGATGCGACGATTCCCACCGTCCAGATCTACAGTGGAGATGGGGAAACAGGGTGACTCCAGGGGAAAGTGGATAACCTTTTTGCGTCTGACAGAGCGCCGGCGGATCTCTGGTGGCTCTGGCTGCAGACGTGTTTCCAGGGCCTCACGACGCTGCTGCTGATGTAGCTCTTCCTGGGCAAACGACGTTGTAGTGACAGGGTCAGCAGCCGCGGTCAGGCTGATCAGCCCCAAAACGGGAAGTGACAATCTCAGATGCCAAATGATACGAATACCAGACACCAGAATCCTCCTGATTCCGACAAAATCCGCACGATTCCAAACCCAAAGCACAGCAACGGGAGCGGATAAGTAAAGAATATTGTGAGATCTAAGAGCGAACGGGGTTTGGGTTAAGACGGATGGCTCAATGCAGTATTGATCCGTCAACACTCTGAGTAAGATGAATTATATTCATAAACCCTATTAAGTAAAGGTTTTTATTTCTTCCCCTGATAACCCTCACAAAATCAGTCGCAAAAATGCGAAACAGATTCAACTTCTCCGACAGGCCCTGTTTTCCGGCCATCCACTGGGCTCACCTGCCTGAATGCAGTCCTGGAAGGGCCCCGCTTCCATCGCCAGCTAAGCCATTGGCCCGAACGAGCGCTGCTATACTCAGGCCAGGCGCCATGCATCTTTCCAGTGCCAACCCTTTCAACTGGAGGTAAGCCATGAGTCACACAATATTGAGCACCTATGCCAACCATCGGAAACTCGTCCAGGTTGAGGAGATTACCAGTGAACACCCCTGGCGCTGGTTGGTGGCGGGCTGGCAGGATCTCAAGCAGACACCGGCAACCAGTATCGGCTACGGCGCACTGATCACCATCATCAGCTACCTGGTGACCCTGGTCACGGTGCTGTCCGGGCTGTTCTACCTGATACCCGTGCTGCTCGGAGGATTTTTCCTGGTGGCACCGGCGCTTGGCCTGGGTCTGTACGAGATCAGCCGCCGTAACGAACTGGGTGAACCTGCAAATATCCTGCACACATGGCGGGCCATCCGTGATCACAGCTTCGCTGTCAGTACCATGGGTGCTGCCATGGCGATCTGTTTCGTCGCCTGGTTTCTCACTGCCAGTCTGATTTTCATGTTGATGAGTAGAGGGTTTACACCCAATCTGGAAAACGCCCTTCCTTACCTGTTTTCACTGGAAAACCAGCCCATGTTGGCGGTCGGGACCCTGGTTGGTGGCTGCTTCGCTGTGGGAGTGTTCTCCATCAGCGTGGTGTCCGTGCCGTTGTTGCTGGATCGGGAGGATGTGGATGTGATGAGCGCCATGCGCATCAGTTACCAGGCGTTTCGCTTTAACCTGGTGCCCCTGCTGGCCTGGGCGGGGCTGATCGTATTGGTAATCATGGCGGGTTTTCTGACGCTTTACGTCGGGCTTGCCATAGGGTTTCCGGTTGTGGCACATGCCTCCTGGCACGCTTACAGAGATATGATCAGGCGGTAGTCCCGGCTGACAACAACCCGGACCAGCAGTTGCCTGAACAGACAGATCGGGAACTCCTAACCCATCATCCCACGCAGAAACTCGCGCCGAGTGGCGGTTTTTTTCTCGCCAGTTTTTGCCTCCCGCTCCACATCCAGTCTGCCCGGCATGGCCACCTTGACCGACTCGCCCTGCGGTTGGGTTTCAGCTGACTGGAACAGCAGTGACATCACCTCTTCAGCCGTATTCCGGATAACCGCTTGAGAGGGGTAGTCATGCAGTGGGGACATCAGGGAACAGGCCAGGTAGGTCCCCAGATCGGGGTTATCGGAAGCCATGAATACAATCTCCCCCTGGGGAAACTGCATTGTCCGGCATGCCCCCTCCGGCAGGTTTTCTGCCCGGTCGGTGGCCGGCAGCAGAATCAGTTGCAGGGTCCAGGGGGTGATCAGCACCCCGAGCCAGTACTGGTCAAACCGGCGCAATCCCACTACTTCGGTGGTGAGCTTCGCATTGCAGACCGGCAGGCCCCGCATCTGGTTCTGTTCGATCTGACGAAATGCCTGGGTAATCTGGTCAGCGGGTGCAGTGGTAAAAAACGCCGGACAGGTCACGATCGATCAACCCTGATCGCCAGGAAAGCTGCCGGGCTTACGGTTAGGATCAGCCAGGTCGGCAAAATAGGTATCCACATCCACTTCCCCGTCACTGTTCATGATCTGCTCCAGCGCATCCAGAGCGTCATTGGTCTGTTTTGCCTCTGCTTCGCTGAGCACTTCCCGGGCGGAACCGATGAAATTGAGAATCCAGGTGCCCGGCTCCTGGGGACCGATCAGCATGGTATTGACCATCTCCTCGCGCCCGCGTCCACGACACAGCGCCATCAGATCACGCTGCTCTATCACCTGCATTGGAATTCCGATACACATGTTTTACCTGACCATTACCTGTTGGCTTGCCTGTCCCGCTTCCGCCCAGAAGCCCTGATTTCCATCCTGCCTGAGTTTTGGCTCAATGCCAAGTGAACGCAATTCATCCACCAGCATCTCCACCATCTCATCCATTTTGGCACTCACTCCATCCGTGAGGCCTACGCAGGTGCGAAGGGATTCGGGAACCATGCCGATAATGGTGATCTTCTCCGGGGCCTCACCCTGTACCGTCAGTAGTGCCAGCAGATCGGACAGGCCGAGTTGATGGGGCGATATCTTGGTCTGGAAAAATTTGGGTATCTCCTCATCCGCCAGCCGCACCAGGGTGCAGGGTGGTGCACCGGTCTTTACCGCATCGGCGATAATTACCTGTCGATTATTGCTCAGTGGGTTCAGCAGATCCATGGCGGAAGTGCCCCCATCGATCACCTCAACAGACTCCGGCAGACTATACCGCTGTACCAGTAGTTCAACGGCGCGAACCCCCACTCCTTCATCGGAGAGCAGGACGTTTCCCAGACCTATCAATGCCACGCTCATCTTCTCTTCACCTCGTCAGGAAAGGGCTCGCATTGAACCGATTCGGAACACCAGCTATATACATAACTCGATCGCCCCGTGAACCAACCGTGCAACTTCACTCCGAAAAAAAGCCTCCCCCCCATGGCAGGGGGAGGAAAGGGAGGATAACAGGAGTGATTCGGGTGGTAGATAAATTGATGCTCAGAGCGCCTTGACCTTGATAATCTCCTGCTGCTCGGTATCCGCCAAATGAATGGCACAGGCGATACAGGGATCAAACGAGTGCACGGTGCGCAGCACTTCCAACGGCTGCTCGGGATCGGCTACCGGGTTACCCATCAGCGAAGCTTCGTAGGGACCCATGGCGTCATTCTCATTGCGTGGACCGGCGTTCCAGGTACTGGGTACTACGCACTGGTAGTTTTTGATCTTGCCATCGTTGATCACCACCCAGTGTGAGAGCACACCGCGCGGCGCCTCGTGGAAACCAAAACCCTTGATTTCGCCCTTGGGGAAGACCGGCTGGTTGAAGGTGTCGGTATCGCCCTTGCCGATGTTCTCCACCAGCATGTTCCACTGCTCGCTCATGTTGTCCAGCATCACCGCCGTGCGTACCGCACGGGCCGCATGCCGGCCGATGGTGGAGTGCAGTGCCGCCAGCGGTATCTCTTCTCCCGCTACGGTATTCAGGGTGCTCATGGCCGTATTCAGATGTTTGTTGGCGGATTCATTGCCGGCCGCCACCATACAGAGCACATTAGCCAGCGGACCGACCTGGGCCGGCTTACCATAGAAGGTCGGGGATTTGATCCAGGAGTACTGACCCTCATCCTGGAAGTCGGTGTACTGGGGTTCGGTCTCCCCCTCCCACGGATGCAGTGCAGCGTCGCCTTCGTACCAGGCGTGCTTGGAGCTCTCTTTCACCCCGTCCCGGAACAGGGCGTCCTGGTAGCTGGTGATCGGTTTAAAGGTACTCAGATCACCACCGGTAATCACCCCACCCGGCAGGGCAAACCGGGTACCCTTGGTATCGATCGGCATATCCGGAACCGACAGGTAGTCGGTAACGCCCTGACCGTAACCGGCCCAGTCGAGGTAGAAGGCGCCGATCGCCGGCACATCCACCAGATAGACGTTGTGTACGAAATCGGCCAGCTTGTCGATCCAGCCCTTGATCGCCAGCAAGCGTTCCATGTTCAGGGTCGACTGGCTGTCCAGGTTGATGGAGTTGGAGACACCGCCCACCGCCAGATTCTGGATATGGGGAGTCTTGCCGCCCAGGATGGTGACGATCTTGTTCGCGTAACGCTGCACTTCCAGCGCCTGCAGATAGTGGGCAACCGCCAGCAGATTAACTTCCGGCGACAGCTTCATGGCCGGATGGCCCCAGTAACCGTTGGCAAATGGACCCAGCTGTCCACTGGATACAAACGACGCCAGTTTATCCTTGACCGCCTGCATCTCGTGTGGACCATTGCTGCCCCAGGAGGAGAGACTCTCCGCCAGTTTGGCAGTGGCCTTGGGATCGGCCTCCAGGGCCGATACCACGTCCACCCAATCCAGCGCGGACAGATGATAGAAATGCACAATATGATCATGTACCGCCTGGGCGGAGACAATCAGGTTACGCACAAACTGGGCGTTCAGCGGAACTTCCAGGTCCAGCGCATTCTCTACCGCTCGCACCGAGGCCAGGGCATGCACGGTAGTGCAGACACCGCAGATACGCTGGGTAAAAACCCAGGCATCACGCGGATCACGACCTACCAGGATCTTCTCGATACCCCGCCACATCTGGCCGGAGGACCAGGCATTACTGACCTTGCCATCCTCAACCTCGACATCGATACGCAGGTGTCCTTCGATGCGGGTGACGGGATCAACAGTTATACGAGTAGCCACAATATTTTCTCCTACTTAAGGAATGTCTGTTCTGCCTTACGCGTGTTCAGCAGAGTGCAGAACGGGCAGTTTCTTAACGAAGACCAGATAGGCCATGATTTCAATCGCCACAATGCCCACGGTCACCATGATCTCGGGGACCGACGGGAAGTAGCTGTAACCGGGGCCGGGATCGTAGGTAATCAGGAACGCATTGAAACGGTACAGAGCACCACCGAACAGCAGCGACACCGCGGCGAGCAGCAGCAGGCGGGCATTATCACGGCGCCCCCGAAAGAGCATCACCAGCAACGGGAAGACAAACAGCGCCAGTTCCAGCAGGAACATGTTGCCGGCCAGATCACCGGCAAAGACAAAACCCAGTTTGTCACGCAACACCAGTTCGGTCAGACGCACTATCAGGAAAACTGAGATAAGCCAGATAATCGCTTTGCTCAGACGGGCCAGCAGTGGGGTCTCGGGCCGCCGATTGAATCCAACCGCAGAGAACGACGCTTCAAAAATGACAATGGAGAAACCCATGGTAAGGGCAGACAACAGTGCCATCAGTGGCAGCCACTGTAGCGACTGCCAGAGCGGATGCACCTTGGCGCCCATGATGATCAGCAGAGAACCCAGGGAGGACTGGTGCATAGTTGGCAGCAACACACCCAGGGCGATGAAAAAGAACAGAACCTTGTTCAACCAGCGCAACGCCTTTTTGGCTCCGATGGTCTCCAGCACGGTGGGGGCAAACTCGATAAACAGCACGAAGATGTAGGTGATCACACAGAGCCCCACCTCCAGCATGACCGAGTTGAAGTTCCAGTTGGACGGCATGGCGATGTTATAGAACTGCCAGTAGCGTCCCATATCGAAAAAGGCACCAAAACCGCCCAGGGCATAACCAAACAGACTGGCCAGGATGGCCGGTCGGATCAGCGGATGGTATTTCCCTTTGTTCAGCACGTAGATAACAAAGGCCAGGGCGTAACCGCCACAGGCCAGGGCCGTGCCCACCACCACGTCGTAGACGACCCAGATACCCCAGGGATAACCTGAATTGATATTGGCTACCGCTCCCATTCCGTCAATGAATCGTACACCGAGGAAATAGAGCCCGATGGCAGCCAGCACACCCAGGAACATGAATGGCAGGGTAAAAATCTTACCTTCCACCGGTTGATGTTCACTCATGGTTCACCTCTATTGGTTTGAGTCCGGGATGCTTACTCATCATCCTGGTCCGATTGACTGGTGTTACGCTTGACCACGTAGGCCAACCCCGCCAGGGCGATCGCCGGCGCGATCATGCCCTTGTAAAGCGTGTGCTGAACCCCTTCTGCAATGGAAGCATAGGAGCGCTCAGGCAGTTCCGGCATACCGAGCTTTTTCAGTGGTACGCCAGCGATATGCATCACTTGAGTACCACCCACTTCGTGCTCGCCATAAATGTGCTGCTGGTATTCCGGCGCGGCTTTCTCATGGGTATGCACCTGATCGGTGACACGACCCCGGGGATAGGTGAGCGTCTCGCCCGGTTTGGCAGCAAGTCGCCGTTTCGCTTCGGCCAGCAGATCCTTGCGGGTGCCGAACAGGGTCGCACCGGTGGGACAGACATCGACACAACCGGGCAACAGTCCCTGGGAGATCCGATCAACGCCCGCCTGGTTACAGAAGAAACATTTCTGGATCTGCCCCCTGGGGTCGTGAAATTCATACTGGGGAATGTTGAAGGGACAGGCCACCATGCAGTTGCGGCAACCGATACAGGTATCCGGGTTGTACTGCACAATACCGGTCACCGGGTGCTTGGTCATGGCGGAAACCGGACAACTGGAGACGCAACCGGGATCGACACAGTGCATGCAACTCTTCTTGGCAAACGAAAAGCCGTCGATCTCTCGATCCTTCACTTCCGAGGTGCCGTTCTTATACACCTTGATCACGTTGTAGGTGGCACCGGTGACGCCGCGGGAGGCGTCGTACTGCACCTCTTCGCCCTGGGTCACCGGCGGCAGATCATTAATCTCCTTGCAGGCCCGCACACAGGCCTTGCAGCCGACACAGAGGGTCGCGTCATAGAGTATGCCAACGGCATTCTCCAGCGGTTCTTTATTCGGTCGGGCCTCGACACTGCCAGCACCGCAGAGCGCTGCGGCACCACCCGCAGCAGCTTTGATAAAATCTCTACGTTTCATCACGCCCCCCTAGGACTGGCTGTCGTCGCCATCGGCCTGCTCGCTGCTGCCCAGTTTCCTGGCTGCCATAGCAGTTGCCCCGACCACGGCACCGATCACGCCACCCACCAGGGCGGCAGCAGCCGGAGTGGCATTTCTGGCACCCGGGCGATCATTGACATAGGGGAAGGCATTCGGCGGCGTATGGGTCTTCACATCAGCCAACTGGTGGATCCCCTTGGTAAAGCCCACACCCTGCTCGGTACAACCGAAGCAGGGGTGACCCACACCCACTGGCCAGGCACCGCCACCCACATCGCCGAACTCCACAGCCGGGCAGTTGGCATAGGTCTCGGGGCCTTTGCACCCGAGCTTGTACAGGCAGTACCCCTTGCGGTGTCCCTCATCACCAAACTCCAGTGCAAAACGACCGGCGTCGAAATGTGGGCGCCGCTCGCAGTTCTCGTGAATCAGCCGACCATAGGCGAACTTGGGCCGATTCAGATGGTCCAGCGCCGGCAGCTTGCCGAAAGTAACGAAGTGCAGCACGGTGGAGAGGAAGTTATAGGGGTTGGGCGGACAACCGGGGATAGTCACCACGGTCTTGTCTGTAAGTATATCCGGTGCCCCCTTGGCCTCGGTGGGATTGATGCCGCTGGAGGGGATACCACCCCAGGACGCACAGGAGCCGATAGCGACAATGGCGGCCGCGCCATCAGCAGCCTCCTTCACATGATCCAGCATGGTCTTGCCACCGATCTTGCAGTAGATGCCACCATCTTTCACCGGCGTGGCACCCTCAATCACCAGCAGATACTTGCCCTTGTTGGCCTCCATCGAAGCCTGCTTGGCTGCCTCCACCTGGTGCCCGGCGGCGGCCGCCAGGGTCTCATGGTAATCCAGTGAGATCAGATCCAGGATCAGGCTCTCCAGGGTGGGATGCTCAGAGCGCAGCAGGGACTCGGTACAGCCCGTACACTCCTGACCATGTAGCCAGATTACCGGCGGTCGTGCCTGGGGGGTGGCCACCGCCTCGGCCATCGCCATGGCATCACTGGTTGTCAGCCCCATGGTCGCCGCCACACCGGTACAGAACTTCATAAAGTCCCGACGTGACACACCCAGTCTCTTTTCGAGTAGCTCAAATTTGCGCTCTTCGTTCATTAACCCCTGCCTCAGTTATCAGTGCTGGAAGGTGACTAACTCTGTAGCCGGTACTCCCGCCAGCTTCAGGTTTCTTATTTCAGGAGGCAGTACAATTTCCATGCCATGAAAGTGGTATGGAAAAGTTTCAATCGGGCACTCAACTGCTTAGCGCATTGTCTGACATATATCAGATGGAAAAATTGGAAGGTTCTATTTCACTTTTATTAACTTATCGTTAAGTTTCTTTTCATGTCGATCTCCTTTCTCTAAAGTCCTACTATTCCCTAACCAGGGACTGGAAACAGACATTGCACTCCTGTCAACCCCGTGCCGCCCGCAGCCCATGCCACTCCCGAGCAAGCATTTCCCGGTCATCCGGGTGAGCAATGGCGATCAGCGCTTCGGCCCGCTCATTCAGGGTACGTCCATAGAGATTCGCCACACCGTGCTCCGTAACTACGTAGTGGACATGGGAGCGGGTGGTGACGATACCGCCACCCGGCTTGATGGTGGAGACGATACGGGACAGCCCAGTTTTAGTTCGACTGGGCAGAGCGATTATCGGTTTACCTCCGGGCGACAGGGACGCGCCCCGGATGAAATCCATCTGCCCGCCCACCCCGGAGATGATGCGATGGCCGATGGAGTCCGCACACACCTGACCGGTCAGATCCACTTCAATTGCCGAATTGATGGCTGTGACGCGGGGATTTTTGGCAATCTCATGGGGCGCGTTAACCCAGTCGATGCGGGCCTGGATGACGGACGGATTGTCATCAATAAATTCATAGACCCGCTTTGAACCCATGACAAAACCTGACACCGTCTTGCCCCGATGGCTCTTCTTGCGCGAATTATCCACCGCGCCATTCTCGATCAGATCCAGCAGACCATCCGACCACATCTCGGTATGTATCCCCAGATGGCGATGCCCGTGCAGGGCGGCCAGCACCGCGTCGGGTATGGCGCCAATACCCATCTGCAGAGTCGCGCCATCTTCGATCAGCGTGGCCGCATGACGCCCGATGGCCTGTTCCACGTCACCCAGCACCGCCCGGGGCACCGCCGGGATGGGGTCATCCACCTCAATGGCATGATCGATCTGGGAGATATGCACAAAGCCATCCCCGTGTACCCGGGGCATTTGGGGATTGATCTGGGCAATCACAGTACGGGCCGCGTATACCGCCTCCAGCGCCACATCGACGCTGCAGCCCAGGGTACAGAATCCGTGGGCATCCGGTGGCGAGAGATGCACCAGCGCCACATCGATAGGACGTTGACCGGAACGAAACAGCGCCGGAATTTCCGACAACAGACACGGTAGATAGTCAACCCGATCGCCATCGTAGAAAGCCCGCATGTTACCGCCGACGAACAGGTTGGCGACACGAAAACTGTCCGCATAATCGGCCCGGGCGTAAGCCGGATCGCCAAAAGTATGCAGATGCATGATCTCCACATTCCGGAGCCGTTCGGCATGGGAAACCAGCCCTTCGATCAACCGTGTCGGCGTCGCAGCTGCCCCGTGCACGAACACCCGCTGTCCCGATTCCACTGCGGCAAGTGCCTGATGTGCATTTTTATGCTGTTTCATCTCAATTACCTGATTCCCTGCATCGATTTTTAAGCGTAAAATTTACCCTTACGGCCTGTGGAGAAAACGATTCTACTTCCGGTTGGCGGCCGATTAGGTTGAACAATGTCAGACGTAAGAATGAGTAACAATCCTGAGAATGGTACCCGTCGTATTATTGCGGACAAAGAGTGCGTCTTCTACGACGGTTACTGGATCCGCTACTATCCCACCCCGGAAAATACCCTCGCCAATCGGAAAAAACTGATTGACGACCTGACCCGGCGCGCTTTCCACCATACCGAGAGCGGGATCAACACACCGGGCGAACGGCTCGAAGAGGCGCGCGAAGCCTATGAGCAGCAGCAGGATCCGGCCCGCAAGCGGGTGAACGGCGCCATGCTGGCCGGCGCCCTGTTCAATCGGGCCTCGGATATCTTTAACGCCATCGTTGACCTGGAGGCCAAGGGGGTCAAGGTCAATCCCGACAATGAACTGATGATCCGTTGTGGGGACTGCTTCAAGGAAGCGCTGGAACTGGGCAAACTGGTGAAGCACTACAGCGGTCACGAGGGTATTGATGAACTCTGGGGCGAACCGTTCAAGGCCTTCTCCCACCCCCTTGACCAGCTCTTCGAGTCGCGTTATCGAAAAATCGCCCAGTCGATGAAGGATATCGATCGCATCACCACCCATATGGTGGAGACCTTCACCGACGACGAGATATTCGGCCCGGCGGTCCCCTTCATTCGCAACTACAGTCGGGCAGCCAAGCAGCAGATAGAACTGATCAAGCAGGACAAGGCCCTGTTCAGTGTCTGGCCGGAATTTGTTGCCTCGCGGGAGCAGGTGGAAGAGTTTGTCAGCGACTTGCCGATGCGGGCCAGCAAGGAAAGACAACGACATATTGACCAAGGCGTGAAACTGATCACCGCCGGGACTCAACTTATCACTTATCTTTCAGGGGCCAGGGTACCCATGCCCAAGAGCACCGGAGCGTTTCTGGAGCAGTGCCAGTACTTTGAACTGACCTGGTCAGATAAATAAACCAACCGCCTGGGACTCGCAATCTTGTGAATACACCACCGGAGATACCGGTCATGGACGATTTAACGCGCACCACGATTGGTAAGTTCCAGATCCGCAAACTGCTGGGGAAAGGGGCAACCGCCTCGGTCTATCTGGCCCAGGATCCCTTCTCAAATCAGGAAGTGGCGATCAAGATCGCCCATCAGAATATCTTCAATGACCCGACCAACGGCGCCCGCTTCAAAAAGATGTTTATCAATGAAGCGAGTCTGGCGGGCAAGCTACGCCATCCTTATATCGTCTCGGTGTTCGACGCCGGGACCGAAAAGGATATGCACTATATCGTCATGGAGTATATCGAGGGCCACACCCTCAAGCAGTACACCAAACCGGAGAATCTGCTTCCCCTGGACGATGTGGTGGAGATCATTTTCAAGTGCTGTAACGCCCTGGAGTATGCCTTTGTCCACGGGCTGATTCACCGGGACATCAAGCCCGCCAATCTGCTGACCAGCGGCGGCACCGACATCAAGCTGACCGACTTCGGAACCGCCCTGCTGGCCGATTCTGAACTGACCCAAGTGGTGGACGCGGTGGGTACGCCCAGCTATATGTCCCCCGAACAGATCATGGGCCATGAACTGAGCCAACAGGCGGATATCTACTCCCTCGGCGTGGTCATGTACCAGCTGCTGAGCGGCAGGTTACCGTTTACTGCTGAAAACCAGTATGACCTGATACAGAAGATCTCCAACAGCCCGCCAACGCCACTGCAGGAAGTGCGGGGGGGCATTCCGGCGGGAATCCTGCGGATCGTTGAGCGCTGCCTCTGCAAACGGGCGGAGGATCGCTACAGCAGCTGGGCGGATCTGGCCTGCGATCTGGCCACGGTGCATGAGCAGTTGGAACCGGCGACCAATACCGTCGTGTCGGACACCCGGAAATTCAACATCCTGAAAACCCTGCACTTCTTCAACCATTTTACTGACGTGGAGCTCTGGGAAGTTCTGCGTATCAGCAAATGGCGGCGGTTTCAGGCCAACAGAACCCTGATTGACGAAGGCAAGATCGGCGGATCCATCTTCATACTCGCCTCCGGCAACGCCAGGATTATGAAAAATGATGCCTTTCTGGGGCTGATCGAGACGGGTCACTGCTTCGGCGAGATGGCCTATATTCACGGCAGGAAAAAACCCCGCAGCGCCAGTGTGGTGAGCAATCTGCCGGTGACGGTGATCAAGATCCGCACCGAGTCACTGCAACAGGCATCCACCCAGCTGCAGACCAAGTTTGACAAGGTGTTGATGCGCACCCTGGCTGATCGCCTGGAAAAAACCTCCGTGATGGCCTCGGCACTATAAGGAGAAAGCCATTGAACAGCCCGACCTTGCTGTCCATTGCCCACCGGATCACCCCAAAATTCCCAGGCATCTGACGCCTACCAACGCTTTCTGTATGACGGCTGCATCACACCACGGCCATCATCCCGCCAGAATGGAAAAGCCTGGCGGAAAAGGCAACTTCACAGGCGGAAGGGATGAATGTCATACTCCCCGCAGTATCTTACTGTCGGCGTGGTGAAGCAGGTTCCATTCTCCACCGCTCCACGCGGCACTCAATGTTAAAACACTAACCGGATATGGATTAAACAGATGAGCAGAACAGTATTGATCACAGGTAACAGCAGCGGACTGGGCCATGGCCTCACCGAGGTCTATCTGGAGAAGGACTGGGAGGTGTACGGCCTAAGCCGGCGTGGCGTCTCCGATCTGACCAACATCAAACTGAAGGATATGCGCTGCGATCTGACCGATTTCGACATGGTGCCAAAGATCCTGGAGAAGCTGCTGATGGGCATCAGTCACCTGGATGTGGTGATCCTCAATGCCGGCATCTTGGGCAAAGTGCAGGATATGGTGGATACCAGCCTGGAGGACATCCAGCGGGTGATGGACGCCAATGTCTGGTCCAACAAGGTACTGCTGGACTGGCTGCTGAGATCGGGTATCCGCATCGACCAGATCGTGCTGATCTCCTCCGGGGCCGCCATCAACGGCAATCGGGGCTGGGGCGCCTACGCCCTCTCCAAGGCGACCCTGAACATGCTGACCCAGCTCTATGCCCATGAATTTCCCCACACCCATCTCACTGCACTGGCGCCGGGCCTGGTGGATACCGCCATGCAGGATGTGTTGTGTGACCCGTCCCAGGTGGATGAGGAGCAGTTCCCCTCGGTCGGCAAACTGCGCGCCGCCCGGAACACCCCGGCGATGCCCGATCCCTACCAGGCGGGAAAACTGATCGCCGATACCATCCCGGGGCTTAAGGAACTGCCCAGCGGCAGCTTTGCGGACATCCGCACGCTGAACCAGCACTGACCCATCGATGCCGGAGATCATCCTAACCACCCTGAACGCCAAGCATATACACGCTTCGCTGGGGCTGCGTTACCTGTATGCCAACCTGGGTGAACTGCAGCCCCGGGCAGTGATCCGGGAGTTCACCATCGATCCCTGGCCAATCGATGTGGCGGAACAGTTGCTGGCGGATCAACCGCGCATCATCGGCCTCGGGGTCTATATCTGGAATGCGGAGCGCTGCCGGCAGCTGGTGGCCCTGCTGAAACAGGTCAGTCCGGAGACTATCGTCGTGTTGGGTGGACCGGAGGTGAGCCACGAGTGGCAGGATCAGGAGATCGTGGCGCTGGCGGATTACCTGATTACCGGCCAGGGAGACCTCGCCTTTGCCCAACTCTGCCAACAGCTGTTACAGGGTGAACGGCCGATCCAGAAAGTGACCGAAGCGCCGCCACCGCCGCTGGACCAGTTGCAACTGCCCTACGCCTGGTACACCGACCAGGACATTGCCCAGCGGCTGATCTATGTGGAGGCCTCCCGCGGCTGTCCGTTCAAGTGTGAATTCTGCCTCTCGGCCCTGGACCGAACCGCCGTGCCGTTTGAGCGGGAGCGTTTCATGGCGGCCCTGGAGCAGCTCTATCAACGTGGCGTCAGGCACTTCAAGTTTGTCGATCGCACCTTCAATCTCAACCCGGCCCAGAGCGTTGCGCTGCTGGAGTTTTTCCTGGCCCGTCTGGACGAGCAGCTGTTCCTCCATTTTGAGGTGATACCGGATCACCTGCCGGAACGGCTGAAGGCGGTCCTGCAGCGCTTTCCGGCCGGCACCCTGCAACTGGAGATCGGCATCCAGAGTTTCAATCCCGAGGTGCAGCGGATTATCAGCCGCAAGCAGGACAACACCAGGAGCCGGGCCAATCTGCAGTGGCTGCGCAACGAGACCCGGGCCCACCTCCATGCTGATCTGATCATCGGCCTGCCCGGTGAAGACATGACCAGCTTCGCCGACAGTTTCAATCAGCTGGCCGCCCTCGCTCCCCATGAAATCCAGGTGGGCGTACTGAAACGGCTTAAAGGCTCTCCCATTATCCGCCACAGCGAACCGTTCCGTATGCGTTACAACCCGGCCGCCCCGTACAACGTATTGAGCACAGACCGGATCAATTTTCCCACTATGCAGCGGCTCAACCGGTTTGCCCGTTACTGGGAGATGATTGCCAACTCCGGCCGCTTCCAACAGAGCCTGCCGCTGGTATTGGCAGATCAACCCTTTGAGCGCTTTATGCAACTGAGTGACTGGCTGTTCGCCACCACCGGCCAGGTTCACCGGATTGCCCTGAAGCGGCTGTTCCAACTGATATATGACGGTCTCACCGGGCCACTCGGCCTGTCTCCGGGGAGTGTTGTCCCGGCGCTCGAGGCCGATTTCAATTGCTCAGGCATCAAGGGACGGCCGGGTTTCCTGCGCGATCAGGGCGGAACGGAGAGCAGCGCGGCAGCACCGACCAGTCGCCTTGCCAGTCGTCAGGCAAGACATCGCTAGAAACCGCCATGGGCCATGCAGACTGTTGCTTCCGACACCTCCTTACCCGGCAGTATGGACACTGCCAATCCGTGTATAATGGCAGCGTCAGTAGCTTCGCCGATATTTACCAGTCGATGGCAGGTCCCCGCTCAGACAGCACACATCCCCGGATCCGATAACCGCAAAATTGATCGGCACAGACAAAAAAAGGAATGTCGACCCATGAAATCATTACGTAACCTTACTGCCTGCGCACTGCTGCTCAGTACCTCACTACTCAACGCAGCGGACACCGATAGCTATATCCAGGATGCGAAAGCGTACCTGGAGAAGGGCGAAGCAAAATCCGCCGTTATCCAGTTGAAAAATGCCCTGCAGGAGAACCCCACCAACATCGAGGCCCGCCTGATGCTGGGGGAGATCTACCTGAAGGCCGGTGATGGCGCTTCCGCTGAAAAGGAGTTCAGCCGGGCAAAAGATCTGAACGCCGCCAGCAGTTACTGGGAGATGAATCTGGCCAGGGCCTACCTGATGCAGCGTAAATATCAGGAGATACTCGACCTGATCCAGACCGGAGATGACGCGCCGTCAGAAGAGCAGGTGAAAAGATGGCTGATCCGCGGCGATGCCCACTTCGGTCTGCGCCAGTACCAGGATGCCCGTGACGCGTACGGTAAGGCCGGCAGTCTCGATCCGGAGTCCCAGGCATCCATGCTCGGCCTGATCCTGACCAACATTTCTGACAACCGCCGCAACGAAGCAACGGAGGGCCTGGAGAAACTGATCAGCGCCTATCCCGACAACAGCACCGCCCTGGAGGTACGGGGCGAACTCAAGTTGCAGGAAGGAGAGCAGGAATCGGCACTCGCCGACTTCAACCGGGCTATCGAACTGCAACCGAACAGTGTCAGGGCCCTGCTTGGCCGGGCACAGATCAACCTGGCCCAGGGGGAGCTGGAAAAAGTCAGAACGGATGTAGCGACCCTGGAAACCTTGGTGCCGGGCCATCCGAAACTGCTGCAGATCTCCGGTACCGTCGCACTGCTGGACAAGGATCTGGACAAAGCCGATACCTTGCTACAGAGCGCCCTGAACGCCGATCCGAACAACCTGGTGATCCAGAATCTGCTGGGCTCGGTGAACTACTACAAGGGCAACCTGGAGTCCGCCCATGACTACCTCTCCCAGGTACTGAAGCGAGCACCGAACCTGTTGCCAACCGTCCGCCTGATGGCCTCGATACTGCACAAGCTGAAACAGTTTGATGACGTGGTAAAACTGCTGGAGCCGGCCCTCGAACAGCATCCTGGCGACGCCCAACTGATGGCCATGCTGGGAACCGCCTATATGCAGACCGGCCGTTTCGAAGAGGGCTCAAACCTGATGAGTCAGGCGATCGAAATCTCCCCCGATCTGGCCGCCTACCGTACCCAGTTAGCGCTCGGGCTGATGGCCCAGGGCAAGAACAGTGAGGCCATCAGCCAGCTTGAAAATACCATTGGCATGGACCAGGACTTCGTCCAGGCAGACGTGCTGCTGGTACTCTCCCACCTGAGAGAAAAGGATTACGCCAAGGCACTGGAGGCGAGCCAGGCACTGGAAAAGAGATTGCCGGACAATCCGGTCGGCTATAATCTGACAGGCATGTCCTACCTGATGTCTGGCGACCTGGAACAGGCGGAACAACGTTTCAAAAAGGCCCTGGAGATTGATCCCAAGTTCGTCACTGCAGAAGCCAATCTGGCACGCCTGGCACTGCAGAAGGAGGATACGGCACTGGCCGAATCCCATTACAAAAATGTCCTGAAAAAATCCCCCAAAAATGCCACCGCCCTGATGGGACTGGCGGACCTGGCCAGGCGCCAGGGCGACAGCAACCGGATGCATGAACTGCTGGAGCAGGCCTATCACGGCGAACCGAAAACGGCCCGTCCCGGCATGATTTCCGCCATGGCCTACCTGGATGAGGAGCAGCCGCTCAAGGCCCTGCGCATGACCAGCCAGCTCTCTGCCGACTTCCCGGACAATCCAGCCGTGCTGACTCTGCATGGCAAAGCCCAGTTCGCCGCCGGTGACCCAATCAACGCGGTCAACACGTTCAGGCAGGTGACAGCCCGGCAAAAAAGTGCGGAATCCCTGCGCCTGCTGGCGAATGCCCAACAGGCGGCCGATCAGCCGGACGCGGCCCGAAAGAGCTATCAGCAGGCGTTACAGGAGCAACCGGGATTCATTCCCGCTCTCATGGGTCTGTTCGGACTGGAGTTGAGCGCCGGCAACCATGAACAGGCCCTGACCCAGGCCAGGCTAATCCAGCAGGCGCTGCCAGACAAAGCACCTGGCTATGAATTTGAAGGCACGGTCTACGCAGTACAGGGCGACACGGAAAAATCGATTCCCCTGCTTGAGAAGGCCCACCAGATACAGCCCAGTCAACGGCTGACGAATATGCTGGCACGCCAGTATGTACAGGCCGGTGATGCCGGACGTGGTCTGAACCTGTTAAGGACATGGATAGAAAAGCACCCGGATGACCTGCAGACACAGATCAGTCTTGGCAGCATGCTACTGGCCCAGGGAGAAGAGGATGCCGCCATTGAGACCTATGAAAAGGTGCTGCAGCGCGACGCCAACCAGGCGGTGGTGCTGAACAACCTGGCCTGGATCTACTCCACCCGGAATGACAGCAAGGCGATGGAGCTGGGCAAACAGGCTTACGAACTGGCACCCACCCGACCGGAGATTGTGGATACCTACGGCTGGATACTGGTACAGCGCGGCGAGCTGAGCGAAGGATCGCAAATACTGAAACAGGCGGCGGAGTTGAGCCCAAAGAACCAGGAGATCGCCTACCACCTGGGCTACGCCCTGCACAAGTTGGGTAAACAGGCGGAGGCGAAAACTATCCTGAACCGGGCCATTGCTCTGGATGACAAGAGCGAACTGGCGAAATCGGCCAGAGAACTGCTGGAAGCGGCTCGCTAAACAGATCCCCCTGGCCCGCTCCGGGCCAGGGGGGCCGATAGCCCATCAGAACCAGCGTCGCCAACGGAAAAAGCCGAGCAGCCCCACCGCCAGCAGCAGCATCCCCAGCACCACCAGGAAAAATCCCAGGGAACTTTCAGCACCGGGAATCCCCCCCACATTGATCCCCAGCAGACCGGTCACAAAGGAGAGCGGCAGAAAGACAGCCGCGATCACCGAAAGAATATACATACGGTTATTAGTCTGTTCAGTCAGGTTGCTGACCAGCGACTCATGCACCACGCCGGCCCGCTCCCGTGCCGCATCCAGATCCTCCACGAAGCGGGTCAGACGGTCAGAAGCCTCCCGCAGATAGAGATGGTGTTCATTGGAAAACAGGGCGCTCCGTTCCGCCGCCAGGCGATTCAGCGCTTCCCGCTGTGGCGCCAGGAAGCGGCGCAGGGTGATGGCCTGTCGGCGAATACTGGCCAGTTCCCCCCGCTGCTCGTGTCCGGAGACAGTCAACACCGACTCTTCAAGTTCATCCACCCGGTCGTACAGGTCATCAATCACCCTGCCGACCCGGTCCAGCAGCAGGTTTACCAGCATCACCAGAAAATCACCCTGCCCTTCGGGACCGGTGCCACGGGCCATCAGCTCCCGCAGATCATCCAGGGACAACAGATGGCGCAAACCCAACGTGTAGATGCGTCCCTCGCCCATCCAGATACGCAGGCTGACCATATCCTCCGGGTCCGCCCCGGGATTGAGATTGACTCCGCGCAGAAAAATCAGCAGACCGTTGTCAGCCACTACACAGCGGGGGCGGGTTTCCGCCTGCAGTAGCGCCTCCACCGTGAGTTCATGCAGCTGGCTGTAGCGGTACATCCACGCCTGTACGGCGGGCCGGGAATAATCGAGATGCATCCAGAGCCACTGACCGTCCATCGGTTCACAGTTTGCCACCTGCGCGCCGCCTAAACGCTCTCCACCGCCCTTACCATCAAGTAACCAGGCATCGGTGAGCCCGTCCAGCTCAACCGGTGCTCCCTGTTCAAAAAGTCTGCTCATCATTTGCGTCGCCGCCCGGCCGTTCCAGCACGCCATACAACAGTACGGCACTGCCGTTTAGTATAGCTCCCCAGGGAGAGCCTGAGATGGGCCGGATTCCCTCCGGCGGGAAAACGCCACCAAAGCGGGACGGGGACGCTTTATGCGGTAATCACAGGCGGGCTAGCAGCATCCCAGCGGTCATTTTCCTGCCAGCCGTGATGGCTACTCCTGCGGTGCTTTGTTCACACTTAAGTCGTCATCCCAGTCGGCAGGGTCAGACGGGAAATCTTGCAGCGGCCCCAGTGGCCGTTCATCCCGTTCGAACAACTGATCGCTCTGCATATACATGGCAAGCAGGCGGGCCACCGCCAGGGCCGACTTTTCATGGGTTCGTTCATGGCCGTGGGAGGCATCCAGGGCGAAACAGATCAGCCCGGTACGGATGTCATTACCCGCCTCCACCGCGGCCGCCGAATCGCTGCGGTAGTAACGAAAAACATCCCGGCTGTGCTCGATACCGCAGGTCTGGCAGAGTGAGATCAATCGCCGGGTCAGGTACCAGTCGAATGGACCACTGGAGTCCTGCATGGCGATGGTAACACCGTACTCGGAGGTGTTCTGTCCCGGCGCGATGGTACCGTTGTCCACCGCCAGCAGCTCGGCCACATCCCCATGCAGGATGTGGGAGGCTCCGACACCGGTCTCTTCTGAGATAGTGAACAGCAGGTGGCAATCCATCGGCAGGGGTACACCGGCATCACAGATCGCCTTGGCCGCCGCCAGCACCGCCGCCACCCCCACTTTGTCATCAAGAAAACGGGATACCCAGAAGCCGTTGCTGAGAAACTCGGGATTGGGATCGATGGAGATCATATCCCCAGGATGGATGCCCAGCTGTTCCAGATCACTGTGACTGTGTACCACCTCGTCCAGACGCAGTTCCAGGTTCTGCCAGCTCGCCTCCTGGGTATCCACTTGCTTGCCAAATACATGGCCGGATGCCTTCAGCGGCAACAGGGTACCCCGGTACTGTATCCCCTTGTCGATATACAGGGTTACCCGGGCACCTTCGGCGGAGCGAGCCGGCCAGGTCCCCACCGACACCACCTCCAGGCGGCCATTCGACTTGAGGTTTTTCACCATCGCACCCAAAGTATCCAGGTGGGCCGCGATAGCCCGGTCCGGTGAGTGAACCTTACCGGTCAGATTGGCCCTGATAGCGCCGCGACGGGTCAGTTCATACTCTACCCCGATCGCCTCCAGCTTCTGACACACCAGCTGCACCACGGTATCCGTCATGCCAGTGGGACTGGGTACCTGGAGAAGTTCCAGCAGGGTTTCCCGCAGATAGGTGCGGTCGATATCAAGCACTCTCATGGTGTTACCTGTTAGCAAGGGCTGTTTGTGGAAACAGCATGTCCAAAAGTTTTTCTGCCGTGGGCTGGGGCTCGTGATTGGCCAGACCGGGACGCTCATTGGCTTCAATGATGACATATTCCGGTAGGGTCACATCCGGCACGATGAAATCAAAACCCACCAACGGCATATCCAGCACCTGGGCGCCACGAATGGCCGCCTCCACCAGCACCGGATGCAAGCGATCCGTCACATCCTGCAATGTGCCGCCGGTGTGCAGGTTGGCGGTCTTACGCACTTTCAGGCGCTCGCCCCGGGGCAGCACCTGGTCCATGGCGAAACCGGCATCACTGACGCAGCGTTCGGTCTCCTCATCCAGGGGAATCACGCTCTCGCCCTGGGTGGCTGCGGCCCGTCGGCGGCTCTGTTTGCGGATCAGTTCGATCACCCGATGCTCTCCGTCACCCACGACGGATGCAGGACGTCGCACCGCCGCGGCCACGACTTGATCGTTGATCACGATAATCCGCACATCATCACCCGGCATAAAACGTTCACCCACCACCCGGTCACAAATGCCGGCGGCCAGTGCATAGGCCGAGACCACCTCGGCAGGTTCAGTGAGATCGACACAGACCCCGGCCCCCTGCTCCCCACGGGCCGGTTTAATCACGATGCGTTGATGGCGTTGCAGGAAATCAATCGCCTGCTGTTCATCCTCCAACAGCTCCTGTTCCGGTACCTGAAGTCCGGCCCGGGCGAGAAAACGGCGGGTCACCGCTTTGTCGTCACAACGGCTCATGGCAACGGCACTGGTAAGGTCAGTCAGCGACTCCCGGCAGCTGACTGTCCTGCCCCCCAGGCTGAGATCAAAGAAACCACCGGCGGCATCCACAATCTCCACCGCGACACCACGACGATACGCCTCATCGACAATGATCTGCGCATAGACGTTCAGCTTCTCATCGTTTTTGGGTCCGATGTAGAGCTGTTCATTGATCGCGTTCTTGGTCTTGATGCAGTAGACCGGCACCTGGAAAAAACCGAGCTTTTCATACAGCTGGATCGCCTGTTCATTGTCATGCATGACCGACAGGTCCATAAATGAGCGACCGGCAGACTTGAAAGCGTTGGCCAGGGCGATGACCAGCGCCTCACCGACACCGGAGTGCTCACACTGGGGGTCCACCGCCAGTGCCCAGAGACTGGAGCCGTTATCCGGGTCTTCAAAAGCCCGGAAGTGATCCACGCCGGTGACACAACCCACCACCCGGCCGGTCTGCCGCTCCACCGCCAATAGAATCCGCAACTCATGGTGTTCCTGCTGGTAGGTGAAAAAGCCGTCCCGCATCGGCACCATGGAGCGCGCCTTGTAGATCCGGTTGATCTGCTCAATATCCCGGGCATCCGCCAGCGGCCGGATCGTTATTCCATCGGCGAGTATCTCCGTCAACTCGGCCTGTTCCAGGTTCAGACGATAAGTCAGGGAGGGATCGATAAACAGTTCCTGGGGAGCCTGGGACACCACAACCTGGGGGTCCCGGCTGTACAGCGCCACATCCCGCCGTCCCATGCCTTCATCACGCAGCTTGTCTGCGAGCTGCCGACTGGAGCGATAGGTCTGGCCGAAAATCAGCCGGCCCCAGCCACAATCCACCGCTGCCTGCTTGTCCAATTCGTCGGCGATGGAACTTGGCGGAGCGCCCCAATGTTTCAGGGATCCCATCTGCTCGATATTCAAATTACTCTGCATCCTTTTGTCTGATTTGCTCATCACTCAATGCCTTAGAGATGATGGGTCTGCAACCACAACTCCAGCAAAGCCACCTGCCATAGTTTGGATCCCCGTAGCGGGGTGATGTGATCCTTCGGGTTGTCCAGCAGCATTTTCAGGTAGTCCCGCTTGAACAGACCCCGGTTAACAGCCCGGCTGTCATTGAGCGCATCCCGTACAAATTCCAGGTAGGGTCCTTCGATATATTTCAGCGCCGGCACCGGAAAATAGCCTTTGGGCCGGTCGATCACCTGGTGCGGAATCACCTGACGGGCCGCCTCTTTCAGCACCCACTTGCCATCACCCCGCACTTTAAGATCGGCCGGCACCCGGCCGGCCAGTTCCACCAGTTCGTGATCCAGAAACGGAACCCGCGCCTCCAGGCCCCAGGCCATGGTCATGTTATCCACCCGCTTCACCGGGTCATCCACCAACATGACCGTGGTGTCCAGTTGCAACGCCCGGTCCACCGGGCTGCCGCCATCTTCATCGGCGAAGCGCTGTTCCACAAAGGCGCTGGCAAAGTCGGAATCCACATAGTCCGCTTGAATTGCGGCGCTGTACTCGTTGAAATCACGATCCATGAACAGGCGCCGATAGTCGGCCGCACCGTCGCTGCTCTCCAACAGCGGCGGATACCAGTGATAACCTCCAAACACCTCATCGGCACCCTGTCCCGACTGCACCACCTTGAGATGTTTGGAAACCTCCTGGGAGAGCAGGTAGAAGCCGATATTGTCATAGCTGACCATGGGCTCCGACATGGCGGCAAAGGTCTCGGGCAGGGTCTCCAGCAGACGACTCGAGGGAACCATGATCTTGTGGTGGTCGGTCTGGAAGTGTTCAGCCACCAGGTCGGAATAGTGGAACTCATCGCCCTTCTCACCACCCGCCTCTTCAAATCCGACCGAGAAGGTGCTCAGGCCACTCTGGCCCTGCTCCGCCAGCAGACCCACGATCAGGCTGGAGTCGAGCCCACCGGACAGCAGTACTCCGACCGGCACATCCGCCACCATGCGCCGGCGTACCGAGCGCCGCAGTGAGTCCAGGACCCGCTCCTGCCACTCGGCAGCAGTCACGTCTCGATCCTCTTCCCGACTGCCCACCTTGAGACGCCAGTAAGTTTCACTGCGGTGGGAGCCGTCCCGTTCGTAGAGATGAATGGTTGCCGGCGGCAACTTACGCACCCCCTTCAACAGGGTGAATGGAGGCGGTACCACGGCATGGAAACTCATGTAGTGGTTGAGTGCAACCGGATCGATAGCGGTATCGATATCGCCCGCTTCCAGCAAGGCCGGCAGGGTCGAGGCAAAAGCGATACGGTCATTGTCCGCAGCAATATAGCAGGGCTTGATACCCAGACGATCCCGGGCCAGCACCAGGCGCCCCGAGTCGCGCTCGTGAATAGCGAAGGCAAACATGCCGTTGAACCGCTTCACACACTCCAGACCCCAGGCGTGGTAAGCCTTCAACACCACCTCGGTATCACCGTTGGAAAAGAAGCGGTAGCCCTGCTCCTGCAGCTCCCTGCGCAGCTCCTGGTAGTTATAGATACAACCGTTAAAAACCAGATCCAGCCCCAACTCGGCATCCACCATGGGCTGCTGGGCATGTTCTGACAGATCAATTACTTTCAGGCGTCGATGGCCCAGGGCCAATCCATTACGAACCACAATTCCTTCACCGTCGGGACCCCGGGGGGCCAGTTTCCGGGTCATTCGCTCGACCCTTCCGACATTCGACTCACCCATCCCGGGCGCATAGATCCCGGCAAAACCACACATATATCGACTCCTGATCGCTTTATTACGGCGTTTTCAACGAAAACACCCGGTTCGGCCAATCCCGGCGAACCTTTTCATGGTAATTCTAACCAACTATTATTACACTTCTAATATTTAGAGTTCAAATTATTTCACTCGTCATTGGTTGAGTTTATGAAATCTGGCTATAATCCCCCCTCCTTCAATATGAACCTGACCCAGCAAATGGCCGAAAATCAGTACTGGCACGAAGTACTTGTCTCACTGCGCCGAATCATTCGCGCAACCGACCTGCAATCGAAACGCATGGTGAAGAGCTGCGGACTGACTATTCCGCAGGTGATGGTGATGCGCGCCATTGACGCGCTGGGGGATGTCACGGTGAAGCGGATATCGGATGATGTGTCGTTAAGCCAGGCCACCGTCACCACGATTCTCAACCGTCTTGAAGATAAAAAACTGGCGGAGCGGGTGCGTAGCAGCGTGGACAAACGGGTGGTCAATGCACGCCTCACGGAAGCCGGCGCCCAGGTACTGCTCACCACCCCGCCCCTGCTGCACGAAAAGTTCATTGAACGGTTCGAAGCGCTGGAAGACTGGGAAAAGACCCAGATTCTCTCAGCCCTGCAGCGCGTTGCCACCATGATGGACGCCGAAGCCATCGACGCGGCACCGATGCTGGATATCGCCTCGCCCAATCCCTGAACAGCCTGCAACTAAAGTTCGGCGATTACTGATCCTGCTCATCGTACACGACCGTGTAGCGATTTATCGCCTGCCGGAGTTGCAGTTCATCCACCGGTTTGGCCAGAAAATCGTCCATGCCCACCTCGGCACACGATTGACGAACCGTGGATGAAATGTTGGCAGTCAGGGCGATGATCGGCAAACGCTGCCCACCCCGCTCCTGCTCACGTATCGCCCGGGTAAAGGCCAGGCCATCCATTTTCGGCATGCGCAGGTCGATAAAAGCTATATCGAAAGTCCTGGCTTGTACCAGCTGCAGCGCCTCTTCACCATTTCTCGCCCAACTCACCTTGCAGCCGATATTCTCCAGCAGAGTACTCAACACTTTCGCATTGATGGTATTGTCCTCGGCCATTAAAACCTTGACCGCAGATGTCGACTGGAGCGGAGAAGGCGATGCCGGCTTAAGCTCAGGAGGCCCGCCGCGCCGCAAAAGCGACTCGATATGGCCCAACAATTCGGATGTCAGAAACGGCTTGATCAAAAAATCGCTGGCCGGGTGGCTATCCCGCAACTTTCGCTCCATGTAGCCCAGGTAGATAATCGGAAGCTCATCCCCCAGATGGTCCCGCAAAATCCGGCCGATCCGGTATACATCCTGACCATCCGGTGAATCTGCGATGATGGCAAAATCGAGCTTGCCACCGGTCTCGATCTGCTGAACCAGGACCGGGAGCTCGCTGATCCTGGATGCGGTATAGCAGTGAATACCCCGCATAGTGCATGAGCGTCGGATAACCTCTCTTGAGGTGTGGTTCATTTCATAAACCAAGCCATTGAACCCCTCAAAGTCGTGCGGCTGGTGCAACAGCCGGTTAGGAATCTGTCCGGTCAGGGGCAGCCGTATCCTGATAGTGGTGCCCTTTCCCAGAGAACTCTCAACGCTCAACTCCCCCCCCATCAGCTGGGTCAGGCGCTGGGTGATTGTGGCGCCAAGACCCAACCCCCCCTGATCACGGGTAGTGGAAGCATCCGCCTGCCAGAAACAGTCGAAGAGTCTCTCCTGGGTCTGCCGGGACATGCCGATACCGGTATCTCTGACCGAGATCAGCAGCACCTCGTCGCCCTCCCCTATCTGCTTGTCCTTAGCCGGTTCCAGCCATGCGGATAGCAGGATTTCCCCCACCTCTGTGAACTTCAGGCTGTTGGAAAGGAGATTGCTGAGTATCTGGCGCAGGCGCAGATCATCGTAATAGAGCTTTTCCGGAATACGTTCATCGACACTGCAGATCAGCTCCAGCCCCTTGTCCAGGGCCTGGTGCGACAGGGTCAGGCTGACATCCCTGAACAGTCCCCGGATATTGAACAAGCGCGGCTTTAACTCAAAACCATCCGCATCCATTTTGGAAAGGTCGATCACCTCACTGATCAGGGAGTCCAGCACATTGGCCGAGGAGGTGATGGAGTCCACATACTCCCTCTGCTCGGCATTCAGCGCTGTTCCCCGGAGCAGTTGCGACATGCCCATAATGCCACTCAGCGGCGTACGCAGTTCATGGGTCATACTGGAGAGGAAGATACCTTTGGCCTTGTCGGACTGCTCCGCTTCCACCCGTGCACTGTGCAGCCGCCGTAACAATACATACTGATACAGAGGCAGCATGATCAGCAGCAACAGGAAAAAGATAACTTCAAAAGTATATTTCTCCCACTGTCCCAAGGTGGTCAGCACCACGGTATAGGCGATGATACTGAGCAGGGAGGCCGCCTTCAGGTAAGCACTGCCGTAGCGGGTACCGTAGGAGATGAATATCCAGATATAGAGCAGATAGAACGGACTCACCACCTCCTTGGTCAGGTAGATACAGAGGCTGGTGGCGGAAATATCCAGCAACAGAGAGAGATAGCGTCGCGTGGCGGAGACGGGACGAAAAAACACACTGGCAAGCAGACTGAGAAACAGCACCAGGTAGCCGCCAAACAGCAGTGTATAGCCGCTGATGTCGACGGAGTAGTAGTCTGTCAACGCACCCAAACCGATGTAGACAAGCGCAAAAATCCAGATGGACAACCGCACCAGGGCCGACTGGAATTCCGGGTTTTTCCTCAGGTGCGGGGGTAACAGGTTGAACATCCTTGGCCTCGTTTGTCTCTTATGGATCTCACACTATCAAGCCATAGTACTTTATGTCTTGATTAATTCCGAACCAGGAATTGACGGGATGCGACACAGCTCCCACACCAGCCCGGCAGCACGGTTTGTGTCGGTGTCATGGCCAGGTCATGTTAAAATCCGCGCCATGAACCAGACTATCCGACGCCAGATCTTTGAGCGGTTGCGGGAGCAGAACCCGCACCCCACCACCGAACTGAACTACAGCACCCCTTTCGAGCTGCTGATTGCAGTGATTCTCTCCGCCCAGGCCACTGACAAAGGGGTCAACAAGGCAACTGCGAAACTCTATCCGGTGGCCAACACCCCGGAGGCGATAGTGGCTCTGGGTGAAGAGGGGCTGAAGTCCTATATCAAGACTATCGGCCTGTTCAACAGCAAAGCGGCCAATATAATCAAAACCTGCCAGCAACTGATTGAACTGCACGACAGCCAGGTACCCCAGGACAGGGCCGCACTGGAGGCACTGCCCGGGGTGGGCAGGAAGACCGCCAACGTGGTGCTGAACACTGTATTCCGGCAACCCACCATGGCGGTGGATACCCATATCTTCCGGGTAGCCAACCGGACCCGGATCGCGCCGGGAAAAAATGTATTGGAAGTTGAGAAAAAACTGCTCAGGTTTATACCGAAAGAGTTTCTGCTGGATGCCCACCACTGGCTGATTCTGCATGGGCGCTATACCTGTCTGGCTCGCAGCCCCCGCTGCGGATCCTGTATCATCGAGGATCTGTGCGAATATCGTGGCAAGAATCTGGACTGAGGATTCCGGGATTATGTTTGGAAATGATCGAACCCAGATGCGCCGCTACTTTACCGAGGCGTGGCGCAAAGCGTCAGCCGGCGAGGAACTGATCCCGCTGGAGCGGATGATTGCCGACGTCATTCAGCAACACCCGGAGTACCACGCCATGCTGGAAACTGAGGAGAGTGTGCTGGACAAGGACTTCCTGCCCGACCTGGGCGAAACCAACCCGTTCCTGCATATGAGTATGCATATCAGCCTGCAGGAGCAGATCAGCACGGATCGGCCGAACGGCATCCGCCCACTTTATCAGCAACTGGTGATGCGGGCGGGCGACAGCCACGAAGCCGAACACAGGATGATGGAGTGCCTGGGCCAGATGCTCTGGGAAGCGCAGCGACAGAACAGGATGCCGGATGAACAGGCCTATCTGAGCTGTATCCGGAAACTGGCGGGGAGATAGGTTGGCCGCTCGGCCGTTTACTGTTGCCCTTGGGCCGCCCGTGCCTGGCGTATCTGGGCACCCTGCCGCTGAATCACGTGTTGAATCAGCACATCCCGGTCCCGTTCCCGGATGTGCGCAAAGGTGGCGCGCAGGTTATACCTCTGCGGGTCGCTTTGATCACCGGTGGGATCACAGCCAATCACTTCCGCAAAGCAGAGTATGCCCGCATAGGAAGGGGTCAGGAGTAGCTTCAGCTCCAGGATGGTGCCTGGCTGTATCGCCTCCTCCACCTGAAATGAGATGCCCGTACCACTGAGGTTGACCGACTGGGCGGGCTGGCCCAGTAACTCCGTGGTGTGGGCCATCAGTACCCGGCCCAGTATTTCGATCTTCTTATCCAGGGACTTCAGGTAGCTCGCCACCTCCGGCTGACGCCTGTCAATCTTGTTCAGCGTCCCGGCCATCTCCTGGCTGACCGCCGCCAGGCTGCTGACCACCGTGAAATCACTGTCCACCCCCGTTTCCAGGGACTCGACTGACCCGGCCAGCTGATCGGCCGGGATCTGTCGATAGCTGAGACTGAGACTGTCATCGATTCGGAAAAACTGCCTGCGCTCATTCTGGTCGGTGTTCAACAATCCCTACTCCATTTATCCAGAAAACGTCATCTTATTGTCTGTTCTGTGCCGGCTGAAGCACCTCTCCACCTTAACCTTGAGGCAGCCCCAGATCCAGCAGATGTCCATTGTCCAGGTCTGAACCGCGCTGAATAATCAGCTCGACCCGTCGATTGATCGCACGATTCTCCACCGAATCGTTGGGCACCAGGGGTTGGGAATCGGCGTGTCCCTCCACCGCTATGCGCTTGGGATCCACTTCCGGATCATCCAGCAGTGCGTGCACCACTGTCACCGCCCGGGCCGAAGAGAGCTCCCAGTTGGAGCGGAAACGGCTGTTGGAGATGGGTACATCATCGGTGTGCCCGGCCACCACCACCTTGCCGGGGGTGCGCGCCACCGCCTCGCTGATACGCACCATCACTCCATAGAAATCATCATTCAACTCGGCGCTGCCGGAGGGGAAGGAGCCCTTTTCGTTAATGCGGATAATGATCTTGGTCTGTTCGGTCTCGACGCTGACCAGGTTCTCCTCGATCTCCAGCCTGAGCGCCTGCCGGATCTCCTCGGCCTGCTGCTCTACCTCCATCAGCACCTTCTCCCTGGCCGCCTCAACCACCGCATCGGCCACCGCATCCGGTACGTCCAGATTCTGTTTCTGGATATCGGTGGTCTGTTGCCGCACTTCATCAATCAGCGATGGCTCGGGAATGGTGGAGGGGCTGAACTCCTGCTTGATCACACTGGTACCCATGACGATCTCCGGCGCCGGTATCTCCCGCTGCACGCCGAAGGCGTCTCTCATCGACTCCGCCATCTTCTTGAAACGTATCGCATCGATCTCGGCGAAGGAGAGCAACAGCACAAAAAAGCACATCAGCAGAGACATCAGATCGGCAAAAGTGGCCAACCAGGGGGCGGGACCTTTTTCGCATTTTGGGCAATCGTCCGCCATATGGGTTACTCAATCTCGTCCTGGGGCCGCTTGTTGGAGGGCAGATAGGTGGAGAGCAGCTGTTCCAGAACCCGCGGATTCATGCCCTCCTGAATACCCGCAATGGTCTCTATAATCAGGGATTTGTTAATCCTCTCCAGGGCGCTGGCCCGGGCCAGTTTCTCGGCCAGTGGTTGGGCAAATGCATTGGCGATAACCGCTCCGTACAGGGTGGTCAACAGTGCCACCGCCATGGCCGGACCGATACTGGCCGGATCAGACATATTGGCCAGCATCTGCACCAGACCGATCAGAGTACCGATCATCCCCATGGCCGGTGCCATGGTAGCCATGTTCTTGAACATGGCCTGTCCCACTTCGTGGCGGCCTATGGTGAGGTCGATATCCTTGCTCAGCAGACGATTCACCAGCACAGGATCATGTCCATCCACGCAGAGAGCGATTCCCTGTTTCAGAAATGTATTACTGATCTCCTGCCCTTCCAGCGCCAGCAGGCCGTTCTTGCGCGCCACATCGGCCAGCCTGACCGCCTCTTCAATCAGTGCGGCAGCATCATCGGTCTTGTAAAAGAAGGCCTTCATGCCGATGGTGAAAGAACTGAGAAAATCCTTCAGGGAGACCTGCATCAGAGTCACCATGAAGGTGCCTCCCACCACAATCAGAATAGACGGCACATTCACAAACAACATGATATCGCCGCCGGTGGCGATCGCCCCGATAATGATACCGAAGCCGCCCAGCAATCCAACCAGTGTAGCTATATCCACAAACACTCCCTCGTCATGCTACTGACAAAACTCACCCTAAAACAGAGATACGCTATCCTGTAGCGGACGGCGTACGCGAAACTTTAGATCGGAAAAACAGCATCGATTCAGCAGATTCCGTGCAATTCTTCCATATTGTCAGTGCCACTGAAATACCCGCCGACCATATTACTCTAGCGCGGAAAACCGGCCGAAACCGAATCATAGAGGGCGCCACACCGGGGCCACCGGGCCAGTCCGGCGAATGGAAATTTGCCAAATCATCCTGATCATGTTTATTTGCCCTCCTCTCCAGGCTGATTCACCGGAACAGTGATCGGATCAGCCGGACTCACGGGTAGCCATCCCGACAACGGACAAGGAGGAGTGAAGTGCACGAGCCAGCCAGCAGACCTGTGCTGATTACCGGCTGTTCCAGCGGCATCGGCCTGTGTGTGGCCAAGGGCCTGCATCAGCGGGGTTATCGTGTCATCGCCACTGCCAGGAAAAGCGAGGACGTGGAACGGCTGCGCAAGAGTGGCCTGGAATCCGTGGTGTTGGATCTGGCCGATTCCGCCAGTATTCAGCAGGCAGTCACGGCGATACTGGACATGACTGGAGAACGAATCTACGCCCTGTTCAACAACGGTGCCTATGGTCAGCCTGGCGCGGTGGAGGATCTGTCCCGGGAAGCGCTGCGTGCCCAGTTTGAAACCAACCTGTTCGGCTGGCATGAGCTCACCTGCCAGATTATCCCGGTGATGCGCCGACAGGGCGAGGGGCGGATAATCCAGAACAGTTCAGTGTTGGGCTTTATTGCCCTGCCGTATCGTGGTGCCTATAACGCCAGCAAATTTGCCCTGGAGGGCTTGAGCGACACTTTGCGACTGGAATTGAGAGGAAGCGGCATCCAGGTCAGTCTGATCGAGCCGGGACCGATTGAGAGTCGTTTCCGGGCTAACGCCTATGCCATGTGGCAACGCTATGTTGATCCAACCCAGAGCCCCCACCAGGACGCCTACCGTGCCATGCAGGAGCGGCTGAAGCGGGACGGCCCGGCCGCCCCGTTTACCCTGCCACCGGAAGCGGTATTGAAACGGGTCATCCACGCACTGGAGAGTCCCCGGCCCCGGGTGCGCTACCCGGTGACCTTCCCCACCTACCTGTTCGCCGGGTTAAAGCGGATCCTGCCTGACCGGTTGCTGGATCAGCTACTGCGACGGGTCTGAAGCAGCGCCGGTGGAGCTTCACTGCTGGGCAAAATAGTCAGCCAGGAACTGCCCGAATGAGACATCATCAGCCAGCTCCATGTCACGCTGCCTGGCCAGGGAAGCTTCCGCCTCCTCCAGGAACATCCGATAACGCCCGGCGTCCGGCACGAAATCGCTGAAATAGTCCCGTTGCTGCAGAGACTTACGCTTGGCAAACTGGAAAAAGCCTTCGCCCTGATCACGCATCTCCTGCAGCATCCGGGCAGACGGGGTATTTTCCGGATTGTCCACACACTCCTGCTGCTGTTTCAGTGTCCTGCTGTAGGGTTTTCTCTCATCCCACCTGTCCAGCAGTTCACACACCGGTTCCATGGCCTGCAGCAGATCCCGCGCCCAGTCCAGCAGGCGGACTTCCCGGCCCAGGCGCGACAGGGAGAGTGCGGGATCCCGGCCGCGATGGGCAGCTCCGCCGATATTCTGGTCGATCTCCTTGCGCTCCTGCACATTGATCGGCGGACTCTCCAGCAACAGGCAGTAGACCATGAAGGCGCGCAGGAAACAGAGCTGCTCTTCGCTGACACCCAGGGGATGGAAAGCATTCACATCCAGCGAGCGTAATTCAATATAGCGCACGCCCCGCCGGCGCAGGGCCAGGGTCGGCTTCTCCAGCCCCTCCAGCACCTGCTTGGGACGCACGGTACTGTAATATTCGTTTTCGATCTGCAGGATATTGGCATTCAGTTGTTCGTAGTGACCATCCACCTCCACGCCGATCTTCTCCCACAACGGGCTGGGCGTCTCGATGGCATGGGTAAGACTGCGGATATAACCTTCCAGGCTGTTGTAGTTGGCCTTGATGCCAACCCCTTTCTCCTTGCTGTTGGTGTATCCAATATCTCCCATGCGCAGCGAGGTGGCGTAGGGTTCGTAGTAGGTATGGGGATCAAACTCCAGCAACTCGGTGGGCTTGTTGCCCAGAAAGGATTTACACACTGCCGGAGAAGCACCAAACAGATAGGGAATCAGCCAACCGAAACGCTGCAGATTACGGGTCAGCTCCAGATAGGCGCTATCGACAAAGTCCCGGGGTTTGACCCGGCTCTGACGCAGATCCTGATAGAGTGGCCAGAACGCTTCATCGAATGAAAAGTTGAAATGCACCCCGGCAATGACCTGCATGGTCCGGCCGTAGCGATGCCCCAACCCCCGGCGGTAGACATTTTTCATAATCCCGGGATTGGAGGTGCCGTAGTAGGCCAGTGGGATATTGTCCCCACCATCCAGCACACAGGGCATACTGGTGGCCCAGAGATACTCATTTTCCAGGTGGTCATAGACGAACTTCTGGGTATCCCCGAGAAACGCCAATGCCTCATCAACCCGGGTACAGGGCGGCGTGATCAGTTCGGCCAGCGCCTCGGAGTAGTCGGTGGTGATGTAGGGGTGCGTCAGGGCCGAGCCGAGTGCCGCTGGATGGGGTCGCTGGGAGATGCTGCCATCCTCGGAGACTCGCAAACACTCTTTTTCGAGTCCCACCGCACCCCCGGTGGAGAGGAGGCGTCCCATATCGTCCGACAACTGCCGGACACGGTTTTCAACTGATTGATACAATCGTATTGTCCCAGGTCTTGTCTGTTCTGGTTGTTACCCCACAGGCACCGAAAAGTGGCCCTCCTGGCCGGTTCGTATTATAACCGGTGAAGCAACCTGCTGTCCGATGCATGGTCGAGCTCCGCCAGACCGTTACCACAGGACACTCCCCGCATGGGGAAACCGCTCTCTTTTTGCAATTAGCTTCAGGTTGGGCAAAGATGTTCGATTTTCAATAGTCGGGATAAACTAACTTCGATGAAGTACCTTATTGTTCCTGCCCTGCTCCTGATCGCTGCCACCCTGCAGGCCGGTCAGTCATCACTGCACCCCACGCCCCGGAAAGTCGCTTTCGAGAGCCCGCCCCGTACCGACCATGGTGAATGGCGCGGCCTGGATGAAAAGAAACTCGATCTGCGCTCAGCGTCGGCCCTGATCGTCGACAGCAATGGTAATAAAATCTATAGCAAACAGAGTGATACACCGCGACCTATCGGCTCCATAACCAAGCTGATGACAGTCATGGTGATACTGGATGCGGGATTACCCCTGGATGAAAAGATTCGTATCACCAAGCAGGACCGGGACCTGATCAAGCTGACGGGATCCAGACTCCAGTATGGCGCAAAACTGACCCGGCGCCAGTTGATCGATCTGGCCCTGATGGCATCTGAGAACCGGGCGGCGGCCGCACTGGGGCGCACCTACCCAGGTGGAATGGAGGCCTTCGTTCAGGCAATGAATGAGAAAGCCCGGCAACTGGGCATGGCAGACAGCCAATTCACCGACCCGGCGGGGCTGGATGCCGGCAATGTGGCCTCACCCAACGACCTGGCTAACATGGTCCTGGCCGCCAGTCGCTATCCGGAGATCGTACAGGCCACCACCCGGCTCAAAATGGATGTGCGTCCCTATGCCAAGCGGGGCCCCCTGACCTACGGAAACACCAACCGCCTGCTCAAGAATCGCTCCTGGGAGATCCTGCTCAGCAAGACCGGTTATATCAATGAGGCGGGCCGCTGCCTGGTGATGCAGGCCCGGGTAAAAGGCCGCAAACTCACTTTCGTGCTGCTCAACTCATTCGGTAAGCTGACCCCGTTCGGCGACGCGAACAGGGTCAGAAAATGGATTGAGCGAAGTTTGGGGGGATAGGGCCTGTCTGGTCAATTGACCATCGCGGCCCGGGCGTTCCCACCGATGTAGTCAGCCAGAATGTGGGCCGCCTCGTTGAGCATGATCCTGGACACCGGATCGTCCTCATCATCAATCGGTTCCGCATGGCTGTCCTCAGCCGCATCCTCCGGCTCCGGATCACGTCCGATCGCCATCAGGAAACGATTTTTCTCCGCTTTTCGACGCTCTTCCCGCTGATTCCACTCGATCTCCCGATCCCGTTCCAGCAACGACACCGTATCCTGGGCCTTCACCTCCTTACGCATCGCCTCCAACTGGGAGAGATAGATGAATCCCGGATCATCCTTGATCCGCAGCTGATGCATCCGGCGATAGGGCTCCAGGGAACCCAATCCCTCGACCTGATAGTTCACGGGCTTGATTTTCGCCCAGGGGAGCGAATTATCCAGACTGCGCTCCCCCAGATCATCGGACTGCACAGCGGAGGGGTATTCGATGTCCGGCACCACTCCCTTGAACTGGGTACTGCCGCCATTGACACGGAAAAACTGTGCCATGGTGAGGCGCAGACGCCCCAGATTCTTCTCGCCGTAGCGTACAAAGCGTCCCAGATCCACCAGGGTCTGTACGGTTCCCTTACCGAAGGTGGGCTCACCGATAATGATGCCCCGGCGATAGTCCTGGATGGCGCCGGCGAAAATCTCCGATGCGGAGGCGCTGTGACGGTCAACCAGCACCGCCAGGGGGCCGGTGTAGACCTGCTCCGGATCGGGATCAGTCTCCACATCCAGATCCCCGGAGGCATTTTTCACCTGCACCACCGGCCCGGACGGGATAAACAGGCCGGTCAGTTCAGTCGCCTCCACCAGGGAGCCACCACCGTTTTCACGCAGATCGATGACAATGCCATCGACCCCCTCCTGCTCCAGTTCCCGGATCAGCTTACGTACATCCCGGGTGGTGCTGGTGAAATCCTTGTCGCCCTTGGAGTAGCCTTGAAAATCCCGGTAGAAGGCAGGGATATCGATCACACCGATACGGATATTACCCATGTTACCGAGACCATCAATGACGAACTTCTTGGCCGCCTGGTCCTCCAGCCGGATCTGATTGCGCACCAGGGTCACTGTCTTGGAACGACCGGCGGAGCCCTCCTCTTCCGGTAACAGCTGTAACCGCACAGTGGTCCCCTTGGCGCCACGGATCAGCTCCACCACGTCCTGCAGGCGCCAGCCGATCACATCTTCCATATCGCCATCAACGCCCTGGGCAACACCGATGATCCGGTCACCCGGATTGACCTGTCCGCTCAGGGCTGCCGGACCACCCACCACGGTGCGCTGAACCACCGTATACTCATTTTCATTTTTAAGCACCGCGCCGATACCTTCCAGCGACAGCCGCATGCTGATATCGAAATTCTCCGACACCCGGGGCGACATGTAGGAGGTGTGGGGCTCCAGGCTCAGCGTGTAGGAGTTGATGAAGACTTGGAAGATATCATCCGAGTCCATCTGGTGAGTGCGGCGCTGAATACCCTGATAACGCTTGCGAAGGGTGCTCCTGATCTCATCCAGGGGTTTGTCCTTGAGCTTCAGGCTGAGAATATCGCTCTTCACCTTCTTGCGCCAAAGCTCATCCATCTCCGCCTGATCAGCTGCCCAGGGGGAGTTTTCCCGGTCAAACTGGTAACTTTCATCGATGGTGAAATCGTAGTCCCGCTCCAGCAGCTGGAGTGCATGCTTTACCCGCTCGTCAATCCGCTGCCGGTAGACCCGGAAAACACTGAATGCGGAATTGAGGCGCGCCTCCTTCAAATCATCATCCAGGCGATCGCTGATCACATTGAAGCGGTCGATATCATCCTGCAGGAAGAAACTTTTATTCGGATCCAGTGTATCCAGATACCGGTTCAGAATGGCCCGGGACATCTCATCATCCAGACTGTGCTTCTTGTAGTGATACTCATCGATCACTTTGAGGATGATCAGGGTGGACTGGCGCTGAGCGCGTGTGGGCTGCAGTTCATCGACAGGGACTTCCTTGACACTGGCCCAGGCAAGCGTCACACCCTGGAACAGCAGTAATGACCAAAGCAGCAGATATCTGAATTTCATAGACTTGGTTCGCATCCTAAATAATCACCCAGATTGGACCCGCGCAGGTACCAATTGGTTTCATCGCATCAATAACCGGAAGTGTAACACGCCGACTAGCCGGGTGATGGCTCCAGTGGCGGGAGGGAGGGATGCAACGCCGCCAGCAGCGTTAAATAGGCCTCATCATCCGGACCTATATAGCCGTGCCGAATCAGGAAATCGATTATGACCAGATTACAGTTGAGTTTAAAATCGTTGCTGTTCCGTACCCGATCCATCACCTCTTCCACTGGCCAGAGGTAGAAAGACTGCACCTCGCCATCCATACAATCGGGAACAAATTCTTCTGGCAATTCAAGATCATAGCAATACAGCACGTCATGCTTGAAGCCCATCTCCGTATCCATGTGATAGCTGACAGCGCCCACCGGAACCGCCTGCCTGGCCAGTTCCGGCGGAATACCCGCCTCCTCCCAACACTCCTTGGCCAGGTTCTCGGCCAGGCTGATGCCGTAGGGTAGCCCGCCGGCCGCCAGATTATCCAGCCGGCCCGGGTAGTGACGCCGATCATCGGCACGTTTGCCGATCCATAGTTTGAGGCCATCCCCGGTACGGACATAACCGTTGACATGCTGCCCGTAGGCCCGGATACCAAACAGGGGGGCCATACCCCGGTCGACCAGCAACAGGGGCCGTCTCTCCCCCTCCGCGGTGACAGCGTAGCGCTCCCCGTGAAAGGGGCGCAACTCACCCCGGTCCACCAGCTTCCCGAGCACCCGGGACACCTCAGCGGAGCGATCCTCCAGTCCCGGCGCACGACAGCTCAGGGTGACGGCTTGCTCGGTCACCGAAAACACCTCCGGCCAGGGCTTCAGCGATTCAGCAAAGCGGGGCTGCATACGGCCCACCACCCGCTCCTCTACCAGGAACGGTATAAAACGACTGACATCGTGATCATTACAGGCGACGATGTGATCGATAAAACTCATACAGAAATCCTGGGTGCGGCCGGTATCAACGAACCGGCAGACTGTGGAACAGCCCGGCAGAGCTGGCAGCTAACCGTTCCGGTCATTACTCCGCAACGGTCGCAGCGATAACACGGCTGCTCCAACGCTTCAGTTGCTGTGGATCGGCCAGCCGGACACCGGTTTTGAGGGTGATCGAGCGTCCGGCACCCAGGCTTCCCGGCACCCGGTATGCGGACCTGACCATCACCCCGCCACCGGCACTTAACTCACCCAACTGTACCCGAATATTCCGGGCCGTTACAGCGGTCGGGTTCTGCACATGAATCAACACCGTCCCGGACCGGTCAATTCCCAGCTGGCTTCTGATATAGCGCTCCGGTCGATTGGGCATATCCAGTTTAACCAGCGCAACAGCGGCCGCTTTGCCCCGGGCATTGGAAGCGGAGGCGGCGTGCTGATAATGGGTAATGGCAGCTGAACGATCACCCCCGCGCATCGCCAGACCGCCAAGCAGGTAGTGGGCATCCGCCGTCGGCAACAGGTCCAGACTGCGGTTCAGATCCTGTTGCGCCCCCCGTCGATCCCCCAGCTCGGCTTTCAGCGCCCCCCGGGCCAGATAGTGGCGGAAGAAGCCGTTATCCAGAGTGATCGCCTTGTCATAGGCAGCCAGGGCCTTGCTATCGTCACCTCGCTGCGCCAGTACATCGCCCTTCAGACCATAGAACAGCGCCTCCCGGGGTTCGATCCGAATAGCCCGCTCGGCCAACATCAACGCCTTGTCGTACTGTTTACTCTTCAGTGCCGCCTGTCCTTCATCATAGGCTTTGTAGGCTGGTGCGCTCTTTTTCAGGCCGCTGACCATCTGCCGGTATGTCTCCACACCCAGCCTGCCGCCAGATGCCAGCTCCCGGGCCCGTTGACGATTTTTTTCGACCCGTTCAGCCGACGGCGGGTGACTGGCGAACAGGCCACTCAGCCAGTTCTCATTACGGTCCTTGGAGAGACGCACAAAGGTCTCCTGCAGACCTACCGCCGCCTGGGGATCATAGCCGGCCCGGGCCATGTAGAGCATGCCATAGTAGTCCGCCTCCAGCTCGGCATCCCGGGAGTAGCGCTGATTGATCAGGTTGGCTCCGACCGCGGCGGCACCCACGGCCAGTTGGGAATAGTCACTATCCCTTGTCGCCACACCAGCCGCCATCAATGCCCCCTGCAGCAGCACCCCCCGTTCGACCCCTTTGGCGCCGTGCCGGGCAGCGGCGTGGACGATTTCATGTCCCAGCACCGCCGCCAGCTCGGCCTCGTTGTTCAACTCCAGTAACAGTCCCCGGTTTACCGCTATCTTGCCGCCCGGCAGGGCCCAGGCATTGGGCGTGGAATCATTCAGCAGGACAAATTCATAGGGGAGTTTCCGGTCACTGACCGCTGCCAGCCGTTGCCCGACCTGCTCTACGTAGCGGTTCAGTTGCGGATCGAGTTTGTAGTCTCCACCCTGCATCTGTCGGCTCGGCTGATACTGCTTCTGCCCCATCGCCAGTTCAGTCTGCTCCGAGATCAGCGCCAGTTCGCTCTTACCGGTAACCGGGTTGGTGGCACAACCGGACAGACCCGCCAGCAGGAGGGCAGCGCTAATCGGTCCCCAGATGATTTTAACGATTTGCCGGCTATATCCGTTCATTCATCGGCTTCCTTCTGCTTGATTTCATCCCAGGTGGCATCCATGACAGACAGGGTTGCACTCTCCAGGGTCACACCCCGCCGTAGCAGCGTCGTTTCCATGGCATTGAAACGCGTCTCAAACTTGCTATTGGCTGATCGTAACAGACCTTCCGCCTCCAGCCCCAGGTGCCGGGACAGGTTGACACAACTGAATAACAGATCACCCATCTCCTCGGCAATCCGCGCCTGATCTCTTTGCGGTCCTTGCAGTTCCGCCTCCAGTTCCTGCAACTCCTCTTTTACCTTCTCCAGCACCTGGCTGCTCTCCGGCCAGTCAAATCCCACCTTGGCCGCCCGCTTCTGCAGCTTACCCGCCCGCAACAGGGCCGGCAGGGCCTGGGCGATGCCATCCAGGTGCGATACCGTCCGCTCGCCGGCACGATTTTGGCGCTCCTGGGCCTTCAGTTGTTCCCAGACCAGACTCTGCTCCTGGGCATCCGCCACGGACTGATCACCGAACACGTGGGGATGGCGCCGCACCATTTTTTCACAGATCCCGTCAATCACATCCTGCATATCGAACTGTCCCTGCTCGCTGGCGATACGGGCGTAGAATACGACCTGGAACAGCAGATCCCCCAGTTCACCGCAGAGCTCCTCCATGTCACCCCGGGCGATACTGTCCGCCACCTCGTAGGCCTCTTCGATGGTGTAGGGAACCAGACTCTCGAGTACCTGTTCCCGGTCCCAGGGACAACCATGTTCCGGGTCACGGAGCTCCGCCATGATATCCACCAGTCGCTTTATGCTCATATCTTTTTCCGGACAATCATCTGTTAGGCAATGGAACCAATCGGGATATTTTCAAACTGCGAGAAATTCCATTGAAACTTAATTCTGCAGGGAGCGGTCTTTATATAAAACCCAGGTTTTTTTTACAAACATTCACGGCAAAACAAAAAAACATCAACTAAGCTTTCCTAGTAACAAGGCAGTAAAACAGCGCCGAATGATACTAACGAAAAGCTTGCGCCGCGTGCGCAACAGGCAACCAGGCAGCGGGCAAACTGGGCGAGGAGAATAGTGACACCATACTGCGGTTAGTGCGGATGGCTGTACCGTGTAACACTACAGGAGGGACGACTCCATGACCATCTTTGACCATTTCCAGGGTCGCTATGAAGCGGCACAAGAATCTGAATTATCCATCGAAGCCTATCTGGATCTTTGCAAGGAGGACAAATCGGCCTATGCATCCGCCGCCGAACGTCTGCTCATTGCCATCGGCGACCCGGAACTGGTTGATACCAGCAAGGATCCACGCCTGAGTCGCATCTTCTCCAACAAGGTCATCAAAACCTATCCCAGCTTCAGTGGATTTTACGGAATGGAAGATGCCATAGAATCTGTGGTGTCATTCCTGCGTCACGCAGCCCAGGGTCTGGAAGAGAAAAAACAGATCCTGTACCTGTTAGGCCCAGTGGGTGGCGGCAAGTCGTCCCTTGCCGAACAACTCAAATACCTGATGGAGAAAGTACCCTTTTATGCATTAAAAGGTTCTCCGGTTAATGAGAGCCCACTGGGCCTATTCGATCCGGACGAGGATGGGGAGCTGATCCTGGAGCGATACGGTATTCCACGTCGCTACCTGGAACATATTCCCAGTCCCTGGGCAGTCAAGCGACTGCGTGAATACGGCGGGGACATCTCCAAGTTCAAGGTGGTCAAGCTCTGGCCCAGCCGGCTCAGCCAGACTGCGATTGCCAAAACCGAACCAGGCGATGAAAACAATCAGGATATCTCCAGCCTGACCGGCAAGGTGGACATCCGCAAACTGGACGAGTTTTCCCAGGACGATCCGGACTGCTACAGCTTCTCCGGCGGACTCTGTCAGGCAAACCAGGGCTTGCTGGAGTTCGTGGAGATGTTCAAGGCTCCTATCAAGGTACTGCATCCCCTCCTCACCGCAACCCAGGAGGGGAACTACAAGGGTACCGAAGGGATCTCCGCCATACCCTTCGAAGGCATCATTCTGGCTCACTCCAACGAGTCGGAGTGGCAGAGCTTCCGCAACAACAAAAACAACGAGGCATTCCTCGACCGGGTCAATATTGTCAAGGTGCCCTATTGTCTGCGGGTTACGGAAGAGATCGAGATTTATAAAAAACTGATTTCCAACTCCAGCCTGGCCAACGCCCCCTGTGCGCCGGACACCCTGAAGATGATGGCCCAGTTCGCCGTACTGACACGACTGAAAGAGCCGGAGAACTCCAACATCTGGAGCAAGATGCGGGTCTACGACGGCGAGAACCTGAAGGACACCGATCCGAAGGCCAAGAGCCTGATGGAGTACAAGGACTACGCCGGCGTCAATGAAGGGATGAATGGCCTCAGCACCCGGTTCTCCTACAAGATCCTCTCCAAGGTGTTCAATTTTGACAACACCGAGATCGCCGCCAACCCGGTACATCTGCTCTACGTGCTGGAACAGCAGATCATGCAGGAGCAGTTCCCGCCGGAGTTGCAGGAACGTTACCTGGAGTACATCAAGGGCTACCTGGTACCGGAGTATATTAAATTCATCGGCAAGGAGATCCAGACCTCCTACCTGGAGAGCTACTCCGAGTATGGCCAGAACATCTTCGACCGTTATGTCACCTACGTGGACTACTGGCTGCAGGACCAGGAGTTCCGCGATCCCGACACCGGCGAATTCCTCAATCGGGCTGCGCTGAACGAGGAGCTGGAGAAGATCGAGAAACCGGCCGGCATCTCCAATCCCAAGGACTTCCGCAACGAGATCGTCAATTTTGTCCTCCGGGCCAGAGCCAACAACAACGGCAAGAATCCGAACTGGACCAGCTATGAAAAACTGCGCACGGTGATTGAAAAGAAGATGTTCTCCAATACCGAAGAGCTGTTGCCGGTCATCAGCTTCAATGCCAAGGCGTCAACCGAAGATCAGCAGAAGCATGAAGATTTCATCAGCCGTATGATGACCAAGGGTTACACCAGAAAGCAGGTCCGACTGCTATCCGAGTGGTACCTGCGGGTACGTAAATCGAACTGAGCTTAAGCGAGGTGATAAGCGATCAACAGGTAGAGTCTCACAGTAAGGAAGTACGCCATGGCCATGATCATTGACCGAAGACTTGACGGACGCAACAAGAGTGCCGTTAACCGCCAGCGGCTGATGCGGAGGTACAAGCAGCAGATTCGAAAGTCTGTATCAGACGCGATCAGCAAGAGATCGATCACTGATACCCAGTCTGGCGAAAAGATCAATATCCCCGCCCGGGATGTAACGGAGCCGATCATCCATCACGGCCAGGGGGGCTCCCATGAACAGGTGCACCCCGGCAACAAGCAGTTCAGTCAGGGCGACCAGATCAAGCGTCCGGATCAGTCGGGTCAGGGTGGCGGCGGCAGTCAGGCATCCAACTCTGGAGAAGGCGAAGATGATTTCGGTTTTGATATCTCCAAAGAGGAGTATCTCGATCTGTTGTTTGAAGAGCTGGCGTTGCCCAATCTGGTAAAAACCAAAGTTGTGGCACAATCGGCCAAAGCGATGGTCAGGGCCGGCTTTTCCAACACCGGCGTCGCCTCCAACCTGAACCTGTTACGCACCATGCGACGCGCCAAGGGCCGTAAACTGGCTATCGCCTCCCCCTACAGTAAACGGTGTCGTGAGCTTGAACAGCTGCTCGAACAGGAACTCGAAAAAAAGCCCCATAATGAGGAGAAGATAAAGGAGCTGCGCGAAGAACTGGCACTGCTGCGCTCCCGCATCAACGCCATTCCCTTTATCGATACCTACGACCTGAAATTCAACCAGTTTATTCCGCAACCGAAGCCGATCACCCAGGCGGTTATGTTCTGCATCATGGATGTGTCCGGCTCCATGAGTCAGGCCACCAAGGATATCGCCAAACGCTTTTTCATCCTGCTCTACCTGTTTCTCAGCCGCAGCTATGAAAAGACCGAGGTAGTGTTCATCCGCCACCACACCTCTGCCAAGGAGGTGGATGAGGAAGAGTTCTTCTACTCCCGGGAGACCGGTGGCACCATCGTCTCCAGCGCACTGAAACTGATGCGCGACATCATCCGGGAGCGCTATCCAACCGAAGACTGGAATATCTATGCCGCCCAGGCCAGCGACGGCGACAACTGGGAAGACGACAGCGCCACCTGCCGTAACCTGATGATCGATTCCATCATGCCCTATCTGCAATATTACGCCTATGTGGAGATCCACAACCAGGAGCATCAGGGTTTGTGGCGTGAGTATGAAAAGGTCGCAGCCATGTTCGATACCTTCTCCATGAAACAGATCAGGGACACGGGCGAGATCTATCCGGTATTCCATGAACTCTTTAAAAGGCAAGAGGCATGAGCAGGTCCGGTAACAAGCAGCGGACAGAAGAGAAACGCCAGGTGATATCCACCGACTCGGACTGGACTTTCGACCTGATCGAAAAGTACAACCGGGAGATCGAACGGATCGCCAAGGATATCTATCAGCTGGACTGCTATCCGGTACAACTGGAACTGATCTCCAGTGAGCAGATGATGGACGCCTACGCCTCAGTCGGCATGCCAATCGGCTATAACCACTGGAGCTTCGGCAAGCAGTTTGTCATTACAGAGAAAAATTACAAACGGGGCCAGATGAATCTGGCTTACGAAATTGTCATCAACTCCAATCCCTGCATCGCCTACCTGATGGAGGAGAACACCCTGACCATGCAGGCGCTGGTGATAGCCCATGCCGCCTATGGCCATAACAGCTTTTTCAAGGGCAACTATCTGTTTAAGATCTGGACCGACGCCGAAGCCATTATCGACTATCTGATCTTCGCCAAAAACTACATCGCCGAGTGTGAAGAGAAATACGGCATCCAGGAGGTTGAGGAGATTCTCGACTCCTGTCACGCCCTGATGAATTTTGGGGTGGACCGTTACAAACGTCGGGCCGGTGAAACCCTGGAGGATGAGCCCCACGTACAGTCGGACCGGGAACGGATTCTGCAACACCACGTCAACGAACTGTGGCGTCAACTGAATATCCATGAGCCACAGGAGCAGGAGAGCCAGGTCAAGCGCATTCCTCCGGAGCCGCAGGAGAACATTCTCTACTTTCTGGAGAAGAACGCCCCCCTGCTGAAACCGTGGCAGCGGGAGATCATCCGCATCGTGCGCAAGATCGCCCAATACTTCTACCCGCAACGCCAGACCCAGGTGATGAACGAGGGGTGGGCCTGTTTCTGGCACTACACGATCCTGAACCATATGTACGACGAAGGGTTGATCAATGACGCCGCCATGCTGGAGTTCATGCACACCCACACCAATGTCATCGCCCAGCCCGATTTCGACAGCCCCTACTACTCGGGCATCAACCCCTACGCCCTCGGTTTCAAAATGATGATGGACATCCGCAATATCTGTGAAAACCCGACCGAAGAGGATCTCCAGTGGTTCCCGGATATTGCCAACACGGACTGGCGCGAGACCCTCGATTTCGCCATGCGCAATTTCAAGGATGAGAGTTTCATCGGACAGTACCTCTCGCCGCGCTTGATTCGTGAATTCAGACTCTTCTCGGTACTGGATGATGATCAGGAGGAGAACCTGATGATCTCTGCCATTCACGATGAGGCGGGTTACCGGGCGGTGCGGGAGAAACTGAGTGCCCAATACAACCTGAGTAACCGGGAACCCAATATCCAGGTCTACAACGTGGATCACCAGGGTGACCGGACCCTGACACTGCGCTATTACAAAGACCGTAACCGCCCCCTGTCAGACTCCACGGACGAGGTGATCAAACATCTGCACCGGCTGTGGGGGTTCAATGTTCAGATCGAAGTGGAAGAGAGTGACGGCAGCACCCACATCACCCATCGTTGTCCCCAACCGGCCGGGGAAGAGGCGGGCTGAACAGCCAGGCAGATCGGATCACCAGTTGACGCTTCAGGCCCGATCCTGTCGGCTGTAGCGTTTCGGTGAGACCCCCAGTTCACTCCTGAACATGGCGGTAAAAGCGCTGCTGCTCTGGTAACCCAGTTCCAGGGCGACCCGGGTCACCGACTCCCCCTGCCCGAGTCGCTCTATCGCCTCCATCAAGCGCAGGCGCCGGCGCCAGGCACCGAAACTCATGCCGGTCTCCCGGACGAACAGACGGGACAGGGTGCGGGAACTGCTACCGACCCGTTTGGCCCAATCCTCGATTTTGCCCGGATCGGCCGGCTGTTCAACCAGGGCATCGATCACTTTCCGCACTTTCGGATGGCCGGACATGGGGAGATAAAAGGGTGCCCGCCGCATCTGGCGCAACTCATCCATGATCACCTCCATCAGACGACGCTCCGGGCCCTCCGGCGGATAGTCATTGCCGATCCTGACCGCGCGCAGAATCAATTCCCGCAGCAACGGACTCAGGGCGATGACACAACAATCATTGGGCAGTTCACTGCTCCAGGCGGGATCCACATAGATGGAGCGAATCGAGATCGCTTCCGTGGCAATCACCTGATGCTCCATCATGGAGGGAATCCACACCGCCTGACTCGACGGGACCATCCAGGTCCCCAGCGCCGTCATTACCCGCATCACGCCTTCAACAGAATAGAGCAGCTGGGCCCGCAGATGGGTATGGGGCGCGCGCTGTTCCCGCTCCAGATCAAAGGCGACCGATACAACGGGAAGATCAGGATTTAATATCTGACTGGTAGCCGGAGGAGACATTTTGGCAGCTTTTCGATAAATAATGTCTTTTTAACTGTAACACGCCACCGCCAATTGAGCGACAATCAGCCCATGAACACCCGAATCACCCACTCCTGGCAACGCCCGGAAATCCTGCTGATGCTGATGGCGGCCGCTGTGCCGATCAGTTTCGCTGCCTGGCAGGCCCTGCTGAACAACTTCGCCATCGAGATGGCTGCCTTCACCGGCAAGGAGATGGGTGTCCTGCAGAGCCTGCGTGAGATTCCCGGCTTCCTTGCCTTCGGTGTTATTTTTCTGCTGCTGCTGTTCCGGGAGCAGACCCTGGCCTATGTCGCCCTGCTGCTGTTAGGTATCGGTACCGCATTGACCGGTTTTTTCCCATCGGTACTGGGGCTCTATCTCACCACCGTGATCATGTCGATCGGTTTTCACTATTACGAAACCCTGCAGACATCACTGGCCCTGCAATGGATCGACAAGCAAACCTCCGCTGAAACCCTGGGGCGCCTGATCGCCACCGGCTCCATGGCGGCGATTCTTACTTTCGGACTGATCTGGCTCGGCAGCGACCTGCTGCAACTGGACTATCAGTGGCTCTACCTGCTCACCGGTGGTATCACTGTGTTAATTGCCCTGGTTGCCTGGAGAGCCTTTCCGCTCTTCCCCCAGGGTACTGAACAGCACAAGCATATGGTGTTGCGACGTCGCTACTGGCTCTACTACGCCCTCACTTTCATGTCCGGTGCGCGCCGGCAGATTTTCGTGGTGTTCGCCGGTTTCCTGATGGTGGAGAAGTTCGGCTACTCGGTCAGCGATATCGCCATGCTGTTCCTGCTTAATGCTGCTATGAACGTGCTGTTTGCCCGGCGTATCGGTCGCCTGGTGGGTCGCATTGGTGAACGCAACGCCCTGCTGATCGAGTATACCGGTCTGATCCTGGTGTTCAGTGGCTACGCCCTGGTGGAACAGGCCGGGCTGGCGGCCGGCCTCTATGTACTGGATCATCTCTTCTTCGCCATGGCCATTGCCCTGAAGACCTACTTCCAGAAGATCGCCGCACCGGAGGATATTGCATCCACTGCCGGCGTCAGCTTCTCTATCAACCACATAGCCGCTGTGGTGATACCGGCCAGCTTCGGCCTGCTCTGGCTCGCCTCCCCCGCACTGGTTTTCTACCTGGGAGCAGCCATGGCACTGATTTCACTGCTGCTCTCCCTGCTGATCCCGGATGCACCGAAAGCCGGCTATGAGCACCGCTTCTCCCGCCTGGCGGTGGAATCCTGAACACACCCACCAAGCAGCGCTCCCCCACTACCCGGATTTTGCGGACACGCTTCACGTCCTGAGCAGCCGTTGTTGACAGTACTGTGCAGGGGTCTAGAATCAGCGCTTCATAATTGACGAATCGTCAATTCCAGCCACAAATCCCGGGTCCCTGAACCATGAGCCAAGCAAGCGCCAAGAGAGAAAAGCTGCTGGCCCGTGAACAGGAGCTGATCAGAACCGCCCTGAAGATTATGGCGCGTGAGGGTGCCGCGGGTCTCACAATGGACAAAGTGGTGGAGCGGGTACCCTATTCAAAAGGAACCGTCTACAACCATTTCTGCAGCCGCGAAGATCTGTTAACCGCCATCTGCAACGCCGGCATGGAGCGCCTGGCGGAGAAGTTTACCCGCGCAATAAGGTTTCAGGGCACCACCCGGGAGCGACTGCTGGCCACCCACTACGCCTATCTGCTGCACGCGCTGCTCGATCCCATCCAGTACGCCCTGATCATTTCGGCCAAAACCACCAGCCAGATTGAGCGGACTTCCGAGCAGCGGCTCAACACCCACTACCAGCTGGAGAAGCTGCTCATGGGACCGGCATTTGAGCTGGTGACAGAAGCGATCGACAACGGCGACCTGGTCCTACCGCCCCGGATGGGTCGGCGCCAGGTGGTGTTCTGCAACTGGGCCAGCTGTTTCGGCACCATAACCCTGCTGATCAACAATAAAAGCAGTTGCGGTGGCCGGTTTGAACTGGATATCCGCAACGAGGTTTTCAGTCACGCCAACCTGTTGTTGGACGGTCTGCAGTGGCGTGCATTAAGCAGCGAGCAGGATTATGAAGCAACCCTGCGGCGCATTGAGACGGAGATATTCCCCCGGGAATCCGCCCTGATCAGCCAACAGACCGCAACAGTGTCAACAGATAACCCGTCACCAGCGAAAGCCTGTGCAGAGCACCGGCCAGTTCCTGTGACCAAACCGCCCGTAATAACGTAATTGCCACATGCAGGTGCACCGATTTAGGAGAGAGAGCGTATGCACCAGAAGTTGACAGCCTGGATTATCAAGCACCCGATCCTGGTCATACTGCTGACGCTTCTGCTGGTCGTGACGGCGACCTATGGCGCCCGTCTGTTGGTTTTTGAAAGTGACTACCGGGTATTCTTCGGCTCGGACAATCCGCAACTGAACGCCTACGAGTCGATCCAGAAGATCTACAACAAGAGCGATAATGTCGCTTTTATCATCGCCCCGCAGGATGGCCGGATCTTTACCAGGGAGCGGCTGGAGGCGATTCGGGCGCTCACTGAAGAGAGCTGGCAGATCCCCTTCTCCACCCGGGTCGACTCCATCACCAACTACCAGTACAGCTATGCGGACGGGGATGACCTGATCGTCGAGGATCTGGCCCTGGAACCGCTGGCGATGGACCAGGCCGCGCTGGAGCGGGCCAGGCGCATCGCCATCAATGAACCCCTGCTCAGGAACAAGCTGATCTCCCCCGATGGCCATGTAACCATCGTCAACACCACCGTGCAGCTGCCGGGCGTCAACCCGGTAGAGGAGATCCCCCAGGTCGCCACCAAGGTACGGGAGCTGCGTGACCAGTTCCTGGCCCGAAACCCGGGCGTAACCGTCCATCTCTCCGGCATGGTGATGATGAACAACAGCTTTGCCGAGGCCTCCCTGGCGGACAGTACCACCCTGGTGCCACTGATGTTCCTGATCGTGGCGCTGACCATCGGCCTGCTGCTACGCACCATCACCGGCACCCTCTCCACCCTGCTGGTGGTTCTGTTCAGTATCGCCGTCACCATGGGGATCGCCGGCTGGACCGGCTTCTACCTGACCGCACCATCCGCCAGCGCACCCACCATGATCCTGACCCTGGCGGTAGCCGACTGCATCCATATACTGACCACCCTGTTCTACGAGATGCGCAACGGGGTTGAAAAGCGCCAGGCCATCCTGGACAGCCTGCGGATCAATTATCAGCCGATCTTTCTCACCAGCATCACCACCGCCATCGGCTTCCTGAGCATGAACTTCTCCGACTCCCCGCCGTTCCGGGATCTGGGCAACCTGGTGGCCATCGGCGTCATGCTGGCGTTCCTCTTCTCCGTCACCCTGTTTCCGGCACTGCTGGCACTGCTGCCCCTGAAAGTGAAACCGCACAAGGCGCGCGGTGACCTGATGATGCACTTTGCCGACTTCGTTGTGCACAACCGCCGCTGGCTGTTGCCGGTCACCTCCCTGATCATGATCGCCTTCATGCTGTTTCTGCCACAAAACCGGCTCAATGATGATTTCGTTAAATATTTCGATACCACGGTGCCGTTCCGGCAGGCCACCGATTTCATGCAGGAGAACATCTCCGGTATGGCCACCATGGAGATCTCCCTGGACAGCGGCACATCCGGCGGTATCAATGACCCGGTATTTCTGCAGAAACTGGATCAACTGAGCCAGTGGTTGCGGGATCAGCCGGAAACCGATCATGTCAACACCCTGAGTGACACCCTCAAGCGACTCAGCCGTAACATGCATGGGGATCGGGATGACTGGTATCGGCTGCCGGACAGCCGGGAACTGGCCGCCCAATATCTGCTGCTGTACGAGATGTCCCTGCCCTATGGACTGGACCTGAATAACCAGCTCAACGTGGATAAATCCTCCACCCGGCTGGTGGCCACCTTCAACAACATGACCTCCAACGAGCAGATTCAGCTGGAGCAGCGCGTTCGGGACTGGCTGGCGAGCCACGCCCCGGACTATACGGCAACCATCGCCAGCCCGGCCCTGATGTTCGCCCATATCAGCCAACGCAACATCCGCAGCATGCTGTTGGGCGTCACTCTTGCGTTGATCCTGATCTCCCTGTTGCTGGGTGTGGCCCTGCGCTCCCTCAAGTTTGGCCTGATCAGTCTGCTGCCCAATCTGACCCCGGCCGCCGTGGGCTTCGGTGCCTGGTATTTCATCAACGGCCAGGTGGGTCTGGCGCTGTCCGTGGTGGCCGGCATGACCCTCGGCATCGTGGTGGACGACACGGTTCACTTCCTGAGCAAGTATCTGCGCGCCCGCCGGGAACGTAATGCCGATGCCCACGCGGCGGTACGCTATGCTTTCAGTAGCGTGGGTCGGGCCCTCTGGATCACCACCCTGGTGCTGGTGGGAGGCTTTCTGGTGCTGGCCCAGTCCAGCTTCAAAGTGAATGCCGATATGGGACTGTTAACGGCGCTGACCATCCTGATCGCGCTCGCCATCGATTTCCTGTTCCTGCCGCCGCTGCTGATGCTGCTGGATCACCACTCAACCCATGGCACCGACAAAGAGAGAGAGAACACCCATGTCACCTAGAATATGCCTGATACTGGCCCTGCTTGGCGTCCACACCCTGCTGTATGCCGAGAGCGCGGAACAGAAAGGCCACGCCATCGCGGCCGAGAGTATTGCCCGGGACACCGGCTGGGGCGACATGCAGGCCGATATGCAGATGATTCTGCGCAACCGCCAGGGTGAGCAGAGCCTGCGTGAGCTGCGTATGCAGTCGCTGGAACAGGAGAACGATGGCGACAAGAGCCTGACCGTTTTCGACCAGCCTCTGGATGTGAAGGGCACCGCCTTTCTGAGCTTTTCACACGCCCTCGAGGCCGATGAACAGTGGCTCTATCTGCCGGCGCTGAAACGGGTCAAACATATCTCCTCGCGCAACAAATCGGGACCATTCATGGGTTCCGAATTCGCCTATGAAGATCTCAGCTCGTTCGAGATCGAAAAGTACAGCTACAAATATCTCCGGGATGAGGTGCTGGACAATCAGGCCTGTTTTGTGGTGGAACAGTTCCCGGTGGATAAGCACTCCGGTTACACCCGTCGCGTGGTCTGGCTGGACCAGGCGGAGTACCGGAATCTGCGGGTGGAGTTCTACGACCGCAAGAACAGCCTGCTGAAGAGCCTCAGCTACAGCGGCTATCAACAGTATATGAATCGATACTGGCGTCCGGATCGCATGGACATGATCAATCACCAGACCGGCAAAAGCACCGAACTGCGCTGGACCAACTACCGATTCGGCACCGGCCTGGATGAGTCGGACTTCAACAGGAACAGCCTGAAGCGGGCCCGCTGAGATGCAGCCGCAATGCCTGACCAAAAACTGGCTGCCCCTGTTGCTGTTTCTGCTGCCGGCACTTGCCGGCGCGGATAATGATCTGGCGATCAGCGGCAAGGTGGGAGCGGAACTGCGCCTGTTTCCCCACAGCCCCCAATTCACCGGGCAGTACGACGCCGCCAACCTGTCAGGCTTTTTTGAACCGCAGTTCTATTACGCCTGGAACCAGGACCGGGACTATGTGGAGTTCATCCCCTACCTGCGCTGGGACCAACATGACCCGGAGCGCAGCCATGCCGACATCCGCCAACTCACCTGGAGCCACGTCGGGGATGACTGGGAACTGCACAGCGGCATCGGCAAGGTGTTCTGGGGCGTCACCGAGTTCCAGCACCTGGTGGATACCATCAACCAGACCGATGGGGTCGAGGACATCGACGGCGAGGATAAACTGGGCCAGCCGATGATCCACCTCTCCCTGGTCAGGCGCTGGGGCATCCTGGATCTGTTCGCCCTGCCCGGATTCCGTGAACGCACCTTTGCCGGGCTGGACGGACGTCTGCGAAGCGGCCTGGTGGTGGACAGCAGCCAGGCCGCTTACGAATCGGCGGCCGGTGACAACCATCTCGATCTGGCGGCCCGCTGGAGCCACACTCTGGGTGATTATGATATTGGTCTGCACTGGTTTCGCGGCACCAACCGGGAGCCCCGTCTGGTGCCCGGCACAGACGGCAACGGCAACCTGGTGCTGACACCCTATTATGAGCAGATCAACCAGCTGGGCATGGATCTGCAGGCGACCCTGGATGACTGGCTGTGGAAACTGGAGATGCGCTGGCGGGATGGTCAGCAGGAGAGCTTCTGGGCGCTGCAGGGCGGTTTTGAATATACCCTGTACGGCATCGCCGACAGCAACACCGACCTGGGTCTGCTACTGGAGTATGGCTGGGACGAACGGGGCACCCGCTCCACCAGCCTGGCCCAGAACGACCTCTATTTCGGCGCCCGTATCGCCCTGAATGACGCCGCCAGCAGCGAGTTGCTGGCGGGTATCGGTTATGACCTGGACTTCCACAGCCACATCCTACAGCTGGAGGCCAGCCGCCGGATCGGCAACGCCTGGAAAGCCAGTCTCGATCTGCGGCTGTTTTCCGGTGATGAACCAAACGATCCGCTGTCGGCGATACGCCGGGATGACCATCTACAACTCACCCTGGAGCGCTATTTCTGACCGGGCGAAGGGGACGACTCAGCAGCCCGGTCAACCCAGTACCGAATCCCAGTCCTTCCACACCGGATCGAACCCCTGGCGACGAATCATCGCCACCACTTCGTCGACACTGCGATCGTCACTGATCTCAAACTGCTCCAGCGCCTCCTCCTCAATGGCATAGCCACCCGGCTCGGTCTTGGAACCGGCGCTCATGGAGGTGATACCCAGTTTCAGCAGGTGATCGCGGAACTCGGGGCGCTCCCGGGTGGAGAGGGAGATCTCCACGTTTTCACTATAGATCCGGTAGGCACAGATCATCTGCACAAAATCCCGATCCGTCACCACCACGTTGGGTGATTGCACCCCCTCGGCCGGGCGCAGGCGCGGCAGCGAGATGGAGTACTTGGTCTGCCAGTAGCGACGCTCCAGATAACCCAGGTGCAGGGCCACGAAGGCGGCATCGGTACGCCAATCCTCCAGCCCCAGCAGGGCACCCAGACCGATACGATGGATACCGGCTCGGCCGAGCCGATCCGGCGTCTCCAGGCGGTATTCAAAGTTGCGTTTCTTGCCTTTCGGATGGTACTGGCGGTAGTTATCCCGGTGATAGGTCTCCTGGTACAGCAGCACGCTGTCGAGCCCCTTTTTGATCAACCGCTCATAATCGGCCTGATCCAGCGCCTGCACCTCCAGTGACAGACTGGAGAAATGGGGCCGCACCCACTCCAGCGCCTGCTCCAGGTAGTCCACGCCCACCGTGCGGTGGGCCTCACCGGTCACCATCAGCAGATGCTCAAAGCGGTGCGCCTTGATCGCCTCCACCTCCTGCAGCACCTGTTCCCGGGTCAGGGTACGGCGCTTCAGCTTGTTATCCACGCTGAAACCGCAATAGGTGCAGATGTTGTGGCACTCGTTGGAGAGGTACATCGGAATATAGAGCTGGGTGGTGTTGCCGAAGCGTTTGCGGGTCAGTCGGTAGCTCAGCTGTGCCATGCGCTCCAGGTAGGGGGTGGCCGCCGGAGAGATCAGGGCGCAGAAATCATCCAGATCCCGTTTACCCGGCTTGTCCAGCGCCCGCTCCACATCGGCGGCCTGCTTGCCGTTAATCCGTTCTGCCATCCCTTCCCAGGTGTGCTGTTCAAAAACCGATAAAAAACTCATGACATGGTCCCAGTGCCCTTAAACGGACACTTAACAAGTGTGCGAAATATCTGTACTGCCCACCGGTCGGAGACCGGAGATGCAGAGGCAGAACAGTACCAACGGCTACTCCTGGGCCAGGAAGGCGGTCAACGGGCTGCTCGCCTCGGCGGCCTTGCTGACATTACCCAGTCTGGCCTGATAGGCCATGCGTCCGCATTGCGTGGCCATGCGGAACGCCTCGGCCATCACCACCGGATCACCCGCCACCGCTATGGCAGTATTCACCAGTACCGCATCGGCCCCCATCTCCATCGCCTCGGCCGCCTGGGAGGGTGCACCGATACCGGCATCCACCACCACCGGCACGCCACTCTGCTCGATAATGATCTCCAGCATGGCGCGGGTCTGCAGCCCCTGGTTGGTACCGATGGGCGCGCCCAACGGCATCACCGCCGCGGCCCCCACATCCTCTAACCGCTTGCACAACACCGGGTCGGCGTTGATATAGGGCAGCACCACAAAACCCTCCTTAACCAGGATTTCCGTTGCCGCCAGAGTCTCGATGGGATCCGGCAGCAGATAACGGGGGTCGGGATGGATCTCCAGCTTCAGCAGGTTGGTCTGCAGCGCCTCCCGGGCCAACTGTGCCGCCAGTACCGCCTCCTTGGCGGTGCGCACTCCCGAGGTGTTGGGCAGCAGATTGACGCCGGGAATCTGCAGATGGGAGACCACCTCGTCCTCCTGCTCCTGCAGCCGCACCCGACGCAGCGCCACTGTCACCAGTTCGCTGCCGGAGGCGACCACCGCATCGTGCATCAGTTGATTGGAGCCGAACTTGCCCGTACCGAGAAACAGCCGCGAGCCGAAAAGGTGTTCGGCAATTTTCAATGGATCACTATTCATGTTTTACCCGCTCCTTGAATGACGGAGAAATCTGCACACTGTTCAACCGCCCTGGACCGGCGCGATGATCAATACCCGGTCCTGCTCCTGCAGCCGGTAGCCGGGCCACTCGTCCTGGCGGATCACGGTGTCGTTCACCGCCACCGCCACATTGCGGCCGCCGGTCAGGCCGGTCAGCAGCGCCTCCAGGGTTGTGTCAGGTTCAATCCGGGTCTCTTCATCATTCACAAAAATATACATCGCCGCGTCTCAGGCCTCTTTGTAGATCTCACTGCCACCGGCGGTGAACTCCTGGGACTTCTCGCTCATGCCCACTTCAACCGCCGTGGCCAGGTCATCCAGCCCTTTCTTGTTGGCGTATTCGCGCACATCCTGGGAGATCTTCATGGAGCAGAACTTGGGACCGCACATGGAACAGAAGTGGGCCACCTTGGCCGACTCCTTGGGCAGGGTCGCATCGTGGTATTCCCGTGCCCGCTCCGGATCCAGCCCCAGGTTGAACTGATCATCCCAGCGGAACTCGAAGCGCGCCTTGGACATGGCGTTGTCGCGGATCTGGGCACCCGGATGACCCTTGGCCAGGTCCGCTGCGTGGGCCGCAATCTTGTAGGTGATAATCCCTTCCCGCACATCCTCCTTGTCCGGCAGACCGAGATGCTCCTTGGGGGTCACGTAACAGAGCATGGCGCAGCCGTACCAGCCGATCATGGCGGCACCGATACCGGAGGTGATGTGGTCATAACCGGGAGCGATATCGGTCACCAGCGGACCCAGGGTGTAGAAGGGCGCCTCGTAGCACTCCTGCAACTCCTTATCCATGTTCTCCTTGATCATCTGCATCGGCACATGACCCGGGCCCTCGATCATCACCTGCACATCGTGCTCCCAGGCCTTCTTGGTCAGTTCACCCAGGGTCTCCAGTTCGGCGAACTGGGCCTGGTCGTTGCCGTCGGCAATGGAGCCGGGACGCAGACCGTCACCCAGGGAGAAGGAGACATCGTAGGCCTTCATGATCTCGCAGATCTCGTCAAAACGGGTGTAGAGGAAGTTCTCCTTATGGTGGGCCAGGCACCACTTGGCCAGGATGGAGCCACCCCGGGAGACAATGCCGGTCACCCGTTGTGCGGTCATGGGCACGTAGCGCAGCAACACGCCGGCGTGGATGGTGAAGTAATCCACCCCCTGCTCGGCCTGTTCGATCAGGGTATCGCGCATCACTTCCCAGTTCAGGTCCTCGGCGATTCCACCGACTTTTTCCAGCGCCTGGTAGATCGGCACGGTACCGATCGGCACCGGCGAGTTGCGCAGAATCCATTCACGGGTTTCGTGAATGTTCTTGCCGGTGGAGAGGTCCATGATGGTATCGGCACCCCAGCGAATGCCCCAGACCATCTTCTCCACCTCTTCCTCGATACTGGAACCCAGCGCTGAGTTGCCGATATTGCCGTTGATCTTGACCAGGAAGTTACGGCCGATAATCATCGGCTCCAGCTCGGTGTGGTTGATATTGGCGGGGATAATGGCCCGACCACGGGCCACCTCTTCGCGGACAAATTCCGGCGTGATCTCCTTGGGGATGGCGGCGCCGAAACTGAAACCCGGATGCTGCTGCTTCAACAACCCAAGATCCCGGGCCTCCTGCAGCCGCATATTCTCGCGCAGGGCGATGAACTCCATCTCCGGGGTGACGATACCCTTACGGGCATAGTGCATCTGGGTGACGTTGGCGCCCGATTTGGCCCGGCGCGGTTCGCGCAGATGCTCAAAGCGCAGCGCATCCAGTTCCGGGTTCTCTTTTCTCTGACGGGTAAACTGGGAGCTGACACCGGAGAGTCGCTCGGTATCGCCCCGCTCCTCAATCCAGTTACGTCGAATTTCCGGCAGGCCCGCGCGCAGGTCGATTTTCGCATCGGGGTCGGTATAGATACCGGATGTGTCATAGACCAGTACCGGGGGATTTTTTTCTGCACCGAAACTGGCCGGGGTATCGGTGAGGGAGATCTCACGCATCGGCACCCGGATGTCGGGACGACTCCCCTGCAGGTAGATCTTACGGGAACCGGGAAAGCTTTCGACCGCCATGTTGTCGGTATCAACCGAATGCCGGGACTGCGTGTTGTCTTTGGATTGCATTGCGTTTCGTCCTCCGATAAGGGGATGGTTCAGACGAAACGGGGATGTGAACAGAAAGGAAAGGGGTTTGCTCTGGTTTAGCTTGTAGAACAGAGCCAGCTTCCCTACGCCGGTATGACCCGGATCAGGTTCAAAGGGTATTTCTCAGCCACCTGCCGGCGACACCCCCGCTTCGATCAGGGCGGAGTATCCGCCCACATGCCCACCATGGTACAGCAAACCGCCAGGTCAAATCCACCAGGAGAGAATCAATCTCCAGCACCAGTCAGACCAGCCGCCCAGCGCGATGCCGTAGTGCTCAGAACTCCAGGCGCATCAACAGCTCCGCCAGATCCGGTTGCCAACCGAACGCTTTCAGCCTGACCCGGTTATTCAACACGATCACCCCCTCCTCCTGCAGATGCCCTTTCTGTCGTTCGGCCTGGGGTGAACCGGCCGGGAAGGCGATCCGGCCGTCGCTGCGCAGCACCCGGTACCAGGGGACACTCATGGTTTCAGGCACCTGGCCCAGGGCCCGCCCCACCAGTCGGGCACGCCCCGGCAGACCCGCCAGATCGGCAATCTGGCCATAGCTGGCCACCCGGCCCGCCGGTATGGCCAGTACAGTGCGCCAGATACGTTGATAGTTGTTCACCTGCCTACCTATTCCCGGCTCCATACAGATCCCCAGTTTAGCTATGACGACTCGCAACCGGATGCGAATTTAACTACTGCACCCGAGGGAGATTTATATTTCCAGATTGGCAGCAAATAGGATAGCGAAACCAATGGCCCTATGGGTCTCCATTTGTGCCCAAACGTCTCTCCTCCCCCAATTGACGGCCTTTTGTTGCAGCGCACAATCAAGAGCGATACACTCTCCAGCATCAATCAAACCGTTCGCTGGGAGCGACTATGATGCGTCGAGTGGTATTCAATCAGAAGGGAGGCGTTGGCAAGTCCACCATCACCTGTAACCTGGCCGCGATCAGCGCCGCCCGGGGCAAACGCACACTGGTGATCGACCTGGATCCCCAGGGCAATTCGACCCGTTACCTGCTCGGCACCAATCCCGCTGAACTGGATCACACCCTGGTGGATTTTTTCAAGGAGATTCTCTCCTACAGCTTCAAACCAAAAGGCCCGGATGCCTATATCCACGATACGCCTTTCGAGAATCTCCACCTGATGCCGGCACACCCGGAACTGGAAGACCAGCAGGGGAAGCTGGAGTCACGCTACAAGATGTTCAAGCTGCGCGATGCCCTGGAGACCCTGGAAGGTTTTGATGAAATCTACATCGACACCCCCCCGGCACTCAACTTCTACACCCGCTCCGCACTGATCGCGGCAAAAGCCTGCCTGATCCCGTTTGATTGTGACGACTTCTCCCGGCAAGCCCTCTACACCCTGCTCGGTAACGTGCGGGAGATCCAGGAAGACCACAATGATCAGCTGGTGATCGAAGGCATTATCGTCAACCAGTTCCAGTCCCGGGCCCGACTGCCCCAGGCACTGGTCAATGAGCTGGTTGAAGAGGGCCTGCCGATCCTCGACACCTACCTGTCACCCTCCATCCGCATCCGGGAGTCCCACCAGAATGCCCGGCCGATGATCCATTTCGACCCGAAACACAAGCTGACCCGGGAGTACGAGGCGTTATACGCCGCACTCGATTAACGGTTAGTGTCAGTCACCGGATGGGTCGGGCATGCGGGCGGACAGCTCCTGCAGAAACCGGCTGGAGAGATCCCGCGCCCCCCTTTGGCGTGCCTGGGCAACCTTCTCCCATGCAGCCCGGTAATCACCCTGCCGGTAAAGTGACCTGGCCCAGCGTTGCCAGACCGGTAGGTAAGTCCCATCCAACACCACGGCCGCCGAGAATCGGGCATTGGCCTGTTCAAACAGCGCCTGCCCCTGCCCCGTCTGAAGTGCTTCCGCTTCCGTACCCAACAGCGAATAAACCGTTCCCATATCGGTCAGCAGCGCCGGTTCCTGGTAGGGGTCATCGACCAGTTCCAACGCCCGCTCAAGATGTTCCGCCGCCTCTGAAAGCTCATCGCGGATCACCAGCACCTGGGCAAATCCCCAATAGACCTGGTAGTTCTGCTTATCCAGCAGCCAGGCCCGGTTCAGCCGGCGCATGGCACTGTCCGGATCACCCAGTCTCAGGATATCCAGCGCCTGACCGCTCCACTCCCGGCTGGCCCGTGCCAGATCTCCCCGGTAGCGGTAGTTTATCTGCCGGATAAAGGCATCATCCTGACTCTTCAGATAATCGCTGCGGACCAGCTCCGGCTGGCCATACATGGGCAGTGCCTCGATCGCCTCTTTTTCCGCCACCGTCATACAGCCGCTCAACAGCAGCGCGATCAGCAGGATGACTGGTATTCTGACTGAACTCATGGGGTGCCTGTTCAGCTGTTAACCCTGTTCCCGAAGGCGGGCGATGCGGTCCTCAATGCGGGGATGGGTCCTGAACAGGTCACTTAACCCTTTGCCGCCGGCGATCCCGAAGGCGGCCAGTTGGTCCGGTAAACCTTCCGTCTGCTGCACACCACCCAGTTTGGCCAGGGCATTGATCATACTGGTGCGACCGGCCAGTTTGGCACCCCCCGCATCGGCCCGGTACTCCCGCTGACGGGAGAACCACATGACGATAATACTGGCCAGGATACCCAACACCAGTTCAGCCACGATGGTGGTGATCCAGAAAGCCGGGCCATGTCCCCGCTCGGTCTTGAATACCACCCGATCCACCAGGTGCCCCACCACCCGGGAGAGCACAATAACGAAGGTGTTTACCACGCCCTGGATCAAGGCCAGGGTCACCATGTCGCCATTCGCCACGTGACTGATCTCGTGGCCCAGCACCGCCTCCACCTCGGCCCGATCCATCTGTTGCAGCAGTCCGCTGCTCACCGCCACCAGGGAGTCATTGCGATTCCAGCCGGTGGCAAAGGCATTCATCTCTGCCCCTTCGTAGATCGCCACTTCCGGCATGCCGATCCCGGCCTGCTCGGCCTGTCGCTGGACCGTATTGATCAGCCACTGCTCCACTGCGGTTGCAGGCGTTTCGATCACCCGCAGTCCCATCATCCGCTTGGCGGTCCATTTGGAGATAAAGAGGGAAATCAGCGAACCACCAAAGCCCAGTACCGCAGCAAAGATAATCAGGGAGTTCATGTCCAGCCCCACCCCCTGCTCATCGAGAATGCGTTCCACGCCCAGCAGGCGCAGAGTAACAGAGAGCACCGCAAGGACTGCCAGGTTGGTGGCCAGAAACAGGACTATTCGCTTCATCAGGTCAGGACTCCGTAAATTAACAACACCCGGGAGATAGGGATAATCACAAATATTTTCAAGAATGTAGCAGGGTCTCAGCCCCCCGGGCAATGTGCCCGTAGCTTACTCTCTTATCCGGGATATGAATCATCTTATCCGGCACAAAAAAAGCCCCGCTATGCGGGGCTTTTGGACTACGGGTTGTTGAGTTGGTTCAGCTGGCTTTGCGGCGCCGAGTAGCGCTGAAGCCCAACAGACCGGCGCCCATCAGCAACAGGGTTGCCGGTGCAGGTACGGACGTATCGCCACCACTGGTTTCAACCACCAGTTTGGTTTTGATACCGTTGGAGAAATCATCAAAATCGGTCGCGTGAAGCGCAAAACCATCACTGGTAATCACATTAGCGATGTAGAAATCATTGATACCCTGACTACCAATGGTGATACCGTTGATGGTGATACCTGCCGCTTCTGCCGCATCCCGGGCGGCCTGAGTAAAGAATGCAGTGGAGGTGCCGTCACCGGAGACATCCATAATCAGGTTGGTGCTTTCAAAGCCGTTATCAGCAGTCAGCAGAGCTGTCGCAGCATTAACACCATCAAAGATGTCGGTTCCACCACCCCCGGGACGAGCGAAGTTATCCAGGGTATCGGCAAAAGTATTAATCGCTGCCGCTGAGTCCAGCAGGGTAAAAGTATCCAATGCGGTTGTGTAGAAATTTGAAGCAAAGAAGACCACATTCACCGCGATCTGCCCCAGATCGCCATTGGCGGTACTGAGGATATTGTTCTGGATGGTGGCATCGCGGAAGGCGTTAGCATACCCGTCCATCATCAGATTGTATTCACTCGTGCTGACACTACCGGATACATCGATCACCAGGGACAGTTCCAAATCCACTGGAACCGCCGACACCTGGGTTGCCCCAAACAGAAGGGGCAAAGCCGCCAGCGCACCCCACAGTTTTTTCAGTTTTTTCATCTCGTAACTCCCTTGCTCTAACCTGAGCATTAAAATTGGTCAGCGTGTTTTCGTAATCGACATAAAGCACTAGTCGTGCCAACCCCACACATACCCTTATTAATCAATAAGTTAAAAAGCTCACTCAGTCATTAAAATCACCCACTGTAAAAAATACTGACGATTTTTACCCGATATGGATTCCTAGGCTATCAGCGTGCAGCGTTTTTATTCATTCCGGCGAGTTCAATGCAGGAACAACAGTCATTGGATAAGTTGGACCCAGGAGTGCGCATCTATCAGGAATGCTTTCACCGAACGGGGGCAAACCCGGTGGTTGAAACCAGCCGTTACCGGATCAGATCAATCTATCAGTGATCCGAAAGACCAACAGTTGAACTGGGAACAGCAAAGGAGTCTATATCACCGGTCAGGGAAGTTCGTCCCGGGTATAGCGAAACAGGGCAGCGATCTCCGCATCGCTGAAGGGATTTTCATAACCGGTATAGGCATCACCCCGCAGCCCTCCCAGCAGACGGGCCAGCCATTCACTATCCGGCATGGAGCGGGCGAAACTGCCGAAGTTGCCTATCACAACGGACGACTCGGGGGCCGATGTTATGTGACAACCAAGACACAACTGCTGGTAAACCGTTTTAATCTCTGACTCGGCGGAGACGCCCAGCGGCTGCTGAAAATCGACGGGAAAGGGGATGGGAAACTGTTGACTCAATTCACGGGCCGCCGTCAGCAGCGCGACAGAGCCCGGTCTCTGCTGCTGCAGACCACCCAGCCGCTCCAACAGGCTGTTATCCGTCAGCCCGGACTCTTCCAGAAACTGTCTCGCCAATAACGGTAATACATTCAAGGCGCTGGTGATGCGTCCCTCGATCCAGCGGCGTTTTTCGACAGACAGGCTCTCTTCCTGCAACAGGCGACTGTCACCCGCGAGCAGGGCCAGTTCCACCGTGAAGCGGCGCTGCTGTTCGCCAGCTGAAATAACGGTGGCCGGAATCAACAGGGCGATTCCGGCCACCAATCCGATTAAAAACCGGCTCATCAGAGCTTGACTTGCTCACTCATCGGCAGTGCGCTATCCACTGTCCACTCTACCATGGAGCCATCATAGAGACGGGATTGCTTGTTACCCAGCAGTTCGCTGCCGACAAACCAGCCCAGGGATGCCCAGTGACCGGTATTGCAGAAGTTGATCGTATCACCCTCAGGGGAGACATCTGCAACCTGGTAGAGCTTTTTCAACGACGCCGTATCGCGGAATTTACCCCCGCCATTTACGGTCAGCCAGCTCTCCGGCAGATTTTTGGACTGCGGTATGGTGCCATTACGGGTCGCCTTGGGATGCCTGTTGATACCCAGGTATTGATGGTTCGGCCGGTTATCAATCAGGGTCACGCCGCTGTCGATGGCTGCCTTAACATCCTCTTTGGTCGCCAGCACCGATTCGTTCAGGGTCGCCTTGAAAGTTTTTGGTTCAGCCTTTTTGTTGCCCTTCTCCAGCGGGTTTTTCTTGTCTGCGGTGTAAGCGGCAAAACCACCATCGAGAATAGAGACATTATCATGACCCAGCACCTTGAAAGTCCAGTAGACCCGGGTGGCGCTGCCAAGATCCAGGGCGTTTTTACCGGCGTGATAAATCACCACATGGGTCTGATTATCCACACCCAGGCCACCGATCAGTTTTTCCAGCTTATCCACCGGGGGTAGCAGGCCGGGCACTTTATTGACCGTAATGCGCCAACCATCCTTGGCGTAGTCGGTGTGAATCGCACAGGGAATATGTCCCCGCATGTAGGTTGTTTTGGATCCGCCATCCAGCTTGTTGCGTATATCCAGCACCCGTACATCCGGATTACAGCTATTTTCTTTTACCCAGTTCGCATCAACCAGTGGCGTTGCGCCCCAGGCTATCGAACAGAAACCCAGTAACGCCAATCCACTGCCGATCTTGTTGATTATTTTCATATCCATCCTCCTGTTGTTTTTAGAGCACGATCAGACGTTCAGCATCCAGAATCTCATCAAGGATCTGATCCCAGTCACTGTCCGAGAGATCGTCACGTGTTGCATCATACTGATACAGGTTGCAACGCGATAATAGGTGGTCGATCCCCTCTTCGACGGTTTCACTGTCGGGGAACAGACCGGTTTTTAATACGGCTATATTCATTGTTATACGGGTCCCTTAAAGATTGATCACACTGTCCGCCTGGAGCAGAGCCAGCGACAGAGCGGCACTATCCATATAGGGCAGTTCTTCGCCACGAACCGTGGTCTCCGGCTCGATATCACACAGCTCCAGCGTCTCCGCCTGCTCCATGTTTTCAGGCGTCTCTTCCACCGGACCGGTCATGAAGATCAGACGAACCCCGTGGCCGGCGATGGTCAGGCCGGCCGCCACACGCATCGCTTCCGCGTGATCCCGCCGCGCCAGTACAACCAGATTTTTATTTGCCATAGCTCCTCCCCTACAGACTCACAATCCGATCGGCTTCACCGACCATGATGCTGTTCTGGGTCTGGCTGCCCAGCTCTACCGGGCAGGGCTTATCCCCCATGAAACGGGCCCAGGAGTGCTCGCAGACCACCACCCGTTGCGCGCAACAGGACAGATCCTCCATCCCGGGTTCGGCCAGAATACTTACCCCGTCGTTGGTAAAGAAACAGCTCCATCGGGTGCCCTTGCGCTTACAGGCCGCCGCCAGCGACTTCAGCAAGCGCCCGGCACCCGGCGTGGATACAATAAACAGCAGATTCACACATACCTCCCTTAGCCCGAAGGCGTTTCTATAGACTACTGACGTTCCGGTGATCAGGAATCGATCAGCGTCTTGTTATCGTTATAAGTTTCCGCATCGACCGGCAGAGTGGCGTCCGCCGACCAGGCACGCCAGCCTTCGATCAACACCTGTACAGGTCCACTCCACTGCCCCTGTAAGCGGGCGAAGGCGGCGATCGACTCAAACGGCCCATGGCCATAGATCACTGTACTTACACCGGCCTGTGTCGGCCGGAGTGACAGCACATCCAGAGAGGCGACAAACTCCGCCCCCGGGATGTGACCGCCCCGCCAGCCGCGTATCTGTTCGCCCCAGTACTCGGCCTGGCTGCGTACATCCAGCAGACGCAGGACTTCCTGTTGCACCAGACGTCGCTGCAGTTCACGACGCAGCACGATCAGGTGATCCCGTGGGCGCGCCACGTAGTGTTGCTCACGGCTCATGCTGCGGGTCCGACCCATGTCAAGTGGCACGGTTGTACCGGACATCACCCGACTCAAGGGTGGTTGCAGCACCAGCACCTGCTTCTGCCCGGCCAGATAGAGCAGACCGGCAATAAAGTCTCTAGCGGCTCCCGTTTGGCCCGCCACGACCACGGTCTCATCACCTTTCAGCCCCAGGGTGCCGAGTAACCAGACAATGTCCCGCAGGCTTGGCAGACGACCGCTGTGGCCGAGCAGATCGCTGGCGGCCAGGCAGCGCCCCCCCTTGATCGTGCGTTTTTCACACTGACTGTGGGGCCGGGTGTCCAGCATCCGCCAGCTGTCGTCCCCGGGCAACCGGTCGATAAACCGTAACCCGGTTTCGGCCGCCTGCAGCGATAACGCCACCAGGCCCAGGCAACAGAGCGTGGCGAACCGGATCACCACCTAGCAGCCACCAAAATGGCGCTGCACCGGCGCCGCTGTCGCGGACTTTACCGGCGGATTTTCCAGATAGTAATCCACCAGTTCGAATACCGGTATCTCACCATAATCGGGCCCCAGATCCACATCCTCGAAAGCCTCCACCGGCTGTGGCTCACTGGCGGCAAGGCGCTTCTCGTCCGGCACCGAGGCACTACCGAAAAGCAGTGCACTGATACCCAGAGTAACCAGCAGGCTGAGCAGGTTGAAAATCACTATTTCACGGCGCATCTTGCACTCTCCTCAGGTTGAATCGCTGGTCATGCTGATATAAAGCACGGCCATCGCCAGTACGAACATGCCCAGTTGAATCCAGGTTTGCAGACTCAGCTCCATATCACTCTCCCTTAAAGTGGCGAATCAGCTCGCCCATACTCAATGGCTCGCCCCCTTCCGGGTTGATCACCTTGGGGGTGTAGAACGGCACCCCGTCACGATCGGAATGGAGATAGTCCGGCTGGGCCGAGATGATATAGCCGAGTGAAGCGACCGAGACACCCGTCACCGCCAGGGAGAGTGTCAGCATCAGGATATAACCTTTGCTCATAAGCCCACCCTACTGTCGACGGACGATGACACGCCAGTAACGGTCGTCTTTGACCGTGCCCAGGTGTGTACTGCCCAGTTCCGGCATCATGGGCGGGATCGCTTCCATCGAAGTGGGATTGTCAATCCGCACCTCGATTACATCGCCCGACGCCGCGTTGGAGAGCGCCTTCTTGGTCATCAACTGGGGACGGGGGCAGGAGTCGCCGATACAGTCCACGATCTGATTGACCGGATAGGTGCTGCCATCTTCCAGCGTCACTTCGCCGGTGGGACCTGCGGCTTCTGCCGGTTGTTTTTTCTTGCGTCCGAAAAGTGCCATGTTTTCTCCTCCTCTGGAGTGCAATTCAGGATTTGCTTTCTAATGGTGATTGGGTTGTTACCGCCGGCTGGCTGGCCGGGGCACGCTGTGCGGCAATACTCCGCTCCTTGCGCAGGATCGCCTGGTAGATGGCGTAGAGCACCGCGGTCTGGATCAGACCGAAGAAGAGTGCCGGAATACCGGTCTCCTCCTGCAGGGTGGCCGCATTGGCAAAACCGAACTGCAGCCCGGCCAGGTTGGGTTCACCGGACATGGTGGCTGAGGCCGGCGGCCAGTAGGTGAAAGACCAGACCAGCGAGAACAGGAACATACCGATAAAGGTGAACAGCAGCGCCCAGATGGCCCCCACATTACCTTCACCCGCCTTGACCCAGGTGGAGACGGTACAGGCTCCGGCCAGCACCATACCAATACCGAACAGGAACAGCCCGATGATCTGGTTGATACCCACATCAAACTGTAACGGATAGCCGTCACCGAAGGTCATGAAGGTGGTGAATCCCACCGTCAGGATCATCATGGTGACCAGCAGCGCCTTGGTATTGCGATAGGTCTTGAACAGCATGGCATCACGCAGTGCGGCCGTGTTGCAGAAACGGGAACGCTGTACCAGGAAACCCACCGCCGAGCCGAAGATAAAGGCGGCAAGACATTGACCGACAACCGACATATCAACCCTCCAGAACTTTCTTATAGATGAGTGAACCGACCCAGGCACCGGCAATGATGCCGGTAATCGACAGATAACCACCCAGGTTCATTTGCGGGGTCAATCCAAAAAAGGTGCTCACATTGCAGACAAAAGCGAGTCGGATACCGATACCCATCAACAGACCGCCGATGGTAATCATGACCCACTCGGAAAGATGTTTGGGCACGCGCCAGTAGAACTCCTTGCTGAGCAGCGCACCCACCAGGGCCCCGAACAGCATGCCGAGGCTGATGTAGATTTTCCAGTAACCGGCGTCGGGCTGGAATACCAGATCCCAGAACGGGATGCGGGCCAGCTCCTCGCCCAGGAAAAACTCGGCGATGAGCCCGGTCATCATGGTCTCACCACCACCCACGGTCCAGGCACCGACCGTGAGAAACAGGAAGATATTCAGAACCGAGATGATCGCCAGGGAGATCACCGGGTCATACGTCTTTTTAAAAAAATCCATGCACCCTCCAAATGCCAATTTATTGTTGTAGCTGGAGAAGTGCAAACCGGATGCCAACCGGTAAATAAAAATTTTTCTTTTTATTTACAATAAGTTAAACAGTTCATGAAATACTGATTCTGATCTGTTTTGAACAGGGGCTGTAGCAAAATGAATCACCCCATCTGACTCATTTTGCGTCTCAGGGTGGAACGGCTGATCCCCAATACACGGGCTGCCGCCACCTGGTTGTGGTTGTTCGCTTCCAGCACCGCCCGGATATGACGCGCCTCCAGTTCGGCGATGGTGAGGGTGGTCTCGTCGCGCACTTCACTGGCCGCACCCTTACCGGGCGTGGAGATGATAATTTGGTGAGCATCCAGCACCGGCCCGGGAAAGAGGGCAAAACTGCGCTCGATAACATTCTCCAGCTGGCGCACATTGCCGGGCCAGTCATACTGCTGCAACTTCTCCTGGGCCGCCGTGGAGAGACCCAGGTCATCCCGCCCCAGGCGCTCATGCAGCTGGTGGATGAAATGCCAGGCCAGCGGCAGGATGTCATCGCGCCGCTCCCGCAGGGGCGGCAGGTGAATCGGCAACACGTTGAGACGAAACAGCAGGTCGCTCCGAAACTCCCCCCTGTCGGCCATCTCCTCCAGATCCCGGTTGGTCGCCGCCACCACCCGGACATCCACATTGACAATGTTGTTGCCACCCACCGGCCGCACCTCACCCTCCTGCAGGGCCCGCAGCAGCTTGGCCTGCAGACGGGGGCTCACATCCCCCACTTCGTCCAGAAACAGGGTGCCGCCGTCGGCCTGCTGGAACAGCCCCTCCCGGCTGCCGCCGGCACCGGTAAAAGCGCCCTGCACATGCCCGAACAGCTCGGAATCGAGCAGATCTTCAGGCAGGGTACAGCAGTTGATCGGCACGAAGGGCTTGTCCGCCCGGGCACTGCTGCTGTGCAAGGCCTGGGCGATCACCTCCTTGCCGGTACCGGTCTCACCGGTAATCAGCACCGGGATGTCCCGATCCTGAATACGCGCCACCACGTCCAGCACCTGCTGCATGGCGGCGCTGGCGGCCACGATGGAACGCATCTGCTCGCGGCCATCCAGCACCATGCGCAACCGTTTCACCTCTTCCCGCAGGGCGCGGCGCTCCAACACCTTGCGGACCCGCAGCATCAACTCATCCGGGTTGATCGGTTTGGTCAGGTAGTCATAGGCGCCCAGGCGCATCGCCTCCACCGCGCTCTCAATCGTGCCGAACGCCGTCATGACAATGCTTTCCGTGGCCAGACCGCGATCCTGTAACTTTGCCAACAGATCGATACCGCTCTCCATCCCCAGGCGCAGATCGGTGATTACCAGGTCGATCGATTGGGTCTCGAAATAGCCCAACGCCTCATCGATACCGGCCGCCTCAAAAGGGACAAAGCCCTCCCCTTTTAACAGCAGGCTGACGGTCTTACGGATGGAAAACTCATCATCCACAATCAGTACATTACTCATCGCTCGTTACTTCCAGGTCAAACGCCATTTCAGTGCCGTACCCCTCCAGGCTGGTGATGCTGAGTGCCGTCCCGTGCTGCGCCAGGATGCGTTGCACCACCGGCAGACCCAGGCCGGTTCCATCCTTTCGGCTGGTAAAAAAGGGCTTGGTCACTTCCGACACCATATCCTCCGGAATTCCCCGGCCGCTATCCACGATACTGACGTTGAGGTGATCCTGTTCCCGTTGCAGACGGATAATCAGCTTCCCCTCCCCGTTGATTGCCTGGATAGCATTCATGATCAGATTGAGCAGCACCTGGCGCATCAGGTCGGAATCGAAGCGGCAGTGGTTATCCGCCTCGTAGCGGCACTCGAATTGGACCCCCTCCCCGTAGCGCGGATCCTGGCCGATCAAACCGATGGTCTGCTCCACCAGGGTTTTCAGGTCGCCCGATTCCAGCTTTGGCATCGGCAGGCGGGAGAACATCAGGAAGTCGTCCAGGATGCGTTGCAGACGACTGGACTCGGTATTGACAATATCCACCACCGCCGCCCGATCCCCGGCGGGCAGCTGGCTGTCTTCCAGCAGTTTCACCGAGTTGATCAACGCCACCATCGGGTTGCGTATTTCGTGGGCGATGGAGGCCGCCATCTCACCAACACAGGCCAGGCGTTCCGCCTCGGTGCGCTTGCGATGTTCCTGTTCCATCTGCCGGGAACTGCGTTGCAGGGAGGCCGCCATCAGGTTGAACGCCCGCGCCAGGGTGCCGGTCTCATCCTGGCCAGGCACATTGACCCGGACGTTCAGATCCCCAGCACCGATCTTTTTCGCTGCCTGGGTCAGGTCACGCAGATTCCGGGTCACAGCCAGGGAGAGTAACCAGGCCGCCACACTGCCGATCACCAGTGCCAGCAAAATATACTGAATACCCCGATTGCGGGTATCCACCAGGGCGTTGTCCAGATTGATGGTGGACAGCCCCAACAAAACAAAACCGACCCGATCCTTTCCGATCAGGACATCCTCCCGCAGATCCAGCACCCGGTCATCGGCGGCCAGGGGGAACCGGTCATTCCGTTCAATCATCGGCCCCACCATCCGACCCACCCGTCCCTCCCGGGTACTGGCCAGGACGAAGCCGCGCATATCCACCACCTCACCGTAGGCAACGTCCTCCCGCACCCCGACCCGGCGGGTCACCTCCGCCAGCGAGGCCAGATCCTCCGCCAGCAGGGCGTTGGTGGAAGCCACCACCATCATACTGGCCAGGGAGCGCCCCTGATTGACCATCTCCAGGCGCAGTTCATGGGACTGACGCTCCACCGCCTCCCAGGTGAACAGCCCCATCAACACCACATGCACCAGTGCCACGGAGATAATCAGACGCACACGCAGGGTATAAAACGGTCGCGGAATCCAGCGGCGCTGCCGACGTCGAACCGATGCAGCGGAAAACAGGGGGGCATCCATTACCGGCTCACCTCACGGTACTCCTCATCCCGCGCGGCCTCGAAGCCCCGCTTGAACCCCAGACGCCGCACAATTGCCTGGCCCTGCTCACTGCCGGCCAGCCCGGTCAGCGCCCGGGAGAGTCGTTCAATCTGATCGGCGGGCAGGTCATCCCGCACGGCGATAGGCATCTGCGGCTGGGGTGGTGTCTCGGCAATAATCCGCAGGTCATCCCGGACCGCCCGGGGCATGGAGCGCAGAGACGGACGCCAGGTCCCGGTCACATCCACCAGACCGTTATGCAGCGCCAGGATAGCCGAGTCCTGGGAACCGAAATACTGCACCTGCAGTTGCCGATCCACGTCGATCCCGATCGAACGCAGATACTCCCGCACCATCACTGTCGCCGCATAGGCTCCCGGATCCGGGAAACCGATCCGCAGTCCCGCCGGCAGTGACTCAGCCGACAGAGACTGGATCGGCCCATCCCGGCGCACCACCAGAATACCGGTAAAGGGCTCGGAAGCTACCTTGGCAATCACCCGGTAACCGTATTGGCGGGCGCGGCTGTAGAGCATGGGGTTGAGATAGATGATGTCATATTCCCGCCGGGACACCTTCTCCATGAAGGTATTGAAGCTGCCGCTGGTGACGAACTGAACCGGATGGTCCAGCTGTTGCTCCAGGTAACCGGTCAGGGGCAGAAACATACCCGCCAGTTTGGTCGGACTCTGCAGCGGCAGGACACCAAAACGGAGGTGCCCCGGTTCCGGGGTGGCAGCCGGGAGCGCACCGGGTAACAACAGGCTCAGTAACAGCGCCAGCCAGCCGTATTTCTCCCTCAAAATCCACCTCCTGCCGGATTAATTCAATGCGTGGAGTCGATGCACCCTGTGTCCGGAGCCAGCTGTCCCGTAGCAAACCGATGACGTTGCCGGGGACCCGGGCGGTAAATTCTTGTTTTGAGTTTAAGTGCGGGCCAGTCTGTTTGATTTTAGTTGGTAGACAATGACCCGTCAGGGGAGCACTCCTTAACGTACAACCATATCAGACATTTGCCTGATGACTCCAGCCTGTCGCAGTGGGATAGACGGAAACCTCACCCGGCTGCATACCGTTGATGGGCACTCGGTTACGGCAAATGGGTTATTTTCAGCGACGTTTCAGGGCAATTGACGTTCCGGCCTGCTTGCCACCACAACGCACTCCTTGCGGCCGATCCGATCCGCCTGAATTTCCTGTCTCGCCTGCCGGATAATCAGGGTGGATGAGTGCAGAAACAGTCCCGCCATCGCCGCTGCCACCAGCAGATCCGGCCAACGGGTCTGGGTGTAGTAAACCACCACCGCAGCCAGCATGACCGCCAGGTTGCTGATCGCGTCGTTACGGCTGCAGAGCCAGACCGACCGCACATTGGCATCACCGTTCCGGTAGCGGAGCAGCAACAGTACACTGGTGGCATTGGCCGCGAAGGCCATCAGCGCCACCGAGCCCATGATGGCTTCGTTGGGAATGCCGAGAATGAAAACCCGGTACAGCGTGGCGCCCAATACCCACAAGCCCATGAGCGCCAGGGTCACCCCTTTGAACAGGGCCGCCGAGGCCCGCCAGCGAATCGAGTGACCGATGGCCATGAGGGTAATGCCATAGGTCAGGCTGTCACCGAGAAAATCCAGCGCATCGGCCCGTAACGCCATGGAACCGGACGCCAGACTGGCACCCACCTCCACCACGAACATCACTGCATTGATGGCAATAACGATCCACAGAATCCGTTTATACGCCACCGACAAACCATCAAATTCCAGATTGTTACCACAATTACAACCCGCCATTCCGCTTCTCCCGGGTATCAATTTCATGAACCATGTCCTAACCTTACTACCTACAGCGACTGTAGCTTCAAGGGGTGATTTGCGGTGAATGTGCGTTATTCCATCGGACAGATGGCCAGAATCAGCAACAGCAAAGTACAGACTATCCGTTACTATGAGCAGATCGGTCTGCTGCCCGCACCGGAACGGACCCCGGGCAACCAGCGCATCTATCGTCAGGCTCACCTGGATCGGCTGGGATTTATCCGTCACAGCCGTGAACTGGGCTTCTCCCTGGAGCAGATCAAGGAGATCCTGGCCCTGAGCGACGATCCCGGCCAACCCTGTGCAACTGTGGATCAGATCGCACGCCGCCACCTGCTGGAGGTGGAATCCCGGATTGAGCGGTTACAGAGTATGGGCAGGGAGCTGAAGCGGATGCTCAACCAGTGCAGCGGCAACAAGGTGGCGGACTGCCGCATTATCGAGGCACTATCCAATCATCAGTTCAGCCGGCCGGACGAGCCGGTCTCCGACCGCAAACCGCCGCCCCCGCACCGGTCTGCCTAGACCGGCAGCCCCAGCAATGCCTGGATGGCAATGGAGGTGGCTCCGGAACGGTTATCCACCTGGAGCTTGGGATAGATCTGTTCCAGGTGCTTGTTGACGGTGCGGGGACTGAGTGAAAGCAGTTCACCGATTTCCCGATTGGTTTTCCCATGGGCCACCCACAGCAGCACCTCCGCCTCGCGCCGGGTGATGGGCAGAGCGTTCCCCAACAGATCCGCATCCATCAGCAGGTCATGGCCGACGATACGCAGCAGATGTTCATCACTGTCAACGGCCTTGAAATAACGGATCGTCAGGGGCTTCCCGGAGGTCTGCACCACCAGATCATGCTTGATCTCATCACCGGTGATCCAGGCTTTCAAGGCGGCGCTGAAGGGACTGCTGTTATCCCGGTAATCGATCCCGTTTCCGTTCAGCAGTTCGCGGGTTTCCGGTGTGGCCCACAAGCTCTCCCCGGCGCTGTTGACCGCCAGCACGAACTGTTTCGCCACATCCAGTGCCGCCCGGGCATTCTCAATCATGTTAGCGCTGTTGACGTGTGTCCGGATACGGGCCAGCAGCTCTTCCGGCTTGATCGGCTTGGTGATGTAGTCGTTACCACCGTGTTCAAAGGCCCGCACAATATGCTCCACCTCGGTCAAACCGGTCATGAAGATCACCGGCAGCAGGGGCAGGGATTGACGCATCTGCTTGCAGCACGCATACCCATCCATCACCGGCATCACGGCATCCATCAGTACCACGTCCGGTTTGATCTGCGCCACAATATCCAGCGCCTGCTGGCCATTGAGTGCCACCAGCACGGTATACCCCGCCTGGTTGAGCGCACTGTTGATCATGCCCAGGGAGTCTGGTGAGTCATCCACCACCAGTACAATCGGATTACTGTTATCAAGCGCCATAACTCAACCCCTTGATCGCCTGGGTCATGCCGTCAAAGTCACACAGTTCGGCCCGGGACTTCAGGTACTGTAGAAATTCAGAATCGATATTGGCTTTTTCCATAGCATCCAGTTTCTCCAATATGCCGTTCAGATAACCGATCTTGGCCATCGAGATCAGGCCTTCAATATCCGTGTTGGATGGTAACTTGTTGGCCACCGGTGGCGACCGCTTGGCGCTCTCCCGCCCGACGCTCGCCGGTTCATCATGCAGCCAGTCGATATGCATGCACTTCTCCATCTTCTCCAGCAGTGTCTCCAGGCGTACCGGCTTGATCAGGTATTCATCATGCAGGTCACTGACCATCTCGGCCCGGTGATCCTCAATGGCGTTACCGGACAGCATGAAGATGGGGGCCTGGACTTGCATCTCCCGTAACCGGGCAGCCAGCGTCCAGCCGTCGGTGATCGGCATATGGACATCCAGCAGGTACAGGTCAAAGTTTTTTTGCGCCGCCATCTGCAGGGCAAATTCGGCGTTATAGGCTTCCAGCACCTCAAACCCCAGGGGGGTCAGGAAGTCCCCGATCAATGCCCGATGACTCGGCTCATCATCCACCACCAGTACTCGCTTGCGTTGACCCCCATACCCCCGGATCCGTTTCGACGGCACCGCCAGCGCCTTGGGGGCATGTATCACCGGCAGCATGAGTGACAGGGTGAACACGGTTCCCTGGCCATATTCACTCTGCAGATCCAGGTCCCCGCCCATCAGGTTGGTAAGCAGGCGCGATATGGTCAGGCCGAGCCCGGTGCCACTGACAAACTGGGTCTGTTCGTCCCGGACGCGCTCAAATGGGTTGAAAATATTGTCCAGGTGTTCCGCTTTTATCCCCACACCGGTATCACTGACAATGAACCTGGCCACTTCGTTACGATAACTGACCTGCAGCGACACCTGACCCTCACGGGTGAACTTCACCGCATTGGAGAGCAGGTTCATCAGAATCTGGCGCAGCCGTTTTTCATCCGCCAGGATATAGTCCGGCAGGTCGCTCTCACAGCGATATTGGAAAGCGAGATTTTTCGCCCGCGCCTGAATATCAAACATCTCCACCAACTGCTGGATCAGGGAGCGCAGGTTGACCTGATCACGGTGCAGATCCAGGCGGCGTGCCTCGATCTTGGAGATCTCCAGCAGCCCCTCGATGACGTCGGCCAGATGCTCCCCGCCCCGCTGAATGACCGCTGCCGCCCGTTTGTTGCGGTCCGGCAGCTTGTCGTCTGCCTCCAGCAACTGGGCATATCCGAGAATGGTATTCAAGGGTGTGCGCAGCTCATGGCTTACCCCCGAGAGATAGCGACTCTTGGCCTGGTTGGCCGCCACCGCCGCCTCCTTGGCGTCCTGCAGTTTTTTATAGGTCTTGTCGTGGGCCTCCACCTCCTGGCTGAGCAGTTCGGTCCGCTGCTGCGACTCATCCAGGGCGTTCCGCTTGCTGTTTTGTGCCAGCACGTAGAGCCAGATCAGCACGCCCGCCACGATAATCAGCAGAAAAAAGGTCTTGAACAGGGCATTGCCCACCAGGACAGCGGCCTGAACCGAGCTGTAATCCAGGGAGAAGTAGACCAGGGTAAACAGCCCCGCAATCAGGGTCGCCGTGACCAGCAATATCACCAGAAAATGCCCCACCGTGGAGTGCAGTCGCTCCACCCAGACATCCGGTAACCACCGGCTCAACAGATTAAACGTCTGTACCCCCATGTGGGCATCCGGCCGACAGCGATCCTGGCAACTGGAATCCAGGGCGCAGCAGAGGGAACAGATGGGACCCCGGCAGGCCGGACAGCTGCTCATATCTTCCGGTTCAAAGCTGTTTTCGCAAATCGAGCAGACCAGCTCTTCCCGGGTTCCCAGCAGCTCATTCGGTCTTGCCAGGTAGTAACGTCCACCGGTCGCCCAGGCAATCAGGGGCGCCGTAATGAAGGGGGTGAACAGCGCCACAAAGGGTGACAACGCCTTGAAGGTCGGACCCAGCAGCTCCAGTTGGCCGGCGATGCCCAGGGTCGATGCGATCAGCATGGAGCCGACCCCGACCGGATTAATGTCATAGAGATGGCCCCGTTTGAACTCAATCTCCGGGGGTCGCAGACCGAGTGGCCGGTTGATCGCCAGATCCGCCACCAGGGAACCGACCCAGGCCAACACCAGGGGCGAGAAGATGATCAGGATGGTCTCAAAGGCGTGATACAGACCCAGTTCCATCAGAAGCAAGGCGATCGCCACGTTGAAAAACAGCCAGACAATGCGCCCCGGATGGTTGTGGGTGACCCGGGAGAAAAAGTTCGACCACGCCAGTGAACCGGCGTAGGCGTTGGTCACATTGATCTTTAACTGGGAAATAATCACGAAGGCGGACACCAGCACCAGTGCCAGTTCCGGGTTGTGGGTGATATAGCTGAACGCCACCAGGTACATGTGGGTGGGATCATCCGCCAGCTCCAGCGCCACCCCCTGCCGGTAGGCCAGCACCGCCAGGAAAGAGCCGGCGAACAGTTTGATCAGACCGAACAGACTCCAGCCGGGGCCGGACAGGGTCAGCGCCAGCCACCACTTTCCGGAGTTGGCCTCCTCCTTGGGCAGAAAGCGCAGATAGTCCACCTGCTCGGCATTCTGTGCCATCAGTGGAAAGATCACCGCTGCCGCCGCCCCAAAAAGCAGCAGATCAAACGACTCGCCGGCCTGCCCGTCCACAGCGGCGAACTGGCTCCAGGTCAGTACCGCATCGGTATGGTGGTAGATGATGAACACCAGCGGTGCCACCTGAAGCACGATCCAGATCGGTTGGGTCCAGAGCTGGAAACGGCTGATGCGTGTGATGCCGTGGGTCACCAGGGGAATAACCAGCAAGGCACTGATCACATAGGCCCAGGCCAGGGGAATATCGAACAGCAGCTGCAGCGCCATGGACATGATGGACGCTTCCAGGGCAAAGAATATAAATGTGAACGAGGCGTAAATCAGCGACGATACGGTGGATCCGATATAGCCGAAGCCGGCCCCGCGGGTGAGCAGATCCACATCCAGCCCCGACTTGGCCGCGTGGTAGCAGATGGGCAGGCCACATAAAAAGATCAGCACGCAGACCACCAGGATGGCCCAGGCGGAATTGACGAAACCGTACTGCAGGGTGATCGCGCCCCCGATCGCCTCCAGGGCCAGAAAGGCCACAATGCCCAGCGCGGTGTTGGCAATCCGCACATCAGACCACTTGCGCGCCCGCGAAGCGATATAGCGGAGAGCAAAATCCTCCATCGTTTCGTTGGCAACCCACTGGTTGTAACGTCGCTTGGTGGGAACTACCCGTTGATCCATCGCCATAATCCAAACATATCTGCCACCCCTGCCCCATGAACGTGCATGCCACGCCCAACACCCGCTATCACGCACCATTCCGGTGCAGACCGGCGCCCTTCAGGCTCGGCAGTCTGCCGGTTATACGTCATTTGACGTACCCCTATGGGTCCTTCGCCGAATAGTTATCGGGAATTAGCCGCGCAATACTGGCAGCACGTAAAAAACGTCACTCAGGTGATAGCAATTCCAGTGCCAAACCTTAAACAGGAGCAACACCTATATGAACAAGCGTCCCGTAAAAAACCTCGTGCTGTCTCTTGCCGTGGCTGCCGCCTGCCTCGGTAACGCCCAGGCCGCCGACACTATCAAGGTCGGTATCCTGCACTCCCTGTCCGGAACCATGGCGATCAGTGAGACCACGCTGAAGGACACCATGCTCATGCTGATTGAAGAGCAGAACAAAAAAGGCGGACTGCTGGGCAAGCAGCTCGAGCCGGTGGTGGTGGATCCCGCCTCCAACTGGCCTCTGTTTGCCGAGAAGGCCCGTGAGCTGATCAGCAAACATCAGGTCGCCGCCATTTTCGGCAACTGGACCTCGGTATCACGTAAATCGGTGTTGCCGGTGGTTGAGGAGCTGAACGGATTGCTGTTCTATCCGGTGCAGTACGAGGCGGAAGAGTCCTCCAAGAATGTGTTCTATACCGGTGCGGCACCCAACCAACAGGCCATCCCGGCGGTCGATTACCTGATGAACGAAGTGGGTGTGAAACGTTGGGTGCTGGCCGGCACCGACTATGTCTATCCCCGCACCACCAACAAGATCCTGGAGGCCTATCTGAAATCCAAGGGTGTGGCGGACGACGACATCATGATCAACTACACCCCGTTCGGTCACTCCGACTGGCAGTCGATCATCTCTGAAATCAAGAAGTTCGGTTCCACCGGCGCCAAAACCGCGGTGGTCTCCACCATTAACGGCGACGCCAACGTACCGTTCTACAAGGAGCTGGGCAACCAGGGCATCTCGGCCGAGGACATCCCGGTAGTGGCCTTCTCCGTGGGAGAAGAGGAGCTCTCCGGCATCGACACCAAACCCCTGGTGGGTCACCTGGCCGCCTGGAACTACTTCATGAGTGTGGATGCCCCCTCCAACGACGCCTTTATCGAGAAGTGGCAGACATTCATCAAAAACGAGGACCGGGTCACCAACGATCCCATGGAGGCCCATTACATCGGTTTCAACATGTGGGTGAAAGCGGTTGAAAAGGCCGGCACCACCGATTCCGACGCCGTCCAGGAAGCCATTATCGGCGTCACCGTACCCAACCTGACCGGCGGTGTCTCCGCCATGATGCCGAACCACCATATCACTAAACCGGTCCTGATCGGCGAGATCCAGGACGACGGTCAGTTTGATGTGGTCTGGAAAACATCCGGCCTGGTAGCCGGCGACGCCTGGTCCGATTTCCTGCCCGGCTCCAAGGACATCATCTCCGACTGGAGAGCCCCCTTGAGCTGCGGTAACTACAACGTAAAAACGGCCAAGTGCTCAGGCCAGAACTACGAGTAAACCGACTTTCAACAAATGACCTCCTGCTTGTTAGCAAGCAATTTAAGCCGGCCCTGCCGGGCCGGCATTTTTTAACCAACGAGGACGTGTCCTTCACTCCGTTCCGGATTGATCAGACACGTTTTAGTTTACTGGTCACACAGCTATGCATATGACACGGCTAACTCACTGGTTGCTGCTGACGCTATGCCTGGTGGCACTGCAGCCAGCAGTGGCGGCCCCAGCCGCTCCTGATAACCTGCTGAACCAGGCGACCGAACTGCTTAAATCGGGCAGTTTCGACGACAAGTCCCGGGCCGTATCACTGTTGGCCGAGGATGCCGGCAAATCGGCCCTGACACTGCTGAACACCCTGCTCGACGGTCAACTCTATTACGTCAAGAAAGATAAACGTATCGTCATCGTCAGCAAACAGGATAAAGGCTATCTGATCAGCGACCCGCTTACCGGAACAGAACTCGGCGTTGTCGGTAAAAGGAAGGTGAAGAAGATCGCGGTGAACAACAGTCTGCGCAGCCAGATCCGCAGCGCCCTGGCGGTGATGGACCTGCACAGTCCCGATGCGGACAAACGGCTCCAGGCGGTCAACCAGCTGATCGATCACCCCGACAGTGAAAATGCGCGCCGCATCGAACCCCTGCTCAGTCAGGAGCAGGACCCGGATGTGCGCGAAGCGATGGAGATCGTGATCGCCCTGGGTCACCTGGTCTCCGAGGACAAGAGTGAACGCATGGCTGCGGTGGACGCACTGGCGGGCAGCATCCATCCGGCAGTAAGAAACGGCCTGATCAAACTGCAACAGACAACCGAAGACCGGGAGTTTGCCGCCACCATCCAACAGGCCCTGAACAAGATCGATTTCCGGCTGCAGATCTACAGCGTCATTGAGAACATCTTTTTCGGTCTCAGTCTCGGCTCGGTGCTGGTACTCGCGGCCATCGGCCTGGCCATCACCTTTGGCGTCATGGGGGTCATCAATATGGCCCACGGTGAGCTGATCATGATCGGCGCCTATACCACCTACGTGATCCAGCTGCTGCTGCCCGATCAGATCGGCATCTCGGTACTGGTTGCCATACCGGCTGCCTTTATCGTCTCCGGCCTGGTGGGCGTAGCCATAGAACGGGGCGTAATCCGCTTTCTCTATGGCCGCTCCCTGGAGACCCTGCTGGCCACCTTCGGTATCAGCCTGATCCTGCAGCAGACCGTGCGCTCCATCTTCTCGCCCCTGAACCGCTCCGTCGAGACACCGGCCTGGATGAGCGGCACCTGGGAGATCAACAGCGCCCTGTCACTCACCCTGAACCGGCTCTACATCATCCTCTTCTGCCTGCTGGTGTTCGCGGCCCTGTTCATGGTGCTCAAGAAAACCACCCTCGGGCTGCAGGTGCGGGCCGTCTCCCAGAATCGCGCCATGGCCCGGGCCATGGGGGTACGCTCCGAGTGGGTGGATGCCATGACCTTTGGACTCGGCTCCGGCATTGCCGGGGTAGCCGGGGTGGCCCTGAGCCAGCTCACCAACGTAGGCCCGAACCTGGGGCAGTCCTACATCATCGACAGCTTCATGGTGGTGGTGTTCGGCGGTGTCGGCAATCTCTGGGGCACCCTGGTCAGTGGCATGAGCCTGGGAGTCGCCAACAAATTCCTGGAACCCTGGTCCGGTGCGGTGCTGGCCAAAATCCTGGTGCTGGTATTCATCATTCTCTTTATCCAGAAACGGCCCCGGGGACTCTTCCCCCAGAAAGGCCGTGCAGCGGAGGGTTGATCCATGGGTATTGTCAATCTTCTGAAAAACGATCGCGGCGGACAGGTGTTCCTCTCCCTGCTTCTGCTGGCGGCGGTGTTGGCCCCCCTGCTGAACCTGTTGGTGCCGGAGAGCAGCCCGCTGCATGTCAGCACCTACACCATCACCCTGCTGGGCAAGTATCTCTCCTTCGCGCTGCTGGCCATCGCGGTGGACCTGGCCTGGGGTTACCTGGGCATCCTCAGCCTCGGACACGGCGCCTTCTTCGCCCTCGGCGGCTACGCCATGGGTATGTACCTGATGCGCCAGATCGGTGAACGGGGCGTTTATGGCGACCCGGTTCTGCCGGACTTCATGGTGTTTCTGAACTGGGACAGCCTGCCCTGGTTCTGGTACGGCTTCGACATGTTCTGGTTTGCCATGCTGATGGTGATGCTTGCACCGGGTCTGCTCGCCTTCGTATTCGGCTGGCTGGCGTTCCGCTCCAGGGTTACCGGGGTCTATCTCTCCATCATCACCCAGGCGCTCACCTATGCTCTGATGCTGGCTTTTTTCCGCAACGAGATGGGCTTTGGCGGCAACAACGGGCTGACCGACTTCAAGGACATTCTGGGCTTCAGTCTGCAGGAGGATAGCACCCGTATTGTGCTATACCTTGTGACAGTGCTGGCGTTGGGTGCCGGTTATATCGCCTGCCGTGCCGTGGTTAGCTCACGCCTTGGCCGGGTGGCAGTGGCTATCCGGGACGCCGAGGATCGTACCCGTTTCGTCGGCTACAAGGTGGAGCATGTCAAGCTGGCCATCTTCACCTTCTCGGCGGTGCTGGCCGGTATCGCCGGGGCGCTCTATGTACCCCAGGTGGGCATTATCAATCCGGGCGAGTTCTCACCGCTCAACTCCATCGAGATCGTCATCTGGGTGGCGGTGGGTGGACGGGCCACCCTGTTTGGCGCCGCCGCCGGCGCCCTGATGGTCAACTATGGCAAATCCTACTTCACCGCCGCGCTGCCGGAAGTATGGCTGTTTGCCCTGGGCTCGCTGTTTGTCCTGGTGACCCTCTTCCTGCCCAAGGGGGTGATCGGTCTGCTGAAGAACAGGAAAGGGGCTGAATCATGAATGCACTGGATAACCTGCGCGAAACCATGCGTCCCGACCGGGTGTTTGACTTCATGCTGCAGACCCGCGGTCTGGAGGTGGACATCAGCCATGGGAACATCCTTTACCTGGAGGATATCTCGGTCAGCTTCGATGGTTTCAAGGCGATCAACGATCTCAATCTCTATATCGAAGCAGGCGAGTTGCGCTGCATTATCGGTCCCAACGGTGCGGGCAAAACCACCATGATGGACATCATCACCGGTAAAACCCGACCCGACCGGGGCAGCGCCTATTTCGGCCAGAACATCGACCTGCTGCACCTGAGCGAACCGGAGATATCCCAGGTCGGCATCGGCCGCAAGTTCCAGAAACCGACCGTCTTCGAGTATCACAGCGTGTTCGAGAACCTGGAACTCTCCATGGCCGGAGACAAACGGGTCTGGGCGATCCTGACCGCCAGACTCAGTGCTGAACAGCGCGACTTTATCGACGAGGTGCTGGAGATCATCGGCCTGCAGGCAGAGGCCAGGCAACTCGCCGGATCCCTCTCCCACGGCCAGAAGCAGTGGCTGGAGATCGGCATGCTGCTGATGCAGAACCCCAAACTGCTGCTGGTGGATGAGCCGGTGGCCGGCATGACCCATCAGGAGATGGATCGCACCGCCGAGCTGCTCACCTCCCTGGCCGGACAGCACACGGTGGTGGTGGTGGAGCACGACATGGACTTTGTCCGTTCCATTGCCCGCAAGGTGACCGTACTGCACCAGGGCAGTGTGCTGGCGGAGGGCAGCATGGACGAAGTGCAAAATGACCCCCGCGTGGTCGAGGTCTATTTAGGTGAATGAGATGCTGCAGATAGAACAACTCAATCAATACTATGGCCAGTCCCACACCCTGTGGGATCTGGACCTGCAGGTGCCGGAAGGCACCTGCACCTGCCTGATGGGACGTAACGGCGTGGGCAAGACCACCCTGCTGCAGTGTGTGATGGGGCTGCTGCCCATCAGATCGGGGGAGATCCGCTTTGCCGGAAACAACCTCAACAAACAGATCGCCGAGCGGCGCGCCCCCCTGGGAATCGGCTACGTTCCCCAGGGTCGCCAGACCTTCCCCATGCTCACCGTGGAGGAGAACCTGCGCATTGGATTGCCGGCCCGAAAGGACAAGGCAAAACAGATCCCGCCGTTCATCTTCGAACTGTTCCCGGTACTCAAGGAGATGCTGGGTCGCAAAGGGGGGGACCTGTCCGGTGGACAGCAGCAACAACTGGTGATCGGTCGCGCCCTGGTGCTCGACCCCAAGCTGCTGATCCTGGATGAACCGACCGAGGGTATCCAGCCCAATATTGTGCAGGAGATCGGTGACATCATCCTGCGCCTCAATCGTGAGATCGGACTGACCGTGCTGCTGGTGGAGCAGAAGCTCCCGTTCGCCCGCAAGGTGGCGGATCGCTTCTGCATTCTGGACCGGGGTCGCCACGTGGCCGCGGGCGAGATGGGGCAGTTGGATGACGAGCTGATTCGTCAATACCTGACGGTTTAAGACAGAGGGAAAATCATCATGCAGTTACCGCACACCCGACCCACCACCGCCATGCCCCGGCGTAGCGTCGTGGCCATCCGCTGCCACAGGAGATGCGGCTGAAGATGTCCTCCCTGGCCGAACAGCACGAGGCAGGTTGGTACGCCAGGCTGCAGCTCGGTTTTCAACGCCGACCGGGGCGGACGGTGTTGGCGGAACGCACCCGCCAGGGTCCGCTGGCGGTTCAGCGCAGCTTTTATCCGGAGGGTGATCTCTGCCACGTCTATCTGCTCCATCCCCCCGGTGGTGTGGCCGGCGGTGATCAGCTGAATATTAATATCCACGTGGCGGAACAGGCAGCGGCCCTGATCACCACACCGGGCGCCACCAAGTTCTACCGCTCTGTCGGCCCCATGGCCCGCCAGCAACAGCAGATAACCGTGGAAGGGGGCTGCCTGGAGTGGCTGCCCCAGGAGAATATCATCTTCCCCGGCGCCCGGGCCGAACTGGCCACCCGGGTCGATCTGCACGGCGATGCCCGCTTTATCGGCTGGGAGATCAACTGCCTGGGACGCCCGGTGGTGGATGAGCAGTTCAATCACGGCAGTGCCAGCTTTGCCTGTCACCTGTTCCGTGACGGTCTCCCCCTGCTGCACGAACGGCAGCTGATCGACACTGAACAGGCGCTGGCGGCGGCCGCCGGACTGCGCAACCAGCCGGTGCTGGGCACCCTCTATGCAACGCTGGCAGAGCGGAGTCTGCTGGAAAAACTGCGCGCAACCATTCCACTCCGGGATCAGCACGCCATCGGCCTCACCCTGGTGGACGATCTGTTTATCGCCCGTTACCTGGGCGACTCAACCGAAACGGCCCGGCGACTCTTTATTGAGATCTGGAAAATTCTCAGGCCCGTGGTGGTCAATCGGCCACCCAGTGAACCGCGCATCTGGAACACCTAATCCCGTAGGAGCATCCCATGGAACTCACCCCAAGAGAAAAAGACAAACTGCTGCTCTTTACCGCCGGCCTGCTTGCCGAACGACGCATGGCGAAAGGGCTGAAACTCAACTACCCGGAAGCGACCGCCTATATCAGCGCGGCCATTCTGGAGGGTGCCCGGGAGGGCAAGAGCGTGGCCGAACTGATGGATTATGGCCGCACCCTGCTGACCGGTGATGATGTGATGGATGGAGTGGCCGAGATGATCCACGATGTCCAGGTGGAGGCCACCTTTCCGGACGGTACCAAGCTGGTCACGGTGCATGAACCCATTCTGCCCTCCGCCAGCGCGCCAGCGGGCGGACCGATCCCGGGAGAGGTGATTGCCGCTTCCGGTGAGCGCACCCTCAATGCGGGACGGGAGACTGTGACACTCTCGGTGGCCAATACCGGAGACCGCCCCATTCAGGTTGGCTCCCACTACCACTTTGCCGAGACCAACCCGGCCCTGCAGTTTGATCGTGACCAGGCGATGGGCTTTCGCCTCGACATTGCCGCCGGTACCGCAGTCCGCTTTGAACCGGGCCAGACCCGGGAGGTGACCCTGGTGGCCTATGCCGGTGAGCGAAAGGTGTTTGGTTTCAACGGAGAGGTTATGGGGGATCTGGACTGATGGCTAAGATAAGCAACCAGGCCTACGCGGAGATGTACGGCCCCACCACCGGCGACCGGGTCAGACTGGGTGATACCGAGCTGTTGATCCAGGTGGAACAGGACCACACCATCTATGGCGACGAGGTGAAATTCGGCGGTGGCAAGGTGATCCGGGACGGTATGGGCCAGAGTCAGCGACCCAGCCAGGAGGTGGTGGATACGGTGATCACCAACGCCCTGATCGTCGACCACTGGGGTATCGTCAAGGCGGACGTGGGGATCAAGAACGGACGTATCGCGGCCATCGGCAAGGCCGGCAATCCCGACGTACAACCGGGGGTCAATATCATCATCGGCCCGGCTACCGAAGCGATCGCCGGTGAAGGGAGCATCCTCACCGCCGGCGGGATCGACTCCCATATCCATTTCATCTGCCCCCAGCAGGTGGACGAAGCGCTGATGTCCGGCATCACCACCATGCTGGGTGGTGGAACCGGCCCCGCCACCGGTACCAACGCCACCACCTGTACACCGGGCCCCTGGCACATACACCGGATGCTGGAGGCGGCCGAGGCACTGCCCATGAACCTGGGTTATCTCGGCAAGGGCAACGCCAGCCTGCCCCAGGCATTGGAAGAGCAGGTCAGCGCCGGGGCCATCGGTCTCAAGCTGCATGAGGACTGGGGTACCACCCCGGCCGCCATCGACAACTGCCTTTCCGTGGCCGATGCCTTCGATGTACAGGTGGCCATCCATACCGATACCCTGAACGAATCCGGCTTTGTGGAGCACACCCTGAACGCCATGAAGGGGCGCACCATTCACACCTACCATACCGAGGGCGCCGGTGGTGGCCATGCCCCGGACATCATCAAGGCGTGCGGGCAGTCCAATGTTCTGCCCTCCTCCACCAACCCGACCCGGCCCTACACAGTCAACACGGTGGATGAACACCTGGACATGCTGATGGTCTGTCACCATCTCGATCCCAACATCGCCGAAGACGTGGCCTTTGCCGAGTCACGCATACGCCGTGAAACCATCGCCGCCGAGGATATTCTGCATGACCTGGGTGCCTTCTCCATGATCGCCTCCGATTCCCAGGCCATGGGACGCGTCGGCGAGGTGATCACCCGCACCTGGCAGACCGCCCACAAGATGAAGGTGCAGCGGGGCAGCCTGGCGGGTGACCCGGCACAGCACGACAACCTGCGGGTAAAGCGCTATATCGCCAAGTACACCATCAACCCGGCCATCACCCACGGGATCGCCCATGAAGTGGGTTCCGTGGAAGTGGGCAAGCTGGCCGACCTGGTGCTGTGGAAACCCGCATTCTTCGGTACCAAGCCGAGCCTGATCATCAAGGGTGGCATGATTGCCGCCGCCCCCATGGGTGATCCCAACGCATCGATCCCGACCCCCCAGCCGGTGCACTATCGCACCATGTTCGGTGCACTGGGTTCGGCCCGCCACGCCACCCGTATGACCTTCCTCTCCCAGGCCGGTTTCGAGGCGGATGTGGCGGGCGCACTGGCACTGAAATCCATGATCGGTGTGGTGCGTGACTGCCGCCAGGTGAGCAAGGCCGACATGCGGCTGAACGATTACCAACCGGTGATCGAGGTCGATCCCCAGACCTACCAGGTGAAGGCGGATGGCCAACTGCTGACCTGCGAACCGGCAACCGTACTGCCCATGGCGCAGAAATTTTTCCTCTTTTAAGGCTTGGCAGAACCATGATCAGACTGACCATCAAAACCGAACAGGTGGACCACATTGATACCACCCTCACCCTGCCACTGCATCAGCGGATCAGAAGCCGCCTGCGGGTGGTGCTTGATAACGGCCTGGAGGCCGGGCTGTTTCTCAACCGGGGAACCACTCTGAAGGATGGCGACCTGCTCTGCACCGAGGAAGGTTACAGCGTGCAGATCCGGGCGGCCAATGAATCGCTCTCCCAGGTCACCAGCCACGACCCCCATCTGCTGGCCAGGGCCTGCTATCACCTGGGTAATCGCCATGTCTCGATCCAGATCGAACCAACCTGTATCAGTTACCCCCATGACCACGTCCTGGATAAGATGCTGCGCGGCCTCGGCTTTACGGTAACCCATGCCGACGCCCCCTTCGAACCGGAGCCGGGGGCCTACGGCGGCAGTGCGGCGCAAGCACACAGCCATGGACATCAGCATGCCCATCACCACTAACGACTCCCTCGCCCCGCTGCGCCTGCTGCAACTGGTCAGTCCCTCCCTGCCGGTGGGCGCCTTCACCTACTCCCAGGGATTGGAGTGGGCCACGGAGTGTGGCTGGGTCGCTGATGAACAGACCCTGAAGAGGTGGATCGAAAGCCTGATGGAGAGCAGCATGGCCTATCTGGAACTACCGGTTCTCGCCCGGCTCTACCAGGCTGCAGCCACGAAAGACGCAGAGGCGCTGACCTACTGGAGTCACTACCTGGTGGCCAGCCGCGAAACCGCCGAGTTACGCCTGGAAGAGCGCAACCGGGGCCGAGCCATGGCATCCCTGCTGCCGGAACTGGGCATTCCGGTCAGTCAGGAGAACCTGCCCCTGTTCAGGCAGTGCCAACTGGCCGGTTTTGCCCAGGCGGCACAGCATTGGCAGATACCGTTAAAAGCGGCGGCCGCCGGTTACCTGTGGGGCTGGCTGGAGAGCATGACCCTGGCCGGAGTCAAGATCATCCCCCTGGGCCAGACCGCCGGCCAGCGGATCATCGCTTCATTGACCCTCCGGGTACCGGAGATCGTCCGCATCGGGCTGGACGTGGACGATGCGCAGATCGGTGCCTCCTGCACCGCCCAGGCCATTGCCAGCAGTCTGCATGAAACCCAATACACCCGAATCTATCGATCATGAGAGAACCAGACATGAATAATCCATCCCCGCTTCGCATTGGAGTCGGTGGCCCGGTGGGCTCCGGCAAGACCGCACTGCTGGAAGTACTCTGCAAGGCACTGCGTGACCGGTATCAGCTTGCCGTGGTCACCAACGACATCTACACCCAGGAGGACGCCCGCATCCTGATCGAGAGCGAAACCCTGGAGGCGGATAGAATCATCGGCGTGGAGACCGGTGGTTGTCCCCATACCGCCATCCGGGAAGACGCCTCCATGAACCTGGCGGCGGTTGAAGACCTGAGCAACCGTTTCCCGGACCTGGATGTGATCTTCATTGAAAGCGGCGGCGACAACCTGAGCGCCACCTTCAGTCCCGAACTGGCCGACCTCACCATCTACGTGCTGGACGTGGCCGAAGGGGAGAAGATGCCCCGCAAAGGCGGCCCCGGCATCACCCGCTCCGACCTGCTGATTATCAACAAGATCGACCTGGCTCCCTATGTGGGGGCATCACTCCAGGTGATGGAGGAGGACACCCTGAAGATGCGCAAGCAGAAACCCTTCGTCTTCACCAATATGAAAACCGGTCAGGGTCTGGATGAGATCATCGGCTTTATCGAACATGCCGGGATGTTGACCCCCCAGCCACAGCAGATCACTCGCCAATCTCCTGCAGTGCCATACTGATGTAGAGCTCCCGCAGACGCCGGCTGACCGGACCGGGTCGACCGTCACCCACCGGTTGACCGTCGATGCCCACCACCGGCATCACGAAGGTGGTGGCGGAGCTGATAAAGGCCTCGGCCGCATCCAGCGCCTCCGGCACGGTGAACGGGCGCTCCTGGATCTTCAGGTCGCTGGTACGGGCCAGCTCCAGCACCGCCTTGCGGGTAATCCCGGCGAGGATCTCGTTACCCAGCTGGCGGGTCACCAGGGTACCGTCCCGGGTAACGATATAGGCGTTGTTGGAACTCCCTTCGGTCACCTTGCCCGCTTCCACCAGCCAGGCGTCATCCGCCCCGGCCCGTTTCGCGATCATCTTCGCCATGCTTGGTGCCAGCAGACCGACGGTCTTGATATCGCGCCGCTTCCAGCGGATGTCCTCGGTGGTGATCACCCGGATACCCCGTTCCGCCTGGGGATTCTGCAACAGATTTTTCGACTGGGTGAACATCACCAGGGTGGGCTGGACCCCCTCCGGATAGGCAAAATCCCGATCGGCCACGCCCCGGGTCACCTGCAGGTAGACCAGTCCCTGCTGCACGTCGTTGCGCTCGATCAGCGCCTTCTGGATCGCCTCGATCTCCGCATCGCTGGCCGGCGCCGCCATCTCCAGTTCCGCCAGCGAACGGTGCAGACGGGCCAGGTGGCCGGCATTGTCCACCAGCCTGCCATGCAGTACCGAAGAGACCTCGTAGACGCCATCGGCAAACAGGAAGCCGCGATCGAATACCGATACCTTAGCCTCCTCTTCCGGTAGGTAGGCCCCATTCACATAGACGATTCGACTCATGACTTATCCTCACTAGCGCTAAATTGAAGTATTGGCGGTCAACCCCACAGGGCCGGCTCCGGCGGGTGGATCAGACCTTGTGCGAAATCGAGCCCGTGGGAACGGTCCCGCTCCAGCAACAGCGGGCCATCCAGGTCCACCACCGCCACCCCCTGGGCCACCAGCAGGGCCGGCGCCATGGCCAGGGAGGTGGCCAGCATGCAGCCGACCATGATCCGCATCCCCGCTGCCTCAGCGGCCTGGCGCAACGCCAGTGCCTCGCTCAGACCACCGCTCTTATCCAGTTTGATATTGACCATGTCGTAGCGACCCACCAGCGTCGCCAGCGACGCCCGGTCGTGGCAGGATTCGTCAGCACAGATCGGAACGGGTCGCTCCAATTCGGCCAGCACCCCGTCGTCACCCGCCGGCAGGGGCTGTTCAATCATCTCCACCCCCAGGCGCTGCAGCTCCGGGACGAAGCGCTGGTAGAGCTCGACTGTCCAGCCCTCGTTGGCATCCACGATCAGGCGCGCATCGGGCGCCCCGGCACGCACCGCGGCAACCCGCTCCAGGTCACCCGCGCCGGACAGCTTCAGTTTCAGCAACGGCCGCCAGGCGTTCGCCAGCGCCGCCTGACGCATCTTTTCCGGGCTATCCAGTGACAGGGTGTAGGCGGTCACCTGGGGAGTCATCGTCGCAACACCGGCCAGTGCCCAGGCGCGCTGCCCGGCCTGCTTCGCCGCCAGGTCCCAGAACGCGCAGTCCAGGGCGTTACGGGCGGCGCCGGGCGGCAGGCGCTGTTGCAGTCCCTGCCGGTCCAGACCATTGGCCAGGTCGTCCCGCAGGTCCAGAATCTGCTCCATCACGCTGTCGCAACTCTCGCCGTAGCGGGCGTAGGGAACACACTCACCCCGCCCCCGCTGCTCACCCGCATGCAACTCCACCGTCACCACCTCGGCCCGGGTCTTGCTGCCACGGGCGATGGTAAAGCTGCCCCGTATCGGCCAGGACTCCCGCTTGACGTGCAGGCTTACCACCGCGCCAGCTCATCCACGATCCGCTCCACGCCCTGGCGCACCGGATCCACCGTAGTCAGGCCGTAACGGGCCTCGGTCTCCTCCAGGTAGGCCTTGGCATCCGCCGGTGACAGTTTGGAGCTGTTCACGGCAATAGCCACGAAGCGGGCATCCGGGTTGGTCAGACGGGCGGTGCGCAGATTCGCCTCCATGCACTCGCCCAGTTCCGGCAGGGGAAAATCGGGCAGACCACGCATATGGGTGCGGGTCGGCTCGTGACAGAGCACCAGGGCATCCGGTTGGGCGCCGTGAATCAGGCCGGTGGTGACACCGGCGAAGGAGGCGTGAAACAGGGAGCCCTGCCCTTCGACGATATCCCAGTGATCGGGATCATTTTCCGGTGTCAGGGTCTCCACCGCACCGGAGATGAAGTCCGCCACCACCGCGTCCACCGGCACGCCACCACCGGCCACCAGAATCCCGGTCTGGCCGGTGGCACGGAAATCGGCCTTCATGCCACGCTGGCGCATCGCCTTCTCGATCGCCAGAGCGGTGTACATCTTGCCACAGGAGCAGTCGGTGCCCACCGGCAGCAGCCGCTTGCCGCTGCGCCGCACGCCGGTTGCCACCGGGAACTGGGTCGTTGGGTGGCGCACATCAAACAGGGTGCGCCCCAGACGGGCCGCCTTCTCCGCCAGGGCGGGGATTTCCGACAGCTGGTTGTGCAGACCAGCGGCAATATCCATGCCCTGCTCAAGGGCGTCCAGCATCACCTCGACCCAGGCATCGGAGATCACACCACCCCGGTTGGCGACGCCGATCACCAGGGTCCTGGCGCCGGCCCGGGCCGCCGCTTCCAAAGAGAGGTCGGGCAGGCCGAGATCGGCCTGGCAGCCGCTCATCCGGTACTGGCCGATCGCCTGTTCCGGCCGCCAGTCACAAATTCCCTGGGCCACCTTGGCCGCCAGGGCGTCCGCAGCATCACCCAGGAAGAGCAGATAGGGGGTCTGAATATGCATAGTTGAAGTCTCACCTGCTGCTGGGGCTCGGAACCACTCGCTCCGAACCACTGGTTCTCACCCTGACCCGGGGCCCGGTCCCTTCCGACCCACCCGGCCCCGTGTATGTCACACTGTGCGTTATAGCCTAGTTTTGCCCCACCCGTGCTGGCGGAATAGGCAAGCAAACATTGGCTGGCATTATTCTCCAGATGGAGAGCAAGATGTAACCAAATTACCGTCAAATCCGCGCTGTTTTTTAAACATAATTCGGTTATTGGAAAAATTTTAGCAGTTTATGTTCCGATCAGCTGTCCGACTCCGCCGGGATCAGGTACGGATCACCGCCCCGACAACCGTTCCAGGTGGGCATGCTTTCAGTGTCCCCCCTGCGAAACTACCCCGTCAGACTCGGTCGGGCGCACTATCCCCCGGAAATATTTCCCTACGGTCAAGCGGCACCGCCGGACTATCCCCCGAAAAAAAACTCCCTGAATTTTGAACGGATATCCGCCGGCCGATCCGTGCGAAACTTCCACTATGAAACTCAGCAACAGCTATGCCGAACTACCGGATCATTTCTACGCACCGGTACAAACCGATCCGTCCCCAAGTCCCCGCCTGCTCGCCTGGAATGGTCCACTGGCCAGCCAGCTCGGTCTGGATGAACTGGCACAGGATCGGGAGCGCCTGGCAGCGATCTTCGGTGGTAACCAGCCCCTGCCCGGCGGCAGGACCATCGCCCTGGCCTACGCCGGGCATCAGTTCGGAAACTTCGTGCCCCAACTGGGCGATGGACGGGCCGCCCTGCTGGCGGAGGCGATCAGCCCCGGGGATGGGCAGCGCTACGATATCCAGCTGAAGGGCTCCGGGCAGACCCCGTTCTCGCGCAACGGCGACGGCAAGTCGCCGCTGGGGCCGGTGATCCGGGAATACCTGGTGAGCGAGGCGATGCATCGACTGGGGGTGCCCACCACCCGATCCCTGGCGGCGGTGGCGACCGGCGAAGCGGTGTTCCGTGACCGGATGGAACCGGGCGGGCTGCTGACCCGGGTGGCCAGCAGCCATATCCGGGTCGGCACTTTCGAGCTGTTTGCTGCGCGGCACGACAACGCGGCCCTGCGCACACTGGTTGATTATGCGATCCAGCGCCACTATCCGGATAGCGCAACAGAGGCGCACCCGGTCGGCAGTTTCTACGCCGCCGTGGTCGACGCCCAGGCCCGTCTGGTGGCCCACTGGATGGCGGTCGGGTTCATCCACGGCGTGATGAATACCGACAACTGCGCCATCTCCGGCGAGACCCTGGATTACGGCCCCTGCGCTTTCCTGGACACCTTTCATATCGGCAAGGTGTTCAGCTCCATCGACCATCAGGGTCGCTACGCCTATGGCCGTCAGGCAGAGATGGCGCACTGGAACCTGGCCCGACTGGCCGAATGCCTGATGCTGATCGACGGGGAGCGGCAGGAGTACGAGGCCCGACTGGATCAATTCCAGGCCAGCTTCGAGGATCACTATTTCCAGCTGATGAGCCGCAAACTTGGTCTCACTCAACCGAACGGAGAAGACCGGGAACTGGTGACCGACTGGCTACAGCAGTTGCAGGATAATCAGTTGGACTATACCCGAAGCTTTCGCCAGCTTGCATCGAGGCTGGCCGCTGATGATACCCCCTGCTTCGGTGAGTTCGAGGCCCGCTGGTTACAGCGTATCGACCGGCAACCCGGCGGTCGGGAAAAGGCAGCCGCTCTGATGGCCGCGGCCAACCCCCTTTTCATCCCCCGCAATCACCAGGTGGAGCGGATCATTCGTGCCGCCTATGCGGGGGATCTGAGTCCTTTCCATGAGTTGCACCAGGTACTGTCGGCACCGTTCGATGAACACCCGGGGCTGGAGCACTATGCGGAACCACCCGCTGAAAACGAGCAGGTGCTGGCCACCTTTTGCGGGACCTGAACAGGCAGCTCCCCACTCTGCAGCCCATCACCAACCGTGGGGGTGGGCAGCTCTTTTCTGCCCACAGGGCGACCACCCCACAAGATGACTGCGTGGGCTAATTGAACTCTATGTGGATCAGACGTTGGCCAAAGCTTGGTCGATATCCCCGAGCAGATCATCCAGATCCTCCAGCCCCGCCGATAGTCGTACCAGCCCCTCGTTGATCAGGTGAGCAGCCCGCTCCTCCGGCGTATAGACCGAGTGGGTCATACTGGCCGGATGCTGGGCCAGGCTCTCTGCATCACCCAGGCTGACCGCACGGGTGATCAATTGCAGCGCGTTCATAAATCGGCAACCGGCCTCCAATCCCCCTTTCAACTCAAAGGCCACCATGCCACCCGGCGCGCTCATCTGGCGCTCGGCCAGCTCACGCTGCGGGAACGACGCCAGTCCCGGGAAGTGGCAAACCTCCACCTTGGGATGGTCTGCGATGAACTCAGCGATCCCTTGTGCATTCTGACAATGCCGGTCCATGCGCAGCGCCAGGGTCTTCAGGCCGCGCAGGACCAGGAAAGCGTCCTGGGACGAGAGCACCGCCCCGGTCATATCCTTGAGGCCGTAGAAGCGGACCTCGTCCAGCGACTCTTTCGGACCGACAATGGCGCCGGCAATCAGGTCGCCGTGTCCGCCCAGGTACTTGGTGGCGGAGTGCACTACGTAATCTGCCCCCAACTCCAGCGGTCGCTGCAGATAGGGGGTGCAGTAGGTGTTGTCCACCACCACTTTCGCATCATGGGATCGGGCGATAGTCGCCACCGCAGCTATATCCACCAACCGCATGTTGGGATTGGCCGGTGTCTCGAAAAAGATCAGCCGGGTCTTCTCACTGATCGCCCGGGCCAGATTGTCCGGTTCGGTTAGGTCAATATGGGTGATCTTGACCCCGAAACGGGCCAGTCCATGATTGAAATAGGCATAGGTGCAACCGTACAGCGTCTTATCCGCGATCACCTCGTCACCCGGCTTAAGCAGGGTCCAGAGTAACGAGGTCGTGGCCCCCATACCTGAGCCCGTCACCAGCGCCGCTTCCCCCCCTTCCAGCTCGGCAATGCGCTGCTCCAGCAGCGCCGTGGTCGGATTGCCGACCCGTGAATAAACATATCCAACCTGCTCGCCAGCGAAGCGTGCACTCCCGTCAGCCACGGTGGGGAAGGTGTAGGTTGAGCTCATGTAGACTGGCGGATTCAGGGCACCATCACCCGCGTAAGCATCGTAACCATGGTGAATCGCCCGGGTGCTGAAGCCCCGTCTGTCATCTGTTGATCTGCTCATATGTCTGCATTACTCCTCGGGTGCCACAGCGCGAATCGGGACGATGGAAAGAGTCACCGGCAGAAATACCGTTATCCTTGATCGCTCAACCCTCTATATGTGGTATCTTACTAATATAATTCGTTAATTACTGAGTTAATAAGTATATTGCTCGTTGGATAATATTTTCTATAAAAGAGTTTTCGGTAAACAGGGGGCCAAATGATGCTCGACCGAATTGACATCGAAATAATCAGGCTTTTGCAGAACAATGGTCGGCTCTCCAACAAGCAGATCGCCGCCGAGGTGGGGCTGGCCCCCTCCAGCGTGCACGAGCGGATGAAGCGACTGAGGGAGAACGGGGTGTTGACCGGCACCCATGCGGAGGTCGATCTGGCAAGTCTGGGGATCGGGCTGGAAGCGCTGTTCATGATCGAACTGGCAAAACACGGGCGGAGCACCGTCGACCGGTTCATGGATGATATGCTGGAAATACCCGAGGTACGCTCTGCACACCTGATCACCGGCCGTTACGACCTGGTGATCCACGTGGTGGTGCACGACACCCGGCATCTTAAAAACCTCGCCCTGGACCAGTTCACCAATCGCCCCGGTGTCACCCGTATCGAGACATCTATCATTTACGATACCCGGGTAAATCATCAACTGCCGGATCTGCGGAACCGCACTCCGCAGTAGCCCTTCCTACCTGACCGCATCTTCCCAGCCAAGACTGGCCTGATTACTGCTGCAGTTTTGTCCAGCCTCGCCCGATGTTTTGAGGAGGCATGCACAATCAATGGGTTAGGTGATCTGCCGGACACCAAACGATAACAACAGACACCCTGGCTTGGTGCATACCCATTGATACCGCACGAAACCAGTGCACGCGAACCAGCAATGGAGGATAAAACCATGCTTACCTTGAAAGACTGCGCAGATTTTTGCGACCTGTCCGAAGACGAACTCCTGGGCCTTCTCGGAGGTGCCGGCATGAGTCCGATTGAAGTCTGTGCAACGGTGCAACAATTTGCCGACACCCCGAGCGAATGCAGAAAGATGGTGGGCTTTTTACAGAGCTATCTGGAAAAAGTGGAAAGCAAGGGGGATACCAGGCGGGCTCACGAAGTACACGAAGCGATCGACCACTTCGTCTCAAACCACGCTATGATTTAGCCGACCCGGTTAATCCCCTCCAGGGGGATTAACCCGCGCCCCGGTTTACAGTTTTCCGCAAAAGGTAATGGCGCAGCTGCTGGCGAAGAGGCTGCGTCTGCACTGTTGGCCGCGGATCACTGTTACAGACTTACCCGAGGTATCAGTCGGCCTCCGTCGTCAGCTTTCTGACCAGTGTCTTGTAATCGATTTTGAGGATACGTGCCGCCTGGGCCTTATTGCCCTTTGTGTAATCCATGACACCGAGGATATGGTGCTGGATCATCTCAGAGAGGGGAACCGGCTCACCGGCGCGTATCCGGGTATTCCGGGTCGATGCGCAATCCGCAACCGACGGAACATTAAGCAGATAATCCAGGGTTATTTCCCGGGTATCCGCGGGCAGCAGTACAACCACTTCCTCGATAAAATTTTCCAACTCCCGGACATTTCCCGGCCATTTTCTGCTGGAGAGCCAGCTGATGGCTTCTGCCGAAAAACCCTGCGCGGCTCTGTTATGGATGGACGTGTAATAGCTCAGAAACTCATTCGCCAGTAGCGGGACATCGGCGGTACGCGCCCGCAACGGTGGCAACTTGTAACTGAGCACTTTCAGCCGGTGAAACAGATCCCGGCGGAAACGGCCCTCATTGACCAGTTGTTCCAGATCTTCATTGGTTGCGCTGACCAGACGAAAGTTGACATCAAACTCCCGGTTGGAACCCACAGGACGGATTTTACGCTCCTCGATAACACGCAACAGTTTCGCCTGGAGCTGCAAGGACATGGCATTGATTTCATCCAGAAACAGGGTTCCGCCATTGGCCTCGAACAGCAACCCTATCCTGTCCCCGTCGGCGCCGGTAAACGCACCCTCTTTGTGTCCGCAAAGCTCCGAATCAACCAGGTTATCCGCTATGGCTGCCATGTTGATCGCAACAAATGGCCCCTGCCCGGCATGTATGGCACGGGCCACCAACTCTTTACCGGTACCGCTCTCCCCGCAAAGCAACACATTTGCCTGTACATCCCGGACCTTCTCAATCCAGGCCCGCATCTCTTGTATCGGTTGTGAATTACCTTTTATGAATTCCAGCGGACACTGTTTGGGTTCATCACGACCAACCGTATCGACATGGGACGCCATATCCACCAGTGCGCCGTTGGACATATCTGAAAAATAGCTGCTGGATTGACCAGCGACAGATCGCAATCGTTGTCCGGTACTGTTATTTTTATTGGTAATTTTTTTACCGTACATAATTAAGGTACTCCTTGTTAAACCCGTTCCGTCTTTGTCTAAACGGATCTCTTCAATCAATTATTTTCTATAAACAGCGCTCTACTCTTTCCAGTCTTACCCCACTGCCTATTTTTCAGCAGAGCGCACTTGCCTGTTTTTTGTCGCCTCTTCTGCCGGCATCCCCAAGCGGTACCAACAGGGAACCAGCCCCAACCGTTACCCCATCCGGATCTGTTTATGGACGCTCGAATACCAGTGCCTGTATGGGATGGGATAGATCGGCTTTTTCATCCAGCCGCTGCAATCGAAGCAGCGCGCCGGTGACCAGTTGGGTCTCGTCCCCATCGATTCTCACCAGGGTGCTGTTAATCGCTCCATCCAGCTGCACCAGACCGAAGGTCAGTAGTGCCGTCTCATTCGCCTGTGGTAACTTCACCGGTCCCGTGGTCCAGGAGAGCAGGCGGGCAAAACCTGTCAGCTCCGCCAGTTCGGTCTCTACATGGTGCACCGAACAGCGCATACGTGGAGGAAAACACACTTCGTCACAGATCGGACAGCGGCTACCCAACAGCCGGCCCTGCATTAGGGCCTCGAAAAAAGGAGTGAAACCACCAAACCCATGACTGTAGGAGAGCGAAAGATCGATCGGCATCAGACCGTTTTGGTCCCATGGGAATCTACTGTTCTCCCCTGCTGTCCGCTTGTATAGACGGCTCATATTCAATCCTCCCGTTCAAACACATGGGTCACGTTGACAGTGGCGACCCCGGCGTGACAATCGGTCACGCCGCGCCGATAACTTCTACCTGCCTGCAGACCGGACCAGTAACGTCCCTCCAGGAGACGGGTCACAGTAATCGCCTGGGCCAGCCCCACCGCACCGGGCGCCCCGCCCTGACCGATCAGGCCGCCGGAGAGGTTGACCGGCAAGGCACCATCCCGGTCAAATACGCCATCGCAGAGTCGGGCCGCCGCCTCTCCTGCGGGCGACAGTCCGAGCGCTTCAATAGCTTGCAGTTCAGCGCCCGTATAGGCGTCGTACAACTCGACCACCTCGATCTGCCGTTGCGGATCGGTGACCCCGGCCATGGCATACGCCTGGCGGGCCGAACGCTCCTTGGCACTGAACCTGCCCGGCTGATCCCGATCACCAAGCCGCACCGTATCGGTTGCGCAACCACTACCGGTGACACGCACCGACGGCCGCTCGGTCTGTTTGGGAGCCGCGTCCGGATGGGCCAATACCAGGGCTGCCGCACCGTCACTGATCAGACTGCAGTCCAGCATTCGATAGGGTGTGCTGACCATGGGGGACGCCAGCACGTCATCGACGGTGATGGTCATCGGTTTATGCGCCCAGGGGTTATCACAGGCATTCCAGTGATTCTTCACTGAAACCGCCGCCAGCTGCTCGGAGGTCGTGCCGTGGCGAACCATGTGGTTCTGCACGGACAGGGCGTAGAGCATGGTGGCGGTGGCGCCGGCCCACCCCTCCAGTTCGGCATCAAAAGAGAGCCCGTAAAGCAGCCGCACATCGTCCCCGGCCAGATGGCTGGCGGCGTGTTCATAGCCGATAATCAATACCCGGCGGGCAAAACCCGACAGGATGTGCATAACCCCGGAACGCAGTGCATTACCACCACTGGCGCCACCGGTTTCCACACGGCTTACCGCACAACCGGAAAGCCCTATCTCATCCAGGAGAAGGGGGGCCGGCACCAGTTGCAGCGACAGAAAGTCGGTTTCCGAGGCGATAATCACCGCATCGATATCGGCCGGGTCGATCGCCGCATCGCTAAGCGCTTCCCCTGCTACGGTGCGCACCCAGTCTCGGGGTCCGCTACCGTCCCGGTAACGACGGAACGGCACCACCGCACTGCCAACAACCAATGGCATGGATTTCATAATCTCGTTCCTCAGCTCGCAATCATCTGTTCGGGCAGCCAGGTGGCAATTGACGGAAAGGCGATCAACATCAACAGCACGAGGATCTCCATTAACAGGAACGGCAGCACCCCTTTCACCACGTCCTGAAACTGCGCCTGGCCCGATACCGAGCCGAGCACGGCGAACAGGTTAATGCCTACCGGTGGTGTGATCACCGATATCTCGATCAATTTAACCAGCACGATACCGAACCAGATCGGATCGATATCCAGCTGCTGAACAGCCGGAAAGACAAACGGCAGGGTCACCACAAGCATCGAGGTGGTGTCGAGGAAACAGCCGAGGATGATGTACATGATCGAGATGAATATCATGAACCGGAGCGGCGAATAGGCAAACGTATTGACCAGTTCGACGAACCCGTCAATCACCCCGGATACCACCAGCATCCGGGAGAAGATCAAGCCACCAATCAGAATAATGAAGATGATGCAGCTGACCGACGCGGCATCCCGCAACGACGAGGTGAGCCACTTGCTACCCTGTCCCCACTTGCGGGTTACCGCAATACAGAAGGCGCCGAAAGCACCAATGGCACCGGCGGCCGAAGGGGGGAAGAAACCGAAATAGATACCCCCAAGCACCAGCACGATCAGTAGGGCAACCGGCGACACACCCCATAAGGCAGACCACTTCTCGGCCCGGGTCGACAATTCTTTGATATCGGGGGCCAGTGAAGGTCGGATGCGAACCATCACGCTGATACCCATCAGATACACCACTGCAGTGAGAATGCCCGGCAGGGCTCCGGCGATCAGCAGTTTGCCGACCGACTGTTCGGTGATAATGGCGTAGATCACCATGGTGATTGATGGCGGAATCATGGCGGCGAAACTACCCGCTGCTGCAATCGAACCGATTGACAGGGCGCGGGAGTAACCGAAACGGATCATGTGCGGGAAGGCCAGCCGGGTGAACACCACCGCATTGACAATGGTCGATCCGGACACGGCGGCAAAGATAGCCGACCCCACCACCACTGCCTGGTACAACCCGCCCTTGCGGTTACGCAGCCACAGCTCACCGGCATGAAACAGTTGCGATGTGATGCCCGAAGACTCCGCCAGCACACCCATCAGGACAAACATCGGCAGCACGGCAAAGGCGTAATTATTGACCACTGAAAACGGTAATGTGCGGAGTTGACCGAACGCGAACGCCTCCCCGAAGCCGACATACATGCCCGCCACACCCAGCACCCCCATGGCCACGCCAACAGGCACACCGAGGGCCAGGAAAATGAACAGCGCAGCAACACAGATATAACCGATAGTTAAAGGATCCATATCCGGCTCCTAAATTTTCGGTTGGGAGGTGGTGTGGTGCCGTCCCAGGAGTTCGTTCACAAAATCCCAGGCACACTGGATTGTCATCAGCATTGCGCCGAATGCCAGTGCTGCCTTGGCCGGCCAGATCGGAAAATTGATAATGCCGGAGGAGTACTCGTTAACCGTAAAGCTCTCGATGGCCGCCTCCGATCCGAACCAGGCAATCAGTCCGAACAGAACGAGACTCAACAGGCTTCCCAGTGCAGCCGCGATACGCTGCACAATGGAGGGAGTGAGACCGATCAGCACCTCCACACTGATGTGCGCACCCCGCTGCTGGGAGAGTCCCAGCGCCAGAAACACGGAGGTCACCATCAACGCTTCCGTGGCTTCGAATGCAGCCGGAATGGGCGTGGAAAAGAGACTGGTACCGATTGCATCGGCAGCCCCGATCAACATCATGATGAACAGGGCCACACCGGATAACAGAGCGAAGGAACGATTGAACGTCCTTAGCAGCCGTGCGAATTTCGGGCACAGCGGTTGGGTGGATGTATCAGCCATGGCATCCTCCAGAGAATCAATGATTGGAACGCCCCGTGACCACCGGAATGGTCACGGGACCCAAACGGCCGGGTCGTTATTCGCCGACCACTTCCTTCCAGATCTGGACAGTCTGGCGGGCACCGTCACCCTTACCCTGCTCGTCCATACGCTTGATCCAATCACTGAAGAAGTCCGGTAGCGCTGCACGCCACTTGGCCTTTTCTGACTCCGGAAAGGCGTGGAACTGGACCCCTTTTTCAATCAATGTTTTGCGCGCCTCCGCTCCCTTGGCGAGCACCGCATTGCGATCCCGTTCCATTGCCTCGTTGGCTACTTGTTCAAAAATCTTCTGTTGCTCTGGGGTCAGTTTCTGCCAGGCCGATTTGGAGATCCAGATGCCCCAGGCAGGCCCCTCCCACAGGGTTATTTCACTGATGTTTTTTGCCACCTCGAAGATTTTGTAATTCACCACCAGGTCCACAGCAAACGGGGCGGCATCCACAACCCCACGGCTCAGGCTCTCATAAATCTCCGGCAGCATCAGGGTCACCGGCGTACCGCCAACCGCCTGCACCATGCGGGGCATATCGGCACCCCAGGTACGCACTTTCTTTCCGTTTACCTGGTCGGTGGAGACGATCTTTTCCCGGGATACCAACAGGTAGGGATTCAGATGATGAAAGAACAGTGCTCTGACGCCGTTTGCCTCCGCCTCTTCGCTATAGGCGGGAACCTCTTTCAACAACCGTTGCATCAGGGTGTTCGCCTGATCGACCGTTTCTATAGCCATCGGAATGGAGTTGGGCGCACTAAAAAAGGGCAGCTGCGCCGGAAAATAGGCGGGTGAAATGGCCGCCATATCTATCGCACCATTCTGGAGCAGCGATAAACCCTCTTTGGCTTTTCCGAGACCTTCCGACCAGAAAATCCGGATCTTCACCTGGTTGTTGGTTCGCTTGGCTATCTCGTCAGCGAACCATTGGTCAACCTGTGAACCGGTGGTGGTCGCCGGCCACTGGTGATTGAGGTTAAGCGTGGTCGCCGCCTGCGCACCTGTCACCATACCGCTTGCAAGCACCAGGGCTGCCAACTGTTTTATCATGGGTTTCATACACTACTCCTCCTATCCAAATAGATAAGCCTTTTTACTTGTAATTGGAATTCTCTGCTAACTCTTTTAAGCGGAGTGCTTTTCGATTTATCTTGCCAGTGCTTGTCAGTGGAAAATCACTGACAAATTCAATTTTTCGCGGATATTTGTAGGCTGCCAGGCAACGCTTGACGTGCAGTTGAATCTCTCTCGCCAACTCCGCACTCGGTGCATGACCTGCCGCCAGCCGGACGAATGCCTTCACCACCTGTCCCCGGTCCGGGTCCGGGCTGCCCACAACGGCTGCCTCGTCAATCGCCGGGTGTTCAACCAGTGCATCCTCCACTTCCGCCGGGCCGATTCGATACCCGGCGCTTTTGATCAGATCGTCATTGCGGCCGTGATACCAGAAATAGCCATCACTGTCCCGATACCCCAGATCACCGGTGCGTACCCAGCGCCCCACCCGCATGGAAGCGGTACGGCCCAGCTGATTCCAATAACCGAGAAACAGGGTCGGATCATCATCCCGGGCCGCTATCTCGCCCATCTCGCCATCCGCTACCGGATCTCCTGCCTGGTCGATAATCGCCACCACATGGCCCGGGTAGGCCTTGCCCATGGAGCCGGGGCGAACCGGAAAGAGAGTACGGCAGTTACCGATCAGGTGATTAACTTCTGTCAGCCCGTAGAATTCGTTAATGGGCACATTGAGCACCTTATCTCCCCAGGCAAGTACAGCGCTGGGCAGGGGTTCGCCACCGGTCCCGATTGAACGAATGGCAAGATCCGGCCATCGGCCGTAGGGGTCGTCAATGGCCGCCATCCGTTTTAACGCGGTGGGTGTCAGGAAACAGTGAGTCACACCGTGACGGGCCATTAATTCAAAAGACCCTTCCGCCGAAAAGCGTGCGCGACTAGCCACAACGGTTTGGCCGAAAAACCAACCGGTGAGCATGACATTGAATATTCCCGCGACCCAGGACCAATCAGAGGGTGTCCAAAGCACAGCGCCGGGCCTGTTCATCTCCAGTTCATAGAACAGCGATACGGAAGCCAGATAACCACGCAGTATCCGGTGGGCGTGCAGAATGCCTTTCGGCATACCGGTAGAGCCCGAGGTATAGAGCAGCAGTGCAGGCTCGACGGCCCGGGTTGACTCCAGATGGGCATCGCTGGAAAACCGTTGATACTGATTGAAATCCACAATACCCTGCTGACCGTCCGGGTCAGTAAGCACCACGGTGGCCAGATCCGGGCATCGATTCTGCTGCTCGGCAATGCGTGCCCACAGATCAGACTCGCTCACCAGTATGGTTGCACCCGAGTCCACCAGCGCATGGATAACCGTATCCGGGCCGTAGAGCTGGGAAAGGGGGGCGACGATCCCCCCCAGGCGAAACACCGCCAGATAGGTCAGAGCAGCCTCGAGACCCGCACCAAGATAACAGGCCACGACGGTGCCCCGGCCAACCCCCAACTCCTGAAACAGGTTTGAAAGACGCGCTGAACGTTCGGCAAGCTCTGCATAACTGAAACGGTTGATCAGACCGTCGGCATGTTCGGCAATCAGGGCAATCGCCTCGCCATTGCCGGCCTCCACCTGACGAAGCACGGTATCGCCTGCCATGTTGTAGTATTCGGGAATGTCAATCCGGAAATGTTCGATGACACGTTCGTAGGTAACCGGCTCACCGATTGAGGCTTTCAGGGCATCCGGATTCATACCGTCACCGCTAACATATATCTCTTTCTCTTGGATAGGCTTCGCCGACATACGCTCCTCGCTAAATGGCCTGTCTAATAACGGTATCGCTCTGCTACCAACCCTGATGTCGACGGAGCATAACAATCACCATACATCGGTACTAATGATATTTATCGATGTTTTTTAATAGTGTATTCTTATCAATATGAACATACGTCATCTCGAAGCCGTGGTCTGGATCTCCCGTCTCGGCAGCTTTGCAGCAGCGGCAGAAAAACTGCACCTCACCCAGCCCACCATCTCCCAGCGGGTCAAGGAGCTGGAGAGTCATCTGGGCGTAAAACTGTTTAAACGGAGTGGACGACGGGCCATCCTGAATGATCGCGGACGGGCACTGATACCCATGGCCGAACAGATGCTCGGCATGGAGCAGACCATCTGCAAAGCAGTCGGTAACCTGACAGCCATCACCGGCGTTGTACGGGTCGGCGTGGCTGAACTGATTGCCCTGACCTGGTTGCCAACCCTGGTGGCCGAGGTCAACCGGCGCTACCCGGACGTCAACATCGTGATCGATGTGGATTTAACCGGGAATCTCTGGTCCAAGTTCGACAAACGAAAACTGGACATCGTCCTGCTACCCAGCCCGATATCCAGACCGAATGTTCGCGCCATACCCCTCGGGGGTGTCACTTTCTCCTGGGTGGCCAGCCCCAAACTCAATATTCCGGACCAGGTGTTGGGTGCCAAAGAACTTGCACAATGGCCGGTAATACTGCTGCCAGCCAAATCCAATATCTATGAAATTATCAAACGCTGGTTCAATGACGCCAATGTCAACTTCAGCGACGTTGGCTTTTGTAATAATCTTCAGACCATTGCCACACTCACTCTGAACGGATTGGGCATCAGCACCCTGCCGGCAGATATCTACCAGAAAGAGGTTGAAAGCAACAAACTGTTGCTTCTCAAAACAACCACACCTTTACCATTCATTGACTACCAGGCTGTTTATCACGGCGACAAGGAGTTGATGTTGGAAGAACTGATCGCCGAAATCGCCGGAGAGGTGAGCAGTTTCCAAAAGTCGATGCCACCGTCCGGTGGGACGAAGTAGTTCAGCAAAATCACTTCTGGATGAAATCAACTACTCCCGTGATAAAAACACCAGCCTCTGCTCAACCACCTGACATACCCCATCGGTGGAAAAATGCGGCCTCACGCCGAGGGGGGACTCGGCTAGGAGGATGAGGCCGCCAAGCGCGGAGGATCTATTTTTTAGCGTAGAGGAAGGTCATTACATCAATGATCTCGCTCTTGGTAAGAACCCGGTTCGGTCCGAATACCGGCATGTGTGCATCGGGACTCAGTACACGCGGATCCCAGATTCGCTGGAATGTGTAGCTGTAAGGGAGCGAACGCTCGGCATAGTCCACCAGGCTCGGTCCCACGGTACCGCTGCCGGCTTCATGTCCCGGCAGCTTGTGGCAGGCAACACAGTTACCCCAACGCAGGTTGGTGGCTATCTTTTCGCCACGGGCAGCATCACCGTTCAGCTCTGTATCATTAAACTCCACCGTCTCAACCGGTGGCGGCGGAAGGTGGCCGCACTCCAGTTCATAACTGTGGCAGGGATACTGATCCAGCAGTTCAGGGGGATAGGGTTCCCCCGGCACCCACTGGCGCTGCTCTTTCTCTGCTGCGGCGGCGACAGCGCCAATCCCCAGCAGCATTACTATGGCCAGCCCCTGCATTAACAGGTTGCTGACTGATAATTGAAAACAACTTTTTTTCGACATTGTTCAATCTCCGAAATACTCGTCTTACACAACTCCGGTAGCGGACTTGCGCAGGATTAAGGTTCAAGCGATAGGATCAATCGATTATGTTTTTCTATTGATTGTATTCCCGCTCAAGGTAGTCAGTATTCATGTTGTACTCGGCTACAGGTACACTCATGGGATAGCCGTTTGCGGATGCCCGGATAAACACCTCAATATCCGTCATACTGGCACTACCTTCTTTACCCTGGTACATGCGCGACAGCTGCTGACAGCTGCGAATCTGGTGCTGCATGGTAAAGACGTAGGAGTAGTCATCGCCCGCCAACTGGTAAGGGAAATGGTAAATCGGGTACTGGGCCGCATCGCCAAAGAAGGTTGTCGGACGCTGTCCCCGCAGGTAGCTACCTGCAGTGGGTGGCGTATGACAACTGGAGCAGGCGTAGTGGAACTGTCCCACCCGTTTAAAAAACAGGTCACGTCCCCGGTTGTATGATGCAGCCATCGGTTCTGATGTGGTATCCACGTTGATTACCGCACCATCAGCCAGTGATGCGACGTAAAAAGCAAGCAGCGAGTTGGGACGGGTATCCGGTCCCCAGTCATCACGCTGCAGACGCTCTTTGGCGCACACTTCGATCTGTGATGGTCCGGTGAGAACCCGTTTTACACGCTCATTATATTTCGGAAATGTCGCGTAAACGTCTTTCAGCTCCGCTCCATCCTCGCCGTGACAGGATGCACAGGACTTTCCATCGGCATTCTTCTGATTGAAGTACTCCAGCCCCTCTTCCAGTACCATTTCGCCTTCCAGGCTTTTCTCCATCCAGCGGAAATCCTTAAAATTCATTTCGTGGGACATCAGCCCATCTTTGATCGCTTTCTTCAGCGACTCGGGATCTTTCCAATACTGGTAGGTATTGGAAAACTCCTTATCCCCGGAGACATGGGGAATGGCCTTTTCACGGCCAGGCATATATTCATGCTGGACATTCGTATCGGCAGCCATGCTCGACGTGACTTGCAGCAACGAGCAGACTAACAAACATAGCGGGATTCGATTACGCCTCATTACTCCTCCTTACACCTTATCGGTTATATTTTTTTAAATTGGCGATCTTGGGTAAAAGTTACAGAACGACTTCAGTTGAATCGGTCGCTCCCTTGTTGTCATGCCAGCTGACCATCAACCGATCGCCTTTCTGTACGCCGGTGAGCGTGAACGAGAGATAGGGATTCTTTGACACGCCCTGTCCCCAGTCTGCGTTGATCAGAGACTCTCCGTTCCGGTCAATTTTGACTTTATTGATAAAATGAGCGGGTATCTTTTCGCCGGTCTTCTTGTCGACCCGCTGCACACTCATCGGGTGTTTGATCAGCAATCGAATGACTGCTGAATCGTCTTGCATTTTTGTGCGAACTTTTATTGTTTTACTCACGGTTTATACCTCTGGGTTTATTTATCACTTACTGATCATCACGAATTGGAATCCAGCGTCAGCCACCGCAACCGCCGACAGTAACCTTGACCTGTTTCTTTCCGGTGAACAGTTTTCCATCAGCACTGACGACAGCCCATACATCCTGTGTTTTACCCAGTTTTATACGGGTTGCTATGTGACCGGCAGTCTGGTTACTCATCTGAAAGCTGGCAGCCAGCGGGTAGGGATTTTTTTCGGCGATAATCGTGATCGACTGGATGTTGGCCAGTTTTGTTCTGATCGTAACGGGTACCACGGTGCCGTTTTCTGCAATGTCCGGTGCCACCACAGTCACTTCGTCACTGGGGGTAGTAGTGGTGGTTTCAAACAGTTCGTTCAATACCTCGTCAACCGTGCGGAATTCAAAAGCATTGGCGATCGACTTACCATGCGAAATAGTCGGTACCAGCAATCCACTGGCCACCATCGCACCGAGGGCCGCGCCACTTCCGGTAACCTTGAGAAACTTTCGCCGCGCTATATCGGCCATGATTCACCTCCTAATCGTGTAATCAATTAATTTGTCTGTTGTTTTTCTATCGCACCCAAATCGAGTGCGTCCAGCGGTTAGAGCAAATTCGATGCCAACATCCAAAAATAACGTAACTAATTGATTATTCAATAAATACCTCATTCATCTCAGAAACAATGAAAAAGCAGATATCGGGAAGTTTGCCTATGGCAAGGGTGTAACGACTGGAGTTTTGCCCGAACGATGCAGGCGAAAATAAATTGTATGACGCGGTTATTGTGCAATTCCGCTGGCTGCCTTTAATGCATCAGCGCGGTAAACGAGATGGACATAACAGCAAAACAGATATTGGTGATGAGGAAAATGACTGGCTGGTCCGACTTAACATTCAACGGATTAAAAAAGGTTTCACCACACTAAGGGGGGTTCACCCGCCCCCCAGCGCCTGCCTGGAGATACTTTGGTGACCCATAGTATCCAAAAGACTTTCCCCGATCTGCCTGTCACTCGGATACTTTGCGTTTGAACTGTCGGCCAATCGGGGATTTATAGTGTTCTGACATTGAACAACTTTTGTTCGGGGATGGCTCGTTTTCTTCAGTGTTTGATGCTGGTTTCTATTTTTCCCTGATAAGCTCCGTGCAGCTCGCAATAGACTCCAATTTACTGTCTGACAGAGAACGCCCCGATGGGATGGCGGCTTGGCCTTTACCCAAAAACAAAAAAATAGAATTGCAATGGAACATTTAATTCACGTAAAGTCTTTAAAAAAAGATTTCGCGTATCCTGCCATTGTTAAAGATCATTATCATGTTAAAGCTAATTCGTCCCGCGTTCGCTGCGCTGTTCTTTGTCCTGTTAACCGGCTGTGTCCCCACTGTCACCCAAAAGCCCACATTGGCTAAGCCGAATTCAACCCAGCCCGCCACCCCCGTTGTAAACAACGACAAAGACCCGTTATACCAGCCCCTTAAAAACGTCGATCTGTCGCAATATAAACGTGCGGGTGACGGTCTGCTGCTTGTTGGACGGAAAGGTGAGTACGATCTGTTGCTGACCGAACCGGGCAGACCTTACAAGGTTTCCAAGTCGAGATTCGAGGGCATCAAGAAATTCAATAATGATCAGTTCATGAACTATTCGGGCTACATGCTGCGCTGGGTGAACAACAAAAATGAACCCGCGCCGTATATCGGGCGCCTGACGTCATTTGCCGATGACGGCCGTAAAGCCGTATACAAGGGTGCTTTCGTGGCAACTCATTATAAAGCGAAAGCATTCGGTTCGACCCCTACCGGCCCCAAGGCATTTCTAGAGGGTATCGAAACGCAGTTCGACGCCTCAGGACGCATCGTCGAGATGGATTATAAGATCCATCGCTATACCTCAAAATGGCTAGGCCCCAAAAACAACCGCAAAATAGTCTACTACACCTTTCCCGAACGGACGACACGAGAGGTTGAACTCACGCCCGCCACAAAGGAACAGGCTGCAGTCGCGACCCGCGCAACTGGCCTGCCGGATTTCCAGTTCGTACTGCCTCACCCCCGGCAACTCGCAGAGAAGATGTCTAGTCTCGATCGTGCACTGTTCACTCGGGCGTATTCACTGGTTGATCTGTTTGAGCAGAAAAAGATCAATACCGACCATCTTCTGCTCCAGCCCTTTGCTCCCACGAAAGGCGAGTATCGAGAAATACGGCGATTTCAGTGGGAACTTCTCGCACCAGAACATGCCATGGTTCACAAAGGGCAATCAGCTTTTATCTACAGCCCGATGACTCGCCATACCTACCTGTTGCCCCACCCCGGTGACTCCTATAAAAATCGTTCACCGATCCTGACGCTGCCCTCGTTACAGGACATCGTGATCAATGGGCAACTTGCCGTGAACCAACAGTGCCTGGGCAAGACCGATGGCATGGTCGTGCTCTCCGGACAGTGCGACCCGGAAGCGCCGGGGTTTCCGCTAACCGTGCTCACGCAGCTTTCCGCTGACCAGTTCATCATCAACATCTGGTCGGACATCGATCGTCGCAGCACCTACCTGTTGACTGGCAGCAAGTTCCCCAAGGAAGCACATTATCGCTGGTCGGTCGACGCCTTCATGGTGGATGAGTCGGTCGCCCCGGATACTACGCTCGCAGTCCTGGCTACGGGTGAAGATTCGTTTTCTGACAAACTGGTAGCCTTCGCCAGCCGGGGCCAGGACCAGCAGGCTTGTGACAGGATGTCAACCGCCGTCAGCCACGCCGAACAGGCCCTGCGCTTCGACCCCAGAATCGACAGGCGTCTGGCCAGCTACCAGAAGCAGCTGCGTTTCTGGGAAGATACGAACCTTGCGATCTACGAGCTCAAAAGAAATCCCTCGAAAACCCCGGTCACCGATTTCAGGAGAGCTGTCTGGAATGACCTGGTCAGCATGAAACGCGATATCAACCAGCGTTTGGCTACCCTGAAGCGTCATCGCGACGTCAACAACAGCGCATGCCAGCCCGACTCACAACGCATGGATGAGCTGGTGTCAGCCCTTACCGACTTTGAACGTAATCTTTCTGCTTCAATGAAGCAGCTGGACGAGACCTATTATGCCCAGGCCGAAGCCCTCAAAAACGACCTCTTCTCCCTGGTCGCTCGGCAGGAGGAGGCGCAAAACAATGCGGCGATGGCCCTGTTCCTGAGCAGACTGCAGGCCTCGCTGAATGCCGATCTAAATGCCAGGCAGGCACAAAGCAATTCGATCATGCGCAGCATGATCGCTTCTCGTAAGGCCGTCGATGCGCAGATCGCAGAAGTAAAGGCCCGCAACGCGGCCTATTTTGCAAACAAAAAACCCGTCGTCGCTGCGCCCCAGAACAACATCGTCCGCCCGGTCGCAATGCCTTTACAGCCGCTCGATACGACAGCTGGCAGCAAGGTCTACCTAAATGGCAAAAAGCCAACTCGCCTGAGCACCCAGCAAGCGATTGCCCAGGCCCAGGCTAAAACGAAACGGCTGGTCGAACAGCGAAAGGCCGGCTCAGAACGGTTAACACCCGACTATAACCAGACCACCACACAGAACAGGCTTGCACAGCAGGCTAAGGCAACCGACACCAAGGCAAAAGCGCAGCCCAAGACGAATCGGTATGTGGGTTCCGGCCGTGATTATCCGTTCACAGGTAAAAGTGGCCAATACTACAACTACGAAATGGCGTTGGAATTGGCACAGACCAATCTCGAAAATCAGGCCAGTAAATTTTGCGGAAGCTCCATGAAGACAGAAATTCAGTGGGCTCGCCAACCGGTTTGCAAAGAGTCAGCATCGGAGAAAGAGCAGTACAAGTGCTCCATCGATGCGAAAGTAAACTGTTACGAGAACTTCTGCGATAAACAGTTCTGTGGCACGGGACACTGATCCAGTCGATAACCAAACAGAACGATTATTCCCGGCTGAATGCGATGGTTCTCCTTGTGGGTAGCGAGGGGAACCATCCATCTCCATCAGGGCCCTCTGAATCGACTTGGGCCAATCCTCTTTTTATGTAACCAGTCGTAATTTCCACGATCAGCAGGGGTTTGAGTTCCCTTTACCCATACAGGTAAACCGGTACGGAGGGACAGGTTCGCCGTCTGAAAAATGAGACAAACTAATGGAGGTAGTCATACTGCCCGCAGGTGAGCGTGGAGCATTTTTTGCTTTGGGGAGCTGACGCCTGAGGAGATCAGAAAAAGGTTGCAATTAAAACGAACCGGCTAAAGCTTATGCCTGGCAGTTCGCGCCCTCCGTGGCGACGATTAGAGTAGATAGAGAATCAACTTCCGTCAGGAAGCAGGAGATAGTTGGTACTCGCAGCTGCTGGCGTCTTCATGCAGACAGCCGGCCTTTTGGGCACGATAGGCCGGTAGATCATCGGCACTGTCCAGCAGCCCCTGAATGGTGCCCCCAATAAAGTGACAACACTCCGGCTTGTTTGCCGCGTGTTTCATATTACGGGTATAGCCGCTGACCCGCACACCATCACTATATTGGGAGATCTGTACCAGTGGAGAGAGGGCCGGTACCAGCACCAGTTCAATCGCTGTACGCAAATCGCCGATCGGTCGCTTCAGTTTCAGATTACGATACAGGTGCTTACCAAATCCCTCTCCGAGCTCCAGCATCCGCTGCTGACGATCTTCCTCCGGAATCGAACCGTGAATCTCCACCAATCGAGCTGAAATATTGGGATAACGGCTCAACAGCGAGAAGATCAGCATACGATCGCGAATATCCGCATCCCCTGCTTCTGAATCCTTGTTTTTAAAGCGGGTGTCCTCGGCTGTGGCCGCGGAATCTGTGTTGGTCTCGGGTTGAACCGCCGGCGCCGGGGCCACTTCCCCTGTCCGCCCCCCTTTCAGCAGTGCGGCAACACCCTTGACGGCTTCCAGCGGTGTGCGGAGTTGAGTATCGTCCAACACCGGCCCCTCGACTTCCAGGACCAGATTGCGTCCACCTTCCGGGCGATGTTGAAAACTCTGCTTCACTACTCCAAGACCGAGTTTGCGGAGGCAGCTCATGACACGGGCCAGTGCGCCCGATACATCCTCCAGTTGCAGTGTAATCTGATAGCTCATTATGTAGCTCTACGGCCATTTAACACGACCGATCCTCCATCTCTTATGTAATGTTATCGGGTGGGAATGGGAACAGTGTGCCCATGCTATAGCGGCTAGCCGTGCTGCTGTCAAGAGGGTTGGGGATAACCGGCGCTCCGTGGTGACAAGCGGTCAAAAAACCCCATCTCGGGCCGGCCAAACCTGCTTAACCGTACTATTTCAGAGGCTAATTACAGAGTTTGGACCGACCGTAACAGTGATCATGTTAAATGGAGTTCAGGAATGCAGAGCAGCCGTTATTTGATACGTCCTGGACAGTACTCGGCAAGCCGGATTAGTGCACCGTACAGACCATGCAGGGATCAAACGAGCGCACGATATGTTGCACCGCCACCGGTTCCCGCTCCCCTTGCCTCACGGGTGCACCGATCAGTGCCTGCTCCAGAGGGCCACTGATCCCCTGTTGATCCCGGGGCGAAAAGTTCCAGGTGGTCGGGGCGATGATCTGGTAATTGAGGATACGACCATGCTTGATACGCACCCAGTGCCCCAGACTGCCACGGGCTGCTTCGGTCAGGCCCACGCCCTCCGCCTCCCGCATTGTCCTGCTATCACTGCAATAGGGCTCGCTAGGCTTCAGCTGGCGCACCCACTGTTCCATCTCGATCAGCACCCGGGGCATCTCCAGCAGACGGGCGATCACCCGGTTGCGCACGTTGCTGCCACTGCGCTGCACCAGGTCGTTGACCAACGGCTGACCGTCGATCAGCTGGCGGGCCAAAGCCCCCACTTCCACCACCTCCCCATCCAGCCGCGGCGCCTTGCACCAGCTATACCCCTTATCCGGGTCACCGCTGGGCAGGGTCACGCCCTGGAAGGGGTGCTGGGGTTCGGCCTGTCCCTCCATCCAGCTGTGGCTGATATCCTCGGTAATCCCGGTTGTATCCAGTTCACCTGCCACACCCTGGTACCAGAGGCCGGCGCGGAAAGTGCGCGCTCCCTCCAGCGGGTAGACCCCGTAACTCATGAAGCGGCCGTCGGTTTTGCCCAGTTGATCCAGGTGCAGATCCCGGGAGAGTTGCAACAGGCGGCGGAAGTCACTCTGTGCCGGATCACCCGCCGCCAACCAATCCTCCAGTTGCTGCTGATCGCCGATCTCCAGCATCTGCTCCAGCGGCGCGTTGAACAGCCGCTGTTCCAGAAACCGCCGGAATCCACCAAGGATGGACAACAAACGGACCTTCTCCTTGGTTTCAATACTTCGGGTACTGCCACCGGGCTGAATACCCAGGGTGTGGGGCCACTTGCCGGCCATGATACCCATCAGGTGCATGAACTCGGCACGGGCTTGCATCACATCGGGGGCCGCCCGTCCCCGGACCGCCTTGAAGCGCTCCGCCACAGGGCTGAACCAGGACTCGTCCCGATAGATATCCCGGGCAAAGTCGGGCATGAAGAACAGATAAAAATGGGTAAAGTGATCGGCCAGGTTTTCACAGGCATGGATCAGGTTGAGTGCCAACTCGCCATTTTTCGGACGCTCCACCCCGCCCGCCCGGGCCAGGGCATCAGCCGTTGCAATGGACTGGGAAACTGAACAGATACCGCAGATACGCGGTGTATAGATCAGCGCGTCACGGGGATCCTTGCCATGCAGGATCTGCTCGAAACCCCGATACATGGGGGAGACCACCCAGGCCTTCTCCACCACCCCATCGGCCGTTTCGATCTGCACCTCCAGATCGCCTTCGACCCGGTTAAAGGGTCCCACAATCAGCTTACTCATGGCGGCCCTTCTTCCTGGTCTGTGGAGGTACAACAATATGGTCCGATACGGCGTTCTGACGCAGCCGGTTCGGTGTGGCGGCCTTGGAGAGGGAAGCGAGGGCGACAAACCACGCCTTCGGCATATCGGTCGGCAGACCGATCGGGATACCAGCAAACTTGGGGGTCTCCTGGAACGGATGCCCCGGCTCCTGGAAACCGGGAGCGGTACAGTTGATGCAAGCGTAGCCACCACGCAGGCAGGAGCCTTCACCATTCCACAGCCGGGTGTTGCAGTCGGCATGGGCCTGGGTACCGAGACACCCCATGTGCTCCATCATGCAACCCAGCTGGGAGTGCTCCTCGGCACTCGCCTTGAATTCATAGAATTCGTTCCGTGGACAGCCGTGATGCACCAGGTGATCGGCATAACCGCGCGGCCGTTGCCACTCATCCAGGTCCGCTTCACTGAACTCCCCCAGGGCCAGCTGCATCAGGGTTTCCGTGATCCAGTTGGGATGGGTCGGACAACCGGCCACATTGATCACCGGCAGACCCCGGATGGAGCGATACGCCTCCCCCAGTACGCCGCCCCGTTCGGTTTCGGCAAACTGCAGGCCACAGGCATCGGTGGGATTGCCCCCCCCGGCGGTGATACCGCCAAAGCTGGCACCGGTGCCGATACCCAGGGTATAGCCGGCTACCGCAGCCAGATCCTGCACCCAGTCGAGCATGGAGCGACCGGTACCGGCCAGCATGTGAAACCGCCCGGTGTCATTGGGGCCACGCATCACCGCACCTTCAAAACAGAGTGCATCCAGCCTGATCTCTCCAGCCAGAATCGCCTCCAGGATGCGTACCATCTCGGAGCCTGTCTCTTCACTGAGCATCGGATGCCACAGCAGGTTGATGCCGGCACCCTCCAGGGTATGCAGCAGATTCGGTGACTCGGCGTTGAGCAGTGACAGACTGCAACCGCCACAACCGCCCGACTGCAGCCAGAGCAGATTGAATCCCGCCTGCTGTCCCAATGTCTGATTGATCATCTTGCACTATCCGGTAGCACTGTTTTCATAGCGACTCAAATCCGCTCAAGAGATAACTTTTCCGCCCACGCCGTCCGACTGCTGCTGACGACCCTCCAGGGCGGCACATTCTGCCATGTTCACCAGCCGTTGGAAGCCCTTATACCGAACGCAGGATCAGGGTGAACACCGCCCCCCCATCCGCATGATTCGATGCGACCAGCGACCCGCCCTGATCATTCGCCAGACCATAGCTGATGTAGAGTCCCAACCCGGTCCCTTTACCCACATCCTTGGTGGTAAAGAAGGGGTCGAATACCCGCATCAGGTCTGCCGGGGGAATTCCCGGGCCAAAGTCCCGCACCTCAATGTGTACATCATCCCGATCCTGCCAGCCCCGTATCACCAACCGGGGATCATCCATCGGTTCCATCACGTCGATGGCATTCTGTACCAGGTTGACCAGGATCTGATGAACCAGACCCTTGGTACCCACCGCCCGCAGCTCATCCGGTATCTCCAGTCTCACCTCCGGTTTACGCCGGGCGGCCTTCACCACCCAGTCCACCGCAGTTATCACCACCGGCGCCAGTCGGAATGGCTTGATATCCTCCTGCTGATTTCCGGAGAAACGGCGCAGATCCTGCACAATGTTGCTGACCCGCTCTGCCCCTTCCAGTGTGCCGTCGATCAGGGAACCGATATCCGACAGGATGTGATCGATCTTCAACTCCCGGCGTTGCGCCGCCAGCGCTTCACCGTCAACACCCGCGTGGATCGCATCCAGGTAGCGGGTGATACGCTCCCCGTAGCGCTTCAGTGCATGCATGTTGCCGAACACGAAACTGATCGGGTTGTTCAGCTCATGGGCAACCCCCGCCACCAGGCGACCCAGGGAGGCCATCTTCTCCGAGTGAACCAGTTGCTCCTGGGCCTGTTTCAGCTCCTTGTGGGTGGCGTGCAATTTTTCGTAGGCGCGGCGCAGTTCTCCCACCGGACGACCGATCAAAACCATACCCACCAGCCGTCCCTCATGGTCATAGCGGGAGCTGCAATTCATGGCCAGGGGCGTGGGCGTTCCGTCGGCACTGATCAGATTGACCTCGCAGTCATACACGGTTTCAGATCGAATCTTGTCGGCAAAACCATCCACCAGCACCTGGGAAGATTCGGCAAACAGCTCCTTGAAGGAGTGGTTCAGCAGAGCCCGCGCCGTGCGACCGGTAATCCGTTCCAGCGCCGTATTGGCCTGCTGGATGCGGCCCTGAATATCACACACGATCAGCACGTCGGTCATGGAGGCCTGCACGCTCTCAATGAAGCGTTGTGCCTCCTCCAGCGCGCTGTTCTTCTCTTCCAGTTCCACCTGGTAATGGACCAGATCGGCGTAGACCAGGTCCATCTTCTGGATCACCTCAATCCAGGCCTCTTCACCACTGGAACCCTGTGCCTGATTATCCGAACCCAGCCGGGACATCAGGCTGTCGGCGCCCTTGACGCCAGGATCAATCACCATGCTAACCACTCCTGCGGGTCACTCCATAAACCCGGCATAGGCCCGCCACTTGGCGAGATTGAAAGCTGGACCGACCGACACCACCAGAGGCGTCTGCCTGCCTGTCCACCCCGTTACAAAAATCGCTACCGGACTAGCGGTCAACCGCTGGCTGCACTCCCACCGGCCTCATCGTGCAGCTCTTCCACCTGGGTTGTCTGCTCCAGCCCATAGCGCTCCAGCTTGCTGCGCAAGCCGACCCGCGACAGTCCCAGATCCCGCGCCGTCTGGCTCTTGTTCCAGCGGTGCCGGATCAAAGATTCCCGTAGGATGCGCGCTTCAATCGATTCGATACGCTCCTTCAGGGTGCCATCCAGGGAAGAAAGCATATCCAGCTGAGCCTCATCCTCCCGGGGCGCCGCCCGCAACACCCGGGGCGACAACAGATCAGCGCCCAGCAGCGGCTCGTCACTCATCACCAGCATGTGCTGTATCTCATTCTGTAACTCCCGCACATTACCCGGCCAGTCATAGGCCTGCATGCAGGCCAGCGCCTCATCGGTAAAGCCTTCCACCTGCTTGTTCAGGGAGCGCATGGCCGATTGCAGCAGGGCGTGGGCAATCGGCGGAATATCCATTTTGCGATCCCGCAGCGGCGGTAAATGGATAGCAATGGTGGAGAGCCGGTAGTAGAGATCCTGGCGGAAACGCCCGGCCCGCACCTCCACTTCCAGATCCTTATTGGTGGCGGCGATGATGCGCACATCCACGTTGCGCCGCTGGGCACAACCCAGCGGCCGGATCTCTCCCTCCTGGAGCACCCGCAGCAGCTTGACCTGGAAAGCGGGAGAGACCTCGCCGATCTCATCCAGAAAGATGGTCCCGCCATCGGCCCGTTCAAACAGGCCTGCCCGATCCTCCACCGCGCCGGTGAAGGCGCCGCGCTTGTAGCCGAACAGTTCGCTCTCCAGCAGCTCGTCCGGCAGGGCCGCGCAGTTCTCCACCACGAACGGTTTGTCCCCGCGCAGGCTGTTGTAGTGCAGCGCCCGGGCACAGAGCTCCTTACCGGTGCCCGATTCACCGGACAGCAGCACCGTCACATCAAAAGGTGATACCCGGTTCACCTTGGCGCACACCTTGTCCATCGGGCTGCCCTTGGCGCGCACGATGCCATCGTTACTGGAGTGCTGCTGCTTGAGCTGCTTACGCTTGTCACTGACCTTCTGTTCCAGCACATCGGGATTGCGCTTCAGCTCGATATTGAGCAGTTCGTTCTCCCGTTGCAGGTGAAACAGGTGGGCGGCGTTCTTCAGGGTCAGCAGCAGGCTGTCCGGGTGCCACGGTTTGGTGATGTATTGATAGATGCCCGCCTCATTAACCCCCTGGATAATATCCTCGGCGTCGGTGTAGCCGGACAGGATCATGCGCACCACGTCCGGCCACTGCTGCCGCACCTTGGTCAGGAACTCCACCCCGGTGGTCTCCGGCATGCGCTGGTCACAGAGCACGATGTTGACCCACTCCCGTTCCAGGATCTCTTCCGCATCCCGGGCGTTGGTGGCGGTCTTGACATCGAAGTCATCATCCAGGATACGCACCAGCGCCTCCAGACCACGTACTTCGTCATCCACGATCAGCAGGGTTGCTTTCCTGTTCATGACGCCTTACTCCAGTCCGGGTTAGAACGTCGGGACAGGTCCCGGTGCTCCGCAATGGTCACCGGTGTGCGGGACTTGGGCACCTTGTAGACAAAGTTGTAACGGGCCACATGATAGCTGGGATCAAAACCATAGAAGTTCAGATTCATCCGCTCCAGCTCCTCCTGGCGATAGGCCTCCAGGGGCTTCTCCAACTCATCGGCGTGACGCGCCTGCACCTTACGTTGCAAAAGCTGATCGAAATCCCCCCCCTCGGCCAGGGCGTCGGCGCGCTGTCGCAGCTGTTCCAGAAAGTGGCCGCTGTCCTGGCCAAAATGATCATCCAGCAGACCCAGTTCACACGCCTCATCGGTGCCCATGGGCAGGCGTCCCTGGGTGATGCGTCGGGCCCGTTCCGCGCCTACCCGCTTGGGCAGCAGATAGGTCCAGTATTCGGAGCCGTACAGGTTGCCCATGTCCTTGTAGTGGGGATTGAGTACCACGCCATCCCGTGCCCAGACCTGGTCCGCCGCCCGGGCCAGGAATACCCCACCGGCGCCGGCATTGCCCCGCAGGGCCGACACCGTGAGATGGGTTTCGGTGGTGATGATCTCCCGGGCCAGGTCGTTGATGGCGTTGATATTGGCCCAGGACTCATCGGCCGGGCTCTCGGCCGCTTCGATACTGTTCAGGTGGATGCCGTTGGACCAGAAATCCGGTCCCCCCATCAACACGATCACCCGGGTGTCCCGGCCCCGGGCCTGCACATAGGCCTCACGTAACCGGTTGCACTGCTCGGTACTCATGGCACCGTTGTAGAACGGAAAGTGCAGATAACCGACCCGGCCCCGCTCTTCGTAACCTATATCGCTGTAACCGTCGGCAAGCTCCGGTAGATCGGCCACCCGATCACCCAGCACCCGCATCGCCGGCAGTTTGAATGGATGGGGACCCTGTTTGTCCCGCAGGTGTCCTATCCAGACCGCGCCGTCCAGCGTTGCCCGGCAGATCGCCTGACCACTGCGACCCAGCAGGCTGCCCGGCTCACCCCGCAGTCCGGCGGCCGGGTGGGCATCGTAAAGCATCACCTCCTGTCCCAGGATCTCATCCCGCACACCGGGAAAACCATCGGCGCTGCGGATCTTGCGCAAGACGGTTTCGGTACTGTCCTGCTGCCAGTCGATACGCCGGTCCGCCTGGCTCATCAATGGCCGCAGACAGCCCTTCACATCGGGCCGACTGTAGTCCAGGGGTTCGGGGTTGAACGATTCCTGACCCATTCGCTCCACCGCCAGCAGCACGCCCTGTAACGCCGCCTCGGTCACTTCGTTGCGATACAGGCTCGCCTTGCTGACGGCGCGCATGGGGAAGTTGACCGTGGCCCAGATGTCGCCCGCATCCATCTCGGCGTTGGCCTGCAACACGGTGACACCCCACTCCGGTTCACCCCGGAGGATGGCCCAGTCCAGCGCCGATGGCCCCCGGTCACCCTTGATACCGGGGTGCACGATCAGGCAGGTGTGGTGACGCCAGATCGTTTCCGGGATGGCGCGTTTGAGAAACGGCGCCACAATCAGATCAGGCTGGAACAGCTCCACCGCCTGCTGGGTCACCGCATCGTTAATATCAAACTCCACCGAGACCTGGTGACCGCGCCGCTTGAGTTCGATATGCAGCCGCTGGCTCAGGCTGTTGAAGGCGTGGCTTAACAACAGGATCTTCATAGGCATTCCCGATCAGCAGATTCTTGGTAACTGTTCACCGGCCAGCCAGTCCACAACCCGGCTGCCACCAAAACTGGTCTCCATCTGGATAAAGTTGTGCTCATCCTCGATCACTTCGCCGATGATGGCGGCCTCGGCCCCTTTGGGGTGGGCACGCATCACCGCCAGCAACCGCTCCGCTTCCCGGGCTGGGCAGATGGCGATCAGCTTCCCTTCATTAGCCACGTAAAGGGGGTCGAGTCCCAGCAGTTCACAGGCGGCATGGACCTCCGGCTTCATCGGGATGGCCTCCTCCTGCAACTGCATGCCGACCCCCGATTGCCGGGCGATCTCGTTCAGGGTGGTGGCCAATCCACCGCGGGTCGGATCGCGCAGACAGTGAATGGCCGGCACCGCCGCCACCATATCCGCCACCAGGTCGTGCAGCGCCTGGGAGTCCGACTCAACAGCGGTTTCAAAGCTGAGGTTCTCCCGCTTCGACATGATCGCCACGCCGTGGTCACCGATGCTGCCGGAGAGCAGAATCCGGTCACCGGGCCGGGCCAGATCACCAGAGATATTGATCCCCTCCGGCACCACACCGATGCCGGTGGTGGTGATGAAGACACCGTCACCTTTACCCTTCTCCACCACCTTGGTATCACCGGTAACCACCGGCACACCGGCCGCATTGGCCGCGCCCGCCATGCTCTCCACGATGCGTTTCAGATCAGCCAGGGGGAACCCCTCTTCCAAGATAAAGCCGGCCGACAGGTAGAGCGGCCGGGCACCCGACATGGCCACATCGTTGACCGTGCCGTGCACCGAGAGGGAACCGATATCACCACCTGGGAAAAACAGCGGTGATATCACGTGTCCATCCACGCTCATCACCATGCGCCCCGGTGGCACCTCAAAAATCGCCTGATCATTACCCTGGCGCAACAGTTCATTGTCCAGGGCACCGACAAACAGTTCATCGATCAACTGGGCCATGGCCCGACCGCCACTGCCATGGGTCATGTCCACAGTGCCGTTTTTCAGATCCAGTCGACTGGTGTAGCGTTTTTTGTTCATGCGCTTGGCCAAATCCTCTTGATTATTTTTCTAATCACGATGGGTTGTGCGGTTTCCCATCTCGCTTTGTTCCGCTCTTCCGGGATCATCCGGTGGACACCGGCCGAGCCCACCCTGCAACTCTCACGAGGCCGCCTGCTCACGAAACCGACCGTAGGTCCAGTAGGCGGCACAGGCTCCTTCGGAGCTGACCATGCAGGAGCCCATGGGGTTCTCCGGGGTGCAGACGGTGCCGAACAGTTTACAGTCGGTGGGTCGCTTCACCCCACGCAGGATGGCGGGACACTCGCACCCCTTGACGTCGTTGGCCTGCACCTCCTCCACCGGGAAGCGCAACTCCGCATCAAATTCGGCAAACGGTTTCTTGATGCGCAGGGCGCTGTAGGGCACCAAGCCGAGGCCACGCCATTCGAAGGAGCGACGCAGCTCAAAGATCTCCGCCACCAGTCGTTTCGCCTTGATATTGCCCTCGGGTGATACGACCCGGGTGTACTCATTCTCCACGTCGTGCCGCCCGGCGTTGAGCTGGCGCACCAGCATCAGGATCGACTGCATCACATCCAGCGGTTCAAAACCGGCGATCACCACCGGACGCTGGAACTCCTCGGCAAAGAACTCGTAGGGCTGGCTGCCGATGATGGAACTGACATGGGAGGGACCGAGAAAACCGTCGATGGAGACTGTACCCAGCTCCCGTACTTCCGGCGACTCCAGGATGTTCTGGATGGCGGCGGGGGTCAGGACGTGGTTACAGAAAACGGAGAAATTCTCCAATCCCATGGCCTGGGCCTGCTTGATGGCGACGGCGGTAGGCGGTGTGGTGGTTTCGAAGCCGATGGCGAAAAAGACCACCTGCTTATCCGGCTGTTTGCGGGCGATGTTGAGGGCGTCCTGGGTGGAGTAGACCATGCGTATGTCCGCGCCCCCCGCTTTCGCCTTCAGCAGGCTTTTGCGCTGGGAAGCGGGCACCCGCAACATGTCCCCGTAGGAGCAGAGCGTGACACCGTGCTGCTCGGCCATGGCGATGGCCATGTCGATACGGGCAATCGGCAGAACGCAGACCGGACAGCCGGGGCCATGCACCAGTCGCACATTGTCCGGCAGCAGATCCTGGACACCGTAACGGAAAATGGCATGGGTATGGCCGCCGCAGAACTCCATCAGGTTGTAGCCGCGCTCCGGACGCGCTTCGGCGCTGATCGCCCGGGCGAGTTTCTGCGCTGTCGCTTTGGCACGGAACTCGTCGACATATTTCATAATGCCTCCACGCCCATACCCGCCTCTTCAAACAGCTTGAGGGTGTTGGCCGCCTCCTCCGGGCTGATCTTGTTGAGGGCGTAGCCCACGTGGATCAGCAGGAAATCACCAAGCGCCACATCCTCCACCAGGGCTGTGGAGACCTCTTTCTTCACATTACCCACCGAGACGACCGCCATATCCGTCTCGGTATCAATTTCGACTACTTTTCCAGGAATCGCCAGACACATTGCCGTAGTTCCTCTAGATTGTTTGCCACCGACACCACTCCTGTGGACGGGCCGGTTGCGGCCAGCGCCACCCTGCATGCTGCAGGGGACCCCGACCGGGCCGATCAGACAAGCACAAACTCCGCTTTGCGTGCGTTTCGCGGTGGCGGCTCAGGCCATCCTGGACTGAATCCAGGCATACCACCCATCCATCCCTTCACCGCTCCTGGCCGACAGCTGGATCACTTCGATATCGGGATTGACCCGCCGTGCATAGCTGATGCATTTCTCCACATCGAAATCGACATAGGGCAACAGGTCGATCTTGTTCAGGATCATCAGGTTGGCCGCATGGAACATGTCCGGGTATTTCAGGGGCTTATCCTCCCCCTCCGTGACCGACAGGATGGCGACCTTGTGTGCCTCGCCCAGGTCGAATGCCGCCGGGCAGACCAGGTTACCCACGTTCTCGATAAACAGCAGGCTGGCCTCTTCCGGCTGCAGGGTCTCCATGGCGTGACCGATCATGTGGGCATCCAGGTGACACCCCTTGCCGGTATTGATCTGCACCGCCGGCACGCCGGTTTCACGGATACGATCCGCATCATTGGCGGTCTGCTGATCACCCTCGATTACGGAAATCGGCAGTTCCTCTTTCAGATCGTTGATACTGCGGGTCAACAGGGTGGTCTTGCCGGAACCGGGACTGGAGACCAGGTTCAGCGCCAGGATCTGACGATCCTGGAACAGCTGCCGGTTGATCGCGGCGTACTCGTTGTTTTTACCCAGAATATCCTGTTCGATCTGCACCATGCGCGACTGGCTCATGCCTGGCGCGTGGGCGTGGGCCGGACCCTGACCGTAATCATGGTGGTGCCCATGGGCATTGTGATCATGCCCTTCATGGACATGGCTGTGTTCGTGATCATGATCATGCACATGGTCATGACGGCCGGGGACATGTTCCGGTTCCTGCTCGGCCTGCACAGGGAGATGTTCGTCATCGTGATCACGGGGATGGAGATGATCCCCGTGATGGTGATGATGATGGCCGTGGGTGTGTTCGTGCCCCGCGTCCTGCCCTTCGATTCGTGTTTCGCCTTCGCCGCAGCCACATACGGTACACATCAGTCCACCTCCAGTTCTTTAATTCGCAGCTCATCGCCGCCGGTAATCTGTAATTGAAAACTGCCACACTCGGGACAGGCATCAAAGCGCTGCCGGATCGGCACGCTCTTGGAACACGCCAGGCACCAGGCCGTCCCGGGCATTTCGATAATCTCCAGCCGGGCACCGTCCGCCAGGCTGTCCCGGGTCACCACGTCGAAGCCGAAACGCAATGCATCCAGCTCCACACCCGCCAGCGGACCGATCTCCAGCCACACCGACTTGACCCGTTTAAACTGCTGGCTGGCCGCCTGTTCCTCCATCACCTGGAGGATACCTTCACATATCGACATTTCGTGCATACATCAAGCCTGCTGCTTCGATACTTCCCTGTAGCCTGGTTCCGGCCTGGCCCTCCCTGGCCAGTCGTTCGATCACGGCGAATCTGTACTGGAGATTCACCTGTTCTTAATGCCGCTCGATACGCAGGTCATACCCGACACAGGGATCGATGGCATTGATCCAGAGGACGGCCTGTTGGCGCAGGGTCTCGGCAGATGCCGCCCGCAATCCCACCAGCCCTTCCGCCAGCACTCCGGACGGATGAAAATTCCACTCCGTCGGCGCCAGAATCTGGTAACGGGCAATCTTCCCGTCCGCCAGTCGCAGTCGATGGACCAGGCGACCCCGCGCCGCCTCGACCTGGGCGATGCCTAGCTCTCCCGGTGCGACCGCGTCCGGCACCGCTTCACCAGTCGGCGTGGCGCCTAGTCTACCCGGTATCTCCGCCAGTTCCACCAGCCGGGCGCAGAAGCGGGCCAACAACCCCGGGCCGTAACGGGCCTCCACTGCAGATACCAAGGGCCCGTGACGCACCCGGGTGAAGGGAGACGTTTCCCGGCACCCGTCCCCCAACTGGGGCTGCGCAATGAAGCGGTCCGCATCCGCCGGTTCCATGTTCTGGTGCAGAAACTCCTGATCGAGAGGGGGCAGTGGCCTGACCTGAGCAGAGCCCAGGGATTCCCACTCCTTTTCCAGCAGGTAGTACAGCATGCGGGCGGGCGGCAGCGAACTGGTTTCGGCCCAGTGAAACAGCGCATCACAACCCTGCAGTTCGAGCCATTTCGCCGGTGGCATACCAAACACCTGGTCCCGCAACAACTGCTCCACTTCATCGATGATTCGATCGATCGCGCTGCCATCCTCCACTTCCGGCATAACCCCCGGTACGAAAGGGCGCTCATTCGGATAACAGAGGTAACGATAGCGCTTGATCAGTAACAGCATCTGCGCTACCGCCGCCGCGGAAGTGGGCAGACCGATGAACCCCGGCCAATCCAGCAACACCCGCCACAGATGCTCCTTGGCTGTCTCCAGCCAGACCAGCTTCTCCCTGGCCGATAGCCGTTGTGCATCTGCCGGAAGACCCAGCGCCTGCTCACAGGCGGTCACTGCCGCCTGCGCCTGGGCGGTGCCGCAAATACTATAAAGCAACGGCAGTGTCTGCAGCAGCTGCCCGACCGATTTTCCGACAAAAATCCGTGGCGTCTGAATGGGACGGGAAGAGCGGATATCCACGTCTGTCACTATTCCATCGGACAGTCGCAAAACGATATCCACCCGCCCCTCAATATTGCCAGCTACATCACTCATGGGACCAACCAAGCCCTCCGGGTTTCAGGTAACAGAACCAAAGCAAAATGCAGGCCAGTCAATTAACTTACCACCAGTGGTTGATTACTTACCGATAAACCGTGTGGTTAATTACGCCAACCCGCACCGGATAAACAGCTCGGTACGTTTTGAAGATTCGATAGATAACTTTAAAAATTCAGTGAGTTAAAAGCGGTCAAACCATCCAGAAGTGTTCCACCAGAGCAGGGATACAGCCGCTGGAAAGGTACAATACTAACATGAATCCCGGTTGACCCCATCGCTTTAACCGCCCGGGAGACAGATCACGGCGGATACATTCTAACCACTCCAGACAAAATACGGACACTTCACTTACAATCTAACCCACCGATCACCCTGTAGCGTCCGCTCCGTCGCTGTGAGCCGTGTCGTCTTAACGGCTCCCGGCCATCATCAGCGAGCCGAAGCCGACAAACAGGGCGCCGGTCAGACGCACAAACCCATGACTGCCCACCAACCCACCGGCCAGTCGTCGGCTGTGGCTGGCCAACAGGGCGTAGGCGGTAAGACAGGTGAACGAGAGCAGACCGAAACTACCTGCGAGCAGGGCAAACCGACCCCACATGGCGGCACCCGGCTCGATAAACTGGGGAAACAGGGCGGTGCAGAAGACAATCGCCTTGGGATTGCTCACCGCTACAGTGAACGCCTGGAGATAGAGCCTCAGCGGATGCCGACGCCAGCTTCCCGGGGACACCTCCCCCGCCGTCATATTCAGACCACCGGAGCGCCACAGCCGCACCCCCAGGTAGATCAGGTAGAGCCCCCCGAGCCAGCGAATCAGCAGGAAGAGCTCCTCTGAAGCGTGCAGCAGGGCGCCCAGACCCACCGATGAGAGTGCCGCCAGCAGCAGGATGCCGGTGACATTGCCCAGGATGGCGACCAGGGTGATGCGCACCCCCAGGGTCACCGCATTGGTCATGGCCAGCAGCACCGCCGGCCCCGGCGAGACGGTCGCGACCAGGGCGATCAGCAGGAAAGTCAGGTACTCGGTAACACTCATGGCTGCAACGCTTCTCCCACCCGGCCACACCGCACACAGACCGGCAACCTTGCCGGCTCAGTCCCGATCACCAATCTCCGGCAACCTGGATGCAACCGGATCACCATACCCCCCTCCGCCCGGGGTCTCAATAACAAACAGATCCCCCGGAGCCATAAACACCTGTCCCTGGTGGGGCAGCTCGGTGATCCGGCCATCGGCGTGTTCAACCCAGTTACGCCCCACCTGTCCGGGGCGGCCACCCGCCATGCCATAGGGCGGTATCCGCCGATGTCCGGCCAGGATATTGGCGCTCATCGCTTCCAGAAAACGTACCCGGCGCACCGTCCCATCCCCACCCCGGTGTCGCCCCTCTCCGCCGGAACCGTGGCGAATGGCGAAGGACTCCAGGCGTACCGGGAAACGCCACTCCAACACTTCCGGGTCGGTCAGCCGGGAGTTGGTCATATGGGTATGCACCGCCGACGTGCCATCACGCTGCCGGGTAGCCCCGGCCCCGCCACAGATGGTCTCGTAATACTGGTACCGCTGGTTGCCCCAGGTGAAGTTGTTCATGGTCCCCTGGGAAGCGCCCGCCACCCCAAGCGCCCCCAGCAGCGCATCCACAATCACCTGGGAGGTCTCCACGTTCCCGGCCACCACCGCCGCCGGGTGGTCGGGATTGATCATGGAGCCGGGGGGAATAATCAGTTCCAGCGGTTTCAGGCAACCCTCGTTGAGTGGAATCATGTCATCCACCAGGCAGCGGAACACGTAGAGTACCGCTGCCCGACAGACTGCCGCCGGGGCGTTGTAGTTACCGGGATGCTGGGGACTGGTGCCGCTGAAATCGATGGTGGCACGCCGTTCCCGGCGGTGCAGACTGATCCTGACACAGACCCGGTGACCGTCATCCATCTCATAGCAGTACTCACCATCATCCAGCACATCCAGCACCCGTCGTACCGACTCCTCCGCATTATCCTGTACATGCCCCATGTAAGCGTGCACCACTTCCAGGCCGAAGTGCTCCACCATGCGCAGCAGCTCCTGCACCCCCTTCTCGCAAGCCGCCAACTGAGCCTGAAAATCCGCCAGGTTGGTATCGATGTTGCGGGCCGGCCAGGGACCACTGGCCAGCAGGTCCCGGATCTCCTGCTCGCAGAAGCGCCCCCGGTCCACCAGCTTCATGTTGCTGATCAACACCCCCTCCTGGGCCAGCAGGGTGGAGTCCGGTGGCATGGAACCGGGCGTGATGCCACCGATATCGGCATGGTGTCCGCGGGAGGCGACGTAGAAAATCACCTGTCTGCCGGCCGGATCGAAGACCGGCTTGATCAGGGTGACATCCGGCAGATGGGTACCGCCGTTGTAGGGGTCATTCAATAAATAGGCGTCACCCGGCTGCATGGTGCCGGCCCGCTCCCGAATCACCGTTTTGATACTCTCGCTCATGGAGCCGAGATGCACCGGCATGTGCGGTGCATTGGCGATCAGGTCGCCCTGTTGATCAAACAGCGCACAGGAGAAGTCGAGCCGCTCCTTGATATTGACCGAAGCAGCCGTGTTCTCCAACACCATACCCATCTGCTCGGCAATGGACATGAACAGGTTGTTGAAGATCTCCAGCATCACCGGATCGACCCGGGTACCGATAGCCACCCGTTCCGGCAACGCCTGATAGCGCTCCAACACCATATTGTTGTGCCGGGTCAGGGTCGCCCGCCAGCCCGGTTCCACCACGATGGTGCCGGTCTTCTCAACCACCACCGCCGGCCCCGCCACCGGACGATCGACGGGCAGGCTCTCACGGGCGTAGAAGGGGGTGTGGTGGCTGGCGCCGTTCATCACGGTTGGATGGACCGCCAGGGGTACCGCTTCCCTGGTTTGGTCCATAGTCTCGGTAACCAGGGCGGGGGTTTCACCGGCACCGATCACCTCCACCTGGATCGCCTCCACCACCAGCGGTTTCTCCGGTGAGATAAAGCCGAAGCGCTGTCGATGGATCTGCTCAAAACCGGCCTGGATCATGGCCAAATCGCCAAACTCCACCAGCAGCGCAGTATCCGAACCGAGATAGCGCAGATGCAGTTTCCGCTCACAACAAATCCCCTCCTCCGGCACACCCTGGGCGACCATCTCCGCCACACCCTCGGCCTGCAACCGATTCAATCCAGCCACCAGCTCCGCCATCAACCCTTCCTGCAGCGGCGCCTCCACCGCCTGATCCCGCAACAGACGGCGGTCAGCCAATCCCATACCAAAAGCGGAAAGCACACCGGCATGGGGATGCAGATAGACCCGTTTCATCCCCAGGGAGTCGGCCACCAGACAGGCGTGTTGACCACCGGCACCACCAAAACAGCAGAGGGTATAATCCGAAACGTCATAACCGCGCTGCACCGAGATCCGTTTGATGGCGTTGGCCATATTGGTCACCGCGATGGCGAGAAAACCCTCCGCCACCTGCTCCGGGGATCGGTTATCCCCGGTAGCCTGGTTGATCTCCGCAGCCAGTTGCTGAAACTGGTGCCGTACTACGTCCCGGTCCAGCGGCTGATCCGCCTGCGGTCCGAACACCTGGGGAAAATGATCCGGTTGCAACTTACCCAGCATCACGTTGCAGTCGGTGACGGTCAGCGGGCCACCGTTCCGGTAACAGGCCGGTCCCGGGTTGGCCCCGGCCGACTCCGGGCCGACCCGAAAACGGGCGCCATCAAACTGCAGCATGGAGCCTCCACCGGCGGCCACGGTGTGGATCAACATCATGGGGGCACGCAACCGCACCCCGGCCACCTGGGTCTCGAAGGCGCGCTCATATTCACCGGCGTAGTGACTCACATCGGTGGAGGTACCCCCCATGTCAAAACCGATCAGCCGGGTGAATCCTGCCGCCTCGGCGGTACGCACCATACCCACCACCCCGCCGGCCGGACCGGAGAGAATGGCGTCCTTACCCTGAAAACGGTAAGCATCGGTCAGCCCCCCGTTGGACTGCATGAACAGCAACCGGCCACCCGACTCCTGCATGCCATCCAGTTCGGACGACACCTGCTCGACGTAACGGCGCAGAATGGGGGACAGGTAGGCATCCACCACCGTGGTATCACCCCGGCTAACCAGTTTCATCAGCGGACTCACTTCGGCACTGATGGAGATCTGGCTGAAGCCGATCTGCCGGGCGATCTGCGCCACCCGCCGTTCATGTTGTGGATAACGATAACTGTGCATGAACAGCACCGCCAGGCTGCGCAGACCCCGGTCAAAGGCGGCCTGAAGTCCGGCGCGGGTGGCCGCCTCATCCAGGGGGAGGATCACCTCGCCCTGGGCGCTGATCCGCTCATCCACTTCCAGCACCTCGCTGTAGAGCATCTCCGGCAACTCGATATCCAGGCTGAACAGCTCCGGCCGGGTCTGGTAGCCGATCCGCAGAGCATCACCAAATCCCCGGGTCACCACCAGCAGGGTCGCTTCACCACGCCGCTCCAGCAGGGCATTGGTGGCCACCGTGGTGCCCATCTTGACCGCCCCGATCCGGGTCGCCGGTAATGGCTCATCCCGGGCAATACCCAGCATCTCCCGAATTCCCTGAATGGCGGCATCCGGGTACTGGGACGGGTTCTCCGACAACAGCTTGTGGGTGACCAGGGTCCCATCCGGCCGTTGTGCCACCACATCGGTGAAGGTGCCACCCCGGTCTATCCAGAACTGCCACTTGGTCGTAGGCCCGGTCTCTGTCACTACATTACTCATAAAAATTTCCCACCGAAGACGACACTAGCCCCGGGTCATCATGCTGGGTAGCCAGGTGGCTATCTGGGGAAACGCGGTCACCAGCACCACCGCCACTAACAGCAGCAGAAAAAAAGGAAGAGCGTAAACAGCAATACGCAGAATATTCTTGCCGGTAAGACCCTGCAGCACAAACAGGTTGAAACCGACCGGCGGAGTGATCTGGGACATCTCCACCACCAGCACCAGGTAGATACCAAACCAGAGCAGGTCAATTCCCGCCTGCTCGACCATAGGCAACACCACGGAGGTGGTCAGTACCACTACCGAAATACCATCCAGAAAACAACCCAGCAGCACAAAGAACAGGGTCAGCACCACGATCAGCCCCAACGAATCCAGTCCCAGGGTGGCGATATATTCCGCCAACGCCCGGGGAATGCCCGTGAAGCCCATGGCAATGGTCAGAAAGGCCGCGCCGGCCAGGATGAAGGCGATCATACAGCTGGTCCGGGTCGCCCCCATCAGGCTCACGACAAAATTTTCACGACTCAGCGTCCCGGTCAGCGCCGAGAGTATCAGCGCGCCGAATACACCAAATACCGCCGCCTCGGTGGCAGTGGCCAGCCCCCCATATATGGAGCCGAGTACGAACAGGATCAGGCCAAGCACCGGGAACAGGTGGAGGGATGCACGCAGCTTCCGCCCCAGCGGCAGATTCGGATCGGCCGGAGGCATACGTTTGCGGTTCAGCGTTGCCCAGAACATGGTGTAGCCCATAAAGAGCAGGATCAACATCAACCCGGGCAGAGCACCGGCGATGAACAACCGGGCGATGGAGACCTCCGCTGATACACCGTAAACAATCAGGATGATGGAGGGTGGAATCAGCAGGCCCAGGGTGCCGGAGCCCGCCAGCGTGCCCAGGGACATACGTTCATCGTAACCCCGTTTTGCCAGTTCGGGAGCCGTCATGCGCCCGATCGTGGCGGCGGTCGCCGCCGACGATCCGGACACGGCGGCAAAGATGCCGCACCCCAGGATATTGACGTGCAACAGCCGACCCGGCAAGTGATTCAACCAGGGGGCCAGCCCGCTGAACAGATCCTCTGACAACCGGGTCCGGAACAGAATCTCCCCCATCCAGATAAACAACGGCAGAGCGGTGAGCCCCCAACCGGAGGAGGCGCCCCAGGTGGTGGTGGCCATAATCAACCCCGGACTGCCGGTATCGTTCAACAACAGGCCGATAAAGGCTATCAGGAACAGAGTAACGGCGACCCACAGGCCGGTGGCCAGCAGGCCGAACAGCAGCAGGGTGAGTATCAGGGTCATCAGCAAAGGGTCCATATCACTTCCCCATGCCGGGACCGACGGCCGACTCATCATGGCGCATGTACCGGGGTTGGTCGCCCCGCAACAGCAGCACCCACTCATCCAGCAGTGCAATCTCCAGGACCAGCAGGCCGACCGCCATCGGCAGCTGGGGTATCCACAACAGGACCGGAATGTAACCCTGGCTCACCTCCTGAAAGCGGTACGATTCAAGCACCAACTGCGATGCTGACCAGGCCGCATACCCCACCAGCACCAGCGCCAGCAGCAACACCACCCCCTCCATCAATCGGCGTGAGCGACCATGCAAGTGACTGATAACCAGGCTGACCCGGATATGTCCCCCGCTGCGGAGGGTATAGGCCAGAGCCAGAAAGCTGGCCGCCGCCAGCAGAAAACCGGAAAAATCTTCGGTGGAGGGAACTACCACACCAAACCAGCGCCCCACGATCTGCACCAGTATGAGCAGGGCCATAAGCACCAGGCAAAGACCGGCAACGGCAGCGGCTGTCAGGTAGAGCCGGTCGAGCAGTCTGCGCATTAAGGATACTTGGCGGACAACCACCGGCCTGTTACCGCCCTTCTACTGTATTACTGCATCGCCTTAAGTATTTCGGCACCGACTTCACCCGCTTCGCTGGCCCACTCCCTACTCATGACATCGCCGATCGCTTTCAACTCGGACTTGAACCGGGCGGTGGGGGAGTTCACCTGCATACCCTGCTCTTTCAGCGTCGCGGTCTTCTCGGCGGTCTCGCTGACTGCTATCTCCCAGCCACGCTCCTCAGCACGGCTGGCGGCTGCCAGCAGTGCATCCTGCACCGCCGGGGAGAGACGTTTAAACGCCCGGGCATTGACTATTACCATATTCTTGGGGATCCACGCCCGGGTATCGGTATAGTGGCCGACAAAATCCCAGGCCTGACTGCTGACTCCGGTGGTGGGTGAAGTCACCATGGCGTCGATGATGCCGGTGCTGAACGCCTGGGGTATCTCCGGAGTCTGTACGGTGGTGGGCGCTCCTTTCAGCAGCACCGCCAAACGGGAAGTGGTGGGGCTGTAGGCGCGCATTTTCATACCGTCAAAGTCCTTTACAGAAGCAACCGCTTTTTTGGTATAGAAACCTTGCGGTGGCCAGGGCACTGCATACAGCAGCATCAAGCCATCCCGGGCCAGACTCTTCTCGACGTAGGGTCGGCTGACCTGCCACAATTTTTTGGCACTGTCGAAATCGCTGGCCAGGAACGGAATGTTATCCACCTTGAACAGAGGATCCTGATTTCCCAGCAGCGCCATCAGCATCTCACCAATACTGACCTGGCCACTGCGTACCGCCCGATGAATATCCGGATGTTTGAACAGCGAGGCGCCAGAGTGGACCTTGATCTCCAACTCCCCGTTACTGGTCCGCATGACATCTTCAGCAAAAAGCCGGACGTTGCGGGTGTGGTGCACCCCATCACCATAGGGAGTCGGCATCTCCCACTGGGTGGCAGCGGAAGCACCGAAGACCGGCATCACCAGGCAGCTCGCCAGGATCAGCCACTGTTTTGGCAGAATCTTTTTCACAGGCACTTCCCCTTTGCCATTAAGTAATCGGATCATCTTGTTTTATCGGCAAATTATTGCCCATTAACCTGATTAAACATAGACAGGGCTGCAGTGGGCGTCAAGGCTGGAACCGCTGCTGCACAATTTTGTGCCGACCATATTGCGTTATATTCTGTAGAATATTACGATATGATTTTCAGCACCTGCCGGAACACACACCATGAGCAAACAGTATCGACTGCGGGGTCGTCTTTGGATCGAAGGGCCGGAAGGCACTTTCCTCGGTTATGGGCGTGTCGTATTGCTGGAAAACATACGTGAACACGGTTCGATCAGCGCCGCTGCGCGGGCTATGGAGATGTCTTACCTGCGCGCCTGGAAACTGGTTGATTCCATGAACCGGCAGAGCCGGTCACCGGTAGTTGAAAAAAGTACCGGTGGACGGGGCGGTGGCGGCGCACGCCTGACCGAAACCGGTGAAAAAGCCATCCAGGTTTTCTGGTCCGCCCACCGTGATTTCGGCAATTACCTGGAGCAGCGCTCAACCAAGTTAGAGATTTGACATACCGACCACCAATCCGGGCAAGGATCTGCCAGTGGCTATCGGTTATGGATACCCGGCCCCACCCTTTTCACCGTCCGGCGGGCGGTTGGAAGGTACCGGTTCAGCAGTGAACCGATATACGTCTTTCATAATGACCGAGGTTTAACGCACGATGAAACACTCTATACTGATCCGTCTGATCACCATTTCATGCCTGCTGCTGGGTCCAGTAGCGGTACAGGCCGATACCATCAATATCGCTGTTGCCAGCAACTTTGCCGAACCGATCAAGGCAATCGCCAAACGCTACGAAGCGCAGAGTGGTCACCAGATCAGCCTGGTGTTTGGCGCAACCGGAAAACACTACGCCCAGATTCAGCACGGCGCACCGTTTGCCGCCTTTTTCGCCGCAGACGCCCATCGCCCGGAGTTGCTGGAACAGGAGGGTCTAGCCATCCCCGGCAGTCGTTTCACCTACGCGGTGGGTCGGATTGTTCTGTGGAGCCCCAAGCCGGATTACGTGGATGGGCAGGGCAATGTTCTGCAACAGCAACCGTTTCGCCACCTGGCCATCGCCAATCCGAGACTGGCACCCTACGGCAAGGCCGCCCAGCAGTTTCTTCAGGCACGCGGCTTGTGGGATGAGCTGCAGGGTTACCTGGTGCGGGGTGAAAATATTGGCCAGACATTCCAGTTTGTCAGAAGCGGCAGCGCCGACCTGGGCTTTGTTGCCTATTCCCAGGTAAAACGGCCCGGCTATCCCCTGGAGGGATCACTGTGGGAGGTTCCCGTAGATGAGTATGCTCCGATTGAACAGCAGGCGGTGTTGCTGGAAGAGAGCCCGGCAGCCAGGGGGTTCATTGAGTTCGTGCGCGGCGCTGAAGCCACTGAAATCATCCGGGGGTTTGGCTACGGCTTACCCTGATACCGGACGATCTCTTCCGGCCGGACAGGATGAGCCGGTATCCGTGCCACCCCGTATCGCCATCCGATACGGGGATTGGCGGCCATCTGTTTGAATACAGCCAGTTTTGCGTTTCCCGTGACTAGCGCGAAAGAGAGAACACCCCGGGCGTGGCGTGATGGAGCGGGTGTTTTGGTTACTTTTGAAAAAAGCCCTGGCCGCACAACTTTGCTGAACAGTTTGCCGTAACAACAAAGGCAGGGCCGCAAGCCCTGCCTTTGTCACACGCCGAATGCCGCCTAATAGATATCGTGCAGGGTGTTGTAGAAATTGAACTTACCGGTTGGCGTCACCAGCCGTTCATCCTTGATCACCGCCTTCAGTTTCCGGCTCTTGTCATCCACCACCACGATGGCTGATGTCTGCTCCTTGCCGTTCCAGACCGAGAACCAGACCTCATCGCCTGCCTTGTTGAACTCCGGCTGAACAACACGTTTGGCTCCCTCCCCAAGATCCGCCCATTGGGCGATAGGCAGAACCTCGAATCCTTTATCCAGGTTATTGATATCCAGCACTGCCACAGACTGACTGATCGCCTCATGGGGACTGAGCGCCGTATCAACATAGAGATTGCTCGAATTGGGGTGGGACTTGATGAACAGAGAGCCGCCTCCCTGTCCTTTCAGACTACGCACCACTTTCCAGGCGTTATCCTTATGCTTTTCCGGATCAGTACCGATCAACGCAATAGTGTCATCACCCAGGTGACTGGTAGCCCAGACCGGCCCGAACTCCGGGTCAATAAAGTTGGCTCCGCGCCCCGGATGGGGAATCGCTCCCACCTCCACCAGGGCCGCCAGCTTGCGCTCCCGGGAATCGACCACCGCTATTTTGTTGGACTTGTTGGCGGCCGACATGAAATAGCGCTGGGTGGAATCCCAGCCGCCATCGTGCAGGAACCGGGCCGCTTCGATTTCGGTGACCTGAAGATTCCTGATATCTTCATAATTCACCATCAACACCTTGCCGGTCTCTTTCACATTGATGATGAAGTCGGGATGTTCATGGGAAGCTACAATAGCCGCCACCCGGGGTTCCGGATGGTAATCCTGGGTATCCACGGTCATACCCCGTGTCGCGACAATCTTTTTCGGTTCCAGCGTATCACCATCCATGATCACAAACTGCGGCGGCCAGTAGGTGCCGGCGATGGCATACTTGTCTTCCATGCCTTTGTACTTGGAAGTCTCCACCGAGCGGGCCTCCAGGCCGACTTTGATTTCGGCAACCGTATCCGGCGTCTTCATCCAGAGATCGATCAGGTTGATCTTGGCATCCCGGCCGATCACATAGAGATACCGACCGGACGCCGAGATCCGGGAGATATGTACGGCATAGCCGGTCTTGATCACATGGACAATTTTTTTCGTGGCACCATCGATCAGGGCGATCTTGCCGGCATCCCGCAGGGTCACCGAAAACATATTCTCCAGATCCAGATCATTCAACTTCTGCTTGGGGCGGTCTTCCGGCGGCACCACCACCTTCCAGGTGGCCTTCATCTCGGCCATACCGAACTCGGGCGGGATGGGTGGTTCATGTTGCAGGTAACGGGCCATCAGGTCCACTTCATCAGGGGTCAGTTCCCCCGAGGTTCCCCAGTTGGGCATTCCGGCCGGCGAACCGAAATTGATAAACAGTTTCAGATACTCGGTTCCCTTGGGCAGAGTCACGTCGGGCGTCAGGGGCTTACCGGTTGCCCCTTTTCGCAATACGCCATGACAACCGGCACAACGCTCAAAGAATATCTTCTTTGCCTTTTCAAATTCTGCCGCACTGATCTTCGGTGCTGCCGGACTCACCACATCCTTGACATCTCCTGGATTCACTGTCGATGGGGCGCCTTCATATCGCTGCTCTTCGCCGCCGATCGGGTGGTCACCTTCATTGGCAGCAAACGCGGGCGCCATCACCAAACCAAGCGCGAGACTGGATACAGCAAGAGTGCGGCACAAAGGCCTGTATCGGGTTATTTTCATTAACTTCTCCTCAGGTAAAAAACGAAAGACGCGCGGCCTGATTACAGGCTTCTATTTTTCTTGTTATTGGGTGAATCAATGTACTTTTAGAACAGTCCGCTTTATATGGTTGTATTAACCCGCCACTCTTTGACTTGAATCAACTTGAGCAACAATCCCCTCTCCTGATTGCGCTGAACTGTGTGATATCGCTCAGATTACCGCCATCCAGACCGGTGCGGAGATGGAGTAGACCATCACTCCGACATGGCAGATAGCCGACAGCCAACCGTACAGACCATTCCCTCTTCACCGTTTTACAGAGAATTTTTTCCACCACCTTGACTTACCCGCTACTGATGACAATACTAAGTCAGCCAACTGACTTTTATCAGAACTATGCAAGAGAGATCGAAGAAACGGCGTGAACGGCTTGTCCGGAGAGCGGCACAACGGATCCATCGACATGGATACACGCGCACGACTCTGGCGGAAGTGGCGAAAAGCGCCCGAATGCCGCCCGGTGGGATCTACTACTACTTCAAGACTAAAGACGCCCTGGTTCACGCCATCGTCGACCTGCGTATGCAGGAGCTGGAGAAGCTGGTTGGTTCCTGGGCCGGGTTACCTGGACCAAAAGAGAAACTGATAGCGCTGATCAACGTCTGGCGGGATGACAGTGAGGTGGACGCCCGCTACGGCTGTCCACTGGGGAGCCTCTGCTCGGAGCTGGCCAAGGGAGGGGGAAAGGCCGCTGAAGCTGCGGCCCGGCCGCTTGAGCGAATCCGCCAATGGTCCGAGCAGCAGTTTCGGCAGTGCGGTCATGGGGATGCCGCAGGACTGGCGGAACATCTGGTGATGGCGTTACAGGGAGCCAGTCTGGTTGCCAACGCATTCCGAGATCCTGACGCCCTACTGCGTGAGACCGCTCGACTGAAACAGTGGATAGAGAGTCTCTAGGAATTAATAAAAAACCCTATCAGGAAAGTGGGGCATACACAGCTGGGATGCGCTCTACCCAAACTACCAGTAAGGAGTTAATAGAATGAAGAAAACACTCACCACCCTATCCATGATCGGAGCACTCCTGTGTGGCACAGGCCTGGCCGTGGCGGATAGCAGCTTTGCCCCGTACGGCACAGCGAAGACTGACATGCACGAGTATCCCACCATCAATGCCGTGTTCGACGTCAACTACGAGGACCCCACCAAACTCAACGTGCTTTACAACTTTGTAAAGAACACCTCCACGCCGCTGAAGGGCAAGATGGTGGTGGTCACCCATGGTCCGGAACTGCGCACTTTCGCCAAGGAGAACTACGAGAAGTACCAGGGCGTCATTGACAAGCTGGCCGAGTTATCGGAGATGGGCGTGGAATTCCGCATGTGCAACAACGCCATGCGGGCGGCCGGTTACACGGCTGAAGATATGCATGGCTTTGTCACCGTGGTGCCAGCCGGTTTCCCGGAGATAGCCTATCTGCAGTCCCAGGGTTATGCCTACATAAACCCGCTTCCCCTACCGGTTAAGGATGTTCGTTACCTGGAACAGCCCCAGCTCAAACCGTAACAGCAGAACCAGCAAAACAAAGCCGGCCCATGGGCCGGCTTTTTTAACCAGGTGACCCGGAAACACCTCGCCGAAGGCGGTCAGACGGGGCCAGCCCCTTTTGCCGGTCGAGCTCTCTCTCCACTGCCGGTCCCTTTATCTATACGTCTCCTGACAGTTAAACCACACCGGTGTGTGCCGAAAAACTCACCGCTCCACCAACAACAGTTTTACCGCCAGGCCGGCAAACACCACACCGCTCAACCGGTTGAGGATCACCCCGCCTCTACCGCGCCGCAGAAACGCGCCGATTTTCCCGGCCGCCAGGCTGATAATCCCGAATACCAGCAGGGCGCTGACCATGAACAGCAGTCCCAGAATCCCTATCTGCAGGGTAACACTGCCCTGGGCCGGGTTGACAAACTGGGGCAGGAAGGCGAGGAAAAAGAGCGATACCTTGGGATTCATAATGTTCATCAACACCCCGCGCAGATAGAGGCGCCGGTAACTTTCGCTGCTCTGGCGTGCGGTGAGCGTTTCAGCCGGTGCCCGCAGCACCTGCCAGGCCAGCCAGGCGAGATAGAGCGCACCACCGATCTTGAGTATGGAAAACGCCAGTGCCGACTCCTGGATCAGCACCGCCACACCAAGCGCCACCGCCCCGGTATGGACAAACAATCCGCTACAAAGTCCCAGGGTGGTGATCAGCCCCGCCACCGCACCCCGGGCAATGGATGTGGCCAATACGAACAGGTTGTCGGGGCCGGGCGCCAGTGCCAGCAACAAGGAAGAGGAAACAAACAGCAACAGGGTCGCGCTTTCAAACATCACAACTCCTCTATGAGTTATAAACCACCATCTACGCTGGCTTGCAGCACCTTACCACGTTGAGACCCCGGGATGATCGACGACCATTCAGGATCACAACCTGCGAGAAGTTCTCAAAGCTTCAGGCCGATCATCAGGTCCATCACATTGGTGCCGGTGGGACCGGTCTGGATCAGGTCACCGCTGGCCGCCAGGAAACGGCCGGAGTCGGCCCGATCCAGGCAGACCTGCGGAGTGATACCGAGCACCCGCTTACCGCGACCCACGCTGCCACCATCCACCAGTGCACCGGCATCCTCCCCCGGACCATCCCCACCGTCGGTACCGGCGGCCAGGAAACAGATATCCTGCCGTCCCGCTATCTGGGCAGCCACCAGTAGCGCCAGATGCTGGTTACGTCCACCCTGACCGGGCTCCTCCGGCAGTTGCACGGTCGGTTCGCCCCCCCAGATGTAGAGGCCGGGCCAGGCATCACCCAGCTCATAGGCGAGACGCTGGCCGACGATATTGACATCACCACCCAGGTGGGCCCGATGCAGGTTCACCGCATAGCCCAGTTCCCGGCCCTTCTCAGCTGCCGCCTCGCGGGCATCGGACAGTGACGCCACAATACTGACCTGTACATTGTCCGCTGCCGTGGCTCTCTCCCCTGGCACCGCCGGCAACATGGCCCGCAACCAGCCGGGCAGGGACAGATCTTCCAGCCTGTCCGGCGCGCCCTTTTCCGCCACCAGCAAGCCGGAACCCACTATCCCCGGGTCATCACCCGGTACATCCGAGATCAGCAACACCCGGGCCGGTCTGCGCTGTAGATAAGGAATCAGTCCACCCCCTTTGATCCGGGAGAGCGCTTTGCGCACCCGGTTCATGGCATCGATCGGCAACCCGCCACCCAACAGCCACTGGTTGACCCGCTGCAACATCGCCAGGTCAATACCATCATGCAGCAGCTCCACCAATCCTGATGTCCCACCGGAAATAAGGAACAGCAGTTGTCGATCCTTGGGTCGGCTCTGGATAAACTCCACCAGTTCCCGGCCGGCCCGCAGGCTGCGTTCATCCGGAACCGGATGTGCTCCTTCGAGACAGTTGAGCCCGGCCCCGTTCAGCAACGCCCCATCCATATGGCCCGCCTTGGAGATCACCAGCCCATCCAGCACCCGATCACCAAGCGCATCGAGCGCGCCCTGGGCCATCGACTGAGCTGCCTTACCGAGCGCGATAAGGGATACCGGTTGCGGATCATGCTGCAACGATTCACGGACACAGCGACGCCCTTCCACACGGTCCAGTGCTGCCTGAAAAATAGTCAGCAAGTCCTGCCGAGCACCCGCCATATCCGCCATACCGATTCCCCGTTGTTACACTGAAAAAAACACACATGCATAAATGGTGTGATCATTCTAGCCTCACCTGCAAGATATGGTAAGCTTGGCATCTTCGCCGGGGGGAACAGTCTTGGAAAGCATACAGATACGCCGTCACTTCAGTCGCAATATCCTGTTCAGAATGATCGTCCTTGGCGCCATCGGCGCCGGCCTGCTCTACTGGAAACTCGATTTCATCAATGAGATCTACTTCCGCGACCAGCTCACCCCCACCGGCCTGATCATCAACGGCACCATTCTCACCCTGTTCACCCTCGGACTTCTGAAAATCATTACCATCCTGGTCAGTTATGGCCTGGAGGAGCGGGCCGTGGTGCAGTTCATGGCGAACCTCCGGGACAAGGTCGATCCGCTCTACGAGATTGGTGAACAGCGCATCATCGCGCATCGCTACCGAACCCTGGAGGCACTGCACAGAGCCAACACGCCGATCAATCACAGCGCCCTGGCCACCACCCTGGTGGCGTCGGAGAGCACCCGTAACAGTCTGCCCAAATTCATCAACAACACCCTGATCCTGACCGGCGTGTTCGGCACCATTGTGTCTCTTTCCATCGCCCTGATCGGCGCCTCCGACCTGCTCGCCTCGGCAGTGGATGTGAATGGCATGGGGCTGGTGATCCACGGCATGTCCACCGCCCTCTCCACCACCATTACCGCCATCGTCTGTTACATCTTCTTCGGCTACTTCTACATGAAGCTGACCGATGTGCAGACCAATCTGGTGAGCGCGGTGGAACAGATTACCGCCGCCCACCTGATGCCCCGGTTCCAGATCCAGAACGAGAGTGTCCTGTTTGAGTTCAGCGGGCTGATCCGCTCCCTGCAGAGCCTGATCGCCAAGATGGAGTCGTCCCAGTCTTCCTTCCAGGAGCTGGCCTCGGAGATGCAGCAGTCCCAGGGCAACATCCAATCCCTGGAGCAGTCGATCAACAACGCCTTTAACCAGGTCTATGAGGAGAGAATCCAGCCCATCGCCCAGGAGATGGAGGATATCAAGAAGCTGCTCAGAGACGGATTCCGGCTGCACGAGGACGTATGAACCCGGACAACAGCTTCGTCGACCTGCGACTGAACCGCCAGGACGGGCAGAACCAGGAGAGTTTCTGGCCATCCTTCACCGATATCATGACGGTTATCGTGATGATATTTGTGATCGCCATGGTGGTACTGCTGTTACGCAATATCGAACTGGTCAAGCAACTGCGCTCCACCATGGAAGCTGAACGGGCCGCGGTGGAGCTGGCCAAGACCACCGGTGAAGAGAAAGAGAGTCTGGCGCTGAAACTGTTCGCGGCGGAAAACGATCTCTCCATGCTGCGCATGCGACTCATGCAGCTGGAAGAGCAGCGCACCGAACAGGCGGGCACCATCGACACCCAGCACCGGGACATTGTCCAACTGCAGGCGGAAAAAGAGTCGTTACAGCTGCTGCGTGATCAGCTCAATGCGGAAAACTACACCCTCACCCAGCAACTGAAGAAACGCGACACCCTGATCCAGCAACAGCAACAGAACCTGGAAGAGCTGCAACAGACCCTGCTCTCGGCGCAACAGCAGTTGGGCCGTTTCCAGGAAGAGGTTGCCTCGGCCCATTCGGCACTGAATACGCTGGAGGAGAACTATGCAACGGTTAAAGAGCAGCTGACGCAACTGCAACAGCGCTATAACAGCCAGACCGGTGAACTGCTGGCGGCCCGGGTCGCGCAACGGGAGAGCGGCCGACAGCTGCAGAACCTGCAGTCCGATTTCGAACAGCTGAAAGTCAAATATGACAAGTTGATCCGTCCGGCCCGTTCACCCGCCGGCCGTTACCTGGTGGACGTACGTTACACCAAGCCCGGCCAGGATATCCTGATCGAATATAAAATCCAGGACGCCGACGGCTACCAAAAGGTCTCCCAGGCGGAACTGGAAGAGCAACTGGAACAGCTTAAGGAGCAGCACCCCAACGGCCTTTATATCAAGGTCATATTCCCGGAAAAAAGCGGTCTCTCGTTCAGCGAGGCGTGGAGCCTGACCTCCCGGTTGCACAGCCGATACGACTACTACTTCCAGGGCGGAGGACCGGAGCTGATTCCCGTGCTACCCTCCTCCAGTTCCGGAGAATAAAACGCACTTGAAACAGACTGTTGGGAGTGACCGCCCGGCATGCGTATAATGCGCCGATAGTTTTCCTGGCGCTTTCTCCGGCCCCAAGCATCTATGGGTATACTGACTGCGAAACGGCCATAACAACGATAAAACGGTCCAACTATGCCGACACCCGTCATCATCTGTGACGACTCAAGTTTTGCCCGAAAGCAGGTTATGCATGCCCTGCCGGCAGGTTGGAATGTGGATATTACATTCTGCGAAAACGGCCGGCAGGCTATCGAGTCAATCGAAGCGGGGAAAGGCGACATCCTGCTGCTCGACCTGAACATGCCGGTGATGGATGGCTTCGAGGTACTGCAGTATATTCGCCAGAAGGACCTGCCTACCCTGCCCATTGTCATCTCCGGCGACATTCAACCCGATACCCACAGACTGGTGATGTCACTGGGCGCCGTGGCATTCATCCGCAAACCGATCGACAGCGCGGAACTGACCCGGATTCTCGATCAGTTCGGTGTGTTGGGAATATTGACGGACAACCAGGCCGCCCCAAAGATCCAGGTCACCTTCAACGACTGGATACAGGAGATCTCCAACGTAGCCATGGGCCGGGCAGCGGATCTGCTGGTTCGCCTGATCAACGAACGGGTCGAACTCTCCATCCCCCACGTCAGCCTGATGGCCCGTGGTGAAGTGGAGATGACCCTCAACGCCACCGCTCATGGCGACAACTTTACCTGTATCACCCAGGGATTCATCGGCAGCGGAATAGCCGGTGAAAATCTGATGCTGTTCCACGATACCAATATCCAGCATGTTGCCAGACTGTTCGACTTTGATCTCAGGCAGTCGGAAACGCCCAGTGAGGTCGAGCTCTACATAGAGATTGCCAATGTGCTGGTCGGCGCATTCCTGAAAGGGTTTGCCGAACAGCTGGATGTCTCTTTCAGCCAGGGCCATCCACACCTGGCCATCTACAGCCAGGAGAGTGGCATGACCCTGGCCAGACGAAAGGGACATGACCGCATACTGACCATTGAGGTCAACTACGAGATCGGGGATAAACAGATCCGCTGCAACCAGTTGGTACTGCTCACGCCGGAATCTATCCCGGCACTGAAAAAGCGTTCCGGTGGGGAGTTTAATTGACCATGAGTGGCCTGGATGAAGACATCTCAGAAATGCATCTGCTGCTGGGGATAATACAGAACCTGGACGTGGGCCTGGTGGTACTGGATCGCCACCACCGGATCAAGATCTGGAATCACTTCATGTGGAACCACAGCGGCATCAACCCCGCCGCCCTGACCGACAAAAACCTGTTTGAAGCGTTTCCGGAACTGCCGGTTCAGTGGTTGCAGAGAAAGCTGGACACGGTCTTCCTGCTCAACAACCGGGCCTTCTCCTCCTGGCAGCAGCGCCCTTACATCATCCGCTTTAACAGTCACCACCCGATCACCGGTCGCTCTGAAATCATGTATCAGAACATGACCATCTTCCCCCTGACCGGGATATCCGGCCAGGTGGAGCATGTCTGCCTGATGCTGCATGATGCCACCGATGCGGCCCTGGACGAGATCGCCCTGCAATCGGCCAATGAGCAGTTGGACCGCCTGGGCCGCACTGACGGACTCACCGGACTGCTTAACCGCCGCGCCTGGGAAAACCAGTTGCAGAACGAATTCAAACGGTTCCAGCGCAGTAATCAGCCCTCTACCCTGGTGATGTTCGACATTGACCACTTCAAACGGGTCAATGATACCTATGGTCACCAGGCCGGCGACGAGGTGATCAGAGCCACCTCGGCCATGCTGCGGGAGACCAAGCGGGATATGGACATTGCCGGTCGCTATGGCGGCGAGGAGTTCTGCGTCATTCTGCTGGGCACTGAGGCAAAGGGCGGAATGATTTTCGCAGAGCGCCTGCGCAAGATGATTGAAGCAATGCCGGTGTTTTATGAAGATCAGGAGATCCGCTTCAACATCAGTCTGGGGGTTTCGGAGCTGCGCAAGAACATGGGCAGCCATAGCGTCTGGCTGGAACAGGCGGACAAGGCGCTCTACCTGTCCAAAGAGAGCGGCAGGAACCGCTCCACGCTTTACGTCGAAGAGTAGCGACTCCATCGCCTCCCTCCGACACCCTGCAGCCACGGGGTAAATCGAGCCGGGCCTTCACAGCCCGGCGCAGTCATTTTTGCCGGGACTCGCCGGGTCTCAATGCCACCTTGTCACGCAGATAGACCGGCAGCGCCTGCTCCGGGGCCACCGCCCGGCCAGCGGCGAAACCGGCCGCGCCAAGCAGCGCCACATCCTGGGCACTGCAGAGCAGTTCCCCATTCACCGCTTCCACCGCCCCGGCCAATCGTTGCTCCAGCAGGGAACGGTAGCTACTCCAGCCCGCTCCCACGCCCTGCCAACCATCCCCTTCCGGCAGTGTGACCCGATCGGGCGCCGACACTTCATCGGCCACCTGCGACACCACCAGACCCTGCTCATCCACCCCATAGGCACCCCAGTAAACCTCCTGCATGCGGGCATCATAGGCCGGCAGCAGACGCCGCCATCCCAGCTCGCGAAAAGCGCGCTGGGCCAGGGCCGCCAGGGTGGATACCGGCACCACCGGCAGATCGGCAGCAAAGGCTGCGCCCTGCGCTACGCCAGCCGCTATACGCACTCCGGTAAATGCACCGGGCCCCCGGCCAAAGGCAATGGCATCGAGCTGGGCAAGTGACAGACCGGCCTCCGCCAGCAGTTCATCCATCATCGGTAGTATCAGTTGACTGTGCATACGGGGCTGCACCTGATAACGCAGGCTGACAGCCTCATCAATCAACAGGGCGGCGGAACAGGCTTCCGTGGCGGTTTCTATAGCGAGTATTTTCATGGAGGGCGATTGTATCCCAGCTGCCGCAGAAAAGTATCCCTCTGGCAGGTCAATTCATTGTTCCCCCATAGCCTGCCGGGAACCGTGTTTCATCCGGTTGCTTCGGTCTGGAAAAAACGCACCACATCCTGCGGATCCCGGGTGCGTGCCATCGGCGGCAGACTCTCCAGGAACAGGTGACCGTAGCCCCGTTTCAACAGACGGGGATCGCAGATCACCAGCACACCCCGATCGGTCTCATCCCGGATCAGCCGGCCCGCTCCCTGCTTCAGGGCGATCGCCGCCTGGGGCACCTGGAACTCCATGAACGGGTTGCCGCCCTGCTTACGCAGGGCATCAATACGCGCCTGCAGAACCGGATCGCCCGGTGAGGCAAACGGAAGTTTATCGATAATCACACAGGAGAGCGCCTCACCCCGCACGTCCACCCCTTCCCAGAAACTGGCGGTTCCCAGCAACACCGCATTGCCCAGTTGACGAAAGCGCGCCAGCAGTTCCCCCTTCGGCATGCTGCCCTGTACCAGCAGCGGATAGTCGAGTCGATCTTCCAGTTTTTCCGCCGCTTCGCGCAGCGCCCGGTGACTGGTGAACAGCATGAAGGCACGTCCCTGGCTGGCCTGGATCACCGGCACGGCCACATCGAGTACCGCCTGGGTATAGTTCGGATCACGGGGCTGGGGCATCCCCTTGGGTACGAACCAGAGTGCCTGGTGGGGATAGTCGAACGGACTGTCCCAGCAGGCGGTACGCGCCTCGTCCAGCCCCAGCTGACGCTGAAAGTGATCGAACCGCCCACCGACAGCCAGGGTCGCCGAGGTGAAGATCCAGCTGCCGGGATGGCTGGCCATACGGGCCTGGAACAACGAGGAGATATCCAGCGGGGTGCGGTTTAGACGAAAACTTTGCCGGTAGGTTTCGAACCAGCGGATATGATTGGCCTGGGTCTCATCTTCCCCGGTCAGCTCGTTGAGGCACTGACGCAGGGCGTTACAACGGGTCAGGCAACTCTCCAGTCCCTTGCCGCGACCCTGCACCAGTTGCAGCAGTTCGATCATTTTGGTCAGCTGCTGGTCCAGCTGCTCCAGTCCCCCCATGATCTGGGGATTGCCGGCGATCTCTGACCAGGGCCCCCGGCGCAGATCCAGGCCAAACAGCAGGCGCAGATCCCGGGTCACCTTGGCCAGCTGACCAGACTGCTCCGGTATGGCCTTGAGATCCCCCGCCTCGCGCTGGTACTCGGTATCGATATCCCGACAGAGATCCAGCAGCTGCCGGCCACTCAGACCGGTCCCGAAGAAGTTACCCGCCACCTCCGGCAACTGGTGGGCCTCATCCACCACAAAACAGTCCGCCCCCGGCAACAACTCCCCAAAACCGCCCTCCTTGAGGGCGAAATCGGCGCACAGCAGGTGGTGATTAATCACCACCAGGTCGGCCTCCTGGGCGCGCCGCCGCGCCTCCACCAGGTGGCAGCTGCTGTAGTCGCTGCACTCCGCACCCAGACAGTTTTCCGTGGTGGAGGTGACCAGGGGCCAGATGGGGGCGTCTTCCGGAATATCGGTCAGTTCGGCGATGTCACCACTACGGGTGCGGCCGGACCAGCGCTGCACCTGCATCAGCTGATCCACCATCGCGCGGCTGTTGAGGCGTCCCTCCAGTTGGGTCATGGCCAGGCGGTGTGTACAGAGGTAGTTGGCGCGACCTTTGAGCAGGGCTACGTCCGCCGGCACCGCCAGGGCCTGTTTGACCCGGGGCAGATCACGATGAAACAGCTGATCCTGCAGGTTCTTGGTGCCGGTGGAGATGATCACTTTCTGGCCCGACAGCAGGACCGGCACCAGATAGGCGTAGGTTTTACCGGTGCCGGTACCGGCCTCACTGATCAGCACCTCGCCCCGGGTCATGGCGGACATCACGGCTTCGGCCATCGCCTCCTGCTGGGGACGATAGGTAAAGCCCTCCACGCTGTCCGCCAGCAGACCATCGGGGCCCAGCACTTCGCTGATCTCTGACATGCCCTGATTCAACCGGTCTGATTGTCCCACAGTTCGGGGGCCAGGCCCTCGTCCCGGGACCAGGCCAGACGGCCAATCATCTTGAAGCGGGCCACCGAGAGTGCGCCCCGCTTGGCCCGGCTGCTGCTGGATTTCTCCATGAACTCCAGCAGATCATCCCGATCCGCCTCGTAGATCTCATAGGGTTCATAATTGTCGTCCATGAGTACCAGCACCACGCTGTCCCAGGGTTGCTCGGCCTTGATCTGACCGATGCGCTGGCCGGTTTTGCTCTCATCGAAAATAGTGCGGCTCTTGATCTGGATGCGCAGACCGTCACGGGCCGGATCAACCGCATCGTAGCCACCAACCGAAGCATCGACCGGGGTCAGCTTGAGCAGACGAATGGCATCATGCAGCGCAATCTCATTGCTGATGCCGGGCAAAGGCTTGCCCATGGTGCGCCGGTACTCTGCTGCGAGCTGGCGCGCCTGGCTGATCAGTTTGTCAGCGGCATAGATGCTCATGCCGATAAATCTCCCCGAATATCAATGGCTTTCCGCTGAATTGTATCCTAAACCCAGGCCTGCTGCCGCATCCGTGAAAAAAACGGCCGTTGACACCTGCTCGGTCACCGGATCAGTTCAGCATACGCGCTTTGCGCTCCGCCACTTTGGCCCCGTCGATATCGCCGACGGCCCGTTTGGCTTTGGCGATGAGACGCCAGCTGTCCTGTTTCAGCGCCACGTCGGCACCCGCCAGTGCCAGGGATTTTCTGGCCAGGTCTGACGCCATGTCATGCTGACCCTGGCTGTAACGCAGGCTGGCCAGGCGATACCAGAGATGGCCATTGCGCGGCTCGATGCGCAAAGCCCGCTCAATCGTGCCCACTGCGCCATTCAGGTCCTGGTTGCGCTCCTGCTCCCGGGCTGTCTTGAGTAACGCATCCACCGCCTTGCTGTGCAGCGGTACCAGGGGCACCGCCGGAGCCGGTTCATAGGCGCTGATCTGTATCTCTTTCTCCCGGGCTGGCGCCGTGACCACCTCACGCTCATAGCCCCGGTTGTCGACCGGTGCCGGTGGCGGACGCTGGCCAACCTCAGCCGTCGGACGTTGGGGCGGCGTATAACAGCCGGCCAGCAGCAGGGCCGGCAGCAGCAAGGCAGCATAACTTTTCCAGTTCATTCAAAGAAACTCCGAAACAGCCGTTGGATCGGGGTACCCGTCTGTCCCGCACAGGAGGCGGTCACCGTGGGTGCCGAACCGATAATAAAAGGAAACTGTCGCGCATCCTCGCACCTCTCATCGGCCCGGAAGCCAGAGGCTGGATCGATCCACACCGTCTCGACCGAATCGGGACGCAACAGGGAGAGCGGTAACGGATGCATACGGCGCATCATATCACCCCAGACCTGCAACGCACCCGTTGAACCGGTCAGCCCGGCCGGCTTGTTGTCATCCCGGCCGACCCAGACCACTGCCACCTTGTCGCCGCTGAAACCGGCAAACCAGCTGTCCCGCAGCTCATCGGTGGTGCCGGTCTTGCCGGCGATATTCAGGGAACTGTCCAGATAACGGGCCAGGCCCCGACCGGTGCCACTGCGCACCACCTCCTGCAAGTTGCGGTTCAGCAGATAGACCGGACCGGCATCCACCGACTGGCGTACCGTCAGCGGATAACGCTGCAACGGTTCGCCACTGCTGGACTGGACCCCGCGGATCGCCCGCAGGGGTGAATAAAAACCACCGGCGGCGAAGGTCTGGTAGAGCTGGGCCACCTCCAGCGGTGACAGGGAGAGCGCCCCCAGCAACATGGCCGGCACCGGGGTGATCGGCCGGTTGATGCCAAGATCCTTCAACAGGTCGGCCACTGTACCGAGCCCCAGATCCATACCGAGCCGCACCGTGGCCAGGTTATAGGACTTGGCCAGGGCCAGATGCAGCGGCACCTGTCCGTGGGAGTTGTGATCATAGTTCTCCGGCACCCAGCGCTCCCCATCCCGACCGGCAATGCTCAGGGGGCTGTCATCCAGCGGGGTCATCAGGGTGTAACGGTCGGGCTGTTGCAGGGCCGCCAGGTAAACCGCCGGCTTGATCAGGGAGCCGATCGGCCGCACCGCGTCCAGAGCACGGTTAAAGCCGGCATAGCGGGCACTCCGCCCCCCCACCAGGGCGCGTACTTCGCCGCTTTCACCATCCACCAGCACCGCGGCACTCTCCAGTTTTCCAGCCGGCAACCGGTACTGCTTCTCCAGGGTTGAGAGGCGGGCAGAGACGGCACTCTCCGCCTGCTGCTGGGCCCAGGGATCCAGGGTGGTGAAGATGCGCAATCCCTCGGAGGTGAGATCCTGTTCCCGGTAGTCCCGGTGCAACTGGCGGCGGACCAGGTCCATAAAGGCCGGATAACTGCCCCGCCCATGCCCTTTCTGACGCACGCCAAGGGGTTGTTTCTGCGCCGCACTGGCCTGTTTGGCGGTGATCACGCCCTGCTCCTGCATCACCTTGAGAACCAGATCACGGCGCTGCTTGGCCCGTTTCGGATGGCGCCGGGGGTCATAATAGGAGGGACCGCGCACCTGGGCCACCAGGAGCGCCATCTGGGCCAGGTTCAGCTCCTGCAGACTGCGGTTGAAGTAGAAATGACTGGCCAGGCCGAAGCCGTGAATCGCCCGGCCACCATCCTGGCCCAGGTAGATTTCATTGGCATAGGCGCCGAGAATCTCATCCTTGTCATAGTGGTACTCCAGCAGCAGCGCCATGGCCGCCTCGTTCAGCTTGCGCCACAGGCTGCGCTCCCGGGTCAGGTAGAAGTTCTTCACCAGCTGCTGAGTCAGGGTACTGCCCCCCTGCACCACCCCGCCGGCCCGCAGGTTGGCCCAGACCGCCCGGGCGATCGCCTTGGGATCGACACCATAGTGCTGATAAAAGGTGCGATCCTCCATCACGATCAGCGCCTGTACCAGGGGTTCCGGCAGATCCTTGCGCTGAACCAGCACCCGATCCTCATTATGGGCCGGATAGATACTACCGATCTCCGGCGCCTCCAGGCGCACCAGGGCCAGATCCTTCCCACCCATCTCGGTGAGACTTTCGATCCGTTCACCGGCGAACCGGATATCCAGGAATCGTCCCGGCTCCTGGCCGTCCCAGAAGCGGAAGTCCCGGGCACGAATCAGGAAACGTCCGGCATTGCGGGACCAACTGGCCGCCTGCTTGGGATAAGTGACCCGCTGATACCCCATGCGCTGCAGTTCTGCCGTCAACTGTTCCGGCGTCACCGGCGCACCGGGATAGAGCTCCAGCGGTCGCCCGTATACCCGGGCCGGCACCGCCCAGCGTTTGCCCTCGAACCGGGTGGTGACGGTGTGATCCAGATAGAACAGGTACCCCCCCAGGATCAGGGAGAAGAGAAAACCGAGCGCCAGCAACCGGCTGATCCAGCGGCCCACCCCACCGCCGCGCCGGCTCTTTGCCTTGGAGCGACGGCGGGAACGGCTGGAGGGTTTACGTTTGGTGGTGGTCTTGGCGCGTTTAGCGGTGGTCTTGCTGCGTTTTCTGGGAGTTTTGGCCATCGGGAGTCAGTTCAATTTCCTGTTTGGGTATACCGCTTTCCAGATCAATCCGCGCGGCAACGGGTCTAGCGCTTGTCGGCCAGGGGAAACAGCCGCAGCCGATCGGCTATTTTAGCATGCAGGTCATCCACCCAGGCGGGTGCATCGGGGCTGACCGACTGGAGCGGCCTGAAGCGATAATCCCTGGGCGTAATCAAGACCGATACATTGTCTTGGCCGATCATCGCCGCCAGCACGAACAGCTCTTCCGCGGCGGTATTGCCGATGGCGAGACAGCCGCTTGAGACGCCTCCGCCATGAATAAAGATGTCCCCACCCAGATTGCTTCTGCCGTCCTGCTGCGCCTGCTGCCGGTCAAACTCGTTCGGATAGTCCAGCTTCATGGAGAGATGGTAAGCGCTGTTGGGGTTTAACAGCTCAATCCGGTACTCCCCTTCCGGCACCTGCCGGTCACCCTCCTTGAGCTTCGGTCCCTTGCGCCCACTCATGGCCCTGACCCGATAATCCTTGATGTGTTGCCAGCCACTATCACTCAGCGCCCACAACTCCATCAGCCGGGTATCCTTGAATGCCACCAGGGAGACCTGCCGGGGTGGCCAGTCGACGTCAGCAAACAGGAAGCGTGGTTGCAATCGCCGCTGCACCTTGTCGGCGTAGAGGGCCAGTACATCATCAACTGTGCGGCCCGGCTCCTGTGCCATGGCGGGCAACAGGGGGATGAACAGCAAACCAAGCAGAAAAGCACCGATCAGATCTCTGCGGCGGCGCGGTGGCAAGCGTGGGGGTGACTGCTGATAGGCCTGAACATCCATAGCCCTGCATATCTACACCATACAGTGTAAAAATGAAACCTCGGGGTGTGATATGGCAGAAGGAAACGGGGACCGCTATGCAGTTCTACCAATGGCTGGTTGCGAACGACCGCGCTAGGACTCCAGCTCCCGCTCGAACGCCTGCACCACATCCTGGAACCTGGCCCGGTTGGTCTCATTCAGATTCATCAGGGCCCGGTGCGCCTCCAGCAGCAAGCGCCCCGGATCACCCGCCGGCAACTCCGGTATCTCGGTCATCTTATCCGGCGTCGGCGCGGCGGTAGCCACAATATCAAACACCTCATCGAAGCCGACCGCCAACAGCAGCTCATTGATATCGGGCTGACTGGAGACCAACGTCACCTTGGGTAGACCGGCTTTCTGCATGGCCCGGGCCAGGCGCGCCAGGAGACCCAGGTTGGTACTGTCGACCCCTTCCGCCCCGGTGAGGTCAACCACGAAGCCCAGCAGGCCCGGGCGTTGTAACAGCGTCTCAAGGTATTGATCCAGCGCCGGACAGAGGTTGTAGCGCACATCACCCCGGTAGCAGAGCACCTCCACACCCTGGTGTGACCCGTGCAGAACCCGGCCATCACTCATCAGGGACCATCCCTTGCCACCGAGAGGAAGGCGATATCATCCGGTATCTCCTCCATGCTCTCAATTTCAAACCGCTGCACCAGCTTGTCGATATCACAGGCTCCCCGGGAGACCATCTGCAACAACCATTCTGTTCTCCTGCGGGCCGAGTCCCTGGGAAACAGTTCCAGAATACCGTCAGATATCATCAGCAGCTGCTGCCGCGGCTGGAGATCGACCTGGTGCTGGGTATAGATGGTCTCCTCGAACAGACCGACCGGCTTGTCATGGCTGGTGAGCGTGCTGACCTGATTCCCCTCCAGCAGCATCGGGTAGGGAAACTGGCCACCGGAACAGAAGCGCAAGCGGTGCTGGCGAATGTCCAGCACCCCATAGAAAATGGTCAGGTATTTTTCGATCGGCGACTGGTAGATGGCCCGGTTCAGGTGATCAAGCATCTCATGGGGCTGGCGGATCACCTCATCATGACCCTGTTGAAAGGCATCCATATGCTTTTCAAACAGCGTTTTCAGCATCACCGTCACAAAGGCCGACGCGGCCCCATGTCCCGAGATATCGGCAATATAGAAGCCCACCTCGTTACTGCCGATGGGAAAGTAGTCGGTGAAATCCCCGCTCAGCAGCAGCGAAGGGAGCAACTTGCGGCAGAAACGGTACTCGCCGTACTGAACTGTCGGCGGCGGCAACAGGCTGGCCTGCAGGGCGCGCGCCGCCTCTTCATCTTCCCGCAACTGGCTGAGCGCCATGGAGAGCTCCTGGTTCAGGGTCTCCAGGTGCTTCTGATACGCCCGGTTTTCCCGTATCAGGCGCGCCCGGTTGAGGGCCCCCTCGATAGCCTTGTCCAGAACCTGAAAATCCAGAATCGGCTTGGTGATGTAGTCCCAGGCACCCCGCTTCAATGCCTGGATGGCATCACTCATCTGGTTGACCCCGGATACGACAATAATGGGTGTCTCGGGTGAGGATTCGGCAATGCTGGAGAGCACATCCAGCCCATCCATGCCGGGCAGGCGCAGGTCACACAACACCAGGTCGGGCCGGGTTTTGTTGAACACCTCGATCCCTTCCACCCCGTTGGCCGCTTCAATGAAGTCATATTCCAGATCTTCCAGGTGCGCCACAAGACTGCGCCGCACCGCGGTCTCATCCTCGATAGCCAGAATACTTACCGCACCTGCCGCGTGATCCATTCCCTCTCCTGGGCTTGCCAAGTCACTGCCAGCTGATTATTCCACTGGCAGATCCGGTCAAGGCGCATCGGCGCCTGTTCACCAAGTTTAGTCAGGTTATCCCGGGGCAGTTGGATTAGTTTTATCCCCCCAGCCATGGAGGGTATCGCCCAGGGATGGGAGAAGCGCGCGAGTCGGTACGGGTAAAACGGCGTGATGCCTGGACAGATTTGAGTCGTGCGGCGCTGGTGAGGGGCTCCGGAGTTACGGCTGGATGGGGGTTCCAGCCTCACTCCGTCGCCACTGGGTTCAACGCCAGATCCCCCGGTCATCCCAGAAGGGACGTATCGCCTCCCGCTCCGCGTCCAGGCGGGTAATGCCGATATCCTTCAGCATCTCATCGCTCAATGTCCGCAACTGGTGACGCTGTTTGGCCAGCATGTGCCAGCGATAGATAAGCCCGGTGAGCTGAATCAGTAACCGGCCAGGGGATAACTTCTGTATCAGGCTGGCGACGCCAGCCTGGTGGATTGCCGAGGAACACGGCTGGTTCATTGAAATCGAGTTGTTCATAACGCCTCCTGATCAAGTTGACCGGGTGGTTGTCCGGTTGCAGAAAGTCTGGGGCCGTGCTAAACATTATTCAAACGAATAGTTTTGATGTAACACATCAATATGAATGATGGATTAAAAATGACTCCCATACTGGATAACGATCTGCTGCGCACCTTTGTCGCCATCGCCGATGCGGGCGGTTTCACCCGGGCCGGCGAGCTGGTTCACCGCTCCCAGTCTGCCGTCAGCATGCAGATGAAGAAGCTGGAAGAGCTGGTCGGACGCCCCCTGTTCGAGAAGGTGGGACGCAGCATGGTACTGACGCCGGACGGGGAGGTGCTGCTCACCTACGCCCGGCGCATCCTGCTTCTGCACGAGGAGGCGGTATCCACCCTGCGGCAACCGGACATGGTGGGCAGTGTGCGCATCGGAATCCCGGACGACTACGTCGCCGCCTTTATCCCCCGAATCATGGCCCGCTTCGCCAAGTCCTATCCCATGGTTCAGGTGGAAGTGATCTGCAAAGTCAGCGAACTCCTGACCAAGTCGGTGAAATCCGGGGAGGTGGATCTGGCGATCGTCACCACCGTTCCGGGCAGTATGGACGGCGAGGTGCTGCGCCGGGAGTCCACTGTCTGGGCCACCTCCAAGCATCACTTTATCCACGAACAGGAGCCGCTGCCCCTGGTGCTGTTCCAGCCCGGCTGTATCTTCCGTCACTGGGCGACAAAAGCCCTGGACAGGAGCGGCCGCCCCTATCGGGTCGCCTACTCCAGTCCCAGCATCACCGGTATTGAAGCGCTGGTCGGTTGCGGTCTGGGGGTGACCGTGCTGGTGGGCAGTATCGTCAACGAAAACATGCGCATACTGACTACGGAGGAAGGCTTCCCGGAACTGCCGGAATCGGCCATCACCCTGCTGCAATCCAAGGTCTCCCCCTCCCCCGCCATCAACTGCCTGGCGCAATACATTGTGGAGGGTTTCCGTGACCATCAGGCCAACGCTGCCTGATCCTGGTGATAGAATCAGCAGCGTTTCAACGGTTGGAGTAGTCAGATGTTTACCGGCATTGTCCAGGGCACCGCGGAAGTGGTCGCCATCGAGGAAAAAAAACAATTTCGCACCCACACCCTGCGCCTGCCGCCGGAGCGGTTGGAAGGTCTGGAACCCGGTGCCTCGGTGGCCCACAACGGCTGCTGCCTGACGGTCACCGCCATCGACGGGGAGCGGGTCTCGTTCGACCTGATGCAGGAGACCCTGCGGGTCACCAACCTGGGGCTGTTGCAGCCGGGGGATCGGGTCAATATCGAGCGGGCGGCCCGTTTCGGCGACGAGATCGGTGGCCACGCCATGTCCGGTCATATCCTCTGCATGGCACCGATCACCCGGATCATCCGCAGCGAAAACAACTGCCAGGTCTGGTTCCAACTGCCGGCAGCGTATGCACGCTATCTCTTCACCAAAGGCTATATCGGTATCGACGGCATCAGCCTGACCATCGGCGAGGTCGACGGATGTGACTTCTGCGTCAACCTGATTCCCGAGACCCTGGAGCGTACCAACCTCGGTTTCCGCCAGGAGCAGGAGCTGGTCAATATCGAGATCGACCCCCAGACCCAGGCGATCGTGGACACCGTGGAGCGGGTGCTGGCCGACCGTAACACCAAGCAGGCCTGATCAAGCGCGCTCCAGCAGTTCCCCAACCCGTTTCTGCAGCACCGGGATCACCTCCTGCTCGAACCAGGGGTTGCGTTTCAACCAGAGATTATTACGCGGACTCGGGTGGGGTAAGGGCAACAGGTCGGGCCAGTAATCCCGCCAGCACTTGACCGTTTCGGTGAGATTCCTCTGGCGGGCAGACCCCAGGTGCCAGGCCTGGGCATACTGACCGATGGCCAGCACCAGGCGGATTTGGGGCAGCCGCTCCAGCAGTGCTTCCCGCCACTCGGCGGCACATTCGGGACGGGGTGGCAGATCGCCACTTTTACCGGTACCGGGGTAGCAGAAACCCATGGGCAGAATGGCCACCCGGCTCACATCGTAGAACTGTTCGCGGGTGACACCCATCCAGCTGCGCAACCGATCGCCACTGGGATCATTGAACGGAATACCGGTCTCATGTACGCGCCGTCCCGGCGCCTGTCCCGCCACCAGGATGACTGCCCTGGGATCGGCCCGGAACACCGGATTGGCACCCAGAGGAAGTTGGTCGGCGCACAGTGTGCACTGACGGATCTGCTCAGTAAGCGAAGAAAAACCTTGCCGGGACATGCCACGGGTCTCCACCAGGAAGTACCCCTGCACAATAACAACTCGGGCGGAATATGGACAGGGACGATCCGGGATTGGAGCCTGCCGGACTCCAATCCCTGAGGTCACGCCCCGGTCAGGAGCGGCGCATCAGATCCCGATAGGAACGCGCTTGCTGGCACCGGCGATACTGGCCTGGAAAATCGCCTTATGCACATCACCCAGGCTCAGCATACCCAGCAACACGCCGCCCTCGGCCACCGGGATCCTGCGGAACTTGTGCCGCACCATGGTGGTGGCCGCCTGCAGAATATGGTGCTCGGGTGACACCGTAATAACATCGGTAGCCATCAGGTCGGCCACCTTGAGATTCACCACATCCTTGTACTTGCTCATCATGTCGGAATAGTCACTGGTCCCAAGACCTTCCGTCATCATGTCCTCCAGGGTAGGGAACAGACGATGGAACACATCCTTTTCCGCGATAAAACCGACCATCTTCTCCCCTTCCATCACCGGTAGACCGCTATAGCGATAGAGGCACATCAGGGATACCACTTCCAGCAGACTGGTGTCCGGTGTCACGGTCCGTGGAGACCTGGTCATTATCTCTTTTACCTGCATGGCTTATCCTCCAAGGTTTCGCACAACATCGATTGATCAGTGCAACCGGGTCCGGTATGGCAACGCTGTTATTAGTATTCGTTGCATGGGGGGTAACAACATGGCGTGATGGCCCTTCCATAGGGCAGATCAAGCCTGCAAAACATCGGCACACCATCCCCTGTTACCCATAACCGAATCCCGGTCGCTCCTAGTAATCGCTGATTTATAACCCCCTTGTCTACCCGTTTTATGTTTATGCGGGCATAAAGAACCAACCATAACGACCCCGACACCCACTCCGTTTCAGGGAGTGGCCATTCCCGTTTTGGAGCCTCCTGGTTTTCAGGATTAATTCAGCAAGGCTTATCAATACTGTGCCCCACGATCAATACGGTGATCGCCATGTAACCCATACCAACTGGAGAAGTTATGATGAAAATGTCCCACGTCCTGTTTGCTATCACCCTGACCGGTGCAACCGTTGCCGGAACCGCAATGGCGGAATCAGACGCCGGTCGTTTCAACCCCACCATGCCGACAACCGATGCGTGGCTGGAGATACCCGCCGTCTACGCCAAGGTAATCGGCGCCGGCTATAGCGATGTCTATGAAATTGAGCGTGAACGCGACGGATACGAAATCAAAGCCTTCAATCCTGAAGGAAGAGCGGTCAAGCTGCTGGTCCACCCGGTAACGGGCGAAGTACTCCAGGCCCGTTCCAAAGGTGATTACAAGGAGCGTTACAGATACCACTGGGAACGCACCGGCGCCCCCATGTGATCGGCCCGGATATTGCCCCTGCATCCAAATCTGCAACGGATTGCAGGGGCAACCCGCTATTAGCGAAAAACAGCTTCAACCTCTATCGATGAAAATGCCATGAAGACTATCCTCAGCGGTTTTCTCACCCTGATCACCCTTGCCTGGAGCTGGGAAATACGCTCACCACAACACCTCTCCTCCGGTTCGCTGGCCTGGACCATTTACCAGGAGGGACTCTACCTGACCGGTCTCTGGGCCATCGCCCTGATGTCGCTGGCCATGGTACTGGCGACCCGGCCCGCCTGGCTCGAAGCGCCCCTGGGCGGCATGGACCGGATCTACCGACTGCACAAATGGAGCGGTATCCTGGCAACCGTTTTTGCCGCCGCTCACTGGCTGATCGAGATGTCCGACGACCTGCTGAAGGCCACGGTCGGGCGGGCCGGTCGTATTCGCACCGACGAGTTCTCCGCCTTCGCCAAGCCGGTACAGGATTTGGGCGAATCCCTGGGGGAGTGGGCCGTCTACGTCCTCTTCGCACTGGTTGCATTAACCCTGTGGAATCAGTTCTCCTACCGGCTGTGGCGCCCATTGCATCGCGCCATGCCGGTGCTCTACCTGTTGCTGGCGTTTCACGCCATCGTGCTGTCACCAGCCAACTACTGGAGTCAACCGACCGGCCTACTGTTAGCCGTGCTGCTTACCGCCGGCGTGGCGGCCAGCGTCTGGTCCCTTGCCGGCCGCATCGGTCGTGCAAGACAGGTGGGCGGAACAGTGGTGGCGGTGGAACAACCAACCCCCGATATCGTGGAAGTGCGCTGCCGTCTGGATGCTGCATGGCGCGGCCACCGTCCGGGCCAGTTTGCCTTTGTCACTTTCGACAACAACGAGGGTGCCCACCCGTTCACAATCGCCAGCGCCGACCAGGGCGACCAGATGGTCACCTTCGCCATCAAATCACTGGGCGACTATACCCGGGGCCTCGCCAGACAACTTGCGGCCGGTGATCCGGTGCAGATCGAAGGCCCTTACGGCCGCTTCCAGTTCAATCCCGCCAACCGCCATGCACAGCAGATCTGGATCGCCGCCGGCATCGGTATCACGCCCTTTATCGCCTGGCTGGAGTCCCTGCAACGGGGACGCTTCGCAGAGGTTGCCGCCGATCTCCACTACTGTGTGCGGGACCGCCGGAGTGACCCCTTTGTGGCGCGTCTGCAGGCGCTGTGCGCCGGACTGCCGCAGGTTCACCTGCATCTGTATGACGAGCAGAGCGGCCCGCTGACCGCCGAGGCATTGGCGGCAGCATCCACTGCTACAAAACGTGCCGAGGTCTGGTTCTGCGGTCCCCATGGTTTTGCCGAGACCCTGCGCAACGGACTGCGCCAGGTCTGGCCGGGGCCGGTCCGGTTTCACCAGGAGGCGTTCAAGATGCGTTGATCTACAGACCGGGGGGAAGGCGCCATGCTGATAAACAACTGTGCTTTTCAGCCGGCAGAAGTTAGGATATCAATCCGCGCCAGAACGCAGCGCCTGATCCCCCTGAACAGATTGCCTGACCTATGAGTTATGTAACCGGTACCGCCCTCACTCTGGCTCTCCTGACCAGCCTGTTTCTTGCCGCCCTGCACCTGGGATTCCGGGCCCCCCGAATCCGCGAGCAGGGCACGCCGGCCGACCTGGGTATAGACTATCAGTCGGCACAGATCCCCACGGTGGCCGGCAAGCAGCTGTTCGCCTGGTGGCTGCCGGTGGCGAATGCTGATCACAGCATCATTATCCTGCATGGCTGGGGCGGCAATGCAGAGTTGATGCTGCCCATGGCACAGCCCTTTCATCAGGCCGGGATCAACGTGCTGCTGATTGATGCACGCAACCACGGCAGCAGCGACCCCGATACGTTCTCTTCCCTGCCCCGCTTTGCTGAAGACCTGGACCACGCCATCGACTGGCTGCAGCATAACCATCCCGGCAAAACGCGAAAACTGGCCCTGCTGGGGCACTCTCTGGGTGCAGGCGCCGCCCTGCTCACCGCCTCCAGGCGTCAGGATATCAGCGCGGTCATCAGTGTGTCGGCTTTCGCCCATCCGGAATGGATCATGAAACGTTACCTGCAGCGGTTTCACCTGCCCGGCCCGGTCACCGGCCTGGCCCTGCGCTACGTGCAGTGGGTGATCGGCCACCGTTTCAACGACATTGCCCCACTGAATTCAGTCTGCCGGATTGACTGCCCCATCCTGCTGGTACACGGTCGGGCGGATACCACCGTCCCGGTGGAAGATGCCCGGGCCATCGCCTCGGGCTGTCCCAGACCCAATATCACTCTGCTTGAGATTGACGGAGCCGAGCACGACTCGGTGGACAAGATCGAGCAACACGGCATGGAGCTGGTGGCATTTCTTCAGCAGCGGGCGTTCGCCGGCTGAATCAACAGCCGGCCTGGATGGATCAATGGGTGGCCCGATCACCCCAGATCGCTTTCAGACGCTGATCGCGACCGCAGTTCCAACGATAGTACTTATAGCGCAACGGGTTATTCTTGTAATAGTCCTGATGGTAGCTTTCATCGCCCTGGATGGGATAGAAGGTACTGGCCGGCAGGATAGGCGTGACCACGGTTTTATCCGGGAACTGGGCCTGTACCGCTTTTTTGGACTGTTCGGCCAGCTCCCGCTCCTGGTCATTGGCCACGAAAATGGCGCTCAGATAACTCGGTCCTTTGTCGCAAAACTGCCCACGATCATCAAACGGGTCAATATTCACCCAGTAGTAGTCGAGCAGCTCCTTGTAACTCACCTTATCGGGATCATAGGTGATCTCCACCGCTTCATAGTGTCCGGTATGGTCGCCATTGTAAGTGGGATTTTTCAAGGTCCCGCCAGTAAAGCCGGACACCACATCGGTGACACCCGCCAGTTTTTCAAAATCCGATTCCATACACCAGAAACAGCCACCCGCCAGAATAGCCTTGTCCGCCACAGCACTGGATGCGCCCACCAACAGGCTGGGTAACAGCATAAATGCCCACTTTGCTTTCACGATAACTCTCCGTTTCAGTTTGATTCCGGGACCAAACGTCTTGTCTGATCAGGTTGGCCTCACCGGCAAGCTCCGGGAGGCCCTACGGCGCTGGCCCGACAACCAGCTTACTTTCACCCTTATTGACCTGCCTGACAATCAAATTACTTCAGACGTTACTGTTTTGTTATAACTGGCCCGATAACCCGAACACGATTTCCATTAACAGTGTAGTGTTTGGTTCGGGTCCGTAGCAGGAAGGAGACCGGGTCGCACAGATTTGTGCACCCGTATCTGGCAAACAGAATAACTTCCGGCAAAAATTATCCTACACTGAATCTGTGCGTTTGATGGAATCGGGAATAATCCAAAGAGGAGATAAACATGCATCACAAATCCATTGCATTGCTGCTAGGCATAGGAACCCTGTGCAGCACCCTGCCCATGACCCTGAGCGCTGAAGAGCTGCGCCCTATGGGCTTCTTTGTCACCAGCGTGGGAATGGGGGATGGCGCAAACCTGGGCGGATTGGCCGGTGCTGATGCCCACTGCCAGAAACTGGCCGCAGCGGCCGGTGCAGGTGACCGGGAGTGGCGCGCCTATCTCAGTACCGAAGAGAAGGGCAAGCGGGGCATCTCCGCCCGGGACCGGATCGGCAATGGACCCTGGTATAACGCCCACGGTGTTCTGATCGCGGCCAATCTGACCGACCTGCATCTGTACAACAATAAAATCACCCTGGAAACCGCCCTTGATGAGAACGGCAACCGTATCAAAGGGCGTTATGACAGCCCGAACGAGCATGACATCCTGACCGGCACCCAGGAAGACGGCACGGCCTACTTCCCCGATGAGGCGGATCACACCTGCAACAACTGGACAAGTAACAGTACGGGTAGTGCCCAGGTGGGCCACCATGACCGGCACGGTGGCGGCAACACCTCCTGGAATTCGGCCCACGGCACCCGAGGATGTGGCAAGGACGACCTGCCGAAAACCGGCGGTAACGGTTACTTCTACTGCTTTGCTGCTGACTGAGCAAATGGGGTACCGGTCACCGGGGTGGCCGGTACCGTCAGATAATCAACTCGCTGAAAACCAGTCAACAAGCATCCCCCGATCCGCGCTGAAACTCGGTCTGCATGGCGTAGCGGGTGAACGCCACACCCTTGAATTCGGTGTGCTCTATCTCCAGCACAACAAAACCAAACTTTTCAAACAGCGGCCGGGAAAACTCGGAAGCCTCCGTGGTAACCGTCTGGCAGGAACCTAAACGCGCTTCCTTAAGCAGATGGTTCAACAGACCGTACCCGACACCCTGCCCCATCCAGGCGGGCGCTACAAACAGCGCAGAGATACGTCCCGGCTCTTCCAGGGCGGTAAAGCCGATACAGTTATCATGCCTGTCCACCGCCACCCAGGTGGTGGCACTGGTGAGCCAATATTCAAAATCGCGCAGGGCATCGGGAAAACTGGACCAGGCCGCCACCTGCTGCTCCGAGTAACATTCGGGTCCCCGGTGACGAATGGCATCCCGGTAGATTCCAGCCAATACCGGCAGATCATCCTTGCCGTATGGTCGGATCTGGTAGTTGGCTGTTGGCGTCATCTGAATCAGCTCCTTTAACGGCTTTATGTCTGCCTGGGCATTTCCACCACAGGCAGCAACCGGGAATCCACAACTGCAGCCGTTCTGTGTCCCGGGCCGGCAACATAACCGGTGTGGGAAGCAAACGCCATAAAACTGGCCAGGGCGCCCTGTCTGCCCAACATAACCAGGTCCCATTGCTCATTGGGCGGCCCGATAAAATAGTGGCTCCCCTGCCCCATAAACAGCAACTCGCCACCACTTTGGTGCAGATGGGGCAGGCTGTGATCCACATAGCGTTGAAATGCCGCTCTACCCGTAATTGGCTGGTCCGGCGACAGTTCCGGATTGACTGTATAGTCCGCCACTTTCCTAAAACGCAGCAGGTTCAGCATCACCACCGGGCCACTGATGTTGCGGCTGAACAGTCGTATTGCCGCTTCCTGGCTGGGCTGCTGATAATTGTCATCCATGGTTCAGAGCACCTTGGCTAACAATTCGACCAGCTTTGACTGTTGACTCCTGCTGAGACCGCCAATCGAATCACTGGCCACTGACTCAAAACTGACACTTGCCTCACGGTAGAGACGCATGCCGGTTTTAGAGAGTTTCACCAGGCTTTGACGGGCGTCGCGCGGGTTGGCACGTTTTGTTATGAGGCCATTTTTCTCCATTGGCGCAATGAGGCGCGTCACCCCCGAAGCACTCATTCCGATATGTTCAGCCAATTCAATTCTGGGCACGGCATTATTTGCAGACCCGGACAGATAGTGCATAACCAGATACTCAGTCAGATTGATGCCATGCATACTGAGACGATGACTTACCCGTCTGGCCAATCTTGAGGCCAGTAACGCATTTTGGATCACTAGGGTTGTACTCAGCGGTTCCTGCGACATAACAACACCTTGCTATTTAGTTGATCTCGCAAGTATATGTTAAGTTTATTTTCATCACAACCGGTTAGGCCGGATTGCCAAAAATAACATTCGGGCTATGAAGGAAAGATTATCCAAAAGGCGTGTCTGCCTTCTCAGATAATAGGGTTATTCAGCTTGGTAGGTAGCCAGGTTGTCGTCTACCATCAACCCCCGGCCGATCAGATGGCCCTGATCCATGACCCACTCCACATCGTGGCCGGTGGTTGTCTCCAGCAGGGCTTGCAGATCCGATCCGTTCAAGGGCCTGGGGGAGTTATCAATCCGGTTCAGCAACAGACGCAGATCCACCATTCGGGTCCACTCCATCAAAACCAGCATGGCGGCTCCATACAGGTCAGACTCCAAATTCATGCCGTTCTGATTAAATTGACTCCAGTTGAACAGCGAGCGGCGCACGGTCTCATCGACCAACACCCGTTCAACATGTCGAAGTCTCAGAAAATGCCGCCAGGCAAAGACCCCCTCCTCATGGGCGAATCTTTTCGCCAGGAGTTCACATACGCCCTCGATAAACCAGCGCGTGTGGTAGGAAGATCGCCCGTTCAGATCGTGCGGCAATGAATGCAGGCCGGCCAGTACATCGTGGGTCAATTCATGGGGAATAGTGTCGTAAACAAGCTCGGAAACACTCTGAGCCGCATCCGACCCAAACAGCGGCTCTCCCCGTCGTACCAGGGCCAGCCGCACTTCGCTCCATCCTGCATCATCCGGATAGCTGGCTTGAAAGGTATACGCCAGGGGAACCTGATCCATTTCGATAATGTATAATAGCACTCCGCTTTTCGGATACCGGCCGGTTTCCCGGTGAATAAACTGGTAGGCATGTTCCACCCCCTTCACCAGTTCCGGCAGGCCACGAAACTCAATCTCCTGAATATTGGTCATGATCATTAATGAGCCGTGCTCACCCATGTCATAGGTGTGTGAACGCAATCCATCAACGCGATCCGGCTCAATTCTTACCGAGGGATACTCGTTATTTTTTTCATCCAGTGCCACCACCTGCTGGGTAAACAAAACCTCACCCGGCACAGTGTTCTGATTGGCCGATGCGAAAGAGTGAAACAATAAAAGCGAAACAATAACCCGGGATAGATAACGCATGACTCACCATCTCCTCACGACAATACCGTGGTTGCGTAAAACTCCCTGTGGTGAATTTTCCTGGTGGGAAGGTGCAGCCCTGACAGTTGTGTAGAGAACCCTAACGTCAGACGGCACCCATCAAAACGAACTGCCTGTGATAAAAAATAACGCTATTCGTTCTCTAACGACCGATATTCATTTTTGCCACTGATTGAACCGGCAGATTTGGTTGTTTGAAGGTAGATGGGAGACTAGCATCAATATCTGCAACAGTTCAACGTCACCGACTGACACCAAATTTGTCGGATAGGCGCAGCGGATTCTATTGCTGAATCATGTTGGCATAGGCACAGGTACCGCGTGGGCACAGAAGGCGTGCCCATCCCACTCGGTTTGTATCTCAGTACCAAGCAGATCAATCATTTGGCGCTGAACAGGAGACATCACACTATTCAGCCAACTTGGAATCAGTGAAGAAACAGGATCCACCTATCCATCCATTGCCTGATAATCCGCGCGGATAACCGGTTATAAATCGGGCAACATCATATCTGGGGACTCAATCCGGCTTACTCGTCTATTTACGACTATCCTTGATGAACATGGCGGCGCCGTCATTTCTCATTTCGACGTCAAACAGTTCACTGGCCCTCACCAGATCACCTAGTTTCTTGTATCCATAATTGATAGGGGAAAATGAACTGTTATTGGTGATGTATAGCCCAACCTTGCTCATGTGGGCCCAGCCATCATCGTCGGAAGTCTGTTCAACAGCAGTTCGAAGTAGTTTTACCAGCGCCGCATCGCCTCTCAGTTCGTTTCGACTCTTCTTGGCGATAGGTTTATCACTCGTTGATAAATCCTCCTGGCCTGATGCCAGGTTCTCCGTATAGATAAAGGTTGTACATGAGTCGACAAAGGGTTGTGGCGTCTTCTTCTCACCAAACCCATACACCGGTAGTCCACTCTCCAGTAGTCGCAATACCAGTGGTGTAAAGTCGCTGTCACTGGTCATCAGAGCAAATGCATCAATATTTTTGCTGTACAGAAGATCCATAGCGTCAATGATCATGGCCGAATCAGTGGCGTTCTTTCCTTTGGTATAGGCAAACTGTTGCATGGGTCTGATCGCATGGGGATGTAGTTTTTCACGCCAACCGGAGAGTGATGGGCTGTTCCAATCACCATGGGCATGCCGGACATTCACCACACCATATTTCGCCAACTCTTCCAGAACACCATCTACCGATGCGTGGCTCACGTTATCGCAATCGATGAGCAGTGCTATTCTATTTTTTGTCGCCACTATCTTCCTCTTTGGTTGTGCTTTCCATTGCGGATAAGCAATGGAATTCAAGAATCATATTACTTGCACCTGACCCGGTGCTTTTAACTGTTGATACTCGATATTAAGGAACTGTGTGGGAATAAAACGGACTACTTCTCCGGGTGATCGCCGGATATTTAACGGCATTCGCACGATTTCCGATCCCACTCATCAACCCACCCCGCCATCGATCTGTGAGCCAATTCTCATCTTTAACCGGACAGCTTTAGGACATATCTAAACCCTTATCTCTTTGGTAGAATTCACCTGTCTGACGAGGACATCAGGAAGGATTGAAAATCACCCCACCCCTGACGTAAACCGACCGCGTTACACTACTCTTCAGCCTGTTGACCAGCGGTCTTTGCTTTGCCAATAGTCTACAGATACCGCAACGCTGATGAACAGAGCTTTTGATCAAATACCCACGCCACCTGCAGCCGAACTGCAGATGCTGCGTGAAAAGGCTGATCGCTACGACCGCTTTACCCGCAATCTCCCTGCACTGCTTTATGACTATGTAATCGATGAAGCCGGCACCGGTCACTGCCTCTACTGCAGCGCTTATTCCCAGGAGTTGCTGGGCATTGCCCCTGAAGAGTTGATGGCGGACATGAACAGGTTCTGGAACCTCATTCACCCGGATGATGTGGAATTTTTCAGGGAACAGGACCTAAAGGCATCCCAAGGGGCGGACACCTTTTTTATCGATACCCGGGTAATCCTGCCATCGGGCAAGGAGAAGTGGATCAGGGTCTCCTCCACGAAAAACTCTATGGCGAATGATGAACCGGCAATATGGTCCGGCTACATGATCGATATCAGCCAGACCAAGCAACTGGAGATGATGCTGCATGAACAGGCCACGCACGATTTCCTGACCGGCCTCGGCAACCGTAACTATTTCAAACTGCATTTCCAGTCGGAGTTGCAACGCAAGGATCGCTTTCGGGCTGACGGCGTGGTCTTGCTGCTGGACCTTGATCACTTCAAACTCATTAATGACCGGTATGGGCATGATGCGGGAGACTATGTCCTAAAACAGGTTGCCAATATCATTCGGGCTCAGTTACGGAATATTGATATCGTCGCCCGCTGGGGAGGCGAGGAGTTCTGTATTCTGCTGCCTGATACCACGCCGGGGCAGGCGTTGCTGGTGGCGGAGCGGATCCGTTCCAGTCTGGCGCGACGACCACTGCACTACCTGAATCAACAGATCCGCGTCACCATCAGCATTGGCCTGACCACGTTACGGTTGGACGACAAGCACATCGAGGGGGCAATCCGTCGCGCCGATCAGGCCCTCTACCGGGCCAAACACCGGGGCAGAAACCGGATCAGTTGCAGTTAGCCATGTATTGGCGAACTGCTGATGGCCGACACGTCCCCAACCAGCCAACAACTAATGGAGAGTGACAGACCGACACTGCCGATACAGGCAAAATGCCCGTACTTTCGGACGCAATCGGTCAATCTGCCCTAGTACTCCTCTGCTTCTGTGTCCCCCTTATCCTGGCTCCGGGCCTTGCCGATACGGCCATTACTCATTTGCCCTCGAGGGGCAATAGACAATCTTTACGCTGTAGCTAATAATGGCCATGCGGTCGGGCAGCGGTGGACAGCTGCTCGCTAAAATCCCGCTATAGCGTAAGGTCACGGGATGTGCTGCGCCTGGCAATACACGCCCGTGGTGATCGGATAGTTGGCTGTCACCGTCATACCTGATAACCGGGCAATGAAACCGGCCAGAGTTGACGTTGTCCCAGACTGTTCAAGGGAATAACCACACGATCTTGATAATACGAGCCGAATACCGGCCACTAGGAATCCGAGGGAGGATGCATTATGTTCAACCGACTACTCTGTTTTTGCGCGCTCATCTGCTGTGCCCTGTTCAGCCTGCAGGCACTGGCGACCACCCAGCCGGGTAAACTGACTGGCGGCGTACCGTCGATACACCCGGCCTGGTTCAAGGAGAGTTTCCTGGATATTGCCGAAGATGCCGAAGAAGCCGCTGATTCGGGCAAACACGTCATGCTGTTCATGCATCTGAACAACTGCCCCTACTGCGCCAAGATGGTTGACGAGAATATCGCCAATGCGCCCTACACCCCATTTATCAAAGAGAACTTTGACGTTATCCAGATCAATATCAAGGGCGATCGGGAAGTCGCCTTCGATGCCAACACCACCGTCACAGAAAAGGAGCTGGCCAGGCTCCTCAAGGTGCGCTACACCCCCACTATCCTGTTCCTGAACCAGGACAACAAAACGGTGTTGCGTCTGAACGGTTACCGTTCAGTACCTGCCTTCAAACACGCCCTCGACTTCGTTCAGCAGAAGGCCTATCTCAAGACCAACCTGAGCCGTTTCATCGAGCAGCAGCAGACTACACCGGTCTACACCTTCCGCGATCATCCCCTGCTGAAGCAGGTAAGCGACCTGCAATCGGTGGCTGACAAGCCGCTGGCGCTGCTGTTTGAAGACAGCAGTTGCGACGCCTGTGACGCCCTGCATGACGGACACCTGAAAAACCCGGAGATCATGAAAGTCCTGGAGAACTACACCTTTGTCCGGCTGGATGCCAACTCGGATGAACCGATCATCGACCCGGCGGGCAACAAGACCACTCCGAAGGCGTTTGCCGAACAGTTGGGGCTGACCTACCGACCCGGTATTGTACTGTTTGACCAGGGGAGGGAGATCGAGCGCATAGATGG